>PLNT01000019.1 GCA_003141895.1 Bacteroidales bacterium | reverse complement strand
AGGTTTTTCTAGGACGAGACACAGTTAAGGAGTTCGAAGATATTATCGTCAGAACGGAAAAGAATGGCCAAATTCTGAGGCTTAAAGATGTTGCAAAAGTTGAGCTTGGAGCACAATCGTACAACAGCGACATGTTCGCAAACGGAAAGCCTACAACCAATATTGCTATAAACCAGACCGCAGGATCAAATGCGAGGGATGTCATAAAGGAATCATTGAAGGTGTTGGATGAGGCATCGAAGGAGTTCCCCAAAAGTGTTCATTATACCAATCTTGTCAATGCCAACAAGTTTCTTGATGCTTCCATAGAAAAGATCATCAGAACCCTTCTTGAAGCATTCATTCTTGTCTTCATTGTCGTTTTTCTTTTCCTGCAGAATTTCCGTGCCACCCTTATCCCGGCTATTTCGGTACCGGTAGCAATTATCGGAACCTTCTTCTTCCTCTACCTGTTCAATTTCAGCATTAACCTCCTTACGCTGTTCGCCATGTTGCTTGCAATAGGAATAGTTGTTGATGATGCAATAGTGGTGGTGGAAGTTGTACATGCCAAACTTGACCAGGGGTATACTTCTGCCAGGAAAGCATCGATAGATGCAATGAATGAAATATCTGTTGCAATCATTTCGATTACACTTGTCATGGCTTCAGTATTTATTCCGGTAACATTTCTGGGAGGATCTTCGGGGGTATTTTATAAACAATTCGGAATTACAATTGCAATTGCAATTCTTATTTCCGCTGTCAATGCTCTTACACTCAGTCCTGCTCTGGCTGCATTATTCCTGAAACCTCATAACAAAAAGACCAATAAACCTGAAAAGTCGCATCGATTTTACGAGCTTTTCAATGCAGGATTTAATACTGCAAGGGAAAAATATACAAGTACCGTCTCTTTCCTTTCCGGGAAAAAATGGATTGTAATCAGTGCTGTTGCCCTTTTCGGAATCGGACTGTTCATATTGATGAAAACCACTTCTTCGAGCTTTGTCCCCGAGGAGGATATGGGAACAGTTTTTGTCAGTATCAGCCTGCCCCCGGCTTCGTCGATGGAACGAACCATGGTGGTAACAAACAGAATTGACAGTATTGCAAGGACAATTCCCGGAGTAAATAATGTGATGCGGATGGTAGGCCAGAATATGATAGCCGGCAGCGGAAGCTCGTATTCAATGGTAATCCTTGAACTCAAAAACTGGGTGGAACGGAAGGGGATTAGCAATAAGGACATCATCCTGACATTCATGAAAAAAACATCTATGATAAGGGATGCCACGATAATGCCTTTTTCATTGCCTACAATATCGGGGTTCGGCATTAGCGGCGGATTTTCATTTGAATTACAGGATAAGGGAGGACACACCATTCAGGAGTTTTACAAGGTCGGTCAGAAGTTTCTGGCTGAACTAAATAAACGGCCGGAAATTCAGATCGCCACAACATCTTTTAACCCTAATTTCCCTCAGTACCTGCTTACCGTAAATGTTCCCAAGGTTAAACAGGCCGGACTGAATGTAAGCACAATAATGAACACCATGCAGGCCAATTTCGGTGGAATTTATGTTTCCAATTTCAACCAGTTTGGCAAGCAATACAGGATAATGGTCCAGGCAGAACCAGGTTACCGGGCCAATGAGGAGGCCTTGAATAACGTATTTGTAAGGACAGTGAATAATGAAATGGCTCCTATAACTGAATTCATTAAACTTACCAAGACCTTCGGACCGGAAAGGATCTCAAGGTTCAATATGTTCACATCTATCTCCGTAATAGGATCTCCGAATAAAGGATACGGTTCCGGTGAAGCGATAATGGCAATAAAAGATGTTGCTTCAAAGACTCTGCCGCCTGGCTATGGTTTCGAGTTTTCGGGAGTAACCCGCGAGGAACAGAACAGCGGTTCCCAGGCGATATATGTGTTTATCCTGAGCATTCTTTTCGTTTATTTTCTGCTCAGCGCATTGTACGAAAGCTACCTGCTCCCATTCGCAGTATTGCTATCCCTGCCGGTTGGCCTTACAGGAACATTTGTATTTGCCAGAATCTTTGGAATTGACAATAATATCTATACTCAGATCTCCCTGATAATGCTGATAGGATTGCTTTCCAAAAACGCAATACTGATAGTTGAATTTGCATCATCCCGAAGGGAACAGGGGATGTCAGTTATTAAAGCAGCAGCTGAAGGTGCAAAAGCCCGATTCAGGCCCATAATAATGACATCCCTGGCATTTATTTTCGGCGTAATGCCCCTGATGATGGCTACAGGAGCAGGAGCAAACGGCAACAGATCTATAGGGACATCTGCAGTGGGAGGCATGCTCTTTGGCACGTTATTCGGCGTCCTGGTAATTCCTGTACTGTTTATCATTTTCCAGACCCTTCAGGAAAAAATTAAGAGCAAAGATAGTCCTGAAGAAAATGCCAAAAAAGACTTAATTACAGTGTAAAATTGAGTGCTATGTTACAAGACAAATTCAAATTTACGATCTCAATCCTGTTTGCCCTTATCCTTATTCTGGCAGTTAATTCCTGCAAAATTACTCAGCCTTTTAAGGAACCTGAGATTAAATCGCAGGAAACTCTTTACAGAGACTCAATGTCAAAGGACACCTCAAATATTGCCAATATATTATGGAGGAACTTGTTCCCCGACAAAATATTGGTTTCCCTGATTGATGAGGCCATCCATAACAACCTCGATCTTCAGATTGCCGTTGCTCGCATGAAGAAAGCTGAAGCGGCACTCCGGCAAAGCAAATCTGCTTTATTCCCTACACTAAATGTCAATGCAAGTGCTACCAGACAAAACAACAGTGTACTTGGAGTACCGGAAGGGTACGAGCTCTGGGGAAGCTCATCCTGGGAAGCAGATATCTGGGGTAAGCTGCGCAGTACGAAACGTGCCAGTTTTGATCTGTTTTTAAAGAGTGAGGCATATAAAAGGGCTGTCCAGACACAGTTAATAGCAGATGTTGCTGACAGTTACTATGCTTTGCTTGCATTTGATGCCCAACTTCAGGTTACGGAAAAAACCGTTGAATTCAGAAGTTCTGATGTGGAGACCATTAAGCTGATGAAAGAGAATGATCTGGTTACAGGTGCTGACCTGGTGCAGAGCCAGGCTAACCTCTATTCTGCCAAAATCATTATTCCGGATATCAAACAAAGTATTTTTGAAACAGAAAACACACTGAGCGTTCTGATTGGAAGGAACCCTGGTACGATTGCAAGGGGCACTCTTTCGGAACAGGGAATTTCTGCAGATCTCAAAACCGGTGTACCTGCACAGCTGGTTGCTAATCGCCCCGACGTGCAGGAAGCAGAATATCAGCTAAGGTATGGATATGAAATGACCAATGCTGCCCGAAAATATTTTTACCCCTCACTCACTCTTCAGGCTTCAGGAGGACTGGTTACCAGTGACATATCTAAATTGTTTGATCCTGCTTCTGTTTTCTGGAGCCTGTTAGGAAGCCTGGTTCAGCCTGTTTTTAACCAGGGGATCAACAGGGAGAGGCTGAAGATAGCCCAGGCTGATCAGGAAGAAAACGTGGCAGCATATAAACAGGTTATATTAAGATCCGGAGAGGAGGTGTCTGACGCATTGTACGGATATCGGGCTGCAACAGAAAAGATAAAATTGCGGACAAGTCAACTGGATTACCTCGAAAAATCAGTCAGCTATACCATGGAATTGTTGAAATACACTTCCACAACCAACTATCTTGATGTATTAACTTCTGAAGTGAGTCTTCTTTCTGCACAACTTAACAGTATCAATGACAAGCTGCAGCAACTACAGTCAGTAGTCGATTTATACAGGAGCCTGGGGGGCGGATGGAAAGAATAGTGACGGTTTGACAAAAACCTGCTCATATTGAATTTCTGTCAGCTTTGATCACTTCCAGGCTATATCCTAAAATAAAAATCTATCGATCTATCAGGGAAAAACCAATAGAAACGGGATCAACTAAAATGAGGCATACGAAAGGAATGAATATGATTCCCGCCGGTATTTTTTGTGTACTTCAAAGGAGAGTAACGGACGGCATAAAGGAAGGATCACAAAGTTTTTACCGCATTACCCTGTGGACCCGGACATGTTATTTCATGTATGCGGTAACAACAATATGATTTATGAGGTCTTTCATATTTTAAGAGACAAGGACATACTTGTTGAAAATATATTCTCTGAGGTATATTTCTAATATTTAAAATACAGCCGCTTGCAAAATCACAATCAAATAACTAATATTGCAGTCCGTTTTTATTCAGGTCAATCTGAATACTGGGCCCATAGCTCAGCTGGTTAGCAGCACCTGACTCATAATCAGGGGGTCGCTGGTTCGAGCCCAGCTGGGCCCACAATGAAAATCAGACACTTACAATCTCAAAATGTAGGTGTCTTTTTTTATGCGCCAGGTTTGAGCCAGGTTTTGGAGAAAATGGGGAGACACTCAGGGCAGGGTCAATAGATTTTGCATATTCAACTACTTGCAAATACACTCATAAACCTTGTAAGTAACATCATGAGTTGCGAAAGTTGTATTTGCAGGACATGAACAATTATCAGGTACCGTAACCCCATATACTTTTATTCCCCCGGAAGTGGTATTACATTTAGCTGCTGCATCGTCCTGAGCTGTCTTACAAACATCTTCCTTTGTGCATCCTGTAAAAGTGGAGGATAATAACCCAAAAACAGTAATAGTTAATAGAGCCAGTCCCATTCCCGCCGGAAGTAACAATTTAAATAATTTTGTTTTCATCATTATGAATTTTAGGTGTGAATCTTATATTGAATCAGGTAAGTTGTACATTTTCTTAAATATATACGGTGATGGCAGTTCTGATTTTATAATGACTTTTACTGAATCGTGTCTCACATAAAAAGCAGTTGGATAGGCATCAGTCAACTTATCCATCTCCGGAAGAGGTAATTCGTTTATAAGAAAATCGGGTTGAAAATATTGGTCAAAAATAAGTTTGTTTTTAGGGTCCCCAATAGCAAAAACCACAACACTATCAACACTTTTTGTTTTTCGATATTGACGCAGATTTTCAATTGAGTTCCAGCAGTGGGGACAAGAATATGAAAAACAAAATATTAAATAAGTACTATCCGGTGATGTTTTTATATAATGCGATAATTCTGTGTTTTTAATATTTTGGTTCAGAAATTTATTATTACCTGCGCCTTTCATAAATGTAAAAGGCGTTTTAAAGGTAAAGCCAGATATGAAGATTGATAAACACATGACTGTAATAATGAGATTCTTTTTCCATTTAGCTGTTTCATTCTTCTCCTTTGGATATTTAATCCATAAAATAAATGACATAATAATTAAAATAAAATTCCGGATAAAAGAGAAAATGGGTCGAAAATTTGCCTGCCTGATAGAACCGAAACAACCACAATCATTAATATTATACTTAAAATGAGCGTAAGCAAATAAAATTGTAAATATTATAAGCAGGATAAAAGAAATAAGAGAATTCCTCTTGGGATTTATTAACAGTATTAAGTACAGGCCTAACAATAATTCGAATAAAACAATTATTGGAGACAATATCATTAAAGGCCCGAGGCCATATTGATAAATCAAGTTGCTAAATCCTGCAGTATCAATTACTTTACCTATTCCTGAAATAATAAATAATGCTCCGATAATTACTGAATAAAAATTCAGTACCCGTTTTTCAAACATACAGAGTAAATGACTTTAATATTTTTCGTGGTTTTGGAAAATGAAAATATCCCGGGGATAATTTAAAGAAATATTCACTTCCTGTCGACGATTATCAAATGTACAATTATTTAATAAAGAAACAAGAGTATAATTAAGATTGGGTTTAAAAAATCATTTCCCCCATTTTGATTCAAAAGAAATCGCAGAACCCGTTAATCAATTTTCTCAAATCATCATAAAACTAAAATACTTTCTCGAGTATCTGTATCTAAAAAGTTATGTAAAAAAAGTATAAAAGATAAATAGCCCTATAGCATATTTAATCAGAAAATGGAATCTACTACCGCACTAAACCTCAGAACTCAGGAAGGATAAATTGGGATTTTCAGGGAAACGGATAAATTTTAAAATTCTTCCGATGAAACATTACATATTTTTAAAGCGTCATTTAATAAATATTTTGCCCTAATATATAAATCTGAGCAATCCTGATTTTCCCATATTTTACATACTCCACCACACAAATACCGTATATCGCATTGCCTGCAGAAGCAGGACAGCTAGACCCCATTTGTCCAGTTAAATTGATACAATAGTAATAGATTTAAAAACAAGCACTTAACGCCGGACTAAAATGGTCAATTTGCTCCGGCCAAGGGTGGTCAGTTTCTACCGGCTAAGGGTGGTCAATATGTCTCGTCCTAGAAAAACCTTGTCTCGTCCTAGAAAAACCT
>PLNT01000016.1 GCA_003141895.1 Bacteroidales bacterium | reverse complement strand
CGGGCTGCGCTACACCCCGAAACTCGAAGCGCAAAAGTATTATAAATTTTCTGATTTCATAATATATCCTATCAATTTTGATATTTTTAGTTTATTATCGACAAAACAACTGCATTTTACTGAATTCATTCCCTTATTCATACGGTGCCCTAACTCTCTGACCTAATGATAAAGGAGGGCATTAGGTGATTCGGTGAAAATGTTATTTTTCAATTCAAACAAAATTGATTAATTTTATTATGATTTGTGATCGTTGAGAGTCAGGGTAAAAGTAGCGTATAGTGGTGTAGTTGAACACTTTGACTATGTTGTTCTTATGCAACTAACGCGACTGTGTTGTATTCAAAATCAACTTTCTGATTATTTAAAACTGTCATTTATGAAAAGTTTCCTAAGATCATCAGTTTTGATTTTAGCCGTTCTATTGATTAACGGTTTTAAGACAGATCTTCCAAAGACAGATCTTCCAAAGATGGATCTGCACGTTCATTTAAACTACGCTTCCCAATCTCTTGGAATCACAGCCGACAGTGCTTACCAAAAAGCATCTAAACTTTCGAAAAAGATGGGGGTCACATTCGGTATAGCTGAAGAATTCGGCAGTGATAATGTCAGAAGAAATGACAGCCTGCTGGCTAACCGCATTGCCCTTGCAAAGAAGTATTCACTATACCTGGGATTACAGGTCAGTCGTCGTGACTGGAATAGTATATTTTCACCGGAGAATTTAAACAAGATTGATTTCATACTTGCTGACGCGTTAATCTTTCCAAACAGGAAGGGAGAAATGATTTATATCTGGGTTCCGGGAATGCCGCTGGGTGAACCCCAGGAATTCATGGACATCTATGTTGCTCATAACCTGAAGGTATTATCAGAACCAATTACAATATGGGCTAATCCAACATTTCTTCCCGATGCACTTATTGCAAGGTATGACGAATTATGGACAGATGCCCGGATGAAAAGCCTCATTGATGCAGCAGTAAAAAATCATGTGGCAATAGAAATCAATTCCCGGTTTAAGGTTCCAAATGCAAGATTTATTAAAATGGCTAAGGCTGCCGGAGCCCATTTTACGTTTGGAACAAATCAGCATGGGGATGGAATCGGAGAGATTGCCTGGTCGATCAATATTGCAAAGGATTGCGGATTGACAAAGGAAGATTTCTTCATTCCTAAAAGGAAGCTTTAAAAAATTAAAACAAAAGTTTGAGAATATAGGTAGAAGACTTCTGAAATAATATCATCAAGATAATTAAAATGAAAGATGTTGAATTAAATATTTTGCCCGTTAAAACAATATGGATCATCTTAAGCATACTACTTATAGTCAACGGATTTTTATGGTTTTTAAGTCATCTGGACCGGCTGGGTATTTTTAACATTTCTTATCCAATTCTTGCCATTGGCGCAGGCATTTTCTTTTTATCGGGCAGGTCGGAAATTGATAAAATATCCCTTAGAATTAAAGGTAATTCAATTCTGATAAACTGGCATGGATGGATACGCAGAAAAGAGATTAGACTTAATGATATAAGAGGAATTTATTTACGAAAATCTGAAGTAGTAATTATCCGACCAGGGTTAAAGGTTATGAAATTGAGAATTGATAACCTGGAAGTTTCTCAAAAGAAGGAAGTGTATGATTTTTTCGTGGAATTATCAAAGGAGGAATCATTAACTCTGGAGAGGCAGTTTAATCTTTGAGTATTGAGTCGTAAAATGGATATAATTGAACATCAGGCATTAAATTGTGATTACTTCTTTATGAGCGCTAATGCCATTTCTGCTTCAGGAGAACTCATGAACATTGACGGTATAGGCAACAGGGTGGCTGCCCTTATTTATGGGCCTAAAAATGTAATAGTAATAGCTGGAATAAATAAGGTCGAACAGAATTTGGATCTGGCAATACTTCGTGCAAAAACCAAAGCAGCATCACTTATTGTGCTGCGATTTAGTAAAAACGAAATATCTTCTTTTGAAGAGCTTTTAAACAAGGCTCAGAGCGCCTGTAGTCAGCTTGTTATTACCAATATGTCTACCTTTAAGGATAGAATTAAAGTAATTATTGTCGGTGAAAGTTTAGGTTTTTAACAATCAGTTCTCCGACAATTTGAGATTTGAATCTGCTATGTGATCCACGCTGATTTTTCTGGCACAATAATTGTTTATTAAAAGATTGACAATTACTACCAACCTGATCCGGTTATGAAAACATTCAAACTTTTTGTTATAGCGTTGAGTTTATTATTCACTCAGCTGACTATAGGAAGAACTGCGCATTTTAAATATCCATCTGATTATGACTCTCTTAAGGTCATTGAGAAAGTGTATCTTCATATAGACCGTTACAATTACTCTGCAGGTGATGATATCTGGTTCAAAGCATATTTGATTGATGCTTTTTCTCATATACTTACGGATCATAGCAGCAATCTGCATGTCGAACTTATCTCGCCTTCTTTAAAAATCATCTCTTCCGGGTTAATAAGAATTGACAGGGGTTTAGGCAGCGGTGATTTCAGGTTGGCGGATAGTATCAAATCAGGGAGATACAAATTACGGGCTTATACCGACTATATGAGAAATTTCAGTGAACAATTATTTTTCAATAAAACAATTAATGTAATAAATTCAAACGATAAACAAAACGGAACCCCGGATACAATAAAATATGTTGAGAATAATATCCTCATAAACTTCTTTCCCGAAGGAGGTTCCCTGGTTGACAATGTATCTTCAATCGTTGCATTTAAGGCTGTAAACAGTCTCGGTAAAGGGTGTGATATTACCGGCAAGATCTATTCCTCATCCGGGGATCTTATTACCACATTCAGATCCACTCACAGTGGGATGGGTACATTCTTCCTCCGACCAATCCCCGGCTTAAGCTATTATTCAATATTAAAAGGTGCCGATAGTGCGGATATCAGGACTGAATTACCAAAGAGTTTCTCAGCTGGTGTAACATTAAGCGTTTCAATAAATCAGAATAATGAGTTACTAATTACCACTAAGACAAATCCTAAAACCCTGTTACTTGTTTCAGAACATGACTTGTTACTCACTTTTTCGAGACAAAAGGAAGTTATTAAGACGATGCGTTATAAGGTTAGTTCTCCTGTTACAAATTTTGTTATCCAAACCGATGACCTTCCCGATGGAATTTTAATGTTAACCCTTACTACTTTGGAAGATCTTCCTCTCTCTGAAAGACTTGTTTACATCCAACGAGATGCTCCTGCAAAAATTATAATTGAAACTGATAAGCGCCTTTACAGCAAGAGAGAACCTGTTTTATTAAAAATATCTCTTTCAGGGGATTCAACTGTTGAAAGAAAGGGAAATGTATCATTAGCTGTGGTTAATAAAAGCCTTATGGATAACACTTCTCCATTCCCCAGGACTATATCATCCTGGTTTCTGCTTGAATCAGATGTTCGTGGAATTGTTGAGGACCCATCGTATTATTTTGATCCGTCAAATCCTGACAGATTCAGAGATTTGGATCTCCTTCTTCGTACCCAGGGCTGGCGAGACTTTGCCTGGAAGTACGATAAAACTTATTTTCCTCCTGAGAATGGGTTTACAGTATCCGGGAGATTAAGGAGATACTCTGCGAACAAAGCCATTGAAGGCTCCAGGGTCAGTATCGGAATTTTCGGGATTAAAAGTTCATTTTTAACAACAGTTCCGGTAGATTCTTCTGGGCGATTCAGCCTTTCAGGAATTGACATTACAGGAGAGGCAAGATTAATTGTAACCGGAATTGGTAAAAAAGATCGCCTGCAGGGAGAGTTGCATTTAGACTCAGTATTTTACATACCGCCAAAGGTGTCTGATAGTCTGTCTCCGGTTTCAATCTTAGTTGAAAATAAATGGAGCATTCTGAAAAACTATTATGAGATTAATGAATCTATAAAAAAGAAATACAAACTTTCTGACACGATAAGTCTTGGGGAAGTAAATATAATTGCTGAACGACACAAAGATCTTCAGACTGTTAAAATCGAAAGTAGTCGCCAAAAATATGATCAACCTGATGCAGTGGTAATAGTCACACCGCAGTTGGAAAGTTACCTTTCCGTGGTTGAAATCCTGAGGAGTCATATAGCTGGTGTTGTGGTTACAGGTAACTGTCCGGATTGCAGAGTTATAATTCGTGGATTGGGTTCCATAAACGAAAATGGAAATCCTCTTGTCCTGATTGATGGTAACGAGGCACGTTTTGAGGATTTGATCTCAATGCCAATCTTTGAGATTGACAGAATAGATGTACTTAAACAAACTGCCAAGACAAACATTTTTGGGATGAGAGGAAGTGGTGGAGTTATCAACCTGATTACCAAGGCAGGAGGCCTGGATTATGTTCCTGTGAAATACTCTGTAAATAAGAAGGTTTTGGGCTATAGTGCTTCTCGGATTTTTTACTCTCCCCAACATTTGTCCGATTCAGATTCAGCGTTTGAGCCTGATCTCAGATCGACTCTTCTCTGGCAACCTGATATTATTCTTGAGGGTAATAAAAAGACAATTCTTAATTATTACAATGGAGATAATTCATCATTTGTAAGGCTTAATGCAGAAGGTATTACTGTTACCGGCATCCCGGTAACCGGAAAGGCTGAATATGAAGTTAGATAATACAGGTTCTAATAACAACTAAAATGACACAATTGTATACAACATTAGCGAGTGTTTATCATGAGATGTATCAGCATGTTTTTGATTACGATAAAGAATTCTCCTTTTATGATTCAATTTTAAAAAAGAATAATTGTAAAAAAATACTGGAAGTTGGGTGTGGCTCAGGAATGCTTGCCCGCAGGTTTCTAAAAAACGGATATGACTATCTTGGATTAGATTTGTCACGTGAAATGCTGGACATTGCCCGCTCCGAAATCAACTCGGATTCATTTATCCAATGTGATATGCGTAGTTTATCATTTGATCAGCAATTTGATTCTGTCCTCATAACTGGCCGTTCTATTGCTTACTTAACAGAGAATCTGGATATTATTATTACATTATCAGGTGTTCATAATTCTTTAAAAGATAATGGTTTGTTGGTATTTGATCTTTTTGAAGCAAACGGGATATTCGACAACTTTAATGATTTTGAGCAAAACATCGAGCACAACAATAAGAAGATCAGAAGAATAAGCAAATTGAAAAAGAACCTCAAAACCGGCTGGACTTATGACTGGTATGCAAAATACATTATTGAGGATGATGGTAATGTTTCTGAATTTGAAGACCTGACTACTTTGAGAGCTTTTACAAAAGATGAAATTCAGCTGTTTTTAAAGTTGACGGATTTTAAACTAAAGGAGATTATTGATGCAGGGAAGGCTTTTACTATAATAGCAGAGAAGATATAACTGACTTTACCTGAAATATTTCTAATCTATTCAAATAATAATTCTAAATCAATTGTATTTAAAAAGGACCGCATTTCCGGTTATATTAAATATAAAGGGGACCTACTGGTAAAATATAGAAGTTTGAGCAGTACAATAAACATTAAAAAGGATTCTGTTTATTTTGAAAAATTTGGGTTTTATGATCCATTTGGTGTGGATTTTACGGGGGATATGTCCAACCGGCGAATAGGTGATCTATTACCGTTCGAATACTTATTGAAATAAAAAGTGACACAAACCAGGTATTTACACCATAGCCATCAACCTAAGCTTTCTTTTTATTTCACTAGCACTGAAAGAGTTGAATATCTTTAGCTTTGATTTAGGAAGCACTCATTTTTAATTTTGAGAAAAGACAGGGGATCCTCACTTCGTTCGGGATGACACGTTTTTTTTGAGAATGAGGTTAGGAGGGATCTCCTTCTAATTAAATTGGTTAGCCATTTCATTGTTCTGATAAAGGGCAGGGAATGAATTGGATACAACAAAAAATAAAAGTGTATAGAGGGTAGCTTCAAAAGGAGGGGAAATGTATCAGGCTTAACTTCAATACTTTACATCCTGTTTTGTGCTAAAGTTGACGGCTATGGTATTTACGTTTAGCCGGCTTAGTTCCCCGCAGCTTGCGGCGGGGTTAGCGAGCATAAAAAGTAAAATTCCTATGGGGATCGAAGATTTTTTGCAGCTGGCTGCGAGGAGTTTGAATCTGGAAGGATAAAATCGGTAGACTGATTCAAATGGTATATTCGATATTTTTGTCAGATTGCCAGTAAATAATTGAAATTGGATTCAGAATATATTAAATTAGCAGATATATAAGTTAAATGAATTGTCTGCCAAACCTCAAATTAAATATTGATGACAATAAAAAGCGGTTCTAAAGATTTTCCAATAATTTGTGTTGGCGGTTCCGCCGGTGCACTCAATGCCTATACAAGGCTTCTGGAGAATCTACCAGAAGATATGGGCGTAGCTATAGTAATTGTCAATCATGTGAGGACAGTTGCCACAATGCTCCATGAGATTCTTCCTCATCATACAAAAATGCCGGTTGAACTGATCACTGAAAAACTTGATATCCAACCAAACCATGTGTTTATCATACCTGAAAATCGTGACTTGCATGTCCTTAATAATGAGTTCAGGTTAAAACCTATATCGAAGCCCAGAGGATGGCCTGATGTTATTACGGTTTTCCTCCGGTCAATGACCCAGCATTGGGATGGTAAACTTATTGCCGTTATTGTGTCTGGCTATGACGGAGATGGAGCTGCAGCTTTATGTGGTATAAAAGATGCAGGTGGTATTACAATTGCACAGCGTCCGGATACAGCTTCGCAACCAGATATGCCTGAAAGCGCCATCTCGAGCGGATGCATTGATTTTATTCTCTCCCCTGAAAATATCGCAAAAGAAATTAAGCGAATTGCGAAAGCAGCTAAAAAGTAGGTTCTTTGCGGCCCCTTTAAATTCAAATAGAGACTCCTTTTGAAATAATAAATCTCATCAGTTCCAAATATCAATTCATAGATAATTCATATAATATCATCTGCCAAAATAACAAGTTGGTATATCAGATTTGAGGATGTATTTATCATTTAGTCAATTTGTAAAATGATTTAAATTATATCCTTATGATTAAAAGTTTTTTCAAAATCGCATTGCGTTATCTGTGGCGCAAAAAAACCTATAGCGTGCTTAATTTTGTATGTCTGACCTTCGGACTTACATGTGCAATAATTACAATGTTATATATCCGGAATGTTTTTAGTTACGACAAGTTTCATAAAAACTACGACCGTTTGTATTCTGTTGATGCTTATGTGACCTATTTCAATGGCGATCGTTTTCCGAAGGAATATCTTTCGGCTTCGCTAACTGATGTTCTCAAAAAAAATGCCCCTGAAATTGAAGACATGACCAGGGTCGCTGAAAGAGATTATTCTTTTATCAGTGGGGATAAAATATTTTCAGAGAAAGGATTATTCGCCGATAAGAATTTCTTCGACGTTTTTACTTTCCCGCTTGTCAATGCAGGCAGCCTGAATGTGCTGACAGACATAAACTCAATCGTCATTTCAGAACACATGGCAAGGAAATTTTTTGAAGGTGCTGATTGTGTGGGTAAAACTCTGATCCTGAAGGATGGAAGCAAACAGCGTCCATTTAAAATCGCAGGAGTGTTTAAGGAAGTTCCACGACAATCGAAAATGCAGTTTGATTATGTAATTCCTTTCTCAAGATTTCTGGCTGATAATAACTGGGCTCTCGAAACCGGTTCTACAGCCAACGCAACCTGGATTTTGCTGAAAAACAGTGTCGACAACAGGTTCGTAGAGAACAAGATCAAAAACCTTATCAAAAATCAGGAAACAACTTTAAACCAGGAACTTTTCTTATTTCCCCTTAAAGAACAAATATTATATGGGTACGCTGGAGGAAAAAGGATTTGGAAAGAAATGCAGAATATTGTGATTATCGGTACAATCGGGTTTGCTATTCTTTTAATTGCATGTTTCAATTTTATCAACCTCACTATCGCTTTAAATTTCAGGAGGTACCGGGAGGCAGGGATAAAAAAGGTAGCAGGATCTGCCAAATCGACAATTGCTATTCAGTTCCTCGGTGAGACTTTCATAATTACTCTTATAAGCCTTGTAAGCTCTCTGATTCTTGTAAGGGTGCTTCTGGCTGGTTTCAATTCAATGTTTAACTATAACATTCATTTGCAGCTGCTGGACTTTAAAATGCTTGTATTTCTTTTAGCGGTCACCGCACTTACCGGGTTTATTTCAGGCTTATTTCCTGCTTTATATCTGGCATCATCAAATCCCATTGATACTCTGAATGGGAAAATGATCACCGGCTATAGTTACAGTATTTTCAGACAAAGCCTTATCATTTTTCAATTTGCCATACCTATCGTACTGATCATTTGCATGATGATTATCAAGACCCAGGATAGTTACATGCGCAATTTTGATGCAGGTGTGGATAAAGACCTAATCATTCTGAACAACTCAATAAACATTCAGCGTCATGCTGAAAGTTTTAAGACTGAATTACTTACTATTCCTGGTATCGATGCTGTCAGTTTTACCAACTGTATTCCGACTCGCGGAACAAGGGTTTCTAGTGAAGTAGCCTGGGAGGGGAAAGATGCTACGGAAAAACTACATTTCTGGTGTGTAAATTCTGATTTTGATTATAATAAAACCGTGAAAGTTAAAATGGCTGAAGGAAGATTCTTTAATCCTTTGTTTTCTACTGATTCAACGGCATATATGATCAATGATGTGGCTGCCGTGGTGATGAAAAACAAAAATCCTGTTGGTTCATCAATTACCATTGAAGGCCGCAAAGGCACAATAATAGGAGTATTCAAGGACTTTCATGCAATTGACCTGGCCGGACCCATCGTTCCAACCGTTATCAGTATTAACTCCGGTGAATGCCCAACAATACTCATTAAATATTCATCAGGCTTATTCCCGGATGTTACCAGTCAGATCAGGACAATATTCAAACATTACGAGACGGAAGCACCTTTTCAGGCGAGCTTATTCCGTGACCTGATACCTTATTCAAACCTGAGCCTGCCTTCGAGACTGGTAGGTCTGGCTTTCATTATTGCACTATTGCTGGCCTGCATGGGGTTATTCGGACTTGCTTCCTTTACTTCCGAAAACCGTACCAAAGAAATTGGAATCAGAAAAGCCAATGGAGCTACTACTTTATCAGTTATGTGCCTGTTGCTTGCCAGCTATACAAAATGGCTGACCATCTCATTTGTGATAGCACTACCTATAGCATTTTTATTTGGGAAAAGCTTTCTCGGACGGTTTTATTTTCATTCTCCATTACCATTGTGGGCGTTTTTTGTGGGTCCGGCTATTGCCGCGTTGGTTGCATTATTAACAGTCAGCTCTCAGACCTTGAGTGTTGCAAACCGTAATCCGGTAAAATCACTCAGGTACGAATGAGTTCCCGCTCTTAGAACGCTTTCTCGCGGGGTCGGATATTTCATTATACATTCTGTATTAAATCTTCTGATTTGAAATGTATCAGCATCCAGGTATTGGTTTAAATTATTACTTTTAGGACTCTGGAAAATTAATGCTGTTAAAATGAATACTACTAACGATACTTCAGGAACTAAACAGAAATCGCTGAGACTTTGGCCTGGTGTAATAATGGTTGTTATGCAGTGGCTTATCAGATTTGGAATGCCTGCTATTTTACCTGGTGCTATAGGAATTGGAATCTTTGGGGGTATTATATTAGGTTTGCTTATTATTGTCTGGTGGGCCTTTTTTAGCAGAGCTTTGAAGTTTGAGCGGTGGTTCGCTATTGTTCTTATGACAGCAGCAATTGTCGCGACAACACAAATCAATGATAAATCAATTGCAACAGCAATGATGGGAATGATGTTTCCCTTCTATGCAATCCCGGTTATGTGTCTGGCTTTCGTAAGCTGGGCGGTAGTAACCAGAAATCATTCCCTGAAGTTCCGGCGGGTAACTATGATTGCAACCATCCTGGTGGCAGCTGGTTTCTGGGCATGTCTTCGTACAAACGGAATGGATGGACAATCTCATCAGTTTTTTGCCTGGAGATGGTCAAAAACAGCCGAAGACCGAATTCTGACAATGACAAATGATAAACTTTCGACTGTTGCCCTGGATTCCGCAGAAATGTCGAAAGAGGCTGAATGGCCAGGTTTCAGGGGACCACAACGGGATGGGGTAATACACAATGTTAGAATCAATACAAACTGGTCGCAATCACCTCCGGTTGAAATGTGGCGCAGATCTGTAGGCCCAGCTTGCTCTTCATTTGCAATTCATGGAGCATTACTTTATACACAGGAACAGCGCGGTGAGTTCGAGATGGTAACCTGCTATAACCTCAATACGGGTGAACCTGTCTGGAGACACAGCGATAAAACACGCTTCTGGGATTCACATGCAGGAGCTGGACCACGATCTACTCCGACTCTTAGTAATGGTCGCGTTTATACTTCCGGGGCAACAGGAATCCTTAACGTGCTTGATGCACGTAACGGCAATATTATCTGGACACGGAATGCAGCAGCAGATACCAAAGTAAAAATTCCAGGCTGGGGATATACAGGTTCGCCGGTAGTGATTGATAGCGTTGTAGTTGCAGCCATCTCTGGAAAGCTCATTGCATATGATATAGTTACAGGTAATATGCGATGGTCGGGACCTGATGGAGGAGAAAGTTACAGTTCTCCACATTTAATGACAATTGACAGCGTCAGGCAGATCTTATTTATGAATATGGAAAGTATAACAAGTTTCGATCCCAACAGCGGAAAAGAACTATGGAAGATCAAAGTACCCGGAGGTGCCCCTATAGTTCAGCCTGCACAGGTCAATAAAAGTGATATACTTGTAAACATTGGAGATGTTACAACCCCTGTAAGAGAGATGAGGTATGTTACAGTCAAAAACGGATCTGGCGGTATGACAACTGAAGAACGATGGAAAACGGGTCAGTTGAAACCTTATTTTAACGACTTCGTTATTCACAAAGGTCATGTTTATGGTTTTGAAGGTCCGGGTCTAGCGTGCATAGATCTGGAGAAAGGTACCCGGAAGTGGAGAGGCGGGCGATACGGAGGACAGATCATCCTTCTTGCAGATCAGGATGTGTTATTGATACTTTCCGAAAAAGGAGAACTTGCTTTGGTTGAAGCAACCCCTGATCGCTTTAAAGAGCTTGCCAGATTCCAGGCAATAAAAGGGAAAACATGGAATCACCCGGTAATGGTTGGGGATATCCTTGTGGTGCGAAACAGTGAGGAAATGGCTGCATTCAGATTACCAGGGATGAACTAAGTTTTACTATACAAATGAATGCTGTAACTAATAAGGAAATCATCCTCAGGTTTATATAAGCTATTAACGATCATAATGTAAATGAAATATTAAATCTGATGTCGTATGACCATATTTTTATTGATGCAATGGATAATAAGACAGTTAAAATTCCAATAAAAATGTTCGTTACTTCCCTGGGATTGTGCTTCTGATTCAGCGAGTATAATTGTTGATAATTTTGATTTCAGGCATACACTGATCTTATTGTACAGATGTTTAAGTAATTGTACCTATTCAATTCGTAAATATTTTGTACTTTTATTGGTATTAAACGGAAAACTTGCCTGCCATGAAAAAAGAGATCAGAAAATTGCTGTTGCTTGGAGTAATGTTAACGGGTATTGTATCATCATGTCAGAAAGATAAATCAACTTTTCCCGACCCGGCAACTCTTCCTAAAGGACTTATTGGTTCCTGGGTAGAGGTAAATACACTTGCAGATACAGTTGTTTTTAATTCAGACAATGTTCACGGGACACTCTGGTTGCAGAGGGGATATGAAATCAGAAACGGATACCGTCTCCCTAAAATCGGAAGCACTGGATATGAATATACAATATCCTCCGATAGCATAAGCATGATTGACGCGCTTTCATGTTCAATGCAGGGGGGAACTTATTATTTCATGATGGACGAGACAAATATGATTATTAATACAGGTAAGTTCTCAGAATATATTGAAACAGAAAAGTCTATCCTGACTTTCAGAAAAATTAAATAGAAGCAATTACCCGTTTTAATTGCCATATGATTTCTCGTCGCACGTCCTGATGACTGGATGGAGATAAGGCATAAAAGACCTTTTTCTTAAACCAGTTCAGCTTCGAGTTTGATGTTTGTTCCGTTAAGCGCTTTTGATACCGGACAACCTTTCTTTGTGTTTTCGGCGATTTCAAGAAATTTCTTTTTGTCAATCGTTTTGACTTTTGCTCTGGTTTTTAGCAAAATCTCTGAGATGGCGAATCCATCAGCAGTTTTGCCCAGAGAAACTTCTGCGGACGTTTCAACTTTTTCAGATGGATTACCTGATTGGTCAAGAGCATGAGCAAGTGCCATAGAATAGCAGCTTGCCAGGGCTGCACCGATCAATTCTTCGGGGCTCGATGCTGTCTTGTCGTCTTCAAAACGAGAAGAAAAGCTTAATTTACCTTCATAGCCGCTTGTTTTGAGAGTGTATTTCCCTTTACCCTTTACAAGATTACCTTCCCAATTTGCATTCGCATAATGTTTACTCATAGCAATAATTTATTTAATTTTGTTTAATGGTAAACAAACTGAATGTCGGAAAGTTTTAAAACAAGCCAAACACCATAATAAAAGCTGAGGAATTTTTCATCAGGCTTGAAAAATATGAAATGGCTTCATCGGAACTTTTCAGCTCATTGAAGAAGAAATAAGTCGGGATATTGATGCCCGGAAATAATTTGAATTTTTATTACTTATAGAAACAAAAACAGGCAGTGTCTGTTTTACTCAGCTTTTTTATTTCTCTTTTCTGACAAAACACTATATTGTAAAATAATTTCCAGCCACTCATGAATTCAATTCATCTTATCCGTTGCACAGGAATAATACTTCTAATATTAACTTTTTCAACCACTTGTAAGAAAGATAAGGAAGAGACAACTACTGCTAATTCAGAAATAAAAGACATTGATGGTAATGTTTACAAAACAATCACTTTAGGATCACAAAATTGGATGCAGGAAAACTTAAAAACAACACATTTTTCAAATGGTGACATTATTTCCAATGGGAATGGAATAGGGATTGAGTGGTTGATTCTGTCGTTTCCGGCTTATGCCTGGTATGCTTTCGATTTTACTGAGGAATCTTTTAGCAGCGTTTATGGTTTATATTATAACTGGAACGCTGTGAAAGACAGTCGGAATATCTGTCCTGAAGGTTGGCATGTACCAACTGATCAGGAATGGACAATCCTTACGGATTATCTTGGAGGTTTAAAGGTGGCAGGCGGTAAAATGAAGACAAAGGGAACTATCGAAGATGGGACAGGTTTATGGTTAGGTCCTAATGTGGCTACAAATTCCAGCGGATTTTCAGTTTTGCCTGCCGCTGGTAAAACTGGTAATGGGAGTTACTGGACGATTGGACATGATGGATACTTTTGGACATCAACGGAAGCTTCCGGCGAAACTGCATGGATAAGGATGTTTATGGGTTTTACTTCTGAAATGTATAGACTGAGTGACAATGGATTAAAATATTATGGTTATCCTGTCAGATGTATCAAAGACAGTAGATAACTTAATGGCTTGGTAACTTGAATTTAAGAATATGTCAAACCAGGTATTAATGACTGAGAATTCTACCAATGAAATCGTTAAGTAGCAATATCACTATTTACTCACTTTTATTACGATACCGCTTTCCGGGTTCTTCCCCTTGGTATTCAGAGAGGTCGCGTTGGTTATTTCTTTTCTGTCTGAATAGAGCTGGATATAGTACAAACCCTCCTTTGAAAAGCTAAGAGGGATCACATAGATATTCCCATTTCTGTATCTAGCAAGCTCCCAGGCCGGCATCACTTTATATATTTCAGGGGTAAAATCAGCGTAACTTCCTCTTCTGCTGATTTCTGCAGGTGTTAACCTATTTGGGAACTTCTCCCGGTAAACAATCATGTAAAACAGGAAACTTCCATTTGTTCTTATTGTGATACTGCCTGCACTACCAGCATTCATACTTTCCGGTATGTTTTCAAATTCAAGATACCTGTCAATAAACTCTTCATAATATCTGAATTGCTTTCCTGAAAGATAAAAACCAATGCCTACGAAATTATGAGCTTTATTGATAATATTTTCTTTGTGACCGTTATTCGGTGATCTTTCAGCCATAAATTTGTTATGTCCCGATTTCATCATGGAAACGATAGTCTGGGACGAAATAAAATAATTGTCTGATGACCATTCACCGTATGCGTTTTCTGAGACATGATCATGTCCGCCAGCGAAAGCATATCTTAGATAGGGTTCCTCTCCGGCCAGATCCCAATGCCCGATGTATGCATTGTCTGCAGCTTCCTTGCACATTTTATTGGCGACCCTCGACGCAAGAATATCGAGACTGACAGGGGCGGCATTGTATCTATTCCTGCTTTTATTAATTTCGTCGAGCTGATCTATCTTTAAATTCAGCGCTTCGTCATTATCCTTAAATTCAATTAATCTCTGTTCAATTTCATTCAGTTTCTTATACTTTTCCAGATCATCTTTTTCTGTTGTGCTTACACGGTGTGGAAGTATTGAATGGGGGAGACAAATAAGTATGATGATCAGTATTGCGAATATTTTAATCTGTTTCCAGGTCCTTTTGAACATATGGTCATGCGGATTGTTAATGATGCAAAAGTAAATTAATAGATATGAAAAAAAACAAATTGGGCTTACTATTTTTTCTGATACTTTTTTCGGGAGCAGCATTCTCGCAGGCATCTGAATTTTATAATTTCAAGGTAAAAACACTCGAAGGGGGTGATTTTGATTTTAGCTCGCTGAAAGGGAAGAAGGTTATGATAGTTAACGTAGCCTCGAAATGTGGGAATACTCCTCAGTATAAAGATCTTGAAGATTTATATACTAAATACAGTGATAACCTTGTGATTATCGGATTTCCTGCAAATAATTTTGCGAGTCAGGAACCGGGGACAGCTACTGAGATCAGAAAATTCTGTACCGACAATTATGGAGTTACTTTTCCTATGATGCAAAAGATTTCTGTGAAAGGGGATGATATGGCACCACTATATAAATGGCTAACCTCCAAAAAGGAGAATGGTGTTATGGATTCTGAAGTAAAGTGGAATTTCCAGAAATACCTTATTGACGAAAATGGTAAACTTGTAAACGTTATTGATCCTAAGGAAAAACCGACTTCGGATAAAATTATGACCTGGATTTCTTCAAGGTAATAATGAGTTTTTCTATGACGACCAATAGCTCGAGCTCTGATGGAGCTGAATAACATTTTCATTGTTATTGTACTTGGGGTTAAAATGCTTTATCATGCTAAAAAGATTAGGGGATTCCTCGCTCCTTCCTCTCCATTTAATCCATAATGAAAAAGTCATCCCGAACATAGTGAGGGATCTCCTTCTCATTAAATAGGTTAGCCAATTCATTGTTCTGACAAAAGAGTGAGGAATGAATTGGATACGGCAAAAAATAAATGTGTATAAAGGGTAGTTATTGTTTAAGTGAAAGCCTGCCCAGCAAAGCGGAGGCTTGGGCACGGTTAAGAAAATTATTAAATATGTCGGGAAACCTTCATAAAACATACGGAATAAACATTTTAGTCTCCTTCAAATAAATCCTGTAGTCATCCCCGAATTTGGAGATCATCTCCTTTTCTTCAATGCGGGCAGTTATATATACAGCAATAAGGTTAATGGTTCCAAGTAAAATCTGGAAAGGAGCAGGGTCTTTTAATACAATTGCTGTCCCTAATAGAAATATTGAAAGGTAGAGGGGATGCCTGATGTAACCGTAAATACCTGATTTTACAAGGAGGGATGTGTTCTCAAAATTGCTGTCAGGTTTGCCTTTTCTTTTGAGTAAAATAAAACCTGTTACAACCACGTAAATAGAAAGACATAAAAGGATCCATGAGATTATCTGGGCAGGTGAAAATGGATTGACATACCAGACTTTGTAGTTTAACATAACAAGAATGAAAACACTCTCAAAGGCAAAGAATCGGGCAATACCATGATATCTTTTGTATCTGATCGATAAAAACCAGGAAAACAGAATAATTAAAACTGTTCCGGCAAACAGGATTATATTTTCCATCTTAAATTAATATGGATCATTTTACTTTTTCATTTCCTTTTTTGAGCCAGTTATATACCTCTATCTGAGACTGATTAGGGGCATTCTTACCTGGTTTTACAAAAGCATTTGACTGGGTGGTATCAAAAATTCTTGCTTTAACGTTGTCATCCCACTGTATATCAAACACTTTCCTGATTTCACACTTAATATTCTTATCGAAAATAGGACAGGTAACCTCAATCCTGTGATCAAGATTCCGGGTCATGAGATCTGCAGAGCTGATATATGTCTGTTCATTTCCTCCGTCACAAAAAATAAAAAATCTTGAGTGTTCGAGCATCCTGTCAACAATTCCGATCGCATCTATTTTTTCGCTGAGGTTTTTCACTCCCGGGATGAGTGACAACATCCCTCTGACGATGAGTTTTATTCTTACACCTGCCTGGCTGGCTTCATAAAGATTGTCTATTATCTCTTTATCAGTCAGATTGTTAAGCTTAAGATATATGTAAGCTTTTTTGCCAGCCTTTGCATTCTTTATTTCATTCTCAATAAGCAGGTTAATCTTATTTCTGAGGAAAAATGGTGAAAGGACAAGGTGGTAGAAATTATCTTTCTTATAGTTAACACTGAAGAAGTTAAATGCCTTAAATACTTCATTTGTGATCTTTTTATCGGTGGTTAACAGGAGCAGGTCAGTATATGTCCTGGCCGTATCTTCATTAAAGTTTCCTGTTCCGACAGTTGCATAACGCTGGGTAATGTCATTCTTTGTACGAGTAATAAGGCACAGCTTCGAATGAACTTTTAATCCGGGAACCCCATAAATTACCTTAACTCCTTCCTCACGTAGCTTATTGCCCCATAGAATGTTTGCTTCCTCATCAAATCTTGCCTGGAGCTCGACCACCGTTGTTACGGACTTTCCGTTTCTTACAGCATTCAAAAGGGCATTTATTACGCTGGAATTTCTGGCAAGCCTGTAAAGGGTAATCTGAATTGAAGTTACGTAAGGATCGATTGAAGCCTCGCGAAGAAGGTCAATAAAATGATCGAAAGGGTGATATGGAAAGAAGAACATGATGTCCTTCTTTTTTATTGCAGAAAGGATACTTTTTCCAGATTGGATATCTCGGTGAGGAATTGGAATGAAAGGTTCATTGAACAGCTTCTTTCGACCTGGATTCGGGAACTTCATGAAATCCTTAAAATTATGATACCTGTTGCTTGGAATAATAACATCAGCAGGCCCAAAATTCAGTTTTTTAGTGATGATTTTCAGCAGGTCGGGTGGAATGGTCCGATCATATATAAAACGGACAGGAGTACCTCTTTTTCTCAGTTGTAAACTTTTGGAGATCTTGTCAATATAACTTTCTGATATATCATCGGCTATTTCAAGTTCAGCATCTTTTGTAAGTTTAATTGTATACGCGGAAATCTCATCAAAATCGAATATGAAAAATATCTCTTTTAAGCCAAATCTTATTATATCATCAAGGAACATTATGTACTTGTTATCCTCTTTTTCAGGAAGTACAACAAACCTGGGAAGGACATTAGACGGAATTTCAAGAAGGGCATATCTTCTTTTTTGAGTATCTTTTTTTGATAAGTATATTGCCAGGTAGATTGCGTCGTCAGTAAGATTAGGCATGCTGGAATCCTTTTCAAGAAGAAATGGCATTAACCTGGTTCTTACTTCTTTGTGAAAATATGCCCTGACAAACTCAGCCTGTTCCTGATTAAGCTGTTTTTCATCTATAATATGGGTATTGTGCTTTGCAAGTTCATGTAGAAGTCCAGCGTAGATCTTTTCAAATTTCTCATTATGGGAAATAACTATTTCATGAATAGTTTTTAGTGTGGCTTTTGGGTTATACCCGAGAATTACCTTTGATTTTGCAGTAAGTGTTGAAAGCCTTTTGAGACCCGCAACTCTTACCCTGAAATACTCGTCAAGGTTATTGGAATAAATGCCAAGGAATTTAAACCTCTCCAGCAAGGGTACCTCTTTGTTGTCAGCTTCCTGCAAAACACGCTCATTGAAAGATAGCCAGCTAATCTCTTTTGGGATATATTTTTTATTCATGTTGTTTTTTCAGGTTTTAGAAAATATTCGAGCTTTCCGCTGTTCCGTTTGATTTCCGACCATGTCCTGACATAAAAGGAGATACAAATAACGCTGCTTTTTGGCATAAAATCGCACCCTTCCTTACAAAGAATGTTTGTTATATCCGAAAATGAAGGGTTATGACCAAAAAGTGTGATTGTTTCAGTTTCTTCACTCAGATCAGAAATAATATCCTGCAGATTCTCGAGTCTTAATCCATGATAAATATTACTTTTCAAAATGACATCCTCAGCATTCATTCCGAATTCACCTGCAAAGATTAAGGCCGTTTCAAGTGCCCTGAAAGCAGGACTTGTCACGAGGATACCGGGGAATTTTTCTTTTGTTTTGAGTTTTTGAGCCACAATCCTGGAAATCAACTTTCCTCTCAGAGTCAAAGACCTTTCGAAGTCAGAAATTTCAGGTGACTCCTCCTCGGCTTTTCCATGGCGGACAAAGATCAATTTTTTCATTTTAACCGGTTGAATTTTAAAAACCAAAATTGGTACCCATTTTATGAGCCTGAATGACAAGCGGATCTTTAGGATCAACGAGTTTTACCTTGCCTGCCACATCTGAAAGCGGAACCGAAATAATTTCTGTATTCTTCAATGCCACCATTTTCCCGAAATTACGTTCTGCAATTAAATCAGCTGCTGCTGAGCCATATCGTGTTGCAAGAACACGGTCCATAGGGGAGGGCGTTCCTCCGCGTTGTATATATCCAAGTACCGTTTCTCTTGTTTCAAGCCCTGTAAGTTCATTAATTCTTTTACTAAGTGCCTGGGCAGCGGAACAACTGTCTTTTACCGGATTTTTGATTCCTTCGGCTACCACAACTATTGAATATGGTTTATTATCATTAACACGGTGAACAAGGTATTCTGCAACTTTTGTATCATCATATTCAATTTCGGGAATAAGAATAACATCTCCACCACCTGCAATACCGGAATACAGTGCTATCCAACCAGCATTGTGACCCATCAGCTCAATTATCATTATCCTTTTATGAGAGTTTGCAGTCGAATGAAGACGATCAATCGCTTCCACGGCAATATTTACCGCTGAGTCAAATCCAAAAGACTGATCGGTACCCCATACATCATTATCAATTGTCTTCGGAATACCAATTACATTAAGTCCCTCCTGTGCGAGTAGATGAGCAGTCTTTATAGTACCGTTTCCTCCAATGCAAACGAGGCAGTCGAGTCCAAGCTGCTCATAATGTTCCTTTATAAGAACAGGTTTTTTTATTTCATTTTTACCTTTCCCGCTACTTTTAAAGGGTTTTTCTCTTGATGTACCCAGAATTGTGCCTCCAACAGTGAGTATCCCTGATAGGTCCTGTTCAGTAAGTTCACGGTATTCTTTATTTATCATCCCTGTGAACCCGTCGCTTATTCCAACCACACTCATTCCATATTTAACAATTGCGGTTTTTCCAACCCCTCTTATTGCTGCATTAATCCCCGGACAATCACCACCGGCGGTCAGAATCCCAATCCTTTGACCTTTTGTTAATTTACCCATTTCTAAGCATTTAATTTAGTTAAAGCAAATTTAACTCTTTATAAGTATATAGTAGTTAATATATTGTTACAAAAATTATTGTATCTGAGTTTAAAAAATGAAATCCAATAACCGCAAAGTTCGGCCCCCCTGCCCCCCTAAAGGGGGGATAATTCTCAGTCATTCAATAAATTCAACAATGGTACCGAATTAGTCTCTCTTTAGGGGGACATCCCGATAGCTATCGGGAGCAAAGCAGCAGGGGAAATGCGTTCTTTGTGCTCTTTGCGGTTAAAAGATGACGATTTTTTTCAGTAGAAATGATTAACTTTATCAGATTGCTTTAATTGTCAGTCATATGGAGCTGGATTATGTGAAATTGAGAGAGATCAAAACTGCACTTTCAGGATATATCAGAGAATCACAAATTCTTTTGAAAAGATCTGATGTGCCTGATGAGGAGGCTGTTCATGATATCCGGGTTCTAATGAAAAAATCGAGAGCTCTTTTAAAACTTGTTGCAAATCAATTAAATGACGGCTATAACGAAAGAGACATTATTGCATTGAGGGAGGTTGGCAGGATAATGCGTTCAAGGCGTGAAAGATCAGTTCATCGAAAAACACTGAAGGAGTTCAAAAAGAAATATCCTGATATTTTTTCAAGGCTTTCTGAAAATGAACAATTAACGCTGCTTCTCGATAAAAGAGATAATATTTATGATGTTTCCGAAGAGGTGAAAAGCACGATTGAAAAGATTGAGGAACTTCTATCCAAGACTGCTTACCGGATTCGGTTTCAAAACATGAAAATGATCGATCCACAGATTCTTTTAAAAGAATTGGATTCATCTTATGCAATGGTTGTTAATATTTACCTGGAATGCAGAAATAATCCTAAACCAGTATTGTTGCATGAATTCAGGAAGAAAGCCAAGGATTTCCTGTATCAGCTCTATGTTTTCAAACCATTGAATCCGACAGTCATAAAATCACTTGAAAAAAAACTTGACAACCTGGGAAATAATCTTGGAAAATTTAATGATCTGGCCCAGATAATTGAGATTCTGGGATATAAGTATAATCCCGACTCAGACATACCTGCCCTGGATGAACTAATTATAAAGTTCCGTGAAGCCCAGGATGGTTACCTTGCTAAAGTCTGGCCATCAGCATATCAGGTATTTTGTCCTGGTCAGAAACTGGTAAATCTATTAGGATTCAAATTGCTGGTTATCTAGGTTTTCCTGGCCTGAATACCGAAACTAAATCCGGCTTTAACGCGTTCAATCAGTTCAGGAAGAATATCGGCATATTCTCCCACAATTCCAAAATCTGCATTATGGAAAATGTGAGCTTTGGGATTATGGTCAATAGCAATAATTTTTTCAGATTCTTTCATCCCTGCTATATGCTGAATTGCACCGGAAATACCGACTGCGATATATACTTTAGGACGTATTGTTTTACCGGTTTGTCCCACTTGTCTGGCATATTCAACAATACCTTCGTCAACAACAGGACGGCTGCTGGCCCACTCGGCATTTATTCCCTGTTCTTTTAATGTTTCCGCCAGAGCCTTAACCAGGGCAAGATTATCGATTGTGGTTCCTCTTCCACCTGAAACGATTATATCAGCATCGAAAAGATTTTGCAATCCGCCTTCTCCTCTAACAGTTTTCAGAATTTCAACAACAAAATCCTTCTCATTCAGGACAGGACTGAAAGTTGAGATAATACCCCGCCTTCCATCAACACGTTTCGGCACTTCAAAAGTACCGGCTCTTGCCGTGGAAATCTGAGGGCAAACGAAACCAAGAATTGTTGCCAGTTTACTCTCGCCATATGTCGGACGTCGTGATTCCAGAATAGGTCTGTAAATAACTTTTTCTTTCTTATCCACGTATTCTCCGATTTCGAGTCCGGTACAGTCTGCTGTAACTCCGCTATCGGTTTTCATGCCAATTCTTGGAGCCAGTTCCCGTCCGGAAGTGGTTGCCGCAAAAAGGGCAATTTCAGGTTTTCTTTCCTTGATAACCTGAGCAATAATTGACGAAAACGGCATAACCAGGTATTCGTCAAGTCTTTCATTTTCAATCAGAATCACTTCGTCAGACCCATGTTCAATAAGTGTTTGTGCAAATAGCTTAACATCTTTACCGATTACCAGGGTCATTACTTTTGTTTCCGGACCCAGTTGCGCTGCAAGTTTCCTGGCAGGAGTCAGAAGCTCAAGTGAAGGTCGGGATATTTTACCATTTGTGATCTCAGCCCATGTGATAATTCCTCTGGCTCCGTCTCTGAAATCTTTTTCAGGATAATCGGGCCGATCAGTTTCTTTTTTGACTTCCTTTTCTTTTTTCTCCATAACATTACCGCCTTTTTTAAAGTTAGCAATAAAACTATCAACTAACGCAGTTTCATTATGGCCAACCGACATTGTTATAGGAGGGCGTTCGCTTACAATATTAACGACCTTTACAACAATTGTGGGAGAACCGTTAATCCCTATTTTTTCTGTTCCAAGTCCTATATCATCAATCCCGAAAGTTGTGATGTTCAGTGACCTGGCTTTGATTGCTCCGCTTAAAGAAGGTTTACGAGGTGGAATTCCGGTAGGAGTCATTGAGATTACACAAGGCATAGGTAGCTTTAACATCTGGTACCCGCCTTCGATGATCCTTTTCGCTATAACGTTACCAGTGCCATCGGCTTTTACACTTTCGACAAACGTGGCTTGCGGAATTCCAATTTTTTCCGCTACCTGAGACGGAACATGTGCTGTATCTCCGTCGCTGGTCTGACGACCAGCAATTATGATAAAAGGGTCTTTTGAATCTTTTGTAAATCCGAGATGTTTGAGCATTGTTGATAGTGCGAGTCCTGTGGCATATGTGTCGCTGCCGCCAAGTTTGCGATCAGACAGGAGATACGCATTGTCATAGCCCATTGAAATTGCTGTTCTCAACGAAGTTTCAAAGGATTTCGGGCCCATCGAGCATACGACTAATCTTGCATCAGGATATTGTTTCCTGAGCTGCAAACCGGCTTCAAGGGCAAACTGGCAGTCAATATTTATTATTGACTTTGCCTTGGTGCGGTCCATTAATCCATCTTCACCCATTCTCATTTCACTTGGAAGCGGAACTTGTTTTATTAAACTGATTATTGTTAAAGCCATTATTGTTTTGTCTTATCTGTTACATATTTTGAAAATCTGGTCCATTGCCGCCATTAGGTACAACCCAGGTAATTGCTTCTCCGGGTGATTTTATGTCGCAGGTTTTGCAATGCATACAGTTTTCAGCATGAATCCTTACTTCTTTCTGACCTGCTTTATTTGTATGAAGTTCATACACTTCCGATGAACAAAAAAATACTTCAGGTGCCCCGTATTCTTCAATATTAATTTTGAATTGCTCTATATCGTTTATATGAAGATGGGGAACCTGCTGTTCATCGTGATAAACACCTGAATGGTAAACATCAGTTGATTTATCGAAGGTCAGGACTTTATCGAATTCAAGTTTACCTTTAAATCTTTCTTTAAAGGGTTTCTTTTTAAGTTCACTCAATTTTAAAGTTGTCTGATAATCGGCATGAGATCTCAATCTTCCGAAGAAACCGGCTCCTCCGGTTATCAATTGTGTCCCAAAAAGTAATCCGCCAGCTATAAGTCCTTTTGCAAAAGCTTGTCTGAAGTTACGAACAGGATACAATTCTTTATGAATGAAACTGTTATTTAACAAACTTTCATATTGCTTAAGAACCTTTTCCGAAGTGTCATTATTTACTAATGCATCAACTGCGGTTTGAGCAGCCAGCATTCCTGACTTGATTGACAGATGTATTCCTTTCAACGCAGGCATAGCCACAAGCCCGGCACCATCTCCAACTATTAAAGCATTATCGACATACAATTTTAGGATTGAATAAAGACCTCCTTCGGGAAGAGTTTTGGCACCGTATTCTATGAATTTTCCACCTTTCAGGATCCTGGAAACAAAAGGAGTGGTTTTCCAGATCTGGAAGGCATCATGAACATCAAAGGAGGGATCTTTATAATCGAGTCCAACAACCAGCCCGACTGCTACTCTGTTCTCTGTCAGACCATAAATGAAGCCTCCTCCGAACTCATCATTCTGAAGCGGATAACCCATTGTGTGATAAATCTGTCCTGGTTTGATATTGCCTTCCGGAATAGTCCATAGTTCTTTACATCCTAAAGAGTAAACCTGCTCGTTCCTTCCAATTGTCAGATCAAACTTTTTTATAAGCATTTTAGTTAAGCTGCCTCTGGTACCTTCAGCAAAAATTGTTATGCGGGCTTCTATACTGGAGCCAGGCTGAAAATTTTCTAATCGGTTACCATGATGATCGATGCCAGTATCTTTGGTTTTTACACCGATTACTTTTCCGTCTTTGTATAATATTTCGTCTACAGCAAAACCGGTATATATTTCCACACCTTTTTCTTCGGCTTTTAATGCCAGATACCTGCATATCTGACCCAATGATCCAACATAATTACCCTTATTGTTCATGTATGGCACGTGAAAGGGGAGGACAAAGGCTCTTTTCTCCGTAAGAAATGCTGTTTTATCTTTTGTGACTATTGAACTGAACGGAATTTCTGAAAAATCCACATCCGGTAATAATTCTTTAAAGACATTCGGTTTTATTACTGCACCTGACAATATATGACTGCCAATTGCGCGGCCTTTTTCAACCAGTAATATTCTGGCTTTTTGGTTTCTTTGTTTCAGGATATCAGCAAGATGGATTGAAGCGGCCAGTCCCGATGGACCGCCTCCGATTATTAAAACGTCAGTTTTTACAGTATCATTGTCATTCATTACAAGACCTCCTGATTACAATATTTTTATCGAACTTATCTGCAGTGACTCATTCTATTCTAAACCAGTCTGAATATAATGGTTTATTTTGTTTATAACTGCAGTGAGAAAATTCATTTGTATGATTATCATAGCAATAGTCTTTTTTCCATTCCTCTGCTTTTTCTGTAGTTTGTTTTATGGCATCAATAATAAAAAGCAGTTCATCATTTGTCATTGTGGGATGGAGGGATAATCTTATCCAACCAGGCTTCATTGAAAGATCTCCGGCATCAATTTTGTCTGTGATTTCTTTCGACATTTTAAAGTCAACATTAAGAAGGAAATGTCCATAAGTCCCTGCACAGGAACATCCACCTCTAACCTGTATTCCAAAATGATCATTCAGGAGAGTGGTAAAAAGATTATGATGTATATTGTCTACAAAGAATGAGAATACACCAAGTCGATTTTTTATATTAGAAGCAAGAATATGCAGATATTTAATTTTCGATAGTCCAGAAAAAGTTAATTCGATAAGTTCAGATTCCCGCTGTTTCATCTTTCTGGTATCCATGTTCTCTTTAAGCTTAATGGCCAGGGCCGCTTTAATGCCCTGAAGAAACCCTGGTGTTCCTCCATCCTCTTTAACTTCGATGTCAGTGATATACCTATAGCCTCCCCATCGGTTTGTCCATTTTACAGTACCACCTCCCGGGTTGTCAGGAATATCATTTTTGTAAAGCTCTTTATTGAAGATGAGGACACCGGCACTGCCAGGTCCACCGAGAAATTTGTGAGGAGAGAAGAAGATTGCATCAAGCTGATATATCTTATCCGCCGGGTGCATGTCTATATCGACATAAGGAGCTGAAGCCGCAAAATCAATGAAACAATATCCATGATTTTCATGCATTATCTTTGCCAATTCCTGATATGGAGGAAAATACCCGGTTACATTTGAACATGAAGAAAAAGAACCTATAAGCAATGGACGGTCTTTATATTTTACTATTTCTTTGCGCAGATTATCAGGATTGACTGAAAGATCGGAGGATGGATCCAGAACAACAACATCAGCGAGTGTTTCAAACCAGGAAGTATGATTGGAATGATGTTCGGTATGGGTCAGAAATACAACAGGACGATTTTTATTTGGTATTTCCTTACAGCTTTTATAATTTCCGTGCGATCCCTGACAAAATTTGATAGATTGTTCAGGCACTTTTAGTCCGATAAGCCTCTGAAGTTTGGCTATAGCTGATGTCATACCTGTACCTGTAAATATCAGAATGTCGTTTTCATCGGCATTAACATGATGTTTAACAATTTTCTGTGCCAGATGGTAAGCATCGGTCATTGCCTTCCCTGTAGAGGTTGATTCTGAATGAGTATTGCCTACAAGTGGGCCAATATCATCTGAAATTCTTTTCTCAATAGGGCCATAAAGTCTTCCGCTTGCTATCCAGTCAGCATAGACCAGTTTCCTGATTCCGTAAGGTGTTGATATTTCTGCATCGAGTCCTATGATATTCCTTCTGTACCGGTCGAAATATTTTTCAAGATCAGACATAAGTATTTATCAATTTTAACGGAATAAGTGGTTCTAATATTGACTTCAAAAGTAATCATTTTCATCACGGGATTACAAAAAAAGAGACATTGCAGCCAACATCTCTTTTTTTCTGAAGTAGGAATATCTTATGTGAATATTATCTGTGACCCTTCACCTCCGGCATGGGCATAAAACTCCCCGATAGTAAGGACACCGCTAACATGTTCGCAGAGATCTTCAGGTTTAAATTTAAACATATCCATAGCTAGCTTACATGCGTAAATTTTGCCTCCTCCGGCAGTAATGAGATCCATAAATTCACCTACGGGTGGAATATCGAGTTTTTCCATTTCTCTCATCATCATCCATGATATGAAAGATTCCATTCCTGGGATAATACCCAAAAGTGTTGGCATCCTGAGTCCCCCGGGTAACCTTAATGCCGAATTCCCAACTACAGCAGTATGAAGTTTATTCATCCTTGTTTTTACAATGGCATCAAGACCAAAGAAAGTAAAAAATATGTTTGTTTCGATACCTTCCATTACCGCTCCGTTGCCCATTACCAGGGTTGCATAAACATCTTCAATTGCGCCCTTGGCACAAATGATGTTGACTTTTTTTATGGGGTAATTGTTTTCTGTGTTCATGGTTTAAGTTTAAGTGTTTCTAAATTAGATACAACTAACAGGTTTTGGAATACCGGCAATTTTGGTTGCCTTTTTGAGCGGAGCGCCGGGAAAGAGCTGGTAAAAGGTTTTTACGTCTGTCACGCCTGAGTGATTGATACTTCTGATGGATAAAGCTTCTCCGCCAAGATATCTGCTGCGGAGAAATTCAATAATAGCAAAATGCTGTCCCGTAAGACTTAAATTTTCTTCTTTTGCAATTTCGAGAGCTATTTCTTTAGTCCATTGAGAAGGATTTGTAAAATAACCTTCATCATTTACATCAACTTTTACTCCTGCATAAGTTTTCTGTGCCATAATATTGAAGTTTAAGTAATTAAGTTATTGTTTTTTATTGTTGATTTACTATTTAATCCCTGGTTTTTCCAGCCATAGACATATAATTGGTTACCGGAAGTTTTCTGGCTTTCAGGAGGATATTCCAGTAAATCCATTTGAAAAGTAATTTTCCGAGATGATTTAACCATGTCTCTTTCAAAAGTGAGAATGGACCTACAACCGGGTAGGGATATACTCCTGGAAGAGGCTCTGTTTCATAATTAAAGTCAATCAGTATCCCTTTGTTGAATCCTGTCTCGATATAACAATTGGAATGGCCGTCGAACGATGCTGAAAACGATTTGGTACTGATGAAGTCCACAATATTTTTTTCAAGCACATCGGCCTGGAAATGTGCAACTGACCCTGCTTTTGAGGATGGGAAATTGCCGGCATCTCCAATTACAAAAACGTTTTTAAAGAGAGTCGACTGAAGTGTTTTATTGTCGGCTTTTACAAATCCGAACTCATCTCCCAGACCACTATTTGAAACAACAGGATCTCCTGAATGAAGAGGAATTGTAATCAGGCAATCGAATGAAACTTCACGTCCACCAAAATCGAGTATTTTTTTATTGACATTATCAACTTCTCCAAGAAAGAAATCTGTTACAATGTTCACATTTTTACTCTTAAGGAGGGATCCCAGCATTTTGGATGCCTTTGGTTTTGTAAATGCTCCCGACATTGGTGTGACGTAGGTAATATTGACCTTATCGCGCATACCTTTGCTTGTAAAATAAGAATCGGCGAGAAATGCGAATTCCAATGGAGCAACCGGGCATTTTATAGGATTGTCCGCTATATTGATCACAAGGTTTCCTCCTGTCCAGGTTTTGAAAAATTCCTTGAGAGCTTCAGCACCTTCTATTGTATAGAAATCAAAAATACTTTTATGCCACAATTCAGCTTTCAACCCCGGAGTGTCTTCAGGACTGATTCTTGCCCCGGTTGCAACGATTAGAACATCATATTCAATTTCGAAACTATTTGTAAGAGTGACTGAATTTTTTGTCGGTTCTATTTTCTCAATTTCACCTTTAATTACATTAACACTTTTCGGCAGGAATTTAACAGTTGGTTTTTGAATTTCACTTTTTTGATAATAACCAAACGGGATGAAGAGGAAACCCGGCTGGTAATAATGAGTACTTTCCTTTTCTACGATTGAAACACTCCACTCATTACCTGGAAGGGATTTCCGCATCTTATTGGCCATTATGGTACCCGCTGTACCTGCACCAAGAATTAATAATTTTTTCATTTTATATTTTGTACTGTGAATTAATTAACAGTACAAATATATTCTTATATATTAATCTATCTACATATATATGATATTTATGATGTTTTACCTTTAATAAAATAAAAGAAACAAAAATTAAAAAAATCAAAGTACCTTAGACCAGTAAATAAGCTATACCTAAATTAATAAAATAAACTAATTATGAAAAAGGGAATCATATTAATCCTCTTTGCAGTTTATTGTCTGCAATATTCAAATGCTCAAGATATTAAGTCTAAGGATCAATCTGTCGGAACATGGAAATTTGCTGCACCATATGCTCCTGAAGGATATTCGTCAGGAACAATCGTTATAGGATCTGCAGAAAAAAAGGATACCGCAACAATGTCATTCGGAACCGGTGAGTACAAGCTTCCAGGTGGAAATGTTAAAGTTATTAATGACAGTGTTCTGTTTTCAGTCTTTCTCGAAGGTCAGGATATTAAAGTCATGCTAAAAGTCGATAGCGATACGTCAATGTCCGGGAAAGCAGTTTATTCTGAAGGCGAAGTTCCATTGACATTGAGTAAAGTTATATCAACTGAGGCGGCAGTAAAAAATTAGTCTACATCCAGGATTACCGATACACTGGTGCCGGGGTTTATTCATATTTCGCTCTTTCAGAGCTAATTAAAAAAATAAATCGACGAAAGGAAAAAAGATATGTATAAAGGGTAGTTTTTCCCCCAAGCCTGCCTGCCGTGTAATACTTCAGAATTTTGGTAACAGAAAACATGGTTCTCTATTTAAATAACCCCCTTTCTTATTTCCCCCACGGGGGAAAGGATGATTTTGCTCCTTCCCCCGTGGGGGAAGGCTGGGAAGGGGGTAAACTAGATAAAACACAAATGCAAATTAAATGTTAACGAAGCAAGAATTAATTTGTTACCTTAATTGTGAAGAATTACACTGCCGGTAGGCAGGGAGGAAATGATAATTGGAATCCTTCCCCCTTGGTGAAAGTCCCGATAGCTATCGGGAGGGAAGGTGGTCATCAAAAGAAAAATAGGTATCGCTAAAACTTCAGAACTCTCTTCTTCGGATCACTTAATTAATAACGGCAGCAGGTGGTTCTAATCAATTTTTTACATTTTCTTATTTATATTTCCTAAAAATATGTAAATTGATAGTTGAAATATGATTAATTAACCGTCATTTTATACTCATTCACTCATTTAAACTCTTAAAAATGGAAAAAGTCATTTCATGCTGTGGATTAAACTGCGCTACCTGTGAGGCAAGAATTGCAACATTGAAAAATGATGATGAACTCAGAAAGATTACTGCTGAAAAATGGAAAACAGTCTACAATGTTCCTGACATGTCTCCCGAAATGATAAATTGTACAGGATGCAGGGAAGAAGGAGTAAAGCTGGCGCATTGGAGTATGTGCCAGATCAGACTTTGTGCAAATGAAAAAGGTTTCAAAACCTGCGGGGAATGTAAAGAGATTGGAACATGCAGTTTAATCGCCCCTGTCCATAAAAGTATGCCAGATGCATTGAAAAATCTGATGGATCTGAATTAAATGCGTAGGGAACGTTCGCGACCGTTCCCTACATTATCCAATAAATGCATAATACCATGTCCGATTTAGACCCTATTCTTTTTACGGATAGAAACGTCTATCCAACTGATGATTATATCTTTTCAATAATTGGTGAAAAGAAGATTTTCTGGCAAAGCATAATGAACCATATGAGTTCTGTTTATAAAGATTCTGAAGGTCAATGGAATTTTTATAATGATGGTAAAAGATGGCTGTTTAAAATGGTATATAAAAAGAAAACTATTTTCTGGGCGGCAATATTATCCGGTTCTTTCCGTATTACTTTCTATTTTGGGAACAAAGCTGAGAATGTTATTGAAAACAGTGATCTTCCAGGTAACATAAAAGAAGAATTTAAAACAGCGAAAAGATATGGTTTAATCCGACCGGTTACCCTTATTGTAAATGATAATGCAGATGTTGATAATATTTTGAAATTGATTTCAATAAAAAGCAAATCGTCCTGAAAATCCCACCCCTTATCCCCTAGGTATAACCCTTCAGAATTTTGGTAACAAATTCAGCATTTCTTTTTTAAATTTACCCCCTTTCATTTTCCCCCAAGGGGGAAAGGTTTTGTTTCTCCTTCCCCCTTGGGGGAAGGTTAGGAAGGGGGTAATAAACCTAAAAAATATAGTATCCAATATTACTAAAAATACTTTTATCTTAATTGTGAAGAATTACTCCCGGGAGGGGAATAGGTCAATTCAAAATTCAAAATTCAACCCTTAACGCCCTTAAGTCTTCACGTCTTTTCGCCTTCCGCCTTCCGCCTTCCTTATACGTATAAATACCCCATATAAATAGGCTTTAAGCTTCCTTCCTCTTCTTTCTATTCAGATTACCTTTGTTTTAATCTTGTAATCGATATCCGACTAATAAGTACAAATGGAAAAACTGTACGATTTACTATCAGAAGACATAAGGTTTGAGGAAGGAATGAATGCCTGTATGAATTGTGGAGTATGTACTGCTATATGTCCGGCTGCTGAATTTTACGATTACGATCCACGGCAGATAGTCGATACCGTTCAGACAAAGGATGATACCAAAATTACTGAGCTTTTAAAGTCGGAAACTATCTGGTATTGCGGTGAGTGCATGTCATGCAAAACACGATGTCCGAGGGGAAATGCTCCTGGTTTGATAATAATGGCATTGAGGTCACTATCCCAGGATCTTGGGTTTTTTACAGAATCTGAAAAGGGAAGACAACAGCTCGCGCTGAAAAGGACTGTTGGTCACTGGATGATCACTTATGGCTATTGTCTTTATCTGGAAGGAGTTGGAACATCGATGCATCCTGAACAAGGTCCGGTATGGGATTGGATTCAGGACAACTGGAAAGATGTATTTAAAAAAATGGGAGCAAATTATCAGGGTGATGGACCCGGTATTCTGAGAAGAATTCCTGAAGATGCAATGGAAGAAATAAGAGAGATTTTCAGAGTTACAGGTGGTATGAAAAGGTTTGAAGATATTGAAGAATTTTCAAAAATTAAAGCACTGGAATTTAATATGCAATTTGATGAAGGTATTGAAAATGAGTACTTTCAATATATTTATAAAACTAACAATGGTAGTCATACCAGATAGTAATAATTAATAACCTCGAGACATGATAATTGATGGGAAAAAAGCTGTTTGGAAAGATTATCAGAAAGAGATTGCTGATGACAGGTATTATTATGTAAGAAGCTGTGTCAGACAAAATTTCTTTCCCGGATCTGAAACGGCTTTCCTTAAAATTATGAGGGAAGAGCTTAATAAGGATGTCTATGAACATCCATGTCATACTTCTTGCTCAGGTATAGGTTACCACAGTGATATTGTGCCGGTTGAGACCACTATGACAGTAGTTGCGCGTCAGTTTGCAATTATGACAGAAGCAGGCTATGAGAACCTTATGCCATCATGTATTACTTCATTCGGATTATACACTGAAATACTCGATACCTGGCATCACTTTCCGGAAGTTGAGGAAAAAATCAGGAAACAACTCAAAAAAGCAACAGGAAGAGAATTTGATAAACCAAAGAACCTTGCTCATGCTAGTGATGTTATATTTAAATTCAGGAAAGAAATTGGTGCTAAAGCAAAATATAAGCTTATAAATAAAAATACCGGCGAACCATTGAAAGTTGTTGACCATATCGGATGTCATTACGCAAAGATGTTTCCTTCTAAAGGCATAGGCGGAGCTGAATATCCATATGTTCTGAGCGGAATGATTGAAGAATGGGGAGGCCAGGTTATTGATTATCCGGAAAGAAGACATTGTTGCGGATTCGGATTCAGACAATATCTTGTTCAGGCTAACAGAGGTTTCTCTATTGCATGCTCAAAAGAGAAATTTGAATCAATGAAACCATTCAAACCTGATATGATAATTACAAATTGTCCGGGTTGTCCGATGTTCCTTGACAGATGGCAATATGTTATTAATGAAATGGAAGGGAAAAGATACGGGCAGAACGGGGAAGGAATCCCGGTCTTTACCTATGAAGAAGTTGCAGGTCTGGTTCTTGGTTATGATCCGTGGGATTTAGGTCTTCAGATGCACCAGACTGATTGTGAACCTGTTCTGGACAAAATAGGAATTGATTATTCTCCTGAGGACAAATATAATCTGGAAACTGTATCAGCTTTTTCTAAAAGCCTGGTTTAATAAACATCTGACGTGAATGAATAAACATGTTATTGTTATTGGGGGAGGGGTTGCCGGACTTGAAGTTGCCGGACAATTATCAAATATGGGTATTGAAGTGAGCCTGATTGAAAAAGAACCCAAAACCGGAGGCCATTTGAATAAATGGTACAAGCTTTTTCCCGACAGGAGGAATAGTTCTGAGGTACAGAGCTATCTGGCACGGATTGTTCATAATAATCGGATTAAGTTGCTGACTAACACGACAATAGAAAAATTCAAAAAAGGAAGAGGGCATTTTTACGTTACTACTAATAATGGAGAAGTGTTAAATGCTGATGCTGTAATTGTAGCAACAGGATTTGATCTCTTTAAAAGCGCACGGAAAGAGGAATATGGATACGGAATTTATGATAATGTGATAACATCAGCTGATCTGGAAGAGAAGTTCCAGAAAGGTGATATTATATTAAAGAACGGAGCAGTGCCGGAAACAATCGGAATAATTCACTGCGTTGGATCACGAGATGAAAAAGTAGGGAATTTCTACTGTTCTAAATTGTGTTGTGTTACAGCTGTCAAACAGGCTATTGAAATAAGGGAGTTTTTACCTGACTCAAAAGTTTTCTGTTTCTATATGGATATGAGAATGGGAGGGGCCTTCTACGAGGAGCTTTACAGGGAAGCTCAGGAAAAATGGGGAGTAAGCTTTATCAGAGGAAAGGTTTCTGAAGCATCTGAGACTATAGATAACAAGCTTACAATAAAGGTTGAAGATACTCTCGCGGGGAGACCGCTTAAAATGAAACTTGATATGCTTGTATTGATGGCCGGAATGGAAATGTCAGAAGGCGGTGTGAGAGTTGCAGGAATAGGCGGGTTGAAGACAGGAGAAAACAGATTCTTCGCTGCCGTGGATAATCATACAGGCAGCAACAGAAGCAATATCGAAGGGATATTCTATGCCGGAACCTGTACTGCCCCTATGAATATTACAGAAACTATTTCACATGCACGGGCAGCCGTGGTTGAAGTAATTGATTACCTGAAGGATGGCAAGTAATAAAAATAAATTCGGATTTGATATATCCCTTGGGCGGCAGATTAACTATGACGCCAACAACAGAAATATTGCTGAATATTTATTTGATAAAGAACCCAGTATGAGAAGATGTATAGAGTGCGGGGGTTGTTCAGCTACATGTACCACAGCCGGATTTACCACATTCAGCCTGAGAGAACTAATGATTCTGATTAAGCGAGGCGAAACAGATGAAGTCTATATGAATCTGAAAAAATGCATGCTATGCGGCAAATGTACTTTAGTCTGTCCCAGAGGAGTCAATACAAGGAATATTATCGTACTGGCAAAAAAAGCATTCCAAAAATCTGATGAATATGCAATTTGATCCATTTATCATACCATTTAATATAGGATTGTATTTCATACTTATCTACATAGTTGTGAGATGTGTGATCTGGTTCCTCGATTTGTCACGTCCTGATAAACTCAGGCTTCAACGTGGTTTTTTCGGTATAGCTTTTACACAAAGTCTCAAAGAGATATTTATGGAAAGCCTGATACACAGAAAAATCCTTAAGACAAATCTCCGGCTTGGTTATATGCATATGAGTCTTGCTTTCGGCTGGTTTTTACTTATACTGTTTGGAACAATTGAAGCAGATATTTTTGGAGCAAAACATCTTAATGCTCCGTACAAAGCTATCTTTTTCAAGTTTTTTAATCCTGAACATGGACGCAGTGGATTTGAAGCCGTGTATGGATTTATAATGGACCTTATATTAGCCTTTATTCTTTCCGGATTATTACTGGCAGTTACAAAAAGGGTTTATTCAAAAATCGTCGGGATGAAGAAAACAACAAAATTAAAACTCACCGATAAAATTGCACTGACCTCTTTATGGCTTATCTTCCCCAGCCGTTTGCTTGCTGAGAGCTTTACCAGCGGTGCCTATGGTACAGGCAGTTTTCTTACAGGAACACTTGGTACATGGCTAGCCACATTCCTTCCTGCCAGGGAAATGGCATACCCCTTCTGGTGGCTTTATTCTACTGCTTTAGGAACATTTTTTATTCTTCTTCCAATTTCAAGATATATGCATATTCCAACCGAGTTATTCCTGATATTTATGAGAAATTCAGGAATAAGAACGGGCGATAAAGCGGGCACTTATACTGAAGTTCAAACCTACTCATGTTCTTCTTGCGGAATATGCATTGATACATGTCAGCTGAATTATTCGGCTGGTATCACAAATATCCAGTCGGCTTATCTTATGAAAGGGATTCGAAACAGTTATGATATATCTGAAATTGCAGATAACTGCCTTATGTGCGGCAGATGCGATCAGAAATGTCCTGTCGGGATAGAACTTTCTCCTATAAGGATGATACAGCGAAGAGGGAGTGAAGCTGGAACTGACATTAGGAATATTTTTAAGGGCTATTTAAGAAGCAGACAAAATGCTATAACGGAAACTATACCTGTTTCATCGAATTATAAGTTTCTCCGTGAACAGGATTCAGAGAAAACTGATGTATTGTATTTTGCAGGATGCATGACACATCTTACTCCGGGAATAAAAAACTCGATGGTGAAGATACTTGATGCATCGGGAATGAAATTCAGATTCATGGATGAAGAGGGTGGCGTTTGCTGCGGCCGTCCATTAATGCTTGCCGGCCATGACAGAGAAGCGCGGGAACTGATAAATTATAATTCACAAATGATCTGGAAATCAGGTGCGCATACTCTGGTAACATCCTGCCCAATCTGTTATAAAGTATTTAAAGAGAGTTATTATCTCGATGTAGAAGTACTACATCACACACAATTTATACGAAGGCTCATTGCAGATGGATATGTGAAAATGAATTTCCTGCGAAAGAGAGTAGTCTATCATTCGCCCTGTGAACTGGGCAGAGGATCGGGTATTTATGATGAGCCCAGGGAAGTTCTAAATCATGTTTCCCGGCTGGAAAAAACCAGTTTTGAAGATGCTGAATCTTTGTGCTGTGGTGGAAGCCTCGCTAATATGAAGATAAGTTCCCGGGATAGACTTAAGATTTCTGCAGATGCGGCAAAAGAACTTACAAGGAGAAATCCCGATATTCTTGCAACGGCTTGCCCGCTTTGCAAAAAGTCATTCGCAGCTGCCACACAAACCAGAGTCGCGGATATTTCTGAAATTGTTGCTGAAGCATTAAATGTAGGTCACTCAAAGAAAGTTAATGACAGTCGTTCTATTATCTTAAAAGAGATAGCAAATATCTGAGAACCTGTTAAAAGCTTATAGACTTCGCAATCCGGAGCGGATAATTGATTTTTTACCTTTTTTAATACCATAAGCCCATAGATTTTTATTATTTTGTCATTTCAAACATTTCATATACTGAAATTGTTTTCCGTGCGTTATTAAGAATTATTAATATACAGTCAAAATATGGGGAAATGGGCAGGAAATTTATAGTGTTGATGATGTTGATCGGGGTGATTTATTTCAATTCATGTAAGAATTCAAATGGGAATAAAGAGGTTAAAACTCAGGTAGTTCAGAACAAAATTCTTCAACAAAAAGACGGCACGATCTCATTAAAAGTTGATAAAGCTGATTGTTATCAGGATAAGGAAAATCCGGCTACAAATACTGCAGAATGGAATGTTGTTGTCTCAAAATCAGGACGTTTTAATGTCTGGTTATCCAGCTCCACAAAAGATACGACAGATTTAAAATATAATAATTCAGTTATGTTGAGCATTCTCGATAACAGAATTGAAGCCCATCCATCAATTAATAAGATAATTCATAATTCAAGCGAAGTTAATTATCCATACTTCCGTGCTGATTCTTTTATCGGGTCAATGTATATCCAGGATACAGGTCTATATAATGTGCAGATAATAAGCGAGAAGATCATCCCGAGGGGTATGCAAAAATCAGATTCCAGGAATGATGATAATTCAAAACTTCTGTCAGTATTTTTAACTCCGGCACAATAAAACTGCTCAGAGCTCAGTGCACAGTGCAAAGAATGCTTTAAGGTCAACACTGCGCAACAGTACTAATGACCCTGCGCCCTGAGCCCTGTGCTAATATCCACTCCCTTGCGTTTACGAATGCTTTTATCCAGGGAGTGACTTCATCATTCCTTCTGTCTTCAGGATAATAGCCGCATTGCCAAGGGAAATATGCACGCTCAAGGTGTGGCATCATTACAAGATGACGGCCGTCTTCCGAACATAACCCTGCTACATCATAGTCAGATCCGTTTGGGTTAGCCGGGTATGTATGTTTACTAAACTTTAAAGGTACGAGATACTTTTCCTCCGGATATGGGAAACTGAATTGACCTTCTCCGTGGGCGACCCAGATGCCTAATTCCATATTTGCCATGTTTCCCAGCATCACTGAGTTATTCTTTTTTATTTTAACACCCAGGAAACCTGATTCAAATTTATTTGATTTGTTAATTAATAATTCTGGTTTCTCTGCATGCGTCGGATATAAAAGCCCGAGCTCAACCATCAGCTGACATCCGTTGCACACACCGAGTGAAAGTGTATCGCTTCTCTTATAATACTTCTCAAGAGCTATTCTCGCTTTTTCATTATATCTGAATGCACCTGCCCAGCCTTTTGCTGATCCAAGTACATCGGAATTTGAGAACCCACCAACAAAAACTATCATATTGATTTCTTCAAGGGTTTCTCTGCCTGATATAAGGTCTGTCATATGAACATCTTTAACATCAAATCCGGCCAGGTAAAGAGCATAAGCCATTTCACGATCTCCGTTTACACCTTTCTCCCTTATTATAGCAGCCCTGACACCCGTTTTTGTTCTTCTGTCAGGATTAATTCCTAAAGACTTAAATGTTCCTTCAAAATCTGCCAGTTTGATTTTGAGAACATGGGTTTTATAATTCTCAAAACGTTCTAAAGCCAGTTCAGGTCCACATTGACGCATGTCCAGAATATATGAAGAATGAAACCATATATCGCGAAGCTTATCAATGGCGAAATTAACATGTACATCATTATTAGTGACAAATAATGTCCGAGCTTCAACCGGATGACCAATTGATATATAGGAAATGCCATTTTCAAGAAGAATTTCAGCTATTTCATCTTCATCGTCTACCTGAATAATAATTCCCGGGTTCTGACTGAAAAGAATTTTAGCTGTGTCATTATCATTAAGAGATGTAAGGTTAACTGTTATCCCACCGGTTGTATTTGAAAAACACATTTCAAGTAAAGTGGTCAACATACCCCCGGCTGAGATATCGTGTCCTGAAAGAATCTTCCCTTTCTGTATAAGATCCTGAATGGTGTTGAATACCTCTTTAAAATAAGCCGGATCGGTTACTGTGGGAACCTCATCACCGAGCATGTTCAGAATCTGTGCGAAACTGCTTCCTCCGGGTTTAAAGCTGTCGCGGCTCATGTCGATATATAACAGACTTGTATCAGGGTCGTTTACAAGAACAGGCTCGACGATTTTCCGGATATTATCAATTTCAGCAGCAGCAGATATAATAACCGTACCAGGTGAAAGGACAACCTGATCCTTATATTTCTGGGTCATTGAAAGACTGTCTTTCCCTGTAGGAATATTTATACCGAGAGCGATAGCAAAATCACTTGCAGCTTCAACAGCTGAATACAATCTGGCATCTTCACCGGGATTTTTGCATGGCCACATCCAGTTGGCTGACAGGGAAACTCCGGTTAACTTGTTTGACAGTGGCGCCCATATAATATTTGTAAGAGCTTCAGCGATAGACAGCACAGAGCCAGCTGCAGGATTAACCAGACCAGCCGCGGGAGCATGACCAATAGAGGTTGCCATCCCTTTTACTCCTCTGTAGTCAAGCGTAATTGCTCCAAGATTATTTAACGGCAGCTGAAGAGGACCGGCACATTGTTGTTTGGCAAGACGGCCTGTCACTGACCTGTCGACTTTATTAGTTAACCAGTCTTTACATGCAACCTCTTCAAGCTGAAGAACCTGTTCTGCGTAATGTTCAATTTTCTTATCAGAGTATTCAAGCTTTTTATAATTAGTTTTAACAATTATATCATTCATAATTGTTTTTGGAGGATCGCCGAAAAGTGATGCTAATGCGAGATCGATTGGTTTCTCTCCGGTTAAAGGATTTTCAAGGGTAAATTGCATATCACCGGTCACCTCACCAATAATATAAAATGGAGCTCTTTCTCTTTCTGCAATATTCCGTAACGTATCGGCATCTCTCTTTTTAATTACCAGCCCCATACGTTCCTGCGATTCATTGCCAATTATTTCTTTTGCTGAGAGGGTAGGATCTCCAATTGGTAGCTTACTGATGTCAATCTTACCGCCTGTTGCTTCCACAAGTTCTGAAAGACAATTAAGATGACCTCCTGCACCATGGTCGTGGATAGAAATTATCGGATTATTCTGTGATTCGCTTAGTGCTCTAATTGCATTGTACACTCTTTTCTGCATTTCAGGATTTGCTCTTTGTACAGCATTAAGCTCGATAGCAGTGTCAAACTTACCAGTATCCACTGAAGAAACAGCGCCTCCTCCCATACCAATCCTGTAATTATCACCACCAAGCAAAACAATAAGGTCACCTTTTTCCGGTACGTCTTTCTCACTATCCTTCTTCTTACCCAAGCCGATTCCGCCTGCGAGCATGATAACCTTATCATAACCGAGCTTCATTGAATTCTCAGAATGTTCGAAAGTAAATACTGATCCACATATAAGTGGTTGACCGAATTTATTACCAAAATCACTGGCTCCGTTTGAGGCTTTAATTAAAATATCTTCGGGAGTCTGATAGAGCCACGGTCTTTCTGGTACTGATTTTTCCCATGCGCGGTCTCCGTCCGGACGTGGATAGGACGTCATATAAACAGCTGTTCCTGCAACTGGGAAAGCTCCTTTTCCACCTGCAATCCGGTCCCTGATTTCACCTCCTGTTCCTGTGGAGGCACCATTAAACGGTTCAACAGTTGTTGGGAAATTATGAGTCTCAGCTTTGATTGAAAGAACTGATTCAAAGTCAGTGATATTGAAATAATCAGATTTGTCCTGTGTCTCCGGGGCAAACTGTTCAACAACAGGTCCCTGTACAAACGCGCAGTTATCCTTATAGGCAGAGACGACGCTATTAACATTTGTTTTTGTTGTTGACTTAATCATCTGAAAAAGAGACTTCTCCTTTTCCTCTCCGGAAAGAACAAATGTTCCATTGAATATTTTATGACGGCAATGCTCGGAATTGACTTGTGAAAATCCAAATACCTCACTGTCAGTTAATCTGCGTCCTATTGTGTTGCTTAATTTCTCCAGGTATTCAACTTCTTCAGAATTTAATGCAAGTCCTTCACTCTGATTGTATTGCCCTATATCATCAATGTAAAAAACCGGATCAGCCAATCTTTCAATGGTAAAAATGCCCTGATCCAAGCCACTGTAAAGATGCTGAAGCATAGGGTCGTAAACCGGTTTTTGAGTTTTGGAAGCATGAAATTCTTCGATTCTCTTAATGCCTTCAATTCCCATGTTTTGCGTGATCTCGACAGCATTAGTACTCCATGGAGTTATCATTTCTTTCCTGGGCCCTATAAATATGCCTTCTAACTTACCCTCATTTAAAAGGGCGGCTTCACAAAATAACCAGGAAAGTTTATCAATGTCTTTATCAGGAAGTTTTTCGGAGGTACCTACTGCAATAATATTTTTAGAAATGCACTCAAAAAAGAGAATCATAGGGTTAAAGTTAATATATTGATAAATAGTGAATTATACTCGAAAGTCTCACTCAAAACCTGTTACAAAGATAGCATTAATCTCCTAATCTTCCAATCTGAGTTTTGAGTGTCTAAAGTGTCTTTCGAAGCAGGTTACTCTTTTGTTAACCTGTAATATGCTTCCAAAGTTGCTGAGAATAAACTAAAGAGATCAAATTACCAGTATGGTATTTAAGAAAACATTATTTTAATCCGCTTCTTATAAGCAAGGCCTCTATTGAAGGTTGTTTCCCTCTGAACCTGAAATAGAGTTCATCAGGTTTTTCAGTTCCACCTTTTTCAAGAATATTTTTTCTGAATGATTCAGCAGTGTTCTTATTGAATATTCCTGTTTCTGTGAAATATTCGAAAGCGTCAGCGTCGAGAACCTCAGCCCATTTATATCCGTAGTATCCCGCGGCATAACCCCCTCCGAATATGTGCGTGAATGATGCACTCATATTTAAACCATCAATTGGTGGAAACAGTTCTGTTTTTGACATAGCTCCTGCTTCAAATTCTGATATATTGTTATCGACAGGATTTGTTATTGTATGCCACGCCATATCAAGGAAACCAAAACTCAGTTGTCTGTAACATGAGTATCCTTCATTAAATGTCGATGCCTCTTTTATCTTAATTAAAATTTCATCCGGAATTTTTTCCCCTGTCAGATAATGTACTGCCCATTTATCAAGCCACTGTTTCTCGAATGCAAAATTTTCCATAAACTGTGAAGGAAGCTCCACAAAATCGCGGGCAACATTTGTGCCTGATAAACTCTCGTATGTACTATTGCTAAGCATTCCATGTAAAGAATGGCCAAACTCATGCAAAAAAGTAGTAAGCTCATTAAATGAAAGGAGAGAAGGCGTAGTTTCTGACGGCCTGGTAAAATTGGCGACTATAGAAATCAGTGGTCTTATATCATTCCCATCCTTTTTTTTCTGATCCCTGAAGCTGGTCATCCAGGCTCCTCCGTTTTTCCCGGGACGGGGATGATAGTCAAGATAAAGGACAGATAGAAAAGAATCATCACTATCGTATACTTCAAAGGTTTTTACCTCAGGATTATAAACAGGGATTTCGTTATTCCTGACAAACCTTATATTATACAGCGATGTGGCTAGTTCGAGAATTGCTGGTTCAACTTTTTCCAGACTAAAATATGGCTTGAGGATCTCATCATCAATGTCATATTTATTTTTCTTTAGTTTTTCTGAATAAAAAGCCCAGTCGTACCTTTCAATTCTTCCTTCGTGACCAAGGCTTTCAGCAAACAATTTTATGTTATCAAAATCGCGTAAAGCTGCAGGTCTTGATTCTTTGTACAGATCCTCAAGAAATTTTTCGACTTTCTCAGGTGTATCCGCCATCCTGTCACCCAGCGTCATTTCAGCGTAGGAATTAAATCCAAGCATTTTGGCTAATTCCAGGCGAAGATTTACGATTTTCACAACATTCTGGCTATTATCAAATTCATTCTTTCTGAATGCTCTCGATGAATATGCCACAAGCATCTTTTCACGGAGATTTCTTTTTTCGGAATATTGCATGAAAGGGATGTAACTCGGGAAATGAAGTGTGAAAATCCATCCTTGTTTATTTCTCTTTTCTGCTTCCAAAGAAGCCATTTCGATATGACTTTCAGAAAGTCCGGCAAGATCCTCTCTATCTGTAATATATAATTCAAAAGAATTTGTTTCCTCGAGAACATTTTCTTCAAACTTAAGTGAAAGTGAAGAAAGTTCTTCCGATATGACTCTGAACCGGTTCCTTTGCCCGGGTTGTAATGCTGCTCCACCCAGAATGAAACTTCTGTATTTTCTTTCGGTAAGAATTTTTTGCTCCTTAGTGAGGTCACCTGTATCCCTGGAGTCGTAAACAATCTTTATTTTTTCAAATAGTCTTTCGTTCAGAGTTATATCATTTGAGAAACGAGTGAGGAGAGGTGATACATCCAGTGTAATCTCCTGAAGAGATTTATTTGTATCAGCGCTGTTGAGGTTGAACAGGAGTGAAGTAATCTTTCCAAGAGTCTCACCAATTCTGTCAAGTGAGGCGATAGTATTTTCAAAATCAGGAGCTTCAGAACTTTCAGTTATTACTTTTATTTCTTCGGAAGCAATCTTTATCGCCTCAATAATAGCAGGTATGAAATGACTTGTCTCAATCAAATGAAACGGAGGTGTACCGAATGGAGTTTTCCATTCCTGAAGCAGGGGATTGTTCATCATCAATATTTTCTTTCTTTATCTTCATTGTCAGTTTGTCCGGCATATTTTGCCGGATAGGGTTCATCTCCTTTAGCGGCATACCAGAGTATTCTGTTCAACAGGTCGTCATTGCCTGAATCAACACCATCGAATTCAGGCAGCATACTCATCTTTGCAAAATGTAAAGCTTTGCCGGTGAGAGTTGATACCGGTGCCGTAATTTCGTCAAGAGGGATATTATTTGGCAATGCCTTATAGGGTGTTAAATCAGGATTTGTTCCAAAACAATCTGTCATTGGATTTGCAATTGCATCCTGTATGTTCATAGGAGGAAGACCCAGTATCTGTTCAATCGTCCTGACCATTGAAGGCTGAGTGTAAAAAGTATGATTTACATTTTTTAATCTTGAATATGGACTTATTACAAGACATACTGTACGATAAGCTGATACATGGTCCCAGCCTGACTGCGAATCATCTTCCACAACGAATATAACTGTGGTTTCCCAAAATCTGCTTTTTGAAAAGGCTTCAACAATCCGTCCCAGTGCCACATCATTGTCAGCAACCATGGCTCTGGGCGTCGGACTTCCCGGCCTCATGCCAGCTGTATGATCATTTGGAAGAGCAATAACCATCAGCTCAGGGAGTTGATCACCTGGTATCGCTTCATAACTATTTAATTCCTTGATTAGAGCATCGGCACGCATTACGTCAGAAAATTCATGATTTCCGAAAGAGGGATATGTCTGGCAAAGAATATTCTTCACCGGTTCAATTGTTGTAAGGTTGGTGAACTCAACCTTTTCTCCACTTTGATATTTTCTGTAAATATCAATCCATTTCAGACTTTTATCAAGAACCGGAATGGATGCCTCGCCATAGATTCTGACTGATTTGCCTTTACTGAGGGCATTATCCCAGATAAAGCCTGTAGGAGCATATACAAGGGCATCTGTCTGAACATGCGCATAGCTTCTGAACCAGGCCCTTATATTTTTTTCAATGTAATCTGTCACAATGGAGGCATCAGTCCACTGATGACCTTCTGCTGAACATTTCCCTGAAACGTAAAAATTATCAAACAGCATAAACTCTTCAGATAGCTTATGGGTATTGGGAGTGATCTCCAACCCATAAGTGCAGAGACCCGGATCCCCATTTCCCTGTTTCATATCTCCCAGAATCTGGTCGTAGGTTCTGTTCTCTTTAATTATATACATGACATGTTTAAAAACAGAAGGTTCACCTATTCTGTCAGGTACTGGTTTTGGTTTAACTGCATCTCTTGGTTTTTCTCTGGAAGCCAGTGCACTTTCAAGATTATTAATAGCAACTACAGTATCGGTATATGCCTGAAGGGCTTTATTGCCGGGGACACGTATAACTGAAAGAGATGCCAGCATATTGTGAGAGTTATATACCACATTTTTAGTGTTTTTGTTTACCATGGGTGTCCTTGCACCTGAAGCTTCAAGGTTACATACATATAAGTATCCCGGATTGAGTGCACATATGGCAGTTGGATAGGCTCCTGTAGGTATGAAGCCAGTAACGACACTCCTGGGTCCAGAAGCTTTGATAGTGGCATTTTTCCCGAGTTTTATTACAGCCAGAGCATTATCCATTCCATTAGCCACATAAAGATATTTCCCATTTGGAGAAAGACCCAGACCATTTGGAGAATCACCAAAATAAGGGTTAATTCCGGATCTTAACCTCAGATTGATTGTTTCTGTAATTGAATCAGTTGAGGTATTCAAAACCGATACATTATCGCTATTAGAATTAGTTACGTATACAAATTTCCCGTCGTTATCAGTTACAATTTCGTTAGGATGCAGACCTGCCACTATTTCTTTTAAGATTTTACCGGTTGTGAAATCAATTACAGCAATACTGCCTTCGCGTGTTGCTCCGCCTGCTGTAATATTATTGACCCTGGCGAGACCCCATGGAACACCGGCAACATTTTTGTCGTCAGCATCCGGATGCCTTCCGGCCCAGTTGGTTACATATAATTTCCCTGAGGCCATTGCAATACCGTACGGAGCAACACCGGGATCAGTTTCCCAGATTGTATCCCCGGTAATAAAATCCTGTTTTATTATTTTGTTATTGCCGTTCAGAACAACATATAAATATTCTTTTGAAGCTTCCTTTTCAATCAGAATTTCATTTGGCAGGGCTAATTTTGCAGGCTGTTGTGCCTTGTATTCAAACATTCTTCCAAATGCAGCTTTTGTGCCATCCCAGGTCGCTGAAACGACAAAGGATCTATCGCCTTTACCGATTGCACTCCAATATACTTCGGTGCCGTTATTTCCCTTATGCCAGATTATACCTGAATAAGTATTCATTCCACCCTGAAGATCGGCATGAATATCCAGATCAAGAACGTATTTAATTTCTTTATCCACAGTACTGATGAAAACAATACTATATCTTTCTTCCACGGCAAGCCATTTACGATCGGGAGACAAGGCAACATCGAGTGCATGGTTTTCCAGTGACCTGTCGCCGAAGAAAATCTGCATTCCTGCAGGTTGAATAATCCGGTTATAAGGCATCAGAGTCTGACGGGAATTTGTTACCTGATTTATTGATACCTGCGAATTACCAGTGAGGCAAATTGTTATAAGGAAAAAAGTAATATAATGCTTAACCTTCATCGTTATTATACAGATTAGTGATTAAAATATACGCGGGCTTTTGCCCGATTATTGAAACCAAATATGAGTTTCTATTTTGAAGGAGACAAAATTAAATAAACATGTTATGGATTGCAAATCCATTAATAGCATTGTTTGCATTTTGCACAGCAATATTATTTATTAAAACTTAAAGGGTCACTGAAAAAAAAGAGACTGAATTTCATTTTCAGTCTCTTTATCTTTTCAGAATGGCAAATCGCTAAGCTCATCATTTTCAGGAGGAATGTCCTCGAGTGTTACATGTGAGGACGTATTCTGATCCCGTGAGGAACCAGAAGAAGTCTTCTCTATCTTCCATGCATCGAGATTGGTAAAATAATTGATCTTCCCATCGCGCTCCCATTTGTTTCCTTTGAGGTTAAACCATATTTTTACCTCTTCGTTAAGATATGATTCATTTATCAGATCGCACTTGTCCTGAATCAGCTGAAATTTAACATAGTCAATAAATACAGCTGATCCGCCTGCTTCCTTTTTCTCTATGACAAATTCACGTTTTTTGAATTTGTCGCTTACCTGATTTACAGGAGAGATATCGATTACTTTTCCTGTTATTTCAAATGCCATTTGAGTTTATTCTTCGTGAATGATTATTTTTTCAATTTTGTCACCCTGCCTTATCTTATCAATAACATCCAGACCTTCAAATACTTTTCCAAAGCAGGTATGTTGCCTGTCGAGATGTTTGGTATTAGTACGGCTGTGGCAGATAAAAAATTGTGATCCGCCGGTGTTTCTTCCTGCATGAGCCATTGAGAGGACACCTCTGTCGTGATATTGATTATTCCCGGTTAATTCGCATTTAATAGTATATCCGGGACCTCCGGTACCGACTCTTGGATCGCTCATGTCTTTTGAAAGAGGACAGCCGCCCTGGATCACAAAATCAGGAATAACCCTGTGAAAAGCCAGACCGTCGTAAAATCCTTTTTTGGCAAGAGTGATAAAGTTCTCAACGGTACAAGGAGCGTCAGCTTCATAGAAGTCAACCTTCATTGTTCCTTTTGGAGTCTGTATTTCTGCCGTGGTCATATTACTTTAAAATTTCCAGAAGATCGACTTCGAAAATGAGTGTTGAGAATGGTTTGATCGTTTCACCTGCTCCGGCTGCCATTGATGCAGGAAGATAAAGTTTGAATTTTGATCCAACCGGCATAAGCTGCAAAGCTTCTGTCCAACCTGGAATAACCCCGGAAACGGGGAAAGTTGCAGGTTGGTTTCTTTTTATAGAAGAGTCAAATTCTGTGCCGTCAATAAGTGTACCGACGTAATCTACTTTCACTGTATTCTGAGCTGTAGGTTTTGGACCGGTACCCATTTTAATCACCTCGTACTGAAGTCCGCTTGCAGTCGTAACAACTCCTGCTTTTTCTTTATTCTTTGCAAGAAATGCCTCATTCTGATCGATGTAATCTTTATATTTTACTTTATCGGTTTCAGCCTTTCTGCTTGCCTTTAAAGCTTCACGTTTATTGATATAACCCATAATGTATGCTCTTGCTGCATCATCGGCCATAACTGGTTTCCCTGATTTCCCGTCTACCATTGCTTTTGCCACAACCATTGGATCGAGATTTAAACTATCTGTTTTCAAAGCGTTATAATTAACAATACCGAAAGCATACGATAGTGAATCTTCTTTAGTTTTTAGTGAACTTTTCAAAGAACTCTTTCCACAAGAGCCAAGCATTAAAGCTATTACACTGGTTAATACAATTAATCCCTTAATTTTCATACTATATGTTTTTTAAATTTTAAATTTCCGCTAAGATAATACTTTAGCGGAAGCAAAAAACCATCGTAAAAAGAATTTTAAATTTTTATAGCTCTGATCATCTGCCTTTTCCCCGGAGGGCCCGGGAGAAGGTCTACTTCAAATCCACAGGCTTTAAGAATTCTTTTCACCTCACCTTTTGCTGAATAGGTAACGAGAATGCCATTATTATTTATTACAGAAGTTAGAGAACGAAACATCTTCATGGTCCACATTTCAGGTTGTTTGTCGGGGCCGAAAGCATCAAAATAGATTAAATCGTACTTGCCTTCTAACTTAGTTTTGGTAAAGTCAGTTTTAGTTTTTTTTAAATTGAAATTATGACAGATCTTTACATTTGTGTTCCATGATGCTGCATGGATGCGGTGAAAAATTTCTCTGCCTTCTTCTCCGGCAAATTTATAATGGTTCAAAGAATTGACAATTGAATCATCCAACGGATACTTTTCCAATGAGGTATAATTGACTTCTTTGCTACAGGTCATGCTTTTTATTGCTGTTAAAAGGGCGTTGAGTCCGGTACCAAATCCAACCTCAAGAATATTAAGAGGAGAAGCTGAACAAAAATCGAACCCATTCTTTATGAATATATACATTGACTCCTGAACGGCTCCATGTATTGAATGATAGTGTTCATCCAATTCAGGAACATATAATGTGTGAGATCCGTCGGATGTTTCTTCCAGTTGTATCAAATGGGAATAGATTAAGACAAAAGACAAAAGTAAGAAGAAATGTACTATGTATTATGGACGATAGGCGATTTGTAAAAAAGTGCAGGGCACAGGACAAAATATTTTAATCTGCGTAAATCTGCGGGGAATCATTTTAAATTCCAGTTTGTTTCTTAACTTTTTACTTTATCCTTTCTGCTTTCGCCTTATTAATATTACTTTTATTCCCTTAATATTGCTTAAGATTAGTACTATAATTATATATTCAATTGCCATGAAAACGAAACAGTCAAGAAGGGATTTCTTAAGATTATCCGCAACAGGTGCTCTTGGAGCGTTTGTAATTTCAAAGAGTGACTGGAAGTCACTTGGTAAGTCAGCCGCTGGATTAACTGTTGGTGACCCCAAAAGTTTTGGCATTGGGCTACAACTGTATACTATACGTGATGCAATGGGAAAAGATGTTCCGGGTTCCCTGAAGAAAGTTTCTGATATCGGATTCAAACACCTTGAACTTGCGAGTTACGAAAATGGAAAATTCTATGGTTATGCACCGGAAGAATTCAAGAAGATGGTCAATGACCTTGGAATGGATATAATTAGCAGTCATGCAGGTGTTAATCCGAAAGGTGTCACTGACGATGAAGTTAAAAAAATGGCTGATGATCATGCAAAGGTTGGAGCGAAGTACTGTATGCAACCATGGATCGAGGAGGCTGACCGTAAATCTATTGCAGGTTATCAGAAGATGGTTGCAGAATGGAACAAAGTTGGCAAGATCATGAAAGAAAATGGAGTTCAGTTCGGGTACCATAATCACGATTTTGAGTTCGATACCGTTGAGGGTAAGATACCTTACTTTGATGTTTTCCTGCCAGAGATGGACAAAGACCTTACGACCATGGAACTTGATCTGTTCTGGGCCACCAAAGCCGGAATTGACCCTGTTGGACTCTTTAATAAATACCCTGGCAGGTTCCAGCTTTTCCATATGAAAGATATGCTGACAAAACAGGCACCGATATACACCACAAATGGAGTAGATGATTTCGCTCCTGTAGGTACGGGATTAATTGATTTCAAGAGAATCCTGGCTGCAAAAAAAATTGCGGGGATGAAATATATGATAGTTGAACAGGACAATGCCGGTGATGACAAACCATTTGAAGCTATCAAGACCAGCATTACGAACTTAACTACAAAGATTCTGGTCTGAACTAAAATGGCATGGAGCAAGGAGCTGTAAATCAGGATTGAAGGTTTCTTCCCCTTGCCCCCTGCGCCTTGCTATTACCAGTTTGAATCATACCATGATCGTACATCGGTTGCGGACATTCCGGCACTGATAGCGGCGTCGATTCCAAGATCACCATCTTCAAATACCTCAATGAACTGCGGTTCAATATTCATAAGTAATGCGCATTTAAGAAATGTCTCAGGGTGCGGCTTAAAATTGTCCACATCATTTGCTGTAATTACGATATCAAAGTATTTACGCAGGTCCGTGATCTCAAGAGTTCTCTCAACTGCCTCCCGGTGTCCACCTGTTCCAACTGCCATTGGAAGGATTCCGAAATATTTCTTTACGATGTTGACTACCGGTAAAATTGGTTTGACCAAATGCTGGTCTTTATAATATTCAATAAGCTTTTCTTCCATAATCTGTCCGGTTGTTACATTTTCTCCCAGGTTACATTTCCTTATAATCTCTTCAGCAATTATCCATCCAGGACTACCGGTATGTTTTCTTAGAAAATCCGTATCAATATCAGCACCAAATTTCTGACAGGCCAGCCGCCACCCTTTAAAGTGATAGGGCATAGTATCAGCGAGTGTACCATCGAGATCAAAGATCAATCCTTTTATACCGGGCTTAATATCGTATTCCATTTTTTATAATTGGCGCAAATGTAACAACTTTTCAACTTATTCATACATAAAAAAATTACATCGGTGTTTGAAAATTCGTATCTTGCCTCATCTAAATATGATCTTCATTCAAAAAAGAATATTTTTTAAACATATTGAATCAGGGATTTCCCTTTTTAATAAGTTTTCAAAAAGCAATTTAGTATGAACGACGGGAAGGTGACAGAATCAGATATCAAGGCAGAACTTAGCGATTTACATCATGAGTATAATTCAATGAAAGAATTATACCTGAATGAGATATCCGAATTGAAGATGGCTCTGGAAACGCTCAGGAAACATGAAGAGAGATATAGGGTAGCCTATATGACCAGTTCTGATTCGATTAATATTAATCGATTGACAGACGGGATGTATGTATCAATAAATGAAGGTTTTACAAACATACTTGGTTATACTGAGGCTGATTCTATTGGCAAAACATCACTCGAGATGAACATCTGGGCTAACCCCGGGGACCGTTCCCGGATGGTTGAGATAGTAAAAGCTAGCGGAAAAATCAAAGATTTCGAAGCCAAGTTTATTTCAAAGGATGGAGGGATTGTAACAGGCTCTTTTTCAGCTACATTAATCGATTTGGATGGTGTATCTCACATCTTATCAGTGGTAAGAGATATAACAACGCATATAAAAGCGGAAGAAGCTTTAGAGAAAGAGCAATTCCTGATAAATGCGCTTATGAATAATCTGAGCGACCATGTGTATTTTAAGGATATTGAAAGTCATTTCATCAGGAATAACAAGGCTCATGCGCTTTCTTTCGGTCTGAATAATCCCGAACAGCTAATCGGCAAATCGGATTTTGATTTTTTCACAGAACAGGCTGCCATGCAGGCGTATGAAGATGAGCAAATGATTATCAGAACTGGGCAACCTATCTTAAAAGAAGAAAAACTGACAAGGAAAGATCGCTCGGATGCCTGGTTTTCTGCTATTAAAATGCCCCTGCAGAATAAAGAAGGACAAATTATCGGTACATTCGGAATTTCACGTGATATAACTCAACGGAAAAGAAGTGAGTTCGAAAATTACGCTCTTTTTGAAATTGCACGTGGTATTACTTCAACAAATAACCTTGATGAATTACTTAAACTGATCCATCATTCTCTGGCAAAAGTTGTTTATGCTGAAAATTGTTTCATTGCACTTTATGACAAAAAAAACGGAACTTTTAGCTTCCCTTATTTTATTGATAAAGTTGATGTGACTCCGGCTCCTACTTCAATGGGCAAAAGTTGTTCTGCCTATGTCTTTCGCACGGTAAAACCTGTTCTATTGACCCAGAAGGTTTTCGATCAGCTTGAAGCACAGGGAGAGGTTGAATTAATCGGTTCAAATTCTCCTTCCTGGATAGGTGTCCCTTTACAAACTCCGTCAGAGGTAATCGGAGTAATGGTACTGCAACACTACGAAATGGAAAATGTTTACTCAGAAAAGGATGTAAAATTCCTGATGTCAATAGGAAGCCAGATTGCAATCGCAATTGAAAGAAAAAAAGCGGAAGAGGAAATCAATTTGAAAAATGAACAATTGCAGACAATAAATGCAGAAAAAGATAAATTCTTCTCGATAATTGCTCATGATCTTAGAGGGCCTTTGAGTTCATTTGTCGGAGCAACCCAGATTTTGACTGATGAGATCCAGACGATGGGAATTGGGGAAATAAAGGAGATTGCAGCAAGTATGAAGACATCAGCTGCAAATATCTACAGTCTTCTTGAAAATCTTCTTGAATGGTCGAGATTAAAAAGAGGCGGACTCAACATCGTTATGGAAAAACTCAACCTTTTGCAAAATGTTAATATTTGTGTTGATGTTTTATCTGAATCTGCAAGGAAAAAGGAAATAGAGATTTCAGTTTCTATTAAGGAAGAACTAGACGTTTTTGCAGACAAGCATATGCTTGAGACTGTTATCAGGAACCTGATATCGAATGCTGTAAAATTTACTTATAAAGGAGGAAAAGTTGGAATTACAGCCTATTATAAAAGTGATAGTTCTATTGAAGTTAAAATTGTCGATTCAGGGATCGGAATGTCATCCGATTTTAAAAGCAAACTTTTTATGATAAACGAGAAAACCAGCCGTAATGGCACCGGCGGAGAATTGAGTACAGGCCTTGGTCTTTTATTATGTAAAGAATTTATTGAACAAATTGGTGGTAAAATTTGGGTTGAAAGTGAAATAGGAACAGGCAGTACTTTCTATATTACTCTCATGCCATATAAGAATAAATAAATGTTGAAATCTTTAGTTTTTAGGAGAAAGAAGATTTGATGGAATTACATAAGTTCCGCGAGGTACTCTTTCACCTGTTTGTAAACATTTTCAGCTGTGAATCCCAGTTTTTCATCGAGGACTTTATAGGGAGCTGAAAAGCCAAAACTGTTCATCCCCCAGATTCTTCCTTTTTCTCCAACGAGTCCTGTTAATGTAACCGGTAATCCTGCAGTTAGTCCAAATATTGGAATATTTTCGGGGATTACTGTTCTTTGATAACTTTCGGACTGTTTCCTGAACAGACCTTCTGACGGGACTGAAACAATCCGGATTTTCAGGTTATCCTTTTTTAAAAGAAGAGCTCCCTCGACGAGTGTCGAGACTTCCGATCCGCTTGCCAGCAAAATAATATCGGGTTTGCCGTAACAATCCTGAACAATGTAAGCACCTTTTTCCGACTTTAAAGCATCTTCAAACCGATTGTTTTTTTCTGAAGGAAGGTCTTTGATATTCTGGCGTGAAAGAATCAAAGCAGTAGGAGTTGATTTGTTAGCCATCGCCATTTTCCAGGCAACGATGGTCTCAGCCGAATCTGCAGGTCGTAAAACAAGCATACTATTTTCTCCATGATGGTTTTTAAGATGTTCAAGAAGTCTTATCTGAGCTTCCTGTTCTACCGGCTGATGAGTTGGTCCATCTTCACCAACACGGAATGCATCATGTGTCCAAATGTATTTAACAGGTAACCCCATTAGACAGGCCAATCTTATAGCCGGTTTCTGATAATCGGAGAAAACAAAGAATGTCCCGCATGCAGGTATAACTCCGCCATGTAGAGCCATCCCGTTAATTACTGCAGCCATTGTCAGTTCTGAAACACCTGCCTGAAGAAATGCTCCTGTGAAGTCTCCTTTAATAAAAGCATGAGTGTTTTTCAGGAAGCCGTCAGTCTTATCAGAGTTCGACAGATCGGCAGAAGAGACAATCATATTTTCAATATTTTTTGCATAGACACCAAGGACAGTGGCTGATGCAGCCCTTGTAGCTGATCCTTCTTTCTGAAGTACTGACTTGTAATCGATTTCCGGAAGCTCCAGATTATAAAATGAATGAAGTTTCTTATCCAGTTCTTTGTTTTGTGCGGCCCATGTGTCTTTTGTTTTTTTCCACTCAGAAGCTTTTCCCCGCTTATTTTCCAGCACTTTTTTGTATAAGTCTTTAACCTCAGGGAAAACCTCGAACGGATCGGAAATATTACCACCGAGATTGATCAATGATTTTTCAAAAGATCCACCTGCTTCACTCACTGGCATCCCGTGCGTGGAGGTTTTTCTCTCGAAGCTCTTACCTTCATTGTCAAGAAGACCTTTACCCATTGTAGTCTTACCAATAATAATAGTAGGTTTTTCTTTTTGACTGATCGCTGATGTAAGTGCCATTCTTATCTGAGTCTGGTCGTTCCCATTTATCTCAATAACATTCCAGCCCCAGGCAGTATACTTCATCCCTGTATCTTCTCGTGTGACTACTTTGGTTTCTGATGAAAGCTGGATATCATTGGAATCATAAAACATTATCAGGTTACTCAAACCAAGAAAACCAGCCAGACGACCGGCACCCTGTGAAATTTCTTCCTGGACACCTCCATCAGAAATATATGTGAATATTTTATGGGAAAATAGCTCTCCAAATCTTGCCACGAGAAATCTTTCTGTTATTGCAGCTCCTACAGCCATAGTATGTCCCTGGCCAAGTGGTCCGGAAGTATTCTCTATTCCTTTCTTAACGTTAAGCTCCGGATGACCTGGAGTGTGACTTTCCCACTGACGGAAATTCTTTAATTCCTCAACCTTATACTGACCGGTAAGCGTCAGAACTGAGTACAACATAGCTGACATGTGTCCTGGATCGAGAAAGAATCGGTCGCGATTAATCCAGGTAGGATCATCAGGATCAAAACTGAGATATTCAGAAAAAAGAATATGGATATAATCAGCACCCCCCATAGCTCCTCCAGGATGCCCGGATTTGGATTTTTCAACCATTGCCATCGAAAGGATGCGTATATTATCAGCTGCTCTTTGATTTATGTCAGTATTCATCTGTGTTATTTTTTAGATTCATTAAGGTCAACAAAAATATAATTATTCATCGAGAGAAAAAAAACTATATGACCATAATATAATAAACATTACAAAGTCAAAATCGGCAAGGAGGGATAAATAGAAATTTGTTATCCAGATAGTTAATAAACAAATATCTTTATGTAAATTTATCCTGAATAGTCTAAACCTGCCTGCCGTATGGAACAAAAGCTAGACGCTTTAATCGTTGATGATGAAGAGAATGCCCGGATATTGCTTACTAAACTTCTTGAGGAAACGTTTTATTTCAATGAAATAAGAGCAGCAGAATCAGTTGATGAGGCTTATATCGAATTAGGCCGATTTGAACCGGATATAATTTTTCTTGATATTAAAATGCCTGGGAAAGATGGATTTTCCTTCATCGATGATCTTCCTGAGAACTATAAAAAATATAAGATTGTTTTTGTTACAGCCTATGACCAGTATGCTGTTAAAGCAATTAAAAACCAGGCATTCGATTACTTGCTTAAACCAATGAACCGCAAAGAGCTGAAACAGTGTCTTGACAGATTCATTAAACGGAAAAGGGAAGATTTGGTAGATAACAGTCCTGTCAGAATGGTCGAAATAGGAGGGAAGATAACCAGGATCAGGGTCAATACACGTACAGGAACCTTATTTATTAATCCTGCCGATATTTTGTTTTGTAAAGCGGAAGGTAATTACACTAATGTTATGGCTGGTAAAAAACAACATCTGTGTTCTATGAACCTCGGGAAACTGGAAGAACTTCTTCCAAAAAATGGATTTATCAGAGTAGGGAGATCGCATATTATTAATTTTGAGTATATTACAATGTTTGATCGTAAAGAAAGCACTATAATACTAACGAGAGACAGTGAAACTGTAAAAGTTAAAATACCACGACAGCATTTTAAAGATCTTGATATTCTTTAGCAAATGAAAGATGATTCCGTTTTTAAAAAGATCATCTAATCTTCAGGATTTCAGGCGGCTGTCCCGGCATCAGACAATTCCAAATGTATAATGCTGATGGAGATTCGGTCGGAAAATGTGTTGAAGTTTTGGTTCCTCTGTTGTATTGAAATTGTTTAATCTTGCCAGGATGGATGTTCGGGGAGAGACTCTCCGAATTTTCTAAGAAGATTATCTTCATATTTTCCGGAATATTCACCGTTAATAAATTTCCCGAGACCTTCATCCATGAAGTCTTTCCACGACTCATCCTCATTTCCGGAGATAATAGGATAGAAAAGAAAATCATTATTTTTTGCGGCTTCCAGGTCTCCTTTGGCATCGCCGATCATGAGAATTTTGTTTCCTGAATATTTCCCTTTAGCAGCCATTGCAAGATGTTCTGTTTTTGTTCCATGTTCCTGCCCGGCTATTGTATTTACATATTTCGTCAGGTCATGTTCCTTCCATTCCCGTTCAAGAGCTTCAAGAGGGGTCTGGGAAACAATTACAATATCTGAAATGGAAGATAAATGTTCCACAGCAGACCTGGCATGCGGAAATGGCGGAATATTCCTCAGACATAAAGTAATATCCTTATTAACAGCTTCAGTCCAATTGAGCACCTTTTCAAGATCCGCGTCGTAAGCTGATTCAAAATATATACGTAGATTAGCATTGCTCAGTTTTGTTTCTCTTTTTATCCACTCTTTAAGGGAATTTATCTCAGGTAGCTTGCATTTTCTATCCCTTATCTTTTTTCTTTTCTCCAGCAATTCAAATACTTTAACTATTGAATTAAACCTGTTTCCGCCCCTGAAAATGGAATAGAGGTTTACGAATTCCCAAGTTTCACGGAGTTCCTCTGAGATATCATACAGATTGAAGTATTTTATGGCATTAGGAATAAAAAACTCCTTTTGCTTGACATCCATTGTATCAAATACACACCCGTCAGAATCAATTCCGATAAAGAATTCATGACGGGGTTTAAGGTTTCGTAAAGTTGATTGGTAATCCATTTGTATCGGAAAGTTCAAAAGTAAAGAAAATAGCGATAAAAACTTTCGACACGGGATTAACGAAAAAAGAAAGGAGATCCGTTGCTGATGCTACGGATAACAACCTTTCCTCCTACATTATCCTCAAATACACTTGTCATTCCTGTAGATGTCAGATAATTCGGAGACAATTTTAATTCACGGATAAGTGCTACCTATGTGTGTTGGGTGTTAACCCTTGGAGATCCCTCACTTCGTTCGGGATGACTAGTTATTTTTGTTGGGGGGGACAGGGCGGAGAAGGCGATTTGCCGAGCAAATCGCCTTCTCCGCCCACCTACACCCTAAAACCGCATGTCATTCCGAATGAAGCGAAGCGAAATGAGGAATCTCCCAATCGTTTCACTGAATTTCAATTGCATACAATAATATATTTTCGGAAACTTGTCCTCGAATCATGTAACATCTACAATTCCGAATGAAGCGTCAATACGAGCTCACTGCTTCGTCGGACGCTGACTATGTCGGTCGAAGTCCGAAGGTAATCTCCAGTGTTGAAACTAAACTAATGATAAAGACCTTTAATTTCTCTATCCCATTCTTTAGTTTCATTCTAAATTAAAAACTATGACATTTGTAAGTTTTTTTTAAAAAGTATTGTTATTAATTTAACAACACTTTAAAAAACAGCATTTGATGATTTAAAAATTATTTAATTACCTAAAATTAAGATAGATATGTATCAGGTAGGAAATTTAGTTAAGGAATTGTCCGAAAAACATGGTCATGCACGGGAGAGCCTTATGCCAATTCTTCAGGCGATTGTGCTAAAACACAATTATCTGACTGATGAAGCAATGGTTGAAGTTGCGAGGGAACTCGATATTTCAGCTGCTGAGGTTTACGGAACAGCTTCTTTTTATACTTTTCTCGACACTCAGGTGAAAGGGAAGTACGTTATAAGAGTATGTAAAACAATCACATGCTCTATGAAAGGTAAAGGCGACATAATTCATACTCTTGAAGATATGCTTAAAATAAAAGTCGGCGAAACAACTCCCGACAAACAATTCAGTCTGATTGAGACTAACTGTATCGGATGGTGCCATAAAGCTCCGGCTATTCTTATTAACGACTTGCCATATACTGAGCTTACACCTGAAAAAGTGACTGAGATTATTAAAGATTATATGCAAAAATAAATATCCGCCATGGAAAATAAAGGATTAAATAAAGTAGGTCTTATTTTTGAAAAAATAGATAATCATGAAGTCCTTGCCAAAGGCTTCAAAATGACCAGGGAAGAGATCATTCAGGAGATGCTCGATTCAGGACTCAAAGGAAGGGGAGGTGCCGGATTTCCGACAGGTATGAAATGGAAATTCACTGCAGCTGAGAAAAACCCTGATAAATATATAGTATGCAATGCCGACGAAGGCGAACCTGGTACGTTTAAAGATCGTGAGATTCTTGACAGAGTATCTAATAAGGTTCATGGTGGTATGGCAATTGCCGGAAAAGCTATCGGAGCAAAAAAAGGTATAGTTTATCTCAGGGGAGAATACAGGTATCTTCTGCCCAAATTAATGATTGAGCTCGATGCATTCCATAAGATGATAAAAGAAATTGGCTATGATTTCAAAATAGAATATCGCATGGGAAGCGGCGCTTACATATGTGGCGAGGAAAGTGCTCTTTTTGAGTCTATTGAAGGAAAAAGAGGGGAACCAAGAAATAAACCTCCGTATCCGACAGTCTCGGGTGTTTTTGGTAAACCGACCTCAATTAACAATGTTGAGACTCTTGTAACCGCTATGATGATCATTCAGCATGGCGCAAAAAACTTCATCCAATACGGGACAAAAGACTCAAGAGGATCGAAAGTATTTTCAGTCTCCGGGGATACTCCTTCTCCGGGCATTTTTGAACTTGAGCTTGGAATGACAGTACAGCAATTTGTAAATGAATTCGGTGACGGCGATACAAAAGCTGTTCAGGTAGGTGGTGCCTCCGGCTTCTGTGTACCACGGAAAAAATTTGCAGAAACAATTATCGGTTTTGAAGGAGTGCCTACAGGAGGTTCGATGAAGCTTTTCAACAGTTCACGATCGATGTATAATGTTCTTCATAATTACCTTGAATTCTTCACTGAAGAGTCATGTGGTCAATGTACTCCATGTCGTGTCGGATGTCAGCAATTGCTTAAAGGTGTAGAAAAAGTAAAAAAAGGTGAGGCAAAATCTACATACCTTAATGAACTTATGAAGTTGGCGGATACTATGAAAATCGCTGCTAAATGCGGACTCGGACAGTCAGTCGGGAATGCCTTTAAGTCGATAGTTGGCAATTTTAAGGAAGAGATCATCTACTAAACAATCAAAAAAAGAAGAATTATGATAAATCTGCTTATAAATGACCAGAAGGTCTCTGTTCTGGAAGGAACAACAGTCCTGGCAGCTGCAAAGAAGCTGAAGATAAACATTCCTACTTTGTGTAACCATGATGACCTCTGCGTTGCAGGCAATTGCCGTGTTTGTATTGTTGAACAGAAAGGTGCACGAACACTTATTGCATCCTGCGCAACTCCGGCTGCTGAAGGTATGGAAATACATACAAATACCCTGAAGGTAAGAAACGCACGAAAGCATATAGTTGAACTTCTGCTTTCGGAGCACAGATCAGATTGTACAAAATGTTATAAAAACCAGAATTGCGAACTGCAGAAGCTCGCGAATGATTTTGCATTTGGTGATCACGTTTTCCTTGACCTGGTAGAAGATAAAAAATACAATATTGACAGATCTTCACCTTCATTCATCAAGGACGACAGTAAATGTATCCGCTGCCAGAGATGCGTAAGAACATGTTCTGAATTACAATCAATAGCTGCAATCGCTGTGGCTAACAAAGGCGCACATCAGAAAATATCTTCATTTCACGATAGGCCAATGAGCCAGGTTGTCTGTTCCAATTGCGGTCAGTGTGTAAACCGCTGCCCGACAGGCGCATTAGTTGAGAAAACAGCTATCGATCAGGTATGGGACGCAATTTATGATCCCGACAAACATGTGGTTGTACAAACTGCTCCTGCTGTAAGAGTTGCCCTGGGTGAAGATCTTGGTTATGATCCCGGAGAGAGAGTTACCGGCAAAATGGTCAACGCCCTGAGACAACTTGGATTCAATTCAGTTCTTGATACTGACTTTAGTGCAGACCTTACAATTATGGAAGAAGGTACCGAATTACTTGTAAGACTGAAAAAAGCTCTGGTTGATGGTGATAAGCAGATCTCTTTACCAATGTTCACCTCATGTTCTCCGGGATGGATAAAATTTATTGAACACAAATACCCTGAATATCTGCCGAATTTGTCCACCTGCAAGTCTCCACAGCAAATGTTCGGGGCTCTTGCCAAAACATATTATGCAAGTAAACGCAATATAGATCCTTCAAAGATCGTTTCTGTATCAATTATGCCATGTATTGCGAAGAAATTTGAAGCTGACAGACCTGAAATGAGGGCAAGTGGTTACAAAGATGTGGATTTTGTTCTTACAACCCGCGAACTTGCTGTTATGATCAAACAGGCTGGTATTGACTTCAGAAATATTGAAGAAGCAAAATACGATTCAATAATGGGCGATTCAACCGGTGCAGCAGTCATTTTTGGTGCTACAGGAGGTGTTATGGAAGCAGCCTTGCGTACCGCTTATGAAATAGTGACCGGACGTGAAGTACCATTTGGGAACCTGAATATTACTCCTGTAAGAGGCATGGATGGCGTAAAAGAAGCTTCTATTAAGATCGAAGGCTGTGTTGACGCATGGAAATTTCTGGAAGGTGCTGAACTGAAAGTAGCAATTGCTCACGGACTGGCTAATGCCAATAAACTGATGAAAATGGTAAAAGACGGTAAAGCAACTTATCATTTTATCGAAATCATGGGTTGCCCGGGTGGTTGTATCGGAGGTGGCGGACAGCCAATTCCTACAAGTCTGGCAATCAGGCAAAAACGTATGAAAGCTATCTATTCTGAGGATGAACATATGACCCTTCGTAAGTCACACGAAAATCCTGAGGTAATAGCTATCTACAAGGAGTTCCTCGACCAGCCTAACAGCCATAAGTCGCATGAACTGCTTCACACACATTATGTAGAACGTGAAAACTACTAATATTAACCTGAACTGATCTAAACTGTAGAGAAGCCGGCTGATTTCAGCCGGCTTTTTTTATTTCAGGATCTATTTCTTCCCTTTGTGTTCCTTTGTGTACTCCTTTGTGTCCTTTGTGGTTAAATTTAGCTTTACCCGATAATATTTAGTATCTGCTGTATGTCAATCTCTTTGAGTGGATTATTACTTGAGATGAATATGTCAGCCAGCTTTGATTTTTTCTCCTGCAGTCTGACTATTTTTTCTTCAATGCTGTTGCTGGTTATATATCTGTAAACGAATACACTTTTATGCTGGCCTATTCGATGAGCCCTGTTGAGTGCCTGCATTTCAGAAGCCGGGTTCCACCATGGATCGAGGATGAATACATAATCAGCAGCTGTGAGATTAAGTCCCACTCCTCCGGCTTTGAGTGAAATAAGGAAAATTTTGTTCTCAGGATTCGACTGAAAGCTGTCTACAATCTTTTCTCTTTTAGTGCTGGCACCTGTTAACATCGCAAAACCTATTCTTTTCTTCCTCAGCTCTTCGGCATACAGGTCAAGATGCTTTACGAATGATGAAAAGACAAGTATTTTATGTCCCTCTGAAATGACACTTTCTATATCCTGAAGTACAGTTTCGAATTTACCTGAACCGGCTGAATATTCATCATTGGCCAGAACAGGATGATTTGATAACTGCCGGAGTTTCATGAGACCCTGAAGAACAACAATTGCGGATTTTTCGAGACCAGTGGATGCAATACTTTTAAGTATGCTGTTCCTGACAGATGATTTCTCTTCATCATATACTTTAAATTGCTCCTCAGTCATATCGCAAAAAACCGTTTGTTCGCTTACAGGTGGCAGATCAGTGGCTACATTTTCTTTTGTTCGTCGCAGAATGAATGGCTTGATTATTTTTCTGAGTTCGATTTCTTTTTTGTCATCGCCCAGTTTCTCAATAGGTTTGGCAAATTCCCTTCTGAAAAAAGTAAGATCACCAAGCAGACCAGGATTTACAAAATTTAATTGAGTCCAAAGATCGGTCAATGAATTCTCTACAGGAGTCCCTGTAAGTACGAGTTTATATTCAGACTTTAAAGTGGTTACAGTCCGGTAAAGCATTGAAGTTGGATTCTTAATAACCTGGCTCTCGTCAAGTATAATGTAATTAAATGAAAATGAAGATATTAAATCAATATCTTGCCTGATTGTGTGGTAACTCGAGAGAATAATATCATAATTAGGGAAATATGAAGTTGTTTTTTTTCTCTGGTTCCCCTTATAGCTATACACTTTCATTTCAGGTACGAATCTGTTTATCTCATTCTCCCAGTTATAGATGAGAGAAGCCGGTACAATAATAAGTGAAGTCAGTTTCAAGCCGGCATTTTGCGATTCAAAACTCTCCTTATTGTGCTGTAGAAGAGCCAGCGTCTGAATTGTTTTGCCTAATCCCATGTCATCGGCCAGACAACCGCCTAGTCCGGAAGTCTGCAGGAAATTTAGCCAGTTGAGACCCTCAGACTGGTATTGTCTCATTGCACATTTCAAACCTCTTGGATTTTGTAGAATCGGAATCTGATCGGGGATCAGTAATTTTTCAAGTCTTTCATAACCTATTTTACCTTCCTCACTCAAAGCATCATTAAGTAAAGAAAAATGTTGCTTGTGAACTTTCAAAGAATCATCTGTGGTCTTTCCGAACTCAAAAATATTCTTATATTTTGTGAACCATGTTTCGGGTAAAATAGCTATCGAACCATCAGGCAGTTTATACTCCCTGATTCCTTCAAGAATATTCTTCCTGAAACGACTGAATGGAATGATCCATTCACCAATTTTAACGGAAGCCTTAAGATCGAACCAATCATTTATAATCTGACTGCTAATTTCAATGTCTACAGGTTTAAGGTTAAAATTATTGTCTAACCTGGAAGTAAGAATAAATCCGGAATCAATAATTTCATTATAGTTATTATTAACAAATTCAATTATTGAATAAAATTCATCTTTTCGTTTACTTATCGGGGAAAAATTAATTTCATCATCAGAAAAGAATCCAAGGTCCTCTAATTTCTTACGACGCTCCTTTTCCCAATTAAAATCGCGATGATATTTTTTAAAAAGGAATTGATCACCTGTTTTTTCAAATAAAGTGAATGAAGTCGTTATTTCATTTGAAAAAATTTTATTTCCCTGGTATTCAAACTGTAAAATCAGGCCGGTTTTAACGTTTAATCCTGTCCCAAGTTCTAACAAGGCTTCTTTATGTGGTGACAGTTCAATAATTTCAAAACCTGAATTCTCTACTTTAAAATTATTTATAGTGTTGCGGACAAAAGTGCTGAAATAATTTAGTTCAGATTTTTTTGGAATAATAATATTTTCTTTGGAAAGGAACGGTTTCAATCTTGATCCTTCCACTTCCGAAACAAATATTATCCTGTAATCGTCCCTGATTATACAAGGTGCCATACATAAAATTTCGACTGATTCTTTTCTCAGTTCGATGAGTTCTCCTGAACATTCAATCGTCAGATTATAAGCGCTTTGTTCATCACCTTTTATAAATCTGAATATTGGTTCGGCATTATCTTCAACGAGAAAGATCTGATCCTCGGGATGAAGGGTCCCTGCCTTTTTCTTCCTGTAGTATATCGGAATATTTTCATCCCGTGCTATTGTGAAACATTTGTATAGCCTTTTTTCAATATAAGGTCTTATGAAGTTTTCAAGTTTCCCGGGAGTTATTTTTTCTAGAAATTCCTTCACTGATTTTTCCCTGGAATATAACTTAAAAAGGGATCTGTCGGAATAGTCATTAATAATTTTAACTAACTCGCGTTCTTCGGAGGTTAGAGTACTTAACGTATCAATATTAGGAAAAGGGGAAAGGCATTCTGATAACCGATAATAGCCTCTGTCAGGCTCTTTCTGAATAATATAAGGAACTAAAACAGACCCCCATAGTCTGTGCTCGAATAAAATAAGTGCGAACAATTCCTTCTTATCTGACCTTGTCTCCAAAACAATGAATTTAATAAATATGCAATAATGGTCAATGTTGGTCAAATATCAAAGCATAAAAAGCATAAATAAAAAAGGTTCCCAATATTGGAAACCTTTTTTATTTTTTGAAGGGTTTTACTACTTCTTCACTTTGGTAGTGTCTGTTTTTGCTTTGTTCATGTCCTTAGGAGCAACTGTTTTGGTAGCTGCTTTGTCAGTAGCTGTTCCAGCTTTTTTATGCATTACTTTTGTGGTATCAGCTTTCGTTTTTGTTGTTGTTGTTGTTGTTTGTTTCGTCTGACCAAAGGTTAATACTGAAAGAGAAACAACTGCAATAATTAATAATAACTTTTTCATGTTTGTTTAATTTTTGTTTATGAAATTTCATTTTATTTAGACAAAATTATGGGCTGATTCTGTTTTAAAACTGAAGTTGAAAGATTTTTTTATATTTATTAGCATAATATTGTTTTTAGAGATGAGATCCTCACTAACAATATTAATGATAACATAACGTAAAACACTGTATATCAGTTACATATTAGTTGTCTTTGATTTATCACCCCCTTCCCAACCTTCCCCCAGAGGGGGGGCCGACCGTTAAGAAATTAGCCCTTTGGCTAATTTTAGGGAGGGGCCTGTAAGAGAGGTGGCTAACGCGGCAGTCTGGCGCCTTCGCTAAAATTGCCTACAAGGCAATTTTTATACGCTCCGCCCTCCCTTGGGGGAAATAAGAAAGGGGGTACAAATGTTGAAAAAGATGATTGTTATTACGATTTCAGCGAAGCGGAATGAGGACTCCCTTCAAAGTATTAACATATTGACTAAATTTGTTTGCTTTGATTCTGAATTGAGAAAGATTATTCATATCGACATGGATGCTTTTTTTGCGTCTGTAGAGCAACTCGACAATCCCGAGCTCAGAGGAAAACCTGTAGCCGTTGGGGGGAGTGGAGAAAGAAGTGTTGTAGCAGCAGCAAGCTATGAAGCAAGAAAATTCGGAGTCAGATCAGCCATGCCATCGGTAATTGCAAAACGGTTATGTCCCGAGCTGATATTTGTAAGTCATAATTTCACAAGATATACCGAAGTTTCTGCAAATGTTTTGGCAATTTTCAGAGAATACACTGATCTAATTGAACCATTGTCGATTGATGAAGCTTTCCTCGATGTTACATGTGACAAACAAGGTATCGGTTCTGCAACTGTTATTGCCAGAAAAATAAGATGTGAAATAAAATCACGGACCGGACTTACTGCCTCTGCTGGCATCTCAGTTAATAAATTTCTCGCCAAGATAGCCTCCGATATTAATAAACCCGATGGTTTGTTCGTTATCAGGCCCGAAGAGGCTGAAAAATTCATTGAAGCACTGCCTGTGGAGAAGTTTTATGGAATTGGTAAGGTTACTTCACAAAAGATGCATAAACTTGGAATTCACTCAGGTGCTGACCTTAAGAATTGGGACCGGGTTTCGCTTGTAAGAAACTTTGGGAAAGCAGGTATCTTTTTTTATGATATTGTCAGAGGCATTGATGACCGGGCTGTTGAACCTGATCAGGAACGCAAGTCTGTCGGAACTGAACTTACATATGAAAAAGATCTGACTACACGCTTCGAGATTATTGCTGAATTGTACAAGCTTGAAAAGGAACTGATGGAAAGGCTCGAGCATTCTGAGACAACAGGAAGGACTATAACGGTAAAAATAAAATTTTCTGATTTCAGACAGATTACCCGGAGTAAAACTCTTCAGAATTATATCCGTGATTTCGATTCATTGCATAAAGAAGTTTCAGCAATCCGAAAATCCATGAAGTTTGAAGGATCAAGAATCAGACTTTTAGGTCTTAGTATTTCAAATCTGGAAACCGAAGACTGTGGTGATAGACAACTCTATTTATTTGAGGAATAATATTGATTTCTCAAATCCCCAGTTTATGGCCGTCAACCCCGAATTTTGGCCTCCCTGCCCTTGAAGGGAAGTCAATTCTCTGGTTTCTATTTAGTCTATTAATGGCTCCGAATTAGTCCCCCTTCAGGGGGACAGCCGCGCAGCGGCAGGGGGCATTAATTTCAGAATAACCCCTCTATTGACAAATATCTTTCTCCTGTATCGTAACTAAATGTCAGAATTCTTGAGCCTTTGGGAAATTCCTTCAGCTTTTGATTTACAGCTGCCAGTGATGCTCCTGAAGATATTCCGACAAACAGTCCTTCTTCTTTGGCAGCCCTTCTTGTAAAATTGAATGCTTCTTCTTTTGTTACTTTAATTATCCCGTCAAGTATTTTTGTATTTAAAATTGAAGGAACAAACCCGGCGCCTATTCCCTGCAACGGATGAGGAGCAGGGGAACCACCACTCAGTACCGGAGATAATTCCGGTTCAACAGCATACACTTTCAACTTGGGAAACGCTTTCTTTAAAACCTCGGCACAGCCAGTTAAATGGCCACCTGTGCCTACACCTGAAATCAGATAATCAAGACCATCAGGAAAATCTTTAAGGATTTCCTGAGCTGTGGCGGTCCTATGAATTTCCGTATTGGCTGGATTGTCGAACTGCATTGGCATCCATGAATCCGGAGTTTCTGCTGTTAATTCTCTGGCGCGTTCAATTGCACCTTTCATACCTTTTTCGCGGGGAGTAAGTACAAATTCTGCACCGTACGAACTCATAATTTTTCTTCTTTCTAACGAAAAAGATTCAGGCATTACCAGTATAAGCCTGTACCTTTTAACAGCTGATACTATTGCAAGACCAATGCCTGTATTGCCGGATGTCGGTTCAATAATTACGCCACCGGGTTTTAATATGCCTTTTTTTTCAGCGTCCTCTATCATAGATAATGCAATGCGGTCCTTAATGCTTGCCCCGGGGTTTGATCTTTCCAGTTTTACCCATACTGAATAGTCAGGGTCGAAAAGCCTGTTGATTTTCAAATGAGGCGTGTTACCGATTGATTCGAGAATTGAATTTAGTTTCATGACGTTTTAGTTTAATAAAAATATGTTCAGATAATAAAGTTTATAGGTTCCTGAAACCCATTCTGGTTTCTGACAATTATTTCGCTCTTGTGATAAACCACTGAAAAAGGGGCTATACTCTCAGTGAGCCATACATTTCCACCGATAATACTGTTTCTCCCGACAACAGTTTCACCTCCAAGAATTGTGCAGCCTGAGTATAGAACTACATTATCTTCAATTGTGGGATGCCTCTTTTTTGAGGCTTTGCTTTTGTCGACACTAAGAGCACCAAGAGTAACTCCCTGATAAACCTTAACATTGTTTCCGATTTTTGTTGTTTCGCCAATAACAATACCTGTGCCGTGGTCTATCGCAAAAGGACACCCAATTTCGGCATGAGGATGAATATCAATTCCCGTAACCTTATGAGAATATTCAGTTATCATTCTTGGCAGGAGGGGAACTGATAATTTTGCAAGTGAATTTGCAAGCCGGTAGCAGAATATTGCAAAGAAGCCGGGATAAATAGCGATAACTTCGATTAATCTTGTAGCTGCAGGGTCAGATTCCAGAATAAATTGTGCATCCTTAAGAAGTGTATCTTTTATCTTGTCAAGATTTTCGAGAAACTGATTTGCAGTCTTTTCTTTTTCATCGGTCAGACCAATCAATAATCCCAGCAAAAGAACTCGTGAATGATCGAGACTATTCTCGATCTCGGTGTCTGAGTAGGAATTTGTGGCCGGAAACAAAAGTCTGAACAAAGACTTGATCGTCTTTTCAACATCTTTTTTATCAGGGATAGTGAATTCTGACATCTGGAGATTTTTTAATTTTTAATTGTTAAATGTTAATTTGTAAAACACTTATATAGCAAAAGGGTTGTGAATTAATTGTTTGAACACACATCTACAAAGCAAATACTTATAATTAAAGTTTTTAACAGATGCAACAGCAGCAGTAACAACAGAGGATATTGTTACAAGTAAGTATATTATAGATTTTTGAATGCTGCATGATTTGAATGGTTAATAAGAATTACAATATAACGCAATTTATTAAATTTCTTATTTAATGTCAATTCTATATCAACAAATGTCGGCAGAAAATGTTTTCTGAAATGCAAGTTTAACTCGTGAAAACTGATGAATAAGATGATATTGGTTACACGATAGTTTCAATATTGTAAGGTGTTTTCTGATATACATAATAGTTGAGCCAGTTTACAAAAAGCATATTAGCCTGTGAGCGCCATAGTACAACCGGAGGATTTTCAGGATCATCATTTAAATAATAATTCTTTGGCATTTCAACAGGAAGATTTTTTGCCATATCCCTTTTATATTCTATATCAAGAGTTTCAGGAGAATACTCCGAATGTCCGGTAAGAAAAAATTCACGGCCATTGCGTGATGCGACCATATATACCCCTGATTCTTCAGACTCCGAGAGAATTGTCAATTCAGAAACTTTCAATATATCTTCCCTTTTTATTTCTGTATGACGACTGTGAGGAACGTAAAAAACATCATCAAATCCTCTTAGAATCGGATTGGTTGCGTCAGCTTTTGTATGTTTAAAAACTCCAAACATTTTTTTTCCGAGCGGGTACTTTGGTATGCCATAATAATGATAAAGAGCTGCCTGTGCACCCCAACAAATAAATATTGAGGAAGTAACATTGCTTTTTGCCCAGTTTAATATTTCAGTAAGTTCTTTCCAGTAAGCTACTTCCTCAAAAGGCATTTGTTCTACCGGTGCTCCTGTAATTATAAGTCCGTCATACTTATAATGTATAATAAGATTGAAATCTTTGTAGAATGCCAGCATATGCTCTTTTGGCGTATTTTTTGAAACATGAGAACTCAGACTTATAAAATCGAGCTCAATCTGCAAGGGTGAATTAGATAAGAGTCTGACAAGGTCTATCTCAGTTGTTATTTTAATAGGCATCAGATTCAGAACTGCAATTTTAAGCGGGCGAATATCCTGATGTGAAGCCTGTGAGGTATCCATTACGAAAATATTCTCCTTCTGAAGGAATTCAATCGCAGGTAGTTTATCGGGAATGTTCAGTGGCATATATGAAAAATCATTTAGATGAATTACTTATTAAATTTACCAATAATACAACTTTAGATTGTAATTTAACGAAAACAATCAAAGTGTCAGACTGTAAAGATCATTCATGTAATGAACTTTTCGTAAGTAGTTTATTACAATAGAACTCTTTATACCATGCCCGCAATAAAATACTTTGGGTCCGTTTTGCGGAATAAGATGAAGCTTTTGGTTTATTTCATGAAATGGAATGGATACAGTCTTAAAACTAATTGGCGTTTTTTCAGATTCATCCCTTAGATCTATAACCTTTAGTTCAGGATTATTGAATATCATCTCCTTTAATTTCTGGGCCGTAATCTCCTGCACAATTTCCTTTTCAGAGAGGCATAATTCTTCGTAATTACCCAATTCATTTACGATAGAATTTACAGGGTCGCGGACAAACGAGAATACCTGCGAAGTAAAGTTCAGTGAATCAAGGAAAAACATTTTCCCGGAAAGAACCCCATCGAGACCGAGTATTATTTTAATCACTTCTGTTGCCTGCATGGTACCAATAGTACCAGCAATTGAACCTATTGTTCCTTCTTCGTCGCATGATGGAGCTTCAAGCGGGTGGGGCGGGGTAGGATAGATACATCTGAGAGTTGGTCCGTTCAGATAATTTAGCACCATTACCTGGCCTGCAAATTTGTGAATTGCTCCATAAACGACAGGTTTATTCTGCAGAACAGCTGCATCATTTATTAAATAGCGTGTCGCAAAATTATCAGTGCAATCTACTATTATATCATATTCTCTGATAATATTTAATGCGGTGTCTGTCGTAAATCTTATGAAATGTGGGACTATTTTAATTTCCGGATTATTAAGCAAAAGCTTCTCTCTGGCAGCAATCGGTTTAGGTTTTTCAATATCTTTTACGCCATATAAAAGTTGTCTTTGAAGATTTGATTCATCGACCCAGTCATTATCGACAATTCCCAGGATCCCTACACCGGCAGCAGCAAGGTATTGCAATACCGGACAACCCAGTGCACCTGCACCTATAACCACTACTGAGGCTCCTTTGATTTTTTCCTGTCCTTCCTTCCCGACTTCCGAAAGTCGCATCTGCCTGTTGTAACGGTTTAATTCCGAAACTGTAAGAAATGTATTACATCGCATACGTTTTAGTTTTCAAAAGTTATCTTTTATCAGTTTTCAGAAAACTTGCTTTTACCGATTCCGGTAGTACCTCATTCATTGAACCGGTTCTGTAACCTTTGAGATCAATTGTGACAAAGGTAAAACCAGAATTTTTACAAATTGCTGTGAGCATATCTTTTGTTTCCCACGCCTTATCCATTTCAGAAGGGATAAACTCTAATCTTGCCAGATTTTCATGACTCCTGATTCGGAATTGAGTAAATCCAAGCTTTCTAACTTCGAATTCAGCCGTTGCAAGCCTGTCGAGTTTAATTTTAGTGATCTTTTCTCCATAAGGAAATCTTGATGCGAGACAGGCATAAGATTGTTTTGTAGCTGTTGGCAGATTAAGAATTGCAGATAAACGTCTTATCTCGTTTTTTGTAAAACCTGAATCTGCGAGAGGAGAGATGACTCCTTTTTCCAGCTTCGCTCTCATTCCGGGACGAAAGTCGTTTAGATCGTCAGCATTACTGCCATCCAGCACTGCTTCATAACCTTCTAAAGATGCGATATGTTTTATCTTTCCAAATAACTCGCTCTTGCAATAATAACATCTGTCGGGAGGATTATCTGCATACCCCGGTATATCTATTTCTTCGGAAACGATTATTTTATGTTTAATTCCAAGCAACTCAGCTAGTGATTTTGCTTCTTCAAGCTCGTAAAACGGATATGTACTTGATGTGGCTGTTATCAGTAACAGTTTGTCTCCAAAAACATCTTTTGCAATACGGGCAAGGAATGTACTATCTACTCCCCCCGAAAACGCTATTACGGCACTTTTATATTCTTTAAGTCGTATTTTTAATAGATTTAAATTATCGTCCATGTTGTTATTCTCTTTCTTTCTTTACCAGGTCAAAGATATTCATAAATCAAAGATTATATCAATTTCACGTTTCTTAATCGTAATGAGTTAGTTATTACCGATACTGAGCTGAAGCTCATTGCCAGCGCAGCTATCATCGGTGAAAGCAATATTCCGAAGAAGGGGTATAACACTCCTGCTGCCAGTGGTATCCCAAGGGTATTATAAGCAAGAGCAAAAAAGAGATTCTCTTTAATATTCTTCATAACCTTCTGACTTAATGATCTTGCTTTGGCAATACCTTTAAGATCACCTTTAACAAGAGTAATACCGGCACTTTCTATAGCAACATCAGTTCCGGTTCCCATTGCAATCCCTATATCTGCCTGTGCCAGTGCCGGAGCATCATTGATGCCGTCGCCTGCCATGGCTACTTTTTTGCCTTCAGCCTGAAATTGTTTTATTGCATCAAGTTTATCCCCGGGAAGCATCTGTGACTTGTATCCATCGAGTTTCAATGCATCGCTGACAGCTTTTGCAGTTTCTTCGTTATCGCCAGTAAACATTATTACTTTCAGACCTTCTTTCTGAAGATTATAGATAGCCTCTTTACTTGATTCTTTTATTTTATCTGATATAACGACAAAACCTACTGCCTTATTATCTTCAGAGAGATAGGAGACTGTTTTCCCCAGTTTTTGTTCCAGTGAAACCTGTTTTTTCAATTCGGCAGGAATATCCGCATTAATCTCATGCATAAGTTTTTCATTGCCAAGTGCCAGCTTTTTTCCATTCAGCATACCAGTAACGCCCTTTCCCGAAAGGGCTTCAAAGTCAAAAACCGGAAGCACATCGAGTTTTTTGTCTGCGCCATAACGAATGGTTGCCTGAGCCAGTGGATGTTCACTGCTGCTGTTCAAAGAGATGATTTTCTGAAGCACCTCATCGTCGGAAATTTCTGGAGTAATGCTGATCACCTTTTCAACTGATGGTTTTCCTTCTGTGACGGTTCCGGTTTTATCAATAATGACAATATCGATGGAGTTCATTTTTTCAAGCGATTCTGCATTCCTGATTAATATTCCCGATTGTGCTCCTTTTCCCACTCCAACCATAACAGCCATTGGAGTAGCCAGACCCAGTGCACAAGGACAGGCAATGATAAGTACCGCGATAGCATTTACAAGTGCATATATATATGCATGCTCTCCTCCATAAATTGCCCAAACAATAAAAGTAACAACTGAAATGCCAACGACCACTGGAACAAAATATCCTGAAATTTTATCAGCCAGATTCTGTATTGGAGCTCTTGAACGACTCGCAGAATTTACCATTTCAATTATATGGGAAAGCAAGGTTTCTGAACCTACCTTTTCTGCAGTCATTACAAAGGTTTTGTTCCCGTTGATAGTGCCGGAGCTTACTTTATCACCAATCTTCTTATCTACAGGAATAGGTTCACCGGAGATCATTGATTCATCAATTGATGATTCCCCGTTCTGAATACTTCCATCTACAGGGATTTTTTCACCAGGTTTCACTCGTAACAAATCTCCTTTCTGAATAGAATCTATGGCAACAACCAGTTCTTTACCATCAATGATTTTTGTTGCTTTATTCGGAGCCAGCTTTAATAACGCTTTAATCGCGCTGTTGGTTTTACCGTGAGCCCTGGCTTCAAGAAGCTGACCCAGTAAAACCAGAGTCAGAATTACCGTGGTAGCTTCAAAATATACATATACTGTACCGGCATGTGATTTAAACTGATCGGGGAAGAAACCGGGAAAAAGCAAGGAAGTAACACTAAAAAGCCAGGCAACTCCTGAACCAATTCCGATAAGCGTAAACATATTCAGGTTCCAGGTTTTAACAGAGCGCCAGGCACGTTCAAAAAACATCCAGGCAGTATAAAATACCACCGGAATTGATAAAAGCAGCTGCACCCAATTCCAGTACTTCCATGGCATAACTGTCATCAGCGGATTATTATGAATCATTTCTGACATCGCGATCAGAAAAACCGGAACTGTGAATAATAATGAAATCTTAAATTTCCGAAGTAGTGTATTATATGTTTTGTCTTCCTCTTCCAAATCCGCTTCAAGGGGGACCAGATCCATCCCGCATATTGGACATGAACCAGGTACATCCTTAATGACTTCTGGATGCATAGGACAGGTATATTGATCATTTTTCTTAACTGAAGGCTGTTCTACAAGATCCATTCCACAAACAGGGCAATCACCAGGCTTATCGTAGGTTTTTTCACCTTCGCAGTGCATTGGGCAATAGTAAACTCCTGAACCTTTGCCAGAGGATTTTAATTTTAATTTTTCTTCCTTGAATTTATTTGCAAATGCTATATCACCGGGTAGTGATATGCTATAATTTCCGCCTTCATTTTTCAGAGTCTCCTGAAATTTTTCCAATGATATATGCGCATCCATCGTAATAACCGCTTCTGCTTTCTGCAGATCTACAGAAACGCTGGTCACATTTTCAACTTTTTTGAGTGCATCCTCCACATGAGTCCGACAATTATTACAGCTCATTCCGTAAACAGTATATGTATGTGTCATTTTTAAAAATTAAATTATTTCCTTCAGGTTAAACTTTAATTGTCTATAATCCTAATTCCGTTTATTGTCTTCCGGCATTTTCATTCCTTTCATACTTGTATCATTCCCGGGTTTTGAATCACCGGGCATCTGCATACCTGGCATGGTAGAAACTTTTCCTCCTTCAGGATTCATCATACTTGGTTTTCCTTCGAGCTGTGAAGCAGCATCGACACTGAATGTCCCACTTGTTACAATTTCTTCTCCTTCAGTAAGACCATCAGTAATTACATAACTTTCTCCAAGCATTGGACCAAGACCAATTTCACGTAATTTAAAAATTGGTTCATCAGTACCAGGTTCTTTGACATAAACAACTGACCGCTTACCAGTCCAAAGTACTGCAGTTTTCGGGATAACCATATTGTCACTATATTCATTAAGAGTAGTCGAGACAATTCCTGTAGCGAACATTTCAGGTTTTAGTTTCCCAGATTGATTTCCTGTCTCAACCCTCACTTTTGCAACCCTCGTAACAGGATCAATAACCGGATCAATAAAGATTATATTGCCGGAAAAATCAATACCGGGTAAAGCCTGAAGAGTAAATGAAAGTTTTTCACCTGTGTGCAAAAACTGCAGATCACTTTCATAGGCATCAAACATAATCCAGACTTTCGAGAGATCAGCAATATCAAATAAAACAGTTCCCTGAGATACATGATCTCCAGTATTTACCCTGCGGGCAGTCACAGTACCTGCCGTATTGGAAACCACTTCAAAATTATTCTGGACAACTCCTGAACTTTCAACATTAGCAATCTGATCATCAGTGATTTTCCATTGGCGCAGTTTTTCTTTGGAAGCTTCATATAATTCAGGTTGTAATTGTTTTGTTTTAACTGTTTCCAGTAATTCCTGCTGTGCTGTGATGAGTTCAGGTGAATATATTTCTGCGAGTACCTGACCTTTAACTACCGTTTCACCAGTAAAATTTACTGACAGCTTTTCTATTCGTCCGGGAACATGTGCAACCTGACTCTGAAACAATCTTTCATCAGCCTGCACTTTACCGTAAAGACGGACCTCTTTTACCGGCTTTTGTTTATTAACAACAGAAGTGAGGACATTCGCAAGCTGAGCAGCCTCCTTACTCAAATGAATTGCAGAGGGATCAACAGAAGTTGTACTGCTCTTTACGAGAGGAATTAATTCCATTCCGCAGATCGGGCATTTACCTGGCTGATCCATTCTTATCTGAGCGTGCATTGCGCATGTCCATATTGTACCCTGGGCAAATTCTGTTGAATGATCGCGTTTCTCTTCGGTTTTTTGAGAAGGATGGAACACTAACCATCCTATAAACGTCCCCAATATCAGTATGAGACTATACTTCACATATTTATCAGAGAATATTTTAAAGCGTCTAAGTTTTTTCATTGTGATTCATATTTATTGTATTTGAGAATAAGCCATTAAACGTTTTAACCATGCAATTGCTGTGTTGAAGTCAGCGACAGCTTCCACCTGCCTGAGTTCATAGTCAAGTGTTTGTTGCCTCACGCGCAGGACATCTGTTAGCCCTGATGTAGATGTTGAGAAACTTTTCAGCATAAGATCAAGAGATTTTGATGCCAGTTGAAATTGATTTTCATACAATTTAATCCTGCGTTGCGCGTCCTGGTACAGAAGTATAGCCTGATAATATTCAGCCTGCAATGAATTAGCTGTAGACTGATAGTTTTCTGAGGTGGCTGTTTTCATGAGTTCGGCTTCGTTTTGCATAGCAGTATATTTTTTTCTGTATATGGGCAGGGTAAAAACTACCATTGGCATAATCATGTCCTTGCCATTCATATCAGGAGTTCCCATTGCGGTAGAGGATTTGCTGATGATAGAATAATTCAGCCCTAAACCTACCATTGGGTATCCCATACGTGTAACCATTTTTTCCCTGGCTTCTAATGATTGTTTTTCGAAATCCAGCATTCCCAACATAGGGTTATGTGCCAGCATACTATCCGAAACAATTGTCAATGAAAATTCAAGTGAATCCCTGGTTATATTTTCATTAATGTGAACCGGTGATGTTACAGACCTGTTCAGGTAGGTGTTAAACTTTGCTATAATCGAGTTTTGTTGATTTTTCAATAAAGCTATATTGTTTTCAAGGTCACCTGACTCGATTTGTATCCTGTAAATATCTGCCAGACCAGAACCTCCTGAAGAGGATCCCATTGTGCCGGTCTGCATTGAAGAAGACTGATTCGATCCTGAAGAACCTGTCCTGCTCTGACCAGCAGCCATGGTCTGCATTCCTGAGGAACCGGTACTGTTACTGCTGCTACTAACAGATGAAGTTGTTGTACTTTGAGATGATGCCGGAGAGTTTTCCAATGAAGCCGATTTGAATCTGACAAGGGCAAGCCGTTCAATCAATTTAAGGATCTCAATATTCTTTTCTGAAATACTGATATCCTTTTGAACTTTATATAGTTCGTACCAAGTGCGTTGAACATCATAAAAGACCTGAAGTTTTGCATCACGGAAAAGTTCAAATTTTGCTTTTGCCATCAGACTCATTTCATCTTTGGCATACTTCAGAACTCCAAACCATGGGAACATCTGCATCAGTCTTAAATCCGCAACCTGATTACCACTAACCAGCTCCATTGGACTAAGAAATACTCCTGCGCTTAATTCAGGATCCGGAAGACTGCCAACCTGAGGTATCTTTTGTAGTGCTGCCTGATATTCACTGTATTTCTGGAGGACGCCTGGATTTTTTTTTGCTGCAATTTCGAGATATCTTAGAAGCGAATCAGGATACTGTTGGCTACTGACAACAATCCAGCTACTCAGAGAAATAAATGCTATTAGTAATTTTTTATATGTTATCGTTTTCATTTTCCAATTGATTATTAATAGTTTGAGTAGCTACTTTATTTTTCCTGATTACTTCCCCTTCTCTCCACATTGCCTGGAACAGGGGAACAACAAAGACTGTCATTACCTGAATTACCATTCCTCCAAATGTTGGGATTGCCATTGGAACCATTATATCGGCTCCTTTACCAGTAGATGATAGTACAGGAAGCAAAGCAATAACGGCAACTGCTGTTGTCATCATAGCTGGACGCACACGTTTTTTCCCGGCCATTACTACTGCTTCGCGTACGTCATGAACTGTGGTTGGTTTCATATTTTCAAATACCTGGTGGATGTAGGTCCCCATAATTACTCCATCGTTTGTCGCTATCCCGAATAGGGCAATGAATCCAACCCATACGGCCACACTGAGGTTTATGGTATGCATTTGAAACATGTCACGAAGATTTAATCCTGCGACTGAGAAATTCATGAACCAGTCCTGTCCATATAGCCACAGCATTATAAAACCACCCGAAAATGCAACAAAGACGCCGGAGAAGTGGATGAATGAGGCGGTAATTGTGCGGAATTGGAAATACAATAAGAGCAAAATTATTATTAAGCTTATAGGGACTACAATAGCAAGTCTTTTTGTAGCTCTTAACTGATTTTCATAATTACCGGCAAATTTGTAAGTAACACCTGGAGGAAGCATTATTTCGCCAGAGTCGATCTTGCCTTTCAAAATTTTACTCGCCTCATCGACTACATCAACTTCAGCTTTTCCTTCAAGTTTATCAAAGATTACAAAGCCTACAAGGAAAGTATTTTCGCTTCTAATCATTTGTGCACCTCTGGTATAGTCAATATCGGCTATTTCGCTCAGTGGTATCTGAACTCCATTCATTGCAGGGATGAGTATGCGTTTCAGATCCTCCGGATTATCGCGCAATTCGCGGGCATATCTTACTCTGAGAGGAAACCTTTCCCGTCCTTCTACAGAGGTTGAAAGCGACATGCCTCCAACAGCAACCTGAAGTATTTCCTGCACATTGGTTACTGTCATTCCGTAACGTGCCATTGCTTCCCTGTTAAGCTTAATTTCAAGATAAGGTGCACCAACAGCACGGTCGTAGAAAACTGCCGAAGATTTAATCGAAGGAACATCCTTTAAAGCTTTTTCAAACATCATTCCTGCCTGTTCGATTGTATTAAGATCAGGGCCATAAACTTTTAGTCCCATCGGAGCACGCATCCCGGTCGAAAGCATGATGAGACGTGTTTCAATCGGCTGCAACTTAGGAGCCGAAGTCAAACCGGGAATATCAGTCACTTTTACAATCTCTTTCCAGATATCGAGCGGTTTTTTGATCTGAGGTCGCCATTGACGAAAGTATTGTCCTTTGCTATCCGGAATCAGACTATCAGCAGGAATAACTCTGAAAGATTTAGTTTCAGGATTGTAAGTTGTATTATTCTTTAGAATATAATTTCCCTTTTTGTTAACCTTAAACTGCATACGGTGCCCGTTTTCATCGAGGATATACTCCGACCGGTAGTTTATTGTATTCTCAAACATCTGGATGGGAGCAGGATCAAGAGCAGAATTAACACGCCCCCATTTACCAACAGCAACTTCCACCTCAGGTATGGTTGCCAGACGTTTATCGAGTGTTTCAATGTATTCAAGGTTTTTTTCAATGCTAGAGTGCGGCATACTTGTAGGCATAAGCAGAAACGATCCTTCATTCAGTGATGGCATGAATTCCTTCCCCGTACCCGGAAATGTTTTTACTGCATTTTGCCATGCAGATGTTTGACGGAAACTTTTCCACCCGACTTTTTCAGCACCTTTGGGAATAAAACCAAAAATCTTATTAACACCTTGCCATGCTAAAAGACCAAATAGCAAGGTAAATGCAGGAATCATCAGGAACTTCCATTTGTTCTGTAACGCCCAGCGAAGTATCTTCTCATAAAAATGAACCATGGACATTAAGGCTACGAGAATTACTGTTACAATCCCTGCGACGAAAAGGAAGTTGGCAAATTCACTGTTATGTGCTCCCAATGGCAGCCATTCAATGGAGAGGTACCACGTTGCAAAAAAGACAGTAATAAATATGTTTATATAGTTTGGAAACTCTTTGCGTTTTTCGGACCATCTGTAATCAAGCAGGTTATTTATTCCAACAGCTATTAATGCTAACGCCGGCCACATTTGCCAGACAATAACAAAAATGAATCCTGCGGCAATGAGACAACCATTCCATACTCTCTTGATTTTCTTCCTGTCAAACGAGATGTTGAAGAAAATATGTACCAGAGTAGGCAAAACAACTATTCCAAGGATAAATGCCGAGAGAAGTGCGAATGTTTTAGTAAATGCAAGAGGATGGAACAGTTTCCCTTCCTGTGCCTGCATGGCAAATACAGGAAGGAAACTTACAATCGTTGTAGCGATTGATGTAACAACTGCGGCCCTTACTTCGGTTGTAGCCTGGTAAATTACATCTAATAGTTTCTTGCCACGTATTCCATGATTTTCAGGCATTTCAAGATGCCTGAGAATGTTCTCAACATCAACGATACCAATATCTACCATAACACCAATAGCAATGGCAATGCCTGACAGAGCCACAATATTTGCATCTATTCCAAAGAAGCGCATGAGTATAAATGTCATTAATACGCCAATAGGCAGCAATCCAGCGACAATCATTGATGCCCGGAGGTTCATCACGAGGACAATAATTACAATTATGCTTATAAGGATCTCATGAGAAAGTGCTGATTCGAGAGTTCCTATGGTTTCTTTAATCAGTCCTGTCCTGTCATAAAAAGGGACTACTGTCACTTTTGAAACTGTTCCATCAGGCAGCGTTTTTTGTGGTAATCCTGCTTCTATTTCTTTAATCTTATCTTTTACATTGTTGATTACTTCCATCGGGTTTGAGCCATATCGTGCTACAACTACAGCACCAACAGCTTCAGATCCTGCCTTATCAAGACCACCACGCCGGGTAGCCGGACCAAAATTGACATGAGCTACATCTTTAATACGCACAGGAACATTATTCCGGACAGCTACAACAGATAATTCCAAATCATTCAGACTTTTAACATATCCAAGTCCACGGATGATGTATTCTACATTATTAAGTTCAATGGTTTCAGCACCGATGTCAAGATTACTTTGCTTCACTGCATTCATAACATCCATAACTGACACACTGTAAGCCTTTAAAGCGTCAGGATTAAGATCAACCTGGTATTCCTTGACAAATCCACCTACTGACGCAACTTCAGATACACCTTCTGCTGTTGAAAGACTGTATTTAACATAAAAATCCTGAATTGTTTTAAGTTCTGAAGGATCCCAGCCACCATTTGGTTTCCCGGTTTTGGGATCCCGACCCTCAAGAGTGTACCAGTATATCTGTCCAAGGGCTGTTGCATCGGGTCCGAGCGATGGTTGTACTCCAACAGGCAAAGTACCTGATGGGAGAGAGTTGAGTTTTTCAAGAATTCTGGACCTGCTCCAGTAAAACTCTATATTATCTTTAAAAATGATATAGATAAATGACATTCCAAACATGGAAGTACTTCTTATTGTCTGTACTCCCGGAATACCAAGTAATGCCGTAGTTAGAGGATAGCTTATCTGATCCTGAATATCTCTTGGAGAACGCCCCATCCATTCGGTTGCTACTATCTGCTGGTTTTCACCAATATCGGGAATGGCATCAACAGGTACCGGGTTTCTTGGCAGAAGACCCGATTTCAGATTGAATGGCATGGTTACCAATCCCATTACCACAAAGGCGATAAGTATTATGAATGTAACCAGCCGGTTCTCAAGGAAGTATTTTACTAATCTGTTGAACATATTAAACGGTGAATAATAAAATAGAAGAAATGTAACACACAGGATTTTTAATCCAAGATGTAATATTTAACAGGGGAGAATAGATCAAATGCGGAAAACACAAATACCTGAGAGGTCCACGTCGGTGGACCTGAATGTCCACGGGGGACTCGTATCTGTGAGTAATGAAATTAAATCTAAACGGGAGCCGAAAGAATATTTTAATGGAATTACGAAAATCTGGGAAATATTGTGATAAGTTTCCGGCACAAAAGAAAATTCTGTTACGTAATTAGTATATATTCCGCAATAATGAATATAGTTATCACAGCAATGTTTGTTAAGGCTTGTTCCTGAAAGCGGTACCTCATGTTTCGGATTTTCCATTCCGCAATCAGCCAATTTTCCTGTTAATGAAACTTTCGATGCAACTTCTATGCCACCGCAATAATGTGTTGCAACTGAAAAGTGAAATACTGCAACAAGCATTACTATCGAAAGAAATATGGAAAGCCCCTTTTTCATTGTTATTGTCTTCCGGAATGTCTTTACAAAGGAAAGAATATTTTTTAACGAATTAATAAAATTGACATATATCTCTAAACATGAATATCCAGATCATCAAACAGGTTTGATTCTGATTGAAGTTGTGAGTAAGTAACAATATTACAGGGATTAAGTTCAAAGAAACCTGAAAACCAGATAGTTCAGATCTTAATGTAGATTTATGTATTCACGTAGTTCATTATGCCAGTCATCAGGATAAATAGTCATTGGAATTGTCTCTTCTTCAAAGACAAGATCAATTAAGTATCTTGGTTTTTTACCACCATTGAATACAGCTTTTACACACGATATACAATATACAACAACTTCATCCACCGGCATTTCAGCTGCCCTTTGTTTCATTAGATCTACTACCTTCTCAGTTGGCATTATTCCATGATAGCTGTCTCCGCAACAGGTGCTTTTGGCCTTTGTGTTTTTCGGTTCAATAAGCTTAATGTTCATTTTCGATATTACAGTTCTGATTGCATTGAGTATGCCTGTCTGGTCGCGTGTCGGACAGGCGTCAATGATTGACATTTGTTCCTTTGAATAATCAGGGAGTTCAAGAAAATCTTTTTGGGCTAATATTTCCCATAACGAAATTGTCGTAATGTTCCAATAGTCATTTCTGAATCGGCTGTCGCAACCAGGACAGACATTAATAATCTTAGTATTTGGAGGAAGCTGGGGATCATGCTGGCAACAAGTCAGCAACATTTCCATTTTTCCTAATTTTTCCTGTAGTTTTTTATGAATTTTTTCTGCAAGCTCAGGTTTATATAACATTAAAGCGCATCCCGGAGCAAATACCAAAACTTCTTTATTTTCACTTTTTCCTTGACTCATACAATTATCCTGCGTTTAGATTTTGATAGGAGTCAAATCTATTCCTTTTTATATTATAAAGAAATGATATTTAAAAAATATTTTATATCCACTCCTGAATTTCCACTTCCCTTGGTACCCCCTGCCGCTACGCGGCTGTCCCACTAAAGGGGGACTAATTCAGTATCCTTGATGAATTTAGCAACAAACTGAGAATTTACCCCCTTTTAGGGGGGCAGGGGGGCCAAAATGGGTTTCTTAAACAATCATTCCGGCTGCGACAGTTTCATTTGTTCCTTCATCGATAAAGATCAGACTTCCGGTGTTATTGTTCCTTTTATAACTATCGTAAAACACAGGTTTTGAGGTCTTAATGGTGATATTTGCAATGTCGTTCATGTTTATCGAGATGTTTTTAATATCATCTTCAAGCGTATTAATGTTCATCCTGTAATTGACTGACCTGACTATGCACCCGGCTTCATTACTGTTAAGTCGTATTATGTATTTTCCACCAACCTTTAATGGGCATTCATTGAACCAGCAAATCATAAGGTTTATGTCCTGACTTATTACTGGCATGTTATCACCTGCTACAAGCATATCGCCTCTTCCGATATCAATCTGGTCTTCAAGAGATATTGTTACAGAATCTCCTTCAATGGACTCTGAAAGTACTTTGCCCAGTACATCGATGCTTTTAATCTTCGATTTTATTTTAGATGGCAATACCGTTACTTCTTCACCAGGCCTGAAAACGCCGCCGGCAACACGTCCTGCGTAGCCTCTGTAATCGTGAAATTCTTTTGAATGAGGTCGAATTACCGTCTGTATCGGGAACCGTTTAAAATCAGGATTCTTATTCTTCTTTATCTCAACTGTCTCTATCAGATTCAGGAAAGTCTGCCCTTCATACCAGGTCATCTTCTCCGAACGTTCAACGACATTATCGCCATATTTAGCACTTATGGGAATATAGTAAACATCCGGAATCTTAAGTTTATCAACTAAAGAACCAAGTTCTTCTTTTATTTTGGTGAATGTTGACTCTGTCCAATTTACCATATCCATTTTGTTAATACAGAATACTATGTGACGGATATCGAGCAGTGAAGCTATGTACGAATGTCTGATAGTTTGCTCCAAAACGCCTTTCCGTGCATCAATAAGAATAACCGCCAGGTCAGCGGTGCTTGCCCCTGTTACCATGTTGCGTGTATACTGAATATGACCAGGAGTATCTGCGATAATAAACTTCCTTGCCGGTGTGGCAAAGTATCTGTATGCCACATCGATAGTAATACCCTGTTCCCGTTCTGCCCTTAATCCATCTGTTAAAAGGGAAAGATCAAGTTCATCCCGCCCTAGTCTTTTTCCTGACTGGACAATATGTTCCATCTGATCCTCAAATATTGATTTACTGTCATATAAAAGTCTCCCGATCAGCGTACTCTTTCCATCATCCACACTACCTGCAGTTGTGAATCTTAACAGACTCTTATTCTGGCTCTTTCCGTTTAATTTCATCCTTGTTTTATTTTCAATTTTACTAAAAGTGTAATTTACGAAAGGGCCCCCTGGCCGCTTTGCGGCCATCCCCCTAAAGGGAGGATAATTCTGAGTCATTTAAAGAATCTCATTATTATCCAGAGTATTAACCCCCCTTTAGGGGGGCAGGGGGGTAAAAATTCCTAAAAGTACCCTTCCTTTTTACGATCTTCCATTGCTGCCTCAGATCGTTTATCATCATACCTTCCGCCTCTTTCAGTTACTCTTGTAGCCGCTATCTCAGATATTACTTCTTCAAGCGAAGTTGCTTTTGATAGTGTAACCCCGGTGCAGGTTATATCACCAATCGTCCGGCAGCGGACATCGGTTTCGAAAACCTTTTCATTTGATTTCAGCTGCATAAAAGGAGCCCATGCCAGGTATACTCCGTTGCGACTGAATATTTTGCGTCTGTGAGTATAATATAATCCTGGCAGTTTAATATTTTCATTCAGAATATATTGCCATACATCCAATTCAGTCCAGTTGCTAATTGGGAAAACCCTGAAATGTTCCCCGGTGTTTTTCCTTCCGTTAAATATATTCCATAATTCAGGACGTTGATTTTTGGGGTCCCATTGTCCGAATTCATTTCTATGTGAGAAAAATCTCTCCTTGGCGCGGGCTTTTTCTTCGTCACGCCGGCCACCACCTATGGCAACATCTATTTTTAACTCCTCAATTGCGTCAAGAAGGGTGATGGATTGAGCTTTATTTCTGCTGGAATTAACACCCTGTTCTTCAATAACTCGTCCGCTATCAATTGAGTCCTGCACATATTTTACTATGAGTTCAGCCCCGAACTCCTTTGCAAGTTCATCGCGAAACTGTAAAGTCTCTTCAAAATTATGGCCTGTATCGATGTGCAAGAGGCTGAAAGGAATCCTTGCAGGCCAGAATGCCTTCCTAGCCAGATGGACAAGCAATATTGAATCTTTTCCGCCGGAAAACAACAATACTTTGTTTTCGAACTGAGCTGCAACCTCACGCATCACAAAGATCGCTTCGGCTTCAAGTTCTTTGAGATGTTCATCGTTTATATTTAGTGTAGTCTTCATAGAAATAATTTTCTTATTAATGGTTTGCCGGTTTGCGGCTTGCGGCGTGCGGTTGATGACAATTGGCAAAAAGTGGTTTTTAGTACCGCTTTTGCGGGATTGGGGGGTCGCCTTTTGTATGTAAACCACACTCTTTTGCTCCTTCATTTTCCCACCACCATCTTCCTGCCCTGAAATCTTCACCTGGTTTTATTGCCTTTGTGCATGGTTCACAGCCAATGCTTAGAAATCCCTTATCATGCAGTGAATTATAAGGAATATTATTGTCTTTAACGAAGTTTTTTACATCCTCCATTGACCATGTGAAAAGCGGATAAAACTTAAACAGATCTTTGTGTTCGTCATATTCTATCCAATTCATTTTGCTTCTGTTATCTGATTGATCAGCCCTTATCCCGGATATCCAGCATTTCATATTAGTAAGAGCCCTGTTCAGAGGAACTATTTTTCTGATTCCACAGCATTCTTTCCTGTTTTCAATTGATTGATAAAAACTATATGGACCTTTTTCTGTAACCAGCCTTTCAATAGACTCATATTCAGGAAAATAAATTTCAATTTTTTTATTGTATTTGATTATTGTACTTGAAAGTACATCGTATGTCTGGGGGAAAAGTCTTCCTGTATCTAGTGTAGCTACTTTAATATTGAGATTGTTACTGAATATTATATGAGTTATTACCTGATCTTCAATTCCAAGACTGGTGGTGAAAACTACTTTCCCCTGGAATAATGAAGTTAGCTCCATTAACTGACTTTCAATTGAAAGTCCTATAAGTTGATTCTTTAACTTCGTTTGTACCATATAGTTTTTTTTTCAGTAATTATTGATGTTAGTTAACTGAAGCTGCCTGAAAGATATTCTCTGGTCAGCTGTTTTTTTGGATTACTGAAAAATTCCTCAGTAGGCCCAGCTTCAATTATTTTACCCAGGTACATAAATATTATATAGTCAGCAATACGTTTTGCCTGTCTCAATGTATGAGTCACAAGTATGATGGTGTATTTTTCTTTAAGTTTGACAAACAGCTCTTCGATTTTTTTTGTGGAAAGTGGGTCTAAAGCAGATGTAGCCTCATCTCCAAGGATATATTCAGGTTCAATTGCCAACCCTCTTGCCAGACATAATCTTTGTTGCTGCCCTATAGATAATCGTGTGGCAGATGTGCGGACCCTGTCTCTGACTTCATCCCAAAGTCCCACATACTGAAGATATTGGATTACAGTTTGATTAATTGTTTTCTTTTTCTTCATCCCGTGGATCCGTGGACCGTAAGCTACATTATCAAATATTGACATTGGGAGAGGACAAGGACGCTGGGCAAGCAATCCCATCTTTTTTCGTGTATCTATGATGTTGACCCGGTTGTCATAAATATTCTCATCGTCAACAAATATTTTTCCGCTGATCTTAACTTCGGGTGTTTCATCATGCATACGGTTCAGAGTTTTGAGAAAGGTTGACTTTCCGCATCCTGATGGTCCTATAATGCAGGTAATCTTTTTTTCAGGTATAATAAGATTAACATCTTTCAGAATATGCTGATTTTCAATGTACACATCGAGATTCTCAATTCTTATGGACTGACTGTTAATCAATTTTTTAAGGGGGCTTATTTCCTTCGTATCCGGAAACGTAATATTTTCATTTTCCTGTAGACGATGGCTTGTTATTATCATATTTTATTTTTTGAAAATTTTGAACTGAAGTAACGTGCTCCAAAACTCAGAATCAGAATAATTACTGTGAGAATTATTGCTGAAGCGTACGCACGGTTCTGAACTTCTTCAACTGGACTGCCCAATTGAAAGAAAATCGAAAGCGGAAGGGTTGCAGCGGGTTGATTAAGTGAAGACGGGATATTGTCGGTATATCCAGCAGTGAACAATACAGTAGCTGCATCTCCGACACCTCTGCCGATTGCCAGCAAAATAGCTGTAACCAATCCTGGCATCAATTGCCTGAGTATAACTTTTGCCATCTCATATTTTGTTGAGCCAAGTGATAGTAAAGCATCAGGCAGATCGCGGGATAAAAGCCTCGTTATTTCATCAAATGAGCGCATCATTATTGGCATTATAAGCATACCAACGGCAAGAATTCCTCCAAGTAATGAGGCCCGTAATCCAAGGTATATCATTAGTGAGAAGCCAAATGCACCGTAAACAATTGAAGGTATCCCGAATAGTATGTCAAGTGAAAACCGGATGACAGAGGAAAAAACTGATTTTGCCGGCAGATAGAAATTAATATAAAGTACAAGAGGAACGCTTATAAAAATGCTGATTACCAGTGATCCAACTATAATATATATTGACCCGACAATAGCGTTCAGAACTCCGCCCTCCTTGCCTAAATAGAATCCACCTCCGGGAAGCTTAGTCACCATATCGAGAGAAAGAGCAGGTAATCCTCTGTAAAAAACAGTAGAGATTATAAATAGAAGGACCGCAAGTATAATAACTGCCGCACAGATCATAATTATTTTAAGTATTTTCTCCTCCAGGTATTTCATGATCAACCTTATCTCGAATTATAATTTGTTAGAATTGATATCTTTTTTCGATCTGAATCAAAGTAAATCTTGAGATGCCGTTAAATAACACCACAATTATGAACAGCAGGAATGCTGAGAACATCAGTGCTGATTCATAACTTGGCATAGAGAGCATCTCCCCATAATTATTAGCTATTAAAGCAGGTAGAGGATAACAGGCGTCAAATAGTGAATGAGGGATCTGTGTTATATTTCCGCAGACCATTAAAACAGCCATAGTTTCACCAAAAGCTCTTGATAGGGCCAGCACAGTTGCAGCAATAATTCCGGAAATGGATTTCCTAAGGATGACCTTTTTAACAGTCTGCCATTTTGTAGCGCCCATTGACAATGATGCATCAATCATTTCTTTTGGGATGGAACGAAAAACTTCTACCATTATGCTGATTAACAGAGGAATGATCATCACTGCCAGAACTACTCCTCCTGCCAGGACAGTATAACCGGTGGAAAACTCCACAAATTTTGGCGCAATCTTATTTGCTATCAGAGGGACAATTGTTAAGGTTCCCCAAACGCCATAGATTATTGGAGGTATTCCAGAGAGCAGGTCAATGACAGGTTCAAAAAACTTCTTGACACTTTTAGAAGCGTAGGAATTAAGATAAATACTTGTGAGAATTGAAAACGGAAGCGCTATTATTATTGCTATAAGTGAAACATAAAAAGTGCTGAGTATAAATGGTAAAAAGCCAAAATCACCTTTAAACGGTTTCCATTGAGCAGAAGTAAGTAAGACCCATAGGTTCTTCTCTCTCATTATTGGTAAAGCCTTGAAAAACAGACTAAGTCCGATAATAATAAGAAGCAGTATTGTAAAAATGGCAATGCCCAGCATCACGTACCGGGCAGTTTTATCTTTTACATTTCTGAGTCGACGCATATTTATTCCAGCTTCTTTTGTTCAGTATTTATTCTTTCTCCGGGAAGTGCAATGTATCCTGCATCATTAACAAACTTCTGTCCGTCAGAGAGCACCCATCTGATAAATTCGGTCAGCACCTTGTTATTTTTTGGATTACCCTTCATGACGAAATATAATTCCCGGGAAGGAGGTGACGGATATTTACCAGACGCAATAGCAGAGATCAGATCATTCATAGATCCATAAAAATCTTCGTCACTATCGATCTTCCCATTATTATTCAGATCGATTGGAACAACTTTCAACCCTTTGATTTGCTTTCGGGTTGCGGCATCATAAGCGTATCCTATATTATTAAAGCCGATTCCAAGAGGATCCTTCTTAACAGCCTGCGCCAGTCCGGGGTCACCAAACACACCAACTCCCAATAAATCTTCCTGTTTTTTTCCGAAGAATTTAGCCCACATTTCAGCAGCACCGCAAGCATCTGATCTTGTATAAATATGAATCGGGGAACCAGGTTTTGCTCCGAATGCCTGTGCCCATGTTGTATATCTGCCAGTAATCCAGATGTTATTTGCAGCATCCTTCTTTAAGCCTTTTGTTAATATTTCATTCAGATAAGGATTAGATTCGTTCACTACAGCTACCACTGCATCTTTGGTAACGGCTACCGGGAAGGCTCCTTTTTTTAGTTCTTCAGGATATATTTCTCTGGAAACCATTCCTATTTCAACCATTCCGTTTAATGCATCTGAAATTCCTTTTCCGGCGCCCCCAGCCGAAATATCAAATCGTACATCTGGATTGATTTTCCGATATTCATCAGCCCATCTTATAACCATTGGATATAGGGCGAATGCCCCTGAAATACTTATTTGCCCAGAACGCTTATCCTGCCCATAAGTTTTGGGAGCAGATAATGAGAAAATAATAACTGTAAAAAGTAAAAATGAGATATATAATTTTTTCATTGAGTATATTATAAATTATCAGAACCCAATCTGGTATTGAACAGCCATGTAATTATTGGCTATTGCTGGTCCCTGTTCCTGACGGATAGTATAAAATGCCTGAAGGCGCGACCAGTTATTGAAATTATAATTAGCACCGAACACATAATTCGTTGAAATATTATTTCCGGTGGAGGTATTGGGATCATACACATCATATTTACCAAGGATCTGAAGTTTTTGGGGAATTACAAAGTAGCCGGCCTGTGCGTACCATCCTGCTCTATTCGTCTTTCCATCCTTTCCTGATATATATTCAGCTTTTAAAGAAAAGCCTGCAACAACATAGCTTACTTCGCCCCCGAAACGGTTGCGGGTTTGACTTTGCCCGGCGACATCAGGTTTAATGGCTTTATCCAATCCTTTATAAAAGTCACCGCCAAATGACAATCCTTTTATCGGTGTGATAACAAGACGACCGGAAATATCTTTCTCATTATTAGCTGTATCTGCCACATTTATTCCTGATCCATTAAATACACCAATCCGATATTCAATAACAGGGGCATTATTTACTTTTAAGAAAGTACCGCCTGCCTGTATTCCGATATCACGCCCGTTTTGGTTCCCGATTACATCCTTGCTGCGTGCTACAAGCGCTTCGACAACCTGTGAACGGTCAATCATCTCAAGTTTATTGGATGAGGTCAAGTTTTCCATTGAGAAAGGAATCTTAAACTGACCTGCGGTAATCGAGAAATAATCAGCAAGTTTTATTTCTCCATAAGCATCGATCATTTTTGGTTTATCAACAAGATCAGCCTGCAACCTGTAAGAAAAGAATGGTGTGATTGATCCCTTTAAATCAACTCTGGCCCGGCGGATATCAAAACTGTTGTGTTTTCCACGATCCTGAAAAGCCTGGTATCTGATCTGAGAATAACCTGTAAGTTGCATTTGACGTGCAGCAGTGACAAAAAACGATTTTCGGGATGCATCTGTCTGTTGTTGAAGTAAAGCAGCATCAGCTCTTATTGAGTCTGCCTGTGTCTGACTTATTGTTTTATTTGCAATAAGCAGATTCAGGATGTCGTTTGTTGATTGTGAAAATGATTCTGCTGCAAATAGCACTAAAAATAAAAGTGAAAAAACAAGTTTCATAATGTCTATCGAATTTGTGAACAAATATAAGACAGTTTATTATCGGTTTAATTGGCATAAAAACCACAAATCGTTAGGTATTAATACTTAACTTTATCAAAAATTATGAGGAAATAGATGATTCTCTCCAAGAAAACACGATATGCAATTGTTGCATTGACAAGACTTGCTCGCGAATATGGCAAAGGTCCGATGCAGATCAGAGAAATTTCGGAAATAGAAAAGATACCGCGAAGTTTTCTTGAGAATATACTTCTTGAATTAAAAAAAATTGGGATTCTTGGTAGTAATCTTGGAAAAGCAGGTGGGTATTACCTCTTAAAAAAACCCGAAGAAGTATCTCTGGCTGATGTTGTAAATCACTTCGAAGGTACTATAGCTCTTATGTACTGCGTTTCAGAGAATTTATATCGTCCCTGTGAATTCTGTAAAGACGAATCCACCTGCCAGATAAGAAAAGTATTTAAAGAGATAAATAGCTCAACATACAGTATTTTGGCTAAAACATCTCTTAAGGAATTAATCAAGACCTGAGTCAAAAGTCGAAAATCAAACAGCTTTGTATACTTTATAGACTTTAAGATTTTAAGACTAGATCATCTCCAATCTCCACAACTAAATTCAAAAGTTCTTTGAGGTCATTTATGGAAGTGATCGGGTTAATTATGGTGAGTCTTAACCATAGATTTCCATCAATTTCAGTCTGAACAATATAAAATGAACCTTCTTTAATAATCCTGTCCCTGATTTCAGAATTTATTTTATTTAGTGAAAGGTCAGAACATTTTTCAGAGGCAAATCTGAAGCAAACAATGTTGCTTGCCGGTTCAGTTGCCATTTGAAGATTGGCTGAAGATTTAACTAATTTTGAAAATTCAACAGCTAAATCATATCTGCTTTCAATATATTCTCTGTAATAATTTTTACCATAATATTTCATAGCTGTGTATGCGATGATTCCCAAAGCACTTTTAGTGCACTCAATAGTCCTGATCGCACTGTTATACCATACATTTTTCTGCGATTTCTGAAATAAGTATGAAGCTTTCTGGGCAAAAGTCTCGAATGATTTTTCACCATTCCTGAACATAACAAGGGTATTTAATGCTGGAACAAGAAGCATTTTATGGAAATCAATTACTATAGAATCGGCCCTTTCTATCCCCTTTATCCTGCCTTTATATTTTTCAGAGAAAAGCACACCCAATCCATGAGCTCCGTCAACATGCATCCACAAATTCCACTTTTCGCAGAAGTTAGCTATAGCTTCAAGATTGTCATAAGATCCGGTTGCAGTTGAACACGAACTGGCAACAACAGACATGATATGTATACCCTTTTCCTCAGCGTCTGATTTTATCTTCTCAAGCAGGTCAGTCCTCATCCTGAATTGATTATCAACAGGTACCTTTATAATTGAGGCATCTCCCAATCCCATTATATTTGCATTTCGACTGATGCTGTAATGTGATTGTTCGGATATTATATACCCGGGTCTTTCTTTCTCTTTGATACCTTCTTCCCAGATATTATAATCAGTTTTTGACTGCCTGGCCGCAAGCATAGCGGTAAGATTTCCAGCGGTTCCTCCATGAGTAAATATTCCGTCGAAGCCAGGTTTAAAACCAATTAGGGATCCAAACTTTTTTATAACGTTTCTTTCCATAGCCATATTTACAGGTCCCATTTCATAAATAGCTGCACCATTGTTAAGAAGTGTGGTACAGAATTGTACGAGAGCGGTTGCTGGAAGGGGAGATGTTACCTGATGGCCTATATAATGCGGATGATGTATATGGATCGATTGATCAATGATTCTCTTTATAAATGCATCAAGTGATTCATTTTCGCCTCCAGCCGAATCAAACGAAAAATATTCAGCTAATTTATCAGGATCATTCCAGGGCAGGACAGCCATTTCTTTTCCGGATAAAGCATCGCCCAGGTAGTCTGATAACTGGTCAACAAGAGCATGCCCTTCTTTTCTGAATTTCTCAGGATCGAAAGGGTATGGGATATTAGTTTTTGTTTTTGTCATACAAGTTTTTTTTTACCACCAAGACACAAAGGCATAAAGTCATACCAAGAATTTCATCTAATAAATTAAGCCTTTGTGAACCTCTGTGTCTCAGTGCCTTTGTGGCATTTTTTTTAATTACTAGTTTCAATTTCCATCTTCAATCCATTAAAAAACCATTGAACGACAGGGTCATCATAATATTTTTCAGTATGCGTAAATAATTCCTTTAATTCTAATTTGTTTCTTACCATATTCGCAAACAACTCAATAACACCGCAATAACCAGAAGGGTTTAATGTTCCAAATTGGTAGGAGAGAACCTGCTCATTATATTTTGTAAAAAAATTATCTAGGATCATATACCTTTGTTTGTGTTTTTTGACTATTTTTTTTGCTTTTCCGACAGTTTTTTCAAAATTCAAGAACCTTTTGCCTGCGTTTACCTTAATCAGATGTCCAAGATTAAAAAAGTCAGTTTCCCTGATAAGATAAATTTCTATATACCGGAATATTCCAATAAATCCAAAGGCATCAAGATCATCTGAAATAGAAAGTACGGTGAGGAGATCATTCCTGGTTGCATTGCCGATATACTCTTTATTATCATGATTCTCAATTGCTTCCAGTACATTGAGATAATCATTCACTCGAAGGTTATTGATTGCCAGAAACCTGGCGCACAGATCTTTACTATATTTCCCGTGTTTTATTCCGGGGTCAACTGACATTCCAATATCGTGCAGATAACTGGCAATTATCAGTTCAGACGTAAGTATCGAAAGTTGTTTTTTATTTTTAACAGGAATGATTTCTAATAATTCCTTTGAGTAATTCCATACTCTCCTGTGATGATCTATACCATGAGAAGGAAGCGATCTTTCAGCATAAACAGATATGAAATACTCTTCCAGGATCTGTTTATATTGTTTTTCTACAGATTCTATTGTTCTGTTAAGGTTCATAGAAAAATAAAAAAAGCAAAAGACGTAGCCTTTTGCTTTTTGAACAGGCTATCACAGAATAAATTAGAAATTAATCATTTTCTGAGCTAAATCAAGAATAGTTGTATCATCAATTGTTACAATACCTCCACCTGGTCCCTGTTCATAATGAATACCAACACTTTGTCCCTTGTCAAAATTTCTCCCTCCGAAATAGTTTCTGACTGTTTCCTCATTCAGATCCAGTTTTTCTGCAATCTGTCTCATACTACCGGAGGGTAACTGGTCTTTTATCTTCCGGAGCTCATTAAAGGTGATTGTTTTAGCCATGGTATTTTTGCTTGGTTTGTTAATATCTAACGAACATCAAAAATCAAAGGTAAAAATTTAAAAGACAATCTGAATAACAATTTTATAAATTTGACATATCCCGTATGATATATATGCAATATTCTTTTAAAAGCTTAAACCCGAACTTATTGTAAAGATTTATTGCTTTAATGTTCGAAGTATGGACCTCAAGTTTTACTTGCATACCACTCTCTTTTACGAATTTAAGAGATTCTTTTAAAAGGATCTTTGAAAGACCTTTCCCCTGAAAATCAGGTAATATTCCGAAATGGTGAAGCAGGATTCTTCTTCCATCACATGTCATCCATGATGTACCAATAATTGTTCCGGAAGTTTTCGATACTATCACCAATAATTTCCCTCCCAATGCGAGTGTTCTTTTAATAGTTTCTGCATTATCTCCTCTTTCGGGATTACCCAGACCTGTCTGAATCCATAATTCCGAAATCTGAGTATAATCTTCCTCCTTATAGTCTCGTATTATCAGGTCATTATTTAGGGTTGTAGCATTCATTTGTTAATTTCTATTTTTGCCCCCCTAAAGGGGGGTTAATTCTCAGTCCTTCAATAAATTCATCAAGGGCTCCGAATTGGTCCCCCTTTGGGGGGACGCCGCGCAGCGGCAGGGGTGTCTCGGTTCAAAGTTTCCCCATCAGATCAAGAAATAACTTGAGCCCTTTTTTCTTATTTTCATCGAAATTGAAATCGATATTCTTAGTCAGGTAATTCTTCAGAATTACACCGGTTATCATTCCTGTTTGTCCGAATTTCTCCACAACTGCATCTATATTTTTCACACCCATACGCAGAGCATCATTGAATTCTTCTATAAAACTGCTTTCCAGAAATTTATTAGCTGTCCAGCAAGCAAAAACGAATGGCAGACCCGAGAATTTCACCCATTCCCTTGCCAGATCAATTTTATACCTGTAACTATTCTCGTATTCAAAACACTGGTCACCGATCAGGACTACGGCCTCATCTTGACCAATGTTCAGGAAATCGAAACCTTTTGATGTGTTAATCCACTTAAATTCTCTCTTCCAGTAATTTTTCGCAAGTACTTTGGTTAAGTTTATTGAGGACCGTGAACGATAATCAAGATAAATATTTTTGATTTCTTCAAAGGAAGAATTGCTTAAAAGCATGACGGTCCTTACATTTCCACTTGCACCAATACAAAAATCACTTATGATCTGATACTCCTTTAATAATGGCAGAGCAGCCACTGGTATAAGGCCTATATCAACTTTTCCGCTGATAAGTTTTGCCGCACAATCAGCCGGATGATCAGTTTCAAGTATTACCTTATTTTCGAATCCGCTTTCCATCAACCCATAAATAAACGGATAGGTATTTGCATATTTGACAGCTGATATTTTGATTTTACTCATACCCATTTTTTTACAACATCTAAAATAGTATTTTTGTATGTATTACTTATAACAAGTGAAACCACAATCTGACAATAATGGAATTAAATTTTCTAACTGCCATATCGCCAATTGACGGAAGGTACAGAAACAAAGTTGATGAACTCGATCTGTATTTCTCCGAATTCGGACTGATAAAATATCGTTTAATGGTAGAAATTGAGTATTTCATTGCCCTTTGCGGTATTCCTCTTCCACAGCTAGTTGATTTTAAGAAAGATAATTTTAAGATCTTAAGATCAATCTATGAGGACTTTGACTTAACGGATGCTGAGAAAGTAAAGGAGAGAGAGAAAATTACTAATCATGATGTAAAAGCTATCGAATACTTTCTGAAAGAAAGATTTTTTCAATCGGGTTGGGGAAAATGGAGCGAATTTATCCATTTCGGACTTACATCTCAGGATATAAATAATACGGCAATACCTTTATCTATAAAGGATGCCATGATAAATCTTTATTTCCCTACTCTGTATGAGTTGAGAGAAACCCTTGCTAATTTTGCTGATGAGTGGAAAGACATCCCCATGCTTGCAAGGACGCATGGTCAGCCTGCTTCACCAACAAGACTTGGCAAAGAAATAGAAGTTTTTATCGCACGAATCGACGGACAAACCAAGTATTTTGGACAAATTCCATTTTCAGCTAAATTTGGTGGTGCAACAGGAAATTTCAATGCACATAAAGTTGCGTACCCTGAAATAGACTGGATCTCGTTCGCAAATAATTTTGTTAATGAAGAGCTTGGGCTGCAACGGTCTCACCCCACAACACAGATAGAACATTATGACAACCTTGCTGCATTATTTGATAATATGCGCAGGATAAACGTAATCCTGATTGATATGGCCCGTGACTTCTGGACATATATCTCAATGGATTATTTCAGGCAAAAGATTAAAAAAGGAGAAATAGGATCATCAACAATGCCTCATAAGGTAAATCCGATCGATTTTGAAAATGGTGAAGGTAATCTTGGATATGCTAATGCAATTTTTGAACATTTTTCCATGAAACTGCCAATTTCAAGACTTCAACGCGACCTGTCCGATTCTACAGTTCTGAGAAATATTGGTGTTCCGATTGGTCATTCATTGATAGCCTTTAATTCTCTTTTGAAAGGTCTTAATAAACTGATAGTAAATACGGATAAAATAAAGAATGATCTGGATAATAACTGGGCTGTAGTTTCGGAAGCTATCCAGACAATTTTGCGAAGAGAGGGTTACCCGAACCCATATGAGACCCTTCTCGATCTGACACGCACAAATCAGAAAATTACATCTGAATCAATAAATAATTTCATTGAAAACCTCGAACTTAATGATGAAGTAAAAGCAGAATTAAGGGCAATTACACCTTTCAGTTATACAGGTTTTTAATCTTATAGACCCTAGATGAACAACATCAGATTATTAATCAAATACATTGCCCCTTATAAGTGGTCGGCAATCAAAAATATTTTATATAACATTTTAAGCGCTGTATTTGCACTTTTCACCTTCACACTGATAAGACCCTTTCTTACAGTATTGTTTGACCGTGTTGGTAGGGTTGAAGATCCCGGAGCTTTTCATCTGAACTCTGAGTATATAAAATCATTTACAAATTACTTACTATCAGTTTTTATTGATAAATACGGACATGCGGGCGCATTGCTTTTGGCTGTAATGGTTGTCACCGTAGCCAGTTTATTTAAAAACGGCTTTATCTTTCTGGCAAACAACTGCATGGCGCTGATCAGATCAAGCACTGTCCGTGATCTCCGGAAGAAACTGTACAATAAGATACTCAGACTTCCATTATCATTCTTTACAGATGCGCGCAAAGGTGATGTAATGACCAGAATTTCAAATGACGTCCAGGAAATTGAGATTTCAGTAATGTCTTCACTTACAATGCTGTTCAGGGATCCTATAACAATTATGGTTTTTGTGGTTTACCTTTTTGTTTCAAGTTACGAATTGACCCTGTTTGCTCTTGCCCTTCTTCCAATAAGCGGATGGCTGATTGGAAGAGCCAGCCGGACTTTGAGATCATCTTCGTTGTCGGGCCAGCAAAATCTGGGGAAATTACTTACAGTTGTTGAAGAAACTCTTACCGGTTTGCGCATTGTCAAAGGATTTAATGCAGAAGAAAAAATGCAGGCTCAGTTTTCCGATTCAAACGAAAAATATACGAAAGTATTCAGGAGAGTTATCAGGAAAGCATACCTGGCTTCACCGATAAGTGAATTTCTCTCGACGATCGTAATTATGTTCATTATGTACGTCGGAGGTGATCTGGTACTCAATGGTAAGGGAAAAATGTCTCCTGAAGATCTTATTGTTTATCTCGCGGTGTTTGCGATGATCATACAACCTGCAAAAAACATAACAACTGCATATTTTGCCATTCAGAAAGGAATGGCTTCAATTGACCGGATAGACCAGATTCTTAACGCCGAGGAAACAATAACAGAAAAGGCAAATGCAATTGCAGTCAGCGGCTTTAAAGAATCGATTGAATTTAAGGGTGTATGGTATGCTTATAATAATGAACCGGTGTTACGGGATATCAACCTGAAAATAAAGAAAGGTCAGACTGTTGCAATTGTTGGTAAATCTGGCGCCGGGAAGTCAACACTGGCGGATTTGCTTCCAAGATTTATGGACTGCAATAAGGGAAGCATCTTTATTGACGGTATTGATATCCGCGATCTGAAAATCAAGGACTTGAGATATCTTATGGGTATTGTAAGCCAGCAACCGATTCTATTCAATACTTCGTTCAAAGAGAATATAGCCTTTGGAGTAAAAACTGCTGAAATGGATAAGGTCGAAAATGCCGCCCGCATTGCTAACGCCCACGAATTTATATTGGAAACTGAACAAGGATACGAGAACCTTGTCGGAGAATCGGGGAATAAACTGAGTGGTGGTCAGAGACAAAGAATCAGCATTGCAAGGGCAATAATGGCAAATCCGCCAATACTGATTCTCGATGAAGCAACATCAGCTCTTGATACAGAATCGGAGAGACTTGTTCAGGATGCAATACTTAAACTTATGAAAAGCAGGACATCGATTGTAATTGCACACAGGCTTTCAACCATTCAACATGCTGATCTTATAGTAGTCCTTGATGAAGGCAGAATCGTTGAAACGGGAACTCATGCTGAGCTCATGGTGAGATCAGAAGGATTTTACAGAAAATTACATAGTTTTCAGGCTATTTAAAAAAATAAAATATGCGAAGCATTGGAACAGTCCTGGTGATATTGATGTTGTTTGCAACGGGTACCAGCCAGGCACAGAAAGGGAAGCATACTTTCAAATTAGGAACCAAAGAATTCCTGCTCGATGGGCAACCTTTTCAGATAATAAGTGGTGAAATGCATCCTGCAAGAATTCCTGAAGCTTATTGGCGGCATCGGATTCAGATGGCTAAAGCGATGGGCTGTAATACAATATCAGCTTATATCTTCTGGAATTATCATGAATCCGAGGAAGGCGTTTTCGACTTCACTACAGATAACCATAACCTGGCTGAATTCTTTCAAATTGTTCAGGAAGAGGGAATGTGGCTGATACTCAGACCAGGTCCATATGTCTGCGCAGAATGGGATCTGGGGGGTATACCATCTTATCTGTTGCGTATACCGGATATTAAATTACGGACGTTGGATCCGCGTTACATGGAAGCGGCAGAACGATATATGACGAAACTGTCTGAAGTCATTAAACCATTTTTAGTCACGAAAGGGGGACCTCTTCTGATGTTGCAGATCGAAAATGAATACGGAAGTTTCGGCAATGACAAGAATTATCTTCAAAAGATTAAGGATATATGGGCATCGTTGGGTATAAATGTTCCGACCTTCACTTGTGATGGTCCGACAACAGAAATGCTGCAGGCCGGAACGTTGCCCGGAAGTGCAGTGGGTTTAAATTCAGGCAGCTCCTCAGATGATTTTGCTCTTGCCGGGAAGATAAACCCGGGCGTTCCGGTTTTAAGTACTGAGACTTATCCGGGATGGCTTACGCACTGGGGTGAAAAATGGGCAAAAGGCGATACTACAGCATTGCTAAAAGAAGTAAAGTTCCTGATGGACAATAATAAATCTTTTAATTTTTATGTAATTCACGGAGGATCAAATTTTGCATATACTGCTGGTGCTAATTCGGGAGGAAAAGGTTATGAACCTGATGTTACCAGTTATGATTACGATGCACCTGTAAATGAACAGGGGATTGCTACTCCCAAATATTATTCTTTAAGAAAATTAATCGGATCATATCTTCCAAAAGGAAAAAAACTTTTTCCTGTTCCAATTCCGGTTCCTACGGCGGAATTAACTTCAATAGATATGCAGCCTTTTACAGCTGTCTGGGATAATCTTCCTCAGCCTGTAAACTCTGAAAAACCACAGACTTTTGAGGCTCTCGGACAGGATCATGGTTTCATATTGTACAAAACCCAGCTTACAGGACCAAAAAGCGGAAAGCTTGTGGTAAATGATATCCATGATTATGCAACCGTGTTTCTCAATGGAAATTATATCGGAAAACTCGACAGGAGGGATGGAATAAATTCAATAGACATCCCTGTAAGTAATACCGATGCTCCAGTTATTGAAATATTGGTTGAAGCAATGGGAAGAATAAATTACGGGAAGAATATTGAAGACAGAAAAGGGATAACTGACAATGTAACTCTGGATGGGACAACATTATTGAACTGGAAGATATATCAGCTACCGATGGATAAAAAATTCATCTGGGACCTCAGATCCTCTGGTAAATCGGTAAAGAAATCCGGAGTTTTTTTCAGGGGTAATTTCTTCCTGACCAGTGCTCAGGGTAATGTGGGATGTGACACATTCATTGATATGTCAAATTACACGAAAGGGATTGTATGGATCAATGGCCATAATCTGGGCCGATATTGGAATATAGGACCGCAAAAAAGACTGTATTGCCCTGCACCTTGGATGCGCGAGGGGATGAATGAAATCATGGTTTTTGATCTTCACCAGACGGAAGCAAAACCAGTCTCAGGGATGAAGACTCTTGAATAGCGTTAAAAAGAATGTTTGGTTTTTAATCTAACCCGAAGATCTTGCAGATATGACGTTTATATATATTTTCATAAACGCATGCAGAAATAACCTCTTCATTGGCTTCCAGAAGTCTGACATAATCATTGATCTGCGATGCCGCTATCTTGTAAGCAACGTGAATTAATTGCCTCATATCTGGATTATAATCACAGTTGTCCGTATTATGTCTTAACGCATTTGAAAACTTATCACTTTTCCACCTTAAGACCTCTTGTCGGGTGGGCAATGCAGAAATATTAATATCAATAACGTCTGCATAGGGTGCACATAATTCTTCGATGTCTTCAAGTGACTTAAAATATAATTCTTTAACAAAACCGAGTGCCTCGCGGCCTGATTGAGCAAGACCAATTATTTCTTCAAGCCAGCTGGTGCCGGCAGTTTTAACATGAATGCCTTTGTCGTGTTTTTTTATGATTGAGCCAATATAAGGATAAATAGAAAATTTATCTGATCCTGAATGAATGCTCATTTTAAGATTTTCCGGGAGTCCAAATTCCTTAACAGCGAAATCTAGTATAATAAGATCAGTTTCAAACTCTTTCGCAAACAATTGAGGATCGCCGGCATATTCAACACCTTTATTGAATCTTCCTGAAAACCTCGGTGCTATAGTCTGTACAGGTATGTTCTCGGAAGCAAGCATCATAAGAATAAATAAAAGCTCTGCAGGGGTTTGCGGCTGGGCTACCTCATCCATTGATACTTCAGTAATAAAATTGCCTGTTCCTTTTATTTTTTCAATCTTCTTGTAAACTTCACCGGCTTTAGTTGCTGCAAAGAGATACTTTTCTGCTATTTGTTTTACCTGTAATTGTGAAATTTCAGAAGACAATTTTGTTCCAGGAATTTTGAGATCACCGGTATACTTACCAACTCCGGATAAATATTGAAGTATTGCCTTATCATCAGCTCTCTTTCCTATATAATTAGCAACATCAATTGTAAAAAAATCGGAAGCTCCAATAAAACGATCTACTGAATCGAGATTAATGTGATCTGCGTCAACGTAATAAGGTTTATCAAAACCGGCATTTTTTGTAACCAGATCCGCTTCAATTCTGACATCGGCGGGCTGAGTTCCAATAATGTTATGTTCCCGGTTAGATTTATTCCATACCGGTGTTATGTCAATACCTTTTTCAGAAGCTTTTATGATTGCCCTTAATTGCGCACCGCCCTGATGGCCGAATCGGTCACCTAAACCCATTGAATATTTGCCTAGAGTTTTCATTTTTTAAATTTCAGAAGATTGATATTTAAGATATTTACCCCCTTTCTAATTTCCCCCAAGGGGGGAAAGTTTGTATTTACTCCTTCCCCCGTGGGGGAAGGTTGGGATGGGGGTTATCATCAAATAATGGTTTGATTTTAAATGATTTCATAAAAAGAAATCCACATTTTCAGATGTTACTATATCAACCGGAAGGTATTCTATCTTGTCTGGAATTTTATGAAGTGAAAGGTATTCAAATAATTTTTTTACCCCTTTATAAGCTTGTTCATCAGGTCTTTGGCCTATTAGAAATCTTGTTATTCCTGCTTTCAGAAATTTTACATTTGAATCGAGTAAATCATATCCTACCAGCTCGATCGATTTTAATCCTCTTTTACGGAGATACATTGCAATAAGATATGATCTTGAGCCGGTGATAAAAATTGATTTGATTTCCGGGTTTTCTGATAGTGTGTTATCGATATAATTTTTAATTGTTTCAGATGAAGGATCCGGAATATTAAGAATAATTTTTTTACCGAGGTTTCTGCCTGAATTCCTGAAATAACTGAGGAACCCTTCTGTACGTTTACTCAGGTGATGAACGTTTCGGATGTTTCTGGCAATAGTTACAATCAGTATATCACTTTTTTCATGAGTTATCATATCAATAAGTTGACCGGCTACTCTTCCGCTTTGAAAGATATCTTCGCCAACATAGCCCAGAAAATCAGTATTTTCAAGATACCCATCGATAAAAATAAATGGAATTCCGAGTTTCTGAAGCTGTGTACAAAATGACACAGATTCTGACATAAAAATTGGTGCAAATAATACTCCGTCTGGTTTCAGCTCAGCAACTATCCTTGTTTTATCCTGAAAATCTTCTTCACTCTGGATATCAAATGTAACCTGGTTCAGATTAACCGGAAATGGATCAAGTTCATCCAATGCTTTTCTTATCCCTAACAGATGTTTTTTCCAGAACGAATTATCTTTTGACACGGCAGGTAGAAGTGAAACAAGACGGAACCGTTTCTTTGTCTTAAGAGCCTGTGCCATTACGTTTGGGGAGTAGTTGGTTGCCTTCAGAATATCCTGGATTTTCTGTTTTGTTTTTTCCGCAACTTCCCCTCGGTTATGTATTACCCTGTCAACTGTACCGATAGAAACTCCGGCAAGCCTGGCGATATCCTTTATCCTGGTTTTTTCAGAAGACATTATACCTGATTTTCATAATTATCTATTACCCCAGATTCCGGGTGGTCAATCAATTATTACTATTTTTACTTTAGGCGCAAACACATTCATAATGATCCATGCCAGAATGTATGAACATGCGGCAATTGTAAACATAATCGTATATCCTGTTTCAACATGTCCGGCTTTCTTAAAAAAGTTAAGAAGGTGACCGGCAAATATTGATACAAAAGCGCCTCCAACTGCGCCAGCCATTCCTCCGATGCTGGTTACAGAACTAACTACTCTTTTAGGAAAGACATCTGAAACGGTTGTAAAAATATTAGCCGACCATGCCTGATGAGAAGACGCAGCCAAACTTATTAATGCAACAGCGCCCCATGTGCTAACCGCGGACGACTGAGCGAAGAAAACAGGTATAACCAGAAGTGCAAATATTAACATAGTGTACTTTCTGGCACTGAATGGAGACATACCTTTTTGTATCATGAAGGAAGATAACCATCCTCCGCCTATGCTTCCGATTGTTGTAGAAGAGTAAATAACAACCAGAGGAAGCCCAAACGATTTAAGATCGAGACCTGTACCTCTTACAGTTGAGAGCCAGCCTGGAATCCAGAACAGGTAAAACCACCAGATAGGATCTGTCAAGGCTTTACCGATAAAGAATATCCATGTCTGGCGGTATTTAAGAAGCTTAATCCATGGGACAGGTTTCTCACTTTCGTTTTTTTCATCTAAATCACTTTTTATGAATTCAAGTTCGTTTGTGGATAGTTTTCTTTTCTTTTCAGGTAATTCATAGAAGAGAAACCACAAAAGAATCCAAACAAATCCGATTCCTCCGGTTATGATAAAAGTTGCCTGCCATCCCCATGCGATTACAATTGCAGGAACCGCAACAGGGGCAATAACAGCACCGACGTTTGCCCCTGAATTAAATATTCCTGTTGCAAGAGCTCTTTCTTTTTTAGGGAACCATTCGGCGATTGTTTTTATAGCGGCAGGGAAGTTACCAGATTCACTGATACCTAATAAAGCTCTCCAGAATCCAAATCCAATCATCCCTCTGGCCAGTGCATGTCCCATGGCAGCAATGCTCCAAAGCAAAACTGACACTCCATAGCCAATTTTAGTCCCGAATTTGTCTATCAGTCTTCCAGCGAGTAACATTGAAACACCGTAGAACAACTGGAAAATGGTAACAATATTTCCATACTCAATTTCACCAATCCTGAGGTCACTTTCAAGCAAGGGTTTCAGAATTCCAATGACTTGTCTGTCGAGATAGTTAATGGTCGTTGCAAAAAATATTAAAGCACAAACGGTCCATCTGTAATTACTGATCTTAGTTATTTCAGGCATCTTATGGCTGGTTAGCAAACATTAATCAAAGATTATATGAAGTGGAAGCGGTTTTACCTCCACGTCCTGTCCAGTTGGTATGAAAAAACTCGCCTCTTGGTTTATCTATGCGTTCGTAGGTGTGTGCACCAAAATAGTCGCGCTGAGCCTGTAACAGGTTAGCTGGGAGCTTTTCGCACCGATAACCGTCATAATATCCGAGAGCGGACGATATCGCAGGTATTGAAATACCATTTATTGCTGCTGCCGACACAACATTCCTCCATCCATTTTGTGCTTTTTCAATTTCATCTTTAAAGAAAGGATAAAGAAGTAAATTTGTAATTGCGGGATTGTTATCAAACGCCTCTTTTATTTTAATAAGAAAAGCAGATCTTATTATACATCCTCCACGCCACATCAGCGCAATACCTCCGTAATTGAGATTCCATTTATATTCTGTGGCTGCAGCTTTCATAAGCGAATAACCCTGTGCGTAGGATATAATTTTTGAAGCATAAAGAGCCTGTTTTATATCCTCAATAAATTTAGCTTTATCACCAATAAAATCAGGAGTTGCTCCATGAAGTATTTTTGATGCAGCCACCCTTTCTTCCTTTAATGCAGAAAGGCATCTCGAAAATACTGCTTCTCCTATTAACGTAAGAGGTATTCCCATATCAAGAGAGGAAACAACTGTCCATTTGCCGGTACCTTTTTGTCCTGCAGTGTCCAGAATTTTATCTACAAGTGGTTTCCCGTCAGTATCTTTGAAAGCCAGTATATCACGTGTTATTTCAATAAGATAACTGTCAAGTACACCTTCGTTCCATTTTTTAAATATGAGATGCATATCGTCAGCATTAAGATGCAGGAGGTCTCTCATCATCTGATATGCTTCAGTAATAAGTTGCATATCTCCATATTCAATGCCATTATGAACCATTTTTACAAAATGGCCTGCACCATTTTCTCCAACCCAGTCACAACAAGGAGTCCCATTGTCAACCTTTGCAGCTATTGCCTGAAAGATGGGCTTAACAAATTCCCAGGCCTTCTTCGATCCTCCTGGCATAATTGATGGACCGAGCAGTGCTCCTTCTTCGCCACCAGACACACCGGTACCGATATACAGAAGCCCTTTGCTTTCAACAAGAGCAGTTCTCCGGTTTGTATCAGGGAAGTGAGTATTCCCGCCATCAATTATAATGTCTCCGGGAGAAAGAAGCGGGATCAGGATATCGATCATCTCATCAACAGCATTACCTGCCTTAATCATTAGCATCACCTTCCTTGGACATTGGAGAGACCGTACAAGCTCTTCAATTGAATGAGTGCCAACAATCTTTTTACCTTTAGCTCTTCCTGAGATGAAGTCATCAACTTTCTGTGTCGACCTGTTAAAAACAGAAACTGTGAATCCCCTGCTCTCCATATTGAGGACAAGATTCTCGCCCATCACAGCGAGACCTATTAATCCGATGTCAGATAGTTTGCTCATAATTAGAACGTTTTAATAATATATCTTTTGCCTTTATAAATTCTTCAATTTTATTAATAGGTGCTGGGTACTGGGTACTTGGTAACTGATTCCCGATGTAATCTGTCAACCCAGCATCCAGAACCCAGCACCGAGTATCTATTTCTTTCCTTTGTAATATTCTGAGACAATTTCTTCCATAATCTTGCTTGTCCGGGCTGCGGAAATTCCAGTACTCGGTGAAGCACCTTGTCCATTAAGCGATTGAACTATCTTTTCAATAAGATAATACTGAACATTTTCGGGGCGCTCATTTATAAATTCTTTTCGTCCTGCTTCATTTGCAAGAACGATTGGTTCAAAGCTGAATGTCGTGAATTTTATAGATCCTTTCTCTCCGATAATCTCAATGGTATCTCTTCCGCTATCAGGAGAAGCAGCGAAGCTCCACATCCCGGTACCTGCAATATTATTACAGAAAGTAAATTCTGCTGACACATAATCTTCAGCCTTATAAAGACCAGCCTGATTAAGAACAATTGATCTCACCTTCTGAACCGGACCGAAGAGAAGGTCGAGGTAATCGAGCTGATGCGATGCGAGATCGTAAAAATGTCCTGCACCTGAAATTTTGGGATCAACCCTCCATGGAAGGTTCCCCCTTTTTTCATCCGGTGATGGACACTTGAATAATTGGAGAATCACAAAACGTACGTTCCCAATAGCACCCGTATCAATCAGATTTTTCACAAAAAGAAATCCTGGCAGCGTTCGTCTGTAATAAGCTACAAAAACCGGAACCTTGTTTTTAGCGGCAGCTTTGTTTATTTTAAGGCATTCGGCATAGCTTGATGCCATCGGTTTCTCAATGTAAACCGGTTTGCGGGCATTTATTACTTCAAGTGCATATTCAGCATGGCTTGATGGAGGTGTCGCAATATATACGGCATTTATGTCCTTATCTTTAATAAGATCTGTAGCATTACTGTAAACTTTCGGCACATTATGCCTCTTTGCATAATCCTCAGCCAGGACATTATTCCGTCGCGTTACTGCTAAAAGTCTGGAATCCTTTACTTTATTAAAGGCAGGCCCGCTTTTTACTTCAGTGACATTACCACATCCTATCATTCCCCAGTTTATCATAAATATGAATTTGAAATTATCAGATAAGTCTTTCCTTTGAAGCCCACAATCCTAATGCTGGGTTAGAGATAAAGAAGATTTCTTCATTATCATTTACCTTATTAAATCCATCTTTCAGATTTTTCGGATTGTATTTTTTTATCATATTGGTCAGGTCACGATATTGAAAATTAACTGATTCGATTTCCTTTTGCGTCAGTATACCGGGACAATAAGTTATTTTGAAGCGTCCCTCTGAACTCCCATGGATCAGATGAGCCGCTGCACTTAAATTTCTGCTAAGCTCTTCATTCCCATCAATGGTCCTGAGTGTTTCAAGTGTACCCCGGTAACCATATTTTCTGATGAGTCTGTCGATCTCTTTATCTTCTCCAAATTCCTTTAATCCAGGAGCAAGGACAATCAGTTCACCCTTATCTGCCATTGCCATTCGTGTTCTGTAGATGCTCTTATTTCCCAACCAGGTACTTTTGTACTCGGCAGGATCGAGATAAACAACAACTTTTTTCAATGGTTTGTCAAGGACGTTGAAATTTACTTTTAATGAAAGCTCTGACGCGAGTGAGAAAACTTCTGCATCATTACCAATAAAGAGCCCTCTGACAACTAGGTTCCCTTTGTCATCGCGACCTATTACCGTATGGACATAAATGATGGGAAGATGATTTAAGAAACTGTCTGCTGCATAATTCAGGAGTGCTCTCACCGGATTATCAGCTTTTCCCATAATGAGTTCCATTCCATATACTGCTCCGAGGAAATGGCTCTTGTTAATACTTTCGGGTCCACCGGTTCCAATGAGAATATTTTTATTGTAATTGGCCATACCTATCACTTCATGGGGAACGACCTGACCCACGGATAGGATCAGATCATGTCCTCCATTGAAAACCAGATTGTTAATCTGGGCTGGCCATGAGTAGTTCAATGCACCGTTTGTTATTTCATATATGTATTCAGAAGGTACAGTTCCGATCGTTACCACATCTTGTCGCCAGTCGTGCACACGGAACAGTGATCCTGGAACTCCTTTGAACATTTCGCTCAACTGAAGCTGTGTCATGGGGGAATGAGTTCCGAGAGCTGGAAGGATATCCTTAAGACGATCTTTATAATATCTGTAAATGAAAGACGTCAGTTCGCCTGCCCTGGAATGAAATCTTGTACAATCAGGAGGAACAACAAGCACTTTCTTCCTGACTCCAAGCTTTTCCAGCGCAGAAATTATTCCTTTCTCAAGATCTCTTGAGTCTAAAACAGTATTTTCCGAACCTGATTTGAAATAAATCATTACTTAAATTATCATTCATTATAATCAAACGGCTTCTGGCTTCTGGCGTCTGGCGTTTTCCCTGATGCCTGTAGCCCGATGCCCGTCGCCTACTTCCAGTAAGGATGTTCAGGAAGAAATGTTATAAATTCTTTAATTAGCTTGTCTTCATAATTGCCTTTATACTTTCCTGCAAAAAACCTGTCAAGACCTTCATTGTAAAGTCTTTCCCACGATTCTTCTTCCTTTCCAGGATTAACAGGGAAAAAGAGCACTCCGTTTGATCTGGCAGCTTTGAGATCACCCATTGCATCACCAATCATCAGGATCTTATCATCAGGATACTTACCTTTTGCAGCGTACTTAAGATGTTCGGATTTGGTACCATGTTCCTGACCTGCAATCATTCTGAGAAAGTGGTCGATCTTATTTTCTTTCCACTCACGCTTCAAAGCTTCAAAAGGAGTCTGTGAAACAACCATGATATCAGCTGATGATTTTATTTTTTCAAGACATTCTTTGACAAAGAGGAAAGGCGTTATTCCGAATACCATTTTCCCGATATCCTCATTAACTTTAAGCGACCATTCGAGCGTCAGATTAATAAAAGGATCTGATATCTCAGAGGCATATTTTTGTAAGGCAGGATTTCCAAGCTTTGTTTCCCTGGTAGTCCACTCAACCAGCGCTGAGGTAGAAGGTATTTTGAAGTTTCTCCTTTTTACTTCGGGACGAGCTTCAAGGAGTTTAAGAGTTTCATTTACTGCTATGAAACGGTTACATCCCCTGTTAGTGGAATAGAGATTCACAAATTCCCAGGTTTCCCTGGCATATTTTGATATTGACTGAAGTCCAAAATGCTTAATGAAATTCGGGCAGAAACATTCTTTCTGTTTTATCTCCATAGTATCAAAAGCGCAACCGTCAGAATCTATTCCGATAAAAAATTCTTTTTCAGGTTTTAGTGCTTGCAGTTGTTCAATTGGATTCATTTTATTGTTAGTTTTCTGCTTCAGGTTTATAATCGGATAATTTTTTATCTGCAAATTTCATATTCAATTGTGCAAATCTCTGCCTTCCGTTAATGATTGGGACAGATGGCCAGTCATCTCCAATCAAGGGTCTGACGTATGCAAGAAATTCATCGGTTACATCATAACGATTTTGTGAGATCCATTTCTCAGGAAATGTTCTCTCTGAAAGGGCAACTTTCTCGAGAGGAACCTTATCATATCTTACATTATATATAAAACCAGGATCTCTGAGTATTGTCGCCATCCAGCCATTCCCTTCATAAAGAGCAATTTCAGCAGCTTTTTGTCCTACTTTATATGCTTCATCAAGGTCAACAACAGATGCATAAGCTGCGGTATCCCGCTGGTCAGTTCCCATTACCTGGCCACGGGCAGCACCCTTAGCTTTTAATCCTTTACTGTTAAGATAGTTAACCACAATCTGGTAAACTGAGTTCTGGCTCGATCCGAATGATGTGTGTCCGAAAGAATCTTTTAGTTCACCAATACTGCCAACATCAAATCCTTCACTAACAACTACTATACATCTGCCATCTCTTTTAAGCTGCTCGTTGACATTATCTGCAAGGATATCAAGAGTAAGCTTCGACTCTGCAAGATAAATCTGTAACGGCATTTTTCTTTGGGGATCAGCAAGTCGTGCAGCTGCAGGTATATAGCCGATTTTTCTCCCCATCGCCTGAATTACCAATACCGGATCTGCTGGTGCAGATCCCATGTTTTCTTCATTTGCATTCTGAATAATATGCGACCAGTATCTGGCAACACTGCCATAGCCTGGTGTATGGTCAATCAATTTGAATTCATTGTCACCCAGATCATTATCAATTGTTTTAGGTACACCCACAGCTGTAAGATCAAGTCCGCTGTTCCTCGCTATTTCGCTCACCTTAAAGGCAGTGTGTTGGGAATCATTTCCGCCTATATAGAAAAAGAATCCGATATTGTGGGCTTTGAAAACATCCACTATTCTCCCGAAATCTTTTTGCTGTTTATCCTTGAGTTTGTAGCGGCACGTTCCTATGCTTCCTGCGGCCGGAGTATTTCTTAACAAAGCAATTTCTTCTTCACTCTGAGATGAAAGATCCAGAAGCTCTTCTTTCAATACCCCTTCAATGCCGTGCCATCCTCCATACATTGTCCCGAATTTATCCGGGAACATTCTGCAGGCCTCAATGATACCGCGTAATGAATTATTTATTACAGGAGACGGGCCACCCGATTGAGCTACAATTACATTCTTTGGCATTTTTCGTTTTTCGTTTATCGTTTATCGTTTTGCGTTCTATTTTTTGCGTCTGCTTTATAACTTACTTCACCTGGCTTCGCAAATTAATTTTCTTCGTTTACCCCGGCCCCAAGGGGAGCGGAGAAAATCAATTTACTCCCCTTGGGGTTGGGGTAAATAAATTGATTTTCGAGCGATGGGTACGAATATTCTCATACACCAGAATATGCACTGAATCCTCCATCCACAGGAATCACAATTCCTGTTACAAATTTCGACATATCGGAGACCAGGTATATAAGGGTTCCATTTAATTCTTCGGGCAGACAATATCTTTCCATTGGAGTGCCATTGATAATTTTTTTTCCTCTGGATGTCAGTCCACCGGTATTTTCATCGGTTAAAAGGAACTTGTTCTGATCCGTGAGAAGGAAACCTGGAGCGATAGCATTTACTCTTACACCTGTTTTAGCAAAATGAACTGCAAGCCATTGAGTAAAATTATTAACGGCAGCCTTTGCTGCAGAATAAGCAGCAATTTTTGTAAGAGGTCTGTATGAGTTCATGGAGGAAATATTAATAATAACTCCTGATTTTTTTTTGACCAGATCAGATCCAAAAACCATCGATGGGAGTACAGTACCTTTAAAGTTCAGGTCGAATACTCTGTCGAATCCTTCAGTTTTAAGTCCGAAAAAAGTTTCTTCAGGTTTCTCGCTCTCGGTGCCATCCATTTTTTCGACTATTGTTGTAGCAGATGGAGAATTTCCGCCGGCACCATTAATCAGAATATCAATCGGACCGAACTTTGCATGAATTTCTTTTTTAGCTTCCTCGAGTGAATTTTTGTCGAGTACACTGGCTACAACTCCCAAAGAAGCCGTTTTGAATTCATTTTCAATCTGATTTGCAGTTTCGCATGCCCCGATTTTATTATGATCGAGAATAACTGTTTTAACACCTTGCGCTGCAAGTGCTTTAGCCATAGATGAACAGATTGTACCTGCCCCACCGGTAATAACCGCAACTTTATCTTTTAAATTCAAATCATACATCAATTTTAGTTTTCATAGTTAAGTTTTTGTTCTTCAATACATTCCAAAATATTGTCTTTCCCTTTTACCTCTCCCTAAATCCCTCCCCCGGGGGGAGGGACTTTTATTCTATTTTGTCTATAAAAATATCTTTTATCATCAACCACTCCTTCCCCCATCTGGGGAAGGTTGGGATGGGGGTTAGAATCCAAAATATTCCTTTGCATTTTTATATGAAACACCTTCAATTAATGTTTTGAGCAGTTCTTCATCATCCGGGATTAGCCCTTTTTCAACTTCATCACCAATAAAATTACAAAGAATACGCCTGAAATATTCATGGCGAGGGTAGGAGAGGAAGCTCCTTGAATCAGTGACCATTCCGACAAATCTTCTTAATAATCCAAGAGATGCGACATCTTTGAAATGCTTTTCCATTCCATTTTTCTGATCGAGGAACCACCAAGCAGGACCATACTGAACTTTACCGGCAGATGAACCATCATTAAAATTACCCGCCATTGTTATCATCATTGCATCATCAGCAGGATTAAGGTTATAAAGAATGGTTTTGGCAAGCGTGTCATCATTATCGAGCAAACTAAGAAAATCAGATATTTTTTTTGGATCCTGTGTTGATCCGATAGAATCCCATCCTGTATCAGGGCCCATCTGCCTGAACATCCGGGCATTATTGTTTCTTAATGCACCGATATGAAATTGCTGTGTCCAGTTTCTTTTATGATTCAATCTGCAGATTTCAAGCAATATCGCCGTTTTGTATTTTTCAGTTTCGTCAGCGGAAATATTTTCACCTCCGAGCAGTTTACTGAAGATAGTATCAATTTGGGTAAATGTAAATCCTGAAAAATAAAATCTATCAAGTCCGTGATCTGAAAGTCTGCAACCCATTTGATCGAAGAACAAATGCCTTTTATCGATTGCCTCAACAAGTGAATCGAAGTCCTGAATTTCAGTTCCAGATACCTGTTCAAGTTTCCTTATGTATGAAACAAAAATTTCAGGATCGTCGGTTTTAATGATATTATCAGGACGAAAGGTGGGCAGTATTCTTATTTCAAACGAAGTCTTAAGTTTTTGATGATATTCAAGGGTATCGGTTGGATCATCCGTTGTGCAGATGATCTCAACATCCATTTTTCTGATCAGCGACCTTATGCTGAATTCTTTAGTCTGCAGCAGGATAGAAGTTAGATTATAAATTTCATCAGCGGTGGAAGGACAAAGCAGATTGGTAATATTGAAATATCTGGCAAGTTCAAGATGAGTCCAGTGATAAAGAGGATTACCTGCTGTTGCCGGAACAGTTTCAGCCCATTTTTCAAATTTAATCTTGTCAGGTGCTTCTCCGGTACAATATATTTCATTGATACCATTCATTCTCATTGCCCGCCATTTGTAATGATCACCTTTAAGCCAGGCCTGGGTTAGATTTTCAAATTGATAGTCATTGGCTATCATAGCTGGCGAAAGGTGGCAATGAAAATCAACAATAGGTTGATTCTCAGCATAATTATGATATAATTTTTCTGCTTTTTTATTATTCAGAAGAAAATTCTCATGAATAAATGGCTTCATATCCTTGAAAGAAGTTATAAAAATTTCTAAATTTGGAAAATACTTCGTTAACGATCACGAAATTATGAATTACAAATTGATTTATCAAGAAAAATTCTGTGATTATTAGATGGAGATCCCTCGCTGACGCTCGGGATGACATAGAGTATTTGTGGGAGGAAGGGTTAGAGTTGGCGATTTGCACAGCAAATCGCCAACTTTAACCCTTCCATGACCCTAAACATACTGTCATGCCGAATGAAGCGCAGCGAAATGAGGAATCTCCGAATATAAAATGAGTACTAATAAAACGCATTAAACGTAATAATGAAACCATGAAAATCATCAAATTCATTATTGTTTGTATTCTGCTAACAGGCTGTACTGTTGTTTATTCTCAGGAAGAGCATTCTTCCTCATTTAAATCCGATTTAAATAAATCTGATGTTAAAACAATTTTGAAAGCTGTTGCGGATTGGCAAATAAGAACACCCCTTACACATGAACTTGCAGATTGGACGAATGGAGCACTTTACTCCGGTATGGTTGAGTGGGCAGGAATTGCAGGTGATAATTCATATTTCGAATGGTTGAAAGGACTTTGTGAGAAGACAGGGTGGTCTCATATGAAGAGAGATAATCCTCTCGGGAGATATATAGCTGATGATTACTGCGTAGGTCAGACTTATATTGAACTGTATCGTAAATATAAGGAAGATAGTATGATCAAACCAATGCAATCATATTTTGACAGTATTATTGCGAATCCGGCTACAGACGGCCTAAAATTTGTAGACACTGACACTTACTGGTCAACTTCCCGTTGGTCATGGTGCGATGCCCTTTTCATGGGGCCCACTGTATGGGCAAAAATGGCAAATGTAACCGGACAAAAAAAATACCTCGACTTTATGTACAAAGAATATAATGCCACTAATGATTATCTGTATGATAAGGATGAAGACCTCTATTTCAGGGATTCCAATTATTTCACGAAAAAAGAAGCAAATGGGGCAAAGGTATTCTGGGGACGGGGGAATGGATGGGCATTTGCCGGGTTGCCGATAATAATTAGAGAACTTCCGGCGAACTATAAGCATAAAGATTATTTCGTAAAAATATATAAAAGAATGGCAGCAAGGCTTCTCTCATTGCAGTCTTCTGATGGATTCTGGCACGCCAGCCTTCTTGATCCTTCAAGTTACCCGAGCCCTGAAATGAGTGCAACTGCTTTTTTTGTTTATGGTATGGCCTGGGGCGTGAATAATGGATATCTCGACAAGGCGGCATATCTTCCGGCAATAGTTAAGGGTTGGAAATCAATGGTTACATCTGTTTGGCCTGATGGTAAAGTGGGATATATTCAACCAATTGGTTCCGATCCGAAGAAAGTTACTAGAGAAATGACTGAAGTTTATGGTGTTGGAGGATTTCTGCTGGCGGGAACCGAGATTTCAAGATTGATTGAAAAAGGAATTCTGAAAGAAAGATAAAAAGACGAAATCCATTAACCGCAAAGTACGCAAAGTTGGCGCACCCCCTGCCGCTGCGCTCCCGATAGCTATCGGGATGTCCCCCTAAAGGGGGACTAAAACTGTTCTTTAAAAGAATTTCATTAGGTTACAAAACATAATGCCCCCCCTTGGGTGGTTGGGGGGTGCGACCTTTGCGGTTAGAAAAATGAAGAAAAAAATCATGATTTAATATATTAAGACGATGAAAAAACACTTATTGGTAGTTATTACATTTTTAATCTTAGTCTCAGTGGCCCAGGGACAAGGTTTCCTGAAAGCAGATGGAAAAAAGATTGTAAACGGGAAAGGTGAAAATGTTTTACTCCGTGGTATAGGCCTTGGCGGTTGGATGTTACAGGAACCTTATATGTTTCAGCTTTCTGAAGCAGCTGGTACCCAGACTGAAATAAAAGCAAAGATCACTGAATTGGTCGGGAGGAAAAATTGTGATGAATTCTATACCCGATTTCTGAATAATATGATAACTGAAAAAGATATTGATGCCCTCAAGAGCTGGGGATTTAATTCTATCAGGCTTCCCCTGCATTATAATCTTTTCACGCTTCCAGTTGAGAATGAGCCTGTAAAAGGTCAGAATACCTGGCTGGAAACCGGTTTTAAGCTGACCGATAACCTGCTTTCGTGGTGCAGGAAAAATAAAATATACCTGATTCTCGATCTACACGCAACACCCGGGGGGCAGGGTAACGACCGGCCAATTGCTGATATTGATACCCTTAAGCCCAGACTCTGGCAAAGTGAGGCAAATCAGAAAAAAACGGTTGAACTCTGGAAAAAACTGGCGGAAAGATATAAGAATGAAGAATGGATCGGTGGTTATGATCTTATTAATGAAACCAACTATAAGCTTGAAGGTAATGAGCTTCTAAAGAAACTTTTTTCCGAAATAACTGCGGGGATCCGGAGTATTGATAAGAATCACATTATTTTCATTGAAGGTAATCAGTTTGCTAATGATTATACCGGTCTGACTCCTCCTTGGGATAAAAACATGGCATACAGCTTTCATAAATACTGGAACCCGACTACTGTTGAGACTATTCAGAAATATTTGGATTTAAGAGAGAAATACAATATACCGATTTGGATGGGAGAATCGGGCGAAAATAACAATGAGTGGTTTAAAGGTGCTGTGAATTTATTTGAGACAAATAATATAGGCTGGTCATGGTGGACGATCAAAAAAATAGGCTCAGAAAGCAGTTTAATGACAATAACAAAGCCAGCGGGATATCAGAAAGTGGTCGATTACTGGTCGGGGAAAGGACCTAAACCATCAGTTGATGAGGCAAAAGCAACATTTATGGAACTGGCAGATAATGTGAAATTTGAAAAATGTAAAATAAATCAGGATGTTCTTATTGCTTTATTCAAAAAATAGGCTTCAGGCTTCAGGCAACAGGATTCAGGTAGCCGATTCCCGACGCCGTTTATTTAATTAGATTTATTTAATCAGGATATTATTATGAAAATTGAACTTAGATATGCTGCTCACCCTGAGGATGTCAAGACCTGGGACACTTCAAGACTTAGAAAAGAATTTCTCATCGAAAACATATTTATACCTGATGATATATCTCTGGTATATTCTTTATACGACAGATATATTGTCGGTGGTGCCATGCCGGTCAAAAAGAAGTTATTTCTTGAGAGTGCAGAAGAACTTAAATCCGAAAATTTTCTGGAACGGCGCGAAATGGGGATTATTAATGCAGGTGGCGAGGCTTTGATTGAGACTGATGGTGCCCTTTATAAATTAGCATTCAAAGAAGCCTTATACCTTGGGAAAGGAACAAGGAATGTGATATTCAGCTCTGCTGACAAAAGCAATCCTGCGAAACTTTATATTAATTCAGCACCTGCACACCATGAATATGCTTCACGTAAAGTAACAAGGTCAGAAGCAGAGGTTGTTGAACTGGGAACTATGGAAGCATCTAATCACAGGACCATTAATAAGCTTCTGGTAAATACTGTTATCAAGACATGTCAGCTGCAAATGGGAATGACAGAGCTCAAGACTGGAAGTGTCTGGAATACCATGCCGGTTCATACTCATAACCGGCGTATGGAAGCTTATTTTTACTTTGAAGTGCCGGAGAAACAATCTATCTGTCATTTTATGGGTGACCCTGATGAAACCAGACACATCTGGATGAAGAACGAGCAGGCAGTACTTTCACCTTCATGGAGTATACATAGTGCCGCAGGAACATCCAATTATACATTTGTTTGGGGGATGGCCGGGGAGAATCTTGATTACGGGGATATGGATATTCGTCAAGCTGATACTTTGAAATAAGTCAAATGTCAAAAGGAGCTAAAAAATGCACAGGGCACAGAGCACAGAGCTCAGTGCAAAAAAAATTTAAATCTGCGTTAATCTGCGAGATCTGAGGGGGGAAAATAAAATGCAAAAAACAAAAATTTTATGAAAGATTTATTTGACTTATCCGGAAAAGTTGCCCTGGTAACCGGTGGCACACAGGGAATTGGTCTTGCCATAGGACTATTACTTGCAAAGGCTGGTGCTAAGGTTTGTGTTAATGGGCATAATGATACAAAACTTGAAAGTTGCAAAGATATTTTCAAAAAAGAAGGTCTTGGCGTCTTTACTTCCAAATTCAATGTTACTGATGAGGATGAGGTAGATAATGGAATTACACTTATAGAAAAAAACGTTGGTAATGTTGACATTCTGGTAAATAATGCCGGAATAATTAAGAGAACTCCGATACTTGATATGCCATTAACAGACTACAGGCAGATTATTGATGTAAATCTCCTGGCTCCATTGATTATTTCAAAGCGGGTAGTGCCTAAAATGATAAAAAAGAGAAGCGGTAAGATCATTAACATGTGTTCAATGATGAGTGTGTACGGAAGGAATACAGTATCAGCATATGCTGCAGCGAAAGGGGGGCTAAAACTACTAACTCAAAACATGACTTGTGAATGGGCGAAATATAATATTCAGATTAATGGGATTGGTCCGGGTTATATTGCTACTTCTCTGACTTCACCGTTGCGCGAAAAAGGAAATCCTTTTAATGATCTTGTTATGACCCGTACGCCGGCAGGTCGGTGGGGTGAACCCGAAGATGTGGCAAATGCAGCACTTTTCCTGGCTTCAAAGGCCAGCAATTTTGTAAACGGGCATATCCTCTATGTTGACGGTGGGATACTCGCTAATTTCGGATATGTGAAAGGGGAAAATGATATATGATTTTTTCATAAACCTGCAACTTTAAGACCAAAGGCTGCAGGACCGCAAGACCGCAAGACTATTTTTCCTTCTTGTCAGGATTTTCAGGATGATCATCTGAATATGGCTTGGCATAAAGATCTTCAACACGCACCTTATAGTCCTCCGGATTATAAGTTAAAGGCGCTTGAACATGTTGTTCCTCTCCTGCCTTCCCGTTAAAATAAAGAACACATGCGAAAATCGGCATTACAGGAATAGTAAGTGCACCCGCTATTGCTGAAAGGATTATGAACGCTGGTTTATTTGTAACGTCAATTAATGTTGATGCATCTTCAGGATGAACAATGGTCTTAATAAAACTTCCGCTAAATGGAAGCAGTATTAATCCTGATAATACTACAGAAATAACGAGCATTATTATAATAAAAACGGATACCCAGCCAATATTTGACCAGAAGTTCTTGTTTGTGAGAGAAATAGTACGCGAAATAGTAGCCCCGATATTTGTCTCTTCAGCCATCATTACTGGCAAAATAAACAGATAGACTGTTACTACATACAACATTGCAAAAAAGGCACCGATAATAAGTACAAATATTCCCAAAACTATTGCAATTGTTCCTGCAAAAGCAAGCAAGATCATTATAATAAGATATGGAATAAAATATTTAAGGGATCTGACTACCGATTTAAGGATTGAGTTCTCACTGTTTACAGGGTTAAAAATTATATAGTACTGAAGAATAGTTGTTGAGAGAAGACTGATAAGTGAAACAACAACAATAGGGACCAATAATCCTTTCATCTTTTCGAGCATTAACATAGGATCAGTGATTGTTGATAACTCTTTCATATTTACAAGCGAAGAAGCATATTGAGTGCCAAGGGAAACGACAAGTGACATTATGAATAATGAAACGAATTTCTTTTTATAAAATTCCCATAAAGAGCTAAATGCGCTATCAATGGTATGTTTTCTGTATAACGGATGGTTGTCGAACTGGTTCATGAAATTAGAATTTTACTGTTCGCAAATTTAGGTAATATTACTTTCTATCTCTTTGTTCGGAAAGAATTTCATTTAATATCCTGTTAAACTTATCAGGTTCTTCAAAAATCGGAGAGTGGGCTGAATTCTCAAAGGTATAAAACTTTTTTACCGGAGCCTGCAGGCTGTCAAAGTAAGCTTTCGAAATAACAAAAGAAGTTTCATAATCAAAGGAACCCTGTAAAATATATATTGGGATTTCCTGAGAAGGTATTGTATTAAAAAGATTGGTTTTCATAATGACATCCCATAAATATTTTTTTGTGAACCTCATACCTTTCAGATAATTGAATTTATCAGTAAGGCTATATTCCCTGCAAAAAATCAGTGGTTTTATTGCATCCGGGTAGAAATTACCTTTTTTAACCGCACCTCCGTATCTGATTACATATTTTCTTTCCACGATCATTTTTTTCAGAGCCTCTTCCGGATCGGCGTATGGGGGTGACCCAATTTTTACAAGCTCTCTCACAGCCTTCCTGTCTTTTAATTCCCTTGCCCTCGAAAGAACAAAATCGTACGAAATCTTTTCAGAATGTTTCTGGTCAGCTACCTGACCGACAGAAATGAAAGCATAATAATAATCAGGGTATTTATTTGCAGAAAATGAACCAAGCATTGTTCCCCATGAATGTCCTAGAAGATATATTTTTTCGCGGTTAAATTTATTAATCAGGTATTCTGAAACTTTGCCTGCATCATCAACAAATTGAGAAAGGGTCATTGTCTCAGGAGGAATATCTTTTGAATATGACAATCCGGCTCCACGCTGATCCCAGTAACAAACCACAAACATATCCTCAATACCGGGATTAAAGTAATGAACAAAAGGAAATTCCGGATCGCCGGGTCCGCCATGGAGATAAAGCAAAACAGGTTTTGTGGTATCTCTCCCTCGAATTATCATTCTCTGGTTCAGGCCATTAATGTTTACAGTTTCTGTAACTGCAATGCTGGTGGGTACTTTATTTCCTTCCTTATCTAGAAACGGACTCGGTTTACCAGGGCTATTGACCAGAATAATAACAATCAGAGCAAACAAAAGAAGTAGGACGGCTCCTCCAGCAATCATAAAAATACGTTTTACGTATATCATAAGTTATGTTTATTATTTAACAATCTTAGGTTGAGGTTGAGGCTGAGTTTTCTTAACCTTAACCTTATCCTTACCCTCATTTTCCCCCTCTCCAATTTCTTAGTACATAGCTGAAAGGGAAAATGCTATTTGGTTTTTTCGGCGTGAAAATGCCTTCATTTACAGATTTTACATCCTCGATGGTATAAAATGCCTTTGGATTCAGGTTGGTAATTATACTCAAAACATGAGAGAGTTCATTTCTCTTAACGATAGAATAAATAAGATCAATTTTTTCCCTGGCACCGTGAGCTTCGACAACTGTTGCTCCGAAACCCTGTTCATTCAGATTTTGTACCATCTCATTTCCTTTTTCATACGCAAAGACTCTAACCATAAGGATACCCATTGCAAGTTTTTCTTCAATAATCATTCCTACAAAATTCCCGGTTGCAAAACCCGCTGCGTAAGCAATAAAATTGATATAATGATCGAGGTTTTCCATTATTTTGCTTATTGCAGTTATCCATATCAAAACTTCAAAAAAACCGAGAATTGGAGCAATGTTCCTTTTCCCTTTCGAAACAAAGATTATTCGCATCGTACCTATAGATACATCGCATATCCTTGCAAGGAATATCAGGATGGGCATCAAAATGTAACTGAACAAGGTAGAATCAAAGAAAGAGTGTTCCATAATAGCGTAATTTATAATTGGATAAAGGTACTAATTCTTAACGGTGTGCGGTATGAGGTTTGCGGTATGCATGTGAGCGGTAACTCAATTACAAATTGGGTACCTGTTTCTAAACAAATGCTTCATTTTATTTGTTTAATACGCTAACCTGTGTAAATAATCGATATTTTTGACCATTATTTTAAACCAAAACAGTTAAACACATGAAATTAAACAAACTTATTTTTCCGCTATTAGTGGCAATTGTTGCTGGAATAGTTATGATTTCCTGTACCGGAAAGACCACAAATAAAAATATGCATACAGGTGTTGAGTATTACAGGAACCTTTTATTCAATGAAACACCATATGACATTGAAAAAGGAATTCATCCCATTACCTCTGATCAGGCAAAAACTATTAATGCCTATAAATTTACGTATGATAATTCCGGAAAGCTTTTATCTGTTGAATATGTAAGGAATAATGTACTTCTTGATTATTCTTCATTGCAGGGAGCCGCTAAAATTACATATGAATATACTGACAGGAAGCAAACCAGGCATTATTTCGATAAAAATAATCAACCTATAGAAGCCGGGGGAGTGTTCGCCTCCGAATATGCCCTTGACACTGAAGGAAATCGCGTGGGATTAATGAATCTCGGTAAAGACGGATCGATGGTCGAAAACAGGAACAGGATACATTCATGGGTCTGGAATAAACTTCCTGATGGTATGGTCAGGGAACTGCGTTATAATCTTAAAGGAGAAGAAACAGTTATGAATCCGTTCTGTCCATTTTATGAATTACGTTTTACTTACAACGACAAAGGATACCCGGTAAGAATGGCAAATTTCAAAGCCGATACCCTCTATAACTGCACAGCAGAAAACTGTGGTGATATCGGAGTATCTTATTTTGTATTTTCTCCAAATGCGGCAGGTGATCTGGAAACTTTCTCTGTTTTTAACGTGACAGGCCAGATGTCAAATCTCTACTGGGGATGGTCAAAACGGATAAGCAAATACGATGAAAATGGCTATTCAACCGAGGTCAGGATGTACGATCAGGATAATGAACCTGTTGGAGGGAAGTTGATTCCTTTTTCTCAGTCTAAATACGATAGTCATGGAGCGCTTATTGAGACCAGAAATATGGATAAAGATGGGAATTTGATTAACAGCGCTGACAATGGTGTTGCAATTACAGCATACAAATACGATGAAATTGGAAACCGTATTGAAACACTAACATTCGACAAGGATAACAATCCTGTTAAATTAGCATCTCTGAAATAGTGTTTTTATGAAAAGAATATATTGTTTATTTTTCTTTTTAATTCTTCTTTGCTTCTTTTCATTATCAGGTTGTAAAGGGAAAAAACAGGAGAGCAAACCCGAAGTAGTTAGCGAAGTTGTTAAGGCTAAGTCAGTTACTATTGGAAATGAAACTGCTCTTTTGCTGAAAGACCTTAAAGAGAACGGTGATTATGTGAATAGTAAAGCATATCCATCTCTGATTAAAGCCTCAATAGTAAAAGAAAGTCTGGGCAAAAACATTCTGATCGTCGATATGAGACCTCAGAAGCAATTCTCCGAAGGGCATATTAAGGGAGCTGTGAATAAAAAATTTGAAGACATCCCGGCCTACTTCGAAACGGGTATTAAACCATTTGAATTTGACAAGATTATTATGGTGAGTGATGATGGCCAGATATCAAGTTACACAACATGCCTCTTAAGATTAATGGGATACGGAAATGTATATTCAATGAGATGGGGAATGAGTGCCTGGAATAAAAATTTTGCTCAGGAGTCGTGGCTTAAAGGAGTATCAGGGAAATACGAATCGAATCTTGAGAACAAGGGAAATGAGAGACCAACAGATCTTGTGCTGCCTGAGCTTAAAACAGGATTACAGACAGGTACTGAAATAGGAGCGGCAAGATTCCATGAGTTATTTAAAGAAGGTGCTGATAATATCCTTATAACTGCAGCTGATGTTTTCAGTGATCCACAGAAATATTATGTGATTAATCTGGACAGGAAAGATAAATACGAAGACGGGCATGTGCCCGGAGCTGTAAGATACAAACCGGAAGGTACTCTGGGATATCCTGAGGAGATGGGTTCGATTCCTGTAAATAAACCGGTAGTCGTTTATTGTGCTACGGGGCATAATTCCGCTTTTGCAACTGCCTATCTGAGGTTTTTTGGATATGATGCACATACTCTGAAATATGGCAACAATGGATTTATGTATGATAAAATGGTTAAGCAGAGAACTGCATTATCATGGCTTCCATTTACCACAGCTGAGGTTAATGATTTTGAAACTGTAAAATAAACTCTATTTATTTTGAGACTTTTGGGTTCCGGTCCGGCATTTTATGCTGGACCGGTTTTTTTATTGCCGCCGACGGCAACTTAAGTGTTTAGATAATCACAGATTCTTATCTGGTACACTATCAGGTTTGAATTTATACTTCGGAACCTCATCGTCAGCCTTATCTGATAGGATATATAATTTTTTCCTGCCCATCTGACTTAGAAGCATCCATACCCTTGCTGAAACTCCCGGATTCGTAGAAAAGAGGAGCACAGGCCCATCATGTTTCATTATAGAATTAATGTATTTTTTACTGAGTATTGAGTCAGGTGATATGTTTAATAATTCTGAGTTATTCTTTTTCAGTCTGCTGGTATCTTTATCAAGATTTATCAGGAGATTTTTTCCGTCAGATAATCCCAGTTTTTCAGTGATAATTATATCTGATTTATTTATTGATGATTCAGCCCATTTTTTGGCGTCACTTTTAAAATGATTCTTACCAGTTTCCCTGAACAGAATAAGTAGCAGTAATATCAGAACAATAACAATTACTTCTCTGTTTTTTTTTACCATGTTGACCAATTTAATATTCATGATTCCTGATATCTGATCGCTTATATCTATTCTAATATTTAATTCGTAATTCGTAATTGACTATTCACAGCCTCCATCAAGTTTTTTTGCGGCAAGATGTGTAGATTGAATGAATTTCAATTTCAGGCTGTCGGGCATGCTATTCATTTCTGAAAACATCTTTTTTGCCCTTGTCCTGGTTTCAAAAAGTGCATTTTCCCTTGCAGAGATCCTCTCCCCGGTAAATGTGCTGTTCATCACTGTGTTGAACCACTCATTCAAACCACCTTTCATGACGAAAGTGTTTTTAAGATTGAGACCCCTGGCAATTGCAAGTGCAAAATTTGAATCAAAATCACCATTCGAATAGAAAATATTTTTGGTTTTTCCGTTACTCAATAGTCTGGCCGGATCTATATCGAGAAATTTGTTGTAAGGAAGATTTATTGAACCCGGAATATTTACGGTCTTAAATTCTTCAGGGGTTCTGAGGTCAATAATTTGAACAGAACTATCCTCTGTAACGATAAATCTTGCTACCTGATCAACGGTAAACCAGGTGTTGCTATCCAGAACTTCACCGAGTAATTTTTGTGGTCTGACAGTAAAAGATCTGCTTCCTGAAAGTGGCAATAGGGCAAGTATGAACCCGATAATTAAAAGCCCAGCCGAAAATTTTTGCCTGGTATTCATCTTATTATTTTTTAAATTTCATTTGTTATATCAGGCCGGGCGAATCTCTTTTCTGCAAGTTCTGCAATCCAGAACATCACAACAGCTGCTGCTATTAAAAGAAAAGTGAAGAGCCCTGGAGAAATACCCATTACCTCATTTATTTTAACAGGACCTTTATAGTATCCATTGGCAAGTTTCTGAATTGAAGGATATGTTTCTGCGAACAGGAATGCTCCTGTTAAACCGCCAAGGAAAAAGATCATTGCGTCTATTTTTCCTATTGAAAGAGCACATAACCCGGTTCCCGGGCAAAACCCACCCATAATAAAACCTGCACCCATAATTATTCCGCCTATTATTGATGCAGCAACATAATACTCATTTACAAAAACCATATTTAGATTAAGCAAACCAAAGTAGCTTAATAGTTGTGATCCTACAAGTGCAACAATTGCTGCCGTGAAAAATACCTTTATTACTGTGGCATCATAACCATAAAACATACCTGCAAGCTTTCTGCTTGAAGAGAATCCTGCCTGTTCCAGTGCGAACCCGAAACCCACGCCTATCAGAAGAGCGATAAGCAAATCCAGCCATTCAGGCATTGATATTAGTGATGATATTGGTCCCATATTTTATCGTTTATCGTTTATCGTTTTACATTTGCCTCTGAGCCCTGTGCCCTGAGCTCTTTGCCTAAATCCAGTTCTTCCTGAAAAACCATGCAAACATGTACGCTGAACCGAAAATTGCAATCATGGTAACAAATCCTGCAACAGAAAGAACAGCCATTCCCGAGAGTGCTGCGCCACTTGTACATCCGCGTGCAAGCTGTGCTCCGTATACAAAAAAGACACCACCAAGGAATGCAAATATCAGCCGACGTGTGTTCGAAATATTTGGTGATTTTTCAATCTTGAACTTTAATCTTTTAGAAAGAGCTCCGGACAAAAATCCTCCTGCAATTACCCCGAATATTTCAATGGTAAGCCAGTTCTTGAGAGGCTTCTTCCCATCTTCAAAATACTTGCTGTAATAAATCGATTTGTCAGCATGAGAACGATCTACTGCTCCAACAATAGATACCACACAATATTTAAGTCCTCCGCTTGCCCCTAATCCTCGTCCCGCAAGGAACATTGCCAGTAGAAGTACTATCCCCAGCATAGTACCTGCCATATAAGGATTCATGTATTTCTTTTTCATTATTCCAGACTTCAGGTTATAAATAATTCCTTCCGGTACAAAAGTACTAAATGAAAGTATGAGACAAACAGAATCGTGTTAATAATGTTCATATTGCATATTATAGACTCTTGTCTGTTACTATAAGATTGCTTCGTCTCCCGATTTTATCGGGATCCTCGCAATGACCATGTAATTACCTTGCCTCCACCGTCACTGCGAGCGAAGCGAAGCAATCTTAATTCACATCTACAACACCTATTATATGTAGTGCTTATTAGGGAGACAAATTTTGGTACATTTACAGATTAATTTAAAAGAGGATGAGCAAATTTAAACTGACAATAGAATATGAAGGTACCCGTTATACCGGCTGGCAGATGCAGAAAGGCGGAAAAACGATACAGGGAGAGATACTTGATGCTTCCAGGGAACTATTCGGGACAGAAAAGCTTGATATCACAGGCGCAGGACGAACTGATGGGGGAGTGCATGCTTTAGGTCAGGTATCTCATCTGGAAGTTGATACTGATCTTGCACCTTTGAAAATAAAATATGGTATAAACGACAGACTCCCACCCGATATCTGTATTATTAATGTTGAAGAAGCTCATCCTAAATTTCATGCCCGGTTCGATGCCAATGCCAGGAGTTATATCTATCAGATCAGCAGAAGACGTACTGCTTTTGGAAAAAAATTTGTGTGGTGGATAAAAGATCCTCTTGATATAAATCTGATGAACGAAGCTGCTAAACATTTTCCCGGATTAAAAGATTACAGATATTTTACCGATGAAGAAGGGGAGCAGTCATCCACCAAGGTTGAGATTTTACATGCCAAAGTAATTGATTTCGGTAACATGCTTGTTTTTCATATTATTGGCTCTCATTTTCTTTGGAAACAGGTAAGACGTATGACCGGTGTTCTTGTGGAAGTCGGAAGAGGAAAGCTTTCACCTGCTGATGTTGCTACATTCTTTAAAATTAAAACAGATATTCCTGCAAAGTTAACAGCTCCTCCAAGTGGATTGTTTCTTGAGAAAGTCTACTATAAGGATGAAGAAATTTCCTACGAGACAAGACCAGTAATAAATATCTAAAGTTGCTTGGTGCAGGGTGCTTGGTGCTTGGTGCATTCACATTCAACCTCCGGAACTATTTGTTGGGTCAGATTCATTTCAATAAGACGGCTGGTTCTTTTATCGAGGCATTTTTCACATTTTGAGAAAAGTCTAAGATCCCATGTATCTGCAAATACGCGCCCCTTCTTTAAGCCTATTCCATATTCCAGAACCATTTCCAGGGAGTGAATATCAGGGGGTGTGAATTCTCCATTATTCATTAAGAAATCCATTGCGCCGTTTCCGGCTCTCACAGGTATGACCGTGCAGCATTCCACTCCTGCATTGAAAGCAAAGTCGATCGAGCTTTCAGCCCATAAAATACCTTCTGATTCATTCAACCAGGGAGGTCTGAGCAGTATAAATGCCCTTGATGGGATTCCCTGGCTTTTAAGAAAGCTGGCCGCTTTAGCAAAGTCCTCTACAGACATTTGTTTATTAAGTTTCCTTAGAATTTCAGGATGCACAGTTTCAAGACCCATAGAGATCTGCAATTCAGGTTCGAGCATATCTCTGAATTTAAGGCATTTTTCGTTGATCAGCCTTGGATGGCTTTCAACAATAACGGTTTCAAAACCTTTCAGCAACAAGGCAATCTCCTGATAGTCTTCCTCAGGAATCGCTCTTTTGTCAAAAAAACTTCCGCTGTTGTAAAGTTTCAGATGTTTTACAGACGTCATTTTTTCCAGTGCCCACTCAATCTGACGTGGAATATCACCAATAGCAATAGTGTCATCTGTTGTGTTCTTCCACAAATCACACATCAGGCAATGAAAAGGACATTCCCGGTTTGTAAGAAAAATTATACCTGTCTCTTCGATTTTACCTGAGCTGGTTCGTTCTTTTTCAACCAGCCATCCATAAGGCATTTTAGGATCAACAGAATTTTTGTTACCCCTAAGTGAGATTATCATCCTGTCATCGATCAGATGGTCAGAGCTTTCACTCATAGCTCGAAAGAAACTCTTTCCGGTAATCTATCTCTTTCACAGGAAAATGTCTGCTGAAGTCGCGATCAGAGGTTGCACCATGCTGGAATCTTCGTTTCTGAAAGACCGGCATTTCCAGACCGGTAACTGTCTTAACTCCGGCTGAGACAATTTTACCTTTAAGTTCATAGAGTTTCTCATGATCCCAGTTTGTCATGTCAATGTATGGGATACCTTCTGAAATTTCGATAACATTCGGTAAGGTATAAGGGCTGAATCCCTCGAAACCCGACAGATCGGAAGTGGCAAAAGAGCGCATATAACCTCTGCTCAAACCTCCGGAATAGGTTAAGGAATGTTTTATTGATTCAACTCCCCACCCTTCATGATAGAGCATTAAATTATTCAGAACACTCCGAATCGTAAGTTCAGGGTTTTCCTCTATTGGATAATCTTTCAGATTTTCGTCACCTCCGTCACCGTCGATTAAATATTTCCAGTTGGGATATTTCGCCCTTATGCCCTCAAGAAGTGACAGATTCATAGTGGCTGATTGAATATCAAGAGCTTTATAGTCCTCAACTACTTTTACTGCTTTTTTCCAGTTCAGGGATGAAAAACTGACTTCAACAGGTTCAAGGAACATGCCCAGATTAAGACTTTCAAGAAATTTCCTGGCCTGGAGCAGATCAGCTCCGTCCCCATCAATCGAAAGAGTGAAAGCTTTTAATCTGGAAGGACTCTCCCCAAGTTCTCTGAGCGCTTGATAAGTAAGAAGAAATACAGAGCCGCTGTCAATCCCTGCAGAAAAGGTTACTCCAATAGGACCTGTTTTAGCACGAAAGAGAAGCCATTTTTTAATTTCATTGTATAAGGTTCCAATATATTTTTCACCGATTTTTGCAGGGTTTTCGCCTGTAAATTTATTGCGCTCCGGAGTAAAGAACCTGTTATAAACGGGATTAGGATCGGGACAGCCCAGTAGTTCGATCTTAGTTATATAATGTGCGGGAGCCATCCTGGTATATGAAGGATGGAACTGATGATCGAGTCCTTCCTTCTTCAGGTAATTGTATATTACATCAATACGTTCGGCAATTACCAGTTCAGGCCCGGCTGGCCGTTTTGCAATAAAATAGCGGATAGGACGTCCGATTGACCTTGCCATCCTTATCGTTTTTCCTTCCACTGACACAAGGGAGAACTGACCATCGATAGTACGGACCGCCTCAACATTGCCTGTTCTTACTAAATTCACGGCTTCTTCGTGCGTCATATTGTAAATGACATTCTTTTCAGGATTGGTTAGATCCGTAACGTTATTGACGTATTGACTATTCATATAATTGATTTTTAATTGTTTAATTATTATGTTTCCCGCAGATCACGCAGATTTTCGCAGATCATGAATCCTTGTTTTCTCTGTAGTTCTCTGTGGTCCTCTGTGTCAGTTCTTATTTCTCATTTTTTAACAATTCCTTTGCCCTCTATTATTGTTATATAACGGTCGGAATCGATATTCTTGTACACTTCCTTCTTCCCATCTGACCAGCTGATTTCCAGAAGATTGATCTCTTTTGTCTGACCTAACCCGAAATGGAGTCTTGGATCATTATTAGCCAGGTAGCTTGTTGCAAACTGGTTGACCAGCACCTGTTTCTTCGCGCCAGCCGTAACGGTTACTTTGGCACTTATCTCCGAACCACCTTTTCCTGCGAGAGTCAAACCTAGCCAGTGGTTTCCGTTTCCTCCATTATTTCTTAGGAGAACAGGTGTTCCATTCTTATCAAGATGAGAAATAATAATATCCATATTGCCGTCATTGTCAAAATCCCATACTGCCAGGCTTCTGCCTGATCGTTTCGTTTTGAAATAGCTGCCATGCTCCATTCCGACATTCTTAAAATGTCCTTTACCGTCATTTTCCAGCAAGAGCGGATATTGAGGGATCAGTTCTTCAGCTGTTCCGTTTGCAACAACGATATCAAGATCACCATCATTATCATAATCAAAAAGCTGTGCACCCCAGCTGCCTTTTCCTTCCATTGCAGCTGCAACGCCGCTTTCCTCAGTTATGTCAACAAATATTCCGTTCCCTTCATTATGATAAAGGGCACCGTAGTCAAGATCGGAAACAAGGATATCAATTAATCCGTCTCCATCAATATCTCCAATAGATGCATGCATAGAGCCGGTTCCAACACCATGGCTGTTTGCCGCAACGCCACTTTTAACGCCGACCTCTTTGTAAGTACCATTTTCATTTCTGAACAGGAAATTCAGCTGGTGATCATTTGCCTGAAAAATGTCAATTTTCCCATCGTCATCATAATCGAAGACAGTCAATCCCATGCATTTCGAATTTGGATAATATAAGTTGTTTTTCCTGGTGACATCAATAAACTTTCCATCAGGTTGTTGTTCATACAGCATAGAAGCCTGACCCTTGTACTCAGCAGGACTTGGCATCATATTAGGTGTTGATGGTGAAACATATTCAGGGTCAAAAGCCATGAAGTTGCCTACCATGGCATCTATCCGGCCGTCATGATTATAATCCCAGAAAGAAACACCAATACTCCATTTGGTAAAACCGTTCAGAGTATCAGGTCCGGCCAGGCCTAATGAGGAAGTTATGTCTTTGAAAGTTCCGTTACCATTATTATGGTAGAAGACATTCGGACCATAATTTAAAACGTAGAGATCTTTATAACCATCATTATCCAGATCAATTGCACCTGCGGCCATACTCCATTGATGGCCTCCGACTCCGGCAATTTTAGATACCTCTGTGAATGTCCCATCTCCGTTATTTTTGTATAATTCGTTATGTGAATTCTTATAGATTTTCCCTTCAGGATCAGAAATACCTTCAAGATAAGTTCCGTTCATCAGGTAAAGATCCATTAAACCATCGTTGTTATAATCAAATATTGTAATCCCTGATCCGCTGCTTTCCATTATATTCTTGTAGGATTTATCGCCGAAATTTAAGTTGAAATGAATTCCTGCCTTTTTCGTAATGTCAGTAAATATGACTTTCTTCTGAGCAGAACTGATACACGGGAAAATCATTGTCAAAAGGTAAAACAAGAATGTTAAAGTCATCGTATGTTTTTTACCCACTTTCTTATTTCCCCAAAGGGGGAAAAGATGGCAAGCCTTCCCCCCTGGGGGAAGGTTTGGAAGGGGGTCAATAAAATTATAATGCATCATTAATCCGGATATTATAATTATTTTTTCAATGCATTTCTGAAATTATCTGTTGTTACAACTCTTGTATTATATTCCCTGAGATATTGCTGATGTTCAGCATCCTGCGGATAGACATCATTTTCAGAAGGCGGATAGCTTTTCATACCGTGAAATGGAAGAGGCAGTACTGTATTTCCAAGAGCAGTATTTAAATCACCATCTTTTACCCACCCAACTGTATGAATAAGAAAATCCCTTTTCCAGCCTTTTTTTAGTTCAGGTAATACGCTCGAATCAAATTTAATCGAGGTTTCATCACCTGCATTTGAAATAACGTATTTATTATCAGACTCGGTAAGCAGTGGTAAAACGTCACCATAACGGGTATAGTTTCCAGTTAAATCGCGCCATTTTGTATTCCTGTTTACATTTGAATAATCAAACCAATGAGGTCCATAACGGCCACCTTTTCGAAATTCATGTGAAAATCCCCGGTAATGTAAATCTGCGGAAACTGGATTCAGAGTAGTTGTAACAGCTTGATTTATTGAAACATTATCCGAGAAAAAGACATAATCCCAGTATATTTCCATGTTAGTCCTGATTCTGACACGATGGTCGGCTGAAAGAAATTTTCCTGAAAGGTCAGCAATAACAGTTTTATCCTTGCCCATTGGAAAACCAAGATTTTCAATTACGGTTTCCCATTCACCTTTTTTATTTATAACCTGGAGAATTGGTCTGGTTACAATAGTACCTGATGACTGGGAAATAGCAACATTTATGCTGGCATCAGTTGGGAATATCCATCCTTCAAGGAAAAGAAACAGCTTATTGTCTTTACCAACCGTCCCCGGGTCAAGGATCAAATCATGCATTCCTGTAACTCCCTGGTATTTACCCGGAGTAAAATCAGACAAATAATTGTTATCCTTTTGAGAAATAAATTGCAGAACATCATTTCCTTCTGAATCTTTAGCAGATGCAGGAGCATGTTTTTCGGCTACCTGATATTGTTTATCACCCGGGAAGGGGGGAGGGGAGAATTGTTCCGGAACGAAGACATCAATATTTTCGGGATGATCAACTGCAATAAGCTGAACCTGATCATAATACAGTGTCTCCCATAATTCTGAAGTTAACTGAATAGAATATTGTCCTTTTTCAGGCTTCAAAGATTCGCCCGGAATTTTGATACAATCGTCAGAAGCATCAGGAAATGCATAAGCAGTATTTCCCCCCATTATACCAAGTGGCATTCCGAGAGCACTTCTCCACATAAAGTCTTTCACAAAAGTGTACTGCTTGCCATCCCATGCGAACAAAAAAGGACATGATCCTTTAAGAGTCTGTGCTTCAATCAAAGCCTGATCAGTCCCGGGAGCAAATATATTTTGTGGGACACCATTTGTCCATGTGATTCTGATTGTTTCAGCTTTGGATCTGTTTCCTAACCCAAAGTGCACATTTGGATCGGTTACAATCATCGATTGATATAGATCACCGGACCGGATTTCAACTTTTGCACCAATGCCGAAATCATTATTCTTTGCACTACCGGCTCTCAGGCCGACAAGTTTCATTGTAACATAGTGGTTATTGTTACCACCATCGTTGCGTAGAAGGGTAACACCGCCGTTCAGACCGGCAATTACCACATCTATATCCCCGTCATTATTATAATCAAACAAAGTAATTTGTCTGCCAGATTTCGGCTCATCAGGCAGGAGTCTTGACACATCTTCGAAGCCTCCTTTCCCATCGTTATGATATAAGAGAAGACCTCGTCCGCCATTTTCCACCGATTCTCCCGCAAGTATCAGATCCTGGAATCCGTCATTGTCAAAATCGAAGAACTTCGCATCATATACTTTGACCTTCTGAGCCGCTGAAAACATTTCCTTTGATTTCACCACAGGTTCGAAACTTCCATTACCTTTATTCCTGTACAGCTGACTGTTGCCTTCATTGACTGAGCAAACGAACAGATCAGAGAACCCGTCATTATTATAGTCTCCTGCAGCTACAGACACAGATCCTCCGGTACTTTTAAGACCACATTCTTCAGTAATATCTTTGAAAGAACCTTGTCTTTGATTTGAGAATAGCGTATTACTTGAGTTTTCGTTTGCGACAAAAAAGTCGATATCCCCATCATCATCAAAATCACCAAAGACAACATCGTGGCTGTTTGCACCTTTTTGAGAAACACCCATTTTTTCTGCCTCTTCAACGAATGTGCCATCCCCGTTATTTCTGAACATCAGATTTGAATTAGAGCATGTTTCATACAGATCAAGATCACCGTCATGATCCATATCGAAAAATATGCACTTATTGCCGCCAGTTTTACTTCCTATCAAAGCTTTGTCTGTGACATTTTCAAACAATCCTTTTCCGGCATTCCTGTATAAAATATCTCCGCTTTCCTTAATTATATAAAGATCGAGAAATCCGTCGTTGTCATAATCCGCAAATGACGCAGATGATTCATTACCCGAGTGCTTTATTCCGGATTCTTCCGAGACGTCCTTAAAACGGCTCATTTCATTATTAAAAAGGTAATGTTTGTAGGTTGATGTTGTTTCATCATAACTTCCAACATAAAGATCAATATCTCCATCGCTATCGTAATCAGCAGCTTCGACATGAGTGGAATATTTTCGGCTGGCTTCCTCTTTATTTTTCCTGACTATTCCCAATCCTGCTGATTCAGTAGCATCGGTGAATTTAATAACGTCGAGCAACGATTTATTTTCGCTTGTTGATGTAACCGGTTGCTGGTCATATGTAATTAAAGGAAATCCTATTAATGCACCGCCAGGCCCTTTCAGATCCATAATTCCGGCCTGATAAGGGGAAGTAACTTTAAGATAATTATGAAATATGGTATATTGAATTATAGCATTATCCTTATCCTTTCTTTTAAGTAATGAAAGTGTTTTATTGTAATAATCAATGGCTTCTTTCGGAAACTCGGGGAATTGTTTTTGAATTATCTCGAGCTGCTCAATTGCTTTATCGGTTTCTCCATCGTGTATATATATATCTGTAAGACTTAGCTTAGGAACAAGATTTGATGGTGCTTTTTGAACCAGTTGAAGAAGATAATTCTTTCGTTGGGTCCTCGAATCAGCATCAGTCGCATTAGAATACAATTCAGTAAGATCATATAATATTTTAATATGGTCAGGCGCAAATTTTAGAGCATCTCTGAGTTCTGTAATAGCTTTGTCACGTTCATCATTCATCTGATAGACAGTAGACAGCAATAATCTTATGTCAGGATCTTTAGGATCAATTTTTATTGCTACTGCAAGCTGCTTTTTAGCTTCCGGATATTTACCCATTCTTAAATATGCAAGTCCCAGATTGGCATATCCCAGTTTTTCATCAGGTGCAAGCTTGATAAACTTCAGGAATTGTTTTTCAGCGTCGTCGAGTTTAAATTCTTCAAGATAGGCAAGACCAAGGGTTTGGGTTGTCATCAGTTCTACTGATCTTTGCTTGGTATCCTTAGGAGTTTCCTTGCAACTGAAGAGGAATTGAAAACACACCACCACTATTAATAAGTAATTATAATTCTTCATTATAGTTGAATTCTAATAAATAACGATTTTCATCTAGTGATTTTTGTTCTTGATATATATCTCAAATTTAAGAAATTAATAGAATCCAGCCTTTAAAATTATTTACCCGGAATAACCTGTACCCCGTTTTTTATCTCCATAAATCCTGGTGTACCGGTACGTTTCCCTTTTTCATCAAATTGAATTAATCCGGTAACACCTTCAAATCGCATTTTTGAAATTGTTTTTTGTATGTTTTCACGATCGAGTCCTGCTTTTCTGATAGCTTCGATGAGTATATTCATTCCATCAAATGAATATGCAGCAACAGCGCCCGGAAGTTTACCGTATGTTTTCAGGTACTCATCCCGAAAAGCTAAACCCTTTGATCCGGATAAATTCCCCGGATAGACTAATATCATGTTCTTATAATCTGAAAGGTTATTATCCTGCATCTCATCTTCATTAAGAAGGGACAATGTACCAAAAACGGTCCGATTCATTTTCTTTTGCTCTAATTGCCGGTTCAATTTCAGTGAAGCTGAAGGTTGTCCAAACAGAATAATTCCGTCGATAACGGCATTGTGAACCTGGCTGACAATATCATTAAAATCCTTATTTTGAAAATCATAGTGAAGCTGAAGGCTAACATTTTTTCCTTTAGATTCTGCTTTTTTTACAAAGCTTTCCATAGCCAGCTTTGAATCATAACCATTGTCTGATATTGCAGCTATTTTGTTTAGCTTTCTTCTATTGTAGACTTCCTCAAAGAGGGCATCGGCCTGACGGAGATCATTCGGAACGCAACTGAAAAACCATGGAACGAAGGCCTGGGAAAGAGTGGGATCCCCCGCCCAGCAGGATAAAAATACTAAACGTGCTTTTGTAGAAACCTGCTCTACCAGGTGTGCATTTCTTCCGTCGTGTGAACCCATTATAACTGCCACCTTTTCATCAAATATAAGATTCACTGCCTGTTTTGACCCGGTTCCCCATGGACCTTCCATTGATCGTACAACCAGCTGGAACTTTTTCCTTTGGTATCCACCTGTTTCATTGGCTTTAAGGATGGCCAGCTCAGCTCCTTGTCTTGCAGCAAACGAGTTATTATCCTGTATCAAAAGGCCTATTTTAATTGTCGAGTCTTGTCGTTCGGTGATTTGCAGAGCATTTACATCAGGGGCAATAAATCCGACAGACATGAGAAATATTATGAATATCAATTTATTCAACGGACAAAATCTGGATGAAGGTGATATTATCGGAAATTAATTTATTTCATCAATAGTTTTACCCCCTTTCATTTTCCCCCAAGGGGGAAATGTTTGTTTTTCCTTCCCCCATGAGGGAAGTCCCAATAGTTATCGGGAAGGAAGGGGGTAACTTTTTCAGAATAATGAATAATCTCACTTATTCGTACTGACAAAAATGTTTTAGACAGTTGCATGCTTTGGCACTGCTATCTCTCTGCCAATAGCTTTAGCTATTTTTTTCATGTCGGCCATTAACAGGTCGAATTCATCAAGACTGAGGGATTGAAAACCGTCGCAAAGTGCTTCTTCAGGTTTATAATGCACTTCCATTATAAGTCCATCAGCTCCGACAGCAATAGATGCTTTGGCCATTGGAGGAACCATCCATCTTAAACCGGTTCCGTGACTTGGATCAATAATTACCGGAAGATGAGTCAGCCTTTTTAACATTGGGACAGCACTCAGATCGAGTGTGTTTCGTGTTGAAGTTTCGAAAGTACGTATGCCTCTTTCGCACAGCACTATCTGACCATTTCCCTGGCTCAGGATATATTCGGCTGCCATAAGGAATTCCTCAACGGTTGCCATCATGCCTCGCTTAAGAAGTACGGGTTTTTTCGACATACCTACCTCTTTGAGAAGAGGGTAGTTTTGCATATTGCGCGAACCGATCTGTAACATATCTGCATATGAAGCTACTAGTTCCACCTGTCGGGTATCCATAACTTCAGTGACTATAGGTAACCCGGTTTCCTTTCTTATTTCACTGAGTAACTTTAAACCCTCTTCTCCCATTCCCTGAAAGTTATAGGGAGAGGAGCGTGGCTTGAATGCGCCTCCTCTCAAAATAGCAGCCCCGCCGGCTTTAACAGATCTTGATGTAGAAAAAAGTTGTTCCCTGCTCTCAACAGCACATGGTCCGGCAATAATTACTATATCTGAGCCTCCGATCTGAATTCCGCTAACATTCACTAACGTGTCGTCAGGCTTTGTATACCGACTCACTTTTGATTGAATGGGCGACTTGCCTTTTACCGGTTTATCGCTTGGATTTGTTTCCATTATTATTTCGTTTATATTATTAATAGCCTCCTGTTGAACTTCCACGTTTGTATTTCTGATCAAGCGGGGGAGCAGGAGAAAATACAAATTTCCCGTTATGAACTTCGGCAATGAAAATATCTCTGATGTTGTTCCAGCTTCCGTCCAATATTATCTTGCCTGTAACTCCGTCATAATTCTGAAAAGTCTTTCTGTCGGTAAGGAGATCGCGGATAAGCACCCTGTTTAATCCGGCCTTCCTAATAGCCTCGACAATAATATTCATACCATCATATGCATGTGCGGCAAATACATCGGGTTCCTGGCCGAATCTCTTTAGATAATTAGTCTGGAATGCTTTAAGTTTGGGATTATCTGCTGTTGGATTATACTGGCATGTTGTAACAATTCCTTCAGCTAATGGTCCGGTTATACTCAGAAACTCAGGATTAACAACCCTGTCGGAAAAATATACCGGCTGTTTTAGACCAATTTCCCTCATTTGTTTCAGAATAAGTCCCGACTCTTTTGCGTTTCCCCAAACAAGAATTGCATCGGGGTTTGTTACCGTGATCCTTTCCAATTGGGTTTTAAAATCTGTTTCTCCATCATTGAATCTTTCTTCTATGATCATTGGATGTCCTACACGTGTAGCATTTTCAGAAAAGATTTTTATTCCCACTCTGCCATACCTGTTGTTGGCTCTGATAACAGCAACACGGGAGTGACCGTCCTTCTTGTATATTCTTGTAACCAGTTGATAACCACTTTGTCTGTCGTCAGGGATAACACGATTCAGCCACGGAATATTTGTCTCAGTAAAAGTGGGATCAGGATCTCCGACACACAACATAAAGATTTCAAGTTTTAATGCAGCACGTAATGCCACATGCGAAACTATGTCATCAATTGAACCCATAAAGATCCAATCCTTTTCATCGTCCATCTTAACAACTTCATTAGCTGCAGCACCCCACAAACCGGCATCATTGTGTGGCATTAGAACAAAGGGAGTTCCCTTGTAACCTCCGTTTTTGTTTGCTTCTTCCATAGCAAGCGTTGCACCCTGAAGCATTTGTTTTCCCTGAGGCACCATTACTGAACCGCTAAGAGGCCCCAGAAATCCTATTCTTACCTCCTTAAGATCAGAAGGCGCACGTAATTCACGTCCGGCTCCGTAGAACTGGATAGGTTCAAGAAAATGGTATTTATAAGCTTTCGCATATTTCTGATACGGGAAAAGCTCATCAGGAGCTTTTCCATAGTTTTGTTTTTGTTCCTGGGCTTTTAATATTGAAGCAGGCAGAAAAAATGCGATCAGAAATGCTGCTGCTAAAAAAAGTCTTTTTTTCATGATTGTGAATTAAATTGATTTACAGATTGCATAGACTTCAATTTCCACAAGAAGGGTTTCCCAGCATAATCTTGCCTGTATACCTGTACTGGCAGGGAGCGGATCGAGTTTCATCCAATTGTAGAAAGATGTACGGATCTTATTGAATTCGGCATAATCTCTTTCGATATCCCTGAGATAGTTAGTTGTTCTTACGACATCGTGCCATGTCATCCCTTCTGCATCCAGCAGATTGGTAATATTTACATATGTTCTCCAAAGCTGGGCTTTAAAATCGCCGATATGTTCAGCCTGGCCCTCTTCGTTCACACTGGCTGTACCTGAGATCAGCAATACCTTGTGGCCACCAAAATCAAGTCTTAATGCACGTGAAAAGGAGGAAGGTTTCTGGTAGTCATATGCTTCGTTTATTACCCTGGGAGCATGTGTAACATGTTTTTCTATCGGAGGACGATTGCTATGAACTAAAGGATAGCTATACCCGCTAATTTTGTTGTCACCGGATAAAATTCCAAGTTTCTTCATTTCAATGCGTTCTCCGTCAGTTAGTTTTGACAGATCTATCAATAATTGTTTCTCGCCCATTAGTACCGATATTTCTATTTATATTTATTTATTTCCTTTATTTCTATTTATTTATTTTTGTCTATTTCATTAATTCTCCCCGGCTTACACCCTTTTCTGTAGCAACCCAAAGAACATCTTTATCGGCATCGACACCGATAACGAAATTGTGAGCTATAGAAGGACTCATGGGGATTTCCCTGGTGGTTTTATAGGCTGTTTTATCATCGTCGCGGCTGAAATTTGATATGATAGCCTTTCCATTGCTGTCATTATCATTTTTCTTATAAGTAATCCAGCTTTTCCCGTTTGTACTGCTTAACCCGTTGTCACTGCAAATGAACACAACAGGTCCCTCAGCTCTGACAAAATTGATAAAGTTGCTTGCCAGGCCGCAATGTTCCTTGAAGTAACCTTTCCAGTGTGTACCGTCATAACTGCTTAACCCGAAGTAGGTTGATGCCCACAGATATCCGGCTCCCCAGGTAGTAGCTGTTGTTATATCATGAACTATTCCGTCATCGGGGAGTAAGTCAATTTCCATTTCACCATCAGGATCGGTATAATCCTTGAATTGTTTCGTCTTCTTTGTATATTCGATTACACCTCCTCCCCAGGCAGCAATAAAAATCTTGCCATCACCGGCTGAAACGCCATAGGTCCACGGCTCATGCATTGGGGCATTTTTTTCAGTGAATATCTCCCATTGCCTTGTTGAAGTATCATAATGACCTGCGCCGCCAGCTGTAGCTACCCAAACGTCTTTCCCGTCGCATATGACGCAGTAAACCAGGTCATTTGGCATACCGCTATTTAACTGTGTAAAGTTCTCAAATTTGCCTCCCGACCACCTGCTCAGTCCGCCAAGGGTGCCAAGCCATACATCTCCGGTTGTTTCACTGACATCAATGGATACCACTCCGTTATGTGGAAGCCCGTCTTTTGTAGTATAGGCTTTCCACTTCCCATTTTCATAAACTGCCAGACCATCGTGAGTTCCGGCTAAAACCCGGTCACCATCAATGCGTACACAATAAACATGATCGGAGGGGAGCCCATCCTTCATTGTAAAGTTACGCCAATGGCCATATACCGGCATCTTATCAGTGACATCTATTGCATCGGATTTAACTGAAGGTTGTCCGTTCAGGAAACTGAAACCTGTAAGGATCAATGCTACTGCGCTCAGAAGGCTATTTTTAAGGAATCTTTTATTCATTGATTTCACGTTATAGATTAGTTTTTAGCATGATTCTTCTTTAAATCCTCATATTCGTATTGTGGAGACCTGAGTGATTTCAGATATTCAATAAGATCATTGAGCTGAATTTTTGTCATATCATTTATCACTCCGTGTTTATCATTTTTTCCGTATTTGGTCCAGATTTCCTCCAGAGTGGCAGCTCGACCGTCATGCAAATATGGAGCAGAAGCATAGATATCATTAAGATGAGGAGTATCAAACAGGATTGAATCATCGGTTGCAGCCAGGGTCTGAACATATGACATCTTACTGTTTGTATAATAAGGTGGTGTATGACAGGTAATGCACCGATTGGCTTCAGGTATTTCATTTCCGTAACTATCCTTTGTCCGTTCAAAAATTTTCTTTCCGCGCAATTGTGCTTCTGTAAGTTCCCCGTTAGGATTGTACTGAAGATTAGGTGGATTTTTTATTCCCGTAAGTATATATGAAGTAAGAGCATCAAGATCTTTATAGCTGAACGATTCTGTTCTTGTAAGGAAAGTGGAGAATCGCATCCCGTCCTGCTTATATACAGTCAGATTGGTACCTGACCATTTAAATGGAGCAGTTTCACTTATATCCCTAAGAGACATTGTGTTAGTTACATTCCGTCCCATGTCTTTGCCCGACATATTATATACAAGTCCGTCTTCATGCATATCCGGATGGCAGGTATAGCAACAATACTGATTCTGAAAAGTATGAGAAGAATTATTAAAGAGTCTGCGACCTTTCCGTGCGACAGTTATTCTGCGAGGACCTCCGAGATCAATCGATGAAACTTTTTGCAGGCTCTCAGTACTTATAACACCTATATTGTCATCAAGCATCTCTGCTACATATAGCAGTTTGCCGTCGGGCGAAAGTGCAATACCTTTCGGGTTAGATCCTGTGTGAATACGCTTTATAATATAGCGGCTGCTGATCCCAAGATTATTTGAGTATAGTTTCCTAACTTCAGGAGTTGAACCGTTAATAAGTGCTCTCACTGAGTCAATGTCTATTACAGTAATATAATCTGTCCCAGCGCTTGAGATGAAGGCTTTTTTGCCGTCTGGAGTGATTGCGATGCCAAAAGGATCTGAATAAAAAGAATTAGGTTCGTCAATCAACAACTCATTTACACTTCCTCCTTTTCCGGGTTGGAATACCCCGAACCCATGAGTCATCATCCATCCCTGCTCAACCTGAATGGAAGGCACATAATTTTTAGGTCTGATCAATGTAACGAATCCAAGATCTCCGTTAGGAGTAAATGCGACATTTTCCATCATATATGCGGATTCAATTTTCCTGTATTCGGATATTCTCCTTGAGCTATCATTTATCACTGTGAGTTCACTACTAAGTGGTTCTCCATAAGGAACATTTACTGTGCGCCTGCTTGTCACAAAGAGAAACTTCCCATCAGGAGACAGTTTTGCCCCGGTAGGGTTATTCCCCGCTGTGATACGGTTTATTTCTTCTTTTGACTGAAGATCAATAACTGTTACATCCGAAGAAAATGAGTTAACCACATAAAGAGCTTTGCCATCTGCGCTCAATGCAAGGCCGGCAGGTCCGTTGCCTGTTTTAAGCGTATCAGTTACTCTTCCTGCTGAAAGGTCAATTACAAAAACATTGTCTGACCACTGATTACTGACATAAGCTTTCTGGCCATCTTTACTGAGTATAACTGAATGAGGCTGGTTGCCAACACCGATCTTATTAATTACTTTCTTACTCTCCGAGTCAACAATAAGCAGGGCATTACTTTCCTGGGCAACAACATATAATCTTTTGCCGTCTCCTGAAACAGTAAGGTTAATTGGTGACATATACCTGGCATTTACAAGATTTGCAATGAGACCTGTCTTTTGTATATAAAGATGGCATGAAGTACATAAAAGAGGATGATCAGTAGTTGCTGTTTTTTCATTAACATGCGCCCTGGCCCATTTTCGTCCCGGAAAATAGATGAGAAGAGCCAGTACAAGAATGATCCCGGATAACCGTATTACTATAGTTGATATCTTCATAACTATTCAGTGTCTATCATTTTATCTTTAATCTTATTTACGTGGACCGGGATGCCGACAGAAGCTTTCTTAACTGCAAGCGGAATCCGGTTGTCAGGGACTATATCCTGATCCTCATGACACCCAACGCATCCACGTCGTTCATTTGGACGCAGCCAGATCCAGTCGCATTTCCGGATAACTTTTCCCTCTTCATCAAGTGTACGTATCTGGAAAGGTTTGTTGGCTACCACCTTGAGGTAGAATGACCCATCGGCAGAAGGCTTAAATGTACCCATGGATGAGTCAGTTCCCATTATCTCTACTTTTAAAATCTTTTTATTCAAGACTAGCGGAATCTTCGTTATCTCATTCGTTATGTTCACATCCTGACACATAATGAGACCGGTCTTTATAACAGCATTCACTTCGCTTGGTAGCTTTCTGGGTCTGATATGTTTCACTGCATCAACAACTTCAAGCACATCGAAATCATTGCTTTTAAAAATTGGTTTGCCAAGAGACTTACTTTCGGTGTCGAATTCGTAAAGTGCATATCTGTCAGTTTCAGTTTTCCGGTATGAGACCAGTAGTTTTCCCGAGGGTTGTGGGAAGACTGCACGGAAATCACCTTCAATTTCAGAAGTCAAATTTAGCTGCGAGTGCATTGGACGATTATAACTGACTGTGATGAGATTACCCTTACCAGGTTTACTCTTCTCCGATTCGATGAATATTATTCTGCCATTATTTGTTTCAAATCCAGGACCGTTTAGTACCGTGCCTTCGCTGCCCTTATAGAACAGTTCTGACTTGGTTCCATCGGGTCTCATAATCATAAACTTCTGATCGCCGGTTTCAGGGAATTTCTGCACTCCTATAGTCAGGATCCGGCCATCACTGAGTACATGAGAAGTTCTATAAATAGCCGGATTGTAAGTTATCCTCTTTTGGTCAGTGCCATCTATATTACTCGTAAAAATGGATTCATTTGACTTTAATGAGTCGGAGGCAGAATGACTGGTAAAAAGGAAACGTCCCAGTGGCAGATAAGCTGGATCGGTGCAATCTTCTTTCAGCTTTGTTAATTGTCTTGTCTTAAGGTTTCCAAGATCAGTATCCCAGATCTGCCAGGTATCCCCCTCCTTTTTCTGGCCTGCAAAAATCATGAAAAGGCCGTCATTGGAAATTTCGGGAGACCTGGCTGAATAAAAAGAGGAGGTCAGCAACTTTGGAGATGCCTCAGGCTTTCCCATCTCAACTTCAACAATGTCTGAACGGAGAATAATTTTTCGTGAATCTGCTGAAGAGAAACTTAAATTTAAAACTTTTCCGGAAGTACGGGTAATAATTATGGTACCTTCAGTTGAATTTCTACGGCATGATATTATAAAAAGGCTGCCTGTTGCCATAATAAGGTAAAAGACTATGGTTGCTCTGAATCTGTTCATTGATTGTTGTTTTAAGGTTCTTTGACAGTTAGGATCTGATTGGCTTTGATATTATTTAAAACCTGCACTTTTCCCGAAGGCCATTTTATTTCAATTTTTTCAACCATGTCATTTTTAGCAAGCCCAAAATGGATCCTTGGGTCATTTTGTGAAAGGTATCCTGTTGTGCTTTTTTTCTGAGTGTACTGGGTCTTCCCCCCGCAGGTAAGTCTGATTCTGGCACCGATGCCGTCCCGGTTGGAGGTGGTCCCCTCAAGTTTTAATAATATCCAGTTGTTCTGATTCCCCTTGTTATTTCTCAGAAAGGATCCACGATCATTGAGATTGACCACATAAGCATCTATGTCGCCATCGTTATCGTAGTCGCCAAAGCATGCGCCGCGTCCAACAAGTTCTTTAAGGAAGTAGCTCCCACACTCGGTGGAGACATCTTTAAATTTTCCGTCTCCCATATTTTCAAATAACTGATCTTCCTGTCCGTACAAATGTTTCAATGCACCATTGGCTTTATAAATATCAATCAGTCCGTCATTATTATAATCTATAAATGAAGATGACCAGCCAACATACTGTCCGGCAGGCATTGCAATTCCTGAAGGGTATGATTTTTCTGCAAAGATTCCGTTATCAAGGTTTTCATAAAGTCTGCAGTATTTATCATCAGAAATAAACATATCCATGCGACCTGAACCGGTATAATCTGCAAAATCCACCGACATACTTACAGCAGATTCTCCTGACTGACCGAAAGCTGTTCCTGATGGAGTGCCCATATCTGTAAAACTTTTCCCTGCGTTATTATGCCAGAGATAGTTCATAGAATGGTCGTTTGCAACATATATATCAACGAATCCATCTTCATCATAATCAGCTGCTCCGACACCCATGGCTCTTCCATCAAGGTCTTTAATGCCCATTTCCTTAGTTACATCTGTGAATGTACCGTCACCGTTGTTGTGATAAAGGACATCGGGCTGAGCATCATATGCTAATGGGCCCGGAAAACCATCCGGTGCGTAATAATATTTATAATTCGGATCAAAATTCAGGTACTTGCCTACATAAAGATCGAGGAATCCGTCATTATCATAATCCAACCAGACTGCTCCGGTGCTGAAATCAGTTTCTTTTCCGCCGACACCAGCCTTTTTTGTGACATCAGTAAATGTGCCGTTACCATTATTTTTATAAAGTACGTTTGTTCCGTAATTGCTAACATACATATCGGGGTAACCGTCATTATTAAAATCGCCGACAGTAACGCCCATACTATACCATGGTCCGCCAACTCCGGCTTTTTTGGTTACATCTTCGAAAGTCCCGTCGCCACGATTATGATAGAGATGATTTTCAGGCATGATCTCTGGTTTATCACCACTGCTTAGTCCTTTAACCCAGGTTCCGCTGCAGACATACAAATCAATGAAGCCATCCTGGTCATAATCAAGAAATGCAGCACCCGCACCGCTTGATTCAACGATATTTGTGAGTTCTTTGTCACCTATTGAGTGAACAAAATCCAAACCAATCTCTTTCCCGATTTCCTGAAAATAATCATTGTCAGGAGGAGGAGGAGTCAGTTTTGATTTCTTCGAATTTTTATTAGACTGGCATGCTGAAAGTGCCAGCAAAAAGATGAAAAGCAACGAGAGGAACTTTATTTCAATTGCTTTGATGCAAAACATATTACTCTTTACAAACATGGTTAGGGTTATCTTATAATTGGGTATTAATACTTTCAGTCAAATTAAATCAGGCAAAATAAATTCAAGGGCCGTAAATATAATAATTCTCACTAATTCACAATTGAAAATAAATCTGTTAATTGCTTCAAATAAGTCGTGAACCCAGGAGAGTGAAGCTAATTGTCTTCTTCAATTTTTCTTTAAATGAACCTGTAAACCCTTTAATTTGTAAAACCTAACTATCTGTTTAACTGTCAGGATTGACCTTAACAATTTAACCATGTTTTAAAAAACGAATTCCGACTATGCAAATAATAAGAATTCGGACCTGCACAATAGTAAACCATTGCTATTAAACACCCATTAAAACAAGATTAAAAAGAAATTAAAGTTTAGAATTACCTCTTTTTATTACTTAACCCTACCCATTACGGTGTTTTAAATAGATTTTTACCCCCTTTCATTTTCCCCCAAGGGGGAAAGGTTTGTTTCGCCTTCCCCCTTGGGGGAAGGATGGGAAGAGGGTAATAAACTTGCTTATTGTTTAAGGGAAGAGGGAAGGGGAGAAGGGTTAAGAATGATAATGAAGAAGCAAACGGATTATTACACTGTAGGCAACAAAACTGTCACGGTGGTCCCTTTTCCTACCTGTGATGAGATTTTCACGATTCCGTTATGAATCTTTATTATCTGGCTTACAAGGGGAAGCCCTATGCCTGAACCTGGAAGTGAAATAGTGTTTGTTCCGCGGTAAAAAGGCTCAAAGACCTTTTGCAGGTCGTCTTTTGAAATACCGATACCTCTATCTTCAAATACAACCTCAATGAATTTATCGATATGATGAAATCCTATATTAACTGTATGGTTATCAGAATATTTACACGCATTATCGATAAGATTTGAAACTGCCACCTTTAACAGATATTCGTCACCAACGATAATCATCTGGTCACAATCTGTCAGGGAATCATCTATTGAAATATTTATGTGGTAATCTTTGTTGAATCTTGAGATCTCTTCCTGGGTCTGCCATAGTATTTCATCGATCCTGATCTTTTTGTTAAAATTAACCGGACCTTCAGCGCTGGTTCTGGCGATCAGCAGTAATCTGTTAGACAGATCGATAAGAGCTCTGATGTCGTCAAGCACCGATTCGAGAGCAGTTTTATATTCATCGGTTGAACGTTCTTTCATCATCAGTACTTCCAGCTGTCCGTTTATAGAAGTAAGAGGTGTTCTCAGCTCATGTGATGCATTTGCGATAAAATTTTTCTGCATGCTGAATGATGTTTCGAGACGTTCAAGCATATTATTGAATGTTTTGGCGAGCTTGCCAATTTCATCTTTGCCATTTCCCTCAAATACTCTTAAATTCAGGCTGGTAATTGAGATATCTTCCACTTTTTTTACAACTGCAGAAATAGGTCGAAGGGCTCTTCCCGAATAAAGCCACCCGGCGACAAAGAACAAGGCCAGACTAACAAAGCATACTATAAATAATATTACTCTTAATTTCTCCAGATGTAATGATCCGACAACATCAGTCGCCGCCGCAATAATTACGAAACGGTCATAATTTGTGTAAACTAATGTTACAATAACATTAAACTTTCCTTGTTTATATACCACATTGTAACCCATCCTTACTCGTTCGAGGATGTAGTTCTTTATCTCTATTTCCTTCTTATCATCTGAACTGTAAACAATATCGTTTTTGAAATTAATAATAATTATTTTTTTATTCTGAAGGAAATCAGGAGTCTCGTTTTCAATTTTCAGAATTTTGCTTGCATTGATGCGATCAGTGCTGAAAAGCACATTCGCTGTGTTTACCGCTTTGTCGCGGAGACGGCTATTGAAATCCTCCATACGGAAACGCGCTGAAAAGATATAGATCGCAGCTGATGCACTTATCATAATTATTCCTCCGAGGAGGAGGAATTGCAAAGTTAATCTGGTTCTGATCTGCATTCTAGATATCTCCAAACACGTAACCAAAACCGACCCTTGTATGGATCAGTTTATTATCATGTCCTTTATCAATTTTCTTACGAAGAAAGTTTACATAAACATCGACAACATTTGTCCCAAAATCGAACTTGATATCCCATACTTTTTCCGCGATATCAATTCTTGAAAGAACTCTTCCGCTATTTCGCATAAAATATTCCAATAGCGAAAACTCTTTGGCAGTCAGATCAATATATATACTCCCTCTACGTGCAACTTTCTTTTCAAGATCAAGTTCAAGGTCATCAATTGTGAGAATGTTCGAAACTTCGGGCTGCTGTTCCGTTTTTCTCAATAACACCTTAACTCTTGCAAGGAGTTCCCTGAATTCAAAAGGCTTAACAAGGTAATCGTTGGCTCCGGCTTCAAATCCAATAATTTTATCATCGGTTGTGCCAAGAGCTGTAAGCATCAATACCGGGATATTCGGATTTAATTTCTTGATTCGTTTGCATAGTTCCAGGCCACTTATTCCGGGGATGATAATGTCGAGTATAAACAGGTCATATTTGTACTGCTGGGCAAGCTTTTCGCCTGACAAACCATCATAGGCTATTTCAGTCTCATAATTATTCTCATCGAGTCCTTTTTTCAGGAATGATGCGACTTTAGGTTCATCTTCAACAATCAATATCTTCATTAATACCTTATATTATATAATGTGCCGGAGTAAAGCCTTATCTGACTCCAACTGAACGCAAATATACATTATTAATTAAATGGGGCTAATAGATAGCAACTTCAGAATGATATATATCCTTTCATTTTCACCATCCTTAATATGAGAATGAGGTGATCTTTTGCTTCAGGGGCTGACAATTATCACTCGCGAATCAATAACCCCTGAATAAGTGTCATTGCCAATTGAGCATTAGCGCAATAGTTACTGAAAAAGATAAGGAGATCCCTCGCTGATGCTCGGGATCCCCAGTGGCCCATTCTATATTCTTTAAAAAACGTTTTCACCTGATAATGTGAAGTTTACAGAAGGTTGTCATTAGTAATTAGTACTAGTAGTAATTACATACAGAATCATCGGGATATAATGAGGAACCGAACTCACTAACTTAGTTCCGCCTTGCTGGACTATTTCGGCCGAAGGTAATCTCAAATAAAGTTATCATAAGAGACAGGAAAGGAATTATTGAAAAAAGGATAAATTTTCAATAATTTTTAAACCAGATTAAACAAAATTGTGATAATGTACACCTGGATGAATGATTTTTCGAATAATTTCATTAATGTTGAAGAGTAATATTTCAATCGTTGGATATACCTTATATTATATAGCAGAAGCGATTTTTAATAAATCTTATTTGGTTTGTTTCTAAATTAGCTTGAATCGACACATAAATGAACTTATTGTATGATATTTATAGACAATATTTTGGATATTGTTATTAACAACTTTTTTTAAGGGAGGAAAAAAAATAGTAAATTGATATTGCAGTTGTTGTTTTTATTTCTACCTTCGCTATCCGTGAACCTATCATCAATCGTTAGAATCTTCGTTAATGCTTGTTTTATATTATAAACCCTTTTAACTAACATGTTTAAAAAACGACTGACTATGCAAATTTCTACCAATGTACGGCGCATTGCGCTGTTTTTTCTCAGCATGGTGCTTTCTTCGGGCATTATTTTTGCTCAGGAAAAAACCATCACAGGGAAGGTCACCGCTGAAGGTGAGGGACCTCTACCTGGTGTAAACGTTACGGTTCAGGGAACGGTTATCGGAGCGATTACCGACCTGAATGGTGCCTATTCAATTAAAGTGCCTGCTCCAACATCGGTACTTTTATTTTCATCAATCGGGTATCAGACCAAACAGATGGTTGTCGGCACCCAGACAGTAATTGATATGGTTCTCATTTCTGATGTAAAAGCACTGCAAGAAGTTGTAGTGACTGGTTATACAACTCAAAGGAGGAAGGACCTTACCGGTGCTGTCGGCGTTGTTGAACCCGCTAAACTTACAGCTGTTCCAACAGGTAACGTCAGTAGTTCACTACAGGGACGTTCAGCTGGAGTAAGCGTAATAGGTAATGGCCAACCTGGTGAGACATCAAAAGTAAGGATCAGGGGATTCAGCTCATTTGAAAACAACGACCCTCTTTATGTTGTTGATGGTGTTCCTACACAGGACATTTCTTCATTGAACCCAAATGACGTTGAATCAATCTCTGTATTGAAAGACGCTGGTGCTGCATCTATTTATGGATCAAGAGCATCAAACGGGGTTATCATTGTTACAACAAAAAAAGGTTCAAAAGGTACAAAGGTTTCATATAGTGCATATTATGGCATTGTTGATCCGGGTAAGGGCCCGACCAACCTGTTAAATGCACAGGAATATGCAGACCTTCGCTGGCTTGTTTACAGGAATGACAATACTCCGACAATAAACACCGACGGCACACCTGCAGTTGATGCAGTTTATGGACCTATCGGTAATCAAACTCCGACTATGCCCGCCTGGGCTGCAAATACGAATTGGTATAAGGCTATTACCCGTACAGCTCATACACAGAATCATGACATTTCTCTTTCAGGTGGAACAGATAATGCAAAATTCTTTGCAGGCATCGGCGTTCTTCAGCAGGAGGGTATTGTGCTTTACACATTTGCTAATAAATATACAGGCAGGTTCAATTCCGAATTTACATTTTTGAATGATCATGTGAAAATTGGAGAGAACATCACTTTGGCTTATCGTAATCAGAATGGTGTTGGAGACGGAGTGAACCTTAATGAAAGTAGCCCAATTCAACAGGCATCTTACAGGAGCCAGCCAATAATTCCGGTTGTGATGACTATGGCACTTCCTAATGGTCTGTCACATGCTTTCATTCCGGGTGACTGGGGTGGAACAGGTATTGCTCCAAACCTTGGCCAGGCTGAAAACGAAGTTGCTTCCAGGACAAGAGCAAAAGATGATCAGGATGCTAATACGCGTATGATAGGAAGTTCATTTGTGGATGTTAAAATACTCCAGGGACTTAACTTCAGATCTACTCTTGGTGGTACTTTTTATAACCATTTCTGGAACAGTTATTCATACCTTACTTATGAAAGATCTGAGAATAACTCTTCGAATAGTTTTACAGAAAATGCAGAGTGGTCTAATGATTGGGTATGGACAAATACTCTTACTCTTGATAAAACATTCGGTCAACATAAAATACTGGCTGTAGCCGGTTATGAATCTGTAAAATATGGTATTGGACGTATCATGAGAGGCGTTCGCGGTAATTACTTTACCGATGATCCTAACTATCGTACATTAAGCAATGGGTCAACTACTATTAGTACTGACTCAAGATTTGGAAGTGATATTAATACCGACAATAGTGCTACAACTTTACTTTCCGAATTTGGAAGAGTTGATTATTCATTTATGGACAGGTATATGTTGAGCGCTACAGTACGTCGCGACGGTTCTTCAAGATTTGGAGCAACTAACCGTTACGGAGTGTTCCCATCATTTTCTGCTGGCTGGCGCGTTAGCGATGAACCGTTCTTCCAGGGTGTTTCAGTTATTAATGACCTTAAAATAAGGGGTTCCTGGGGCCAGATGGGTAACCAGCTTGCTGTTTCTCCACAAAACCAATTCTACTCATATGGTGGAAGTGCCGGTTCATCATTTTATGATATAAACGGTGCATTTACAGGCTCAGTTCAGGGATTCTCCCCAACCCGTATCGGTAACCCCGATGCTAAATGGGAAACCAACCAGACTATGGACTTCGGTTTTGAAGCTGCTTTACTGAAAAGTGCAATTACAATTAAATTCGACTATTATGACAAGAAGACCAAAGACCTGTTGTATCCTGTTGAATTACCCGCAACTGCTGGTTTAGCTAGTGTTCCTTATGTTAACGTAGCTTCCATGACCAATAAAGGTCTTGATATGGAACTCGGTTATAAACAGAAATTCGGAGATTTTGGTTTTGATGGTAGTTTAGTTGTAACTACAGTTAAGAATAACATTGATGAAATCGCTCCGGGTATTCCATTCTTTGATTATGATGGTGGTACAACAAGGATCGGTGCCGCTAACAGAAACGAGGTTGGCCATTCAATGTCAGAATTCTTCGGTTACAAAGTCATTGGCTTGTTCCAGTCTGCTTCTGATGTTGCTTCTTCACCAACACAGGACGGAGCTGCTCCAGGTTACTTCAAATTCCAGGATACCAATGGTGACGGTGTAATTACCCCTGAAGACAGAACATTCATCGGAAGCCCGATTCCAAAATTCACCTATGGCTTTAACCTTGCATTCAATTACAAGAATTTTGACCTGACTGCATTCCTTTATGGTTCACAGGGTAACAAAATAAATAACTGGAACGCATGGTGGATCGATTTCTGGCCTTCATTCCAGGGAGAGAAGAGTAAAAAACTGTTATACGACAGCTGGACGCCCGACAGAACAAACACTAATGTTCCGATAGCAACCAACGTATCCAACTTCTCAACAAATACCCAGATGACCAGCTATTTTATTGAGGATGGATCTTATTTAAGGATGAAAACCCTTCAGCTTGGTTACACAATTCCTGAATCCATTATGAGCAAAGTGAGTATTAAAAGTCTGAGAGTGTATGTACAGGCTGTCAATCTTTTCACTATAACCAAATACTCAGGACTTGATCCGGAACTTGGAGGTGATGACCGTGCATTTGGTTCTGACACTGGAAACTATCCTCTTGTTAAGCAGTGGATCTTTGGAATCAATGTAAATTTTTAATTGTTAATAAGGTAAGTATATGAAAAAGAAATATATTATATTAATATTAATCGTTGCGATACTTGGAACCTGGGGTTCCTGCAAGAGCGACTTTTTAAGTGTCTCACCGGCAGGGAGTTTGGACCAAACCTTACTTCTTACAACCAAAGGGCTTGATGCCACTTTGGTAGGCGCTTATTCGATGTTAGATGGTGCGGACAGTCAAATTGGTTCATGGGAATCATCCGGTACAAACTGGCTCTGGGGCTCAATCCGTGGTGTGGAAGCTAGTAAAGGTAGTGATTCAGGTGACCAACCTGACATCAACCCGATTCAGCAATATACTGAAACAGCAACCGACGCATACCTGAATGTTAAATGGAGATTAATTTATGAAGCTATCTCCAGGTGTAACACACTGATAACCCTTACCAATAAGGCATTAACTGCAGGTAAGATTGATCAGTCTGCTGCTGATTTGTACATTGCTCAGGCAAAAGTACTTCGCGGCTGGTATCATTTTGATGCATGGAGAATGTGGACAAAGATTCCGTATATGGATGAAACCACCGATCCTGCTAAAGTTGACAACTCATCTGATGTTACTGCTAAGATTTTAGATGACATTAAGGCAGGTACAACACTGCCTTTGAATATGAAAGCAATCGGTAAATGGAACAAAACCGTAAGCGAGGTTGTATATGCAAAAGCCCTTATGCAGATTAATCATGACTGGGCAGGTGCAAAAACTCAGCTTCTTGATGTTATTGCAACTGGTGTAAAACCAAACGGCGCAGCAATCGGTCTTGCTCCAACTTATGCTGAAATCTTTGCAATTGAAAACCGTAATGGTCCCGAATCAGTTTATACAGTGCAGTATTCTGTTAATGACGGTTCAGGTGCATGGAACGGCGGCTACGGCGAACAGCTGAACTTCCCTTACAAAAGTGGTGGTTCCCCGGGTGGTTGCTGCGGATTCTTCATTCCCAGCCAGGATCTAGTAAATTCATTCAGAACTGTTGGCGGATTACCTCTGTTAGGTGCTGCAGAAAATACAATACCAGTTATTAATGACGAAGGTATTCCTGCAACCAACCCATGGAATGCTACTACAAAATATCTGAAGGATGTAGTTGTTTCAATAACTACTGCTGATCAACATCATGATACTTATTATAAATCACTGACTGGTGCAACCGGCTCTGAAAATGTTGGCAATCCTCCGGCAACATCTGCTGCTGCATGGACTCAGATTGCAACATGGACCGAAGATGCAGGCGAATTAGATCCACGTTTGGACTGGACAGTTGGTAGAAAAGGTATTCCTTTCTGGGATTGGGGTATTCATACAGGTGCAGACTGGATTCGTGACGTGACTTACTCGGCACCATACAATGCCAAGAAAGAAGTTTATAAGAAATCACAGACTGGTTCATATACAGAAGTTGGTTACTGGACATCAGGGATCACCGCAAACGGTTATCGTTTCATCCGTTATGCTGATGTTCTTCTTCTTCTTGCTGAATGCCAGATTGAAGAACCTGCCCCTGAGTTGAGTGCTGCACTTGCCAATATTAATTTAGTCAGAGCAAGAGCAGCAAATCCTGCTGGATTTGTTATGGAAGATGGTACTACCACTCCTGCAGCTAACTATGTTATAAACCAGTATGCTACATTAGGATCTCAGGCTGACGCCAGAGTAATTCTTCAGATGGAAAGAAGACTCGAGTTAGGACTGGAAGGCCACAGATATTTTGACCTCCAGAGATGGGGTGTTGCAACTGCAACGTCAGAAATCAACAGAGCCTTAGCTTATGAGAAAACCATGCAGTGGGGTAATAACCTCTATGGAAGTGCAACATTCGGACCAGAAGATATGAACTTCCCGATACCACAACGTCAGATCGACATCAGTAACGGTAAACTGGTTCAGAACAGATAATATTTTATCATTAACTTAATTCTAAAGTGGACTACATACTTTTGTAGTCCACTTTTTTTATACATTTACGCACACACTAATCCGGTATATTCAGTAGTTATTATATTGAAAACAACTTATTAAATGTAATATGGGTAGGTATTTTTTATTCGTTTGTTCAATATTCCTGATTTCCTGTTCACATCCCACAAAATACAGGTTATTAACATCAAAACAGACAGGTATTAAATTCAGTAACACTATTACCGAATCTGACAGCTTTAATGTAATGAAGTTCGAGTATATCTATAACGGTGCCGGTGTAGGTGTTGCTGATTTGAATAAAGATGGTTTGCAGGATCTTATTTTTGCAGGGAACCAGGTGTCTCCAGGGATATACCTTAACCAGGGTAATTTTAAATTTAAAGATATCACTGCTAACTTTCACGGTCTTACCAATGATAAATGGTATAGTGGTGTAACAATTGTTGATATAAATAATGACGGATATCCTGACGTTTATCTTACAGCAACAGCCAAAAGAGATCCTCAAAAACGTAAAAACGAGCTATGGATAAACAGTGGAGTAAAGAATGGAATGGATCCGACTTTCACTGAACAAGCCGAAAAATATGGTATCGCCGACACAAGTTTCTCCGTTAATGCTACTTTCTTTGATTATGACAGGGATGGAAATCTTGATCTGTATGTTTTAAATAATACGGTTAGTTCGAGGATGAACACAAATTATCGCCCTAAAGTAACTGACGGAAGCTCGCCAAATAATGATAAATTATATCACAATAACGGAGACGGGACTTTCACTGACGTTACAAAGAAAGCTGGTATTGTGATTGAAGGATTCGGGTTGGGACTCGCCATCAGCGATGTCAATAAAGACGGGTACCCCGATATATATGTGTCCAATGACTTCATGTCTAATGATTTGCTTTATATTAACCAGCGAGACGGTACATTCAAAAATGAAATTGCAAAGTATTTATCCTATCAGTCCCGCTCATCTATGGGTGATGACATAGCAGATATTAACAATGATGGGAACCCTGATATTTTTACTTTAGATATGCTTCCGGAATCTTATTATAAAAGGAAGCAGACTATTAATGGTTTCAGCTATCGCCTTTATTTAAATGATGAAAAATATGGATATGAGCATCAGTATGTAAGAAACATGCTTCATATGCATAATGGTTTCCTGAATGGCGATATGGTACCGTTTAGCGAAGTCGGGCAGATGATGGGTATCTCAGCAACTGACTGGAGCTGGTCACCACTATTTGCCGATTATGACAACGATGGTAAAAAAGATCTGATAATCTCTAATGGATTTCCTATTGATGAGACCGACAAGGACTGGACCCGCTTTAGTGTGACTGCAGCAACATATGCCTCCGAACAGATCCTGATGGAAGCTGCTCCTTCTGTAAAAATTCCCAACCTTGCTTTTCAGAATATTGGTGAAGCCGGTTTTAAAAAGAGAACCGATTGGCTGCCCCAGGTCCCTTCATATTCATATGGAGCGGCTTTTGTTGATCTTGATAACGACGGCGATCTCGATTATGTTGTTAATAATTTGAATGATGAAGCATTCATTTACAGGAATTATACTATTGAAAATGAAGGAAAACAAGCTAACTATATCAGGATAAAATTGACCGGCACCAAAGGTAATACAATGGCAATAGGGGCGAAGGTGGAATTATGGGCCAAAGGCAAATATCAATACACTGAAAACTTTCTGACCAGAGGCTATGCTTCAAGTGTTGATCCTGTTATTCATTTCGGTCTGGGTACAAACACAACAATTGATACTCTTAAAATTATCTGGCCTGCAACAGGATATGTTTCAATATTGAAGAACATCCCTTCCAATCAGACTCTTGAGATTAATGAAAAGGATTCCAGTCCTGCAAAAGAGGTTGCTAAAGCTCAAAAAAACCTATTATTTGATAAAAATGATACCTTCTTCAACTATAATCATGAACAGACAGATTTTATTGATTATGGTCTCGCTCAAAAGACTATTCCTCATAAATTTTCTCAGATTGGGCCGCGCATGGCTGAAGGTGATCTGAATGGAGACGGGAAAGAGGATATTATTATAGGAGCTACCAATATATCGCCAACAAAGGTCTTTTTAAGAAAAGGCAACAAATTTGAAGAAACTAAAATTGAGGGTTTAACGGATAAAAAGAACTTTTCGGAAAGTGATCTGGCAATTGTAGATATCAATAATGATGGCAAAAATGATGTGGTTGCTGTTGCAGGCGGTTATGAAAACCAGAATGAGGATGAATACAAGCATTACGTATACGAAAACCGTAATGGCATATTTGTAAGATCTGAAATGCCTATTCCACCATTTCCGGCTTCAGTTGTAAGACCATGTGACTTTAATCATGACGGATTTACAGATCTTTTTGTCGGCTCACGTGTAAAACTTGGCATGTTTCCTTATGCTAACCATTCATGGGTAGTTCTGAATGATAAAGGAAAATTAAAGGCTGATCCTGCTTTTAAATTGAATCTGGGAATGGTAACAGATGCTGTCTGGACTGATTATAATAACGACGGATGGCAGGATTTACTTGTTGCAAGAGACTGGAATTCACTGGTTCTGTTTAAAAATGTAAATGGTAAACAATTGGAACCTCAAAGCATTCCTGCACTTGAGAATATGCGTGGCATGTGGTATTCAATAGCCGCGGGTGATTTTAACAAGGATGGGTACGAAGATTTTATTGTAGGAAATCTGGGCAATAATAGTATGTTTACTGCCAGCACAAAATATCCCATGAAGCTATATGCAATCGACTTTGATAAAGATGGAACGATTGATCCGTTTATTACAGGTTACTGGCCCGATAAAGATGGTAAAATGACCGAATATCCTCTTGCTTATCTTGATGAACTCCAGGCTCAGTCAGTCTATTTTAAAACACTGTTCCTGAATTATACCTACTTTAGTTACGCATCCATTAAAAATATTTTCACACCAAAAACTTTAGAGGAACTTGAATTCAGCCTTGATATAAATACTACATCAAGTTATATTTTATGGAACGAAAAAGGAAAATTCCGCTGGGAGGAACTACCTCCTGTCGTTCAAAACTCTCCGGTTACGAAAATTATAGTTCAGGATTTAAACGGTGATGGTTACCCCGATGTAATACTGGGAGGGAATGATTATACATTTGATGTGCCATTCGGGAATATGGATGCAAACAAAGGAATAGTATTACTGAATAAAGGGAAAAATCAGGTTAAGGGCCAACCTGTATTTGATGTTCTTTCTCCTTCGCAAAGCGGTTTGCTTTTGCAGGGAATGGTACAATCATTGCTTTATTTTAAAGGAGACACCTCACTTGTTGTCGCAGGTTTTAACAGAGCTAAAGCTCAGGTGTTTGAACATGTTAATAAGGAACAAAAGTAACTGGAAACTTTATCAGTCAGTTAATTAATCGACCCTGACCAGATCACCCGATTTGAATTTATACTTTACTACCTCCTTACATAAGTGGCAATCACGCAACGGGGAATTAATAGACCGTGTATAAACCTCTGCAGTAATTATTCTGTCTTTTATTCCAATTATTCTCATGCTGGACTCAATAGACCTGTTTAATATGAATTTACCATCCGTATTAAGCAGGATCAGAAGTTCAGGAGATTCCAGGTCTTGCGCATTAATATCTGAAATGTAAACAATTGCATCTGTAGTGGAGTCATCATCAATGAGACCATATTTAATTTTTGAAGGGTCAATTACATACTTTACCTGGTATGCTTTTGAGAGAATTAAATTTACTATGCTGTCCTGTACTGTGACTACACCACTTGCGTCAACAGTTTCCTTTGATGTGGTAAATTTCCCCCTTGCATATTTGATTGCAACATCCAATACTTCTTTTTTAATTGATTTTTCTGATCCTGCTTTTTTATCATTCTGTTTGCATGAAAGGAACAGGGGAATAAGAAGTAATATCACAAAACATTTTTTCATAGCTTAATAAATCGGTTACTTTCAAAAATATAAAAAAAGTCTGTAAAGTCTGTAAAGATGGTACTTTCAACTTTCGACTTATTTCGTATATTTCAACCTAAGGTCAATAGTCCTGTCATATACAAAATAGCAGGGATTATCGCACAGATCCTTTTCAAATCTGACTCTGGGTGTTGCAGAATCAACCGCTGTATAATAATTATCATTAAGATGATAAGTTGCTGTAACAGTATACTTTTTATTCATCGTTACAGAAATTGTGGTTGAAGAAGCCGATACATTTATTGAACTATATAATACACTGTCCTCCAGGTTGCCTTCGTATACCTTTATTAAGACAGGTGTTCCAAAAGTTTCTGAATCGAGTTTGATTTCAAGATCTGTTTGTTTGGGCTCATCGGTTCTGCAATCGGGACATTTAACAATCAGTCCCTGATCCTCGCACGAGAAGAAAAAAATAATTATAATTGATAGTAATAATTTAGCTAATTTTCTCATTGTACCTGATTAATACCACTTAAGGATTTTCCTTTTTGGCCTGACTTTGTCAAAATACAGATTATACGAAACACCAAATCTCAACCAAATCGGACCGGTGTGATAAAAACCGGTATTCATGTAATCGGCACCAAGCGAGAGTGACAGATCATTCAATGCCCATACGACGGAGACCGCCGGTATTATCATGAACTTATTTGAAGGTGTAAAACTGGTGCCTTTTAGCAGATCACCAAAGCGATATCCAGCGGAAAGTGATGTTGATAATTCAAAATTTCCTCTGAAGGGATTATTGGTTAGCGTAAAGTTTTTAAATAATCCTGTATAAACAACCGATCCTTTATCCATGTATTGATACAGTTGATGCTCTGATTGTTTTACCAACACCCTTGTATACCATAATTTGGTATCAAATCCCAATATTATACCTGTATTAAGAAAAGGTTCCTTAAAGGAAAGACTTGCTCCTGTATAAACATCATGCAAAAAAAATCGGCTCGATACCATTATATCTACCTGATCTATTGCATATTTTATATTACCGGGTATCTTATTTTCCTGAAGAATGGTAAGTATCTCTTTTCTTTGATATTTTGATGCCACAATATATGGACTTACAGCTTGCCCGTCCTGTGTGACCCATTTGTTTCCATTTCTCAGAAGGAATTTTGTTGCTTCGGTTTTATCTGAAATAATCGCTAATGACAATGCATTCTGATTTAATTTGTTTAATGCATAGATATTGGCGCCTTTTTTCATAAGCAGATCCATAATCAGAGTATCTCCATTAAGGGCGGCCATTAGAAACGGCGTGAATCCTTCATTATCACTTGCCTCCAGATCAGCACCGTTCTGGATAAGAAGATCGGCAACATCAGCATTTCCAGCCCAGACTGAAGCCAGAAGCGGCGTAGTACCTTCAATAGTCTTTTTATCCACTGAGGCGTCATAATAAAGCAACATATCAGCTAATTGAAAATAATCGTAAACTGAGGTATAATGAAGCGGAGTTGCCTTATACTTGTCGGTGGTATCAACCTCAGCTCCAGCTCTTATCAGGGCTTCCGTAATTTCTGCATTCTGATTTTTTACCGCGATAAACAAGGGCCTGTCGCCGTGTGCAGTCATTTTATCCGGATCTGATCCATAGTCAAGAAGCAATTTTGAGGCTTCGACACGATTATTTGAAACAGCAAAAATAAGTGGTGTTACACCCTGTTGTGTTTCAGCCAGTATATCAGCCCCTTTCATTACCAGCCTGTTAATCTCACCTATATATCCGTGAGACGCTGCTATCATCAGGTTATAATCCAGAGCTCCATCATAAATTACAGGAATATATTCGGATGTGTCATAAGTAATTGAATCATTAGCCGAACGCTGGGCAAATAAATTCAGAGATACTAAAATCAACACAAAGGTGAAAAGAATCCGTATATCTTGTAGTCTCGTAGACAGCATAGATCACAAAGTTAATTTTTTGAATCTTTTTCGATAAAATATTTAGAGAATATTAATGATTTCAAATAGAATTTGTTTGATTCAGCACCAAATGACATGCCAAAGTCTTGCCGGACATAATTTATAATGATAATTTAAGTTATATAATCAATAATATTATTTAGTTTGTAAAAACATTAACAAAATAAAAGATTTTATTAAAATCCTGCTTAGTGAAAAGGAATAGTTTTTATTTTTGTCTTGTGAAAAATGAAAAGAATGTGGGTCGGATAAGCAAAATATTATTTGTAACCCTGTTATTTTTATTAGTAAGTTTTAATCCGGGCCCAGGGGCCAGTGAAAACACATTTATTCTTGTTGATAAGCTGGTACCAAATAATGTCAGGTTAACCAATAAGATGTCCTCTGGAAACGAGTTTAACGGAATAGAAAAAGTCGTAAATTCTTTTTTGCATAGATGGTCCATTGCCGGAGCTTCAATAGCAATTGCAAAAGATGGGAAGCTGATCTTTGCACAGGGATTCGGATATGCTGATACAGCATTAAAAACTGAGACAGAACCATATAGCCAGTTCAGGATAGCCAGTATTTCAAAATTGGTTACAGCTACTGCTATAATGAAACTTCAGGAAGAAGGACGGTTATCAATTAATGACACCGTTTTTGGTCCCAGAGGTATTCTTAATGATTCCTTTTATGGTGAACCTAAAGATAAAAGAGTTTACGATATTACCGTGGCAGAGCTGCTAAGTCATGAAGGAGGATGGACCCAGAGATATGGAGATCAGATGTTTATGCCTTTGGTAGTAGCTGATAAAATGGGAGTTAAACCTCCTGTAGATACTAAAACTATCGTAAAATTTGCACTGAGTAAAAGACTTAATTATACACCTGGTACAGCAAGAGCCTATTCGAATCTTGGTTACAGTATACTCGGACTTATTATTGAAAAAGTGACAGGTATGCCATATGATGATTTTTGCAGGAAAACAATATTTGAGCCTCTTGGCATTTATGATATGAAAATTGCCGGGAATCTTCCTTCTGAAAAGAACCCTTTTGAGGTAACTTATTATGAACCATCAGATGTCGCTCTTAAACCTTCAATCTATGGAACAGGGGAGATGGTAACCCCAAGTTATGGAGGAAACGATATCAGGGCTCTTGGAGGAGCAGGAGCATGGGTGGCTACTTCTCCCGATCTTATGAGATTACTTCTTGCTGTTGACGGATTCAGTACCCGCCCCGACATTCTTAATCGTCAGAGTATTAGTTTCATGACAGACAATAACAATGGATTTGCTCCCGTGGGATGGAAAGCAACAGTTATGAATGGAACCTGGTGGAGAACCGGGTCATTTCCAGGAAGCGCCGGTATGATGAAACGGCAATCAGATGGAATATCGTGGGTTGTGCTTTTTAATTCAAGTGCATGGAACGGGCCTGAAATCTATTCTTATATTAGCAATATGATGAATAAGGCTATCTCAAAAATTGATCCCTGGCCCGATGATGACCTTTTTAATTACTCTATTCCTGTACCTCTGAAGACTTCTCTAACAGAACTCACAAAAAGATAATAATGTGTTTCACTGTAAATGTGAACCTGATCAGGGAAGAACTGGAAAACCGCTACGGTGCCACATTAATTGATCCTGATAATTACAGACCAAGTTATTATTATCATGCTTTTGCTCTTCCCACCATGCCGGTTATCTGTTCAGGGGACACATCAGGGATCAGACTATTGAAATGGGGTTTAATACCATCATCCACACCAAATAGCGAGCAGGCAAATATTATCAGGTACAAGACCTTTAATGCAAGAGCAGAAAGCCTGGGAAAAAAGCCATCATTTTCCTCTGCATTCCCGTCAAAACGATGTATAATACCTGTTAAAGGATTTTTCGAATGGCAGCATGTCGGGAAAGATAAAATCCCCTGGTATATTTATAACGCTGAAAATGAAATAATATCCCTCGCCGGAATTTATGATGACTGGGTAGAGAATACAACAGGTGAAGTTTTCAGCACTTTCTCAATAATAACAACCGAAGCGAATGAGATGATGGCTGTTATTCATAATTCGGGAAAACGTATGCCGGCAATCCTCGATAAAAGTGCTGAAGTCAGATGGAAAGATCTTTCAGTTTCACGTACTGATGCCCTCAACCTTTTGACTCCATGCCCTTCCGAATTTCTTCATGCTCATACGATTAGCCAGCTTATTAATTCCAGGGCGGCAGATCTGAACACACCGGATGTGATCAAACCATATAATTATCAGGCAGAGAATTTGTTATTCTAATATTTTTCTTAACCCTTAATCCCTTAAAAAGACAAGGAGATTCCTCTCCCTCTAAAACATATTCATAATGTCATTCCGAGTTTTTATTCAAAAATTTTGCATATCATGGATTATGACAACTAGGCTATTGGCTTTTTACCCCCTTTCTTATTTCCCCCACAGGGGAAATGGTGGTTTTGCTCCTTCCCCCCTGGGGGAAGGTTGGGAAGGGGGTAATAGACTTAAAGACAATTGGTAACCTGACTGATAATCAGCGTTTCAATTAAGTTGTCATTAGCAGCGAAGCGAGGAATCTCCTTGGGATATAAATGGACATGGTTAAGTAAGCTATTGTGCCACAAACTGATAGGTAATAGTCCCAATCTCTATTCTCGGGGAATTTGCATCAGGATTAAACCTTGAAACCAGTGCAGTGCTTACTGCTGTTTCAATCAAACATGGTTCAGAAACTGTACTTTCTCTCTCAATAACCTGCGCTTTCTGCACATTGCCATTCTGATCAACTTCAATTGAAAGAACCACTTTGCCTGATCCCTGACATTTATATATAGGTATAGGGAGATAGAGGTGGTTCCTGCCCAATAGATCATAATAGATTCTTGTAAGACCTTTATAATTTGCAGCCATCTCCTGTGACTGTCCTGGTTTAGTTTTAACGTCTTTAACTGTAGAATCCTTCTGAGAAGAAATGTTTTCAGTCCCTTCGTTCTGCTTTGATTTCTTTTGTTCATCAATAAAATTATCCGAACCGAGTTTTCCGCTCTTTATAAGCTCTTCCTTCACTTTATCGATATAATCTTTAGGATTTATTTTTTCTGTAGGTTTGCTGGCAAGGTTCCTGGCAATATTCAGCATTTCTTCATCTCCTTTAAGAACTTTTTCAACCGTGGCAGGAGATGTTTCGGCAGGTTTTTCTGTTTTTGGAGGAGTTATCTGTTCCGGGGCGAGCTCAACCTCATAGTTCGTTGCTATTTTCTTTTCTAACGATCTCAATTGCAGCGATATGAATATTATACCTGCAATCAGATGAATTATTAATGTTCCCAGAATACCGGTCAGTTTGCCATCAATCCTTCTCATACCCTGCGAAATTATAAATTATTATCGTTGCTGGTATTATTTATTTTATAAGTACAGGCTTATCTATCATTAGTTTTGAAATATATATATTTTATCTTTCATAAGATAAAAGGTACCTGATCATATGAAAAAGAATTCACTAACTTTGAGGCCTTAAGTTCATTGTTTTACATTATTGTGCCATATAGTGCAAGATTGCCGGACTGATTTATTCCCATTCTATATAGTAATATCATGAAAAAAGAATTAATTCTTGAAATCATCCAGGAAAGATGGAGCCCGTATTCATTTTCTTCTTCTCCTGTTGAATCTTTTAAACTGAAGGCGATGTTTGAGGCAGCAAGTCTTGCGCCATCATGTAATAATGAGCAGCCATGGATGTTTGTCCATGCAACTAAGGAAGAAAAAGATGTATTCAATGATTTTGTTGGATTTCTTGTAGATGGAAATAAAATATGGGCCAGTCAGGCCTATGCACTTGTGATAAGCATGGCAAGGACAAAATTCACTTTTAGCGGAAAACATAACAGGTTTGCATTTTACGATACAGGCATGGCAGTAACCAATCTATTATTACAGGGTATGGCTCTGGATGTATTTGTTCATCAGATGGGGGGATATTCCGTTGAAAAAGTAAAAGAATATTTTAAATTGGGTGATGATATTGAACCTGTGGCAATGATGGCAGTGGGTTACCTTGGCGATGGATCTTCGTTGTCTCCCGAGCTTCTGAAAAGAGATGAAAACAGGAGACCCAGGAAATCAATAAGTGAATTTGTTTTTAAGAATTCGCCTGATAATCATGCTTTTTAAGTGAGTATATCAGCTAATCTTTTTTCGCCTTCTTAATCTTCTTTCTCACCTTTGCATTCTCAGGTTTTGTGAACTTCTGATTTTTAAACAATCCGTTTTTTATTCCCTTGATAAATTTTGACCATGCAAAAGGATTCAGCAGATTGTTGTACGGATACTGTTCCCTGGTCGACATAGCTACGAAATTCTGTTCCATTGCATACCGGTATCCGGCTTCAGGAGAGACTCTGAAAATTGTATTGTTTTGATTTGCTATTGCCACATAGATTGAAGCTATATTGTCATTCATATTTTCAATAATCGGGTCAACTGGTCGGGGTTTAGTTATATCTTTAATAAAATCACTGTAATTCTTCCATGGCATAATATTTACCTCTTTGATCAGTATTGTATCTATTGCCAATAGAATATCAACTTCGCAATGTTTTTCAGTGTAATTTTCCGGTATTATTGTATGATATCTTTTGAATCCTAAAGCCCTGAAGAAAATAGTATCCCCCGGAGTACTTGTAATTGAATAAATTCCCGATCTCTCACTTAGCGTTCCTTTTTTGAGCTTTCTAGAGAAAACTGCAACACCCGGCACTGGTCTGTAAGACTCATCTGTGATCATACCGTTCACCTGAACATATTTTACATTCTCAATGATCTGCCCAAAACATCCTGACAGTGATAGGAATAGAAGTGTAGCCGTATAAAAAAACCTGTTCAATTGAATCCGTATAAAATATTTAGCAATGCAAAATAAACATTATTGAGTGTATTGGGATAAACATTTAACTATATTTTAACTTGTAAAAGTCACAGTAACCAACGTTATTCTGACATGAATCGTTTAGCAGAACCTTTGCATACCTTTGCGGCAAAATTTAAATCTCAGCTTCTTCATTGCTTTCGTGACGATAAATCTCATATTTAAATCTCGAAAATATTCCAATATTTGCAGGTGGGAATGCCGAATGCTCTTTCATTATTTAATAATAGACAATCAGCTTACCCAAAAAACAGTTAAAAGTTAATTAATTTATATGAAAAAACTTTTATTGCTTGGTGATGAAGCGATTGCACAGGCAGCATTGGATGCCGGATTAAGTGGAATGTATGCATATCCCGGAACTCCGTCAACCGAGATAATGGAATATATACAATCATCAGAGCAGAGTACGGCACAAAATGTTCTTAAGGAATGGTCCTCAAACGAGAAAACTGCAATTGAGACAGCTCTTGGCATGTCTTACGCAGGGAAGAGGGCAATGGTTGCCATGAAACATGTTGGTCTGAATGTGGCAGCCGATGGTTTCATTAATTCGGCAATTACCGGTGTAAACGGCGGACTTATTGTTGTTTCTGCAGATGATCCTTCAATGCATTCTTCACAAAATGAACAGGATTCAAGGTTTTATGGGAAATTTGCATTTGTCCCGTGTTTTGAACCGTCAAATCAACAGGAGGCATATGACATGGTCTTTGATGCGTTTGAAGTATCAGAAAAATACAAAGTTCCTGTACTTTTCAGAGTTACCACCAGGCTTGCTCATTCCAGGGCCAGTGTAAGTACAAAGGAAATACTCCTGCAAAAAAATCTTTCTATCCCGGCAGATCCGCTTCAGTTTGTTCTTCTTCCTGCGATAGCAAGAAAAAAATATAAGATTTTGCTTTCATCTTATGAGTCATTAAAAGGTGAAAACAGAATTTCAAAATATAACAACTATAAGGACGGATTTAATAAAAAGCTTGGGATAATAACATGTGGAATAGCTTATAATTATCTGTTAGAGAATATTATAGATTCATTAAATGAATATCCTGTTCTTAAAATTACTGCTTATCCTTTTCCAAAAGATATTATTAAAAATATCATTGACACTTGTGAAGAGATTCTCATTCTTGAAGAAGGAGCACCGGTAATTGAGGAATCTGTAAGAGGGATATTGGACGACAGTAAAAAAATCCATGGACGCATCGACGGGACTGTACCACGCGATGGAGAGCTGAATCCGGCAATTGTTGCAAAAGCAATCGGATTGCCTGTCAGCTATGGTCAGGAAATCCCTTCACTTGTCCGCATGAGACCACCGTCATTTTGCAACGGATGTGGACATGGCGATATGTTCAATTCTCTCAATGAGGCAATTAAATCAAGCGGTCCCGGTCATGTTTTCTCGGATATCGGGTGTTACACTCTTGCAGCACTGCCTCCATATAATTCAATAAATTCCTGCGTTGATATGGGTGCCAGTGTAACAATGGCAATCGGAGCAGCTGATGCCGGTTTGTTCCCGTCTGTGGCGGTAATCGGTGATTCAACATTTACTCATTCAGGTATGACGGGCCTGCTCGATGCCGTAGTGAAAAATTCACCTGTCACCATAATTATATCTGATAATTCAACTACAGGGATGACAGGTGGCCAAAAATCGCAGGCAACAGGGAGACTTGAGAAGATATGTGAAGGTATTGGAGTTAGCAGGGAACACTTGAGAGTGATAATACCATTGCGTAAAAATCATGGCGAAAATGTCCGTATTATGAAAGAGGAGTTTGAATATAAAGGGGTTTCAGTAATTATTGCTTCCCGGGAATGCATACAGACAGCCGCCAGACGAAAGAAATCAGAAAAATAATAACAGGATATAATAATACTATAGTAAGATATGAAGAGTGATATTATCTTATCGGGAGTAGGAGGACAGGGAATATTGTCGATCGCAGCAGCAATTGGATTAGCAGCCCTTTCAAATGATCTCTATCTGAAACAATCAGAAGTTCATGGAATGAGCCAGCGGGGAGGTGATGTCCAGTCGCATCTGCGGATTTCCGATGAACCTGTTTTATCCGATCTGATTCCTTACGGAAAAGCTGATCTGATCATTTCAGTTGAACCAATGGAATCGTTGAGATATCTCCCATGGCTTTCAGAGAAGGGCTGGCTTGTTACCAATTCGAATCCTTTTATTAATATACCTGACTATCCTCCTTTAGATGATATCCTGACTGAGATAAAACAAATAAAAAATCACATAATAATTGATGCAGACGGTATCGCAAAGGCTTCCGGATCAGCCCGCTCGGGTAACATTGTTATACTCGGGGCGGCTTCCCCATTTATTGATATGCCATTCGGTAATCTCGAAAATGCTGTCCGAAAACTCTTTGCCAGGAAAGGAGATTTGATTGTTGAAGCCAATCTAAAGGCTCTTGTCGCCGGAAGGGAGTCCTCTATGGCCCTTAAAATCTGAAAGATGCATTAAGATAAATTGCATTTGTTGTTGGTCTCCCTGATTCATAAGGATTTGTCCGTCGGTAATTCAGGGCCATTTTTAGATTATTACTGAATATGTGCTGAATACCTACGATAAAATATGTTTCATCTTTAGCATAGTCCCATTGGAAATCCTCACCAGGCATCACAACCGAGGCAGCATAATCATACCTTCCAAAGATCTCCGATTTCTCATTCAGAAAGATAGATCCGGTGCCCGATATTCCCCAAACATTATGTCCGGATAATAAATCCAGATTGGATTTGTAACTTGCTTCTGCTCCAAAGCTGAATTTATCATTTTTAAATCCGGCAAATGCCACCATTGTGGATTGCCACACACCACCCGGTTTAATAATATCACCATAAATCTTAAATACAGCATTGCAGGGAGCATGAATTATGATCCCGACACCAGTTTTCAGACTGTTATCTACCTGAACATTGGTATATCCTTTACCATTAAGCAATGAAAAATCCACCTTGATAAGATCATTTAGTTGATAATCAATCACAACTCCCAGGTCAGCAACAGGGCAATAACCATATATCGCCTGATATTCAGGTCCCAGGTATCTTTTATCCCAGAATCCTTGCTGAAAATCTTCGAACCTTGTATTTACCATCCCGAAATTCAATGTAAACCTGTCCTTAGAATATTTAACAGAAGCTTCTCTGCAATAAGCGTATCGTTTTGGTACTGACCCGGCTGCAAGATCTTCAGGGTTACCTAAATTAACTATTATCATTGCAGAAAAATTGCCTTCAGGAGTGTAATTATAGCCCACATAAACCCTGTCTAATCCAAAACCGGTTGTTTTTGACGTATCATCCAGATTGTAATGAAAATTTGTAAAGATCTCTATAAATGGTTTGCCCTGACTGACCACAGGCTGGGAACTAAGTATCTGAGCAAATATGATTAAAAACAGCAGGACAGGAAGAAGCCTTTTCATAATAATTTTTCACAGGATTAGGTTTCGCAAATGTAAAATTTAAAAAAATATACTATGAAGATGTTTTTATTTTTATTTTAATTTCAATCTAAGTAAATGCTCAAAAAGCAGATTTTAAGTCAGCCGAAAAATTTCTATCATGTTCAACTCTTATGTGATCTTCTTAGGGAGAAGTGAAAAAAAATCAGGATATTGCGAAAAATTTGAAAGGTTATTTATTGCTCATAACACGAGACATGGATAATAATGTTCATCAGGGAAACACACTCAGAGTAGTTGATGCACTTATTAAGGCGAATAAAAGATTTGATATCGGACTGAAATAACCCGGAATAAACAAAATAAAATATGGACGAATCGGCTGCAAAAGCAGAAAAATTTCTTTCAGTCTCATCGCAATACAAACTTGGTAAACTTATTACGGAATCTTCTCATCCGTATACCCGCGACCTATCATACCTTGCCACAAATGATACCGGTGAGGCTATCCAAAAACTGAAAGAACTCGATAATGCTGTACTAAAAGTATTATCAGAGAAAATACCACAGATTATCTATCTCAAGGACAAGATCCGGGATACACTCAACGATGGCAATGATGTCTATTTTTGCGGATGTGGTGCCACCGGAAGATTGTCACTTACAATTGAAACCCTCTGGCGACAGGTGCAACATGCCAAAATATTTGAAAACAGGGTATTCAGTTTCATGTCGGGTGGAGATGTTGCTTTAATCCGCTCAATTGAAAACTTTGAGGATTTTCCTGCTTATGGTGCCAGACAATTAGTGGAATCAGGATTTAAAGATGGAGATCTTTTAGTTGCAACGACGGAAGGAGGAGAGACTCCTTTTGTTATAGGTGCAACAGAAAAGGCACCTGAAATTTCGAAAAGAAAGCCATTCTTTCTATACTGTAATCCTGATGATATTTTAAGTGAGGTGGCTGAAAGGTCGAAAAAAGTAATTGAGAATAACAATATTGAAAAGATTAATCTCACTGTTGGGCCAATGGCAGTTACAGGGAGCACCAGGATGCAATCTTCGACTATACTGCTGGCCGTTGCAGGAGCTGCACTTTTTTACTGCAACTCTGATAATGAGTACATCAGGAAGGAGATTGACAGTTTTGTTAAATTCTGGTGGGCTGCAGATATAAGTTTTATTGAAAAGTTCATCCTCAGGGAATCTGATTACTATCTTCATGGTGATTATTTATTATATGAATCAGATAATCAGCTGGGAATAACTGTGATTACTGATACAACCGAACGATCGCCTACATTCAGTCTGTTCCCTTTTGAAAATGTAAGTGAAAAAGATGCCGATCTTTCATTATGTTATCTGTTTATGCCTGAAAGCAAGTCAAGTGAAGAAGCCTGGGGAAAATTATTATGGAGAAAACCAAGAACTCTTGAATGGCCCGACATTAATGGTATAGCATCACGAGACAGATTACTTGGATTTGATTTCAGCGTGAATGTACTGGCAAGGAGAGCGCGTCAGAAAAAATCTATAAGACAACACATTTTTAAAATTCTTGATAGCGATAACGGGATTAATTTTACTTTGGATGACGAAAGCCATAAATTTTTTGTACCATTTGAAAGCCCCCTGTTAAAGCATCTGATTCTTAAGATGATCATGAATACTCATTCAACACTTATAATGGGCCGGTTGGGAAGATATGAAGGGAATGTAATGACATATCTGAGAGCAAGTAACAATAAGCTGATTGACAGGGCTATACGGTATGTCGAAATGATTCTTGAACAGAAAAAAATTGTTCTTTCATATAACGAACTTTGTTATATCCTCTTCGAAATGCTTGAAAAGACTCCTTCCGACCAGTCTATCGTTATGGCGTCGGTTGCTGAAATTGAAAAACGTAAAGTGCCGGATACAATTTGAGAGATTAAAGATTCACTATGTGAAATATTAAGTAGGGAAAGGTCGCCGACCGTTCCCTACAAACTCATAATGGTTAAAAACTTTAATATGATTGATCCCTGGTGTTAAAAAGTAATTTGTTGTAAAAAAGAAGAGGCTGTCTTTTTAATAGACAGCCTCTTTTACATGGAAATGCAGCGAGACATTTCCCTGACTCTACTCCTCATCTTTTTTCGGTTGACCCTTGGCAGATTTCTCGCCATTTCTTAGGAGGACCAGGTCACTGAGTACAATCTCAGTAATATACTTTGTCACACCTTTCTTGTCTTCATAGTTGCGATAGACAATTCTCCCTTCAACAGCAACTTCCTTGCCTTTTTTCAGAAACTTCTCTGCAATATCGGCCAAACCGTTCCAGGCAACAATATTGTGCCATGTTGTCTCTGTTATTCTCTGACCATCAGCGTTTTTGTATCCGTCTTTTGTGGCGAGAGTAAAATGAGCAAATTTTTTCCCGGTTTCGGTTGACTTTGTTTCCGGATCCTGACCAAGATTTCCAATCAGAGTGACTCTGTTCGATAATGAGTTCATGATTTTAAGTTTTAGTTTGACATAAAATTAATTTCATAACAAACTTAAATCATACCTCTAACCTGTTCCGGTTACTAATCATTTATACACGATTCACAGTCATTTATAGTCGTTTGCATCCGTTTGAAAACGGCTTTCCAAGTGTGTATCTATTGATTATAGAATTTACAGATTTACAAAAAGCTGATTGTTTTTTAATGTAACTCGGTTGAAATAGTCTTATAATAACCAAAGAATTGACTTTGTTCTTAAAATGATTTAAATTTGAATTATGACCTTTTATACCTGTCAACTATGAAAAGGATACTTTTTATTATAAGTTTTCTTTACATTAATTTAGAATGCTTTTGTATCAACAATAGCAGCGTTTTACAAAAAGAATTAGATGACTGTTCAAGTGGGGATTCAATCCCTAAAAAGAGAGCCTATGGAACATTAAAGATCAATCCATTTCAGATCTTATATTGTGAGATGCCGGTATCCTTTGAAATTTACAAGCGGGGGAAATCAAGTCTACAAATCCAGATCGGTTATATCTTTAATGCAAGAAATTCATTTATGGGGCAGATCTTTGAGACACAGGGAACCGAGGCTACGGCTAAAAGCGATGGTTTGATATCGTACAGGAAAAGTCCATATAATAATGATAGGGGGATTAATATTAAAATTGAATTCAGAAAATATAAACATATTTTGGGCAGTGACGATAGCGAACCATACCGTTCGACTTATTTTGCGCCTCAGCTGATGTATAAATATCTTTATTACAATAATCTGACATTTACAAAAAAGGATGGTACTGGAGGTGGCGATTTTACATATTACCAGACCGAATCAAAAAAAACGCATGTTTTTGGACTTGGAGTAATGTTCGGAATCCAATCCCGCTATGGCAAGTTTATTACAGACTGGTATGGGGGTTTTGGACTCAGGGTCAGGTCAATAAGTGCCACAATACACGAAATATCTGAGTCCTGGAATCGACCTGGATATCCTAAATATCCAAATACCACCGAATCTGATGTCTCATTATACCCTTTCGTAAACTTCGGATTGAGAATTGGATTTGAATTATAGTAAATCCAATTATGAATAAAAACGGTAACTCAAATTGAATTTATTTAAATCAATTTTATGCTTTTGAAGAACAGGCTTCCACCATCCGTCTTCAAGGTTTGTGACATTGTTATTCAGCTTTTTGTCCTGACCAAATGACGATACAAATCTGTATAAAAGGAGTAAGGAGAAAATTGCAAGTGTTTTAATAAATGCATTAATGGCAGGTTTAGTTTTTGCCATCATGATGAGAGGTTATTAAATTATCTTTGTCAGAAATTATTACAACGATATCATCAATCTGTTAACCGCAAAAATTATACAAAAATCAAGATTTATAATAAAGGAAAAAGGAAGACTGTAATTTCTGTCTTTTTAAGAATGTTATTTATTAATATGTGAACTGACTAAATCTATTAGTCGTTTTATCTGTTGAAAACTGTTTTTCTGGTCAATATCAATTGATTATATTTTCTATTTTTTATATCTTTATGAAAACATTCGTGCTGTGGAAAAGAAATGTCTCGATTGCGGCGACATCTTACGAGGCCGTACCGATAAAAAATTCTGTTCTGATCAGTGCAGGAATAATTATAATAACAGGCTGAACCGCGACTCTAATAATTTTGTTAGAAATGTCCATGGCCTGCTGAGAAAGAACAGAAGGATTCTGTCAGATTTCTATTCTGAGGGTAAATTAAAAGTTCATAAGGATGCTCTTTTTGCCCTGGGGTATAATTTCAGTTTTTTTACTCATGTAATAGAAACATCACAAGGAAATGTATTCCATTTTTGTTTTGAGTATGGGTATTGTGAAACAGGGGAAGATTTCATTGAATTGCGACTGAATAGTCAATACATTGAATATCAATGATAAATTCCAGTGGCTTAAGACTTCAGGCATCAAAACCTCAGTATGAGTTGCCTGGTGCCTGACGCCCGTTGCCTGGAGCCTTTAAATCAGATCATATTTCCTTCTTCTAAAACTTTATTGGGATCATCAGAAATGGGTACCAGGTACCCGGAATATCTGACATTATCAATTTTAATACTTGAAACGGAAGCATTACAGAAACCATTCTTGCTTATAGTTAAATAAACATCAAATGAGGTTGTCTGACCATTTGATACCTTTAGTTTAATCTCATACGAGCCTTTTGAAAGTTTGGAGGTTACTTCATAATCCTGTGCCTTTCCACGAATATCTATACCTGAAATTCCTCTGATATCATATTGCCTTCCAAGATAGGCAGTACTTATTACAGCTCTCTCACCGTCTACTATAATAAAATTTGCTCTCGGGACAAGCTCAATCATGCCGCCACGAGAAAAGTAAAGACGGTCTAACTTAATTATATATTTCTTTGAATCTACAGCAGTCTTAACGAGCAATTGTGTAGTCAGCTTTTTCTCCTTTCGAAGCTCAGCCCTGGAGGACGTTGCATCTTTGCTGGTCATACATGATGACAAAACAATCGGGAAAACAAGAATAATAAATAGCTTTTTCATGACAGATATTTAGTAGATACAATTCAAATATCATGCCATATAATGCATATTTCGGAATTATTACTTTTTCAGAAACGGGAAATAATATGTAAGATTCTCTTTTGTCAGCTTTGCCCCGTAACCCGAATCTTCAAAAGCTTCACAATATTTAATTTTAGCTCCCTTTTCAGGTCCATATATTTCTATCAGTTTGTCTCGGTATGGTGTTGCATCGCATTCTCCTTTTCTTGTTTCACCAAGCCATTTTCTGCGATCTGAGTCTGATTTTGGTACCTGATCAAGAATACCCTGGTTGAATGGCAGCCACTCATACATCTGTGAAGTATGCTGATGATACATATCCATTTTCTTCTCAATTACATCATCAATATCGATAGCAACGTCGGCTTTAAATGATTCAGGATGAAGGAATCTGTCGCTCATAAAGAGAAACATCGGATTCTTTTTAAGAAATGGAACAGATGGTAGAATAGTTGGTACGGTAACCATATAGGCTGCGTCGAGCACCAGGACACCAGTATACCTGTGATCGGGGTGGTAATCGTACGGACGCGGGAAGATAACTATGTCGGCTTTCTGTTCTCTTATTAATTTAATTACCTGTAATCTGTTTTCGTATGTCGGCATTAGCTGTCCGTCGTGATTATCAAGAGTGATATAACGTACACCAATAACCTCTCCGGCTTTCCTTGCCTCTTCACGACGTATTTTTGCAAGTTTTTCTGCAGGTATTGACTGATGTCCTGCGTCACCGTTTGTTAATGAAACCAGCAGAACATCATTTCCTGCTTTTGCCCATAAACAGGCTACTCCACCAGCTTCTTCCGCATCATCGGGATGTGCTCCGATAATAATAATGTGCAATTTCTGATTCTGTTTGTCCTGCGCCTGCAGTTTTGGCATCACAACTAAAAGCAAGGCGATCTGAATTATAGAAATAATTGATTTCATAAAATAAGATATTTAATGCTTAATAAATTCCCCCATTATGTTGATCCTACTAAGGTAATTATTTATTATAATTTGCTGTAAAAATCTTTTATTGAAAAATATTTATCCAACAGTGAAATGGTGACTGCATTGGAAGTTATTTGACCACAAAGTTCGCTAAGAGGTAACCCCACTAAATAGGTTTATATTATGGAACTAGGTGTTATTCTGACGCCTATAGCCCCCTAAGGGGGGGGTGGGGGTAAAACAAAGAGGGAAGGAGTTATTTTGATAACAGCATTTTAGCTGCAACAAGCAGCAGAAGAAGACCAAATATTTTTTTCAGTATATTCTGTGGTATATTAAGCGCAAACTTCGATCCGAAATACGAACCGACAAGGAAAAACACCGCAAGTATTATTGCAAATTTTATGTTTACAAAACCCGCTTTATAATAGTTGTAGGCAGCAATTACACCGATTGGTGGCAGCATAACTGCGAGGCTGGTTCCCTGTGCAGTCTGCTGGCTGATCCCCAGTAAGAAAACCAGGGCCGGTATCATTATTATTGCACCTCCTATCCCAAGCATCCCGGCCATTATTCCGGTTATTATTCCTATTACTATAAGAATCAGTACTATAGATGTCGACATTTTCATTGGATATTAGTTTATTAATGTACTATTACAAAATTAAAGCTTTAATTTGTAAACTTCGCAATATTTAAAAATTGGCTTAAAGGCATAAAGGCTCAAAGGTTTAATAGGGAAAGACATTTTTGCCGTCAAACCGTTGTCTCTTTAAGCCAGTAAGCCATTTTTATGATTAAATTTGCGTTGAACAACAGACCATGAAAAGAAAAAAAATACTTATTATTTTATCCTGTGCAGGAATTTTATGCATTGTTCTGCTTATTATCGGATTCACTATAATCTTTGGCTTAAACATAACATCGGATAAAGCAAATCAGGTTATTTTTATTCCTACCGGTTCTTCTTATACACAGGTACTTGATACCCTTAAATCAAAACTCTCAATAAAAAACATTAATGCCTTCAACTGGATTGCGCGAAAGAAAAACTATACTGGGGCGATAAGGCCGGGTCGTTATTTAGTTGGAAAGAAACTTAGTTATAACGGGCTGATAAACCTATTGAGATCAGGAAGACAGTCACCGGTTAAAGTAACTTTCAGTAATGTCAGGACATTGAATGACATTGCGGGGAAATTCGGAAAACAATTGGAATCTGATTCAGCCCGGATTGTAAGTTTTTTCTCTGATGATTCGAATTTTTTGAATGATGGGTTCAAAAAGGAAAACATCATTTCAATTTTTCTTCCCAATACTTATGAATTTTATTGGAATACCGACGCCAGAGGTATATATATAAGGATGCTTAAGGAGTTTAGATTATTCTGGAATGATACCCGGCTTTCAAAAGCAAAAGCTGAAGGAATGACTCAGATTGAGGTATCAATTCTTGCCTCAATAATTGATGATGAAGTCGTTAAGCGTGATGAAAAACCACGGATTGCCGGGGTTTACATTAACAGACTGAAAAGAGGGATCCCTCTGCAGTCGTGTCCGACAATTAAGTTTGCTCTGAATGATTTTACAATTACACGTGTGTTAAAAAAGTATCTGCTAGTTGATTCCCCTTATAATACTTACAAACATTCCGGTTTTCCTCCTGGTCCGATAGGATGCCCTACTATTGAAGGAATTGATGCTGTTCTGAATGCAGAAAACCACGATTACCTGTTTTTTGCTGCAAAGGCTGATTTTTCAGGGTATCATAACTTTTCGCGGACATTATCTGAGCATAACAAGTATGCCTTATTATATCAAAAAGAGCTGGACAAAAGGAAGATATTCAGATAGTTCCAATAACTTCAACTTCTCTTTCAAGATCAACACCAAATTTCTCGTGAACTGATTTCTTGATTTCGCATGAAAGGTCGTAGATTTCCTTTCCTGTCGCTTTTCCATTGTTTATCAGGACCAGGGCCTGTTTATCGTGAACACCGGCATTCCCTTTTCTTTTTCCTCTCCATCCGCACTGATCTATTAACCATCCTGCTGCAAGCTTTTTATAACCATCCTTATCATCATAAATAGGCATTTCAGGAAATTTATTTTTAAGACCATCGGCAAAGGAACTTGATACAACAGGGTTCTTAAAAAAGCTTCCGGCATTTCCGATTAATTCAGGATCGGGTAATTTACTCCTTCGTATGTTAATGACACTCTGCCTGACGTTTTCCAAACTCTCCTGACCAAGTTTATTCACTTCTTCTATAAGAGATCCATAGCTTAGATTTAATACCGGACTAAGATTTAATCTGTAGTATACCCTGGTTACAAGGTACTTCCCCTTCTCCTTATTTTTGAAAATACTGTTTCTGTAACCAAATTCGCACTCACTGTTGCTGAAAATCCTTGTAGTGGCATCAATTGTATTAATAGTTCTGACCCTTACAATCAGATCCTTTACTTCAATTCCATACGCACCAATATTCTGTATAGGCGTTGCACCGACATTACCCGGAATCAACGAAAGATTCTCCAATCCACCAAAACCTCTGGTAACAGTCCAGGAAACAAATTCGTCCCAGTTTAATCCTGCACCTGCTGAGACAATTACAGATTCATTATTTTTTTCTTCAATTTTTATTCCCTTCATTTCAGGATACAGTATTGTGCCGTTAAAATCACTGGTAAATAGAATATTGCTTCCACCGCCTAAAATAAGGAGAGGTTTTTCCCATTTAGTTTTTCCATTGAAAAGAGAGACAGCTTCCTCTTCAGTCTTTATATGGATCAATTTATTTGCGAAATAATCCAGACCGAAAGTGTTGAATTTTTTCAGAGGGGCATTTTCATAAATAGTCATTGGAATATTTTTTGTAAAAATAATTTATTTTACCTTTCCTTTAAAAAAGAGATGGAACTGTATGTTAAAACGAGTGAGGAGTGGCGGAATTGGCTGGAAGAAAATCATTTCTACTGAATAAAATACTAATTTGCAGATAATTCTTTTAATTGATCTTAATCTGAAAATACGCTTATAATGGCAACAAATCGTCGTAATTTTCTGAAAACAGCAACACTTGCCGGGGCTGGTGCAATGGCTGGTAGCTTAATATCGAAATGCAAACCGATACAGGCAGAATCTAATCTTGCAGGTATAGTTGAAGCAGTCAAAAAGATACATTCACAAAAGTTTAATATGGCAGGTTACGCTGCACCCCCAATTCCAATTATAAGAATAGGTATAATTGGTCTTGGCGACCGGGGGAGTGATGCAGTTCAAAGATTATCATATATTGACGGAGTAGAAATTAAAGCATTAGGCGATAAAAGAGAAATCTGCGTAAAAGAATCCAATAAATACCTGACTGGGATTGGAAGACCTGCGGCTCAGGAATTTACCGGAGATGAAAATATTTGGAAAAAGCTCGTCGAGCTACCGGATCTTGATCTTATCTATACCTGCACTCCATGGATAATACATACTCCTGTTTCTCTTTATGCAATGGAGCATGGAAAACATGTTGCCTGTGAGGTTCCCATTGCACGGACAATCGAAGAAGCCTGGCAGCTTGTTGAAACATCGGAAAGGACCAGGAAACATTGCATGATGCTCGAAAACTGCTGTTATGATTTCTTTGAACTGCTCACACTCAATATGGCACGACAGGGTATGTTCGGTGAAATCATTCATGGTGAAGGAGCGTATATTCATAATCTTATGGGGTATAATTTTAAAAAGCCCCTCGATGACAAACAGGCTGACGGAGCATATACCGATATGTGGAGACTAAAAGAAAATGCAACCAGGAATGGCAATCTTTACCCTACTCATGGATTAGGACCTGTTTGCCAGGCTCTGAACATAAACTATGGAGATAAGATGGAGCATCTATCCTCTGTTTCAACATTCGATTTTACTATGGGCCCTAAAGAAAAAGAACTCGTTTCTCAAGATCAGTTCTATGCTCCATGGAAAGACTCCAAATTCAGGGGCAATATGAATACTACAATAGTTAAGACAACGCTTGGAAAAACCATGATGATTCAGCATGATGTATCATCCGAACATCCTTATTCAAGAATACATCTTCTTCAGGGAACTAAAGGAATGGTGCGGAAATTTCCGATCGAGCATATTGCACTTGGTGAAGAATGGGCTGATGATGCTAAGATGAAAGAACTATATGCTCAATATTCACCAGAGATCGTGAAAAGAGTAGGGGAGATGGCTAAAAAAGTTGGAGGACATGGCGGGATGGATTTCATAATGGACTGGCGTTTAATAGATTGTTTAAGAAACGGTCTGCCAATCGATCAACCTGTTTATGATGGTGCTGTCTGGAGTTCAGTGGCTCCTTTAAGCGAATGGTCAGTAGCAAACAGATCTCAATCAATAGATGTACCGGATTTCACAGGCGGATCGTGGAAGACAAATAAACCTCATGGAATAAACCTCGAAACAGGAGGAACGACTAAGGTGCTTGACCATCCTGAACCTAAGGTATAGCATATATTGGCATGCGGTAGGCGGTTTTCCTTACGCCGCAAACCGGTTGCCGAATACCATTTTTAATTCTTCAGAAGCTCTTTTGCTTTTGCAAAATCAGGATGAGTAATTGCTTGTTCTTCAAATAAATCTATAGCATATTTGTAGAAATCCTTATATGTTTTAAAATTATCGATACCTGTGAGCGATTTATCTCTGAATTTTCTTATTATTAATTCTGCTTTATCATACTGATTGTTAAATATATAAACAATTGGAAGAATAATCTGCATCTCTTTATTGGTACTGTCTGAAAGTTGAGATAGCTGAATTACATGAAGGGCCTGTGTGAATTCTTTCTTCTGGATAAAATCGCGTGCAATAGATGAACACCATAGACTAACATCCTTACGCTCAACTTCAGTCAGTTGAGGATGATTCAATATTTTTCTGCAAATTTCGAAGAAGCTTTCGGGGATATTTAGCTGGTCAATTGCGAAATCATTCTTGAAACAGACTAAAAGGTAAGTATAAGCTGAAAGGGTAAGATCTTCAAGGGAAGTGAACCCAATAATTTGTTCATTTAGTTTTGCTACTTCTTTTTTAGTCTGATCAGTCGGGTTTGTCATATAACTATAAATGCTTGCCCTTAAAAGATTGAACAAGTATTCTTTTTTCCCGGGATATTCTTTTAGTAACTTGTTATATAAATCTATTGCATTATTCAAGTACTTACTTTTTTCATTGCCTCCACTCTGTATAGCTTCATTAACATAGTACTCAGAAGCTTGCAGAATTGCACTTTCGTTTTCAGAACTTTTTATTTTGTTGATATCAGTTATATTGTATAATAGTTTATCAAATGAATTCAGTTGTTCATATTTATTTTTTTTGTAAAAACTCTGAAAAGGCATTTTCACCGGATACATTCTTATATTGCCATTGTCAAGACCTATAAGAATATTCTGTCCGTCAGGAGAAAATGCAACAGATCTGACATACGAATTGTCTCCTGAGAATACCTGTTCGATATTTCCCTGAATATTCCAAAGTACTGCTGTCTGGTCTGCCGAGCCTGCGAGCACTTTACTACCATCAGGTGAAAAGGCAACAGATAATATTGAAGTAGTATGTCCCTTAAAGACTTTTAATAATTTTCCTTTAAGATCCCAAAGCTTTGCAGTTGGGTCTGACCCAAATGATCCGGTCAAAAAACTTTGTCCGTCCGGGGAGAATGCTACAGAATTAATCCTGCTCAATTGTCCTTTTAATATTGTCAGAACATTTCCATTGAGATCCCAGAGCCGGGCAGAATAGTCGCTTCCCCCGGTAAGGATTGTTTTACCATCAGGTGAAAATGCAACTGAATTGACAGATGTATTATGTCCCCTGAAAATCATGAGCGTTTTCCCACTGATGTCCCATAGCCGGGCTGTAGCATCCATTGATCCGGTAAGTATTTTCCGACCGTCAGGAGAAAAAGCAACACTCATTATTGCCTTTGTATGACCCGTATATATCTTTATCACATTTCCCTGCAGATTCCAAAGCCTTGCAGTGCCATCATCAGACCCGGTCAATACTTTTGCACCATCCGGTGAAAATGCGACATTATTAATACCGTTTCTATGTCCTTTGAAAATTTCAATTGTGTTTCCGCTGAGATCCCAGAGTCGGGCCGTTTTATCGGAAGAACCGGTTAGAAATTCTTTCCCGTTCCTGGAGAACTTAACTGAAGTAATTTTCCCTGTATGGCCATTATATACCTGTGATATATTTTCGTTCAAATCCCAGAGTTTTGCCGTACAATCACCTGAACCGGTTGCTATTTTAGTACCATCAGGTGAAAAAGCAACTGCTTTTACAAGCAATGTATGCCCTTTGAATTCTTTAATTTCATTTCCATTCAGATCCGTGAGCATGGCATAACCAGCACTGGCACCCGCAAGTATTTTCCCCCCATCAGGAGAAAAAACCACATCATTAACTTCTCCGGGATATCCGGTGAAAATCCTGATAATCTTTCCATCCAGATCGAGAAGTTTTATTGTTTTATCATTCGATCCTACAAGTATATTTTTCCCGTCAGGTGAAAAAGCAACTGTGGTGACAATATCAAGATTTTTGCTTAGGACTCTTAATTGTTTCCCTTTTATATTCCAAAGTCTGGCAGTTGAATCAGACGACCCGGTAACTATGTATTGACAATCATTTGATAAAGCTACTGCTGAAATTGATGAGCTATGTCCTCTGAATTCCTGGAGTACATTCCCATTTAAATCCCAAAGACGGGCAGTTTTATCCATTGATCCTGTAAGAATTCTCTTGCCATCAGAAGAAAAAGCGACCGAATTAACAGCCATCCCATGCCCTTTAAAATCCGTAACGACTTTCCCGTTAAGATCCCACAGTCGTGCAGAACGATCTGATGAACCTGTCAGAACTGTTTGTCCATCGGGAGAAAAAGCGACCGAATTAACAAATCCTGAATGGCCAATGAACATTTTAATCATATTGCCATTCAGGTCCCACAGTCTTGCGGTACCATCACCTGATCCGGTAAGAATAGATTTACTGTCAGGAGAGAATGCTAAAGCATGAATTGCGTCTTCCTCTTTTGCAAATGCGTCCTCCTGTTTAGCAATCAGTGTATAGAAAATATTATCTGAATAGATCCTCGTGATATTGCTTAAAATGTTCTGGTTAGATGAATCAATTGAATATGCATACTCAGCAAGCCTCAATCCCTTTGTAGGATCGTGAATTGCCAGATTTGCAGCCTGGAGATTATATTTTTCGGCTAAAGCCTTTGTCTTCAGATCTTCTGCCCTGTTTCGTTCTTTTAATGCCCATACCGAAAAAATGCTGAGTAAAAGAATAATGATTATACCCCCTGAAACCATGACATTCCTTTTCCTGATCCTGGAATTATTTAATTTCACTTTACTCATTTCAATAAAGCCCGACAGGTCAGTGGAAAGTGCAAGTTTCTTTTCAAACGGGCTTATATAATTAAGATCATCATCTGATAGCAATACACCACGTTTCTTCCAGAAATAATGAGAACTTTCAATAAATTGTCTTATCTCCAGAATCTCTATTTCAGAGGCAGATATTTTTTCGAAGATCTTAGCTGCCAGAGCATCATGACGAAGTTCATAGTAACCGTTTCCATCAACATCACATAGTATCCTTAAAAGGACCAGAGTTCTTATTATTTCCAGAACATCCTTTTCTTTGACATTTTCGCCCAGGGTGTTTGCATAATCTTTAACATCTGCAAGATTAAGCTGCCTCTTGGTCCCTTTATATGAAACGAATGATTTTAAAATGGCCAGGGCTGTTTCGGGTTTGAGTATAATTGAGATCTGGTCATCGAGAAAGGATCCAAGCAAATCAGAGACATTCCCTGTTTTTTCAATTAATTCTTTTGTGAAAATAATTGGCTCCTTATCGTTTTTCTTATCGTGAACAGCAAGATTGAATACCCTGTCAAGAAAGATTTGCAGATAGGTCAGTTCTACACCCGGACTTTCCGGATTAAGTTTCATCAGCAGGTTTTCCGCAAACCCTTCTTCAACCTGAATTTCGTTAACATTGCATGTCCCTTTTATTGCCTCAATAGCATTTGACCGGTTCATTTTTTCAATACGCAACCTGTTTGAAAGGAAATTCGGAATCTGTTTCTCAAATTCGGCTATGTTAACAAAATATTCCTCACGGATTATAAAGATAAATCTGCAATCGATGTCAGATTCTCCCAGGACTTTTAGTACCTGGATAAGGCTTTGTCTTTCTTCCTTTGTTCCAAAAATAAACAATTCCTCAAACTGGTCAAAAATGAAGATTAACTGTTTATGCGTATCATCTGAGACCTCCCTCAATGCTTTTTTAAACATGAGAGCAGTCAGCATCTGGCGGGGAGAAGATTCCTGTAATAATACCTGTATCGTTTCTGAAAGACTCTCAAGTATGTTGTCAAATCTTCGTATATAAACAGGAATATGTTCAGTGTTGTTAAGCTTGTTTAATAAACCGCAGTTGACAAGTGAGGATTTTCCTGTACCAGATTCTCCGTAAACCAGCAATATCCGGCTTTCAAAAAGACGCCTGAATAATTCATCAATTTCCTTTTCACGGCCGAAAAATATTTCACGATCTTCTTTGGTATATGAATCGAGAAATTTGAATGGTGATTTCATGTATGAACTTATTAACTCATGAGCATAATTACTACAAAATATGGAGAATTACAATGAATTTATCTGTATTAATGTGAAAATTAGTATGAAGGTAAATCAACGGGTATAATTGTTATTTCAGGAATTAGTAATTTTGCTTTATTTTTTGAATTTGCTTACTTCAACAGGTTAAGTCAGGTTAATTTAATGGCTAGATATAATAAAGGATCATTAAACGTTCTTCCACAGGAACTGAATTCATATATTAAAAGATTGATTCAGTCTGGCGAAAATCAGCAGTTGGATTTTAAGTTTGAAATATCCGATTCGCGAAAAATTGCCAAAACCCTGGTTGCATTTTCAAATACTGATGGAGGCACTCTGCTAATTGGTGTAAAAGACAATGGTAAAATAGCAGGTGTCCGAACTGATGAGGAATTTTTTATGGTTCAGGCAGCAGCCGGAATGTATTGTAAACCCGAGGTATTATTTGAATCAAAACGGTGGACAGTTGAAGGGAAAACGGTTCTTGAAATAACGATACCAAAAGGCTTAGATTATCCTTATTTTGCGCAGATTGAGCCAGATAAATGGTTAGCTTATATAAGGGTAAAAGATGAAAACATACTCGCAACGGCAGTTCATCTGAAAGTCTGGAAAAATAAAACCCACAACCGGGGTATATTAATCGAATACAGCGATAAGGTGAAGAAGCTTATGGAATATCTGGAATTAAATTCATCAATCTCAATTTCTAAGTTCTGCAGAATGGCATTTTTGCCAAAAAGTGCTGCTGAGAATATTTTAGCTGATTTAATATATTTTAGATTGATCGAATCAGTTTATAAGGACAACCATTTTATCTATTGCATAAAAAGCAAGAATCGAAAGGAAGCTCCCAGGTCAAACTTTAGGCAGGCAGAATCAGCCTAACGTGTGTTAATCGAATATTGTATTCATTATTTTTGATTTTGCGGATTGGCATAGATTACTAAGTTTTTTTGTCGAATATGCTGCGAAAAGTAAAAAATAGGAGATAAATTTTTACTTTTGCTGACACAAAATTGCAATTACGTGAGTAAAAATTAATGTAAGTAATTATTTTCAAACGGTTTGCAATTCTTAATTTGTTGTCAAACAAGAAATCATCTAATGACAACAAAAAAACTATAAAGACTTTATATTATTTACCACTGATGATGAATGCTATATTATTTCTTATTATTTTATCTCTCTCGTTCCTGGTTTTTTTTATCCCCAAGTCTTTAAAATATTATTATACTTTGTTTTTACTTACAAGTGGTATAATTTTAACTTCTTTATGGTGTTTTGGAGTGCTTAACGGTAATAATCAACAGCTTAATATACAGTTATATACATCTTTTTTTAATAGGAATTTCCTCTTAACGATAGACAGCCTTTCAGCATTTTTTATAGTCGTGGTTAATATAACGGTTTTTATAGGTTTCCTTTATGCCAGAGGGTACCTTCAACCATATTATCAAAGCAAAAATGCTTTACGTTTTTCGATTCATTACTTCTCGTACCTGTGGCTCTACCTTTCGATGATAATGGTAGTGATGATACGCGATGGCTTGTCGTTTCTAATTGTCTGGGAATTAATGGCTCTGTCATCGTTCCTCCTTGTGATTTTTGATGCAGAAGACCGCACTATAATGAAAACTGGTATCAGTTACCTTATACAGATGCATGTTGGCATGTTTTTTATCTTAATAAGCTTTTTAATAGTTGATAAAGCAACCGGACAAATGAGCTTTGACGCTCTTAGACTATATTTTGCAAGTCATTCTAATTTTCTGCTTTTTATCCTGTTTTTTATCGGGTTTGGCATAAAGGCCGGTTTTATTCTCTTGCATACATGGCTCCCTGAGGCTCACCCAGCGGCTCCATCGCATGTATCGGGAGTAATGTCAGGGGTAATGATAAAAATGGGCATCTATGGTATTTTGCGTGTGATCATGTCGGTACAAAATGATTTGCTTTTAATAGGTCTTATTGTACTGTCAATTTCTATTGCGTCAGGTGTGTTTGGTGTAATGATGGCTATCGTTCAACATGATCTTAAACGCTTGTTGGCCTATCATAGCATTGAGAATATAGGCATCATAGGTATCGGAATTGGACTGGGGGTGATTGGCCTTGCAACAAATAATACCGCGTTGAGCCTGCTTGGTTTTAGCGGGGGCTTGCTCCATGTTATGAATCATTCCCTTTTTAAATCGCTTCTCTTTTTTAATGCAGGTTCGGTATATCAGGCCACACATACACGAAACATTGAACAGCTGGGAGGGTTGATGAAGAAAATGCCATATACCGCTATTTTCTTTTTAATTGGTTCTTTGGCAATCTGCGGCTTACCTCCCTTCAATGGCTTTATATCTGAATATCTTATCTACATGGGCATGTTTAAAAGCCTGTCAGCCGCTAACTTATATCAGTCTATCGTTATACTGTCAAGCATTGTCGGACTTGCTCTCATAGGGGGACTGGCAATTTTCTGTTTTACAAAAGCTTTTGGAATAGTCTTTCTTGGAGAGCCCCGTTCAGAAAAAGCATCAAAGGCTAAGGAAGTCAGCCGGGTGATGATTTTTCCTCAATTTATAACCGTCGCTTTTATAATACTGATAGGATTGGCATCGGTCTTATTTGTGAAACCTGTTTTTAATATAGTATTCCAGGCGTTCAGGCTACCCGATATGACAATGGTAGCTAATTCTTCTGTAAATAACCTCGCCCAAATAAGTATTTTGAGTGGAATATTTGTTATTACTATCGTTATATTACTTGTTTACAGGCACTTTTATCTTAAGACGAAACAAATTGACATTGGGCCCACATGGGGCTGTGGCTATACTGCCGGCACCAGTAAACAACAATATACTGCAACATCGTATACCTATAATTACAACCATCTTGCAAAACCATTGCTCCAGACAAAAAAAATAATGGATGACTTCCGGGATGACGAAATATTCCCCGTGAAGAGAACCTTTGAGTCGCATAGTGACGATATTATCAAAAAGTTACTTATTGACAAGCCGATAGATTGGTTTTCATCACTTCTGAAAAAAATTGCAGTTATGCAAACCGGGCAGATTCAGCATTACATATTATATGCATTTGTTTATATGCTCCTTGTGTTTTTGTTAACCTATTTTAACCTTATCTGAACATGATGTCGTTTGTTCTGATCTTAATTGCAGCTTTCTTTTTTCCCGGAATAATATTACGTACAAAAAGCATATCATCGGGACGTAAAGGTCAGGGAATACTTCAGCCAATCAAAGATATAGGAGTGTTGATGAGAAAAGGAAGTGTTTTCAGCAAGACCTCAGGAAGAATATTTCAAATTGCTCCGGTTGTTGCATTGTCAAGTGTTTTGTGTGTTTTGCTGGTAATACCATTTGCCACTCAGAGTGCTGTTATATCATTTGAAGGTGATTTTGTTTTTTTCGCTTACCTTCTCGCTTTCGGAAAGTTTTTTACCATTCTTTCTGCTCTCGATACCGGGAGCAGTTTCGGGGGAATGGGCGCCAATCGTGAAGCATTTTTCTCAATGCTCGTGGAACCGGCATTCTTTATTTTGCTGGCTACTTTTGCAATGCTTACCGGTTATACTTCTTTCTCGGGCATTTTTAGTCATTTTTTTCTTGCAGGAACTCATTATGTGTTGATATACAGCATTATAGGATTTTATATATTTGTTCAGATAGCCATGATCGAAAACAGCAGACTCCCGGTCGATGACCCCAGAACGCATCTCGAACTCACCATGATACATGAGGTTATGATACTGGATAACAGCGGTTTTGATAAAGCATTGATTCATATTGGTACGTACCTGAAATTTGCAATTTATGGTGCTTTGATGTATAATGTTATTGTGCCTGCCGGATGGAACATATTTCTGCAGATTGTTTTGTTCTTGACAGTTCAGGTGGTATTTGCAGTAATCATTGGCCTTACAGAATCGTTCAGAGCCAGGAACAAGATGAACAAAAATCCCAAATTCATCCTTACCATTTCAGCAATTGCTTGGATAGCTTTTGTGGTAATTTTAATATTAACCGACAAATTAATCTAATAACAAAACATGGTAAATTATCTGATAGTATTGTTTTCAATAACTCTTATGTATTTTTCATCTGCGGAGCGATTAATTACATATATCAGGCTTATTGGAATTCAGGGGTTATTACTGTTTGGTATTGCTATATTCGAGCTTAAAGAAATAAATAGTGTAAATCTGCTGTTTATTGCTTCGGAAACTTTGATTTTTAAGACTATTTTAATACCGTATCTGCTATTCAGGATTGTTGACCGTTCTGCAGTATCTAAAGTGTCCCGACTGGCAATGCCAGGTTTCTATTTACTCATTTTATCAATTTTTGCATTATTGATAAGTGTTATATTGGCAAATTCTCTGGTGAATCCTTATATCAATACTATTTACATGGCCATTGCTCTTTTTACTTTATTTACCGGAATGTTGCTTATTGTAACACACAAATTGATAATCTCGCATCTGATAGGCTTTTTAGTTATTGAGAATTCAGTTTTTATGTTTTCACTTGCCGTAGGAAATAAAATGCCTATGCTGATCAATATTGGAATATTGCTTGACATTTTTGTGGGAGTTTTAATTCTTGGTTTTTTCGGATTACGACTCAAACCGCATACAAACGAGTTAACCACGCTAAAAGATTAAAGGATGACACTTTTATTATTTTTTATCATTTCATCATTTATGTGCATCTCGATAGTCTTACTTAAAAGTAAAACTATTACTAAAATTATAAGCCTTAGTTTCGCATTAATGCACATTGGTTTTACTTTCTATTGCTGGACTAACTTAAATAAAACCGAATTGAGCTATTTCACTTATAACAGCGCCGGTGTGTTATTACTTTCCGTTTTATCGTTTTTAGCTATTCCAACTGTTTACCATGGATTTATTTATGCAGCCGGTGACGATGTGAAAAAATATAATATATACCATGCTGCCCTGATTGCTTTAATGACTTTTATGTCGGGTGCATACCTGGCAAATGGCATGACTGTTCTATGGATTTTTGTTGAAGCTACCACCCTGGCTGTGGCAGCCCTGATATATCACGATCGCACGGAAATGGCGCTTGAAGCAACATGGAAGTATGTTTTTATCTGTTCAACCGGGATAGCTATGGCTTATCTTGGTATTTTGTTTTTAGGATTTATTTATGGCCGGGAAGATGCTGCCAATCTTTCTTTTGAATCTTTAGCGAATATTATTAATCAGGCCAATCCCATGTATCTGAAAATTGCATTTATTTTTGTTCTGGTTGGCTTCAGCACAAAGATGGGTCTTTTTCCCATGCATACTGTTACCATTGATGCACATTCTGTAGCACCGCCTCCAATCAGCGCCTTAATTTCCACTACATTGATGAATGTCGGTTTTCTGGCTATTTTTCGTGTTTATACTTTATTTTCTTTATCATCTATTTTGCCTTTTATGAATCATGTTCTTATCCTGTCAGGGGTCTTGTCTATCTTAATTGCTGCGGGTTACATGCTTAAAGCAAAACACCTTAAGAGAATGCTTGCATATTCAAGTCTGGAAAACATGGGACTGGTAGCTATTGCGATTGGTGTGGGTGGAGTTGGTTATTATGCAGCGTTGCTTCTCCTGGTGTTGCATTCATTAACAAAATCGAGTCTTTTTTATCAAATGGGACAATTATCAAGGGTACTTCATACATTCAAATTAGATGAATGTGGCAGGTATATGAAACTATATCCTGCCGGCGCTTTAGTACTTATTACGGGAATGATCTGCATTCTTGCCATTCCTCCTTCAGGTCTGTTTATTACTGAGTTTATGATATTTAAAGCAGCCGTTTTCAATAACCAATGGTTTGTATTGGTAACTGTAATTCTGCTGCTGTGCTTTGTTATTTATGCCATGAGCACAAGAATTATGCATATTGTATTTTCGAATCCTCGTAATGAGAATTATCAAAAGTCCCCGGAAAAAATTAATCCTGTTGAGACTGTCAGCCAATTTCTATTCCTTGGGGTTGTTTTCGTTATGTGTTTTTATCAACCTCCCATCCTGGTTGATCTTATTAACCAGAGTATTTCCATTTTTCTTAAATAGTAAATGTCATGGATCAAAAACTATATATGGAAATAAAAAACAATTCACTACCGCTTGACCTAAAAGAAATACCCATTTTAAAATATGAGATTTTTTATGATCGTGTTTTGGCTTTTTTAAAAGAGGAAGGAAAGCACTGCGTTGCCTATTACGGAGTTGAGTCAGCGGGCAATCTGAAACTTTATTGTTGTATAGCTGATGATAACAATAATATTGTGGTATTATTTGCTCATGAGCTTAATAAGGATCATCCCGTGCTAAAATCTCTTACTCCGGAATGCGTACCGCTTCATATTTTTGAACGTGAAATTCACGAAAATTTCGGAGTTGAATTTGTGGGCCATCCATGGCTGAAGCCTGTTAGATATCCGTATAATCGTAAAGACGTGTCAGAGATTATGGATAATTATCCTTTTTATAATATTGAGAGTGAAGAGCTTCATGAAGTAGGAGTAGGACCGGTACATGCAGGTATTATTGAACCAGGGCATTTCAGGTTTATCTGTAACGGTGAAAAGGTTTTACACCTCGAAATTCAATTAGGGTATCAGCATCGTGGAATTGAAGAGTTATTTATTACGAAATGCAATGCATTACAAAGATGTATCCTTTCAGAAAGTATTGCCGGCGATACTTCAATCGGACACTCTATGGCTCATTCGCAACTTATTGAATCATTAGCTGGTATTCAGGTCAGCGAAGCATTACAGATCGAAAGGTGCATCGCTTTGGAAATGGAAAGGCTCGCTATTCACATCGGCGACACTTCTGCTTTATGTGGCGATGTAGCTTACCAGCTTGGACAAGTAGTATGCGAGGCTCTGAGAACCACAATAATAAATACTACCCAATTTTGGTGCGGGAATCGCTTTGGCAAAGGGCTTATCCGCCCCGGTGGCAGTAATTATCCCCTGAATAATGAAGTTGTAAACGAGATACTCCGTGTACTTGATGATACAGGCAGACGATTTTTTGAAGTAACTGATCTTATTTATTCACTGCCAAGCGTTCTTGGCCGTTTTGATGATATCGGGATCCTTACAAGACAACAAGCTTTAAGCCTGGGTACCGTTGGAATGACTGCCCGTACAAGCGGGATTTTACGTGATATACGTAAAACGCATCCTTTTCAATACTATAAAAACTATTTGGTCCGACCGGTAATTCTTGAAACAGGCGATGTCCTTGCGCGAGGGATGGAACGTGTTCTTGAGGTACACGAATCGGTGAAAATTATTCATGAACTTATTGAGATATGGCAACAAAAAATTAAAGACTTCAGGAAGCCTGTTTATGACTATAACTTAAAGCCAGACAGCTTTGCAATCTCCATGGTCGAAGGATGGAGAGGTGAAATTTGTCATATCGCTATCACTGATAATAGCGGAAATATTGCACATTATAAAGTCAAAGATCCTTCCATGCATAATTGGATGGCTTTAGCTTTGGCAGTGCGTAATCAGGAAATATCGGATTTCCCGATCTGTAATAAGAGTTTTAACCTGTCGTATTGCGGAAACGATTTATAATTTTATTCAGTAAGTGAACTATAATGTTTAAAGAGATAAATGTTCTGAAGAGTCACGGCATACAATATGTCAAAAACCTTCGTATGCAGCCTGTTTCCGAGTTGTTCAGAGGGAGACCGGTCATTTCAGATGATATAACAAAAGATGAAATCAAAACTGTCTTTTCTGCCTGCCCGGTAATGGCCATTAATGGTAACTCAGGATCTATAGATATGGGCAGATGTGTTTTCTGTAAAGAATGTTCGTTCCTGCTCCCCAATAAGATCAGGTTCACAAATGATTACAGGATATCATCCAATGTCAGGGAAGCACTTATTATCAAACCGGGTTCTGAAACTCCGTTACAACTTGATGAAAACCTTATTAGAAAAGAGATAAGAAGACTTTTTAAAAGTGCATTGAAGCTGCGTCAGGTATCTGCCGGGGGAGATAATTCTTGTGAAATGGAACTTGCCGCTACCGGGAATGTGAATTTTGATTTTGGACGTTTTGGTATTGAATTTGTTGCTTCACCTCGTCATGCCGATGGAATAGTGATAACAGGACCCATCTCGGAGAATATGGCTGAAGCGCTGGAAATTACTTACAAAGCTATTCCTTCACCTAAAATCATTATTTTGGCAGGTACTGACGCTATAAGCGGAGGCATCTTTGAAGGAAGTCCTGCAATAGACAGAAGATTTATTGAGAAAAATCACATTGACTTGTATGTGCCCGGAAATCCCATTCATCCGCTTACATATATTAATGGGGTTATGGATTTGCTGGGGGTTGGGGGTTAATATCCCGCAGCCTGACCATCCTTTCTCGATTCAGAAGCCCCGAACCACACTTTATTCTTATCATCCCACATTATGGCCTGGTAACCACCATAACCCCCAAGATCCCATTGAATTGTATGACCTCTTGACATAAGATTCTGGATGACCTCGGTACGGAAACCGCTTTCAAGAAGAAGAATGCCTCCATTTGTCATTTGCTGACCGGTTGGTTCGGACGATCCGATATGATGCATCCTGGGAGCGTCACCTGCTTCCTGGAGATTCATTTTAAAGTCAATGAGATTAACGATAATCTGAACCTGCCCCTGTGGTTGCATATCACCACCCATCACACCAAAACTTACCCAGGGCTTGCCGTTTTTTGTTATGAATGATGGAATTATAGTATGAAAAGGTCTTTTGCCTGGTGCATAAACGTTCATATGTCCTTCCTCGAGACTGAACATTTCACCCCTGTCCTGCAGAACAAATCCCAAACCCGTAGGGCACATACCTGATCCCATTCCTCTGTAGTTACTCTGAATGAGAGAAACAATGTTTCCTGCTTTGTCAGCAACTGTCAGATAAACTGTATTCGGGCCCTCTATTTTTCCAGGATCATAAATCTTGGCAGCTTTATTCATATCAATAAGCTTGCGCCGCTCAGCAGCATATTTTTTTGAAATGAGCTGAGATACAGGAATTTTATTGAAAAATGGGTCAGCATAATATTTTGCCCTGTCTTCAAAGGCCAGTTTTTTCGCCTCAGTCCAAACATGTATGTAATCAGCTGAACCAAAACCCATTGCAGCAATATCATATCCTTCAAGTATATTAAGCATCTGCAGGGCTGCAATGCCCTGTCCGTTTGGAGGTAGTTCCCAGACTTCATAACCACGATAAGACGTACTGACAGGTTCTACCCATTCTGAATGATGCCTGTACATGTCATCGTATGAAAGGAAGCCTCCCTGTTTTTTCATAAAGGCAGCTATGTCCTTTGCAATTGATCCCTTATAAAATTCATATCTGCCTCCTTTGGCTATTTTTTCAAGAGTGTTGGCCAGTAATGGGTTTTTGAAAATTTCACCTTTTATCGGTGGATGCCCTGAAGACATGTAAACCTCTTTTATATTTGGATACTCTTTTAAAGTCTCAGCTTGTTTGAGAGCAAAAGCAATTACTTCTGTAACAGGAAACCCTTCTCTTGCATAAGTGATTGCCGGTTGAAGTACTTCATTCATTGGCAGATGGCCGAACATATCGTGCATTTCGTACCAGCCATCGACACATCCCGGGACTGAAACCGGAAGGGGACCAAAAGATGGAATAAATTCATATCCGTTCTCTTTAAAGTATTCAAGCTTTAATGAGCGTGGGGATCTCCCGCTTCCGTTTAATCCATATAATTTACCTTTGTCGGCGCTCCAGATTATAGCAAACAGGTCACCACCTACACCGGCACCTGTTGGCTCAACAACACCAAGAACTGCATCTGCAGCTATCGCAGCATCAATTGCATTTCCGCCTTTTTTTAAAATATCGAGAGCCACCTGAGTCGCAAGCGGATGACTGGTTGCTGCCATTCCGTTACGCGCAATTACTTCTGATCTTGTAGCAAAATCATGACCGGTAATTCTATCCTGTGAAAATGCAACTGACGGAAGCAGTATCGAAAGGATTATAGAAACAGTTCTTCTCATTACAAATTATTATCTCCGGAACAAAGGTAGAAAAACCGTAATTACTATTTTAACATTATCTGTGCTTTTAATTCAGGCGACATTTTCTCAATAGAGTACCGGAGCGAAGTCCTGGGCATCGTAGATTTCCTTTTCATAACATAATTGAAGACCTCATTCTGATGGGCCTGGCTCGCTGCTTTCAGCATCCAGCCATATCCTTTCTGAACCATATCATCTTTATCCGAATGAAGAATATCTGCTATGTCAAAGATGTCCTTAAGAAATTTTCCTCTTCTGGCAGGTATGATCAGAGAAACAGACGAAGCACGTTTTACCCACCGGTTTTCCGATTTTGCCCACTCTTTCAAACTGGTCAAATATTCCGGAAACATTTCTACAAAAGTACCAACAGCATGATTGCACAGTGTATCGCATGATGCCCAATTATTCAGATAGTTCTTCACCCATTTATCAAAGACCTTGAAATCAACCGGAATGTATTCTTTATAAATATTATATGCCCAGTGACACGCTACAATTGATTCTTCAACAAAACCTGATTTCCATAATTCTTCACATAACGAGAAAATATTTGACTTTGATTTGTCTTCGATATTTTTGAAATACGATTTACTGATTCTGTTTACTTCAGGCGTTATAACACCATATAGCTTTATTCCTCCTATAAAGTATCGTTCAGCCGACAACTTTGCCTTTCCATTAGCGCTCTGTATAAGTTCTTTCCTGATACTTTCAATAATATCCGACATTGTTATAAATGGAATTAAGGTTTATGTTCTTTACCACGAAGGTACACAAAGAATTCTTTGTAGAGGGATGTTGCATTCAACATGAAAAGAGGGAGAGTGTAAGTTACAACCCAAAAAAGTTTTCAGAATTATTAATAAAATCTTTATGATCTTTGTTAGTCTTACAAACAAATGGTAATGAGCAACAACGATTTTAATTATTTTGTAGATCAGTTTGACGATATGAGGGTACTGAAATACAGGCTTCCCGGATTTGAATCATTAACCCTGCAACAAAAGAAGTTCATTTACTTTTTAAGCCAGGCCGCACTGTCGGGAAGAGATATATTATGGGACCAGAATTTTAAATTTAATATTCAGATCAGAAAAACCCTTGAAGCAATTATTGAAAATTTTAAAGGGGACAAAGATTCCATCGAATATAAAACCTTTCTGGTTTATGCCAGGAGAGTCTTTTTTGCTAATGGTATACATCACCACTATTCGACCGATAAATTAATACCCGGGTTTTCCGGAAACTATTTTGAAAGTATGATAAGATCAATTGATCAGAAATTGCTTCCTCTGGCAAATAGTCAAGACGTTAATAGTTTAGTATCTGTTCTGAAGACAGTAATTTTTGATGAAAAACTTTTTGCAAGGAAAGTTGAGCTGAAAGCTGACATTGATATTATTGCCGGTTCCGCTGTAAACGTGTATGAAGGGGTAAATCAGAAAGAGGTTGAAGATTTCTATTCTGGCAAAATTGATTCAAATGATCCAAGACCCATATCAGTTGGATTAAACTCAAAGGTTATAAAAATGGAAGGGAAATTGTTTGAAGATGTTTACAGATCAGGAGGTTTATATGGCCCGGCAATCGATCAGATAATTTACTGGCTTGAAAAGGCTATTGATATTGCCGGTTCCGGAAAACAGAAAGAAGGAATCAGACTTCTTATTAGTTTCTACAAAACGGGGGATCTTAACGTATGGGATCAATTCAATATCCTTTGGGCTCAGGACAGCGATGGGGATGTCGATTATATTAATGGGTTCATAGAAACGTACAGTGACCCGCTTGGAATGAAAGCAACGTGGGAGGCAATTGTTGATTATATAGATGCTGAAGCTACCAAAAGGACCAAAATAATTACAGACAATGCACAGTGGTTTGAAGACAATTCACCTGTTCAGCAAAAATACAGGAAAGAAAAGGTCAAAGGTGTAGCTGCTAAAGTTATTAATATTGCTATGCTGGGGGGAGACTGCTATCCCGCAGCACCTCTTGGTATTAATCTTCCTAACGCCAACTGGATAAGGAAAGAAGTTGGATCAAAATCAGTTACACTGGGAAATATAACAAACGCTTACGATATCACATCGCAGGGCAATGGATTTCTGGAAGAATTCGCAGCAGATATTAATGAGGCGGAGCGGATAAGAAAATTCGGTGCTCTTTCTGATGCATTGCATACCGACCTTCACGAGTGTGTCGGGCATGCAAGTGGCAAGCTTGCAGAAGGTACCGATCCAAATGCTCTTAAAAATTATGCTTCTGCTCTCGAAGAAGCAAGGGCAGATCTCTTTGCCCTTTACTACATAATTGATAAGAAAGTCATGGAGCTTGGTCTCCTGCCGGATGAGGATGCTGCAAAAGCCTCATATGACACTTATCTCAGAAACGGATTATTAACACAATTAGTAAGGATAAAGCCGGGTAAAGATATTGAGGAAGCTCACATGCGAAACAGATCAGCCATATGTCATTGGGTTTATGAAAATGGTAAATCAGAAAATGTTGTTGAGTTTTTCAGTCAGGAAGGAAAAAGCTACGTAAAAATCAATGATTACCTGAAGCTCAGAAACCTTTTTGGAGAGTTGCTGAAAGAAATCCAGAGAATAAAGTCAGAGGGAGATTTTCAGGCAGGTAAAAATCTGATCGAAAATTATGGTGTAAAAGTTAATTCCCAATTGCATTCTGAGATTCTCGAACGCTATAAAAAACTGAATCTTGCTCCTTACACAGGGTTTGTAAATCCAACCCTGGTTCCAGTTTTTGATAATAATGGTGAAATGACAGATTTAAAGGTTGAATATGCAGATGATTATCTGGGACAAATGTTGTATTATGGAAAGAACTATTCGTTTCTGTAAACTCTAATTCATCGTGCAATTATATATTGTAGGGACGCATGCAACGTCATTACCTGCTGGTGATTCAATATATAATTTCTATAATAAAAACTTACTTACAACTATTGGGGATTCCTCATTTCGCTACGCTTCATTCGGCGATTTGCTCTGCAAATCGCCAACCCTTCCTTGTCTTATTTTATATAAAATGCGTTGTCATCCTGAGCGTTAGCGAAGGATCTCCGGAGCCAATTCTGAATAAAATTATGAAAGAAAAATAATAAGCATTGTCATCCTTAGTATTGGCGAAGGAAATCCAAAAGACTTCTCTTCCCAAATCCAATGCGAACAATTCCACATTTCCTCTGTCTCCATTAAAATCTTATATAATCTTTCTATCATCTTTACACAAATTTAATTAATTTCGCGCGGTCAAACTGTATCGTTGGGTAATTAAAGCTTTAGCTGAATAAACAGAGCTACGGGATTATGAAGAGCGAAAAAAGAGTGGAATCAACTGAAGGATTTACTTTTAATCAAAAAATTAAAAATACATTCATAGGCAGAGCCAAGTTGATCCAGGATAAAGGGTTATTCCATAAATTAACATTAGTTGCTTTTTTTGCATGGATTGGTCTAGGAGCAGACGGAGTATCATCATCCTGTTACGGTCCCGAGGAAGCATACCGAAACTTATTAGGGCACCCCAGCTTAGCCATATTTGTCGCACTTGGTACAGTTTTTACAATTGTCATTATTAGTTCAAGTTATAACCAGATAGTTCGTCTTTTTCCGCATGGAGGAGGAGGATACCTGGTGGGCAGTAAATTATTGTCACCAACGACGGGGATGATTTCCGGTTCTGCTCTTATAATCGACTATGTTCTTACAATTACACTTTCAATATCCAGTGGTGCTGATGCACTGTTCAGCTATTTTCCTGCTACCTGGCAACCATACAAGCTTACATTCGCTCTTATAGGGGTTTGTTTTATGATTCTTTTAAACCTCAGGGGGGTAAAAGAATCGGTACTCTCCCTTACTCCGATATTCATGATTTTCATTATTACACATGTTGCTGCGATTTTATATGGGATTTTAATTCATTCTTCAAATATTGCAGCTGTTGCCGCTCAAACGTCAAACGATATTCACCAGACTGTTAACCAGTTTGGTTTTTTTGCAACATTCTTTATTATTCTGCGGGCTTATAGCATGGGTGCCGGAACATATACGGGTATTGAAGCGGTTAGCAATGGCATGCCAATTCTGCGGGAACCTAAAGTAGCGACTGCGCGCAAGACAATGTTCCTGATGGTTATCTCATTATCATTCATGGTAATGGGACTAATGATTTGTTACATGCTTTTTAATGTTCAGCTCGATACTCATAAAACATTAAATGCCGTATTACTTGATAACCTTACTGCAGGCTGGGGTTATTTCTGGTCGAGGAGTTTTGTTCTTATAACCCTGATTTCGGAAGCTGCACTTTTATTTGTTGCCGCACAAACCGGATTTATAGATGGCCCGAGAATTATGGCAAATATGGCAATAGATCACTGGCTGCCAAAAAGATTCGCTTCTCTCAGCGACCGGCTTGTTACAATGAACGGGGTTTTATTGATGGGCACTGGAGCTCTAATAATGATGGTTTTATCTAAAGGATCCGTTGCATTGCTTGTTGTTCTGTATAGTATTAATGTGTTCATCACGTTTACCATTTCCCAGGTTGGTATGGTAAAACACTGGTGGCAGATGAGAGCAAAACATGTTCCATGGAAGCGGAAATTAGCTATAAATGGAATAGGTCTGATACTTACTTCCTTCATTCTGGTATCTGTTATTATTCTGAAATTCGGCCAGGGGGGCTGGGCAACGTTGTTTATTACAGGGTTGCTGATCTTATTAGCTATCAATATTAAACGCCATTATTTTAATACAGCCATAAAACTACAGAAACTGAGATTGAAAGCTTTCCAGGAAATTGAAAAACTTATCGGCCAGAGGCCTTGTGCTGACCGTAACCTTAAAAAAATCGCGTTTGACAAAAATGGGAGAACAGCCATTATTTTAGTCAGTGGTTTTGGCGGAACAGGATTATATACGTTTCTGCGAATTCTTGAAAACTTCAAAGGGGTATATAATAATATTGTTTTTGTGCGAATTGGTATTATTAATTCAAAAATTTACAGGGGAACCATAGAACTGGATCACTTTACGAAACAGGTGAAAGAAGATGGAGAAAAGTATGTAACTGTTGCAAATCAGTTTGGGCTGTATGGCAAGAGTTTCTGGACAATAGGAACTGACCCTGTGAATGAAATTTACCGTATTATCAAAAGGTTACGACCAAGACTATCGGGCGCAGCCTTTTTCGGCGGACAGCTTGTCTTTTCCAAAACATTCTACCTTTCCAAATTATTACACAATCATACAATCTTTTCCATTCAGAAGAGATTCTTCAAATTCGGGATCCCGATTGTAATTTTTCCTATAAAAATTGAATAATATACGCCTGCATCCCAATCGTTTATTCGGTTATGTGTAGGAATGGTCGCGACCGTTCCCAACATATTCCAATTCCTCAGGTTTTTTAATTCCATATTTATAAAATCTTAACGGTTTTAGGTATGGTTTTTATTAAACCCTTATGAATTAGGGTGCAATTTTGTATCGTAATTAATCTTATAAAAATGTTTGGTCTTTTATTTATAATAGAATGAAAAAATTTCTTATTGCAATGTTTTCACTGATAACATCAGCATCATTTGCTCAGGCAGACAGCAGTAAAGCTTTGCTTACATTTTCAGGTTATGCTGAAGTGTATTACAGTTATGATTTCGGTAATCCCGGTAATCATGAGCGACCCTCTTTTTTCTACAATTTTAACAGGCATAATGAAGCGAATCTGAATCTCGGATTCATCAATGCGAGTTATACTGCAAAAAATGTCCGTGCAAACTTCGGATTGATGGAGGGAACCTGGGCCCAGTATAACTCATCTGCAGAACAACCCTTACTCAAAAATTTATGGCAGGCAAATATTGGAGTGAAATTGTCCAAAAATAAAAATTTATGGTTAGATGCAGGAGTATTTCCATCACATATTGGATTTGAAAGCCCGGTTGGAAAAACTTGCGATGCACTTACACGTTGCATTATAGGCGACGACACACCAAGTTGGGAAAGTGGAATTAAAATCAGTTACACTTCTGACAACAGCAAATGGTTTCTCTCCGGATTAGTTGTAAATGGCTGGCAGAGGATTGCGCGTGTCAATGGAAACAACACCCCTGCTCTCGGAACACAAATTACATTTACTCCAAACGGTAAAATTACCTTTAACTATAGTACATTTATAGGGAACGATAAACCGGATTCTGTTTCTCAAATGCGCTACTATCATAATTTCTACGCAATACTTAATGCAACGGATAAATTCAGGATCACCCTGGGTTTTGATTATGGTATGGAACAAAAGAGTAAAGGCAGCACTAAGTATAACACACTGTACAGCCCAGTAGTTATTTTTCATTATCAATGCTGCAATAAGCTGGCGGTTGCTGTTCGAGGAGAATATTATAATGACAAAAATGGAATTATCATTGCCACAGGTACTCCCAACGGGTTCCAGACGTACGGTTATTCATTAAATTTCGATTACAAAATTAGCGACAACGTAATGTGGAGAATTGAAGGAAGAGCACTTAACAGTAAAGACAAGATATTCACATTAGATAATAAGGTTTCAAGTCGAAACTATTTTGTAACGACATCATTAGCTGTTGCTTTTTAATCAAAGACAATCAATAATTTACAGGTTTAATTAATATCAAAATTATACAGAAAATATTATGAACTCAAAAGCTTCAACATCGCTACTGTCTCTTTTAGTTGTACCTATACAATCGGGTACGAATGTTTCTAACGGTCCACTTAGTTATCTTATCGGAGGAATTATTGCACTCCTGATATTGGGCTATTTAGTTTATACTTTATTAAGACCTGATAAATTTTAATACCTTAAAAATATGAACGAAGCGATTCAACTGATCATTTTCATGGTACTGCTTATAGTACTCTCGCCTTTGTTAGGTAAGTATATGGCAAAAGTATTCATGGGTGAAAAACATTTTATGAAGCCAGTCTTTGGTTGGCTTGAAACATCAATATACAAGGTTTCAGGTCTTAAAAGCGAGGAGGAGATGAACTGGAAAACCTACTTGTATGGCGTTCTCCTTTTCAATCTTTTTGGTATGGTATTTTTATTTCTAATACAGATGTTTCAGGCATATCTGCCCCTGAATACAGAAAAGCTGCCGAATGTTTCATGGCATCTTTCGTTTAATACAGCTGCGAGCTTTATAACAAATACAAACTGGCAATCTTATAGCGGCGAAAATACTTTGAGTTACCTGGTTCAGATGATGGGTCTTACTGTTCAGAATTTTGTCAGTGCGGCAACCGGTATATCAGTGGTATTGGCCCTTATACGTGGGCTGACCAGGAAAACTACTGATGCTTTGGGTAATTTTTGGGCTGATATGACCAGAAGTGTTCTTTATGTGTTATTACCTCTTTCAATTCTTCTCACTATTATATTAGTAGGACAGGGAGCAGTACAAACATTTTCGCATTATGTCAAAGCAACTACCCTACAGGGAACGCAACAGATTATTCCACTTGGACCTGCTGCATCTCAAATTGCGATAAAACAACTTGGTACAAACGGAGGAGGATTTTTTAATGCCAACAGTGCTCATCCATTTGAAAATCCGACACCTTTTTCCAACTTGCTGGAAATGTTTTCACTTATCATTATCTCAGCTGGTCTTGTGTTTACATTCGGATATTATATGAAGTCCAAACGCCAGGCAAGGGCGATATTTATTACTATGTTTATCCTCTTTGCATTGGGTCTGGCCATATCGCTCTGGGCGGAATATAGTCACAACAATGTATTGAATGTTGCTGGTTCTATGGAAGGAAAGGAAACCAGGTTTGGAGTGATGAACAGTGTACTTTGGTCAGTCACTACCACTGTTACCTCGAATGGTTCAGTAAATGCAATGCATGATAGTTTGTCACCATTGTCAGGTCTCGTAGCAATGTTCAACCTCATGCTGGGTGAGATAATTTTTGGTGGAGTGGGATCGGGTTTATATGGTATAATAATTTTTATAATACTGACTGTTTTTATTGCAGGACTCATGGTTGGCCGAACTCCGGAGTACCTGGGCAAAAAGATTGAAGCTTTTGAGATGAAAATGGCTATTCTTGCAGTTTTAGCTCCAAGTATTGTCATAAAATTATTTTCCGCAGTTGCCTGTTCGGTGCCCGCCGGACTGGCGGGACTGAATAATGCAGGTCCACATGGTCTTTCAGAAATATTATATGCTTTTAGCTCGGCAGCCGGAAATAATGGCAGCGCTTTTGCCGGGCTCAACGCAAACACAGTTTTTTATAACCTGATGATTGGATTTGGCATGCTTATAGGTCGTTTTGGAATAATTGTTCCTGTTATGGCTATAGCAGGGAGCATGGCAAAGAAAAAGATCACCCCTGTTTCATCAGGTACCTTCAGAACCGACAACTGGCTGTTTGTCATGCTGTTGATAAGTGTTATTCTTATAGTTGGAGGATTGACTTTTTTCCCGCCTCTTGCACTTGGTCCTATTGTCGAACATTTTTTGATGAATCTGGGTGTTACTTTTTAAATTTTCAAAATAAATATTATGGAAAAACGAAATATGAATCAGCTTTTTACCAGGGAAATAGCTGTCCAGGCATTAAAGGATTCTTTTATCAAACTGAACCCTGGTGTTCTTGTTAAAAACCCGGTTATTTTCATTGTTGGTATTGGAGCATTAATGACGACGGTAGTCGTATTTACTGATATATTAAACAGTCATTTTTCAAACTTTAACTTTCAGATTACACTCTGGCTCTGGTTTACAGTTTTATTTGCCAATTTTGCCGAAGCAGTTGCTGAAGGCCGGGGTAAAGCTCAGGCTGACAGTTTACGTAAGAGCCGCACTCAGACAAAAGCTCGTAAGCTTATCAATAATAAGGAAGAAATAGTTCTTGCCAATGATCTGAGGAAAGGTGATGTAGTGATATGTGATGCCGGAGATGTAATTCCTGCTGATGGTGATGTCATAAAAGGTATTGCCAGTGTCGATGAATCTGCCATTACAGGAGAATCTGCTCCCGTAATCCGCGAGAGCGGTGGTGACAGGTGTGCCGTAACAGGAGGAACCAAAGTGATCAGCGACACTATTACTATTCAAATAACTTCCGAACCCGGTTTTACATTTCTTGACCGGATGATTGCCCTGGTTGAGGGTGCAAAACGGCAGAAAACACCGAATGAGATTGCTTTGATCATTCTTCTCTCAGGTCTTACTATTATTTTCCTTTTAGTAGTTGTTGCCCTGCCGGCGTACTTCGGATATAGTCTGAAAGCTTCTGGTGTTTCCGCAAATCACAACCTGACGCTGCCTGTTCTGATTTCACTTCTTGTCTGCCTCATTCCTACAACTATTGGGGGTTTGCTTAGTGCTATTGGAATAAGTGGTATGGACAGATTACTGCGAAAAAATGTTATAGCCACCAGCGGAAAAGCAATTGAAGCTGCCGGAGATACAGATGTGTTACTTCTTGATAAAACAGGAACAATTACATTGGGTAACCGGATGGCTACAGAATTTATCCCAGCCGAAGGATTTACTAAAGAACAACTTGCTGATGCAGCACAACTGGCATCACTGGCTGATGAAACGCCCGAAGGCCGGTCGATTGTTGTTTTGGCAAAAGAACAGTTTAATATAAGAGCCAGGGAAATGCAGCCTATGGACAGTGTATTTGTCCCCTTCACCGCGCAAACCAGTATGAGCGGTCTTGACTTCAGAAATCCTGATGGTCAACTTAGAAGTATTCGAAAAGGCTCTTCAAACGCTATAAAAAAATTCATAGAAAACAATAATGGATTTTTCCCAAAAAATGTAGAAGAGACTGTAACGGAACTTTCACGTCAGGGAGCAACCCCGTTGGTTGTAGCTGAAAATAATCAGGTAATGGGTGTTATTCATCTTAAGGATATTGTTAAGGGAGGAATTAAGCAACGGTTCGCACAGCTTCGAATGATGGGTATCCGCACAATTATGATAACAGGTGATAATCCGCAGACTGCAGCTGCCATTGCTGCTGAAGCCGGTGTTGATGATTTTCTTGCAGAAGCTAAACCAGAAGATAAGCTTCACCGTATAAGAGAAGAACAGGCAAATGGTCATCTGGTTGGAATGATAGGCGATGGAACAAATGATGCGCCGGCACTCGCCCAGGCCGATGTGGGTCTTGCAATGAATACCGGTACCCAGGCGGCCAGGGAAGCAGGAAATATGGTTGATCTCGACAGTAATCCGACAAAACTCATAGAAGTGGTTGAAACTGGCAAGCAGTTACTTATGACACGTGGAGCATTGACTACCTTCAGTATTGCCAATGATGTTGCTAAATATTTCGCCATAATACCCGCTATCGCTACATCCCTATATGTTACAGCTTCTGGTATATCTCCGCTGGGAGTACTGAATATTATGAAACTTCATTCACCTGAAAGCGCAATATTAAGCGCTGTGATTTTTAATGCACTTATTATTGTGGCTCTTATTCCGCTCGCACTGAAAGGTGTGAAGTACAGACCCATCTCGGCCAACCGTGTGCTGGCTTTGAATATTGTTATCTATGGAATCGGAGGAATTATTGTACCATTTATTGGCATCAAGCTGATAGATATGTTACTTGTTTCTGTACATATGATTTAAAAAGTGCAACAATTAAAAACAAAAATTAAACTCATTATGAAAACACAAACTATAATAGCCTTAAAATTTTTGCTTGTAATGACTATACTTACAGGTATTATCTATCCGCTTTTAATGACCGGCCTGGCACAGTTGGGTTTCCACTCCAAAGCCAATGGCAGCCTGATTATGAAGGATGGAAAAATTATAGGATCGGAACTCATTGGCCAAAAATTTGACAGCACTATCTATTTCTGGTCGAGACCTTCTGCCATTGGTTATAATCCAATTCCATCGGGAGCATCAAACTATGGACCTACAAGCGATACATTAAAAAAACAGGTTACTGCCCGACGTGTCCTTTTTGCAAAAATGAATTCTTTGCCAGACCCCTTGTTAACTCCAAAAGAAATGGCATTTGCCTCGGGAAGTGGTCTGGATCCCCATATCTCCCCTGAAGCAGCTTTAATGCAGGTAGAAAGAGTCGCATCAGCCAGGCATTTCGATAGCACTCAAAAAGAAAAACTTCTGAAAATAATTAAGGAAATGACTGAAGATCCACAGTTTTTATGTTTAGGTGAATCCCGCATTAACGTATTATTGTTAAATTTAGAACTAAATAAAATCCACCAGTAACCAGCACCCAATAACCAGTAACCACTAACATAAATGTTATGAAACATTCAATCCGCACACGATTTACCCTTGGTATGATTTTTTTATTTATAATCATATCTGTGTTGGCTGTTTTTTCAGGTTATTATCTTAATAAACTGTCATCCAAGACCAGTGCAATTCTGAAGGAAAATTACTTGTCTGTTGTTTATGCACGCGAGATGTCGGAAGGTCTGATGAACATAAATCAGGAAATCACTACCTCCTTTTTAACAAAAAGGGTTCATGATAGTTTGAAAATTGCAAAAGAACTTAAACAGATAAATCAGTCACTACTATCTGAAAAGAATAACATCACAGAGCCCGGGGAAGATAAACTTGTATCGGGTATCGAGGCTGATTATATTGAATACAGAGATTCTTTGCAAACCATAATAAAATCACCAAAATCAGCTGCAGGTTTGTTTTATCTTCAAAATAAATCTGGAAATCTTTATCAGCAGTTGTCTTTACTTTCACAGATGAACGGGAAAGCACTAGAAGTAAAAACAGATGACGCCAAGGCTTCGTCACAAAGTGCTCTTACAAAGATGACAATCCTTGCAACCATGTGTTTTTTAATTGGAATGAGTTTTGCTTTTAGTTTTGCCGCTTATTTTAACAGGCGTTTTTTTCAACTGTACCATGGACTGAAGGAAATTGTTTCAAGCGATTTTAATCAGCGGTTGTATTTCGACGGGAATGATGAATTTTCTGAGATTTCGGTAGTTGTGAACGAAATGGCAGATAATATTAAGAAAAACAAGCAGAAAATGTCAGTAACTTTGCAGAAAGAATCTATAGAAGATATAAATCCTAACGATATCGAAGAGCTGAAAAAAATGTTGTTTCGTTTAAAAACCACAGAAGAACAGGCAGCAGCGTTAATTTCAAAATTCGAAAAAAAGTAAGATCAGATGGACAACGATGATAATCGTCCTGATCCCGATGAACTTCTTGCTTCTCTGAAATTAGAAGAAGAAAAAAGTAAACGGGGCAAACTGAAAATATTCTTTGGAATGTGCGCCGGAGTAGGCAAGACTTATACTATGCTTCAGACAGCACAGGCAGAGAAGTCTAAGGGTTGCGATATTGTCATTGGCTATGTTGAAACACACAACCGGAAGGAAACAGCCGACCTGGTTAATGGTTTTGAAGTGATACCACGAAAAGTTTATCAGTACAAAACAACCAGTGTCACCGAAATGGATCTCGATGCTATAATTGCCAGAAAACCACTTCTTGTTCTGGTTGATGAACTTGCTCATACAAATGCGCCTGGCAGCAGGCACGCAAAACGATATCAGGATGTCCTGGAGATACTTGATAATGGTATAAATGTTTATACTACGGTCAACGTACAACATCTCGAAAGCCGGTCCGATACTGTTGCACAGATTACGGGTATTATTGTCAGGGAAACATTACCGGATGAAATTTTTGAAAATGCTGATGAAATTGAAGTGATTGATCTTACACCTGATGAGCTGCTGCAAAGGCTTGCAGAAGGGAAAGTATATGCACCTGAAAGATCAAAAGAAGCTGTCGGGAGTTTTTTCCGGAAAGGGAATATTACGGCGCTTAGGGAAATGGCATTGCGTATAGTAGCTGACCGTGTCGACAAACAGCTGCACGAATACATGCAACGCAAGCGGATCAAAGGCCCATGGAAATCCGGATTACATCTGCTGGTAGCGGTAAGTCATACCCAGCAATCTGCCAAACTACTCCGATGGGCTAAAAACCTTTCTTACACAATGGGGGCAGATCTGCAGGCAGTTTATGTCGAGACATCCTACAAACCCGATGTAAAAGAAAGTGAACAACTAAACAAAAATATCGCTCTGTCGAGGCAATTGGGTATCAAATTCAGGTTTATCACCAATAACGATATGGTTAAAGCTATCGTGGATTTTGCACAAAAAGAAAACATTACACATATAATCATAGGCAAACCACGGGTGCGTAATCTTCTCACCTTGTTGCGGCTTGGCAATTTTGTGAACCGGCTGATACGCTATAGCGGCAACATTGATGTCTATATTTTAGGTTCAGATATTCAATCGAAAGACAGGTATAAGGAAAAAGTCTCATTGCCATCTTTCACCTCCAATATCCGGCAATATTTAGTCGCCGCATTAACCGTTATCCTGACTACTCTCATCTGTTTACTTCTAAAAAGATTTATTGGTTACCAGGTTGTATCATATGTTTTGCTATTTGTTGTCTCGGCCCTTGCATTTTTTATCGGTACAGGACCGATACTTATGGCTGCAACAATGAGCGCACTTATCTGGGATTTCTTTTTCATACCCCCTCCATATACTTTGCATGTTGATAAACCGGAGGACATGCTGATGCTCATAATGTTTTTTATTATCGCTTTATTGAGCGGGGTTCTTACATCAAGGATAAGGAGACAGGAGAAGAAGATCAGGGTTCGTGAGGAACGTACAAATGCTCTGTACCAGCTTACAAGGGAACTCTCTACTGCCACTGGAATAGAAGAGGTTATTACTATTGCAAAAAATGACATTAAGAAATATTTTAATCTGGAAAGCCGGATATTGCTTAAAAGCGATTCAAATGAGCTTGAATATACAAGCAAGAAAAATGGAAACTTCACCATTTCAAAAAATGACATGAGTGTTGCTTCCTGGACCTTCCAGCACTCTACAAAGGCTGGTAAGCATACCGACACGTTACCCTCATCGAATTATACATTTTATCCTTTAAAAGGAAATCAGATGAACCTTGGGGTCATTGCGATTCAACAGGAAATTGTATTTACCCAGGGTGAGGAACAATTCTGGGAGACTTTTATCTCCCAAATATCTGGTAAATTTGAGCGGGAGTATCTTCGCAATATGGCTAAACAGGCCTTCCTTTTAAACGAATCGGATAAACTTTATAAAACTCTCTTTAACTCCATCTCACATGAACTGAGGATACCTGTGGCAACAATCATGGGTGCCTCAGACTCTTTAATTATTACTGAACATCCACAGGAGATAAGAAAGGAACTTACGAATGAAATATTCAACGCTTCTAAAAGATTAAACCGTCTGATAGAGAACCTTCTTAATATGTCGCGTCTTGAGAGCGGGAGGATAAGTCCGCGGCTCGACTGGTGCGATATTCATGATCTGATAAATAAAGTGATTGAAAGTTTACAGGATGAGCTCAAACCATTTAAATTGCAGATAGTTATACCTGAAAATATGCCATTTGTGAAAATCGACTTCGGATTGATGGAACAGGTTCTCTATAACCTTATCTACAATGCGACTCAATACGCAAGTACATCAACTAATTTACGTGTTAAAGCTTTTTATGATAATGGGTTTTTGATAATACAGGTCATGGACAGAGGTCCGGGATTTCCTCCTAAAGAAATTTCGCTTATTTTTAACAAATTCTATAGAGTAGAGGGTTCAAAAGCAGGTGGTACAGGATTGGGTCTTTCAATTGCGAAAGGATTTGTAGAAGCGCATAAAGGGACAATCACAGTTGAAAACAGGCAAAATGGTGGAGCAAAATTTACTATTAAAACTCCTACTGAAATACCAGAAGTAGCTATAAAGTCATAAAAGATGAATTTACCCGATACAATACTTATCATTGATGATGAGGTGCAAATAAGACGGTTGCTTGAGATTACACTTTCATCAAACGGATTTAAAATTTTTGAAGCTGGTACGGGGAAAGACGGGTTGATAGCAGCTGCCACGCAGCATCCTGCACTTATCATACTCGACCTGGGATTACCCGATGCTGATGGGATGGAAGTACTGAAAAAGATAAGGGAATGGTATCAGAAACCAATACTTATTCTTTCTGTAAAAAATTCCGAAGATGATATAATAATAGCCCTCGATAACGGGGCAAATGATTTTCTCACAAAGCCATTCAGAACCGGGGAACTGCTTGCAAGAATACGCGTTGCTTTAAGAGCTGCCACCGGAGGGGATATCAGTTCAATCCTTACTTTTGGCAATTTCACCATTGATCTTGCGAATCATATAGCCAGGAAGAATGATTGTATTTTGAAATTAACCTCTACCGAATTTTCTTTGCTTGCCCTGCTTGCAAAGAACTCGGGGAGAGTATTGACTCATCAGAATATTTTAAAGGAAATCTGGGGTTTCGGATATGTCGGACAAACACAGATATTACGGGTATTTGTTGCTCAACTAAGGAAAAAAATCGAAGACGACCCTGCCAAACCTACATTACTCATTACTGAATCTGGGATAGGGTATAGGTTTCACGAATAACCACTGCCGCTAGCAAAGGAAATGGGCACGGATTACAAATCCGCGCCAGCGATGCGAGCTCGGCGAAGCCAAATCTGCGCCAGCATTTATTTATTCAAAACTCAATGATCTTCTCTACCTTATTACTTTTGAGATATGATTTCAATATAACCTGAATATCCCGGTTATCTGCTGATGGCGTTATGCATTCATGAACCGCCGAAAGTCCGAAGCCCATATCATTGATATTAAAATATCCCCAACCTGTGTATTTCCCGTTAATGATCTTCACAGCACATCGTTCTTCATTGTCACGTCCTTTATCAATAATGAAAAAGTTACGCCTTGTGAAACTGAATTCCTCAATTGCTTTTACTGCCCTTAAATTGTACTCTTCCGCAGACTCTTTCCCTATGCAGGCGCCCTTACACAGGCCCACATGATAATGGAAGCAGGGTCCTTCAGTATCATATAATCCGGTTAGTTTCTGACAGAGCCCAAAAGTTTCAATGAAAGAACTTAATTTTGATTTCGCCTTGTCTTTTGAGGTAAATACTGAAACAGGCATTTCATGATCATTTACCTGACCATACCGGTAATTGAGATAACCATTATTATCGTAATTACTAAAAATTCCCCATTGAAAGGATGTCCTTCGTTGTGCCCTGTTATACACAGGTTTATTACGCTTTATCTCAAATGATTCTTTAAGGAGAGCAATAAGCTCGCTTCCTGTAATCTCCCAGTCTATGTCAGCTATGATATCGCGCATTTCCATTGCACGATTAGTTGTATTATTTGAAAGATGCGTGCTTATTCTTTGCTGCAGATTACGACTTTTCCCGATGTATATAAGATCTCCCTTTTCATTATAGAAATAGTATATTCCCGGCTCTTCCGGAATGGTTTCTATTTTAGCAAGATCGAGCTTCGGATTTAACTTCGATACTCTTGCATTTTTAAGAAGAGACGATCCTATTTCATTGAGCTCGGTATCCTTTGCAATCAGAATCTCCAGAAGTCTGACAGTTGCCAGTGCATCCCCCCCGGCTCTGTGGCGCCCGTTTATGCTAATATTAAGGTCCTGGCAAATATTACCAAGACTGTAAGAAGCATGCCCGGGGAGAAGTTTCCTGCTGAGAGCGACTGTATCAAGAATGCTCCGTTTAAAATTAAAACCAAGAGATTTGTATTCCTGCCTGATGAATGAATAATCGAAACGCGCATTATGAGCTACAAAAGTCCGTCCTTCTGTCATCTCAATTATCTTCCTGGCAATCTCAAAAAAGCGAGGTGCACACTCAACCATTTCATTGGTTATTCCTGTAAGATTGGTAATAAAATAAGGGATATTCCTTTCGGGATTAACAAGTGAAATGAATTCTTCTGTTATTTTTTTTCCATCGTGCTGATATATAGCAATTTCAGTAATTTTTTCAAACTGTGAACTCCCTCCTGTAGTTTCAATATCAACAATCGCATACATATATCGGAACCTCCTTCAACTCTCAATGACAAATATAATGAGAATTGGGGGCAAATTATTTGTTACTTTGTATTTTTGTACCGCAAAAATTATTTACCATGAATGAGTGTGTGGCCAGAAAATTCCTGCTGAACGGTGAACTTCAACCGGCTGAATTATTTGATAAATCACTTGTTTATGAAGGAGACTCTGTTTACGAAGTTATAAGACTCGTGAATGGGTGTCCTATCTTTTTTCATGATCATATGGAACGGCTCATGACAAGTGTAAAACTTCAGAAAAAGGAGCTTCTTGCAGATGCATCATTACTGAGGGAAGCAATTATTTGTCTCACTAAACTTGAAAAAAAGCGTGACTCAAATCTGAAAATAGTTTTTAACTACAAGAAATCTTTCAATAATTTTCTGGTTTATTTTATCGAGTCCGTCTATCCTACACAAATTCAATATCAAAAAGGAGTAAAAGGGATATTGTTTTTTGCAGAGCGGAAGGATCCTGAGGCAAAAGTGATAAATCACAAACTCAGATCCTCCATCTGTAATAAATTAATTGCCGAAAGCGCTTATGAAGCCATCCTGGTTAACGAAGATAATCTTATTACCGAAGGCAGTAGAACGAATATCTTTTTCCTGAAAAACGGTTCTCTGATAACTGCTCCGGATAATATGGTTCTTAATGGTATTACCAGAAAAAATATTCTTGAAATCTGTGCTGAAAATAAAATCAAAGTAGAAATGGATTGTGTGAAAGTGAGCGATCTAAAAGATTATGATGCTGTATTTATGACCGGGACTTCACCAATAGTTCTTCCGTTTTCGAGTATAGGCAATGATTTATTTAATGTAAAGTTCCCTTTGATTGAAAGCTTACGGAAGTTATATCGAGCAAAAGTTGAAGAGAGTATCAGCCTGTTCAGGTCGTTAAAGTAATGCTGTATCAAACTGAAAAATAATTTATTATATTTGTACACTCATTAATTCAAATCCGTGTAGTATGGCAAGTATAAGAGAACTGAAAAAGGATATCGATTACCTTATTTATGAAGTGATTTCTGATTGTTTTGTATATTCAAATATCCATCCCGATAATAAAACGGATGAGTTATCAGCGCTCATTTCGGAAGCAGTTGAATTCAGAAATGATCTGATCACCAGGGTTAATAATCCTGATGGAAAAGATAATCCCAAAATCGTAAAAGCTTATTATAAGTCAGTCCAAAAGGATCTGCTTACCGGAGTAGATAAATTCTTTGAAAGACTTAGTGCAATTTCGGCAAAGAAGAAATAAAATTCCTGTAGATAAGGTTACCGCAGTTGTTACATTTTCCTTCATCGTCGAGGTTAACCAACCGCGTTTTATATCCCGATCTTGTAGTTACAACAGTTCCGCATACAGGGCAGGAAGTATTCTGCCCCTCATGTGAATTAGTGTTTCCCATATATACATAGTTGAGATTCTTTGAAGCAATATTAAATAATTTCTCCAGCGATTGATCTGAAGTCGATGGGTTGTCCCTTTTATATGTCGGAAAATATCTGCTGAGATGAAGCGGGATATCAGGGCCAAGCTCATTTGCCATCCATTCAGTCTGCAAAGCCATTTCTTTTTCATCATCATTCTGACCGGGAATGATGAGTGTTGTTACTTCGAGATGTCTTCCTGAGTCAGCTATCTGTTTTAAACTCGACTTGACTGGTTCTAATTCAGCGCCAGTCAGATTCTTATAAAAACTATTATTGAATGCTTTCAGATCAATATTAAAAGCATCGATAAATTTGATTATTTCATTCAGAGGGTCACTGTTCACGTATCCATTGCTTACCAACACGGTGAATAATCCCTCCTTGTTCGCTGTTCTGGCGACATCTCTTATATACTCAAACCAGATGGTTGGCTCATTATAAGTAAAAGCTATACCTATATTATTATCTGTACTTAACGCATCCTTAATTATACTTTTAACAGACATCCCAGGATTAATGCTTTCCGGAATATTCTGAGAGATGTGATAGTTCTGACAGAAATCACATCGCATATTGCATCCATACGATCCGATTGATAGCACGTTACTTCCGGGGAAAAAATGGTATAAAGGTTTCTTTTCAATAGGATCTACTGAATAAGCTGACAGAACGTTATATGTAATCAGCTCAATTTTATCGCCTGTATTTTTTCTCACTCCGCAAATACCAGTTTTGCCTTTCGCTAATTTGCAGTGGTGGGGGCAAAGCAGGCATTCAAGTTTATCGCCGGTTTTTTTAGTGAGAGGAATCATATGATAAATCTATTCAAATATCAGTACAACTAATGTTTATATAACATTTTTAGTGGAATAATGTTTTTTAATTACACGGCAGGCATGCTTTAGGGGAGCTGTCATCGAAGCTGACAGAGGGGTTCTAAATAGCGAAACGACACTTCTCCACCTTTGTGCCTTTACCCCGTTACGCCGTTTATTGGTATCGTAAACTTGAACTCGCTTCCTTCTCCTAACTTGCTTTCAACCCATATCCTTCCGCCCATTTTTTCAGTAAATTCCTTGCACAGTTTTAACCCCAGACCAGTTCCCTGTTCCTTTTCCGTACCCGGCAGGGATAAGGAATTTTCAAGCTTGAAAAGTGAATCGGCTTTCTCTTTTGAAATTCCTATTCCGGTATCTTTTACTGACAAGGTAATCTTGCCTTTATTCTGAGCAACCATAACACGGATAATCCCGTTTTTAGATGTATATTTTACAGCATTACTGAGAAGATTCCGTAAAACAGTATTGATCATGTTCTTGTCGGCAGTTATAAATAGGTCGTCGCCCTGGTCTGATTTAAGATTTATTTCTTTATTGTTCACCTGTAATTGCAGATTATCGATGTTCTCGTCAATAATGGTTTTAAGATTTACATTTTCCGGATTAAATCTTAATTGTCCAGTCTGTGATCTTGACCAGTCGAGAAGGTTCTGAAGTATAGAATAGCCTCCTTTTGCAGAATCATTTAATATCAGAGCCAGCTTTTTTACATTTTCGCCCGACATTTGAGTAATATTGTCATATAGCAATTCTGAGGCACCCAGGAGACTGGTGAAAGGATTTTTCAGATCGTGCGCAATAATGTTGAAAAACTTATCCTTTGTTGTGATCAGTTCTTTCAACCTTATCTCATTCTCCTTTATTGCTCTAGTTGCCTCTTTTTCATATTCGGTTAACCTGATAAACAAAATTCCATATGCCAGGTCGTCAGCAAGTTCAGTAAGAAGATCTATTTCGGAATCTGTAAATGGATCAAACTCCTTTGAATAGATTGAAATAGCTCCGTAAGCTTTCCCTTCAGATTTTAAAGGGAGTACCGCTGAAGATGCATAACCTCTTTTAACTGCAGCTTCTCTCCATGGTTCAAAGCAAGGATCCGTAAGCATATTTCTACAGATTGATGGTTTACCTGTTTTGATAGCAGTCCCGGTGGGACCGCTGCCTCTGTCGCTATCATCCCAGGTAATATTCAGCTTGTCAATATATCCCTTGTCAAATCCAAAGTGTGCAACCGGTTTTACACTTTTGAGTTTATCATATTGAGCATACCCGACCCAAATCATTGCATGTCCGCAGTCTTCAATAATTATTTTGCAGATTTCATTAAGATATTCCTGCTCATTTTTTGAATGCATCATTGCCTGGCTACTTTTTCTCTGGGCATCGAGCGTTCGATTTAAGCGAAGAAGTTCTTCCTGTGCCTTCTTAGTTTCTGAAATATCTATTGATGCAGTAAGATAGGAAGGTTCATTCATGTAATTTATTTTCCTTATGGATGTCATAATCCAGAATAGTGTTCCATCTCTCTTCTTAACCCTTACTTCCACATTTTCTACTAAACCCTTGACCTTTAATGAATCAACGAGAAATTTATTATCATCGGGATAGTAGTAAATATCGGGCATTCTTGTTCCAAAGATTTCATCTTTTTTATATCCGAATGACTTCTCAAATGGTTCGTTCAGAAAGGTCATTGTAGAGTCACTTATTTTTGTAATAGATACTATTACTGTAAGCGATTCGGCTATTGTTCTGAATCTGTCTTCGCTTTGTTTCAGAGATATTTCCGCCCTCTTCTGTTCGGTAATATCAGTACTGTAAGTCACCACATAAAGGACTTCATCATCTTTGAAAACAGGGAACAAATTATGCTGATAAGCTGATGATTCACGTTCATCTTCATAGGTCAGGGGAATTTCGCTTTTGAACACCTCATTTATTTTCAGCAGTCTTTTTCTGGCTATTTCAGGAGCCATAAATTCTGAAATATGATGTACAACAACTTCATTTTCCTCTTTTCTCTTCAATCTTCTTATCCCTGTTGCATTAGACATGACGATCATGCCCTCTTTATCAAACATATATATTGATTCTTGCGTTGCATCCAGAACAGATCTTAATTTGCGCTCGCTTTCTTTCAGTGCCCCTTCTGCTTTTTTCCTTTTGCTGATGTCGATACCAATAGCAATATGACCGGTCTTTTTTCCTGCCTGATCAAACAGGGTTTTATTGTGCCATTCTACCCATACTTTTTCTCCGTTTTTTTTGATATTTTCGTTAATATTGATTGAATAATTATCGGGATTTTTAACTATATTATCAACCATTTCATTCAGATCCCGTCCTGTACTATCTGTTTTAGGTATTATGGTCATAACCGATTTTCCAATTAACTCTTCTTCTTTATAACCGAAGAAGTCGAGTGCAAATTCATTAATAAACGTAAATCGGCCCTCGTTATCAAATTTCAAAATCATACTTCGGGCATTTGACACGAGTTCCCTGTAACTTTCCCGGCTTTCCATTAATTCACTCTCAATTTGTCTGAGCTGAGTAATATCCTCAACAAGAGACATAACGGAACTCATTTCACCTTTTTCATCCAGCAGAACTGAATTATACCAGATGCACTCCCGAACCTTGCCAGTTTTTGTTATGTTCCTGTTTTGAGAGACTACTTTCAGCTCTTTTCCCCCGGTTAACTTCGAAATAGTTTTTTCGACTAAAGGAATGTCTTCAGGGTAAATAATATTAAGCATGTCAATCCGGATGCCAATTACTTCTTCTCTTTTCATTCCGAATATTCTTTCCGCTTCATTAGACCATTGTATAATATTGAATTCTTTATCCCATTCGACTACTGCAAGGGGAGAATTTTCAAGATGATATTTAAGCCGTTGCTCGCTCTTCCGGAGTATATTCTCAGCATTCTTGTTCTCTGTAATATCGAGGAATGATGCCACGACACCCATCATCTTGCCATCCGGGGCTAATATTGGTGCTGCATTGACAGAAATCCAGAGTTTATGATCGTGAAAAGTGCCAACCAAAACCACATTATGTTTTGTTTCGCCATTAAATGCCCGCTTCACAGGGATTTCTTCAACAGGAAAAGGTTTGCCTTCCTCAGTTTCCCAGTTTATTAACTTCGACCTATCTTCAATATTCGTATTGAAAAACAGTTCCTCCGGCAACAGCTTTTTCGCAGTTTCATTCATGTGGATCGCCTTACCATCCAGCCCATACAAAATGATCCCTGTAGCGATTGAGGAGATAGAAGCATTGAGCCATGCAGCCTGTCTCTCAATCTCATGCAATAAATTTTCTCTCTCTCCTTCCAGCCTGATACGCTCAGTTATGTCCTGAAAAACAGTTGCAAACTTTCCTTTTGATGGGGAGAAAACTGACACCTGGAAATGTTTGTCCATCGGAGGGAAATAGGTCTCGAATGTTTGAGGATCACCTGTTAATGCAACATCAGTGTAGATGTCTAAATACGGAGCCGTACTTACATTATAGACATCAGTTGCATTACGTCCAACAACTTTCTTCTTCTTCAGCCCTATAATTTGCTCGTATGCAGGATTTACATCGGTTATTATATAATCGATTACCTTACCTGAAGTATCATATATGAGTTCATGAATGGCAAGACCTTCTGACATAGAATTGTAGACTGCAGTATATTTGTTTTCGCTTTCACGGAAAGTTTCATTTAGGGCTTCTTTTGCAGTAAGACGCAGCCTTAACTCCTCATTTTCAAGAAGAAGCTGATCAAGTGATTTTCTATTGTCTGCCATATAAATTTGTTTACAGTTTATGCGCCCAGGTCAGCCTAATTCCGTAGGATTCTTGTATGATAGTTTTTAATATTGCCCTCAGGAATATTTTAGAACGTTTTGTGATTTTATGGTGATTCATTTGCGAAAATATCAGTTTAATTTAATTGACATTCATGAATCAAAAGAGTAACCAAAAATATAAATAATTAATTACAGATTTCTTATTCGTATTATAATATAATGACCAAATTTATACCTGATTTATTCCTTTGATATTTTAAGTTTTTTTTAAATGATAACCTATTATTTTTTTTATTCAAATAATTAGTAATTTGATAGTACTTTTATAAGTCTTGATATTACGATTTAAAAAGATGAAACAATTTAGCTGATGAGAGTCCTGCTGGTAGAAGATGATCCTAAAATAACTGCCTTCGTTAAGATAGGTTTAGAGAGTAACGGTTATATTGTCGATAATGCGTATGACAGCACAATGGGTGAGAAGCTTGCTTTATCCAAGAAATTCGAAGTTATGATTCTTGATGTTGTAATTCCTGGTATCACCGGGTTTGAATTATGCAAAAAAATAAGGAATTGCAATAATTTCACCCCAATAATAATGCTGACATCGCTTGATACTGTTGAAGATAAAATCATGGGTTTTGATTGCGGAGCGGATGATTACCTAACAAAACCATTCAGTTTTCAGGAACTGCTTGCAAGGATAAAAGCTCTGGTACGAAGAAATAAAAACGATAATGTAACACCTGTAATTAAAGTCCTTGATCTTGAAATAGATTCAATCAGTAAAAAAGTAATGAGGAACAATAAAGAAATACCACTCACTGCTACAGAATATAAGATTCTTGAGTTATTGATGAGTAACAAGAACAAGGTATTAAGCCGGATCCATATTGCAGAGAAAATATGGGGATACTCATTTAATTCAGGCACAAATGTCATCGATGTTCATATAAACTCGCTCAGAAATAAAATTGACAAGGATCATACCCATAAGCTTATACAGACAAAAAAAGGTTTTGGCTACATCCTGAGCGAAGATTAACACGAATAATATAACAGGGTTTACCTTCAAATCAGGGAACGGTTCTGACGACCAGAAATGTAATACTGTTTTAATCAAATCTTAATTTAATATTAATCTATTGTTAAGCTGATCTGATCAGGCGTTCTTTAATTTTACATTTGAATCTTTAGGAACTTAGAATTAGAGAAATATGAACAATTCAGTGGAATCGGAAAGCAGGAATGAAGACTCGTCTTTTGAACCTGAGGAAAAAAAGACCGGATTTTCAGAAATGGATATAATCAGAAAAGCGTACGAGCTCATATTAGAGAACAGCGATTTTTTTTTCAGTGAACTGATAAAAGCTTTCACTCTCGAAAGGGACTTTGGACATCTGGGCGAACAAATTAAAAACCCGAATTAATGATTAACTACACTGCTACTTATACTGATAAGTACCAATTATCGATGGCGCAGGTATACTTTCTTAAAGGACAACGGGAAACAAGAGCCGTTTTCGATTATTTTTTCAGGAAACTACCATTCAACGGTGGTTATGCCATTTTTGCCGGATTGGATGACCTGCTTAAAACTCTTGAAATATTAAGATTTGATCAACGGGATCTTGAATATCTGAAAGATGTGGGCTTTCATCCTGATTTTCTGAGTTTTCTTAAAGATTTCAGATTTACAGGCAATATTTACAGTTCCCGTGAAGGCGATCTTGTTTTTCCCATACGTCCGGTTCTTCAGGTTGAAGCCAATATTATAGAGGCTCAGATTATTGAGACTTTGCTACTCAATATACTTAATTTTCAAACACTTGTTGCTACGAAAGCCAGCCGTATGAGGCGTGCTGCCGGAGATAGAAATCTTACTGATTTCGGATTAAGGAGGGCGCAGGGCCCAGGTGGTTATTATGCAAGCAGGGCTGCTTTTATAGGCGGGATTAATAGTACAAGTAACGTACGTGCTGCCATGGATTTTCATATCCCTGTCTCGGGCACTATGGCCCATTCGTTTATCCAGAGCTATGATGATGAGCTAGCTGCATTTAACCACTTTGCAGAAGTGAATCCAAATGATTGTATTCTTGTACTCGATACATATGAAACATTAAAAAGCGGGTTACCAAATGCAATTACAGTTGCAAAAAAAATGGAAGAAAAAGGTCAGCGTCTTTACGGAGTAAGACTCGATAGCGGTGATCTTGCCTATCTGGCTAAGGAAACCAGGGTGAGGCTAGATAATGAGAATCTTAATTATGTAAAAATTGCAGTTTCAAATCAGTTGGACGAATATATTATTAAAAGTCTGTTGGATCAACAGGCACCGATTGATGCTTTTGGAGTTGGAACCAGTCTTGTAACTGGTCATCCCGACGGAGCACTTGATGGAGTTTATAAACTGGCGTTCGCGAATGGCAAGCCACGGATCAAGTTGTCTGAAAATGTCAGCAAAATAACATTGCCACATAAAAAGCAAGTCTTCAGAATATCTGAAAATGATGACAGGTTTGTCGGTGCCGATGCTGTAGCAATTGACGGAGAACCTGATCTGGATATAATGCATCACGCTATGTATCCCCTTAAATCCTTGTCCTTAGCCAAATATGCAAAAGAACCTCTTCTATTAAAGGTTATGGAAAAAGGACAAAGATTAATTGATTCTGAATCGCTGTCAGAAGTTGCTCAATACAGTCGCCAGCGATTGGCAAAACTTCCTGAAGAATATAAGCGTTTTGATAATCCGCATATCTATAAAGTAGGTATAAGTACAAAATTGCAATCAGAAAGGGATAAACTTATAAATGAATATAAAAAGTAATTTTAATGAATACACTTATAATTATTGATGTTCAGAAAGATTTTATGCCTGGAGGTGCACTTGCTGTACCTCATGGTGATACTATAGTTACTGTTATTAATAAGTTACAGGATTATTTTGACGTTGTTATAGCTACACAGGACTGGCATCCTAAAAATCATAAGAGTTTCGCTTCTAATCATGCAGAAAAAAAACCATTTGACAGAATGATATTGCATGGAATGCATCAGACTTTATGGCCAGATCATTGCGTGCAGGGGACAGTAGGAGCGGAGTTTTATAGTGATCTCATAACAGATAAGTTTTCAGCAATTTTCCGTAAAGGGATGGATCCTGAAATAGACAGCTACAGCGGTTTCTACGACAATAATCATCAGTTAAGTACAGGGCTGGCCGGGTGTCTGAGAGATAAAGGCGCCGTTGATCTGTTTTTTTGCGGGTTAGCTGCAGATATTTGTGTTTATTATACAATTCTTGATTCAATCCTGGAAGGCTTTTCCGCAACACTCATAGAAGATGCCAGCTGCCCGTTATACCCCGACAAAATTGATGATGTTAAATGTGAGCTTGCAAAACTTGGTGCACATATAATAAACAGTAATGAATTAGTGAAATCGGCAACACTTTAGTAGGGAACAGTCGCGACTGTTCCCTACCGGGCAGACAACTCATTTACCATGTTCAGGTTAGGGCGCGACAATTTTCTGAAACTTATCATACGGCGGCTCACACCAGCCATATTATTCAATAGTTATTAAATTCAAATGAAAAGTATTGAACAAACTATCCGGATACCATATGAAAAAATGAAATCTGAATTTTTCAGAATTCTTTTGAAGTTTGGATTCACGGAAGTGAAAGCAGAAAAGTGCGCAGAAATATTTACAATGAATAGTCTCGATGGCGTCAATTCTCACGGACTAAACAGATTTCCTCGCTTTATCAAAAACATTATGGAAGGTTATGTTAAGCCGGAAGCAGTACCATCTATTACACAAAAAATTGGCTCTATCGAACAATGGAATGGTAATCTTGGACCAGGTCCACTTAATGCTGAATTTGCAACAGAAAGGTCTATGGAACTCGCTTTAATAAATGGGATTGGGATAGCCACTCTTTCAAATACAAATCACTGGATGCGTGCAGGAACTTATGGGTGGCAAGCAGCAAAGAAAGGATTTGTTCTTATTTGCTGGACCAATACCTGTCAGAATATGCCGGCATGGGGAGCATCAGATCCACGGATCGGAAATAATCCTCTCGTAATTGCCGTGCCTTATGAGGATGAAGCAATTGTTCTCGATTTCGCAATGTCACAATATTCATACGGAAAACTTGATGCAGTAAAAAAGGAAGGCCATAAACTTCCTTATCCGGGGGGATTCAACAAAGATGGAAAGCTTTCCAATGATCCGGAAGAGATACTTGAATCGTGGAGGGTTTTGCCGGTCGGGTATTGGAAGGGATCAGGCTTATCTGTATTGCTCGATATTCTTGCGACAATCCTCTCGGGAGGACTTTCTACACATGAAATTGAGAGTTGTAATACAGAACATAGTGTATCTCAGGTGTTTATAGCAATTAATATTAAAATGCTGAATAACTTTCCTTCTATTAATAACTCAATAAATAAGATAATTAGCGATCTGCACAATTCAACTCCTATTGATCCTGCTAATAAGATCCGTTATCCCGGAGAAAATGTACTTCAGCTGAGAAATGAAAATATGGAAAAGGGAATATCTGTAAATAAATTAGCATGGGAAAGATTACTGCAGCTATAAACCTCTGTGCAACTCTCACGCCTTAGGTAACAAGATGTGCTTCTCTGATAAGGTATTACCCCCTTCCCAACCTTCCCCCAAAGGGGAAGGAGTGAACTATCTTTTCCCCCTTGGGGGAAATAAGAAAGGGGGTAAAAGGAGAAGAAAGACTACAGAGAGTTTTTTATATTTTTTCTTCCTTTAACTCAATACTTATCGAGTTTAATTCTGCAAAATCGATTATTGCATCTTTTATTGCTGCATTTGTTTCATAATAAGAGCTGCTCAATCTGAGAATTGAAGTTTCCCCCGATTTCAAAAAGAATTTCAGATTAAATGGGAAAATCTCGATTTTTTCAATCTCTTCTCTTGTTAAGTCAACAAATGGAAGAAGTACTGTTTTTTTAAGTCGTATTTTATCGGAGCTTATTTCAATGAATCGTGTTGCCCTGCCTAGCCCTGACCATATCTGATAAAATCCGAACCCTACCAGAAATATAATTGTGATCCAGAGAGTTCTGTCGGTCTTTAATGATCTTACATTAAAGCTCAGCCAGTAAATAGCAACTGCGAAGCAAAGAATACCAAATATTACCTGAATAATTTTTACCAGTTTGCTGTTTTCGACAGAACCCAGAAAATAATATTTCTTTCCCATTTACGATTTTCCGGCAATTTATTCCTTTTTTAAGAAGAATCCAAAATACCAGTAGTGTCATATAACAAAGCATATCATAATCATTTAACTGATACAGCATCTGATTAAGGACCCTTTAAGGTAATTGCCTTCTTCGCCATCCCTTGTTTCCCACCTACATTTGTCATTCCGAATGAAGCAGAGCGAAATGAGGAACCGAGTCCCGCTTAAGCGGGATGAGCTCACCGAAGGTAATTTCCATATCACTCTTCAGCACTGGTAAATTAATATTTAAGTTTCATTACATTTCAAATATTATTTATTTAATTTTGCTATGAAATAAAACGAAACCCCTCAATTCCAATATGAGCTCCTGTGTTGATCGCCGGACAATTATTCTTAGACAACTTGAAAAAGATGATCAGGTAAATGTTTTAGAGCTCAGCCGGCAATTCAATGTTAGTGAGGTAACAATACGTAAAGACCTTAAACATCTCGAGAAGAAGAATATTCTGATCAGATCAAGGGGTGGTGCGATGAAGCACAGTTTGATAAATGTTGACTTGTCAATCTATGACCGGCGCCGTCAAAACATCAAACTTAAAGAAGTTATTGGAGCTGCTGCTGCCAAAATGATTTCAAATGGCGAAACTATTTTGCTTGATACAGGGACTACCATCATGGAACTTGCAAAACATCTTCCTAAAAAGATTGATATTACTGTAATAACCAATTCTGTAGATATTACGTTCAGATTAGCTGAACATCCTAATATTCGGGTTATTATGCCGGGAGGAATATTAAGAAGAAATTCTCTAGCCCTGGTTGGTGAGCAGGCTGCTGAATCATTAAGAGGTTTCTATTGTGACAAGTACTTTCTAAGCGCTGATAGTGTAGATATTCGAAGGGGAATGATGACCACAAACATTGAGGAGGCTTCACTTGCAAGAATAAACATAAAGAATTCAAAGAAAGTTTTTGCACTGATTGATTCTTCGAAATTTCTAACCAAAGGAATAACTACTATTGCGCAGCTTACTGAAGTCGATACAATAATAACAGATGATGGAATTCCATCATCTATTCTCCAGGATATAAAAGAGTTGGGCGTTAATGTTATAGTTGTGAACAGAATTTGATATTTGTTATAATCGACATATGAAACGAAAATATTATCTCGTATCCTTTATTTTCTTCATCTTTTTTGCAATTTCATTTCTGACAAACATTCTTGGCGCAATAAATCCAAATGTAAGCGATAGTTTTTCCCTGAACGGTACAATGACAGGACTGCTTCCATTTTCATTTTTTATTGCATATGCTTTAATGTCAATTCCATCCGGTATGATTGTTCAGAAATACGACGAGAAGAAAAGCCTCGTATTTGCATGGATCCTTGCTTTCTCAGGCGCTCTCTTGTTCTCTCTGGTTCCGGTTTTCCCTGTATTCTTATGTTCGTTGTTTCTTATTGGTTGTGGCATGGCTCTCCTTCAGGTTGCATTGTTCCCTCTATTAAGAGTAACAGGAGGAGAGGAGCACTTCGCCTTTAACAATGTCATTGTTCAACTGGTTTTTGGAATTGGGTCATTCCTGAGTCCTTTTGTTTATTCATTTCTTGTTTCAAATCTCAATAATCAACATAGAGGACAGGGACATTTTATAAAACTGATGGCGTGGTTGACTCCACAACATTTGGCATGGGTATCAATCTATTGGGTTTTTGCTTTTATCAGTTTCCTGATGGTGGCAATCATTTTATTTGTCCGGTTTCCGAAAGTAGTAAGGAAGGAAGATGAGATAGTTGGAGCCTGGGAAACCCATGTTGAACTTTTTAAACAGAAAACTGTAATATTATTTTTCCTTGGAATATTTGCCTATGTAGGTATGGAACAGGGAATTTCAAACTGGATTTCAGAGTTTCTGAGAACTTACCATGGAATTAATCCTGAAACAGAAGGAGCTTCTACAGTTGGCTTATTTTGGGGAATGATGACAGTAGGTTGTATTCTTGGACTCGTATTATTGAAGATCATTGACAGTAAAATTGTATTGCGCATTTTCGCTTCTGCAACATTTGTTGTTCTGACTTTTACTCTTTTTGGGAATGCAAGAATTGCGCTGTTTGGATTTCCGGCCCTGGGTTTTTGTCTTTCAGTAATGTATGGAATAATTTTTTCACTTGCACTTAACAGTATAACCCGGTTCCATGGTTCTTTTGCCGGAATTCTGTGTACTGCAATTGCAGGTGGTGCAATATTCTCGCTTTTTATCGGGAAGTTGAAAGATGTTATTGGATTACAGGCAGGTATGATGATTTTGTATGTACCTTTGGCATATATCCTTAGTTTAAGTTTCTGGGCAAAACCTTTGGTTCAGAACGCAACAATAAATAAAAAAGTTACTAATTAATTTAAAAAATCAAAAATCATGAAAAAGAATTTGAATGGGAAATGCTCCTTCTTAGTGTTTGGCGTTACATTGTGCCTGTTACTCCTGGCTAACTCCGTTTCAGGTCAGGCTGGTAAAAAAGAATGGAGACAATTATTTAATGGTAAGGATCTTACAGGGTGGAAACAGGTTGGCCCGGGGTCTCATTATGTAGAAAATGGATTGATAAAGTCAAAAGGTGGGATGGGTCTGTTGGTGTGGCAAGGCGAAAAATTCCAGGATTGCACAATCAGGGTCGTATGGGCAATGCGTGATTCAAATAGTAATTCAGGTGTTTTTATACGTATCCCTACCATGCCAACGGAAGAATGGATGCCGGTAAACAAAGGCTATGAAGTACAGATTGATAATGCTCCTGAAAAATCTAAAGAAGATGAGTATCACTATACCGGGATGCTTTATTCACTGACAAAACCTCTGGCTAAAACCGGAAAACCAGGTCCACAATGGAATACCATGGAAATCACTTTGGATGGACCAAGGACAATTGTTTTTCTGAATGGAGTAAAAGTCACTGATTTTAAAGAGGGTGATCCTGTACCTGCAAAGAAGTTTGATTTCGAACCAGAACGTGGCCCTCGTCCATTATCAGGCTACATGGGTATCCAGAATCATTCAGATGCTGATGTAGTATTCTTTAAAGAAGTTTCTGTAAAACCTCTGAAAAAGTAATTGAACAGCATGTTATAACTTTTTGACAAAAATAAGATGAGAACAATTAAAAATAAGTCAAGAGTATACGGTATTTCAAGGCGGAATTTTGTTAAAACGGCTGCTTCAGGAGCAGCCGCTTTAACCATTCTGCCAAATTTCACTGTAAGTGGACTGGGACATAAGGCTCCAAGCGATAAACTGCTGATTGCAGCCGTTGGCTGTGGAGGAGAAGCTGCAGATGATATCCGTCATTATGCAATAGCTCCAAAGAAAAATGCAGAAATTGCTTTTTTGTGCGATGTCGACGATAGGCCTGCAGCACCAAGGATAAAACAGTTTCCTAAAGCTTCATTCTATCATGACTGGCGTGAGATGTTCGACAAGGAAAGTAAAAACTTCGATGCTGTTACAGTAGCTATTCCTGACCATAATCATGCTATTGTTGGATTAGCTGCAATGCAGCTCAAAAAGCATCTTTATCTTCAAAAACCTCTCACTCACGATATCTATGAAGCTCGTATCCTTACACAGGCAGCTGAAAAGTATAAAGTTGTAACACAGATGGGCGACCAGGGTGCATCATGCGACGGTATGCGAACCCTGAGGGAATGGATTGAGGCTGATCTATTAGGTCAGATTGAGAAAGTTTTTTGCTGGACTGACCGGCCTGTATGGCCACAAGGTATTCCATGGCCGACTGCTAAACCAGAAGTGCCAAAGGAACTGAACTGGGATCTCTGGCTGGGTACAGCACAGGACACAAATTATATTGACAATCTTGTCCCTTTTAACTGGCGGGGATGGTGGCGTTTCGGAACTGGTGCTCTCGGTGACATGGGTTGCCATATTATGGGACCTCCGTTTAAGTTGCTTAAACTGGGCTATCCAACAGATGTGTCCTGCAGTGCAAGTACTGTTTACAACGGCATATTTAAAGAAGGACTCTATCCGGATAGCGGGCCTGTTTCGAGTTCAGTCCGTTTTACATACACCCTTGATAATGGAAAAAAATTGGATCTGTACTGGATGGATGGTGGAATTACTCCTGAGCGTCCTCTTGAGATTGATCCAAGTATTAATATGAATGAAATATTATGCGATTACCCGCTGGGGCTGAACGATTATGAAGGCGGAACATTATTCATAGGAACGAAAGGGAAAGCAGCCTGTGGATGGGGTGGACGTAACCCTATTCTTTTACCATTATCGAGAAATAAAGAAATTTCCGTGCCAAAAAAATATCCGCGTGTCGAAGGTGATATGGATGGTCACTGGTGGCAGTGGATTGATGCCTGTATTGCCGGATATGGAAATGCAGAAGTTGATTCACCGTTTGTCGGATATGCAGGTCCATTGACTGAAACTGTGCTGATGGGCAATTTACTGTTGAGGAGTTTCAATATCCGTGAAAAAATTAGCAGGACAGACCCTGTTTACGGAAAGATGGAAGGATTTAGTTTTCCAGGCAGGTATATCAATTACAAATGGGATGGGCCTAACATGAGAATAACAAATTTCGAACAAGCCAATCAGTTTGTAAAAAGAGAGTACAGAAAAGGGTGGAGTGAGCTAAAATTGTAAATAACGATAAAAGTTCAGGACAAAATGAGTAGGAGATTCCTCGCTAACGCTCGGAATGAATCCGCCGTTAGGCGGAGAAATGAGGAACCGAGTCCTGCTTTAGCGGGACGAGCTCACCGGAGGTAATCTCCATCTCAATAAATATTAACAAAATCATTTAGTTTATTATTATTCAAAATGGAACAAATAATCTATAAAGACTATACTGAATTATCTGTAAAAACTGCAGAACTAATTGCCGGTATAATTTCTAAAAAACCAGACGCTCTGCTTTGTTTCCCAGCCGGAGAAACATCTGTAGGAACATTCGACCAACTGATAAAACTTAATAAATCAGGTAAGATAAGCTTCAAAAAATGTAAAATAGTCGGGCTCGATGAGTGGGCGAACATTGGAGAGATGAAGAGCGAAAATTGTTTTTCTTTCCTCAAAAAACACCTGTTTGATCATATAGATTATTCTAAAGAGAATTTCTGTTTTTTTGATGGTGAAGCTTCTGATCTGATAAAGGAATGTTATAAGACTGATGCTTTTATTAAAAAAAATGGTCCCATAGATATGATTCTGCTTGGTGCCGGGATGAACGGTCATCTTGGACTAAATGAGCCTGGGACCTCATTTGATCTTTACTCTCATATTGTACACCTTGATGAGACAACTAAAATTGTCGGGCAGAAATACTTTTCAGGTAAAGTAAATCTTACAGCAGGCATTACTCTTGGTGTGAAGTATATCATGGAAGCAAAAACGGCAATTTTGCAATTAAATGGAAGCAGAAAAGCTGAGGTAGTTAAAAGGTTAATGGAGAGCGAAGTGTCTCCTGCATTTCCTGCTTCAGCAATAAAATCACATTCAAATTCTTTTCTTCTTCTCGATAAAGAAGCAGCCGGCCTAATCTAATTTGAAAGGTGTGAATAAGCAGATCAAAGATACAATTGCAGATATTGTGTATCAACTCAGCCAGTCCGGTCTGGTCGAGCCAACTGCTTTTTTGGGTTTTGATGCCTGTATTGACATAATTGTCAGGATAGTAAATGGAAAAGATAAAAATGAAATATCTGAATATTTTACTGAAAGCAGCAGGTTTGGAGAATTTCTTGTAAATCTTAATAATAAGAGTGCCGGCGTTGAGCTTCAGACAAAATTTTCAAAACCTGGTGGCAATATGGTTATCACCGCAAATGCCTTAGGGAATCTGGGAGTTAAAGTAGAGTGCGTCGGGACTTTCGGCTTGCCTGAGATATTGCCTGTCTTCAGGACCATGTCAGAAAACTGTTCTCTTCATACAATTGGGGATACCATATCCGCGACAGCGCTTGAATTTGACAACTCCAAAGTAATTATGTTTGATCCCGGTCCATATAATAATCTGACCTGGCAGGATATTAGAGATATTATTGGGATTGAAAAGATAAAGCAGCTGGTGGAAGGCAAACAATTGGTTTCATTCCTTAACTGGAGTGAGATTGAGAATTCTTCCGAGATTTGGGATGGGTTTCTCAGGGATGTACTTCCTTACGTTGAATTAAAGGGTCACCTGCCATACTTTTTCTCCGATTTTTCGGATTGTTCCCGCAAATCAAAACAAGACATTCAACTTGCAGTAAATTTACTTGGCAGATTTAGAAATTATTTCAAAGTTACATTGAGTCTTAACCAGAATGAAGCTGCTCTGATCGCCAAAGCTCTTGATCTCGATGATCATAATTCAGATGAAGAATTTATTCAGAAGCTTTACAGACTCACAAACACCGATATCCTGGTTATTCACAGAACAAATGATGCACTGGCGTACAATGGGATCGATTACGAAAAATCTGATACATTTTTTTGTAAGGAACCAAAAATTCTGACAGGTGGCGGGGATAATTTTAATGCCGGATTTTGTTATGCGTTATTTCATAAGCTTAATCTCGCTCAATCTTTGATAGTTGCAAATGCTGTTTCGGGCGCATATGTAAAAACAGGCACCAGTCCTGATGTGGAAAATCTAATAAAATTTCTGGAACATTTTTCCCGCTGATCACGCAGATTTACGCAACTAAAATCTAAAACACAACATTCGCACCAAATGTGTAGGATCTTGTTCTGGGCCATGTGTCCCTTCTGTCTATACCAGGCATAAGGGGTGAATCAACTGTACCATAATTATTGTCTGAATATCTAGGATTCGGATCAGTACCTTTATACGCTGTTATATAGAATAAATTATTACCAGTAACATACAGCCGGATCTTGCTGAATTGGGAACTTTCAGGCAGGTTGAAGTTATAACCAAAACTTAAGTTATCCAGAGATACAAAAGATGCATTTTCAATGTCTTTATTTGTCAGTACTCCTGAATAGTTTTGTAATAATAGCCCTGTTGCAGGATTTCTCATATTTGCTGCTGTTTTAGGCAGATTATAAGATGTAATATAACCAGGAACTTCATAAAATGCCCGATAGGAATTGAGAAGGTCGTGACCGAATACACCACGAAAGAAGATATCAAAATCCCAGTTTTTATAAGTAAACTTGTTGTCAAATCCAGTCAGAGATTCAGGCAGTCCGTTTCCAACTACAGCCCTATCTGCAGAATTTACTACACCATCTCCGTTTTGATCTGCCAGAATAATTCTCCCGTTTTCATCAATTCCTTTATCAACATAAGCAATCAGCTGACCTATTGGTTTGCCATCCTCTGATCTTATTAGAGATGCGCAACACATCCCGGGAGAACCCAGGTCGCCAAGTTCCCAATTCCCGTACTTTAATGAAGTTCCATTATAAATACCTGACAGGGAAACCAGAATGTTTTTAAGATTGCGGGAACGGGTAAGTGTTATACTGTAAGAGAAATCTGTTTTTTTTATTACATTGTAGCTTAGTGTCAATTCCAGACCACTGCTTTTTATTTTCCCAATATTCATCCATGCCTGATAATAAAGATTTGGTGGGACAGGAACATTATATTGGTACAATAAATCTGAACTTGTACTAGTGTAATATTCCCACGAACCGGATAATCTTGATTTGAAGATTGAGAAATCAATTCCCAGATTAAAATCATTTTTCTTTTCCCGTTTAAGATCTGAATTAGCATTGCTTACGGGAGTATATGACGGATAGAAATTTCCGTTATAGAAGTTAATGCCTTGCTGCCCCATGATTAGTAATGATGTATAACTTTCTGAGGGCTGGTTGCCGGTAATACCATGAGCAACCCGCAATTTGAGGTAGTCCATAAATCTGATATTTAATGCTCTGGTAAGATCGATACCACCTCCTATGGACCGAAACAAACCCCACTTGTTGTTTGCACCAAACCTCGATGAACCATCATACCTTGCACTTGCAGAGACAAACCAGAGACTATTGAAATTCAGATTAACCATTCCAAAAAATGCTATCATTCTATTTGAATTTTTATAACTGGTAATTGTGCCTTTCCCATTTTTAAAATCAAGTGCAGCGCTGAGATTATTAAAAGAAAAATCATCTGTAAGGAAATTGCCACCCTGTGCGTAGAAACCTTCATTGGTAAAATCCTGGAACGAATATCCTCCCAAAGCGCTGATATTAAGAGTAGAAGTTACGTCACCATTATAATGCATGTTAGATTCAAAAAGCTTGCTGGCATAATTATTCGCAGTTCTTGAGGCTAACCCGTTCCTGTTAATTCCTTCCCAGTAATCGGCTTTGGAATAATATATATCAGTCAAATCACCACTGTTTTGGATAGAATAAAAAGCGTCAATACTCAGCCCCTTAGCGATTTCATAGGTCCCCTTCAATGAGAGATTCAGGATTCTGTTCTTCCCTTCATTTGTATTTAATTTCACAAGGGAAACAGGGTTATAATAATCGAATATTGTCTGTTGGAAGTATCCATCGTATTGATCGTATGCCGGGTCATCGCTTTTTACCGGGGAAGTCGGATTGAAGATGGAAGCGTACCGGAATCCTTCGGTGAAACCATACTTTGATTGCCTTTCTGTAGCCCCCATGTTCATATCCAGGGTAAGCTTGTCATTAAATGCTTTTTGAGTAATGTTTATTCTGCCGTTAAGCTGATCGTATCCTGTATTAATCTCAACACCTTCACCCTGATGGTAGTTGATTGAAGCACGGTAACTCGTCTTATCCGTTCCTCCTGATATTGATAGGTTATGTGCCTGTGAAAAAGCTGTTTGTTCTATTTGCTTAAACCAGTCAGTAGTTGTACCAAAATCCGTTCCTAATCCTAATTCTGCCGACAGGGTACGCCATTCTGTGGCATTCATAACAGGTTCATTTTTGGCAACCATCTCAGCAGATGTATAAACATTGTAATCAATCAGGGCAGTTCCTTTTGTGCCTTTCTTAGTAGTCACAAGAATTACGCCATTAGCACCCCTTACTCCATATATTGCTGCTGCAGATGCGTCTCTTAGTATGCTCATGGACTCAATATCCATGGGATCGATATTATTAATAGAAGCATCGATTATTCCGTCTACCACCACAAGAGGCTGCGTATTGGCATTAATCGTATTTAGTCCCCTCAATCGTAAATAAAACGAACCATTAGGGTCACCACCCGGTTTACTGATATCTAATCCGGCAACTTTACCTTGAATCAATTGCCAGGGATTGTTTATATTTCCTTTGTTGAACTCTTCCGATTGAACTGAAGTAATGGAACTGGTAACTTCTCTTTTCTTCAGGTAGCCATAACCTATATCCATCAAATCGTCAAATGTTCCTTTCCTTGAAGGAATAGAATCTGAACCTGTCTGCTGTCCATAGGCAAATTGAAGTGACAAAATGATAAGAAGAGAAGTTAAAAAACATTTCTTCCATAAAAAATTAGTATTTCTCATTCTCAGGCAGTTAAGTCAAATTAAAAATACATCATTTTTCTGAAAGATACAATGCCATTGATCATGACAATATCATACCGCACGACCGCAAGACTGCAAGTTGAGGAACAGCCTGCCCTGCAAAGCGGGGAAGTGACGAACCGATCCCACGAAGCGGGAGAGCTCGGCGAAGCCAAATCCCGAGAGCAAAGCGACTCGGGAACAGCAAGTGTATGTTGTTATTTTAAGAATTGGAAAACCTGTAAATCACCATTATTTACCGCAGCTACGAGATAGTGCTTCCCTGCTATATCTATCGGTACTATTTTCCTTGCATCACCATTAATTCTGAGACCGCTTCTGACTGGCATAAGTGCAGTAAATTCATGATTAGTATTTCCGAGTAAGCACCATCCGAAACTTGCATCATAACGGCCATATGAAGGCCTGACAACATAATTGTTACCTGCAATAACAATATCGGAGATTCCATCTTTATTATAGTCTCCGGTGATAATACTCCTTACCGGAGAAAATTGTGCTTCTGTCGGGAGTTTTTTAATTTCGAAGGTACCGTCACCTTTGTTATGAAACAGGCAACTTTCAAAAAGCACCGCTTTTTTTACAAGAGATTTTTCAATTGCACTTCTGCCAAAAATATCTTCAACAGTTTTTCCTCCAAAATCAGAGTATTTGGGATATTTCTTATCCAAACCGGCTATCTGAGCAGATAATTCATCCAGAGATGCAAAGGGATAACTTTTCCCATCCTGATAAGTGCAGATAACCTGATCGAGTGATCCGTTGTTATCAAAATCATTCAGATACATTTCCACCGGTTCTTTTACCGATGCTTTCAGATATGAATTCAGACCAAGATTCCCGCATATTAAATCCATATTACCATCACCGTCAACATCCGCAGCACGAATACAGTTCCACCATCCTGAGGTTTCACTGAGACCAGAAGTCCTGGTTACATCTGTAAAATGTCCTTTATCATTTTTGAAAATCGATACATTCATCCATTCACCTGTTATTATCAGATCCTGTTGCCCGTCTTTATCCCAATCCATCCAGGCTGCATCTGTAACCATGCCCACATTCTTAAATGCTTTTATTTTATCGTCTGCTACAATCTTAAAATGAGCATGTCCATCATTTTCAAGAAGGAATTGATCAGGCGATAATCCATATGCCCCGGGCACTGATCTTGAACCAACGAACAGGTCAATATCTCCATCACCGTCAAAATCGCAGGGTCTTACACATGAACCATTGTGGGACATGAAAGGCAATGCACCTTTAGAAAATCCCCCTTTTCCGTCATTTATAAGCAATAAATCGCTAAGAAGAGGATTTCCTATTGCAAGTTCATTTCCTCCTCTTACTATATAAAGATCAAGATCACCGTCTCCGTCAGCATCAAAAAAAACCGCATCAACATCATCTGCAAACCGCTCCCTGGACAGCAGCGGAATATCCAAAGCTTTGAAAGATCCGTTTTTTTGTTGAACAAATATTTTAGCCGGTTGCCCTTTGGCTCCGCCAATGAACAGATCGTCCAATCCATCACCATTTACATCCCCGACTGCAAGAGCAGGTCCTTCTGCCGAAAGGCTGTGCGGAATCAATTGTTCACGGTAGAAATCAACCCATTCGTCTTCTTTATGCCTGAATTCCAGTCCCGGGATATGGGTAGGGGAGAACAACTTTGTATTCTCGTTGTCTTTAAGAGTTGCATGTTTGGGTTTACTTGCATTTATTATTTTTAATGTGATAGTTGTGTCTGCTTGGACATTTTTAATAATTTGTTCAGAAAGATCAGGCCAGCGAACCAAAACAGAATCAATGACCCCTGTTTTACCAAGCCCAAAATGCAATACATCGGAGGTAGCGGATAAAAAACCTCTGGTAGGAAATTGCTCCTCAATTTGTTCATGACCTCCACTGTATACTGTAACACGGGCTCCGATTCCGCGGGTGTTCATACCTTTTCCTTTCAATACCACAGATAAAAAATGGTTACCTGTCAGAGCACTGGCATTGTTCCGATAGATATAAGCAGAAGCATTGATATTATTGACAATAAGGTCAAGATCACCATCATTGTCGAGATCAGCATATGTGGATCCGTTGGAAAATGAACGGGTATTAAATCCCCATGATTTGTCCATATTCGAAAATGTGAGATCTCCATTATTTTTAAAAATACAGTTATAATTCGGATAAAGCGGCATCTTTTCATACAGCTGCTTATCAGTGTATTTTGAAAGATCGCGGGAGGGATACATTTCGTTCCCGCCTGTCAGAAATTTTACGTAATCAAGATCATTCGCCCTGCGGTATATTCCGTTTGTGATAAACAGATCTTTCCATCCATCGTTATCGACATCGCAAAGCAATGGGGACCAGCTCCAGTCGGTAGCTGCAACGCCGGCAAGCTGGCCAATCTCACTAAACATTCCTCCTCCGAGATTGAGTTGTAGTGTATTTCGGACAAACTGGTGATTATAGCCATCTTTCAATTTCATTTCAGAGAGCTCATAATCATCCTCACCACCTGATTGTTTTCTTATTTTCTGATCATCCGGTAGCATATCCAGGACCATTATGTCGAGAAGGCCATCATTATTAATATCTGCAACATCATTACCCATCGATGATCTGCTGGTATGTGCAATAAAATCTGTCAGCCTTTCTGAGAAAGTGCCATTCCCGTTGTTGATGTACAAATAATCATTTTCATGGAAATCATTTGACACATAGATATCAGGTAAACCATCGTTGTTTATGTCACAGATATTCACACCCAAACCATATCCGATCTGACTGTTGTAAATTCCTGCCTCCTGGGTAACATCATGAAAAACATGCCTTCCATTTACTTCATCATTTCGGAATAACCTGCCACCTGAAAGTGAATCGTGGTCAAAGCGCAATGAAGCATTGCCATAACTGCGGGATGTGTGTATCGAATGGTTTTGAAGGTACATATCAAGATCTCCATCCATATCATAGTCAAAAAATGCAGCCTGTGTAGAAAAACCCTGAAAATCAAGTCCATATTCATGTGCTTCCTCTTTGAATGTCAGATTACCCTGGTTAATAAATAACTGGTTTTTTCCATGTAAGTTCTTGTAATTACCAACCTGGCAAACATAGATATCCAGTAATCCGTCACCGTTTACATCAGCCATGGTGACGCCGGTTTTCCAGTCGCCAGTTCCTGCCACTCCGGCGGTTTCGGTTATGTCCTCAAATTTAAAATTCCCTTTGTTCAGGTATAATTTGTTAGAATTCTGGTTTGAAGTGAAATAGAGGTCAACCAGTCCGTCATTATTGATGTCACCTGCGGCAACTCCTGCACCATTATTGAAATACAGGTATTCAATGATATTTGATTGTTCGGTTTCTGTCAGCTGGTTTTTAAAATTTACATGAGTGGAGGAGGGGGGCAGCAAAGTGAATAACTGCTCTCCTTTTTTTCCGTCAGGTTTACAGGAAAACACTAAAAAGATAAGAAAAATAACAGGATAAGATTTTTTCATATACAAGCCTTAATGGCCCAAAACTTTAAAAACCTGCAACGAATCGTTGCTTCGTGCAACCACTAATATATTACCGCCTGAAGTTTTAACCTGTTTAAAATCCCTTATTTCTCCATCAAGATGCAGGCCTGATGTTTTAGCTGGAATATATCTGAAATTACCATGACCATCGCCTGCCAGGAATGCCCCGTAACTGGCATCGTATCGTCCCAGTTCCGGTTTTACATTGTATAGATTTCCTCCAAGCAGAATATCCAGATTCCCGTCACCGTTATAGTCTCCGATTGCCGCAGCATAAACCGGGGAAAACTGTGCTTCAACCGGCAATTGTTTCCTTGTGAAATGTCCTTTTCCATCATTTATAAAAACAGATGTCTCGAGAAGGTTAGCGTCGAGACGGAAAGAATTTTTCAATTGTTCAGGAGTGAAAATATCTGTAATCTGCTGATCTTTATATGATTCATAAGTAGGATATTTTTTTTCCAAATAAGGAATCTGATTTATCAGATCATGTCTGAGAGCAAGCGGATATGATTTATCGCCGTCATAAGTGCATATTACCTGTTCAACTGTGCCATTCAGATCGAAATCGCTTACATACATGGTCACAGGTTTTTCAGGGGAAGCTTTAAACCTCGAGTTAAGGCCATGATTTCCAGCAATAAAGTCGATAGCTCCATCGCCATTAAAGTCGCCGACGGCAAGACAGTTCCACCATCCTTCAGTTTTTTCTGTGCCGAAAGCATCCTTCTTCTCCTTGAACTTACCGTTATCGTTAATAAATATTTTTAAAGACATCCAGTCCCCTGCTATGATCATGTCCAGATCACCGTCTCCGTCGACATCTGCCCAAACCATGTCGTGGATCATGCCAATATTCAGCAACCCGGGAGCGACCTGGGCAGTAATATCATTGAATTTTCCTTTGTCGTCACTCTTTAAAATATAGCCATTTACGGGAACTCCGTACGCAAACGGTTTAAGCCGAATCCCCACAAATAGTTCTATTTTACCATCTTTATCGTAGTCTGAAGGTCTGACACAGGAAGTACTCTCATATTTTCCCACCGGAAGAATTTGTGAAGACTTAATAAAATTTCCCTTCCCATCATTCAGATATAACCTGTCGCTTAAAGCTGATGAACTCTCGGGAAATTCATTTCCCCCGCAAGCCACATAAAGATCCAGATCGCCATCTCCATCTGCATCGAACATAGCACAATCGATCTCCTCAGAGATTTTATCTTCCTCAAATAATGATTTTTGAACAGATTTAAAAGTGCCATCTTTTTGTTGTATCATCAGAGCCCCAGGTTGTCCCTTTGCCCCGCATATATAGATATCCTCAAGTCCATCTCCATTTACATCCCCTTTACACATATGGGGACCTTCTGTAGACATCATCTGATGTAATAGAGGTTGCTGCTCGAAATCATTGAAGTCACTTTCTTTGTGGACGAAATTTATCCGGTTTTCCTTGCTTATATTCTCAAAGTATTCGTGTTTTGAGCTTACAGGACCGACAACGTGATATGACATTTTCATAGCATCTTTCTGATACAGAGTCAGAATCTGATTTGTTTTTACATTGGTCATAATTGTTATCCTGTCATCAGGCCATTCAACAATAAGCGAATCTACCACTGTCAACGGACCGAGACCGAGATTTGGGCGGGGATCCATTGTTGACAGGTATCCGCGCATTGGCATCTGTTCCAGATATATAAACTTACCTTTATTTTTAACTGTAATCTTTGAACCTATAGCCTGTGTATTACCGGGATTTCCTTTTAGTACCACCTTAAGATAATGATTATCAGGTAACATATGATTTGTTTCATTACGGTATATCGACATTGGTTCGTTCACATTGTTTATCACCAGATCAAGATCCCCGTCATTATCAAGATCACCATATGCAGCTCCATTCGAAAAACCTGGATCCCCGAGTCCCCACTCGGTTGCCATGTTCTGAAACCTGTCGTTTCCCATATTTTTGAAAGCGTAATTCGGGAGTTTAACTGATGGAATCGCATCAATAAGCTTTTTATAATCTACATTATTACCTGATACAATAGACATGACTACGTCACGGTTTGAGAAATACCTGATATAATCCTGATCAGTAAGATCCTTGTAAATACCGTTTGCAACAAATATATCTTTCAACCCGTCGTTATCGAGATCAGTCATTAATGCACCCCACGACCAGTCAGTTGCATATACTCCTGCCATTCTCCCGATTTCACTGAAGGTACCGTCAGTATTGTTTAACTGCAGCATATTACGAGTAAACTGGCTGTGGTAGCCAAAATCAACACCTATTTTATAATTCTCCCAGTTATCAAATGTTGTTTTTGTCTTTAAGCGGTCGTTATGTTCGGGAAGCATATCTGTAGTAAATATTTCAGGATAGTGATCATTGTTTATGTCAGCCATATCACCACCCATTGAGGCTGCAGAAGTAGACTTTATCATGTCAACCAGCGATTCCTTAAATGTTCCGTCGTGATTATTGAGGTAGATATAATCACGTTCAAAAAAATCATTTGACACATAAATATCCATCCACCCATCCTGATTAATGTCTCCAACTGAAACACCCAGACCAAATCCGATTGTGCTGCCATATATGCCGGCTGATTCACTGACATCAGTAAATTTTCCACCATCGTTTCTGAATAGTTTATCACCTCCGATAGAATCGCGCACCAGACGCTGATTCTCTTTGACGTTAAAACTTCCTATCGCTTTTGGAAAATTTTTCAGTAGAAATAGGTCAAGGTCGCCATCCTTGTCATAATCAAAAAACACTCCCTGGGTTGAATTACCTTGTTCATCCAGTCCATATTCTTTTGCCTTTTCGGTAAATGTAAGATCACCATTGTTGATATACAATTCATTCCGGCTTTGACTACCGTATATATTTCCCGATTTGCATACATAAATATCTATAAGTCCATCTCCATTTACATCAGCGAAACTGACTCCTGTTGACCATCCTTTACCTTCTATACCTGCCTTTTTAGAAATATCTTCAAACTCAAAATTTCCCTTATTCAGATACAGCTTATTAGTCCCCATATTCGATGTCATGAATATATCAATCAAACCATCATTGTTGATATCTCCCAGGGCAACTCCGGCGCCATTGTAAAAATTACGAAAAGTGTAAACATTGAATTTGCTTTTGAGTTGCTTCTCATAGTCAAGCTGGTTAATAAAATCTGCATGGGTTACCGATGCGGGCATAAGAGTAAAAAGATGATCGCCCGACTTTTTGCCACAAGAGCAAATGAACAATGGCAGCAGTAGCCATATGAACTTCAACCCTCCAACCCTCCATATGAGAAGTTTCAACCCCCCAACCCCCCATATAGGGGGCTTGGTGTGTCTAAAAATCCCCCATATGGGGGATTTAGGGGGTAGATTAAAATGATCTTTTCTGAGCATCCTATTTCTTTATACT
>PLNT01000035.1 GCA_003141895.1 Bacteroidales bacterium | reverse complement strand
CGGGGTGTAGCGCAGCCCGGTTAGCGCATCTGGTTTGGGACCAGAGGGTCGCAGGTTCGAATCCTGCCACCCCGACGACAACAAAACAAAACCCACTGATAACAACAGAGTTACAGTGGGTTTTTTCTTTGTGGTAAACAATGTAGTAAAGAACTAATTCTTTTTTTCCTGCTTCTCTTTACAAGCTATTACAGTAAGGTTTTAATTCATTCAATATAATTAATGGACTTCCAAAATTGCCTTCAATATCAGAACCCTCTCCAGCAAAGAAATCATATATAAATATATTTTTCCAAATAGTTTCCCTTCGGTTTAAAAAAACAGGAAGCCATTCCTTCAGATACTCTTTAAGAATATATAACTTAATCTGTGTTCCGTCATCAAATGCTTTACTATAGATATCAGTACCCATTTATATCAGACCATGATTTATTGGATAAAGGTATCATGATTTTATTATGCTACAAGAGCTTTATGATTTTGGCAACAAAGTCTGGGCGACTAATAATAAATTATAGATAATACTCCCCCAAATAATTATCAACCCAATTTATTGCCTAAAAACCCAGTAATCCCCCCCTGTTATTCATATCTCAAATAAACGTCCATTTATTTGTGGATATCATTCGAAAGTACCTTTAAATAATAGAAATAAAAATACTTTAGTATAAAGGTCTTCACTCTTTTTACAAAATATGATTTCATCATAAATCATTCTTGCCTAATGAAATGAAAATGTGTGAATTATGTAATTTATTTCTGGAATAGTGTAATATTCAACTCATTTAACAGATTTACTTTTGATCTTCAACATTCCGTTCACAATTGAAACCTTTTTGGTATACACTTAGATGTATTTTGTTTTCAATTGCCTACAACTTAATCGAAACAGAAAATGTATAAAAGAGAAAAGTCGGATAAGTTAGGTTTCAATAACGATAAGAAGCCGATGAAGCGTGCAGATGAGTTAATCATTGCGAACAAAGAGAAAGAGAAACGGGTAGCTGAGTTAACTATTGCCAACAAGGAGAAAGAAAAACGGGTAGCAGAATTAGTCATTGCCGACAAGGAGAAAGAAAAGCTTGCAAGTGAGTTAATCATTGCTAACAAAGAGAAAGAAAAACGGGCAGATGAGTTAAACACTGCCAATATTGAGAAAGAAAAACGGGTAGCAGAATTAACTATTGCCAACAAGGAGAAAGAAAAACGGGCAGCAGAGTTAATCATTGCGAATGCAGAACTTGGTTTTCAAAATAGAGAGAAAGAAAAGCGTGCAGATGAGTTATATTTGGCTAATAAAGAACTCGCCTTTCAAAATGGGCAGAAAGAAAGACTTGCAGCAGAGTTAATCATTGCTAATAAGGAACTTGTCTATCAGAACGAAGAGAAGAGTAAAAGGGCAGCAGAATTAGTCATTGCAAATAATGAACTTGTTTTTCAAAACAGGGAGAATGAAAAACGTGCTGATGAGTTTATTTTGGCTAATAAGGAACTTGAATATCAAAACAACGAGAAAGAAAAGCGTGCAAATGAGTTAATCGTTGCTAAAAAAGAACTCGCCTTTCAAAACGAAGAGAAAGAAAAACGTGCAGAAGAATTAATCATTGCTAACAAAGAACTCGCCTTTCAAAATATAGAGAAAGAAAAACGGGTGGAAGAGTTAACCATTGCCAATACAGAGAAAGAAAAGCGTGCAGCAGAGTTAATCATTGCGAATAAAGAGAAAGAGAAACGTGTAGCTGAGTTAACTATTGCCAATGATGAGAAAGAGAAACGTGCAACAGAGTTAATCTCTGCTAATGATGAGCGACAGGAGTCGAATGAGTATCTGGAAAATTTACTCAACTGTGCGAATGCTCCGATTATTGTCTGGAATAATCAATATAAAATTACACGGTTCAACAAAGCATTCGAATTACTTACGGGAAGAATTGAAAAGGACATAATCGACAAATCTATGAAAATCCTGTTCCCCATTGCCACAAGAGAAAGTTCAATGGAAATTTTCAAGAACACTCTTGAAGGTGAGCCGATGGAAGCCGTCGATATTAAAATCCTTCATATCGATGGTTCTGTCCGTACAGTTCTTTGGAATTCAGCAAATATCATGTCCCCTGACGGGAAAACACTTGTTGCCACAATTGCTCAAGGGAATGATATCACCAGACGTAAAATTGCAGAAGAAGAAATCAGAAAAATGAATGCAACTTTAGAACAGAACGTATTTGAACGAACTGAACAACTTGAAGCAGCGAATAAAGAACTCGAAGCATTCAGCTATTCTGTTTCTCACGACCTGCGAGCACCTTTAAGACATATCACTGGTTTTATTGATTTACTGAACAAAAATAGTTCAACTCAACTTGACTCTGAAGGGTTGAGATTTTTGAACATCATAACTGAGTCAACTAATGAAATGGGGAATCTTATAGATGCATTATTGACATTCTCAAGATTAGGCAAGTCAGAACTGCGGCGAGTAAAAATTAATTCAAAAAGTATTGTAAACCGAGTACTTAAAACTTTCAGCGATGAACTTACTGGTAGAACAGTCAAAATAAATATATCAGACCTTCCAGATACACTGGGTGATGAAAACTTAATTAATCAGGTTTGGGTCAATCTTATCTCCAACGCTTTAAAATATTCACGAAATAAGGAAAAAGCTGTGATTGATATTGGTGGTAAAACAGTGAATGGTAATACAATATTTCATATAAAGGATAATGGTGCAGGATTTGATATGGAATATGCTGATAAACTATTCGGAGTTTTCCAGAGACTGCATAAAGCCAAAGATTTTGAGGGGATTGGGATAGGTCTTGCTAATGTAAACCGAATCGTAATGCGCCATGGCGGAAAATGCTGGGCAGAGAGTGCGGTTGGCAAAGGTGCTACATTTTCATTTAGTGTACCAAATAATTAACAGTTAATAATACAAAATTAAAATTGTGAAAATGGAAATTAGAAGAATCCTTATCGTGGACGACAGTCCTAAAGATATTGAACTTACTATCGCTACTCTTGCTAAAATCATCTCGTAATGATATTGTTGTTGCATAAGACGGAAAAGAGGCATTAGACTATCTGCATAAACGAGGTAAATTTGTCAATGAAATTGGCTTACCCGCTGTAATTCTGTTAGATGTAAAAATACCAAGATGAATGGAATAGAAGTGCTTAAACACATCCGCTCCAATGCTAAATTTAAGTTTATTCCTGTAATCATGTTAACATCATCCAGTGAAGAAAGAGATATTATCGAAAGTTATAAACTGGGTGCTAATTCATATGTAGTTAAACCTGTTGATGTTCTTCAGTTCATTGACGCAATAAAAACTTTGGGACAGTATTGGGCAGTAATTAATCAACCGCCACCTGCACGTATGAAAATAGATTAAATTTTTCTAATTACTCTAAGTGCCTGCAACTATGGATAAAAAAATAAAAATACTTCACCTTGAAGATTCTTTAAAAGACTTCGAGTTATTACACTCAATTATTGAAAGTGGAGAGATTGAGCATGATTATTTTTTAACCGACAACGAAAAAGATTACAAAAACATCCTTAATACAGAAAATATTGATATTATATTATCTGATTACAACCTGCCCGATTACTGTGGTAATGAAGCACTAAAATTTGCAAGAGAAATATTTCCATCCGTACCTTTCATATTTGTTTCAGGAACAATTAGTGAAGATGCCGCAATTAATACAATGTTAAACGGGGCAACGGATTATGTTCTCAAGAACAAACTTGAGCGGTTAATTCCTGCAATTAAAAGGGCATTGAACGAACATGACCTTAAGATTAAATCTAATCAGGCAGAATAGACGTTGAAGGAAACCCAGAAGTTGCTTTATGATGCACAGAAACTGGCGCATGTCGCTGGCTGAATAGGACAAAACCCTATTAATAACATCGGCTGATTTCCTTTCTCGGCATTAAAATGGTAATTACGTTTATCGGACAGAATTAAGATGCCAATTACAACTTCAAATGTGGAATCCAAAAACCAACAAGAGTTGCATTATAAAAATTAAAAAGATGATACGAAATTTTTTACTTCTGATAGGAATTTTGTTAGTTTTTAATTCCTGCAATCATATAGTGAAAGAAATTAATTCAAAAAGAAGTTGGCATCAAATATTTTGGCTATTTGATTTATTTGTACGAAGCAGCATTTTAAGGAGTTTAGAGCGCACATCTGGCATTTCAATATAAATCTTCGTATGGATGTTGCTACATGTTCATACTTCACCAGAACATATGCCAATAACTAATGATATTCAACTGATAATAAAATATTTTTGGCAGTTAAATTTTGTTGGCATAAATTTGATAGGTTGTATTGACCGTGCGAAATACTTTTTGTTTCCCCACGATTGTAGCATAAGTAAATAAACTGCTGTATTTCATGATCTATGATTGGCTAAAATCAAATACTATGTTAATACGATTGTGTATTTTTACGGTTTTGTATTCATTAGGCTAAAATCACTTCCTCTTACCTTTATGAAAAAAACTAACAAATCTGAAGCTGAAACCCTTCGCCAAAAGGCAGAAGAGATGCTAAAAAAGAAATCGTTAAAAACAGATTCGCAACTTTCTGAAGCCGATATCCTGAGACTCAATCACGAACTTCAGGTACACCAGATAAAGTTGGAAATGCAGAACGAAGAACTCAAACTGGCATACGAGCAGGCTATAGAGCGCAATCAGGCGCTAGAGAAGCTGAAGGAAAATGAAGAACGCTTCCGTACCTTATTTGAAAATAGTACAATAGGGATTTACAGAACAACTCCTGACGGTCAAATCCTTTTGGCTAATCCTACTCTTATTAAATTACTTGGCTACTCATCTTTTGAAGAGCTCGCTGAGAGGAATCTTGAGAAAAACGGCTTTGAACCATCTTATGAACGGACTCATTTTATGGATATCATAAATAGGGAAGGTGAAGTTAAAGGGATGGAATCAGCCTGGACAAGAATGGATGGGACAACATTGTTTATCAGTGAAAGTGCACGGGGCATCAATGACAAGGAAGGAAAGATAATATATTATGATGGGACTGTAGAGGATATTACCCTGCGAAAGAAGGTGGAACAAGAATTAGTCATTGCTAACAAAGAACTTACCTTTCAAAATGAAGAGAAAGAAAAACGGGCAACGGAGTTAGTCATTGCTAACAAAGAACTTGCCCATCAAAACAAAGAAAAAGAAAAACAAGCAATAGAATTAATTAAAGCCAAAGAAAAAGCCGAAGAAAGCGACCGCTTGAAATCTGCCTTCCTGACCAATATGAGCCATGAGATACGTACCCCCATGAACGGCATTCTTGGCTTTGCCGAATTATTGAAAGAACCGAACCTGACAGTTGAGGAGCAACAAGATTTTATTCAAACCATTCAGATTAGTGGCGCTAGTATGCTCAATACCATCAACAGCATAGTTGATATGTCTAAAATTGATTCGGGACTTATGAAAGTTGATATTAAGGAAACGAATATTAACGAGAAAATTGAATTCACTTATAAGTTCTTTAAACCGGAAGCTGAAATTAAAGGCTTGCAGTTTTTATTTAAAAATGGTTTACCATCAAAAGAAGCCATAATTAAAACAGACAATGAAAAGGTCTATGGAATACTTACTAACCTTGTTAAAAATGCAATTAAATTTACTTATGAAGGTTCAATTGAATTTGGATATGAGAAAAAGGAAAAATATCTTGAATTCTTTGTCAAAGACACGGGGGTAGGCATTCCACAGAACCAGCAGCAAATAATATTTGAGAGATTCAGGCAGGGTAGTGAATCCCTTACCCGAAAATATGAAGGCAGTGGTTTGGGTTTATCCATAGCAAAATCTTATGTAGAAATGCTTGGTGGGGAAATATGGGTGGAAAGCGAAGAAGGGAAAGGCTCAATATTTTATTTTACCATTCCTTACAATGCTGAATTGAAAGTGAACCCCTCAATTAAAAATGCTGTTTCTGGAAAGGAAGAAGAAGTTCAGATAAAAAACTTAAAAATATTAATTGTCGAAGACGATGAAACATCTTATTCACTCATGAACAGAACGCTCCAAAAAATCAGTTATGAAATTATGCATGCAAAAACTGGAGTTGAAGCCATTGAGTTTTGCCGTAATAATCCTGACATTGATTTGGTTTTGATGGACATTAGAATACCCGTTATGGATGGACATGAAGCCACACGACAAATCCGTCAATTTAACAAAGATGTAATCATCATTGCACAAACAGCCTATATACTTTCAACTGACAGCGAAAAAGCAATAGAAGCTGGATGCAACGATTATATTTCTAAACCAATTAATAAGACGTTATTGTATGAGCTAATTAAAAAGCATATTGATAAATAGAAAATGAACTTTGTCTTTTATTCGTATATGGCTACCCCATTTCCGCACAAATGTGCGATTATTTCAATGATTTTATCATAATCCTGCCGAATTCCAATTATAGAATTTCTGCCAACAAATAATAATTTGCCTTTTATCGTTTGATATTCAGGTAATTAACGAATAGGAGTAACTTTCTCCTATTTGCAATCTATTTCTGGCACTCCTTTTGGTAAGTCTTTATGCATTTGATGTAAACTGCCCCTCATATAAAGCACGACATTGTAAATTAAATATGAGTATCAGGAATTATAAACGTTTTTTCACAAGTTAGGTTAGGGTAGGGTGTAAGTAGTGGAGTTGGATTTTCACCTCCACTACTTACTTTTTTCGTTTCAGAATTGATTTTAAGCACAATAAAATTACAGGTACATCTATATAACGGAAATATTGAATCAATTTAAAATCAGACAACATGGATTCTAATCTAATCGGCTACTGGAACATTAAAAAAGAAAAACTCAAACAAAAATATCAAATCCTAACCGATAAAGATTTGTGTTTCTGTGAAGGTAAGGAAAAAGAAATGATAGAAATTCTCGGCAATAAACTCGGAAAGACAAAACAAGAACTGCTTACTATTATTGTATCACTATGATAAGCGAAGGTAGCAGGTTATTTATTACCCCACCTGCGCCGGTAAGTTTGAGTTGTCAGGCAAGGCTACAACGGTTTTCTGTTTTTGTTTCCATAGTCAATTAAAATTATCCCGATAATACTGACTATACCTACCAGTGATGAATAACTTATTGAAGATCAGAATACAAATGAGATAATGAGGAATTAAATATATTCCCTGATTGTCTTTATAAGCCCGGTTTTATCAAATGGTTTTGTGATAAACCCCGAACAGCCGCACTCAATTGAATGTATTTTGTCGTCAGCATAGGCTGTCTGTGCAATTATAGGAATATCCGGTCTGAATTCCCTGATCAGTTTAACTGCAGTGTATCCATCCATAACGGGCATCTTAATATCCATAAGTATCAGATCAATTTTATGATCGGAAAGACAAATATTGACTGCTTCCTTACCATTATGAGCCCTGATTACTTCTACATTTGATCCATGAAGAAAATAACCAATCAGTTTGAAGTTGCTTTCTATATCCTCAGCAACAAGAATCCTCTTTTTATCTGTGAAAACGAAGCTGATCTCATTCTTTGGTAACGGAATTGTTATAATTGGATCTGAATACTTTTCAAACGGAAGTGTAAAATAAAAAGTTGAACCCGCACCTGGTTTTGATACTAACCTAATTTCACCGCCTAATAGTTTAACATAAGATTTACAAATTGCGAGGCCCAGTCCAACTCCTTCATAGAGTTTTGAAACAGGGTTTTCAATCTGAAAAAAACGGTCAAATATTTTCTGATGGTACTCTTCCGGAATCCCTAAACCTGAATCGGAAACGAAAAACTCAAGCATCTTTTTTTTAACATTGTAACCAAACATTACCTGCCCTTCGCGGGTAAACTTAAAAGCGTTATTAAGCAGGTTGGTAAGAATATGAATCAGTTTGGTATTATCAACCAGAATTTTTGACTCATCATCAGTCAGGCCAGGTTGCGATACAAAAAATAATTTCTTTTCAACTGCCTTTGGCATATATTGTTTAAGCAGTAACCTGATGCTGGAATTTAAGACAACTCCGATTCTGTTGACTTTAACTATGTTGGCTTCAATATTTGAAAAATCAACAATGTCAGTGATGATAGATAAAAGATGATCTGCTCCGCTCATAATCATCTCAGTATATGTACGGCGTGTTGAACTGTCGATATCCGGATCAGCCAACAAACCTGAAAATCCAACAATAGCGTTCATGGGAGTTCTTATCTCATGTGATATATTATGGAGAAATGCTGTTTTGAGCGCATCATTCTCTTTTGCTTTCTCCAATGCGCTTTTCAATTCTTCCTCTTTTTCTTTTCTGTCAGTAATATCCTGGAATATTTCAAACATTGCCTTTTTATTTTTGTATAACATACCAGTATGACTTATCTCAAAGGTTCTGTTTCCCAGAACACTACCTGTTTCAATGGTATCAGTTTCTCCAAGATTAATGCCTGGTTTCAGAGGACAATTGATACACTGAGTTTTATCATCGCGATACAATTTCCAGCATTTTTTTCCAACAGCATCTTTTCCAAAAAGCCGCTCAAAATTATCACTAAGAAACATTATCGTTCCTCCTTCATCAACTATGTCCATACCGAATGGAATGGTTTTAAGCAAAGATTCACTGAAGGAAAGGCTTTCATGCAACGCATTTTCCGCTAACTTACGAGCGGTTATTTCGCGCATACTTCCAATAATTTTCAGAGGCTGACCCTGATTATCGAAAACAATCCTCGCTGTTATTGAACATGGGATCAATGAATCATCTCTGTTCCTGAGGGTTATTTCAAAATCATTAACTTTCCGGTCGTGCTGCAAAGCTGATAATAAAGCCTGCCTCATTCTATCATCCCCATAGAACTCATACATCGATTTCCCTATAAGATCATCAATATGATATTGTCCTTTCGACATTATCTCTAAGGATGGGCTTACTTCAAGGATCGTTCCATCGATGGCAGTCTCATAAAACACGTCCTGAATGCTATTAAAGATTCGCCGGTATTTTTCTTCACTTTGTTTAAGGGCTTCTTCTGAATCTTTTCTTCGTTTTAGTGACTCAAATTTATTTATTGAGTTGACCATTGCAGGGACAAGACGCGAGAGGTTATTTTTTAAGATATAATCATCTGCTCCGGCTTTCATACACTCAACTGCAACTTCTTCGTGCAAAGATCCGGTAACAATAATAAACGGGACCTGCGGAGCGAGTTTATTTCGTATCATAAGAGCAGACATGCCGTTAAACTGAGGCAGAGAATAATCTGAGATGATTATATCCGGATTAAAAGATTTCAGACTCTCCATGAAATCATTCCTGTTGTCTATCAGAAGATTGTTAAAAGTAATTCCGTTTTTCCCGATTTCATGTAAAACAAGTTCCGCATCGCTTTCCACATCTTCCACAAACAATATTTTCAGAATTACGTTCATATGTTATAAGTTCAATTAATAATCTCAATTTAGCCTTCAGCTTCATTACCAACTATTCTGGTTTTGATGGTTCATTTTTTAAAGGAATGAATTCGGTTTTTGATTTAGTTAATTCGAAGATGTTAATCCCTACGCATATCTCATGATTATTATAAAACCTGGCAGCCACGGAAGAGGCTATATTGAAATTGTATCCGATCTTGAATCCCTTTCCTATATTGGTTCCTATGCCTACACCCCAGATGCCCGGATCGCGATACAACAGGCTTGCCCAAATCTTTTTCTGATATACAACTGAAGAGGCAAGCTCAAATTGACTTTTTATGTATTTTCCGCCTCTTAAAATCATCAGTGGTGAAACATCCCATTTTTCTGATATGCTGTATAGATAGCTGGCATGAATCTGGTAGTTTGCCAGCGGTTTGTAATGCATATCAACTTCCTGGTATTTTGAATCTCCAAAGTTGATGTTGGAGAAAAGGAAGCCTGCTTCAATTCCCTTATATTTATATACGGCTGAAACGTCGCTCATGAATTTAAGTTTTGAGGTAACATTAGAAGAGAGTAATGCAGGATCGATATTGTACTTTGGGTCGTTGTAATAATCGATGAGGTCCAGAGTGTTACTGTAAAAACCGGCTGAGAGTCCAAACAAGAGGAGATGGTTTTCAGCAATTTTTACCCTGTAGGAATATGTCCCCAGAATTATTATCTGTTTGAAGATGCCCGCCACATCGTATATGAATTTCCCTCCGTAACCGGCGTTTTGCATTAATGCATCATTATAACTAAGCCGGAGTGTTTTTGGACCTCCGGCAATTGCTGACCAGTCACTTCGGTAGCCCATAAACAGGAACTTAGTGTTATAATTACCTGCATAGGACGGAGACAGTGAATATTTGTCCAGAAAATAGTTTTCTGAAAGTGGCATCTGCTGTGCATAAAGTATCGCACCTGAAAAAATCCCTATGATAATAATAATTAGTTTTTTCATCTTAAGAAGTATGAGAAGTTATCTGACAATATTTACGGTACCTGAAATTGTTCCGGAATTTTCTGTTTTTATAATGAAGTAATAAGCTCCATCGGGCAAAGGGTTTCCGTTGGAAGAACCGTCCCATAGGTTATTATAGTTTTTATTGGCATAAACCATCTGTCCCCAGCGATTATATACTTTGACATCACATTCGCCATACGACTGTATATAAGGTATTTCCCATGTATCATTAAATCCGTCATTGTTTGGAGTGAACAGGTGCAGGATATCCTTGTGCGTGGAGATTATCTCTACATCTGCAAATATTTCTGCAGGAAGATAATTCTGGTCCCCCGGATTGTACGCACGTATCCGGGCGGTACCTCGTGATACTCCGTCAAGTTGGTTGCCGGTAACAGTAGCGAACTGGGGATTAACGCTTTCGAACAGTACAGTGAGTCCGGAAGTTGAAGATGCCGCTATTGTATAGACATCTTTTACAAACATATTAGCAGGGATATCGGTGAATGTAATGATTTGTGAGATCTGGGAAATAGTCATTGTTCCTGCCCGATAGATAAAACTGTAACAACTGTCGCTGCCTCCTGAGACTGTTATCGGGTATGTCCCTCCATCACTACCGGTAAGAGCTGTAGTTGAAATTGAAGGTAAAACTATGACGGTTGAATTTTCACCGTTTACAAATCCCGAATAGGAAATTGTCAATAGCGGGTTTGCTGTCCCGTAAGTTTTAGCCTGATTATCAGCGGTTATGGTTAATGGAGCTGTGTTGATCACACCTGTTGCATCTGTGACAAAATTTACTGTGTAGTTAGCGCCTCCGTTTCCATCGTTGATAACCGTTCCCGAAGGTGTCAGAACTTTCTCTGTACCAATATTCCTGGTATCAAATGCCAGTATTCCTGCAAGAGTCACTGCATCTCCTGTCTGAAGCGTGCCGACTACAGGAAGAACCGAAGAACCGGTTGTTCCGTCATAAACTTTTATATCGGTAATGGCGGTGACATTTAAAGGAGCAGTTGTAATAACTCCTGTTGCATCTGTGACATAAGTTACAGAGTAGTCAGCACCACCGATTCCGTCGTTGATAACAGTACCTGAAGGAGTCAGTACTTTCGATGTACCAGCATTCTTATTATCGAATGTCTCTATGCCTGCAAGGGTAACCGCATCACCTGTCTGAAGTGTTCCGACTACAGGAAGAACCAAAGAACTGGTTGTTCCGTCATAGGTTTTGGTATCAGTCTGAGTTGTAACTGTTAATGGTGCGGTTGTGATAACGCCAGTCAGATCAGTTACATAAGATATTGCATAGTTTGCCCCGCCATTGCCATCATTGATAACCGTTCCGGTGGGAGTCAATACTTTTGATGTACCAGCATTCTTATTATCGAATGTCTCTATCCCTGCAAGGGTAACTGCATCACCCGTCTGAAGTGTTCCGACTACAGGAAGAACCAAAGAACCGGTTGTTCCGTCATATACTTTGGTGTCGGTCTGAGCAGTAACTGTTACTGGTGCTGCAGTGATTGTTCCTGTTATATTTGTTAAATAAGATACAGTGTAGTTATTTCCACTGTTCCCATCACTTATCGCCAGTCCTATGGCAGTGAAAGTTTTTCCTGTGCCTGTGTTTCTGTTATCAAAGCTCTGTGTTGGAGCTGTTCCGATAGCATCAGGAGTAATGATACCCGTTACAACAGGAGCCACGGATGAACTGCTTGTTCCGTTATAAACTTTGGTATCGGTCTGAGCAGTAACTGTTACAGCCGCTGTGTTTATCACTCCAGTTGTATTAGCTACATAAGAAACAGCATAGTTATTTCCATTGTTCCCATCACTTATAACCAGTCCTATGGCAGTGAGAGTTTTTCCTGTACCTGTGTTTCTGTTATCAAAGCTCTGTGTTGGAGTTGTTCCGATAGCATCAGGAGAAATGATACCCGTTACGACAGGAGCCACGGTTGAACTGTTTGTTCCGTTATATACTTTGGTGTCGGTCTGAGCAGTTACCGTAACCAAAGCCTGATTAACAGTCAACTTTCCTGTACTGGAATAAGTAATATCATAATTGGCTGCAGTGAATGTACCAGTACTTGTCGCATTACTTGTGCTAATGTCATAAATTCCGATATTTGCACTTGCAGTTGTTCCGCTGCTTGCAAGGTCAACATTGGTTATGGTTTCCTCAGGAGCCAGAGTGCCGGTCACGGTGAATCCTGTAGTCCCAAGGCTAAGAGCAGTACCATAAGTTTTGCTTTGAATATTTGCCGTAATAATTATTGGCCTTTTTACTATAATATTTGCCTGATATCCATATTTTGCAGGTTCATTTAGATCCATAGCTGTTAACCACCAGTTACCAGGCGCACTGAATGTCACAGCATTAGTAAATGTATGAATCCCCAGATCTGCCAGTTGGAAATGATAATCTGCCGGGTCTGTTGCTGCAATATCGGTATTCGAGAAAGTAACAGTACCTGCATAGTTGGTTTTACGGTTATTATATGTGTCACGGGTCTCTACTGTAACACTTACCCATGTTCCCAGATCATGCGGACTGGGGACTCCATATACGAGGAAATCCTTAAGCAGGGCAGGATTAACCAAAACTGATAATTTATGGTTATCTGCATTTATTGATCCGTCTGTAGCTGTTATCAGTGCAGTCTCTGTTTTGTACAGGATCATGCTCCCTGTAGAAACACCTGCCGTAAATGTTAATGTTATTGTACCAAAGGCTGTTCCTGCGATTGTCGGATAATTAACAGGTGCGGGAGATGGGTTTGCCCCTGAGAATACTAATGTTTTGGAACCGGTATAAGCGGTCACCACGTTGTTGTAAACATCATAAGCTGTTACAGTTATAGTCTGACTTACTCCTGCACCCTGTATTCCTGTTCCTGTCACGGCGAGATAACTGGCCGGGATCGGACTTACTACAACTGAAAGAATATGACCAGTACTGCTAATTGTTCCGTCAGTAGCTGATACCAATGCTGTTTCGACTTTATACAACGACATGCTTCCGGTGGCAATACCTGAAGCAAAATTTAGTGTTGTTCCTGTACCAAAGGCTGTGCCGGCAACGGTCGGACTTATGTATGGCGCTGCCGTTACATTCGCACCAGAAAATGTCAATAGTTTACCTCCGGTATATCCGGTAGCCAGGTTGATAAATGCATCATAAGCTGTTATCGTAATTAACTGGCTTGAACCTGCCACCTGAGCACCCGATCCGGTAATAGCAAGGTATCCGGCTGTTGCCGGAGTAACTGTAATTGTCCGGGTTTGGACAAAAGAAGTATTGTCAAGTTTAGCGCTTATCACATTGTTAGCCGTTGTACTGGTCACCCTTACGGAGGCGGTGTAAGATCCGTCGCCTACATTATGGACAATGATCGGGCCGTTGTAATCAGAAGTAACTCCATCGAGAAATACTGAAATATTCCGGCATGCATAAAGCAGGTTTCCCTGTGCATCTTTTGGAGTAATAGTAACATATACAAATTCACCGGCAACCTTGGTTGTCTGATCAACAGTAAGTGTCGATTCACCTGCAGAAGGAGAATATGCTCCGGGGCCTATTAAAATGTTTTGCTGATCACCACTCTTGAATGCAAACACGGCATCAGCTGCACGTAGCCAATATGCTCCAATTGCATTAATAAGAACTCCACTGGAATAGATTTTAACTCCATTGGAGCCTGCCATAGACTGAAGGCCTGCAGGGAAAGAAACTTTAGAATCATCTGAAGATTTAAACCGGATACTACCTGTATAATCAATACATGTGTTCCAGTAAACGTCGCGTGCAGTAACTGTTACATTGAAGGGCACGCCTCCGGCCTGAGAGGTGCCGGCAACAACTTTGAAGTTGTCCAAAGGAGCATTAAGTACGGTAATTGGTGCAGTAGTTCCAGCCACAGCACTCGGACCATCTGTAATGGTAATCGTCGGTTTAGTAAACGGACTTAGCTGACTTTGATCGGAATTAAAGAACGTAAAGCCGGTTATGCCGGCTGACACGCCATTGGTAAACGATTGGTTTCCGTTGATAGGTAGGATACGCGCCGTACCATTGGCCGATGAAGTGGCCGTGGTGGTCCAGTTTACGCTGTTTGACCCGCTGTAATTTGTTTTTATGTTGCCAAACTGGTCGTAAACAGTGGCAGTAACAGTAAACGTTGTTCCGGCAGTTACAGTGCCGCCGCCATCAACCGACAGAGTCCAATGATTAATATCTGCAGGAGTAACGGTAAATGTGTTTGAGGTACTAACTACACTTCCGCTGGTAGCGGTAAGGGTTTTTAATTCACCAGCCATGGTAAGAGTTACAGAATTGGAACTCAGTATCCCGGCAGTAAAGGCTGATGTGGTTCCTCCTGAAGTTAAAGTGGAATTGGTTGTAATTGTTACTATTCCTGTAAAATCGGTTACGGTGGTATTAGAAGCGTCCCTTGCTGTAATTTTAATACTGAAAGGCTGACCGGCAAGTTGTACAGAAATGTCTCCGCCTCCGGCTATCTCTAATAAAAAATTATTGAGCGGTAATGTTGCAAAGCTGATCGTGTTTGAATTAACGCTACTACCTCCTGCATTATATGCCCTCACCCGGTAATAATATGTTGTTGCTCTGTTTAAACCTGATAAACTGTATGTCAGTACATTACCAACACTCTTATTCTGATAACCCGATAAATAGGTCGAGAAATTATCGGTTGAAATATCGAGGTAATAGCTGGTTGCACCTGTTGATGCAGCCCAGTTAGCTGTAAAACTGTTGGCTCTGACATTTGTTTGAGAATTGGCAACGGGCGCCAGAGGCACGGTAGTAAACATTGACGAAGTACGATAAGCTGAGGCTCCGCACGGGGCTGCCGTACTGTTGGCAAACACCCTCATGTAATAATTTGTACTTGGGCTAAGGCCAGTAGCCGTTGCCGAAGTGTTTGAAACATCTGTAGTACCCTGGGCAGTTCCACTTCCATAAGTTACCGAAGCGCTGGTTCCAACCACCCAATAATAGCTAATGGTAGCAGTTCCGCTTGAGGAGCCCCAACTTAAAGAAGCTGTGTTTTGGGTTACCGAATTTATTACAGCACTAGCCGGCATAGTTGCCGGATTGTTAACGGTTATGGTTGTAGTGGCACAGCCGGCACTGTATTGTGCATTTTTATAGTTTCTGGCGTAATAGTTAGTTGTTGTGGTTGGATAAACAGTTATCGAATTTCCCGTATTTATATAAGTACCACCACAACTACCAGAATACCAGTAAACTGTCCCATCATTACCCGAAGCAGTAAGTGTTGTACCGCTTCCGTTACAAATGGTTGATGCACTTGCGGAAATACTGGTAGGGTTAGCCGGAGGAGTGGAAAACGACATTTGAGAACTATAAACATCACTTTGTCCACTTACCGTACCATGAAGTCTGTAATAATAAGTAGTACCCGCTGAGAGTGAACTGACGTTTTCGCTCAAAGAAGCGCTCGAACTGCTATATGCCCTTGAAGTAGTAGTTGATCCGTAACTTCCGGTTGTACCATATTCAAAATAATAATTTCCTGAATTGCCGTTAGGTGTGACGCTTCCGTTAAATGTTGCCGATGTGGCCAGTACTGATGAAGCAGCTGAAGCCGTAAATACCGGAGCAGTGTATGACGAGTAGCCATCACACTTTGCACCAATCCGAATATTCGATCCCATGGCATTGAGTGCCACAAGATCACTGATAGTAATATTAATGTAATTTTGTGCATTTCCGCTGGTTATACCTGTTAATGAACCGATATCAGCTGCTGCTCCTATTGCATTAAACATGGCTGTTCCTGTAGCATCTCCCGAACCCCGGTCAGCATCCAGAGTAGCATATGAGTAATCAGGTATGGCTTTTATATGAAGGGTCAGGCTTGTGGTATAGTTATAAATATCATAGGTATATACTCTAAAAGTTGCTGAAGTAATTGTTCCTCCGGTCCAGGTAAATGCGAAAAAACTTCGTAATGCCTCAGAGCCATAAATACCCGTATAATAATTACTATTGCCTGAGCTATGGGTACCGTTACTCCAGATCCAACCTGCGTCAACAAACGTTGCGTTGGTCCCGTTTAGAATTAGCTGGCAATAGGTTGAACTACTCATTGAAGATGAGAATATCGTTCCATAATTTTGGGCGACTGCATTTTGTGACTGTAGCAATCCAAAGAGGAGAAGCAACAGTACAATTGGCATGTGACGTAATTTGCGAAATGCGGTTTTTAATGTATATATCGTTTCCATAGCTTACCTCCCTGTTTCGTTGGTTTCAGTGATATTCCACAAACCACCGGATTTTTGCAGTTTAATGCTTATCTGAATAACCTGTTTCCCGCTGTTGCAGTGGTGGCAATAGTTGAACGATACACTGGCATTATCACCAGCCAGTTCGAAGGCAGTGAAAATGAAATAGGCATCAGCCTTTATTGCATCCATCTGGGCCTGGGTGCCAAAGGTTACTTTACGGCCACTGAAACTAATATCCAAACCAGCAGGTAGTTGAACGCTTGCCACCGCGTAAAGGGATACCGGTATACCTACCACATCTCTCTGGTAATACTGTGCGACCTGTGGCATGCCAAGACACTTTTGTAACACCGCGGCCTCATCAGTTGCCGTTTGCCCCCACGAACATACTGCTCCAAGCAGCATCGCGAAAATGAGTAGATATGGTTTCATATTTTTGGTTTTTGATATTTTCAATTTGCGATTCATCTCTTTTTTCATTTTTGGCTTGAGTTAAAAATTCCTGACTGGACGAAAATAGATGTCGGATGCCTTAGATGCGGCATAATCATTTGAATTGTCGAAGCGAAGTGTCCAGGCGGTGTTGTCAGAATTCTCGCTGGAACTCCATATATTGCCATTGTTATAATTGAAAATAGGTAATTTATTGATTCTTAGTTTATTCAACTCATTATAGCTTGGTAAATACCAATCGCTATAAACACCCGTACCGCTGTCAACGTTTGTATAATCATCACAAATTCCGGCCGCATAAGAGGCTTTGGAAACGCTGCCGGCATTATGACGGGCAATAATAACTGTAGTGTTCGCCTGTCCCATCCCCATAGCTAAAGCAGCAGTTCGACTTGCCACTGCATCGGCGTTAGTGTAAATGCTAGCTGATAGACAACTAGTGAGAGCATCTCCCGAACCATAACATTGCTCTATTGCTGTTGACCAAACTGCACCTATATCTGCTAAAGCAGCTATTAATCCGTGCGTTTCACCTGATACATAACCTGGATCGCCTGATTGGAAGAAATAAGCTATTCTGCCGCCCTGGTAAGCATCGCCTATGGCCAAGGGTGTCGAAACCGTTGTCGAAGTTGATGAAGTGGCACTTGCTGCGGTACAACCATTGTCCGTATAATTTATGGTAACGGTTTTGCTGCCGGTGGTTACATATTGTAATGTAACAGAATTGGTATTGCCTCCGCCCGAAGTAATGGTATAATCGGTTGTAACTGTTCCGGGAAAAGTCCAGACATAGCTGGATTTTCCACTTTCGGTTGTATAGGTTACATCTGTAGCTGTTAATGCAGTCGCACCGGGTTGAGCTGTAAATGTTGGGGTAGGGAGAGCATTTACAGTCACCTTCCAAATACCAGTTGATAATGTTGGAGCTGGATTACAAGTTACATCATATGCAATACGGCGATACCAGGTGGTTAGCGTCAGTCCGTCAGCAGGTGTGTAGGTTGCCGTGTTGCTTGAAAGAGCTGTACGTGATGCAAAATCTTCAGTTAAACTGCTCTCCCATTCGTAGGTAATCGTTCCATGTCCACCGCTTGCATTTGTTGTACTGCCTATTTCTGTTGGAGTTCCGGCATAACAAATGGTCTGTCCAGTAGTCGCGATTGCTCCTGACGTGAACTGACTGTAAACAATAACCTCAGCAAAGTTGCTTGTTAGTGTTCCACAACCGTTTCCATCCTGTGCAATAATACAATAGTAATATTTAGTTCCAGCTATCGTGGTTGGTGGTGTATAAGTTCCATTAGTAGCGCCAGTTATCAAACTCGATCCACTTATTGATGCACTGGAATTTGAATACCACTGATAACTAAATGAACCTGTGCCTCCAGTTGCTGCGATTGTCAGATCAGTAGGAGTTGCACTTAAACAATTGGATTGTGTTGAAACAGGTTGTGTCAAAACGATTGGTAGAGCTACTACGGTAACAGTTGCGGTACCTGTTTGTGCCTGTTCACAGGCAGTCATGGAGGCATCCTTTATTTTAGTTAAAGTATAAATAAACACTCCAGGGTCGGTGGTAGGCACTGCTACCGTAACACTGGAACCAGAACTGGTTACCACAGTTTGATCGGTGCCACTATTAATATTATAAGTAAAGGTATAGGGCGCCTGGCCAACAGCACCGGTAAAAGTAACCAGTGGTGAAGAAGCTCCCACACAAACAGTTGCTGTTTCAGGGCCTGTAATGGAAGCGGTTGGCGACGGGTTGATTGTTACCGAATAATCGGCAGTTGTGTAATTGCATGTCGTTGCCCCATTGGTTACTTTTACCGAATAGCTTCCGCTTTCGGTAACCAAAAGAGTTGAATTGGTTGCTTCACTAATCGGAGTACCTGCTTTATACCAGATATAAGATGGATTGGCAGCATTGTGATTAGCAGTTAATGTTGAAGAAACACATGCCATGGTGTTACCGGAAATGGTAACAACCGGCAATGGATAAATGGTTACAGTTGAAGCAACCGAATTATATTCGCAATTGGTATCAGTATTGGTAACTTTTACTTTATAGGCGCCGCTTTCGGTGACCGTGTAAGTTGCATCGGCAGCTCCGGAGATAACTACATCGTCTTTGTACCACATGTATGTTTTATTTGTAGCATCGGTGGTTGCGCTTAGCAAAGTAGAAACGCAGGCGGTTAAGGTTCCGCTCAAAGTTGCCGCTGGCAGTGCATTAATAACAATATCGTATGTTGCTATGGCACTTCCGCATACTGAAAGGGTGTTAGTAATGGTGTACGAACCCGCATCGCTGGCGCCAAGATCAATTACACCGGTTCCGGCAACAATTGATAAAGATCCGGCTCCTGCAGTCTTAGTGAATGTTCCGGCAACACCTCCGCCAGTAAAGGTTGGCGCTAAGGAGCCTGTTTTACAGAAAGGTGATCCCAAATAACTGAATGCAGCAACCTGTGCCGGATTTACCGTGATGGTAACTCCGCCTGCGGCTGAATAGGTACATCCCATGGCATCGGTAACATTTACTAAGGTATATATAAATGTTCCGGGCGAGATGGTAGAGTTAGCAACCGTTGCTGCAACCGGATTAGTTCCCGAAGCCGAAGTAACGAAACGGTCGATCCCGCTATTTATTTTATAAGTAAAGATATAAGGTGCGGTTCCCGCATCTCCCGTGAAAGTAATATTGGGCGCAACAGCATCCTGGCAAACAGATACAGTGCCGGAAATTGTTGCTGTTGGAAGCGGATTAATAGTTACTGAAGTGCTTACCTGAACTGTTGCACAATTACCTGATGCCGGTGCGGTATAATATATAGTATAGGTTCCGGCAGTGCTTAAACTCGGAGTAATGGCTCCTGCTGAAGCATCGATCGTTAGTCCACTGGCAGTATATGTACCTCCGGTATAAGAACCCGTACCTGTTAAGGTCGGAGTTTGAGCGGTTGCTATGTCTTTACAATACGGAGTACCCGAATAAGAGATAGAAGCAGTTGGTAAACCAGTAATGGTTACACTGGTCGTTGTCGTTTGTGGGTTGCAACCTCCTGCTCCGGGTACAAAATATGTAATAGTATAAGTTCCCGATGAGCTGGAAGAAGGTGTTATTGTTCCTGTTGAAGTGTTTATTGTTAACCCTGAAGGCGAAGCTGAATAAATGCCACCTCCGGCCCCGGTCTGAATAACAGATACCGGTACTGCAGTTGTACAATAAGGTGAACCTGTATATGAAATTACAGGTGCTACCGGGATAGTAGTAATAGTCACATCAGTTGAGGCCGGATTCTCGGTACAACCTGCTGCAGCCGTAACAGTGTAGGTTACGGTATAGGTGCCTGTAGTGCTTGAACCGGGTATTATGGATCCGGTCGAAGCATCTAAAGTAAGGCCCGTAAGCGGACTAACAGTATAGGATCCTCCTGCAGTGCCTGTACGCGTGATGGTCTGGGCCCCATCTACGCTTTTACAAAATGTATTGCTCGAATAAAAAACTATTGTCTGAATTGAGCTGGCGCTGATAGTAGCTATTACCTGTACACGGGCACTGCCACTGTTTTTTGAACAACCAGAGGCATCTATTGCATCGACATAATAGGTTTGGGTAACCGCCAGAACAGGTGTTGTAAAAGTTGTTCCTGTTCCTACTGGTGTTCCATAAAACGGAACATCATACCACTTAATATTACCCGATGAGGCTGTGGCACTTAACACAAGCATGCCTTCTCCACATCGCGATGCCGGAATTGTAGCTGTGATCTGCGAATAGGCAATCGAACCAAAAAGACCAAAAGTAACAAGGATTACTAAAACTCTTGTAATCAGCTGATCAATCTGTTTTCCAGATCTTAGTTGAAGGTTTTTCATAAGACAATATTTTA
>PLNT01000036.1 GCA_003141895.1 Bacteroidales bacterium | reverse complement strand
TGACGGCTATGCCCTAAAGGGGGGGTAAATTCTCAGAATATCTATTATTTTCGAGAAGAGTCCGAATTAGTCTCCCTTAAGGGGGACATCCCGATAGCTATCGGGAGCGAAGCGGCAGGGGGCCCTGACTCTTGAGTCAAACCTTAATTCCAAATCCCGGGAAGCAGGAGGGAGTCTTTTTTTATTTCCCGGCTTTTTAGTATATTGTGCCTTAAATCTAAACCTGGAATTTCAGTATTGGATTTTCTAACTACTTTAATGAATGATTATTAATCAATTTATTTCTAAATCCACTGTAATTATGAAAAAGACACTTCGATATCTCACAATGCTGACTGTGGTCACTCTTCTTGCTGTTTCATGTACAAAGACTGATACAACTTTCGATCAATCCCTGCTGACAGGAAAATGGCAGTCAGGAACCTTATTCTATAAATATGCTGCTGACGGCACAGGAGGCACCTGGGATACATCCGATAATGTCACCGAAGCAGAAGCACAGGCATTTACCTGGACGCTTGAAAAAGATTTATTGACACAGATCCACACCCTTGAGATAGGCGGCTCCGTACCCAAGGTCTATACAGTTACGGATTTAACTGCAACTTCATTGAAATATCATGATAGTTTTGGAGTAAGCTCCTCCTTTACCAAGGTGGGCAAGTAAAATACCACTGCTGCCATAAGTTGTTAATCATTGAATTGAATATTCCATGAAAAAATTCATAAAGATTTTCTTTATTTCTCTTCTTTCATTGCTGGGAGTTCTGATCGTTGCGATATGTATTGTAATCTGGATTGTTTTTACTCCTGCAAGGATCACTCCTATAGTTCGCAAACAGGCAGCGAAATATATCACCTGCAAGTCGGAAATAGGTTCAGTGGAATTAACATTCTTCAGCACATTCCCGAACTTTGGATTGAAGGTGAAGGATTTTGCATTAATCAACCCTGTCAATGGTTCTATGACTGATACCCTGGTGAGTGTAAATGAGCTGGTTGGAGTCGTAGATGCAAAGGCATACTGGAAAAATAAAGATATTATTCTTATTGGGTTGGAGATGAACGGGGGATCGGTTAACGTTTATTCCGACAGCCTCGGACATACTAACTATAACATCATGCCTCCGGATACAAACCCGGCCCCGGCAGCAGCGTCAAAAACCGAAATGCCTTTCATTGACATAAGGAATATTGAAGTGAAAAATGTCAGTCTTCATTATAACGATCTGTCATTAAAGCTTAACACTGTGATCCGTAACCTGAGTGCTAAAATTAACGGAAAAGTTTCCCACGATAGTATAAGCGGAAATGTTACCGTAAACACTTCAATGTTATCGGTTACAGATACCAAAGAAAAGCTTAACACTGAGATCCATGACCTGAGTGCAAAAATTAGCGGAACAGTTATAAAGGATAATATAAGCGGCAATATTAAGGTAAGCTCTTCAATGATATCGCTCGATTATGGCGGAGAAAAATATCTTCAGCAGGCTGCAGTAGAATTTGATCTTCCGTTAGATGTAATCACTTCACGTGAGTTCATAACACTCAAAAACGCAACTGCTTCAATAAATGATTTGAAATTGATGCTTAACGGGACTATTGAAAATGACACAGTAAGCAAGAACATTAGTACAGACCTGACTTATAAACTCGTATCATGGCCGGTTAAAAATATCCTGGCACTTGTGCCGGCTTCATATAAGTCATATTTCAACGGAATTGATGTTGACGGATTGCTCTCGTCAGATGGGAGTATCAAAGGCATCTATAACGGTTCGCATATGCCGCTTATGGATATACATCTCTTGTTTGAAAAGGGAACATTGAAGTACTCCGCTTTTCCGTTACCGCTTCATGATGTTAATGGTGATCTGACGATTCACACTGATCTTACAAGCGACGTACTTTCGTTCGTCCGTATTAACCGGTTCACGGCAAAAACACCGCAGTCAACTTTCAGCACAGAGGGTATGGTAACTCATCTGTTTAAAGATATTTCATGCAATCTTACCAGCACAGCAGGATTGACACTTGATGAATTTAACAGTATGATCCCGGCGGGTATGAAGACTACTGTCAGGGGAAAAGCATCGGGACAGGTAAAGTCGGGTTTTACAATGAGCCAGGTTGAGAAGATGCAATTTGAAAAGATGAAATTATCTGGCTCCGTAACATTGTCTGACTTTGATGTTAAATATGACAGCATATCGCTTAAAACCGACAGGTCAAAGATCGATTTTGCATTGCCAAACAATAAACCTTTATCAAAAAACACCGGGTTTGTTTTTGCATCAATAATTTCGGACAATCTTGTGGCAGGGAAAATTGCAAGCTATAACGCCTCGTTTACAAGATCGTCATTTATCCTTGAAACATCAGACGTCAGAGATACTACGAGGATACCCGATTTTATTTGCAGCTTCAGCATGGACGCAATGTCAGCAGGAATGAATGACATGTCAATCTCAATTGCAGCTCCACATGGAAAAGTGGCGGTATCTCCCAGACCGGGTAACCCTCTTCAGCCGCATATAATTTTATCGTATAACAGCGGTGAGCTGAAAACAGCTATGGGTAAAAACACTGCAACTATTAATAAAATTAATACAGACCTTGACATTTCGAATGACAACACACAGAAAGATATATTCCTGCAGTGGCTCGTGAAAGGTTACATTGACATGAATCAGGGCTTGATTACCATGTCGGAACTTACAAATCAGATCGAGATCCCATCCGTAAAGATGGATTTCGACCCTGAGACGTTCAGCATTAAGGAAAGCAGCATGAAAATAGGCAAATCTGATTTTCAGCTGACAGGCAATTTAAATAACGTGTTATCATATTTCCGCGGCGATTCAATTTTGAGAGGAAAATTCAGTTTTGTATCGAATAAGACCGATGTTGCCCAGCTCATGGCACTGACAAGCGGAATAGGCACTCATGATTCAACAAGTGCAACCAAGTATGAAAACACATCGGTTGATACTGTCAGCACCGGTCCCTATATGGTGCCAAAGAAAATTGATGTGACTCTTAATGCTGACATCAAACTGGCTACTATAGGCGTTGACACAGCTACAAATATTACAGGTGCCGTGCAGGTTCATGACGGCATACTCCTTCTCGACGGACTTAAATTTACTACTCCTGCAGCAAGGATGCAGCTGACGGCTATGTACCGCACACCCCGCAAAAACCACCTGTATCTCGGAATTGATTATCATATGATGGATATCGAGATCAGTCAATTGCTCACTATGATCCCTGACATTGATTCTATGATGCCCATGCTGAGATCATTCGGTGGGAAGGGTGAATTTCACATTGCTGTCGAAACATACCTCGATTCTTTATATAATCCCAAAAAATCGACATTACGTGGCGCTGCGGCAATTAAAGGAAATAACCTGATACTGATGGATGGTCAGACCTTCACTGAGATTGCCAAAAAGCTCAGGTTCAACAAAAAGACCCAGAACAAGGTTGATTCCCTGGCGGCTGAATTCACGATCTTCCGTAACGAAATTGATATCTATCCTTTCCTGATTGTCATGGATAAATACAAGGCAGTTGTAGCAGGGCGTCATAACCTGGACATGACTTTCGATTACCATGTTTCCGTGGTTGATTGTCCGCTGCCTATTAAGCTCGGAGTCGATATAAAAGGCAATGTGGATAAACTGTCATATAAGCTTGTCAAATGCCGTTACGCGGAATATTTCAGACCGACCGCGAGACATGAGGTTGAAACCAAACAACTGGAGTTGAGGAAGCTGATACGCCAGGCACTTGCGGAGAAGGGGAAGGAATAGTCCTGCAGTCCTGCGGTCTTGCGGTCCTGCGGTCTTGCAGTCACAATGGAAGTGTTCGCCCGATGAAAGATATTTTTTTTGTACCTTTTCCTGCCTTTATTTACGATAGCAACTGAAAAAAATCAAAAACTTCCTATGGCAATAAAGACCAATATAGGCGATAGTAAGCCTAAGAGTGCTTCGACAACAATCATTGATGTGCGTGCCGGCATGGATGTAAACTCCCTGAAACAGGCTGTTACTGAACATTTGTTTTACCAGCAGGGCAGAAACATTGTGAATACTTCTCTTAATGACCTGTACATGGCTGTTTCGTATACCGTACGCGACAGACTCAAACAGCGGGAACATAGTACGATGAACGCAGTGTTTGAAAATAAAGATGTACGGCTTGTCAGTTACCTGTCAGCTGAGTTTCTTCTGGGGCCGCAGTTAGGCGTTAACCTTATTGCCCTGAATGTTTTTGATGAGATGAAGCAGGCCATTGAAGAGCTTGGTTTTAACTTCGACGAGATTATAGCACAGGAAGAAGAACCAGGGCTTGGCAATGGAGGTTTGGGGCGTTTGGCAGCCTGTTATATCGACTCACTTGCCTCACAACAAATACCTGCCATTGGATATGGAATACGCTATGAGTTTGGCATCTTCGATCAGGAAATCCATGATGGCTGGCAGGTGGAAAGAACCGACAAATGGTTACTTAAGGGAAACCCCTGGGAGATTGCCAGACCTGAGCTTTCTGTGAATGTTAATTTCGGTGGCTCCACCGAGTCATATATTGACTCCGATGGACATAATTACTTCCGGTGGAAACCTGCATATATGGTGAAAGGAATACCCTATGACACTCCGGTTATGGGATACAAGGTACCCTCATGCAACTTTCTCCGCCTGTGGAAGTCTGAAGCAGAGGAATCATTTGACTTTGAATCCTTCAATCATGGCGATTATTATAAGGCTGTAGACTATAAAGTGAAGTCGGAAAATATCAGCAAAGTATTATATCCAAATGATGAAATGCTTGAAGGGAAAAAGCTGCGTCTCAAACAACAGTACTTCTTTGTTTCATGCTCACTGCAGGATATGATGAATATACACCTGAGATTTGATGGCAAACCACAGGAATTTCATAAAAGATGGGCCATACAACTTAATGATACGCATCCTTCAGTGTCAGTGGCTGAACTAATGCGCATACTGGTGGATGAATATAAAATTGATTGGGACACAGCATGGGATACAACCTGCAAAACATTTAGTTATACGAATCATACACTGCTGCCTGAAGCGTTAGAAAAATGGTCTGTAGGCCTTTTCTCTTATCTGATCCCACGCGTGCTGGAGATTATCTATGAAATTAATTCACGCTTTCTGAAAAAAGTAAGTGAGCAGTACCCGGGTGATGAAGGCAAACTATCGAGAATGTCCCTCATCGATGAGACCGGGGGAAAATATATCCGTATGGCCAACCTTGCATGTGCTGGCAGCTGTGCAATTAACGGCGTGGCAGAACTGCATACTGAACTTCTTAAACAACAGGTTTTGCCCGACTGGGTGGAAATGTTCCCGCAACGTTTTTATAATGTTACAAACGGAGTAACACCACGTCGCTTTATTATATTGAGTAATCCGGGATTAAGCAAGCTCATAACAGATTCAATTGGTGATAAATGGCCAGGCAAGCTTGATGAACTGCGTAAGCTGGAACCTTTTGCCGGCGATGCTGCTTTCAGAGAAAAGTTCAGGAATGTAAAACTGGAGAATAAAAAACTCCTCGCGACACTAATTAAAGAAAGGACCGGCATTATCGTTGATCCTTCTTCCATGTTTGACATACAGGTAAAGCGCATTCACGAGTACAAACGGCAGCATCTTAATATATTGAATATCATTACGCGTTACTTGCGCATAAAGCAAAACCCGGACATTGATCTGGCTCCCCGGACATTCATTTTTGGGGGCAAGGCAGCTCCCGGATATCATACAGCTAAACTCATGATCAAGCTGATCAACTCAGTGGGTGATGTGATAAACGGCGACCCTGATGTTAAAGACAGGCTCAAGGTGGTTTTCTTCCCTGATTTTAACGTAACCAATGCGCAGCATATTTACCCGGCAGCAGACCTTTCGGAACAGATATCTACAGCGGGGAAAGAAGCAAGTGGTACCGGCAACATGAAGTTTTCTATGAATGGCGCACTCACCATCGGCACTCTCGATGGGGCAAATGTCGAAATACGGGAAGAAGTGGGTGAAGATAATTTCTTCATGTTTGGTCTCACTGCTGCCCAGGTTGAAGAATCCAAACGTAATGTGTACAACCCGCACTTTATTTACGATCATAACAATGAGTTACGCGAAGTGATAAACATGATTAATTCAGGCTATTTCTCCAGGGGCGATTGCAACCTGTTTAAATCCATCACCGACAACCTGTTGTGGGACGATCCGTTTATGCTTATGGCTGATTATCCATTGTATATTGCCTGCCAGGACCTGGTTGCTGAAACCTGGAAAAACCCATCTGAATGGAACAGGATGGCTATAATGAACGTAGCCAGGATGGGAAAATTCTCATCAGACCGGTCCATCAATGATTATTGCGAAAAGATCTGGAAAGTGAAACCATTCAGGATTAACCTCATACCTCATACCTCACACCTTATACCTGACATCTGATTATAATTTTCCAAAAATGAAAATTCCAACCTCCAGATATAAAAAGCCATTAATTACCGTAATCATTTCAATCGTCGTTATAGTAATAGCTGTTATTTTATTGACCTCACCGGTCACAAAACATCTGATTGAGAAAAATGACATCAAATACATTGGAAGGGAAATTAAAACGGGACGGGTTTATGTAAATCTGTTTACAGGGTATATTCATATCAGCAACCTGAAAATTTATGAATCGAAAAACCAGACTGATACAGTCGGAACCGACAGTGTTTTCTTCTCAGCAAAAGGGATCGGTGCACATTTTGCGTTGCTTAAACTTTTATCGAGAACTATAGAAATAAAGGACCTCACACTGGATCATCCGGTGGGAATAATAATTCAAAACAAAAAGGACTTTAATTTCAATGATCTGGTAAAAAAAATCGCGGCTGATAAGACTCCGGCAACTACATTGCCTTTTCACTTTAATATCCTGAATATAAAAATTCAAAACGGTGAGTTCCATTACCGTGAAACAGTAATCCCGATAAATTATTTTATTAAAGAAGTTAATATTGAAAGTAAAGGGAAGTATTGGAATACGGATACCATAGAGGCCAATATTTCTTTCCTGGCTGGAATTGATTCCGGTAGCTTAAGAGGCAATTTTACTATAAACTTAAAAAATCTCGATTATCGGCTGGCTGCTGTAATTCACAGGTATGATTTAAATATTTTGGACCAATACCTCAAAAACTTAGTCAACTATGGCACTTTCAAAGCCAACCTTGATGCTGATGTAATTGCAACAGGAAATTTCAGCGATAAAGAAAAAATAAATGCCAGAGGACTGCTGGCACTGAATGACTTTCATTTTGGTATAAAAGCTAATGATGACTATGCATCCTTCAGCAAACTGGTATTAAAAATAGATGAATTAAGTCCCGTTGACCATAAATATCTTTTCGATTCATTATCACTAAGCCATCCTTTTATCAGATATGAGCTTTATGATTATTTGGATAACGTGCAAAAAATCTTTGGAAAATACGGAACCAGCACTTCTGGAAATAAGGCAGAACCCGCGCGGTTTAACCTTATCTTTATAATCGGGAAGTACATAAAGGTACTTGTGAAAAATTTTTTCCAGAGCGATTACAAGATAAACAGGTTGGCGATTTACAAAGGTCGTTTCACATTCAATGACTATTCTTCGAAGGAAAAATTTTCAATTGAAGCAAATCCGCTAAATGTTGTTGCTGATTCTGTTAATAAAAACGGCAATTGGGTTAAGGTATTCCTGAAATCAGGAATTAAGCCTTACGGCAATATCGAAGTAGCACTGAATATAAGTCCAAAAGATAGTGGAGATTTTGATATGAAATATCATCTTCAAAGATTGCCTGTTTCAATTTTTAACCCCTATCTTATTACCTATACTTCTTTCCCGTTAGACAGGGGTACAATAGAAATTTCCGGCAACTGGAAAGTAAGACACGGAATTATCAAAAGCGAAAATCACCTGACCGTAATTGATCCGCATGTTCTCAGACAACAAAGTTACAAAACCACAAAACTGATTTCCTCACCTTTAATATTGTTCTTAATCCGCCAGCACGGGAATATCATTGACTATCAGATTCCTATAACCGGCAATCTGAAGGATCCGACATTTCATCTGCACCAGGTTGTTTTTAATATTATTGGAAAAATATTTGTTAATCCGGCATTGATTCCTTTCAGATTACTGGAGAAAAAACCGGGGAAAGAAATTGATAAAGCGCTTATATTGCAGTGGGAAATAAGACAGAATTCACTTCAGCGCCAACAGGAAAAATTTGTAAATAAATTAGCAGATTTTCTGAAAAAGAATCCTGAGGCAACGATTGGTGTTTATCCGGATCAGTATGCTGAAAAAGAAAAAGAATACATAGGTTTTTTTGAAGCCCGGAAGAAATATTTTTTGATATCCGGAAAGTCAAATGCTCTGATTCTCAGTAAGGAGGATTCCATGAAAGTTGAAAACATGCCTGTAAAGGATTCATTGTTCGTTAAGTTTTTAAACACACAGGTTCACGATAGCATGGTCTATACCATACAGGAAAAATGCAACAGGTTTGTTGGCTTATCTGTTATCAATTCCAGGTTTGAACAATTAAACAAAAAAAGAGAAGACGCGTTTCTGATGCAATTTAAGAAAGAAGGTTTGGAAAGCCGGGTAAAGATATATAAAGATGGAAATGAAATCCCTTACAATGGCTTCTCATTCTACAAAATTGTTTACAGCGGGGAACTTCCAAAATCCCTTATAAAGGCATATCAGAAATTGAATTAATTCAGAACGGTGTAATATTCAGGACCATCTGGTCCATCTGTGATTATTTTCATCATCGTTGAGAGCCTGATATCACTTGCATCATTTTCAAGCCTTGAAATGTAATTTTTGGCAGTCCCGGCTTTTAGTGCAAGCTCCTTCCGGGTAAGGTATCTTCTCTTCCGGGCTTACTGAATCAGAACTCCAAGTTTAAACGCTTCAAATTCTTGTTCATATTTGTCACATGTCTGGGTGGCATCTTTTAAAATAGAAAACCCCGCAGATCATCTATCTTGCGGGGTTAACGAATTAATTATCCGGGAAATAGTTATTCCTGGAATATTTCATTGCTTTATTTGGTTATCTCTACAACTGCATATTTTGAAATTTTCCAAAACTGAACAGGATCTGTTATCTCCATTGATTCAATTTTCTTGTTTTTATCAAGTATAAACTTATATGAATTTGCTGGATGCTCAGAGATAAGCTTAGCACTTTTTGAATTTAGCTTAATCGATTTCATAACTGTGATATCGATTTGCGTCAATGAGCTATCGCGAAAGCTTCCTGATAATGTTTTCGTTTTGCCTAAACCGATGAATCCTCCCTCTTTAGTTAAAAGACCTTTTGCCTTCAACTCTTTAAACGTTCCAAATGCATAGAATGCCTTGTTCATCTCATTAGTCTGAGTATTAATTTTCTCATTCTTTTGCACAATAGTATCCTGCAGAACGGTCTTCTCAGTACTCAACTGTTCAATTTCGAATTTTTTGCCTAGCAGCGAAGTCTTCAGATCCGCAATATCACTTTCACTCTGTTTAACAGATGCCTCCAATCCGGTAATTGTACTTTGCAATCCCTTTATTGTTCCTCCTGATTTGGTCAATTGACTATTTAAAGAGGCAATTTTCTTTTTATTTTGTTCAAGCAGCGTATTGATGTATTTAATATCTTCCAGAATTTGTTGTTTCTTATTATTGGATAATTCTCCGGCAGATGAATTAGTCGAAATTATATGCTCTTTTTCCTTTATGAGTGCGATGTTCTTTTCAATTTCACCAAAAGTGGTAACCCATTCTCCTATCGATGAATCACGCGAGGTTAGTTTCTCTGTAAATGAATTCTTCTGTATTTCCATCTGGCTGACAAGTAGTTTATGATCATGTTTATAGATTGAATGAGCAATAAAAACGACAATCAGCAGCACTACAATCCCAATGATTGAAGTCGTCATAACCGCTTTTTTTATTCCTTCTTTCTTCTCATTTTCTCTGATAAGGGCTTCTTTTTTCCTGGCTTCTGCATTGTCATCTACAGGCTTAGGATCGATGTTTTCATCAATTTTCATGTTATTTCCTCCTTAATTTGTTTTATGATTATATCAATAACCCGAAAGGTAAGCCCATATTTAAGTCTCAGCCTTACACAATTATTGAAAAAAGTTGTATTATTCATAGTTTTTGTTGCCTGGTATTGAATACTTATGAAATACTCCATAATAAAATTTCATCTTTTTTTCCTATTTTGTAAACTGTGAAGTACGTACTTTTAATCTTTGTACTTGTTTTGACCGGATTGGCAGCTAATGCACAATTAGTTGAAAGGCCGATTATTATCGAACCTAAGATACATATGGGCATGAATCTGCCCTTTTACAAAGCCCTGCGTTATCTTATTAAGGATGATATTTATGCTTTTGACGTTTCTGTAAGTTTCCCAACATATGGAAAGGATTACTGGGAAAAACTATATCGTTACCCCAGGCAAGGTGTCGGATTTTCGTACTGGAGTCTCGGCAATAATGAAGTATTCGGCAAAGCATATGTTTTATACACTTTTATCAACATCCCGTTTTTCAAGCCTGCTGAAAAGTTTTCTTTCAATTACCAGATTTCATGCGGGGGGGCCTATCTTCCCAAAATATTTGATATATACAAAGATCACCTTGACCGGGCAATAGGCTCTCATACAAATATATACATCCACCTGGGTATAGATGGGAAAATAACGTTATTCCCCCGTTGCGGACTGGTAATTGAAGCGGGTGCTACGCATTTCTCGAACGGAAAAACGAGATCGCCCAATTACGGCATTAATGCCGGTTCCTTTTCACTCGGTTTAAACTATATATTCGATAATAAAGGTGCTACCATACAGGACCCGGAAATTCCCGGGTTCAATAAACGGTATGTTCAATCGGTTATATATTCGGCAGGAACAAAGGTATATGACAACCTGTACGGTAAAAAATATTTTGTCTCATCAGTTTCTTATAATCTGGAGCGCATCATTAGTCATAAAAGGAAAATTGGACTGGGAGCCGATCTTTCTTTTGATGGTTCCATAAGTGAAGCCCTCGCCAGTGAAGACGGTACCCCTGATAAACATTTTGAAAAACTTATCCGGTTTGGTCTGCATACATCTTATGCCATCCGATATAAACAACTTATTATGGAAATTCAGATAGGACATTATCTTTATTCAAAATATACCGTTATTACCAGGGTTTACAACAAAATATCGATACAATACCTGATCACCAAAAACCTTATTGGGAGTATATCTATTAAATTGCATATGGCTAAAGCCGATTGTCTGGAATATGGAATAGGGTATTGCTGGTGACAGAAAACAATTAAATAACCAAATGAAAAGCTTTTATATCTATCTTATTTTAGTCTCTGTTTTGATCATCTCGTGTCAGAAAATATTATTTAATGAGGATGAAAGTACAAGGGAAATCCTGCTTGAGAATTTTCATGCTTTGAAAATCTCGGGGATATACAATTTCGTTCTGATTCAGGATTCGACAAACCGGCTGGTCATAACAGGAAAAAACGATATTCATTCCATCGATGCACTTATTAAAGACGATACTCTTATTATAGATGATCATAAGAAAATGTCATTTAACCCGAATAAAAATACACTTGTCCTTCATTTCAGCAACCTTAAGTATATCGATTCTTCCGATCCGATAAATCTTTCAAATAGAGATACTATAAAAGCCGATCAGTTCATTTTTATTGCAGGAGGAGAAATTGCTGAGGTAAGGCTTGTGTTTAAATGCAATTTTTTTCTTGCCAACAATAATTCTAATACTCTTGGGTACCTTCATTTTATAGGTAAAGCCGAAAGTTGTTGGATCTGGAACCGTTATGGTTCATGCATGTATGCCGACAGTCTTCTCTGTAAGGATGCTGTAATTTATAATGAATCGGTAGGAGATGTTAATATCAATGCTTCCGATAACATTGAAGCATTCATCCGCGGACCGGGAAATATCTGTTATTATGGGAATCCTGTTATTAAACTTGCTGAGAAAAGAGGTACCGGCAAAATAATCCGTTTAGATTAAAGGACGCGCAACGGCGGAAAGGTTCCCTTCCTTCTTATGATTCCCTTAATTCCCTAATAATATGTTCTTTTGCTGAGCGTATTCAGTAAAAAATTTATAGACCCGGTTTTTTTGCTCTTTCCCCATGGAAAAAAGTAAAATATTCACAGCTTTCTCTTCCTTCCGGTAAATTTTAACCGAATCTTTTGCGAAAACAATTCTTTCAATTTCACTATCCTGGATTGTAACCGTTCTGAGCCAGTTCAACCAAATGATCTTTAGATATCCCTCACATATCTCGATTTGTGATTTGGTAGAACCCAGAAGAGGAGTAAGAAACACAATCCCGATAATGAAAAACGCTATTGATCTGACCCAATCTCTTGTTTCCAGGATGTCTTTTCTTACGATCAAAGAACCGATGGCAACTATGATCCAAAGAACTCCAACTACTTTTCTGCTTATTAACCTTCGCCTGTGTGCGATAATCAGGTTATTCATAGCTTAATGATTTTAAATTAATAAAGGATCGTTTATCCTGAAGATGATTAAAGTTATACCAAATGAAAATTAAAGTCAAATTTATTTTTGGAAAATGGCACAACGGCATACCAGCGCAACGGCTTAAAGGCAAAGTAGTCTTGCAGTCCTGCGGTCAAAAAAGGCGTAGGGCACAGCGCAACGGCTAGTTTTTTTCAAAGCTGTAACGTAGTGAATGTGATAGCGAAGTTATTCTTTGCGATCTCCCGACTCCGTAGGCGCCTTCTCCGAACAATAGATTTCTTTCTTATTTTAAAAACCAATACCTTTAATAGTTCATTAACAAAACCTTATCCTATGAATACCAGAATTAAACTCTTCTTTCTCGCCGCTATGATGGCGTCCACATTGGTTACGAGTGCACAGTCACCGAATATAAAAGCCATGAGTACCGAATTTGACAAGCTTCTCTCTGCACAGTTCAAAACGGACGAAACCGGATGTGCTGCCCTTGTAGCAATAAAAGGACAGATAGTATATAAAAAGGCCTTCGGTATGGCTAACCTCGAGTTGAATGTTCCCATGCAGCCTGATATGGTCTTCAGGATTGGTTCAATGACAAAGCAGTTCACAGCTGTCGCGATCCTCCAGCTGATGGAACAGGGTAAACTGTCGCTTCAGGATGATATCACAAAATTCATCCCCGACTATCCCACCCAGGCATATAAGATCACAATAGAGAATCTGCTCACTCATACTTCCGGGATAAAGAGCTACACCGACGGCCCGGAGTTCATGAAATTCATAAAGGAAGATCTGAAGCCGGAGGAACTAATAGATAAATTCAAGAACCTGCCCATGGAATTTGCACCAGGGACAAAATGGAATTATAGTAATTCAGGTTTTTTTCTCCTGGGGTATATTATTGAAAAGGTCTCAGGTATGAAATACCAGGATTATATCGAGCAGAATCTCTTCAGGCCCGCCGGTATGACAAACTCTCTTTATGGAAGCGACAGGAAGATCATCAAAAACCGCGCATATCCATACCAGGCTGATGGTGATAATGTCGTAAATGCCGACTATATGAGCATGCTTCTGCCTTATTCAGCCGGCTCGCTGATGTCGACGGTGGAGGATCTTTATAAGTGGAACCGCGCACTCTTATCCAACAAATTTGTAAAGAGGGAAACCCTTGAAAAAGCCTGGACAGAATTCAAACTCTCCGATGGAAAAGGGACACATTACGGTTACGGATGGTTCCTGAGCCAGGTACAGGGGAGTCCTTCTATAGAGCATGGCGGCGGTATTAACGGTTACCTCACCAATGGTATCTTCCTTCCGAAAGAGGACGTCTTTGTTGCCGTCTTTTCCAACAACACTGCCAAGGGACCCGATGCAGTCTCTACTAAAATGGCTGCAATTGCGATAGGTAAGCCATATGTACGTACCGAGACACCTGTTCCTGCGGAGATGATAGATCAATACCCCGGTGTGTATGATGATGAGAATGGCACCCTGAGAATGATCACAAAGGAGGGAACACAGCTCTTTTCCCAGAGAAGTGGTGGTGAGAAATTAAAAATCAAGCAATTTGCACCGGATAAGTTCTTCTTCGATGACTACCTCACCGTATTAACATTTAAACGCGATGCATCAGGCAGTATTATAAGTGCTGATTTAGATGACAGGGCAGAAATTACTATCTATAAGAAAACTGACAAGCCTGTTCCTTCACATGTAGAAATAAAGCTTGAACCGGAGGTACTTACCAACTACACCGGTGAATTTGAGCTTTCACCGGGATTTGTAATAGCAGTCACACTCGAGGGCGATAGGATCTTCACCCAGGCGACAGGACAGAGTAAAGTAGAGATCTATCCCGAATCGGATACTAAGTTCTTCCTCAAGGTTTTCGATGCACAGCTCGAGTTTGTGAAGGACGAATCAGGCAAATTCAACAAGATGATCCTTCACCAGGGAGGAAGAGATATCGAGGGGAAGAGGGTTAAATAGAAAAGGCTCAGGGCACAGAGCACAGAGCTCAGGTCGTATTAACTCTGTGTCCCTTTGTGCTTCTCCGTGTTACTCTTCCGCTTCGCGGGACAAGTTGTGTAAGTTCTTCGTTTTTTCTTTGCGAACTTTGCGCCTACTTTGTGTGCTTTGCGGTTAATGGATTTCAAAAAAACATTCAGGTTTAGAGAATCTGGTTTTTTAAAAAACCCACCCCTAACCCCCTGCTGAAGCGGGGCAGGTTCTCCGGGGGAGGGGAATTGGTTTGGTTTTCCTTGTGTCGTGTGTCGTGCGCCCTAAGTCCTTCGTCTTCCTGCCGCAAGCCGCAAGCCGCACGCCCCACACCGCCCTACACCGCCATACTTCTTCTTATCGCCGGATGCGGATTATAATCTTCTACCACAAAATCATCAATAGTCAGCTGATCAAAAGGTTTTTTTGTAATGTGCAGCTTTGGCAGAGGTTTTGGGTCTCTCGACAATTGTTCAAGAATGGCAGTCACATGATCATATTTTTCCTCATTGCCATCACTGGGAGCATTTTTATTGATCCATTCAACAACCTCCAGATATCCTGCTTTTTCAGAAACAGCTCTTATTCTTTTCTGCAGTTCCCTGAAATTCTCTTTATGCCATTCGGTTCTCTTCCCGATACCGGCATAAAAATGTGAATCACCGAAAGTATGGATAAATGTTTTAGGGATCATCCCTGCTTCCTGGGCAATTACCTGGGTGAGGGCAGCATAACTGGCTATATTAAAAGGAACACCCAGAAACTGATCACAGCTTCTCTGGTAGAGCTGCAATTCCAGCTCGCCTTCTTCATTTGCAGTTGCCTGGTATAAAACATGACAAGGAGGTAAGGACATTTTTGGAGTGTCTCCGGGATTCCATGAATCAACAATATGTTTTTTCCCGGTTGGTTTCTTTCTCAGACCATCTATCAGATTTGACAGTTGATCTATTTCAATAAACTTGTTTTTGTCATGATCAAAAAATTCCCATCTTCTCCATTGTTTCCCGTAAATTGGTCCGGCATCTCCCCATCTCTCTGCAAATTCAGCATCTTCTCTTATTCTCTGACCATATTCTTCCATGGCTTTGTCCCAGTCGGCAGAATACTTTGAAAGCCCTTCAGAAAAAATTCCTGCTTTTATCATCCCGGGAAGGTTGCCCTGAAATGCATCGGGTCTCCACACAGGGGCGTTATTGTCTTCAAGATATTTAATATTTGTATCCCCTCTCAGGAACCATATTGTTTCATGAAACATAGATTTTGTGGCCATCTTTTTGGTGGTCAGTAACGGATATCCTTCTCTCAGATCATATTCATCCTGGTACCCGAATAAAGAGATGATCCCCGATTCTTTGCTTCCGCCTTTAAAATTCGAACGTTTGGAGGTTAAAATTGCTTTTGAATGATCAAGATATTGTTGCGCCATTTCTTATATACTTTAATTATGTTTTTCCACCCTGGAATATATATTTTAAAAGTAGTTGTTGTTATCGGATTCCATCGTTTACCGGAGGGAATAATTATCAACAGAGGTTGTTAATTCGGGTGCTTGTTGCTGGGTGTCTGGTGAATCCTATTACTTCCAGAATTTTCTCCCCCTTAAGGGGGAGTGGCCGAAGGCCGAGGGGGTTCTGGTCTCAACACTGTATCCATATTAAATGTTGGTCATTGCGAGCGCAGCGAAGCAATCTCTGTGACCCTCTGTGCTTCTCCGTGATCTCTGTGTAAGTTCTTCTCCTTTGCGAACTTTGCGCCTACTTTGCGTTCTTTCCGGTTAAAAAATTGCTACATTTAAATTATGGAAAAATTAAACAGACTTTGCCTGTTTGCCATGGTATTATGTACCGAGATGGCATGTACAAACGAATTCCGGCCAATCAAAAAACTGAATGATCTGGCTAACAGTAAAAAATTCAGTGAATTGTACACTGAGCTATCTTCCAACAGGAGCGCTTATTATGAAAAGACACTCATTTATTATGATCTTATCCTGAAGTCGGTTTTAAACCAGCCGGACGAATCCAATGCACTGATTCAAAAATTTCGCGGACAGTTCAATAAGTTCAGTGATACAGTGAGTTATACTTTGATTCAGAATGAATATTACAACAACCAGAAGCTTCTCAATTATAGAAAGCTGAAAGAACTGAGTGAGGATCTGATTGAAAATTATAAACGATTTATTGATTCGGGTGATTATGTCGAACTGAAAGATGATAATCTCTCATATGGGTTTTTAGAAGATGAATTACCAACGCAGGTTATTAAAAATACGGATAGTGAAATTAAAGTTATAAAAGATCTGGCAGGCTATAATTTGCTTCGGGTGAAAGCAAAAAGTGACTCTACTGTTAATATGATTTTCGACACTGGCGCTAATGTAAATGTGGTCAGCGAATCTACTGCAAAAAAGTTAAATCTCAGGATAATACCCAATTCGCTTGTTTACGTGGCGGGTGCAACCGGTACGCGTAATGCTTCCAGGATAGCTATTGCCGACCACGGATTTATCGAAAATATTGAATTCAAAAATGCGGAATTCATTGTTTTCCCTGATAGTCTGCTGACCTTTGCCAATGGCATGTATAAAATAAACGGGATTATTGGTTTCCCTTTAATTATGCGTTTCGAATCAATTCGTTTTACCGATTCGCTACTATATATTCCAAAAGATCCGGTCGCCGGAACAAATATTCCCAATCTGTTTATTAAGGGCGATGATTATATTATTGATGTAACTTATAAAAATAAAAGACTGCCATTTTTCTTCGACACCGGGAATTCAAACACGACTTTCTATAAAACCATGTATGATATCGATTCGATGAATTTCAAATCATTGAGAGATACGGTATTTTCATATTCAAGTGTTGGAGGAACTGTTACCGAAAAGGCTAAGTTATTGCCCGAAATTAAGCTGGATTGCGGTTCGAAAAGTTTTGTTTTAAAAAATACATATATAGCCCTGGAGAAGAAAAATATTCTTCATCCCGATTTATTTGGAAGCATCGGTAAAGATTTTGTAAATCAGTATAAGTCGATACTAATGAGTTTCAGGTACTCGTGCATTGATTTTGAGTAAAGTCGGTTGCTGGCTGCTGGTTGCTGGGTGTCTGGTGAATTTTATTACTTCCAGAATTTTCTCCCCCTTAAGGGGGAGTGGCCGAAGGCCGAGGGGGTTCTGGTCTCAACACTGTATCCATATTAAATGTTGGTCATTGCTAGAGAAACGAAGCAATCTCCCAATGCCACGAGCAATTTTCTCTTAGGATTTTCTCTGTGTCTCTCTCCCGCCTTGCGGGACAAGTTGTGCTTCTCAGTGTACATATGTGTAAGTTCTTCAATTACCCTGAGCTTGCCGAAGGGTGCGCCTGCCTGCCGGGAGGCAGGGTTAAAGGATTTCATTTTTATTCAAAATATTTGTATATTTGATTTGAAACGCTCGCTGCGTTTAATAAAAAAGTTTTTGAAGATAGATTGGAAATCACAAATTGTGATATCCATTGAGATTGTGCTGGATAAAAACCTTAATTATAAAATTATGTGGATCCCGATTACAATTGACGAGTATGTAAAAATTCATTTGCAGAATAATCCAAATGAAAATGAAAAAGTTCTGAGAGTCAGGATTGAAGCTGCGTTGGATGACTACAACAAAGGTGTAAAGTGCAAATGCGGTAAGGATATATGGATAGTAGGTTCAGCTTCTGCCCCTTTTGCATGTTTTAGTTGTATTACAGGAAAAGAGTTACCCTTAGGTGATTATGAAATTGATGGCGCCCTCGATAAGAGGGATAAGGATGGCCGGATAAATATTAATAACATGGACCCAGGTAATATAAATGGATTTTTTGATGATGACGGATATGAAATCCGACGTGACACCATCAAAATGCAACCACTCTGTTTAACATGCATTAGAAATAATATCGATGATTGGGAAGGAAATCTTTTATGCGATATGAACAGGAACGATCAAAGAGATGAGAAAGAGTTCAAATGTGGGGTATATGAGAAATTGTAATTCATGACCAGCTTATCACGATTTGTGATAAACTGGTACGGAGTTAAAACTTGAGGTCGCAATTTGCGTCCTCAAGATGAAATTTGGAGATCGCAATTTGCGTCCTCCAATTTTAAAATCTTTTTATAAAGCCTTGTTTAAGGTCAAAAAATGTGACCTTAGAGGTCTGGAATTATGGATATAATTAATATTGATAGCTTTAAGCTATCACAATTTGTGATACCATTTGATTATGAGCCGCTTGCCAATACCAAATGAAGAAAGTATTTCGAGCCTCATTTATATAATCCGTGGGGAAAAAGTGATGCTCGATTATCATCTCGCTTCTCTTTATGCGGTGGAAACCAGAATATTAAAACAAACAGTCAGACGGAATAAAGATAGGTTTCCGGAAGATTTTATGTTCGAATTGACAGATGATGAAATTAATTTGATGGTATCACAAAAGTTGATACCATCAAAAAAATTCTTTGGAGGAGCCAGGCCATTCGCTTTTACCGAACAAGGAGTAGCAATGCTCTCGAGTGTATTAAACAGTGAAAGAGCAAATTCCGTTAATATTCAGATTATCCGGGTGTTTACAAGGATGAGAGCAATGATTGAATCACATAAGGATATTTTGAATAAACTTGAAATGCTTGAAAAGAAGGATCTGGAGCTTGATGAAAAAGTAACTCTGATATTCGAATATCTCAAAGAACTTGAACAATCAAAACAAGAACAAACCGATTTTAAGCAACGAAAGAGAATCGGATTTAAAACTAATTAATTCAAATTATTATGGATTTTGAAGACGAAGAAGATGATCCCAAGCCTGAAAAACTTCTGAACCACAGCCTTGCTAAATCCTATAAAATTAAAAGGTCATTGCGAGCGGAGCGAAGCAATCTCCCGGAGTAACCACGAAATTAATTACTGTCTGTTCAGGGGATTGCTGCATCGCAAGCTCCTCGCAATGACGGTGGAATAAATTGGAATTTGCGAGTAGAAAAGGGAAATCGGTGAGAACCTTTGTGCCCTTTGCGTCTTAACCACCGAAGGTGGTCTTTGCGACCTTTGCGGTTAAAGGATTTAGGATTTTGCTCTATGCCCCTTGCTCCATGTCCCATGGCCTGAAAGTAACAATTCCCCCTCAATCCCTATTAAACAATGATTCTTAATAGGTTAACGGATCGTTAGTCCTTTTTGTATTGTGACTGACGTGGCGTGAGCATGATTAACCTGATCGAAATTTACATAATCCAGCTCATTTTTTGCCTTTTTGCCCTGCGCCTTATATTGTGACTGATGGGGCGGAAGCATCTTAAAAACAAGGAGAAAGGAAAAACTAGAAAGTTGAAAGTAAAGCTGATTTACAACTTTCTCCTTTAGCCTTTATTTATCTTCTTCACCACTCTTTCGGGAAGGCAGAAAATCGTAAGATATTTGATTATATTGACAAGTTAGCTGGAATGGCACACAAATTTGGGACCTCGGCACCAATAGAAACCTTTTACAATTCAAATCTGTTATTGAATAGATATAGAACACCTTGTAGTTATTTTTCGAAGCAATATTTTTACCAGTATAGGTTTTTGATTTAATAAAAGAAATTCGCAACTTTGCAGTAACAATTTTATGGCTATGACAACAAGGGAAGTAAGAGATTTTAAAAAGGTTATAAAAGCTAAAACTAAGACTGTCTCAAAATCTAAGTCTAGTGCCAGAGCACTTCTTATTTCTAGTGGTATAATTACTTCCAGAGGTAATTTGACCAAGTCTTATTCCAATCTATGTATACAACCAAAACAGGATTAATCCTTGGATTTCATGGTTGTGATGAATCCATTGTTGATAATATTCTTTTAGGGAAAGAAGATCTAAAACAAAGTGACAATACTTATGATTGGTTAGGTCATGGTATTTATTTTTGGGAGAATAGCCCATCAAGAGCTCTTGAATTTGCAAGATTTCTCAGGGATCATCCACAAAAAGCAAAAAATCCTATTAAAACACCTGCAGTTATTGGGGCAGTAATTGACCTTGGTTATTGTCTTGATTTTACTGATTACGCAAACCTACAATTATTAAAAGATGGATATGACCTTTTAATGACAGCAATTTCAAAGTCGGGAATCAAATTAGCAAACAAACCTATTGGAGAGAATAGAGATCTCCTTCTTAGAGACTTAGATTGTGCAGTTATTGAAACATTACATTCACTGAGATCTCCTAATTCTGAATTAAGATCATTTGATTCTGTAAGAGGTGTATTTTGGGAAGGAGATGATATCTATCCAAATGCTGGATTCAAAGAGAAAAACCATATTCAGATTTGTATTCGAAACAAAAACTGTATAAAAGGATATTTTGCTCCAAGACAAATTAACTCTGATTATTCTAAAGTTTAAAATCACTCCAGCAAACACGGACGGTATAATTAATTATCTCACCATTGCTGCGCAATGGATTCGATGAGCTCGTCGCCCGCTGACGCGGTCTCCTCGGTTGGCTTCCCGCTTCGCTTTCTTACCCGAGAGAAATTCGTTATATCATGACATCGGCTTCGCGGGAAACGGTCGGCAGCCCGGACAACTTCTTAATAGGCCCCCAAACTCTATGCGAGAAAACATAAACCAACTTATTATATCTTATTTCACCCGGACAGATCCTTCTAACGTGACAAAGTCAATAGGGCTGCCTGCCTAAGCGTAGTTGTCATGGTTTTTGCATCGCCACTTAGACGACTTTATTGTGACATGACAAATCCTTACTTACGTGAATATCCAGTTTTGATTCCGTACAACCATTAACAAAAGGCAGCAGGTTATTGATAATAAGCAAATTATAACTTAAAAAGGTTGTTAATCACAAAAAACAACTTTGACAAATTTATTATTATTCAAAAAGTTGTTACAATGATCAAATCTCCATTTTAGATCTGAAATACTCCTCCGTCTCTTTATCAGTAAAATACACATAACACCCCTTCATTCCCCTTGTAAGAAGAGCCCTGTAAACATTTTTCATATAGGTCTCAAAATTTTATGGGTCTTTTCATAAAGTCGGGTCTTTAGTTGCAGCCATATCCAGGATTTTTTCGAGCATATAGGTATGCATCCGATCCCTTATTATCCAATCAAATTCATAATATTCTCTTTTCTAAGTCTTCTTTCAATAACTTCCGCGGAAACATCAAATCTGCTGCAGATCAAAGGAGCAATAATTGAAAACAAATCGTCATCATTGATTTTAGGTGAATCCCATGAGGAAAACTTTTTAATAACTATTTGCCGTTTTGATCTGAATTCTTCTACCAGAGAATCCAATGGAACCAATAGTCTGCCGGCAAATTCAGAAGCCTGTGTTTCAAACCAGCCCAGAGTGTCATCTTTTAGGCCAATTCTGAATTTAATCCAATCATTTCCATCATCGAACTTCTGACTGTCAATTGTACTGCGATGCAGTACATAATGACCAATTTCATGAGCTATTGTGAATCTGACCCGCTTATAGTATCGGTCATCCTGATAAAGAAATTTATCAACATAGATTGAGGTAAAGTCATTTGAAATAAAGCCTTCCATATCACATAATTTCTGGAGATTCTCTATTGGAATTATCCTCATACCAAGAGTAGCTTCGACCACATTTTCGATATCTACCGGCAAATTCGAGGAAAAGATGTGGGTTGCCCTGAAAGATTCTGCCTCTTCCCTGATTTTATCCAGGGTCATTTTTATAGAGACTATTTTTCCGGGGTCCATGATGACCTTATTTTATTTATCAACGTTTTCAACTCTTCTTCAGTAGGTTTTTCTCCCCTTACTGTTCTGAAGAAAACAGGTAGTTGTTCCAGAATTTCAGATTCTATCAATTCTTCAGGAATTGTTGAAAGAGCCGCCAGATCAAACATTTCTTTATACAGCTGACTGCCTGCTTCAATTTTAAGAGCAGAAGCAATTGAGTCGAGTACATTTTTGCTTTGAGGAGGAGATGCGAGACTTCTCTCAACTTTGCTCCAGTTGCTTGAGTCAAATCCGCAGAGCCTGCAAAATTCCCGCAGAGTCAAGCCTTTGGCTATTCTTTTTTCGCGAATAAAATTTGCAAATGATGATTTCATTGTTCATTTCAGGTTAGTGTGGTACAAAATTACCACACATATCTGATATTAGCAAATTTCCAGGGTGTTTTTAATATCACTATTAATTATAGTCTCGCATTCATTCCATCCTCTCCCTGAAATACTTTTCCGTCTCCTTATCCGTGAAATACACATAACACCCCTTCATACCACGGGTCATAAGTGTTCTGTAAATATTTTTCACATGCTTTTCAAAATTCTCAGGACTTCTTCTCAGCATAGGGTCTTTTGTGGCCGAGATATCGGCAACTATCTTTCCTGTGGATTTGTCGACACAGAGGTCATTCCCTATAATTACACCGACATAATCGAATTCAAATCCCTGGGCTGTATAGATACAACCCACCTGCTTAATTCCTTCAGGCTTGTATGCCCACTCATACCACTTCACATAACCTTTTGGTATTGAAGTTATCTTATCATGTGTCTCCCATGGCATGGCAAAATCGCCTATCTTAACATCCTTAACAAGCTCCTCGTTAAAATCTGTTTTAGAACTCCATGGCCAGCAGAATCCTGCTGTCATTCGGGCCGAGTTTGGTTTCTCTTTCTCCTTTTCATTCAGGATATTTATAATCTCCTGCGGCGATGAGAAGATCCTGAAGTCAAACTGATCATCTTTCCTGAAAATCCTTCCTTCTTCTGAATACCCCAGAACCGATTCAATCCACAACAGGTAATCATTCGACCCCATACACCTGTACTGGGTTTCGAGTGTTACTTCGTGGATACCTGCACCATACTTCGCCGCTGCATCCCTTATAAGCTGTGAACTTCCTACCTCCGACGACCTCACATTCTGCCTGTCGTCGATAAAAAATACAGTCGTTTTTGAACACCGCACCAGCTGCTCCATCTGTGGCATATCGCTACGATCCTGCGGTTTTGTATACTGGTGATTGCTATTCTTTTCAATCCTGTGAGCCTCATCAATCAGAAGTATGTCAAACTCGTTTTCCTTTGTTTTATTTGGTACGAAACGATAAAGATTGGAGAATATAATTCTGACATCCGGGCCGACCATTTTTCTCAACCCCTCAATGAATGGTTTCGATTTGCAGCCGTAAAGAACATTCTTCTTCCGCATTGCTGCCTCGGCAAGTATATTCAATGCAATAACCGACTTGCCTGTCCCTGGTCCGCCATGTACTAAAATAACAGACTTTTCTTTCTTCTTATCTGCCATCCGGTACCTTGCCCAGATAAGATTTTTTGCAACAAGCTGCTCATTAAGCAGGGAGAAGACAACATCGTTTTTTATTATCTTATGCACATTTTCCAGCAGCTTCTTTGAAGGGTGCAGACGGCTCTGCATGAAACGGTTGAAGATTTCAAGCCCAGATCCATTTTCAAGCAGTTCTCTGATCCTGAGACCAAGTAATTTTGTGTCTTCTTTTGTAAAAAGAGGGAATTCGCCAATTAATTCTTTATAAACAGGATCATGTAATCCTTTTCCATCTGTCCTGGAATAATTATGACAGTAGGCACAGCTGAAAAGTGAAAGGGTTGGCTCTTTCTCAAACTCCTCCACGAATCCCTTCATATAATAATGGTAGCCCTTAACTTGCTGGGAAGGGTGGGGGACAATCCTTTCCCTGCCTCCTGTATATGTCTCTACAAAGTTTCCTTCTTCAGCCAGTGCCTTAACACTCGACCATTGCTTCAATTCTATCAGCACGACATTTGAGATATCATTTTTTCCTTTGCCAAACAGCAGGCAATCAAGACGACTCTGATTATAAGGCACTTCATATTCAAGAGCAACAAAAGTATCGTGAATGCTGCCAAGTTCAAGAAGATCCCTTACTCTCGAAAGACTGTTCTGCCACGATACAAACTCAGGGATCCCGGGTTCTTTACCAAGCCGGGCTTTGTAATTTCCCGACATGATATCTGAAATCGTGTTTTCCCTGACATCATCAATAAATTTCCCGGAAGGAGCCTGGTAGATTAGCATAAATAGTTTGCTGTACGCGGTATGAGGTGCGTCGCTGATTAAGATATAACGTACTATATAAAATTAGGAAATTTTATGGACATTCAATAAGTTGACCCAAATAACGTGATAATTTGATTTATCACGCTTTTAAGTGATATTATGAAAGGCATAACTGCGTAAGGGCTCAAAGGCGTAACGGCAAGAATAGTAGTGCAGTTCCCGAGTCGCTTCGCTCTCGGGATTTCGTCACTTCGTTCCTCAACTTGCAGCCCTGCGGTCCTGCAGTCATTAAGCTCAGGCACAGAGCACAGGGCTCAGGGCACAGAGCAGGTTGAGGCTAAGGTTAAGGTTAAGGATGTTTTAATAGAACAGAGCGCATGGCAGGTTAAAACTAAGGTTGAGCCTTTTATCAAAACCCACCCCTTACCTCCCGCCGAAGCGGGGCAGGCTCTCCAAGGAGGGAAATTAGTTTGAGCATGACCCTTACCCCATGCCAGTCCAAAAAACTCTGAAAAGATACTGAATTAGTCCCCCTTTGGGGAGACAGCCGCGAAGCGGCAGGGGGTCGCAGATTTACGCAGATTTAATTGCCTCAAACCGCCTGAAAGTGAAATTGAACTTATCCAATAATCCTGTGTTATATTAAACCTTATTATCAGAAGATTGACTCAGCTTCTTCAGTTTATATTATTAACTAAAAATATTTAATTATGCCAACAGAAGTAGTCCGTCACAAAGTAGGTGACATCAAAGCATGGCTGAAAGGTCATGAAGACAGAACCCGGTTATTTGCTCCGGCAGTAAAAAGTTTTAAAACGTTTCAGGATGCTGATGATCCAAAATCTGTTGTAATGGTCCTCGAGGTAACAGATATGGATAAACTTAATTCAATCATGACTGATCCCAAAATTCAGAAGGATAAAGACAGGCACACGGTTAAAGATCCTATAATTGTTTCTGTCCCGGTAATGGTATAACGGGACTAAGAGGCATAGGGAACAGGGGACAAAACCAATCTTCACATACGTTGTGCCTTGTTCCCTTGCTTTAGTGACGTAACGGCAGAACGGCGCAATGGCGCAATGGTTCACCAGGGAATTGGTTTTCACAGAATTGTACTGTATCGATGTCATTGCGAGGATCCGCCAACTGGCGGAGACGAAGCAATCTTTTAGAGTTGTACGTAACTCACTTAAGCCGGGCCTTCGGGATTTACCACTGCACTTCCGGAACAGTGTGCAACTACCTAGCTATTTAAATCTATAAGGGTTTTATTTATTGCATCTCTTAGCTCCGGTTTTACTTTAGTCTCTTCTGCATAAGATTGCCAGTTTTTTACAATCTCATTTATTTGTGTTATTATATTTCCGGCTTTTTTGATATTCATGTTTTTAGCAACCGATAAAAAATCATCGCGGGTGATATCTTTCCTCTTGCCATTCGCACTAAGTGATTGCTGGCTTACCCAGGTGCTCCTCGGTCTGAATGAATGGCAGACATCAAAGGCCGGTGAGAGCCTCCAGTTGCCGGTTTTATCCATCAGGAACGCAAAGTTTTTTGTATGGTCATCGCAGTTCCGTGCAATTACGTTAAATACCATTCTTCTGAACAACTGTTCCGCTTCAGGATATGGAAGGCCAAGCATCCGCATGGTCTCAAAGAGTTGTTCGTAACTGAAATCGGCTATATCGGTGAAATCATAATGCTGCATTGCGCAAAAACTCTGCATATGAATTTTACCTTTCCCAGGTTCGCGGTCAAATCTTCGTGTCATGAAATGGGCTCTTCCGTCTTCTTCAAACAACCGGCATTCGGTCATTTCAATTTCTGCGGCTTTAGCCATCAGGTGGTATGCCATTTCAACACGACCATATCCGTGTGTTGCACCGAACTGGGAGTCAGTAACACCATCGAATTTTATCAGCCAGTGAGTGAATCCCTTCAGTGCAGTGACCTGTCCGCTTCTGACCTCCCTGGTTACAGGATTAAAAGCAATCACTGCTTTTGCTCTTGCCCCCCCTGCCGAGGTACCGATTTTCAATGTATCAAGCAGCGCCCGTTCTTCGTTTTCGGAAAGATTTGTTGAAAAATCCTGTCTGCCCGAAAGTATTTCATTTGCAATCTGTACCAGGCTTCCAATCTCGACAATTGTGGATGTATCTGGTCCCTTTGGAATGGCAGGCTCAAATTCCAGGGCTCCCATACCTCGTTTGCCGATGAAGCAGAGCATTTCAACAGGATTCAGACTATCAGAAGGGCGTCCGTTTCGTGCAAGCCAGGTATTGATAAGTGCATTCCCGTACTTGTCGGGAAGAACATCAGCCAGTAACCCGGGGAGCCCTTTAAATGCGATACTATTTCTAAGTTCCGGAAAATTTTTAGGCTGATTCCGGACTTCTCTCAATGGAATTTTCAAAGGCGCTATATCCAGGTTACCGGTTATAAAGGAGGGTTCAAACTGAAAGGTGCCTATTCCTCTTTCAGCGTTCCATGCAACTGCGCCAACACGGTTATTCCAGAGATTAACATAAGCTGTATCCATTGTTACCAGTCAGATTTAGGTTCAGGGTTCTTACTTTCTGTATCTTTTTTGCGAGCCCTTGTCTTTTTAGGAGAATATTCAAGTTTTGCCAGTTGCAGAGGGCTCAGTTCCTCTTTAATTTCAAATTGCTGAAGCAGCTGGAGCAGTTTTAAAGCCCGGAGTAACTGGATAAATACCATTAAGCTTGTATTCTCTCCATTCTCGAAAAGACTCAACGTTGACCGGACTATCCCGGCCTCCTTAGCCAGTTGTGACTGAGATTTATTTTGCTGTACCCGGTGATGCTTTATAAAAGCTCCTAATGTCCTGAGCAGGGCAGTATCGCTTGCAGCTTGCATGGTTATGTATGATATGTCAGTCATTAAGTGACATATTAAAGGTTAATGCATGATAATTCATGCAAATATAAGAATTATTTGAATTGAAATGATCTTATTGTGAAAAATTGTCTGCAGTCTTGCAGTCTTGCTGAAGTTGGCCCCCCTGCCCCCCTAAAGCCTGCCTGCCGGTAGGCAGGGGGGGTAAATACTCTGGTTTTAATTAATTCATTAATGACACCGAATTGGTCCTTTAGGGGGACATCCCGATAGCTATCGGGAGCGCAGCGGCAGGGGGCTCTTGATCTTAAGTCCCCCTTTTGGGGGACAGCCGCCCATCATAAAAGGCAAAATTCAATTCGGAGAGGCGGCAGGGGGTCGGCTTCGGCTGACGCCGCACGCCGAATACCGATACTAGAATTCCACAATAAAACAGGTTTTACTCTCCTCTGACGAGACAGCCGTAATGGAACCGTTGTGCAATTTCATTATCTCCTGTGAAATGCTCAATCCGATACCCGATCCGTTCTTTTTAGTTGTAAAGAAGGGGACAAAGATCTTTTCAAGCAGTTCAGGAGGAATCAGAGGCCCGTTATTGATTACCTTAATGACTACATTGTTCTGAGGCGTTCTCAGCAGTTGCATATTTATCTTCCTGTCCTGGGTGCTTTCCAGAAGAGCTTCTACTGAATTGTTTATAAGATTTATAATAACCTGGTTAAGAAGCTTTTTATCTGCAATGATTTCTTTCAATGACTTATCTGCAGTAATTGTGAAGACAATGTTATTCTCACTCACCTTCCCTGAGAATGCAATTCTAAGCTGCTCCACCCATTCATCAACAACAAATTTCGCAAATTCAGGTTGTGGAAGCTTCGATATCTTCCGGTAATTGCTGACAAAATTAAGGAGTCCGTTACTCTGATCATTTATAAGCTGAAGACCGGTAACAGCAGTCTTTATCGTACTGTCGTCGATCTGCGACAGCATTTTGGGTCTGTCATTGATGCGAAACATTGAGTAGAGCTCCTTTGAAACGGTGGTTAGGGGTGAGAGCAGATTCATGATCTCGTGAGTCAACACACTGATCAGTTTCCTGTATGAATCAAGCTCCCTGAATTCCAGTTCATGCCTGATGTCCTGGATGGAAACAAGCTTGAGCTCTGCATCTTTTCTGGTAATCATCGATGCCCTGAACACAAGTATCTGAAGGTTATTTGAAATCAGATTTCTATATGTTACATTCTCCCCCGGCTTAAGATTACAAACCGCCTCATAAAAGGCAGGATGCTTTATAATAAGCGTATTCAGATTTGTAGATTCAGGGGAGAATCCTGCATACTGGCATGCCGCTTTGTTTATCAGCTCCACCTTGTTGTTAGCATCAAGTACTATTAAGCCTGTTGATGCATGCTGAATTAATGTCTTGTAGTACGATTCGTTATATTCATTTTTTATCCTGATTTCCTGAAAATGGCGGTTCAGGTGGTTCATGCTTTCATACAACCGGGTCAGAGTCCTGTTCCTTATGTTTGTCGCGAAATGAAGTGTTGTATCGTCATTTCGCAGAGAATCAAAGAAGAATGTAATTGTCTCGTTTGTTGCGTTGTAGATCCTTACAAGCAGCAGTATAACTATCCCTCCTGCGACCACAAACAATGTAGCAGAAAGAAAGTGTCCGCCGGCAATCATAATTCCTGCACCTGTAAATGAAATAATATTCAGCAGCAGCAGGACAATTCCTGCCCGGTAAGTAAGGAGTTTTTCAGACACCATATTTTTTAATTTTATTGTAGAGGGTCTGCCTGGTGATGCCCAGCTGTTCAGCTGTCAGCCCCTGGTTAAAATTATTCTTCTTCAATGTACTGATTATCATCTTCCTCTCCATATCCTCAAATGTCTCTGTCTGATTCATCGGAGCAATGTCACTGTCAATGAGAATAAAGTCTGAAGCACGCAGCCTGTCTCCCTCCGACAGGATAACCGCTTTCTCTATGGTATGCTGCAACTCCCTGATATTTCCATACCATGGATTTCTTCTTAATTTTTCAATTGCATCTTCTGCAAATTCCAGGTCAGGTTTATCGTACTTTCTTCCATATATCTTAAGATAATGCAAAGCAAGATCTTCAATATCCTCGGTTCTTTCCCTTAGTGGGGGAAGATGGATCTGTATCGTATTCATTCTGAAAAGAAGGTCCTGCCTGAACTGATTCTGAGCGACCATCGCCGAAAGATTTTTGTTGGTGGCGCTTATAAGCCGGAAATCGACATGTATCTCCTTCACCGAACCTACCGGTGTAACAATACGGGTCTGTAGTACTGTTAAGATCTTCGCCTGGAGACTTACAGGTATATTTCCTATTTCATCGAGGAATAATGTGCCTTTGTCTGCCATCGTAAACCTGCCGGTCTTATCCTCATAGGCATTCGTAAATGAGCCTTTTTTATGTCCGTAAAGCTCGCTTTCAAACAGCGATTCAGACAGTGAGTTGAGATCCACCAGAACGAAAAGTTCATTACCACGTTTTGATCTGTTATGTATCTCACGGGCAATGATCTCCTTTCCTGTTCCATTTTCTCCTGTTATCAGAACACTGGCATCCGTGACGGCAATTTTATCCACCAGGTTCATTATTCCCTTTATAACGGCTGATTTACCGGTAATAAGTCCGGTGGTCCGGTTGGCATCCTGCTTAAACAGTTTTTCTCTTGATCGCAGGTTGGATATTTCAAGATTTGAATTCCTCAATCTGGCTGCTGCTTCAAGTGTGGCTTTTAATTTATCGTTGTCCCATGGTTTTAATACAAAATCTGCCGCACCTTCCTTAAGTGATTTTACTGCGAGCTCAACATCGCCATAAGCAGTAATCATCACAACTTCAACAAGAGGATTTTTCTTTTTTATCTCCCTGAGCCAGAATAAGCCTTCATTTCCTGTATTCACGCCTGCCTTAAAATTCATATCAAGCAGCACCAAATCCAAATCACCTTTTTCCAGCTCGCCAATAAGCTGATTTGGACCGGAGATTGTTCTGATGACCTCAAATTCCTCTTTAAGCAATAGTCTCAGAGCATTCAACAGCGCCTTGTTATCGTCGACTATAAGAAGTTTGTTTTTCTTCATGTGTCAGGTTCAAATATTAATTAAATGTAAAATTTTTTTATGAATTCATGTCAAATTTTTTTACCTGGGATGGAATTGTATTTTTTCATATCGCTGATTATCAATAAAGTAATTTTCTGGCATGAACTTGGCTTCTATGAAGAAAAATCAATTTATGATACGAACAGTCAATTTATCCAAGATCTTCCGGACCGAAATGGTTGAAACGACAGCCCTTCACGAAGTAAATTTTAAAGTCAGCAAAGGTGAATTTGTTGCAATAATGGGACCATCGGGTTGCGGAAAGTCAACACTTCTTAATATCCTGGGCCTCCTCGATAATTCCGATTCGGGGGAATATTATTTCGAAGGTATAGATGTATCGGGCTTCGGTGAGAAGCAAAGAACGAACCTGCGCAAAGGAAATATCGGATTCATCTTCCAGAGCTTCAACCTCATTGACGAACTGACAATTTTTGAAAATGTTGAATTGCCTCTCCTGGCAATGAAGGTGCCGATGGCAGAACGCAAAGTAAGGGTTGAAGAGATCCTCGATCAGATGCGGATCGGTCACCGGAGGAGTCATTTCCCGAGGCAGCTTTCAGGAGGACAGCAGCAGAGGGCTGCAATTGCCCGTGCCCTGATCACTTCCCCAAAACTGATCCTTGCTGATGAACCGACAGGTAACCTTGATTCCAGTAATGGTGAGCAGGTTATGCAGCTCCTCGAGGAGATGAATGCTGCAGGAACAACCATAATTATGGTTACCCACTCACTCAATCATGCAGAGAGAGCACACAGGATCGTTAACCTTTTCGATGGGAATCTTGTGATGGAAAGATCTGAGAAAGTATTTGAATCGATTAACAGAGTCGTGTAAAACAAAAACAGCTTATTCACCGTAAATCAACAAAGTCATGATCAGACATTCCTTATATATTCTTCTGAGACGAATCACCAGGGATAAAGTTTTATATCTCATCATCCTGACAAACCTTGCAGTCGGGTTTGCCGCCTTCGTTGTGCTCAGCACATTTATATCCGACCAGTTCAACTACGATAAACAAAATAAAAAGTATGACCGCATCTACCGGCTACAGCTTTTCATGGACCAGAAGGAGAATACGATAAAACATACCTGGAGCGTAACTGCAGCTCTAAGCCGGAAAGATCTCGTTGATCTTCCTGAAATAGAAAAAATTGCACTCATGCACGATGTGGGTGACAATAATAAAAGCGGAGTATTTCTTTCTGTCGACAAAAAGAATCAGTTCCTCACACGTTTCGGTTATTATGCTGATCAAACCGTCTTTGATATTTTCACTTTCAAATTCATTGAGGGTGACCCTGCAAATGCCCTTGTTCAGCCATATTCAATGGTATTGTCAAAAGAGGTTGCAAACCGTATGTTTCCGGGAGGGAATGCTCTTGGCAAACAGGTTTATGGTGAAAACAAAGTTGTTTTCAATGTTACAGGAGTTTATGAGGACATTCCTCTGAAATCAAGTTGGCGGCCGACGTTTTTAATACCAATGAAAATATTCACACCTCTCACCGGCTGGTCAACATATGAAAAAGAATATAAGTCATACTCTTTTTACACCTATGTACTGTTAAAACCGCATGCAAGCTCATCGTCAGTAGATAATAAAATATATGACGCTCTCAGGGAATACACTAAAGAACATCATCCTTACCTGCGTCCAATGTCAAAGCTATATATAGACCCCTATTTTGAAAAGACGATGTATATTATTGTCGGGCTTATTTCATTTCTCTCAGCTCTGATACTTATATTATCGTCGATCAACTTCATTAACCTGCAGACTGCAAATGCCACTACACGTTTCCGTGAAATCGGGATTAAGAAAACGCTTGGTTTTAATAAAAAACGCTTATGGAAACAGTTCATGGGAGAATCAGTTATTCTGACATTTATTGCTGCAATAACCGGACTCTTCCTGGCGCAACTTGCAATACCGGCTATGAACAATATGTTAGGAAGTGAAACTTTCTCAGGAACTTTTAAAGACTGGAGGTTACTCGTTGTGATCTTTGTGGTCACACTTCTGACAGGATTATTATCAGGATTGCATCCGGCTTACGTCATCTCTTCTTATAATCCGGTTGCTGCTCTTAAGCAGAAATTCATTTCTGAAAAAACTAATGGAATCAGTCTCAAGAAAACCCTGGTAACAATTCAGTTCAGCATATCCATTTTTATGCTGATAGTTGGCTTCATTATTTACAGGCAGACCCAGCATATGCTAAAGAAAGAGCTGGGATTCAACTCAGAAACGGTTATGTTTACTAACATTGTTACAGATCAGAAAGGATCACTGGAACCATTACGCCAGAAACTGCTGCAACATCCGGAAATCAAAAATATGTGCGTTTCAGATTATATTCCATTCATTCTGCCGGGCGGGGATGATCTCAACTGGGAAGGTGGAAAACCCGACGAAAAAGTGTTTGTGAGAATCAGTAATGTCAATTACGATTTCGTTCCGACATTCGGGTTAAAAATGCTGGACGGTAGAAATTTTTCGAGAGAATTTCCGGCTGACAGATCCAAGTGTCTGATAAACGAAACAGCTGCGAAAGTTTTCGGATGGAAAGATGCAGTTGGCAGACACATGAAGGTCTATAATAAAGACTTTGAAGTAATCGGAGTAATTAAAGATTATGTTGTATTTTCGGTGTATTCTCCTAATGAGCCACACTTCTACAAGCTTGCCAAAGATTCGGTTATGAGTGATGCTGTCTATGCGGTTAATTTTTCAAGAGGACAGGAAAAGAAAGCAATGGGGATCGTAAAGAATGAATTCAGTCAATTTTTCCCTAACGATGCATTTGAGTTCAGGAACATGCAATTCCTTACACAAAATGAGAATGCTCTTAAGGCATGGAAAGGTTTCTCAAAAATAATGACACTTACAGCAATTATAACAATCATAATTTCATCGATAGGCTTATTCGGGCTGATCCTGTTCCTTACACAGCGAAAGATGAAGGAAGTCGGCATCCGCAGGGTACTGGGATTCTCACATGCCAGTCTGTATATGACGCTTTCATCTGAATTCATAAAGCTGATATTAATCTCTGTCCTTCTTGCCTGGCCTGCTGCTTATTATGTATACCATGTTTTGCCTGCAGGCGCAAATAAGTATGATCTGCAGATCTGGGAATTTGTTTTCGCTACACTTCTGATTCTCATTGTTGCTGTTGGGACCATAAGTTACCAGATAATAAAAGCCTTATGCGTGAGACTGGTGGATATTCTGAAGGATGAATAAAGAGGCGGGAGTGGGGGAAGGGTGCGTAAAGGCCATAATTGTCTTGCGGTCATGCGGTCATGTAGTCTTCCGCACAACTCGCACCCCGCATTTCGCACCGTTAAAATAAATTTAATATCTTCGGGGAATGGGAACGATCTTAAAAATATTCAACCTGTTCTTGCTGACCTTCACTTCTCAATTACTCCTGTTCCCCCAGGTGCCTGGCAAAGATCAGATCACTGATACAGTCAGATGTCGTGACTCTGCCGGACAGAGTTATGCCCTATACCTGCCTGCCCAATATGATAATAAAAAGAACTGGCCGGTTATCCTTATTTTTGATCCGGCAGCAAGGGGAAGAACCGGCGTTAATACCTTCATTGAAGCAGGCAGAAAATATGGATTTATTTTGGCCTGTTCAAACAATTCCCACAACGGATCGATGGGAGATAGCTTCACTGCTGCAGCAGCAATGCTTCAGGATGTTGAAGAACGATTCAATGTGGATCACAAAAGGATCTATGCAGCAGGTTTTTCAGGAGGATCACGTGTCGCAATGGCCTTTGCCGTAATTGAAAGGAGCATCTCCGGCGTTATAGGTTGCGGAGCCGGCCTGCCTAATGACAATAATTATGTCCCGTCAGGAAATTCCGATTTCTTATATTACGGCATTGCCGGTACCCGTGATATGAATTATCTCGAAATGTTCGACCTGACTGACTTCTTCAACAAAAGGACCAGGGTGATATCATATCTCAGAACATTCTCCGGGGGTCATCAATGGCCCGGTCCCGATCTGATCACTGACGCTGTGGAATGGTTAGTCCTTCAGACAATGAACAGGAAAATAATAGCAGCCGATCAGACATTCATTTCGTACGTTGAAAATAAAACACACAACCTGATCAACTCGATGTTTACCGCTGGGAACAAGACTGATGCAATAAGATACATGAGGTTTGCCGCAAGAGATTTCCAGGGAACTCCTTTTGCCTCCCGTATGGCAAAGTTGCTGACTGATTCAGAAAAATCGCCTGAATATCAAAAGACAATCAACAAATGGAATAAAATGACAGCAACTGAACAGGAGAGAAAAGAAAATTTTCTGAACTACCTGAGTCAGATCTTTAAATCGGGTACATTGCCCGACAGTGTATCAGCCTGGTGTAAAAATGAGACAAGAGCACTTAAACGGCTTTGCGATAAGGGTACTCCTGAAAACAGAGATATGGCATCAAGAGTCCTGAATTTCATTTCTATCCTCTGCTCTGAACAGGGGACATCATTTTACAAGAACAAGTATTATTCACAGGCAGCCTCACTGTTTGAGATCTGCACCTTGTCGGATAGTGAAAACCCAAATAACTATTATAACCTGGCCAAATCCCTGGCTCAGGCTGGTAATTCAAAGAAGTCGGTTGATGCATTAACTGCAGCTATGAATCATGGTTTCACTTCACGAAAAATTGTAGAAGCCGATCCAGCGTTCGGGATGATCCGGAGTGATAAACGTTATAAAGAGTTGATAGGGAAAATGAAATAAATAATTGGCGTTACGACAACCCCTCAGTGGCCCCCTGCCGCTGCGCTCCCGATAGCTATCGGGATGTCCCCCTTTCCTCGTCAAGCTAGGAAGGGGGACAAATTCGGTATCCTTGATGAATATACTGAAAGACTGAGAATTTACCCCCCTTTAGGGGGGCAGGGGGGCCTCCACGCATTTTACCGATTGCTGTCCTCCACCTACCGATTTTATTCATTATCCTGCAACATTTCCTCAATAGGGTGTGTCTTTGTATTAAAGGTCCTAATATTAAAGAATAAAACATCAGAGTCATGAAAGCGAATAAAGGAGGATACTGGAATACCAGAAAAGAAAAACTCCTGAAAATGTATCAGAATCTTTCTCAGAAAGACCTGGAATTCAAAGTGGGGGAGGAAAATGCCATGTTGGAATTGCTGAGTAATAAACTCGGAAAATCAAATCAGGAATTGCTTAATCTGATTATAACTCTATAATCTAATTTGGAGGAGCAAAAGAAATGAACATTAAATTCAGATAATTTATCTATCTTTTGGATCGTAATTACATCGATACCTCCTTATGAAAAAACTCTTTATCTCCGTATTAGCATTCTCTTGCTTACTGGTAAGCTGCACTCAAAAGACACAGCTGGATCAGATGATGGCAAAGGCAAGCCGGACAGAAAAAAATGGTTGGATACAGATCCATCTTGAAGGTTCCCCAAAGGTTATTGGCTTCCAGCATGGTTATCTTCTTGCTGATGAGATAATCGACCTTCGTGGTGCGATGGAAGTGAGGAACAAACAGATGACCGGACGCGACTGGGAGTTCTACAGGAATGAATCCTACAGAATATTATGGCACAACATCCCTCCTGAATACCAGGAGGAGCTGAAAGGGATTGCATCGGGCGTAAATGCAAAATCAGGAAATGGAAAGATTGACATAAAGGATATGGTTGCAATAAATTCTTTCCTCGAAATACCCGATTATTATGTTCCATGGCTTGAAGAACAGGAGAAACCTACTCCTCCGGAACATTGCAGCGCCTTTGCAGCTACCGGATCATGGACAACCGATGGCAAAATTGTAATAGCTCATAATAACTGGAGTGAATACCTCATTGGCGAACGTTGGAATATCATCATGGATATTGTCCCGGAAAAGGGAAACAGGATATTCATGGATGCTCTTCCTGGTTTTATTCACAGCGGTGATGATTTTAATATAAACAGTGCAGGAATTATTGCGACCGAAACCACAATTTCAGCTTTTAAAGGATTCGACACAACTCAGGTGGCTGAATTTGTCAGGGCACGAAAAGCAATTCAATATGCATCATCAATTGACGAATGGGTTTCATTAATGGTTGACAGGAACAACGGAGGCTATGCAAACGCCTGGTTATTAGGAGATAATAAGACAGGAGAGATAGCACGTCTGGAACTCGGACTGAAAAATCAATTTCTTGAACGTACTTCTGATGGCTATTTTACCGGGGCTAATTTCCCGGTAAATGAGAAGCTCCGGAAGGAAGAGACATCATTTGATGAATTCGCACCCGATAATTCAGCAAATATACGCCGTCAGAGATGGGAGTATCTGATGAAAGAAAATAAGGGTAAGATTGACATCCAGTCTGCGAAATCTTTTATGAGTGATCATTTTGACTTAACACGGAATAAGGAAAAAGGTGGTCGTTTTTCGTTGTGCGGCCATCTGGATGAAGATTCTGCAGGTGTTGACGGTGTAACATGGGGTTCAGCATATTTCGCTGCAGGAGCAGTGCAGGCAAAGGCGACTGATAGTAAGCTTGCGTCAAAAATGCAGTTCTGGGCAATTATGGGTCATCCTTGCGGGGAAACATTCTATGCAAAAAAGTTCATGGATGCTCATCCGGAATATAATGTTCAGAAAGATTTTCTCCGTGATATGCCGGGGAATGAGTGGAGTTTGTTTAGAAAGAAATAAATACTTTGTTCATTAGGCTTCGGACTTCGGCCGACATAATTGGGCAAACGGGAACCGCATGACCGCATGACCGCAAGACAATTATTCCTTTCTCCCAGCCATCCTGCTAATCCCCGTTTCAAATTCCGTTATTGTTATTTCTTTAAATCCTGAATCACTTAACATTCCTGAAACTTCCTGCTCGGTAAAACAATCTCCCGATTCGGTTCCAACAAGCATATTTATTGCAAAGACAGCTCCGGATGTTGGTTGCGTCCGGTCATTGTTCATAATCCAGTCCTGGATTACAATCCGGCCATTCTTATTTAATGCGACGAAGCATTTTTTTATCAGAGCGCGATTCACCTCCAGCGAGTTGCTGTGAATAATAGCTGATAGAAATACCATATCAAATCCCCCAGGCAGGTCATCCGTTGTGTAGTCGCCGGCAGAAGTCTTTACTTTTCCCGAAAATCCTTCTTTCTCAAGAAACGTTTTTGTTATCGGTACAACATTAGGAAGATCAAAAACAGTTGCTTCAAGTCCGGGCTTTCGTGAAACAAATTCCATAGAATATGCTCCTGAACCACCTCCGATATCCAGAAGAGAATTTACTTCCGACAAATCAATACTTGCCAGTTGCTCGGGAGCCTGCTTTTTTGCCCTGTCGTGCATCGCAGTAATAAAAGGTGTGAGCCAGTCTTCTCCTCTTGAATTAATTTCATCAGGATGAGCTGAGACACCGGTTCTTACAACCTTCGTCAGATTACTCCACGTATTCCACAGATGGTTTGAATGCATCAGACCACCTAAATAGTCGGGACTCTTCCGGGATAGAAACGCAAAACTTTCGTCAGTATTGAAGAATAACTGGTTTTGCTTTTTAAGAAAACCTAAGCTTACCAGGGCATTCATAAGACGCTCACAGGCATGTTCATCTAATTTCAGATTGTTGGCAATCTGTTTGTTTGTAGTGCCCGATTTCTCAATATTTGTAAAAATATTAAGCTCAAAACCACTTAATAGGATTCTGCTTTTTTGAAAAGAAGAAGTAAATTCTCTTATTGCATTTGGATTCATAATGTCATGGTTTATCAGTTTCTGCATATACGAACGAATAATTGATGTTATTGTTTATATTGTTACTTTCTTTGTGCAAAGGCTCCAAGGCGTAAAGATATTTTACAACGTAAATATCTTTGCTGAATGATGAAGACCACACGACCGCAAGACTGCAAGACCTGGCTTGAACAGAATCCCGAGTTTTGTGTTTTATATCTGATAAACATTTTCTATCTGTACGGTAAACCTGCTTATTATGTCAAACGGGATTTCAGAAGATAAAAAAAAAGGGAAAAAGTATATCATTCTTTTTGATGGTACCTGCAAACTGTGCAATAATGTTGTCAAATTCATTGCAAAAAATGACAGCATACAAATATTCTGTTTCATACCTCTCGAATCGGAAAAGGCAGCGGATTATCTTAACCGTTATCAAACAAAAAACGTAAATAAAGGATCGGTATTATTAATTCAGGATGATAAGATCTTCACGAAATCCAATGCAGTTCTGCATATTTTAAAATGCCTTGATGGCTTGTGGCCGGTATTTTACATGTTTATTATCGTCCCCGGATTCATTAGAGATCCGGTATATGATGTTATTGCGAAGTATAGATACAGGTGGTTCGGACCGGCCAAGGGGAATCCCACTTACAGATCATGCGAATAGGAGAAAGATATGGTGTTTGGGAGAGTGGGAGAAAGGGAGAATTGACTCTCTAAAAGACGGCAGGACGACAGGACCGCAAGACATTAAGACTTTAAGCTTCCCGTCTGGGACCACCAAATCCTTTACTCCTCTTTTTCTGATTAAACCTCCTTTTAAACCCACGCTTTTCAGATTTCATGGCAGCAGGTTTGCCAGGAGTTTTATCATGCAGCTCCGCTATGAATGCAGGTACCGGCTGCCTGGGAACCGGGTATCCGATTAGTTTCTCAATGCGCTGCAATTTGATTGTATCCATCCTGTTGACAAGCGTTACAGCAGCACCTGTTGTTTCAGCACGTGCAGTACGGCCGACCCGGTGTACATAATCCTCAGGATCAGACGGAGCATCAAAGTTTATTACCATATCAATATCCTTAATATCGATTCCCCGACTCAGCACATCGGTAGCAACAAGTACACGGGTTTTTCGCGATTTGAACCTGGCGAGCATCTCCTCCCTTTGTTTTTGCTCAAGATCCGATGAAATGCCTTCAACATGATAATCTTTTGAACGGAGTCCACGCACAATCTCACTCAATTTCTTCTTTGTGGAACTGAATATCAATATACTGCGGTATTCAGTGTGGTCAGCAATGATACTGTTTATCAAAGGTAATTTCTGACTATCATTTAACATGTATACTGTCTGGATAACCCCTTCTGCGGGCTTCGACCTTTCGAGAGCAATCTCAACCGGATTCTTCATAATATGCTTCGACATCGATCTTATGCTTGGGGGCATGGTGGCGCTGAACATCAATGTCTGACGAATTTTAGGCAAATAGGAAATTATACGCATAATATCGTCGTAAAATCCGATATCGAGCATCCGGTCTGCTTCATCCAGAACCAGTACTTCTATCTTGTTGAATTTCACATAACCCTGGTTAAGATGTGAGATCAGCCTTCCCGGTGTAGCAACAATAATATCGGCCCCCTTCGAAAGAGCTGTTCTCTCCTGGTCCCATCCGCTGCCATCACCACCACCATATACAGCTAATGATGTAATGTTCAGTGTATAAGCCAATCCCTGGACCTGCTGGTCAATCTGGATGGCCAGTTCCCGTGTGGGTACAAGTACAAGAGTATGTGTATGAGCAGGGCGTTTAGCACAAATAAAATTCATTATAGGCAGCAGAAAGGCAGCCGTTTTTCCTGTTCCTGTCTGTGCACAGGCTATGAGATCACTTCCCGCCAATATAACCGGAATGGCCTTTTCCTGGATTGGAGTTGTCTCCCTGAAGCCCATGTAATCTATTGATTCCAGCAACTCAGGATTCAGATCTAATTCATCGAATATCACTTAAATTCTTAATGTTTAATTTGATTTACTTAAGGTGGCAAAGATAATGATAAAAGGCATAATGGCGCAAAGGCGTAAAGGTATAAAGGCTGAATACCTATTGGAAGGATAATTATCTGCAAGACCGCAAGACCGTAAGACCGTAAGACCTCAGGAATGCAAGACTATTCTTCAGTTCCCGTTCCTTCCCTGGTTTGCCTTTTTTCAAGATGGGCTTTAGCATCAGCAGGTGTTCCCAGAAGTATTGCGATCCATTTTGTCTTCTCATTTTGTTCCAGGATAATCTTTATTGTCATAGTGAAAGGAACTGACAGGAACATACCCACCAGCCCGAACACAAATCCCCAGAACAAAAGGGAAAGAAATACAACGAGTGTCGATAATCCCAGACCTTTACCCATTATCCTGGGTTCAAGAAAATTACCCAGTATATTGTGGACTACCATTGAGGCTACCAGTGTCCAGAGAGCTCCGCCCGGACCGATCTGTATAAGGGCAAAGAGAACCGTCGGAATCGTCGCGATGATAGATCCGATATTTGGAATATAATTCATCAGGCCTGCAATCAAAGCCCATAGCAAGGGATAATCAACCCCAATGATCAGGAGTGCTATATAGATAAGAACTCCTACTGAAATGCACAATACGGTTTTAATAGCCAGGTAATGCCTGATACTTTGAGAAATGGTTGAAAAATAAGGAATGGTCTTATTCGACTCGCTCCTTACTGCCCTGGCTTTAATAGAAAAGCTCCCGAATTCCAGAAGAATAAATACAACAATAAGAAAGACGAGTAATGTATTTCCCACCATATTAACAAGTTTATTCAAAACGCTTGCCGTGTATTCGAGGATCTTTGCCGGCTGAATAAGATTTGATAACTGATCGGACTGAATTTTCAGACCCTGTTCATTTAAGCTCCCGATAAAATCGTTGTTCATCGTGGTAAGTGAAGCTTCATATTTAGAAAGGTTACCTGAGAAAGAAGATATTGTTCCTCCGATAACGAAAGCAAATCCTGAAAAAAGTACAATCATTCCCAATAAAACAATTATAAGTGCAATCCATCTTGGTATTCTCTTTTTCTCAAGCCATGATATAGGTTGTGCACAGATTATACTTATGAAAAGTGCAAGCAAAATGGGAGCGATAATCGCTTTCGCGTAGATCACACCGGCAAGAATTATTATTAATGCAGCCAGGTTTACAATGAGCGAACCCTCCAAGGAACTTTTAATCCTGTTGTACATATCATATAAGTTTCAACCAAAGTTACGAATAAAATGGCATAAAGCCCACCCGATTGAACTATACATAGTTATTTGATTTAGGAAATCTTCAGTTGTTCGGGCGGGGTATGAAGGTGTAACTGACTTATGTTAATAAATCTTAAATCTTTTGCCATTTATTTTGATAGTAGATTTCAAATGACAGAATTGATTAAATTGCGATAGCCTAACTTTCAATAATTTGTCATTAATTTTAAAAATCGATAAGTATGAAAATCAAATCTCTTTTATTAACAGCGCTGATCGGGGGATTTATCAGCGTAAATTTATTCGGTCAGAAACAAGAATTCAAGATCTCACTTGCTGAATGGTCCTTACATCGTGCATTGGGGAACGGGAAAACTATTACTAATCTCGACTTTCCAAGAATAGCAAAAAAGACATATAACCTCGACGCTGTGGAGTATGTTTCCACATTCTTTAAAGGAAAAGGTGAAGATCAGGCTTACCTTACAGCATTAAAAGACTCATGCTCAAAATACGGTGTGAAAAGTCTGATAATTATGGTTGATGGCGAAGGAAACCTTGCAGATACTTCTTTGGCAGTCAGGACAAAAGCTGTTGAGAATCACTACAAATGGGTAAAAGCAGCAAAGTTTTTAGGCTGTCATTCAATAAGAGTTAATGCAGCTGGTCGTGGAACAATGGGACAGATGCAGGCTGCAGCTATTGATGGGTTGAGCAAATTATCTACCTATGCTGCTGATTATGGTATCAATGTCATTGTGGAAAATCACGGAGGTAATTCTTCAATAGGGAAATGGCTTGCTGAAATAATGAAAACCGTTAATAAACCCAACTGCGGAACATTACCCGATCTTGGTAATTTTTATGAATACGACCGTTATAAAGGCGTAGCAGATATGATGCCTTATGCCAAGGGAGTAAGCGGGAAAACCCATGATTTTGATGCGGAAGGAAATGAGACACAGATTGACTATGCAAAGATGATGAAGATAATTTCAGATTCAAAATATTCAGGATACATCGATGTTGAGTACGAAGGGAATATTTTAAGTGAAGATGAAGGGATTAAAGCATCGATTACTTTAGTAAAGAAAGTTATTGCTCCTTATAATAATTAACGGCATAACGGCCTAATGTCGTAAAGGCTCAAAAAAGGTGCGGATATTTAATCCGTGCCTCTTTTTCATCCATGTAACTAAAAGATACAAAGGCATAAAGGCGCAAAGGCAAAATCTTTAAGATTGAAAGACTGCACGACTTTTTATTTCTCTTCCGTCTTTCCCGTACGTATTCTTATCAACCTGAATCTGGATAACAGGAATTCTTTTTGCAGATCATTTAAGATCCAATAGATCACCCCACTGATAAGAGCTGCAAAGAAACACCACACCGATGTAAGATATTGCTTGAAAAAGATTACTGTTACTATACATGAGAATGTCATAAGTATGCCAAGCAGATGAGTTCTATTAACGCTAGATATAAAGAGAGGCGGTATCGTTACAATTAAATAGATTATGGTAGCGATCATCGAAAGAGATTCGGGGAAGTCATTATAGTATATAATATGAAAGCCCTCAATCCGCGGATTGATATGAAAATTCAATAAACAAAATGCATAGTACATCGATAATGCGACTCCAATCAAGAGAAGAACTTTCAAGGTTTCTTTTTTCTTATTCGACTTTTCCATCAGCAACACTGAAAGAGGAATCATAACAGGCCATATGACCTGCGCCGTTATCAGGAATATATAAACGAATATTTTCAGGAATAGAATATGATCAGGCATGGGGAGCGTCAGCCACACAAAACCTTCTGCAAATTGCTGAAAACCAAAGAATAATGGGATACAAGCAAAAAGTATCTGTGAAGGTTTATGGATCTTTTTGAGAGTAACAACACCAATAGCAGAAATTATAACGCCTCCTGCAAAACTTGCTTCCGGTGAAAAACACATAACATTATCCTTTCTGTTAATGAGCGGAATATGTAAAGGACATGAGGACAAGATACGTCTAATTTTATTAACGGCGTAACGGTGTAACGGCTTTCAATCAGAAGGACAGCAAGACTGCAAGACAGCAGAACAGCAAGACAGCAAGACCGCAGGACCGTAAGAAAATACTGCGAATTATGTAATTCATTGTTGGTTTTATGTAACAATTCCCCTGATTAATAAACTCACCTTTGTTAAGGACAGCCTCTAAGAAAAAATGAGCGCTACAAGCTTGTTCTAAAGGCAGATAACAGCAAGGTCATTGACAAAAGTAAGATGTATACTTCAACCGTATCTTCGTAAAATGGTATTGACTCCATTAAATTTAATGCCAGATGGGTACAAAAGTTAGATACCTGTAGCAAAAAATTGTTCTGACCGGGAAAACTATTCTGCGTTAATCACCTTCATCCGGATTAAATTGGTCAACCCTGGATGTAAGGTGATTCTTTTTTAAACGGCATAAAGACATAACGGCGCAAAGGCTTAAGGGCCAGAACACCTGGCAGTGTTTTGTTACTCTAACCTTTGCAATTCTTTGTGCTTACCTTTGTGTTCTTACCCCGGGCTTTGCAGATGGGAGTGTTTAATGGATTTTACTGTTTCTAAAATTCTTAAAAATATTCTCATTTTGAGAAAATAATTCCGATAAGCCTATTTTCCCCCCAAAAAACTAATTATTCCTATCACTTGATAATAAGATCATTAGCCATCAGAAATTAATTATTATAAATTTCCATTGCTTTCTGGCATACCATTTGATTAATCATTGATAAACACTCTTAATATAAATAATTTTCAATAGCGCCCACTATGAAAACCGATTCAGTAGGATACTGGAAAGATAAGAAAGGAAAGCTTCTGAAGAGATATAAGACACTTACTGATAAAGATTTGCGTTTTGATGAAGGCAAGGAAGAAGAGATGATTAAAGTGCTGGCTTTTAAGCTTGGAAAGACAAAACAGGAGTTGCTGAATATTATTATCACCTTATAATAAAAGTCATGCAGTCGTGCGGTCATGTCGTCATTATGACCGCAAGACCGCAAGACATAAACAAGAAAACTACAATTCATTATACTTCTTTGCAGTTCCTTTTGATTTTTCTATCGGGTATTTCTCTCCGTTCTTCTTAATCTTTTCAAGAACGATATCCTTAACATCAAAACCATGTTTCCCTGCAAGCAAAAGGCTGAATGCCAAAATATCCGCTAATTCCTCCTTCAGCTTATTCCTGTCGACAAGTTCGGATTCCTCAGTTGTCTTCCACAGAAAGAGCTCGTTCAACTCGGCAGCTTCAATCGATATTGCAAGGGCAAGATCTTTCGTTTTATGAAATTGCGACCAGTTCCGGTCATCTCTGAACTTAACGAGTTCATTTATCAGTATTTGAATATCGCTCATTGGGTGATAAGTTTGAACGTCTAATATAATGAAAAAGGCGCAAAGGCGTAAAGGAAAAAATGGAGAGCCTGGGAGTGTGGGGTACCGCAGGACCGCAAGACTTGACTTTGTGTACCGCAATATCGCATACGTACCGGATTATGTTGTCATTTCCATATAAAAGAATAATTTTAGCAACACAAATATTTCCGATTATGTACCGTTATTTCTTTCGCTTTGTCGTTATAACACTCACCATCCTTACAGTAAATCTTATAACAAATGCCATAACCGATTATATGGTCAGTTATAAAAATCACTATAAACCAATTGCATTCACATTTCTCGGAATGGCAATAACAGTTGTGATCCTTTATCCTCTTTTTATTAAACTCGAAAGCTGGGTTAAGTTTATTTCTGTAAAAGCAATCAAATCAGGAAAGTCGGTCGCCGGTAAATTTTTCGGGTTATTATTTACATTCTTATTAGCATTGCTGACGCTTGCTTATTTCTACGCTAAAGTATGGTATCATGTTAATTTTTTTCAGGTGCTGATACATGGTGTAAAGTAAGGCATAACGGAGTAGAGACTTCAAGACCGCAAGTTGAGGAACAGCCTGCCCCGCAAAGCGGGGAAGTGACGAACCGCTCCCGCGTAGCGGGAGAGTTCGGCGAAGCCAAATCCCGAGAGCGAAGCGACTCGGGAACCGCAAGACAATTCTTTACTTATTTATCCTAAATTTGCGGTTAGAATTCTAAATGACAAATCGCATGGCTGAAAAAAGAATATCTTCTCCGAAAGGTCTTTCACCTATTAAACTGATGAAACCTGAAACTGATAAAGGGAAATCAGTTCTTAAATCATTACAGCTTCGAAAGACTGTACGTGAAATTAGTGATAAGAAATTATCTCTGCAGGTTTTGTCAAATCTTCTCTGGGCAGCCTGTGGTGTAAATCGTAAAAAAGGCCCGTTTGGAATTCACGGAAGGACTGCAGCCACCGCAAGTAACTCCCAGGAAATTGATCTTTATGTTGCATTACAGGAAGGGACTTATTATTACGACCCATTTAAACATTGCCTCATACCTGTTGTTGCCGGCGACCTTCGTGCTATGGTAATTGGTAAGGGCCAGGTTAACTTTGGAAACAAAGCTCCTGTTCGTCTGATTTATGTTGCAGATATAGACAAACTTATCCATTCCCAGGGTTACCAGGAACCTGGACTACTTAACACCGAAATACAGAAATCATATTTTTATGTTGATACAGGTCTCATTGCGTCGAATGTTTACTTATTTGCTGCATCAACAGGTCTGGTTGCCTGGTTTCATAACTGCGATAAATCAGGTTTGGAGGAAAAACTAAATTTGCGGGTCGATCAACATGTACTTTTTGGGCAGACTGTGGGATATAAAAGAAAAAAGTAAAGCTTCAGACCTTCACATGGGATGATTTGACCACGCACCGCGCACCGTACACCTATTTTTTATATTTTTGCCCAAATTTTAAATTTAGTATTATGGAAGAAGTAAATAAAGAAAAATGGCTTACCTGGATGGCTATTACAACAATACTGATTGCTGTGGCAGCAACATTATCAACATTCAAAGGTGGGGGATTCAGTACCAGAAGCCTTTTGAACCAAACAAAAGCAAGTGATCAATGGGCGTTCTTTCAGGCCAAGAGCATCAAAAAAGACCTTTACGATGCGCGAAAGGAGAATCTTGAAGTTCAGGTTGCCTCACTCGAAAAACAAAAAGGAAATGAGGCCCTTGTAGCAAAATACAACGGACAGATCGCAGATTATACCCAGAAGATTAAGACTTATGAGTCGGAGAAAGAAGATATAAGTAAAACAGCAAAAGGATTCGAAAATTTAAGGGATGAATCTAAAATACATTCTGATAAATTCGGGATAGGTGTAATCTTCCTGCAGATCTCTATCCTGCTTTCCTCTATTGCAACTCTATCGAAAAAGAAATACGTATGGATCTGCGGTATTATATTAGGAGCTATCGGAATCTTTTATTTTCTTGACGGGCTTTTGCTGTTTTACTAAAAAAAGGCGTAACGGTGTAACGGCTTAAAGGCTCATTAAACATGAATTTATGAACTTCAGTATTGATTGAGATTAAACAGGATTTGAATAACTTTGCACCCTTATGATTCCTTAATGATGCGCTTTAGATCCAAAATCATCGTGATATGCTCTTGTCTGATATCAATTCTATCCACTATACCTTTAAATGCACAATTACTTCACGATACTGCCACACTCAGACTTGTTAAAAAGGATATTGATTACATCTATAATCTGCAGTTTAATAATGCGCGGGAAGTATATTCAAAGATTGTAAGTTTATATCCGGAGCATCCAATCGTGTACCTGCTGAATGGCATGATGACCTACTGGCAAAATTATCCTTTGCTTCATACATCTCCATCTCATGTATCCTTTGAAGAAGATATGAGGGAATGCATCAGGTTATCCGAACTTAATAAGAAACCAGAGGACCATGCAGAATATTTGCTGTCAGATTTATGCGCAAGGGGTTTTCTTCTTCTGTTTTATGATAATAATGATCTCATTATGGAGGTGACACCTCTTACAATAAGCACATATAAATATTTGAGGCATGCATTTGATTATACTTCCGGTTGTACAGATTTGTACTATTTTACCGGTCTTTACAATTATTATCGTGAGGAATATCCAAAAACATATCCTGTGTACAAATCACTTGTATTCCTGTTTCCTCCGGGCGATATAGATGCCGGATTAAAACAATTACAGACAGCCGCATTAAGTGCCATTGTATTAAGAGCTGAAGCATCAATTGTTCTTGTCGGGACTTTTTTGGGATTTGAAAATAATTTACCTGAAAGCACTTATTATTGCATGACTCTTCACGAGAATTATAAGAGAAACGGGCTTTATCTTGAGATGTATATAAGAAACCTTCTGCTTATGAAGAAGTATGATGAAGCTGAAAAGCTGATTTCTGAATCATCAGTAACTGATGGAAGCAATTTTATCAGGGCCCAGCTAATTATTTTAAAAGGGATCTTGCAGGAAAAAAGATATAATGACTATAAATTGGCCCAACAATATTACAATAAAGGGATCAACGAGCTTTCATTGTTTGGCAAATATGGGAATGAGTATACAGCCTATGCTTATTTTGGACTCAGCAGGATAAACGTCGATGACGAAAAACATACAAGGAAAACTTACAGGAAAGAGGCTTTGAAACTGGCTGAGTTCAAGAAGATAAATTTTGATAAGTAATGGCGACCCTCCTGCCCCCACTTCGCTCCGCTCAATGCAAGCTCTAAAGGGGGGTAAGCCTTCTTTGACCGAAATCTGCACAAACAGAAAATCTAAATTCGGGCCGGGTGGTAAATTAGGCCTCCTTCATGGCTTGAGATCAGAGAGTTAACTAACAATAATTTCTTTCAGGTCTTGAAAATATAAAAGTGGTGGGGTTTATACAAACATCTTAAGAACATCGTTTAATATTTTTATTTAACATTGCGGTTTATTTTGTGTTTAGTAAAACTAATAAAGACAGAATGACAATAAATGAATTACATGAAGATCTCACAGATGCATATTCTGTCAGTAATCTGAATACCATATCTCTTACATTGATTAATTTATTCAGGAGTCAGCAATATACAGTTCTTCAAAAAATATCTGAGATAATCAGCGATTTTGTAATTGTAAAAATTGCTGATGACGGCAAAGGTTTTTCCAAATTAATGATGCTTTATCATCCCGACAGGGTCGGGTACCATATCAAAGAGATAAACCGGCTGAAAGAACAAAACGATTTTAATGGATTACTGGCATATTCGCACATACTGAAACTGGAAAGGATAGAGGAGATAACCTCTTCTCTGAAAAGTTATGAAGATATCGACTATTCGCCCGTTTATGAATGGGATCTGAATGAAGAGGGCTTCACAATAATTAATGTAAATGAACCGCCTGATCCTGTCAGGTCCAAAACTCATACAGATTTGGTTGGCTATACGTTTTATGATGCTATAAAAATAAGGGAATATGGCGATCCGGATGTTGAATATCCTCCCTTCTATCTGGAGGAGATTGAAGAATTAGAATTGTCATCATCAGATGTAAACGATCTTGACGGTGTACAGTTCTGTATCCATGCAAAAACAATTGATGTTTCAGATAACAGGATCAGTGATCTGTCACCTCTCATCGGACTCGACGATCTGGAAGAATTGAATCTTTCAGACAACCAGGTTGGCATAATTGATGAATTAAGCTATTTAAAAAGACTTAAAAACCTGTTATTATCAAACAATTACATAAATGATATATCTCCGCTTTTTGAATTGAAAAACCTCGAATATGTTGAATTGTCGGGTAATAATGTTGATATTGAACAGATAAATCAGCTCACGGAAACCGGTGTTACTGTGGAGTTTGAATAGGGTTTGTTCATTTCTTTTGTGCAAGCAAAAGAAATGAATAATAAGTAAGCTGCAGTGCTTACCGGTTTTTTGTGAATAACATTAGCAACTGAACAAAATCTGTTCTATATTAGTAAAGAAAATTATTGGAATGTCAGAGGTCAATCCATTGCCCAATAATTTTTAAACCTGAAAAGGCGTGTTTAATAATTTAAAAGGAGGTATACATGTCATTCAAATGTAAATTTGGTATTCATTCGTGGGACGGGTGTAAGTGTTCCGAATGTGGTAAAGTAAGAGACGCTGAACATGAGGTCTCAGCTGATTGCGGAAAATGTTCCAGATGTGGTCAGGTATTTGGTGAGGAAGAGCATGACTGGTCGCACGATTGTGAAAAATGTTCAGTTTGCGGAAAAATCCGTCAGAATCATCATAATTGGATTAAGAACTGTGAAAAATGTACTAAATGCGGTCAGATACGCCATAATATGCATCACATGAAGAATGATATATGTGAAATCTGCGGACATGGTACCTTTTATGATGAGAGTGACGGATCAACTCATAATGTAATAAAAATAGGCGAACATGTCATCATGGCTGAAAACCTCGCAAAAAAACCTTCCCGGGGCAATTACTGGGAATATGAAGATGAGAAGAAGAATAAACTTATAAATTACGGTTTTCTTTATGATTGGGAAGCGGCAAAGACAATACCCCCAAAAGGATGGCATTTGCCTACCAAAGAAGAATGGGAATCTTTACATACATACCTTGGAGGTGACAGTAAGAAGGTCTATGAACAGCTGAAAACAGGTGGCGAAAGCGGATTCAACAGCCTGTATGGAGGAGAACGTTATGCGCGTGGAGTTTTTAACAGCCTTGGGGCATGTGCTCATTACTGGAGCAGTACTCCGGTTGATGAAAAAGAAGTTTGGCAGATCAAAATTGGTGTATATACCGAATCGGCAACCCTTGAAAAGGTTGAACCGAATTATGGTCTGAGTGTAAGGCTCTTCAGGGATAAATAACGGCGCAACGGCTTAAAGGCGTAGAGGCGTAACGGCCGACAAGGCTCTAATAAATAGAGAACTAAACTTTCTTTATAATCAAAATTTGACTGCAGGACTGCAAGACCGAAAGACCGCAGGACATTCCTATTAAAGGTACAACGACGAAAATAAGGATAATTAAAACATAAGAGCATATCCCAGATCTATAAGCAGATTTCCATTATGACTGCTTCCATTCTGACTTAATTTCTGAATGACTTTCAGTCCGTAAGCACTCCGGATATCCATAAATATTTCTCCGGAACTAATCTGTTGCGAAAAACCTCCGCCTCCCGTCAACCCGAAGTTCAACTTATTAATATCACTCGTTATATCAGTTTTGGCATCGAACGGCTGAGCAATAGACAGTGTAGTCAGAGTGAAAAAACAATCAAGGTTAAAGATATTTTTTTCATCCCCGTTAATTTTAGTTATAGTATAATCGAAACATGTTTAATTACAGGAAAACAAAACAAATTTATAAAATGTTTAATTTATATGCCAATAATGTTATTCAAAACAAATATGTTTTCATTGGAATGAATTGTATTTTGATATTATTCCTACCTTTCAATCTCTATAAAAGGTTAATTTTTATGAACCAACTTTTCACAGTATATTCGGTATTCTTTATCGCATCAACACTTGTATCCTTCTTCGTTGCATTTATTGCCCTGCAAAGAAGATCGGTTGTCGCTGCCAGAGAACTTGCATGGTTAATGATTGCAGCAGGAACAGGAGCTTTCTTTGTAATTTTCGAAACGGCAGCGCATGTAGCTTCAGAAAAAATAGTATGGTCAAAACTTGAATATATCGGAGGACTAACAACACCTGTGCTTTACCTTATTTTTGTTCTTCGCTTTACCGGTAAAGAAAAACTGTTATCCACCAGAAACATCTTTTATCTTTTCATAATTCCGGCTATTACCTGGATTCTCGTGATTACGAATGAGAAACATCATCTGATCTGGACAGACTATTCATCTATATCCGGAACAACAAATCTGATGGAATATTATCATGGAATATGGTTCTGGATAGGATATATAGTTTACTCATACATCCTTCTGTTTTCAGCAGCTGTTTACCTGCTGATTTTTATTTTTCACCAGCATAAAGCTTTCCGATCGCAGGCATTGGTTATCCTGAGCGGCGGCCTTTTCCCCTGGATCGTCAGTGTCATTTATCTTGCAGGAAAAAGTCCCGTTCCGGGTCTTGATTTAACTCCTTTCAGTATTACATTAAGCGGCATTCTTGCTGCATATGCAGTACTGAATTTCCGCTTCCTCGATCTGATCCCGGTTGCGCGTGAGACACTAGTTGAAATATTACCCGACGGGATACTGGCGCTGGATTCTCAGAACAGAATTCAGGACATAAATAAAGCTGCTAAATCCATTCTCGGCATCAGGAACAAACACGTAACAGGAATTTCTGCTGGTTCTTCAGGTGCCTCAAACCAGCAATTACTTAATGCAGCAATTGATAATAATTATGTTGATCAGATTGAAATTGGTGAAAATGAAGATATTAAAACTTACCGGATCTTTAAACAGGGCATTAAAAATCAGCCTGGAAGCCACCTTATAATCATACACGACATCAGCGACCGCAAGAAGGCAGAAAAAGAACTGATCAGAGCCAAAGAACGGGCAGAAGAAAGTGACAGGTTGAAATCCTCTTTTCTGGCAAATATGAGCCATGAAATAAGGACTCCAATGAATGGAATTTTGGGATTTACTGAACTTCTGAAAATGCCGGGCACAACAGTTGAGCAACAAAAAGCATATCTTCAGATCATTAAAGAGGGTGGTGAACGCATGCTGAGTATTATAAATGACATTATTGACATATCAAAAATTGAATCGGGACTGATGCCGGTTAATTTGTCCCGCACAAATATTAATGAACAGATTGAATCTATTTCGTCTTTTTTTCTTCCCGAGGCTGAGGCAAAAAGACTCCGGCTGGTTTTCAGTAAAGCATTATCAGTTGAAGAAGCTGAAATCAGAACCGACCCGGACAAGATTTATGCGATATTAACTAACCTGGTAAAAAATGCTATCAAATTCACCCGGGCAGGTACGGTTGAATTTGGTTATGAGAAAAAAGACGGATTTCTTGAGTTTTTTGTGAAAGACACAGGAATCGGTATCAAAAATGAACAACATGAATTAATTTTTGAACGATTCAGACAGGGCAGCGATTCACTTACAAGAAATTACGAAGGAACGGGTCTGGGGTTATCAATCTCGAAAGCTTATATAGAGATGCTTGGCGGGGAAATCTGGTTCAAAAGCAAATACGGGGAAGGCTCGGACTTCTACTTTAATATCCCATATGATTCTCCTGCAGAGCCAAGGCAAGCCAATTCTGAGGTTCTCCATGGCACATCGGACAATCCTAAGAATCTGGTCGTATTAATTGCTGAGGATGATAAACCTTCGGAATTATTAATTACAAGGTTCGTTGGACCTTTTTGTAAAAAGATTTTGAAAGTGACAACTGGCACTGAAGCTGTTGAAACCGTACATGATAATCCTGATATAGATCTCATTCTGATGGATATTAAGTTGCCTGAGATGGATGGTTATGAAGCAACCCGGTTGATAAGGGAATTTAATAATGATGTTGTCATAATAGCTCAAACCGCCTTTGGACTGATAGGTGAGAAGGATAAGGCCCTGTATGCGGGATGTACTGACTATATTTTAAAACCAATCAACAAAAATGTTCTTTTAGGATTAATAAATAAATATTTTAGCTAGAGCATATCAGCTTAAGGACTAGAATTCTCTCCCCCTTGGTGGACTAAACTCCATACACGCAAAAGCAGCCTTTTAGGCCAAGGAGATTCCTCACTCCGCTCGGAATCTACTATCTTTTACTCAGAGCTGGAGTCTTTTGTTCTATTTTTTATTATCTATTGATTAAATGTCTTTTCATATTTTAAAAAAAGTGACTGATTCCCTGTAACCTTTTAATTTTACATAGGTTTACAGTAATGAATGAACCAAAACAAAAACAACAAAACTTGGATACTCTCTCGGATAATGCGTTAATGCTGAAAGTAAAAAATGGTGACATTGATAAAATGGGCCTCCTTTATGAACGATATCATCGTCAGCTATTCAGATTTCTTTTTAATATGACGCGACAGAAAGAGTTAAGTGAAGACATGGTACAGAATATATTTTTAAGAATGCTGAAATATCCGGAAGGTTTCATGGGCTTTGGTGAATTTAAAATGTGGATGTATCATATTGCCAGAAATGTAGTATATGATCATTTCAGAAAAGTTAAAAGAACTCCCGCACACTCCGATGTGAAGGACTATGAAGAAAAAATTGAAGGAGGACAAATTACTGATGCACAAATAGAGAAAGATGAGGAATTAAAAATGCTTGAAAGTGCGATGGGAAAATTAAGCGACGAAAACAGGGAACTATTGATACTATGCCGGTACCAGGAATTGAAATATAACGAAATAGCGAAAATTCTGAATACAACAGAAGGGGCTATAAAGGTGAGGGTTTACAGGGCCCTGAGTCAGTTAAAAAATAATTATTTGAAAATTGAGAAATAGAAACTAATATGAATTGCAAAGACTACAGGGAACAATTTCTATTAATGCTGACTGACGATCTTGATCAGGAACAGAGAAATGAGATTGAAAGACATCTGGAAGGTTGTGCAGATTGCCGGGCTGAATTTGATGCCGCCAGAAAAGTATGGGAACTTATGGGCGAAATTCCCCAGCCGGAACCTTCCACTGCTATGCACGCCGGTTTCGACGCTTTACTCTCTAATTATAAGGAAGAACTTATTTCCAGGAGAAATCCGGCAACCGAATGGATTAACATGCTTCGCGAATATTGGTCACTGAAAGCCCGGCCTCGTATGGCATTCAGCCTTCTCCTGGTAATATGTGGTCTCACTTTAGGTTATCTGCTGCACAGACCCGGTGAAACAACAAGCTCTTATAACAGGCAGATTGAGTCTCTCTCTTCGCAGATTTCGGAAATGAAACAGGTTATGATGCTATCACTTCTTCAGGATCCATCGGCTTCACAACGGATACAGGCAGTGTCATATACCGACGATATAAAAAATGTGGATACCAAAGTAATTGACGCTCTTTTTACAACTTTAAATGAAGATCCAAATGTAAACGTGCGTCTTGCTACTCTTGAAGCTCTTGCAAAATTATCGGGCAATCCACGCGTCCGCGAAGGTCTTGTGAGAAGCATAAACACGCAGGAATCGCCAATCATGCAATCGGCGATAGCAGATATCATGGTTCTATTGCAGGAGAAAAGCTCTGTTCAGTCTCTGCAGAAACTGCTTGCTAAAAAAGATCTGAATAAGATGGTTAAAATCAAAATCGAGAAAAGCATTCAAAAACTGATCTGAAAAACTAATATTCAATAGATTATGAAAAAAGTAATAGTCACCCTACTAATGGGACTGGGAATCATATGCACTATTCCAATGGCAAATGCCAGGGAATTTAAAGAGCATGTTAGCAAAGAATTTACAATAACCGGTAATGCAACTGAATCTATATTGTATATCTATAATATTTCAGGTTTTATAAAAGTGGAAGGCTACGCTGGGAATAAAGTAGTGCTTGAGATGGATAAAACAATCATGGCTGATGATGACAAAAACCTTGAAATTGGCAAAAAGGAATTCAAACTGGGTTTTGACGAGAGAACAGATACAATAATGGCTTACATTTCATCTCCTTATGATTCAAGGCCTCATAGTAACTGGCATTATAATGACGATCGTACTGAAATAGATTATAATTACAATGTTGATTTTACTGTTAAAGTTCCGTATGGTGTGAACCTTCACATTTCAACAGTGAATGATGGCATAATTACGGTAAATAATGTAAGCGGAACATTGCATGTAAACAATGTGAATGAGGAAATATCAATTAAAAACGCTAAGGGAACTACTTTCGCACACACAGTGAATGGTGATGTGACTGTAACGTACCTTACAAATCCGCCTGAAGAATCATCCTATTATACCATAAATGGGAATATTAATGTAAACTATCAGCCCGATCTTTCAGCCGATCTGCAATTCAAAAGCATGAATGGTGAATTCTATACCGATTTCCCGAAAGCAGAATTATTACCTGCTTCAGTATCAAAAGTGCAGGATAAGAAAGGCGATGGAATTGTTTACAAACTCAACAGCACTACCTCTGTCCGTTTTGGAAAAGGAGGCAAGACATTTAAATTCGAAACACTTAATGGAAACGTATATATTAAAAAACAATCTTAATCCATACAATTATGAAAAAAATGAAAATTGCAGGCCTGGTATTACTAAGCCTCATGTTTACACTGAAGTCATTAGCTCAATCAGATGCAACTCAGACCCTGACTGTTCCTTTAAGCAGTCCAGGTAAATCTTACTCACTGAAAGTACACCTTGTTTCAGGATCAATTAAGGTTACTGGTTACGAAGGAAAAGACGTCGTAATCAACGTAAGTCCAAGAGATGGCAATGATGATGAAGGATCGAAAACCGTAAGCGGTATGAAACGTATTTCAACTCATGGCAGCTTTGAAGTTACTGCTAAGGAGGCTGATAATAATGTTACAGTGAATACAGGTAACCCTAATAAAGCTATTGATCTGGATATTAAAGCCCCCCAGGATGTAAAACTTCAGATAGGTACAGTTAACGATGGAGACGTGACGGTTGAAAATATCAGGGGTGAACTGGAAGTAAATAACGTCAATGACAAGATCACTCTTACTAATATTTCAGGCTCCGTTGTTGCCAACACTGTTAACGGAGATGTTGAAGTTAACTTTAAGGCGATTGATCCTAAGGCAGCCATGGCATTCTCAACACTGAACGGCGATGTTAATGTTACTCTTCCTGCTGATACAAAAGCAAATCTGAAACTAAAATCAGATAACGGAGATGTATTCAGTGACTTTGACATCGATGTTGATAAAACTCCTGCAAAAATAGACAAGACCACCGAGCCAGGGTTATACAAGATAAAAAAGGATGATTGGGTTTATGGGAAAATAAATGGTGGGGGACCTGAAATGATGATGAAGAATATGCAGGGAGATATATATGTGAAAAAAGCATCCAAATAGAAAGTTAGTTTAAATTTTAGGTTACCAATGTCGTTTGGAAATGCATGACTGCCTTCTCCGAATGGCATTGGTTTTTTCATTAATCCCGCTACGGGAGTTCAGCTAATTATCTATGCATGGCTATCTATGAGGCTTCTGGTAATCAAGGTTCGAGCGTCAGGAGAATCAATTTTCAGGACTAAAGATGAAGTTATCAGATCATTAAGAAATATGGTTTACCATATTTCTGTTGTTATTGTAATCTTCATTATTGTAAAGCTTACATTTCAGGGACTTTGTGGAAGATAATATTAATGAGTCAGATTATGCTGAAAATGAATCTGATCCAAGGATGAATAAAGTTATGAGGGTTTATCAGTAAACTTCCTGAAAAATACCGGAATATCATTTCACTTTATCTTTTAGAAGGTTATGACCATGAAGAGATTGCTGAAATATTGTGCATACCAAGCAGTACTTCGCATTCAATTTTTTCAAGGGCAAGGAGCAGGATCATTACTGTATTCGGAAAATGACAAAAAGTTTTTTGTCTATATTTATCTAATAAGCATAATCATGAATATTGAATATCTTCAAAAAAGTATCCCGGCTGAGATATCTTCAGAAATTTCAGACCAGATTCAGTTTTTTCTACGTTCATACTATGACCAGCTGATGCGATGTGTAATATTCTTTTCTGATCTATTGATTGATCTGACTGAAGTAAACGGCGACCCTGAACCAGAGATTAATGAATTTCTGACCAGTGAAATACAACCATTCAGGTTCCTTATCGTAAGAGCCAAAGTCTTCAGAAGCGGTAATAAAGATGTGCTTTGTATTAATATGAATCACACACCAACCGATGGAGCCGGACTAAATCTGTTTTTTAAGAAATTCCTTTATTATGACTGATTATAGAGCCCTTTCTAAACTTAAAATAAGCAAATACTGGGTTGTCGCAAGCCTCTTCATTATTGCCAAACTCTGCTTGCATCTCTTCACAAATACTAATTACGAGCTTCATCGCGATGAAATGCTTTACTTCAACATGGCAGATCATCTCAGTCTCGGTTATGCAACAGTACCGCCCGTTATGGGATTTCTGGCATTTGTTGTTAAAACAATTTTCGGTTATTCCGTATTTGGCATCAGGTTTATCCCTGCGTTACTTGGAGCATCTTCACTGTTTATAGTTGCAAGAATAGTAAAGGTTTCAGGAGGTGGCATCCTCGCCCTTGTCATAGCATCAACCGCATTCCTTTTATCAACCGGTTTTTTACTCTTTGATACATTATTCACTCCTAATGTCATTGAACAATTCCTTTGGCTCCTGACAACCTATATTATATTCAGAATGACAAGTCAAAGCAATCCCAGGCTCTGGATCATGATTGGCATTTTATTGGGGCTGTCGTTTATGAACAAGTATTCGGTGCTGTTTTACATAATTGGATTTTTCATTGCTTTAATGTTTTCCAGTTACAGAAAATTGTTGAATTCAAAGTATTTTTATTTCTCCCTGATTCTTGGAATAGCGATCATTCTTCCCAACATTCTGTGGCAATATATTCATGGATGGCCTGTGATATTTCATATTAGTGAATTAAAACGGACCCAAATGGTAAATCTGAAGTACATTAACTACTTCACAGATATCTATAGTCTGAATCTGGCTTCTACATTCATATGGCTGTTTGGTCTTTTTTCACTTTTATTCATGAAAAGGGAAAAGAATAACCAATACCTGGGTATGGCCTCATTTATCATTATCCTTATCTTCTTTATTATTAAAGGTAAAGGATATTATATACTTGGTTTAGTGCCATTCCTGTTTGCATATGGTGGTCTCGCCATGGAAAGATATTTTGCTGGCAGACTGGTCGTGGTAAATTATGTTGTTTTAGTTATATCTGTTGCCTTTTCCCTTGTGGCATTACCATACGGATTGCCTTTATTATCATTCGAAAAATTAAATAGTTATACTGCAAAAACGGAGCATTGGATCAATTATCCCTTCTCGCGGTGGGAAGATGGGAAAACCCACAATATTTCCCAGATATACGCCGACATGACCGGCTGGCATGAACTGGCAGGTTATACAGGAAAAGTATATGAACAATTAACCGCGGCTGACCAAAAAAAGTGTACAGTTTATGTTGAAAGAGATTATGGTGCCGCCGGAGCAATTCATTTCTACGGGAAAGAATATAATTTACCTGATGCTATAACATTTCTGGAAAGCTATGTGATGTGGGCACCGGATACAATTCCTGCCGGACCGTTTATTTACATAAATAGTGAGATTGGAGATATTAAAAAGCTTTTTAATAGTGTTACAGAAATCGGTCATATATCCGATCCCTGGTCAAGGGAAAAAGGGCTGCTTATTTTTTTGTGTAACGATGCTGTTAATGTAAGGGAAGTATACAGGAAAAAAGCGGTTGAGGAGAAGAAGATCTATCGAAAAAAGTAGATCATCATTTTATAATATATTGATTTTCAAATCTGTTTATTTAACATTTTTAACCTCTCTGTGCGGATTGCTATTCGGTGTAAGTTCAAAGGGCGTAATGGATTTTAATTACCAGGCTTTTCTGTCCAACCTGGTAGTCAGATGGGAATATGATCCAGGTTCTTCTGTCTATCTTATCTGGAGCCAGACAAGAAACAGTTCAAACACTAACGGAAGTCTTGATCTTTTTAACGATCTTGGTAACCTGTTCAGTACCGTTGATAATAAACCCCATAATGTATTTCTTATTAAATTCAGCTACCGGTTCGGGTTAAAATAGATCCATAATCTAAACCATAAATAATACAAACTAATCTATTCAGTTGTGAAAAGATCGCCTTATTTCGACAATTTACGAATTGTATTAACAGTCCTTGTTTTTATTCATCATACTGCTATTGGTTATGGAGCTTCAGGAGGCTGGTGTTACATAACACCTGAGAATACTCCTGCGCAATGGAATGTTGCCCTTTTTATTCTGATTTGTGGCTTAACGGCATTTTTGTTACGTTGTGTGTATCCTATAGGAGGAAAAAACATAATTGGTTTGCAACTGGGATATTTTACGCTTTACATTTCTTATTACATTCTTGGTATTATTGCCAGACGAAAAAAATGGATGGACAAACTTTTATATAATAAATCAATATTATGGTTCATAGCAGCTTTAGCCGTTATTCCTCTTATGGTCATGGCCTGGTGTGATTTAACAAAAAATCCGGCACACATGGTTGAATATATTGGCGGGTTCCACTGGAGATCTCTTTTTCTTTCTTTTTGGGAAGTAGTAGTATGCGTGGGGATCTGCTATTTTTCAATTATGGCGTTTAAGAAATATCTGAATGGATCAAATACATTATCTGTTAATTTAGCAATTGACAGTTATGCAGCTGACTTCAACGAATTCTGGAAAGGACAAATTCAGCCATATACCAGATAAAATCCAAAACTGTATATTTGCAAACCTAACCCTATATAATACATTAACATAAATTTCATGAAACGCTATTTTTTTATTCTAATACTGGTTCTGTCAACATATTGTAAGGCAGATGGTCAAAAACTTGAAGCTATTGACAGTGTCTTCATGAACTCACTTTCTGATTTTTCAAAAAATCTTGAAAGCATTAAGAACTCAATATGGCCAGACATGAAAATTGGTCCATATTGCATATTCAGATTAAACGGCCCGGCATTTCTTATTAATCATCCCGCTCCACCTCAAGATGCCCGATTATTAAACTATGGAATATATGTGTTAAATCAATCGGAATATGGACTGTTCGGCGCAACACAGACAATGATTAATGGAACATTAACTGCACATAACGATTATGGCCAGCAATTCTACTCTTCAATTAATCAGTTCTATGCCGAGCTATTTCATGAGCTCCATCACGTTTATCAACGCAATTTTGTGAAAGACCTCAAATTTGATAATCCTGCGGATCTTCTGACTTATCCTGAGGATGCACGAAATTTTGCAATAAAGCAATTCGAAAATATATTATTGCTCGAAATGGTATCCGGCCCTCCTGAAAAATTCCAAAAGAACCTGGATCTTTTTTATTCCTGCAGAACCAGAAGGGAAGAGATAATCGGAACAAAATATATTGATTATGAAAAAGGAGCAGAATCAATTGAGGGCCCGGCAACTTTTTGCGAATATAGCTATCTTCAGCATTTTTCCAAAGATATTGCAGATCAGGAATACATTAACCACAGGTACTTATATTCACTGGAAGAACCTTTGTACAGCAGAAACAGCCTCAGAGGAAGATGTTTATTAACAGGAATGGCCCAGTGCATAATTCTATCAAAACATTATAAAAACTGGCAATCTGAGTATTATTCATCCGGCCTCTTTCTTTATGACTACTTTATTAAAAAAATGTCACCGCATGTAACTGCCTTACCTGAAATGCATTATGAGAGAGCAAAGGCAGACATTTTCACTACACTTGAGAAGCAAAAACATATGATCAACTATGAGGCTTTTATGAAACAACCCGGGATAAGGGTTATTCTTAAATTTAAAGAATTTCCTGAATTTCAGGGCTTTGACCCGATGCATGCTGAGGCAATAAACGATTCTACCATCCTCCATTCGACCCTATTAAAACTGGCAAAAGGAGATAACAGTCTGAATATTGTTAATTATAAAACAGTTTCAGTTATAGCAGATCAGATATGGTTTGTAAAATCGATAGAAATTTTTGTCCCGGAAGAATCAATCAGCTTTCATGACAATAAGTTAATCATATCTGATAATAGCGCTGTTGAAATAAAATGGAAATATATTGATAAGATCAGGAAGGGAAATGAATATACACTAATCCTTGAATAATGGAAATAAAACTCAGACTGGTTCGACAGTAAAAAACTTACGGACAACAGAGATTCTGATTATGTTTGTACACTAAATTATATCAAAATGGAAACATTTATAAAAAGAGTTCCAATAACAATAGTTGTTTTATTCATCTTTCTTCAGTTCAGCAAGGCCAATATTTCTCTCCCGGAAATATTTTCAGACAACATGGTTCTGCAGCAGAAATCAGATGTGATTTTCTGGGGATGGGCCAGACCGGGTGAAAAAGTTGTGATCAAAGCTGATTGGATGAATGAAGAGATCACTGTACTGGGAAGCGTTCAGGGTACATGGAAGATAACCATGAAGACACCAGCAGCAGGCGGGCCATTCAATATACATATTAAAGGACAGAATGAAATCGTATTGAAAAATGTATTAATAGGAGAGGTTTGGTTGTGCTCCGGCCAGTCAAACATGGAAATGTCAGCCCAGTGGGGAATTGATAACGGAGAAGAAGAAATAAAAAATGCCAACTATCCGGAGATACGTTTATTCATTGTTAATACTTCAACATCACTCTATCCGCAGGATCATTTTTCCGGTAACTGGTCAGTTTGTACTCCTGAGGTGATGAAGAACTTCAGTGCAATAGGTTATTTCTTTGCAAGGAAACTCAATAAAGAGTTGGGCGTGCCCATAGGGATCATTAATTCCAGCTGGGGCGGTACACCTGCCGAATCGTGGATGCCTGAGGATGCCACTCAGAAGGATGATTTTCTTCGTGAAGCTGCTGCAAAGCAAAAAACTGTTCCATGGGGACCGGTTGAACCTGCAAGAATTTATAATGCAATGATTTCACCGATGATACAATTCCATATTGCAGGAGCACTGTGGTATCAGGGCGAGGCAAATACAATTAACGGATATGCTTATAAAGAAATGCTTTCCGCTTTAATTGGAAGCTGGAGATCAAAATGGGGATATGATTTCCCATTTTATTTCGCACAGATAGCACCTTATAAATATGGAAATCCATTTGAAGGAGTCATTGTCAGGGATGCACAGAGAAAAGCTCTCGTCGTGCCAAATACTGGTATGGCTGTCCTGAGCGATCTTTGTGATACCTTGAATATTCATCCGAAAGATAAACAGGATGCTGCTATGCGACTCACTTATCTTGCTTTGAACAGGTACTACAAAAAGGGATTACCCGAGGATTCAGGTCCGCTTTATAAGGATATCACTATTGATAAGAACAAAGCCATTATTTCATTTGATCATAGTGAAGGATTACATGTAATGGGAGACAAACTTACATACTTTGAGATTGCAGGTGCAGATAAAATATATTTCCATGCGGATGCAAAAATAAAAGGACAGCAGGTTATTGTTCAGTCAAAAAATGTAAAAATTCCTGTTTCAGTACGTTTTGCCTGGAGAAATACCGCGGTTCCGAACCTTTATAATGGGGCAAATTTACCGGCTTCGTGTTTTATTACTGAATAACTCACCGCATATTACTTATCGAGTATCATTGTACACTAAGCCCTTATGTCTTTGGGCCTTTACGCCCTTACGCCTTTTTTTATCCGAGCAATTGTTTAACCTTTTCAGAAATCTCTTTCCCATCGGCTTTTCCTGCGAGTTCTTTTGTGGCAATACCCATTACCTTGCCCATATCAGAAGGTGATTTGGCACCCAGACGTTCAATAATTACTTTAAGAATTTTTACCAATTCCTCTTCACTCATTTTTGCAGGCAGATATTTTTCAAGAACATCTGCTTCGATCACCTCTTTCTCATATAAATCGGGTCTGTTTTGTTCTTTATAAATAGCAGCAGATTCCCTGCGCTGCTTTACTAATTTCTGAATGATTTTCAATTCCTCTTCAGGAGTCAGGACTGTATCACCGCTTTTTTCGGTTCTGGCAAGGGTAAATGCCGTTTTTGCAGCCCTTATAGCTTCCAGGACAACTTTATCTTTAGCTTTCATTGCTGCAATCAGATCGCTGGCAATTTTCTCAGTTAGTGACATAGTATAAATTTTAAAATTCGATTATCATGTATTTAATGGCGATATAAAGATATAATTTTAATGGCATAATGGCATAATGGCATAACACATAAGGTTAAGGTTAAGGTTAAGGTTGAAGCTCCTCCGTGTAACTCGGTGCTTCTCATTTATCTCACTGAATGCCGCGGGAAGCGACAAAGGGTTTTCACATGCTTATCAAAATTCTTTAAATATTCCCTATCTGTTCAATTTTATCTTTCGAATCATTAACTTGGTTGACTAATTTAAACTTATTCAAATAGAATAGCTGAATTCAATTATCAAAAAAAGATACCTGCAATAAAAATATAAAAAATGAAAAATTTAATAGGTCAGCGATTTTGGTTTTGTATAGCCATTGTGTTCTGTTCAATGGGTTTATCTGCTCAATTGTCAGTTGTTAATACAGAAAACGGGCAGGTCTCCGGGTACAAAAGCGGTGAAATAAATATTTTCAAGGGTATTCCCTTTGCTGCTCCTCCCGTAGGTGAATTGAGATGGAAAGCTCCTGCGCCGGTGAAAAACTGGTCCGGAGTTTTGAAATGTGATAAATTCTCTGCCAGTCCGATGCAAAGGAAACCGGTTCCTTTCATGATGTGGACTGAAGAATTCATAACACCCTCTGAAAATTTAAGTGAAGATTGTCTTTATCTGAATGTCTGGACGCCAGCTAAATCGGCAAAGGATAAGTTACCGGTTTTTGTATGGATTTATGGCGGTGGTTTTTCTTCCGGCTCAGCTGCATGTACTGTATATGATGGGGAAGAAATGTCAAAGAAAGGCATCATCTTCGTTAGCATTAATTATAGGGTAGGAGTGCTGGGTTTCATGGCACATCCCGGGCTGAGCAGCGAATCGGCAAATAAAGTATCGGGAAACTACGGACTGCTTGACCAGATAGCAGCCCTCGTATGGATCAAAAGGAATATTGAAGCATTTGGAGGTGATCCGCAAAAGGTTACTATAGATGGACAGTCGGCAGGATCCATGAGTGTTTGTGTTCTAGTTGCATCACCTCTGGCCAAAGGTCTTTTCAGGGGCGCAATAGCTGAGAGCGGGGGAATATTGAACAACCGCATGAGCAACAATTTAGCTGATGCAGAAAAATCTGGTATCGCTATTATGGAAAAATTGAAGACCTCAAGTATTGATGAACTTAGAAAGAAATCAGCCGATGAGCTTATAAATGCAGGAGGGAACTTTGGCCCTGTGGCTGACGGATATGTAATTCCGAATGATGTCTTTGGTGCTTTCAGGAATGGGAAATTTAATGATGTTGCAATGATGGCCGGCTGGGTTACAGGAGACGGATCAATTATGGGTAATCAGACTTTAACGCTTGAAAAATATAAAGAACAGGCTTTGAAAAATTATGGAGACAAGGCAGAAGAATTTTTGAAATTATTCCCGGGTAATACAAATGATCAGGTTTCGGCATCAATGAAATTAGTTGGTCTTATGCAGTTTGCTGCTGTGCCGGCATATTTGTGGGCAGGTTATGCGAGCAAACAGGCATATGTTTATGAGTTCAGTCATGTTCCGGTAGATAAACCTGATTTTCCAAATTACGGTGCATTTCATACTTCCGAGGTACCTTTCGCACTCCATACGCTTCACCTCTGGAAAAGACCATGGCGTGACGTTGATTTTGCAGTTGAAAAAACAATGAATGATTACTGGGTGAACTTTGTAAAGAATGGTAATCCGAACGGAAAAGATTTACCCGAATGGAAAGTATATGATAAACCAATAGGAAACATAATGGAAATCGGGGATCAATCCAAACTAACCCCCGGACTTTATAAGAATGAGTTTAAGTTCCTTGCAGGAATGTTGGTTACGAAAAAGTAAATTAACTATAATGAATAGGATTCTTCACTACCTGTAAACCCCCTCACATAAATTGGGAACATTAATATAATTATCTCAAATATAGAGTTTTAGCCCCCCCCCTCCTTAGGGGGGTTGGGGGGTCAAAAAATTTCAGTCCTATACAACGCATTCCTTCCGGTAATAAAAAGAGTTTTCCCGTCTTTCCCTCCGAATGAAATTGTCGAAGGCCTCTCCGGCACAGCAATCATTCCTGTTTGTCTCCCTTCTTTGTCGAAAATATAAACCTGACCATCTGCAATATAAACATTTCCAGGAGCATCAGGAACAGAACTGAATTCGCCTTTCTCGGCAAAGTAATGCATGTCTGAAATATAGCCTTTGGTATCGACATTAAACTTCACTGTACGTTTATCGTACTCATCTGCTGCATAGAGAGGTTTTCCCGGAAATGCCTCCACTAGTGCGCAAGATCTGGCGAGATCATAACATATTGGAATAATTGTCTTCCCATCAGGGGCAAGAAAACATGAAGAATCTCTGTTTACCGAAATTGTATTGAAATCATGATAATCACGCCACCTGTTTGAGGGATAAAGGGCTTTATAAATATTGTCTATTATGCCCATCGGTATTTTCTCAAGTTTTAGGATAGTCTCTTCCGGATTCGTGGGGTTCACGGAATAAACCAATGTCCCGAAACCTGAATTCCCCCATCCACTGAAAGAAGTTCCATAAGCATCGGGTGGATTTGTGTATTTTTCAGGTTGCCCGTTTATAATTAATCCGGGTTGTGGATTATATCTGAAAACTACAAGCAGATTATCTTTTGAATCGCAAGCCAGTGATAACGGTTCCCATTGGAAATCAGCAAGCAGACTCATCGAATTTGTTTCCACTGACCATTTGTAGATGCGTTTCATACGCTGTTCAGCAAAATAAACATTGCCTTTTGAATCATGGCATGACCCCAGAGCAAATTCGAAGCCTTTTGCCAGTAATTGAACCGGCTTGTCTGATTTTATCGTACTGAGTTTTTGAGTTTTCCCGCTTATGTATAATCGTGCCATCTCTACCGGGCGAACCTCAATATTTGTATTAATGTCATAAAGAGGATTATCTGTTGTATATTTTATCTGACTGTAGTTGTGGATATTTAATAGTTCAAGATTTGAGCAATCCCATGTTCTTACTGAATATGGATATGGGACTTTAACCCTTATTACACGGAACATATACAAATTGGCGATTGTCATATTGCTGCATCGTTCAAGCTCGAGGGGCTGGCATTCTGATCCTTCACGACTTTCTTCTTCAAGCTGGAGAGCATAAATATTCCAGTTTGATACATTATTTAACCGCACCTCATTTCTGACATGGTGCTCAACTGACATGGCATAGATTCGTCCTCTTGTACTGGTATTCGAAGCATAGAATCCCGATGTGGCAAAAGTGCTGGCCGACCAGATATTCTTGAAAATCCCGCCTCCGTTATTAGTCACCCACAAGCTCCAGTATTGTGTATCCCACACTTGTTCAGAAGCTGATGATACTGTCTGACCCTGGGTCGGTTTATTTTCTTCCCATTTCCATGGAACTTTAGGACCCGGACTCATCGTCCCATGTCCGCCAATAAATTTAACGTCATTGATCATTGATTTTTCGCCCGCCATCCATTTGCATGCAACTGCCCTGTAGTTGTTCTGAGCTGTGTACAAACCAATACCGGACAAGATATTAGTTCCTCCTAAGGTTGCTTCGATCAAAGCCTCTGGAGCTCCGAAACTGCTGAACGCCTGAGAGTTCTCTATAAGTGTAAAATTTGTTGCCAGTGGGTGGAGACCGATCAGGACTGTCGACGGTTTAAGCTTTATAGTTTCGCTGATACGATAAGATCCCTGTGGAACATAGATATAAGGATACTGTTCAATGGCAGCCTGAATGGCTTTAGTGTCATCAGTGAGGCCATCACCTTTTACGCCCAGTGTTTTCAGATTTACCCAGTCCTTCATTTCCGGAAGCTCAGGAATATCAGAGATGGCCTGGGCAGGCATAACTTTCAAAGCTTCTGTTTCATAAATGGTGTTTATCCTTGCCTCTGAATCCAGATCATCCATCTGAAGCCCGTAGATGAACCTCTTAACAGTATAAATCGGGGAGGGAGCAATTGTATTTGTGTTAAGCTCAGGATAATGCACAAGAACCTGAACGTTTCTGCAGCTGAGATTCCTTATATTGACCTGCATATGAGCATTACCTTCATTACTGACTTCAATAGCTGGTCCCGTGACATCTTCAAACCTGCAGTCTTCCATAAAGAGTTTTTCCCAATAGTTTTGATCAACCAGTATTACTGACGGTACATTTTTTACAATCATTCTCACTATGGTAAATCCTGCTTCATGAGTTTTAATGGCTGCTTTGCGCTGACCTTCAAAATAGGTATCGAGCATCATGAACTGCCAGCCCGGGGAAGCTTTTGTTGTGAAAATGCCATATTCTCCACCAAAAAATTTAACATCCTCAATCATATTACCAATATCGAATAACCCGGCCTTCCCATTACCTGCGTGAATATCACAGTGGGAAATAAAGCTATGCTGGGCAAAATGTGTTCTAAGGGCTACTGCTGAAGGATTTCCATCTTCAATTCTGAGGTCGATGTTAGAAAGTGCACTGTAAAATGTACCGGCACTGGCATCCCTGATCTCTTTCCCCTCTTCAACTATACTGCTTGTGAACCAGAACATATATGTGGCTTTTCCTTTATCGCCGGGATTTGGTTCCTGAAATCCGGGGGAATTTTTCTTAAGAATAAATACCGGGCGGTTTTTACCATAACCGATGAGGCGTATTGACGCTGGTATATAAATTGTCTTTGATATTGCATAGCTCCCTTCCGGAATAAATAGAATTCCGAAATTTCTGTCGGTTTTTAATTGATTTATTGCAGTTTGAAGTTGAACCGACACATCCATCTTCCCATCAGATGTGATATTGAAATTATCTGGTGTGAAGTACACTCCAGCAGGATCATCAGGTTTAAGAGTATAATAAGAATTTCCGGTCTTGCCGGTTGAACCGTAAGAACTTATTAAAAATGCAGCCAGAAAAGTGAACAGGGCGATTGTATATTTCATTGTAAAAGTTTTTGAGGTGCAGATTAAAATCCAGGAGGGGTTCTTTAAGCTGGTTCAACATGAATTGTAACTGTGACATTCTCATACGCCGATTTAAGCATATTTTCTATTTTGTCGCAATATTTGTGTGCGTTTCCAACTGATTCATTTTCTGATATCTGTATATGAATATCAATGAAGCGATAATTTCCGGCTATCCTTGTCCTCAGATCATGATAACTGACACCAAGGCTGTTTAATCTTGTTTCAAGTTCTTCAATTTCCTCGTCACTCCATGCTGTATCCAGCAGTGGCGTGAATGCCTTTCGCAATAGCTGAAACGCTTCTTTTATTATAAACAAAGCGACAACCATAGCAATTACCGGGTCAAGCCAGTTTATACCTGTTAATATAATAAGTCCCAATCCTACCGCTACACCTAATGAGGTGTATACATCTGTTTTAAGGTGAAGTGCATCTGCTTCGAGTGCAACAGATTTTGTTTCATGGGCAACTTTATATAATCTTCGGGAAACAAAAACATTGACCATTGCGCATATAAGCATTACGATCGAGCCAAGTGTTATTGATTCAAGCTCAATCTTTTCCCCAAGAAGTTTTTTTACAGCCTCAATTATGATCCATATAGCTGCTATAAAAATCAGTAGGGATTCTATGACCCCTGATATGTTCTCAATTTTCCCATGTCCGTATGGATGTCTTGAATCGGGGGGCGTATCGGAAACCCTGACAGAAAAGAAGGCAATAACTGCTGCAATCAGGTCCATTGAAGAATGAATAGCTTCAGAAAGTATACTTACCGATCCGCTTATAATACCTACCGCGAGCTTCATCACGATAAGTAACGTGTTGGATAATATTGAAAGACGAGCAATACTTACTTTAGCATTCATGTGTTTAAATCTGATTCAGGCGGTATCGAAATGATTTAGGATTAAATACTTATTAATTCATACTCTGTATTTCCCAGCCCAATTTTCACCGCATGCTCAAGTCCGGATTGCCAGAAAGTATCAGGATGGGCGAGTTTGAATTTATCATCACCGCTCATATCATTCTCATGATGGTTATCACATATCCTGCTTCCGGGAAGTGCAGGCGCCGCTTTAACCATGTCGGCACAAGCCTGATCGAGAGCTACAGGATCAAACGAAGCTGCTATTCCGAGGTCAGGTACTAAAGGGTAATCATTAAATCCCCAGCAATCGCAATCGGGCGATACATTAATAATAAAATTAATGTGGAACGATGGTTTATCCCTGACTACTGCCAGGGAGTATTCAGCAATTCTTTTACAGACTGTTTCAGATGATTTTTGCCATACTACCCGGGAAGCATCGTACTGGCAAACCGCTACACATTGTCCGCAACCAACACACTTTACATAATCGATATGTGCAATCTTATCCTTACCAACTGCAATAGCATCATGCGCACAATATTTCTCACATACCCTGCAACCGGTGCAGTTCTCCTCAAATATCTCCGGTGAAGAACCTGAATGCAGGAATAGTTTACCTCCCACTGAGGCACAACCCATACCCAAATTCTTAAGTGCCCCTCCAAACCCCGTCATTTCGTGCCCTTTGAAATGGTTCATTGATATAATCACATCAGCATCGGCAATGGCGCTTCCAATTTTAGCTACTTTACAATACTCAAGATTCAAATTAATCTCACGGTAATCAGTGCCTTTTATTCCATCACCGATTATAACCGGACAATTTGTTGCAAGCGGGTTATATCCGTTTTCAAAGGCTGCCTCAAGATGCATAGGGGCATTAGAGCGGCTCCCGAAATAAAGCGTATTGCAATCCGTAAGAAATGGTATGGCGTCTTTTGCTTTTAAGAATTTTACGATCCTTGCGGCGAAATTGGGCCGGAGGTAAGCCAGGTTCCCAGGTTCTCCGAAGTGAAGTTTTATAGCTACAATTTTTTTCTGGAAATCGATCTGATCAATTCCGGCTTTTATGATCAGGGCATCAAGCTTCTTGAATAGATTTTGAGATGGTTTTGCTCTGAGGTTTGTAAAATAGACTTTTGATTTAGACATATACAAAATTTCTAAACTGATAATATTTTGGCTAATTCAACAAGGTCATGGTTAACATCTTTATGAAGTTTGACTGCTCTTCTGAAAGGAACGAGTGTGATCTCATTATTCATAATGCCAACCATCACGCTCTTCTGATCATCGATCAGCGCCTCAACAGCAGCATGTCCCAAACGGCTAGCATTAACCCTGTCGATTGCTGAAGGTGATCCACCTCTTTGGAGATGTCCTAATACTGATACCCTCACATCATAATCTTTAAAATCACCTTTTACTTTCTCAGCCATAGCAAATGCGCCGCCTTCCTGATGGCCTTCGGCTACAATAATAATATTGCTCGATTTTTTACGTGAATTACCGGCCTGAATCATTTCTTTCAGATTTTGTTCAGAGCCTTTTATTTCGGGTATTATAATGGCTTCGGCACCGGTTGCAATCCCGCTGTACAGTGCAATGAATCCTGCTTCTGCACCCATCACTTCCACGAAAAACATCCTGTTATGGGCACTTGCAGTGTCCCTGATCTTATCAACGGCTTCCACTACTGTATTAAGTGCCGTGTCATAACCAATTGTATAGTCTGTACCATAGATATCATTATCTATTGTTCCCGGGATCCCCACAAATGGTATGTCGTATTCCTCATTAAAAATCCTTGCCCCTGTAAATGATCCGTCTCCGCCAATTACAACCACACCATCAATTTGTGCAGTTTTCAGATTATTATAAGCTTTAAGTCTGCCTTCAGATGATCTGAATTCCTCACACCTGGCAGTTTTTAATATTGTTCCTCCCCTCTGGATAATGTCACTCACCCCGGATGATTCAATAGGATAGAAATTTGCATCGATCAGGCCCTGATAGCCCTGACGTATTCCTACCACTTCAAGTTTGTTATAAACTGCTGTTCGTACAACGGCACGAATGGCAGCATTCATTCCCGGGGCATCGCCTCCTGATGTCAGAACCCCGATTCTTTTAATTTTTGCCATAAATAATTTTGTGTAAAATAAGGCAACAAATGTAATACAATTTTTTAAGCCTTACAAATGCCGGAACTTTGCAATACTCAGATATTTGAAATGATATCCCGTATGTTTTCAATGAGCCATTTAGGTGTTGAAGTTGCACCACAGATACCGACAGAGTTTTTACCAATGAACCACGATTTATCAATTTCATCGGGACTTGAAACGAAATGGGTATCAGGATTTACATTTTTGCAGACAGAATAGAGCATTTTGCCATTTGAACTTTCACGGCCGCTGACAAAAATAATTGTATCGTGTTTCTTTGCAAATGTTTTAAGGTGCGGCTCCCGGTTTGATACCTGGCCACAAATAGTTTTGTTTATTACCAGACTTTTGCCAGGTTCAAATATCCCTTTTTCTTCCATTTTTGTCCTCAGAATATCTGACAAATTGCTGTATTCTTTTACACTCATAGTAGTCTGTGCAAAAAGATAGACAGGTTTTGAAATATCTATTTTTGAAAAATCATCTGGTCCCGAAACTAAAATGCCTTCATTGTCTATCTGTCCCAGCAGACCAACTACTTCAGCGTGACCGGGCTTTCCAAAAATCACAACCTGACCCGCACCCTCCTTTGTTCTGAGCCAAGTCTCCTTAATCTTGGATTGGAGTCTCTTTACTATGGGGCAAGTGGCTTCAATAATCGTCAGGTTGTTTTTTTCAGCAATTCTGTATGTTTCCGGAGGCTCTCCGTGAGCCCTTATAAGGACTTTACAGTTTTTCAGTTTTCCAAATTTCTCATGATTGATTGATGCGAGTCCCATGGACGAAAGCCTGTCAACTTCCTTATCATTATGGACTATCGGACCTAGTGAAAAGACTTTTTCACCGTTCAAAAGAGCTTTTTCCGCTATTTCAACGGCATTTTGAACGCCAAAACAGAAGCCTGACTGTTTGTCTATTTCAACTATCATTTCGTTTTCTATCAATGATATCTTTTATCCATACCATTTGTTCTTCAATTGTCATGCGGCTGTTATCAAGAATAATAGCATCATCGGCCCTTCTCAGGGGACTGATATCCCTGTTTTCATCGGCGATATCACGTGCTATTATTGTTCTCTTGATCTCTTCGAAATCGATATTTACTCCTTTTTCTTTCAACTCGTTATGTCTTCTTTTGGCCCTGATATCTACTGAAGCAGTCATGAAGATCTTTATATCTGCATCAGGAAAAACAACTGTACCAATATCCCTGCCATCCATCACAATTCCTTTAGAGATCCCTATTTGTCTCTGCATTTCGACCATCCGTTGGCGGACTTCCTGGATCTGACTTATTCTGCTTACGTATGAAGTTACAGCCATATTTCTTATTTCCGTCTCTACATTCTCAGAATTGAGAAAAGTTTCGTATTCGTTTATATCGGGATTAAAAACAAAGTCAATATGAATATCTTTAAGTTCGGAAAGTATACTCCGGGTATTCATCGCAGTTATACTTATAAAATTCCTTCTCATACAATAAAGTGTAACAGCACGATACATTGCTCCGCTATCGATGAATATATAGTTCAGCTCTTTCGCAATTAATCGCGCGTACGTGCTCTTTCCACAAGATGAATATCCATCAATGGCTATAATCAGTCTCTTTTCCATTTTTTCTGATGACTCCCCTTCGAGTTACTTTATTTTTAAAAAAATTAACCACAAAGGTACACAATCCCGTTTACTCGGGATCACGAAGGAACACTAATGATTTTATACACATCACTATCGCTTAAAAAACAGGTTAAGGTTAAGGTTGAGGTTGAGAATTCTAAGCCTCAACCTCAGCCTCAACCTCAATATAATACATAGTACAATTTTCTAGTTCCGGTTTCTTTTATAGATAAGATCAGGTCTTAAAATTAAGGAAATGCTATTTGAAGAACCTGCAAGATGATAAGTAGCCCTGCCGAACTCAATGTTCAGGAATGATGTATTAATTCCAAAACCCCAGGAAAATCCAACTGTCGAGACTTTCGATTCAATTTCAAGCTCTCTTCTTCTCTGGTAATTATAACCTGCACTTACATAAAAGTTCTTATGAGGGATAAGTTCGACACCGAGTATAACATGTCTCATGGAATTTTCGAAAAAACCTGACGATACTTTATTATTCTCTGAGGTTACATCATTATTGTATTGATAAGTCAGATCAAATTTTTCAAGATGTCTGAGCGTGAGTGAAAATCTGAACGGAGCGTGAGGAAGTTTTTGCGAAACGCCTGCCTGAATCTCAAAAGGCAATCCAAGTCGTGCTTCACCGGCGTAGGTAGTAACTTCATAGCCAATATTTCTGATTACTATTCCTGCGGAAAAAAGATCAATCCTGTTATGCCACGATGCACCGAAGTCGAATGCGAAACCTATTGAGTTATATTTTTCAAGCTGAGATAATACCGGTTTAAAAATAACTCCTACAGTAAAGAGTGAATCGATTTCACGTGAGTAAATAATCGGCAGGGAATATTCAGCTGCATGGAAATTACCTGTTATATTTCCTGAAATATCCGTTTCAATAAAAGAACCATAATTAAGGTAAGTTAAACCTGCCGCAAAATTTCCGATACCGCTAAACGTTTTTGAATATATTGCAAGTCCGTAATTAATACCCGCGAAATAATTTACAAAATTTAACGCCAGACTATTGTTCATTGCTGAATCCAGGAGAGCTGGATTGTGGTACGCCAGATTAAGATTGCTTCCATGCAAAGAAACATTTGTACCTCCTAACGATGAGACAAGTCCTGAATGGGTGAGGTTAAGAAATTCGTATACATTATTACCACCTGTCTGAGAAAAGCAAGGAGAAGTAATCAGAATGAACAAGGAAAAAATCAGGACTTCTTTTTTCATGAAAATTGATACATACCAAAGATAGTTTGATTTATTTAATTGTCCCGAATAAGAAATTAAGTTTTAATGAACAGAGTCAGAGTCTGTCAGGCTGTTTTGCCGGTAAGAGCCAGAGCTTCATCGATATTTTTATTTCTTCCGTTCATCTGTGACATAAACAGTCCGGCTATCACTATTGCCATTCCGGTAATATTCTGAAAAGTAAGCTTTTCCCCAAGAAGCCAGAATGAAAAAAGAGCTGTGAATACAGGAATACAATTTGAAAAAACATTTGCTTTCGTTATTCCCATCTCTCTGACTGAATAAGCAAAAAGAATGAAAGCCCCGCAGGAACATAAAAAGGAAAGCTCAATAATCGGTATGAACATGTCAAAAGTTAAAGAGACAGTGCTGAAATGTTTGAAATCGAAAATCAAGAAAAGAGGAAGGAAGAGTACTGCTCCGATAATATTCTGAACATTAACTATATAGACCGGAGAGTAAGTTCCGACAAGCCTGCTCAGAGTAAGATTGTAGCCGACTGCTGATATAACCGCAAGGATCAGGAATCCCAGTCCTTTTATATTAAAAGAAATACTACCATCGCGGTTAAGGATAAATACGAGGACCCCTATAAATGAAAGGATTATTCCTGCATAATTAATTATTTTCAACTTTTCTTTAAATATCAGCCATGCACCAATTGTTGCAATAACCGGTATGGTTGATATCATTACGGAACATACCGTTGCTGAGACATATGTCAGACCAAAACTCTCACCCAGAAAATAAAAGAAAGGTTCAAACAGGGCAAGCATCAGGAACAGTTTACGGTCAGATTTTTTAATCTTCATGTAATTTTTGGTCAAAACCAGAAAAACCGTCATTATGACTACTGAAAACAATAACCTGATAAAGACAATTGTTATCGGATGGAACGTTTTGTTAGCATCCTTAAACCAGATGAATGAGAATGCCCAGAAGATCATGGACAATACTACAGCCACATATGTCTTTACTTTTGTATTCAATTTTGAATGTTTTATATCTCGGTTTTGGTGCTGCGAATTTATATCTTAAATTGTTAAAACCGGACAAGTATTATAGAATTTCTTTTCAAAACTGAATACCGTTAACCACAAAGATTCATTTGCCCCCCTGTGCCCCTAAAGGGGGGTTAATTCTTTGTTTTTTAGTTAATTCAATAAATTGTCCGAATTAGTCCCCCTTCCGAGCCTGACGAGGAAAGGGGGACCCCACGAAGCCAGAGGGGGCCGACCTCTTTCGACTTTAATTAAAACATACCATTTATTAAAAAACTAATTATAAGGAAAAGAACGAGTTATGTTCAGAAAATATTTCGAATACATGTTAACAATGATATTTCGATGATTTGATAGTGAATCATAAATTATTATATTTGCCGCCTCATGGGTTGAAATGATTCTATTAAACAATTTGTAACAAGTTAACTAAAACTCAATTTTAGATGAAAATCCTGGTTTGTATCAGTAATGTTCCCGACACAACAACAAAAATTAAATTTGCCGAAGGAAATACTTCAATTGACACCACCGGAATTCAATGGGTCATTAACCCATGGGACGAATTGTCTCTTACCCGGGCTCTTGAACTAAAGGATGATACTACAAGCGGAATAAATTCAGTTACGGTTATTCATGTCGGTCCGGCATCGGCGGAACCAACAATCCGCAAAGCTCTTGCAATAGGTGCTGATGATGCGATTAGAGTAAATGCTGTTTCTCCTGATGCATGGTTTGTAGCTGCCCAGATAGCTGAGGTCGTTAAGAAAGAGCAGTATGATATAATAATGTGCGGGATAGAATCAAGTGATTATAATGGTTCTGTAGTAGGAGGTATGGTTGCTGAATTTCTGGGTATTCCATCAGTTTCAGCCGTATCGGGTTTAAAATTTGAGAATGGACAACCTGTTATGATAAGGGAAATTGATGGTGGAAAAGAAGTTGTAACAGTACCGGTTCCGCTTGTTGCCATCGTACAAAAAGGAATCTCCAAAGAACCCAGGATTGCTGCAATGCGGGGTATCATGCTCGCCCGAACTAAACCGGTAAAACTCGTTGAACCTGTCGCAATTGAACCTCTCACTCAGATCGTGGAATTTGAAAAACCTGTTCCGCGTGCTGCCTGTAAATTTATTGATGCTGATAATCCCGCACAGCTTCTTGATCTGTTACAGAATGAAGCAAAAGTAATCTGAGAATAAGTAAATAACCCTAAACCAAACTATATGTCAGTATTAGTATATACCGAAAATTGGGATGGAAAATTTAAAAAACTTTCATTCGAACTCGTATCTTATGCAACCGGAGTTGCTAAAATGCTGAATACACAGGTAACTGCAATTTCAATAGGTAAAGTCGATAATGACGAATTAAATAAGCTTGGCAATTACGGGGCGAGCAAGATCATTAGCATTAATAATGAAAAACTAGCTGCTCTCGATAACCAGGCATATTCAAGTGTTATTGCTGAAGTCGCAATAAAGGAAAATACAACTGTTATAGTTATTTCAAATAACAATTCAGGTAAAGCAATTGCTCCCCGGTTATCTGTAAGGCTTAAAGCTGGTGTTGGATCGGGTGTCAGCCGACTTCCTTTAAGTGTTAATCCGTTTGTGGTATATAAAAGAACTTATTCAGGCAATGCATTTGCACATCAGGCTATTAAGAGTGATGTTAAAATCATTACTCTTGCACAAAACTCCTTTGACCTGATTGAAAATAAGGTTAATCCGGTAATTGAAAATTTTGATCCTGTTGTTGATGCCTCATTACTCAAAACAGTGATAAAAGATGTGCAGAAACAAACAGGTAAAATACTGCTGACAGACGCAGATATTGTTGTTTCCGGAGGAAGAGGCATGAAATCAGCTGATAACTGGGCACCTCTTGTTGAACTAGCATCTTTACTCGGAGCTGCAACTGCTTGCTCACGGCCGGTATCAGACGAAGGCTGGAGACCGCATGAAGAACATACCGGGCAAACAGGGAAAATTATAGCGCCTAACCTGTATATCGCAGTTGGTATATCGGGTGCAACCCAGCATCTGGCAGGAATTAGCTCTTCAAAATTTATTGTTGCCATAAACAGCGATAAAGATGCTCCGATTTTTGAAGCAGCCCAATACGGAATCGTTGGTGATGCTATGAAGGTTTTGCCTAAACTTGTCGAAGCGGTAAAGGAAATAAGGAAATAAAAAGGGAAAATTCGAATTATGACGAAACAGATAGTATTCGCAATTACATTACTCATTACTTTAGGAGTATTTACATACACTACACTAAGGGTTATCAGTTTTTTCAGATTTACCAGACCTGCATTTCCTGTCAGAGATTTCGGTAAGCGGTTCGGAGTAATGATGAAAGTTGCATTTGGCCAGACAAAAATATTCCGAAGACCTGTTATTGGTTTTTTTCATGCTCTCGTTTTCTGGGGATTCTGCATTATAATTTTCGGGAGCCTTGAAATGGTTATCGACGGACTGACAGGAACAGAAAGAGTCCTTAAAGTCCTCGGTCCTGTCTATAGTATAATAATGGCATCTGGTGACATTTTTGCACTTCTTGTTGCAATTTCAATCCTTATCTTCCTTACCCGTCGCATATTTTTTCATATCAAAAGATTTGATGGTATCGAAATGAAAAAAATGACGCACGTTGATGCTAACATTGCCCTTTCGATAATCCTGTTGTTAATGGTTTCATTACTAGCTATGAATACAGGATATATTGAATATAAAACGATTACAGGAGAAGCCTCGGTAGGCGTATTTCCGGTCAGCACTTTTATTTCACATTTTATTACCAATGGACATGCAAATAATTACCGGATATTATATGAGGCTTCATGGTGGTCACATATTCTGCTGATATTTCTGTTTGCCAACTTGTTACCATATTCGAAGCATTTCCATGTATTTATGTCAGTGCCAAATGTATTTCTGTCGAGGCTTGACCCACTGGGTAAACTTCCGAATATGGATAATATTACACGTGAAGTAAAGCTGATGCTTGATCCGAATACAGCCTTTGCGGCTCCGTCAGGTGATACACCTCCGGAAAGATTTGGTGTAAAGGATGCAGAAGATGCTTCGTGGAAAAATTATTTTGATTCCCTTGCCTGCACACAATGCGGACGATGTACTTCTGTTTGTCCGGCAAATATCACAGGTAAAAAATTGTCTCCAAGGAAAGTGATTATGGACCTGAGGTCCAGAATGAATGAAAAAGGTCCGCTGATGGTAAAAAACGGAAGAGACTTCAATGATAACCGTTCCCTTCTTAGAGATTTTATTTCGGGAGAAGAACTTTGGGCCTGCACCACTTGTAATGCATGTGCAAAAGAATGTCCTATAAACATAAATCATCCTACACTGATTGTAGACATGAGAAGATACCTTGTTATGGAGGAAGCATCAGCTCCTAAAGATATCAAAGCTCTTTTCAGTAATATTGAAAATAATGGTGCACCCTGGCAATATTCAGCTGAAGACAGGATGAATTGGGCTAAGGATTTAGTAATGAATGTAAAATGACCCCCTTCCCTCCCGATAGCTATCGGGACTTCCCCCAAGGGGGAAGGAGATAAGTTATCCTTTCCCCTTTGGGGGAAATAAGAAAGGGGGTAAAAAATATTATAATTGTAATACACAGGGGAAAGGAATAAAAATGGAAACCCGGAAAATTGATGTACCTGTAATGGCAGATCTCTTTGCGAAAGGTGAGAAACCGGAATATTTATTCTGGGTGGGTTGTGCAGGGGCATTCGATGACAGATACAAGAAAGTTATTAAGGCTTTTGCAAAGATACTTGCTCATCTTAATGTCAGCTATGCCGTTCTTGGGAAAGAAGAGACTTGTAATGGTGATCCTGCCCGACGGGCCGGCAATGAAATGCTTTACCAAATGCAGGCGCTTCAGCTTATCGGGATATTCAAAATGTATGAAGTGAAAAAAATAATTACCATCTGCCCGCATTGTTTTAACATCTTTAAAAATGAATATCCCGATCTTGGAGGCAACTATGAGGTTGTCAATTATCTTCAGTTCCTGAACAGGTATATTGAAGAAGGTAAATTAAAAATCGACAGGAAATCATTAGATAACATTACAATAACTTATCACGATCCCTGTTATCTGGGAAGAGCAAATGATGTGTATGATGAACCCCGGAACATCCTCAGTAAACTTACCGGTAATGTTGTGGAAATGCACAGGAATAAAAGTTTTGCTTTATGTTGTGGAGCAGGTGGTGCCCAGATGTTTAAAGAGGCTGAAAAGGGTAACAAGGAAGTATTTATTGAAAGGACCGAAGACGCACTCAATACCGGTGCAGGTGTGATTGCCACAGCCTGTCCTTTCTGTATGACCATGCTTACGGATGGTCTTAAGTATAAAAACAAAGAACAAGAGATCAGGAATCTTGACATTGCTGAACTTATTGCACAATCAATTGATTTATAAGAAAGTTCAAATAATTATCTGAAAAAAATGGAAAATATTAAACTCCTGAAAAGCGGTGAATTTCTGGTAAACGATGTTGAATCGAAAGATGTTTTTATTCCTGAAGAATTCAATGAAGAGCAGAGAATGATTGCTCAGACCTGCAAAGATTTCCTCGAAGCAGAAGTTTATCCCAATCTCGAAAAAGTTGAGAAAAGCGACCGTGAACTGATGAAGAGCATGCTTAAAAAATCCGGGGAACTGGGATTAATGGGTATCTCAATCCCTGAAGAGTTTGGCGGATTCGGACAATCATTTGTAACACAGATGCTTGTAGCGGAAACAACCGGGGCAGGATATTCATTCTCAGTTGCATACATGGCACATTGCGGTATAGGAACTTTACCGATAATGTATTATGGAACAAAGGAACAGAGAGAGAAATATGTTACAAAACTGGCTTCAGGTGAATTGATCGGTGCTTATTGTCTTACTGAGCCGGGAGCTGGAAGTGATGCAAACTCAGGTAAAACAAATGCGAAATTAAGCGAGGATGGGAAACACTATATCCTTAACGGCCAGAAGATGTGGATCACGAATGCCGGATTTGCGGACACACTTGTAGTATTTGCAAAAATTGATACCGACAGGGTATTAAGTGCATTTATTGTTGAAAGCAAATATCCCGGAGTAGTGATAGGTCCGGATGAGCACAAGATGGGGATTAAAGGATCATCAACAGCCCAGATATATTTTACTGATGTTAAAGTTCCGGTTGAGAATCTGCTTGGTAAAAGAGGGGAAGGTTTCAGGATCGCACTCAGTATTTTGCATATGGGACGTCTTAAGCTTGGAGCCAACGTAATAGGAGCTGCTAAAAAAGCTGTCAATGATTCAGTTAAATATGCCAATGAAAGGAAACAGTTTGGTGTTCTCATCTCTTCATTCGGAGCATTAAAACACAAGCTTGCTGAGCAGGTCATTCGTTTATTTGCCTCAGAGTCAGCCGTATACAGAGTAAGCTATGATATCGATATGTATTTGAAGACACTAATTGCAGATTGCGGTGATTATGGCAGGGCAACGATAGAGGCTATCAGTCATTATGCGGTTGAAGCAGCAATACTGAAAGTTGTTGGCTCTGAAATGCTTGACTTTGTTGCTGATGAGGCAGTCCAGATTCATGGTGGAATGGGTTATTCAGCTGAGATGGCAGTAGAAAGAGGCTATCGCGATTCAAGGATAAACAGGATCTTTGAAGGTACAAATGAAATAAACCGTCTCTTGGTTGTTGACACTGCAATGAAACGTGCAATGAAAGGTGATTTCGATCTTTTTGGCGAAGCTGAAAAACTATACTCCGGTTTGGATAATATAAAATCTGATGCAAAAGAAGGAGAAACATTTTTTGAACAGAAAAGTAGATATATTAAGAACTTTAAAAAAGCCATTCTTATTTGTATTCATGGTGCGTCAAAATTTTTCGGGAAAGGTCTTATCAATGAACAGGAAGTATTGAATAACATTGCTGAGATGATGATGGAAACATATGTATCCGAATCACTTGCATTAAGAGTGGAAAAAATGTCTGGAGTGAATGGAAACAGGACAGTCTATAAGGATATGCTCGATGTTAATGTTTTTGATACTGCCAGCATAATTAGAAAATCTGCTCTTGAAGCAATAGGTTCATTCTCAACTCCTGAAACCTGTCAGGGACTGATTAAAGCAATTGAAATACTTTCTAAGGTAGAATGTGTAAATGTGAAAGATGCAAGACGACGTATAGCAGATAGGCTTATTGAAGATAACGCATACAAGTTCTGATCTGCATTTAATTAAAGATAAAAAGAGGCTTTCCCGGAAGCCTTTTTTGTTGTTGTATATTATCATTTTTTTCTTTGGTTTCGTCAAAATATATATCATTATCGTGAATGATAAAAATCAATTTCTTACGTGATAAAGAGCATGCCAAATCACTAATTTTGTGACAGATAAAAAACTCATGATAACTATAATCAGATATCTTTGTGAATACTTTAACAATACCTAAAAATATGAATCTAAAATTGAAAAGGATCAGGATGATTTTCGGCGCTCTGGTTCTGGTTGCAGCGATTGGAGGATTCTCGTCATGCGAGAAAAATTCATATGCTCCTGCGGCTGTTGATCCTTCAACGACCTGGCATTTTCAGACTGATATCCAGCCTATCTTCACAGCCAACTGTATCACATGTCATAATGGTATAAGATTACCCGATCTGAGATCAGGCAAATCGTATCTTTCACTTACAAAAGGAGGATTTGTGAATTCGCCGGCTTCCACAAGCAGGCTCTATATCAGAATAACAACCGGGGATCATATTCCCAGAACAACTGATGCAGACAAACTTGAAATTCTCTATTGGATAACCCAGGGCGCCAAAAACAACTGATAAATAATCAAATTGTAATCTGATAAAACCTGAATTATGAAAAAGTTCTTAATCGTTTTAAGTCTATCCTTGTACATTACTTCACTATTTGCCCAGCAAGATACAACTCAGACTAATGAAAAATCGAAACCGGTAAGATTTACTTTCGGAACGGGGATCCTTATAGAAAATCAGACGATCGCAACACCATTTAAAGGTCAGCTTGAAATGGAAATACATCACAGATTTTCTCTGATCAAAAACTATCATGACCTGTTCGGAATTTATGGCTCGGCCAACACAAGGATAGGTTTGAATTATGGTATCACCGACCGATTGATGATAGGTGTTGGTACGACAAAAGACTATCAGCTTCAGGATATTCAGTGGAAATATCAGATTCTTCAGCAAAACGAGAATAATAGTATGCCGGTATCTGTTGCGTATTATGGGAATTTTGTTATTGACGCAAGGTCGAAAGATGCGTTCGGACCAGCAGCATCTTACAGGAGCATTCACAGGCTGTCTTATTTCACTCAAATCATTATTGCCAGGAAACTTACTGATAAGATTTCCCTTCAGGTAGCACCTTCACTTACATATTATAATTCTGTTCCTCAAACCTCTGATAGTACAGGTTATAAGAATCTCAATTTAGGGTTATCTGCCGGGGCACGAATAAATGTATTCGGAAACCAATCACTTATATTAGAATATGATCAGTTACTTACAAAACAAAATATAGATGTGCAGCCTAAACCAAATCTCTCTCTGGGATGGGAAATAGGCACTGCAACACATACTTTCCAGATCTTTGCAACAAATTATAATCAGATTATTAACCAAAGAAATCTTGTCTTTAATACAAATGATTTCAAAAAAGGTGAATATCTTATAGGTTTCAATATTACAATAAGATTCTAATTCGGTTTGGTAATCAGATATGAAATTATTTTTATTCAGGTTATTCATCCTGTCAGTTATCTTTAATTTGTTTCATCTTTCTTCATCAGGAAGTACATGGATCAAAGGAGAAAACTATAAAGTTCAGGACACTACTTTATTCGTTTCTAAATTTGATTCGCTTAATAACCGCTGCTTTAAATGCCATGGGCAGGAGAGATATGAATACATCAATGAATCCTTGGGAAAGCAGGTCAGAGGCAATATGTGTTCTGACAGGATCATACATAAAAATGATTTTTACACATCAAATCACAGGAGCTTCAGTTGTACCGACTGCCATTCCGATGAATATGCAAAGTTTCCGCATTCGGGTGAACTCAGGATGGAACAAAAGTATAATTGTATTGATTGTCATGGCGGTGATGTGAAGTTTGCGAAATACCATTTTGAAGAAATTGAAGCTGAATACCAGAAAAGTACTCACTTCAAGATGGAGGATCAGGGATTCTCGTGCTGGAAATGTCATAATCCTCATACCTACAAAATAACGGTTAGAAACAGCACAAATCTTAAAACTACAATCGAATATGATAATGCGATTTGTCTGAATTGTCACTCGGATTATAGCAGGTTTCAGCTTGTAAGTGACAAGGCAGAGATGAATATTATTCAAAAACATGACTGGCTTCCAAAGCAGGCTTCACATTTTGCAAATGTGAGATGTATCGAATGTCATACAAAAATCAATAATGATATACCTGTATCACATTTGATTCTGCCTAAGGATGAAGCCGTTAGGCGTTGCAATGAATGTCATTCGAAAAACTCAATACTCATGGCCTCACTTTACAAATTTGAATCCAAAGAACAACGACGTGATGGATTTTTCAACGGAATAATTCTGAATGCTTCTTATGTTATCGGAGCAAACCGTAATGAATATCTTAACATGTTAAGTTTGATTATCTTTGTTATTGTAATTGGAATAATAGCTGTCCATATCACGTTCAGAATAAGAAATAAACACAAAAAATAAAGAAGAATATGTATCTCTACCCAAAATGGATAAGGCTCTGGCATCTGGTAAATGCCATTATGTTTATAATTCTTATTATTACCGGGTTAAGTATGCAATACACCGATAAAACAAATGCCGCCTATGTAATTGGATTTGCCAAAGCTGTTAAATGGCATAATTTTGCTGCTTTTATTCTTGTTCTTAATTACATTTTCTTTGTTACAGGAAATCTGCTGACAAATAATGGCAAATATTACCGCATCGGGGAGAAACATTTTTTCTCAAACCTTGTCATCCAGTTTAAGTATTATTCAAGCGGGATGTTCAAAGGCGAAAAACATCCGTTCCCGGTAACAGAGGAAAGAAAATTTAATCCTTTGCAAAAAATAACATATGTTCTGGCTTTGTATCTGGCCCTGCCTTTGCTGATAATTTCCGGTATTGGTTTATTGTTACCTGAAATTACTATTAAAACATTTTTCGGGGTCAGCGGTTTAATATTAACTGACATACTACACATCTCTATGGGTTTCCTGCTTTCAATATTTATGATAATTCATATTTACATTTGTACACTTGGTCATAAACCAACCTCACTTTTCAGAGGGATTATAACTGGTTATCATGTTTCCGATGAGGAGTAATTTAGATATGTTTGAATATTTGCATCTATTGTTAAACTAATATACAGAACTATGAAAAGTCGCAAATTGATATTAGCCGGTTCAGCTGCTATGCTTATGAGCCTTACATTGCTGGCTCAACCTAAACCCTGGGTTGTTCCTGATAGTTTTAAAACAATGAAAAACCCGGTTGCGGTTAGTGACGCCAGCAAGAAGGCTGGACAGACATTGTACACCAAAAACTGTGCATCTTGTCATGGAAAAGCCGGTTTGGGCGATGGCGTGAAAGCAAGATCACTGAAAGATTTTCCCGGTGATTTTTCAAAAACTGAATTTCAGACGCAAAGTGATGGGGAACTTTTTTACAAGACAAAATCCGGAAGAGCAGAAATGCCAAAATATGATGGCAAGTTGACTGACGAGGATATATGGAATACGGTTGTTTACATGAGAACATTTAAAAAATAGACCTCTGTCGTTTAGCACGATTATTGAAGGATCAACAATAAATTAAAAATTATTAATTATGAGAACAAAGAAGCTTTTTTTCCTGGTTGCTGCATTTGTCCTGAGTGCTGCATTAGCTGCTCAACCTAAACCATGGGTTGTTCCGGATAACTTCAAAGCAATGAAAAATCCTGTCGCAAAGAGTGATGCCAGTACAAAAGCCGGAATGACTCTTTACACAAAGAACTGCGCTTCATGTCATGGAAAAACCGGAGCAGGCGACGGTGTAAAAGCAAGATCTATTAAGACTAATCCCGGAGATTTTGCCAAACCGGTATTCCAGAATCTTGCTGATGGCGAAATTTTTTACAAAACCAAAACCGGAAGAGATGATATGCCTAAGTACGACGGTAAAATGGCAGATGATGAGCTCTGGAATTTGGTTAATTACCTGAGAACACTCAAGAAGTAAAGATTAGAATGAATTTTTTCGGAAAGGGCTGGACTGGTGGTTCGGCCTTTTTTTAATTACATAGAATCATTTTTCCTGATGAGGCCTTATTCTGGCCACGTGGAGATCCCTCACTTCGTTGCTGATGACATCATTCTGCAACTCTAATAAAGAAATTGCATAAGGGTGTACGGTATAGGCATCGGGAGATCCTTCGCTCAGGATGACATCTTGAAGTTGGGAATTAAAAAGAGTAATGAGGATAGAATCGCGCGCGCGATTCTATCCTCATTACTCACCATCTAAACCACATACGACGAGTCATTCCGAACGAAGTGAGGAATCTCCGTGGGCTTAGTCTGTGCCTGGGATCCACGACTATTTATACCTGTCCCAATTAATTATTTTAGAGTTGTCATTAGCAGCATCAGAGAGGGTTCTCCAAATATTAAAAATAAATCCCCCCAGGCTGATACCCGAGGGGATTTTGAAAAACAATTTTAATATCTCTGCAAAGCTTTAAGGAAGTGCTGCTATAGAGTTAGTTAATAAAGCTTTGGTATATGCATAATTGTGAATTCCCAGACTGAATTCTCTGAGACAGAGCTGGAAATTGATAATGGCTCCCATTTGTGCATTTGTCAGGGTAAGCTTTGGCAATGTACTGTTATATGTGACCTGTGCGACAGTGAACCCTGAAGTGCTGGTAGCCTGGAACATAGTTGCATTGTCAACACTACCTGTCGGATTATTGATCGGGTCATACATATTCAAATATCCATCATAGTTTTTCGTAGTAAGTCCGGACCATAAATTACTTGTTGCATCAGAATTCCTGTTCAGAATATCTACTCCGCCTTCAGTTAATTTTGCAGAAAGGGCGTCGAGATAACCTTTAATTTCATTTCTTGTAGCAAGCCAGTGGTTTGATGTTGTTGATGCGGATATGGGATCTGCGGCATGGCAACCGGCAACGTTACAACCATTAAAGTTTCCCTGCGCTGAAAATGTGTGACCACCTGCTTTTCCTGTCATTGGTGCCATATGGCAATCCTGACAGGAAGCTACTGTAGTGTGTTGTGAATTGGTGTACCCTGTTCCAAATTCCACACCACCTTTACCAGCGACTATTGCACCAACAGTACCATAATGTGTATGAGTTCTGTAACCTGGTTTCAGAACATTCAGATTATTTGCCTGAGCTGCACTGTAGAAAATTGCAGTAGGATTACTTACAAGTCCGGCGTAATCCAGGACGTTTTTATCTGTATTTGAATTTGTAAATGGACGAGGTTGGTGACATTTAACGCATAAATTGCTTTTACTGTTATCCTGGGTAAGATCAATTGTCGTTATGCCACCAGTAAAAGTCATTGGGACGGCTGCGGTTGATGTCAGCGGCATAAAATCATCATGAGTATATGTAGTGTGCAGTTTAAAATGGCACATGCTGCAACGCATTGTTCCGTAATCTTTATCGGGTGATGCAGCATAGAGGTTTGTATAGGTAGTAGCGGGAGGCACAATTGCGAAAGTTGAGGAGACATTATTTTCAACTACATTTTTAAATCCCTCAGAGGTGTGACAGGGAGAACAACCTGTATTTCCTGATTCATCAAAAGCTACGGTTCCATAAGAGTGCTTTGATAATTCAAATTGTGTACTTACTGAATCAACTCCGGCGGAATTATGGCATTGAGTACAACTCTCGTTTGCATCTTTCCCTGCAGGGCCTGCCGGACCTTCACATGCTGAAAAGAGGAATCCCGTGGTAAAAATCACTGCGAACAGTCTGATCACGTTTTTCATATTTTGTTTATTTTTTTTATTAGGTTATCGGAGGGCAAGTTATAAAAATTGGTGTGTTATTCTGTTAACAGTTACTATGCTATTTATGTTTTATATTATTGATAGATATAGTGTATCTCGATGACAAATATCAATTAATAGAGTGATATTTATTATTTTTGCAAATTGAGGTGGTATTTAAAACCTATTTTTAAAACCTTAAATTTCTCTAAAATGTCAGCTGTAAATCAAAAGATTGGTATTGAAGACTGTACATACGGTTGGAAGAGTTTTAAGCTTCTGACTAAAGAGGAACAGAACCTTGTAAATGAAAACAGATACGAGGCAACATTTAAGCCTGGTGAGACAATTATTAAGCAGGGATCTCCGGCTTCCAACGCGCTATTTTTGGGTTATGGTATGGCAAAATCATATATCGAAGGACTTAACGGGAAAAATTTTATAATGAGCATCGTGCAACCTGGCCGGCTGATATTGGGCCCCGGTGCCTATGTCGATTTCCGTTACACTTATACAGTCGCTGCCATCACTGCAGTTCAGGCATGCTTTATCGATTTTGATATATTCAGACAGCTCGTCAGAACAAATGGAATATTTGCTGAAAGTCTGCTTGAGGACGTAAGTAATAAATCGCTCATGACACTCAGACAAATGGTCAACCTGTCACAAAAGAAAATGCCTGGGAGACTTGCCGATGCTTTACTCTATTTTTCAGATGAAGTGTTTAAGAATGACGAATACGAAATGATACTTACACGCCAGGAACTAGGAGAAATGACGAATATGGCTAAGGAATGTGTTGTAAGGATCCTTAAGGATCTTGAAGATTCTTCAGTTATTTATTCAGATTCCTCTAAAATCAAGATACTTGACAAGGAGAGACTAATAAGGATATCCGAAAAAGGTTAGAAAAGGATCAAAAGTCAGATTAATCATATTTTAAAAAATACAGTATGAAGCTTATGAAATTTCTATTTTCCCCTCTTTTTATGGGAATTTTATTTGTGGTATTTGCATTTTCAATGGCTGCAGCCACTTTCCTGGAGAATGATTTAGGCTCGTCAGCTGCGTATAATATGGTTTATAATGCAAAATGGTTCGAGCTTATTCTGCTGCTTCTGGCATTAAATTTAGTTGGGCAGGTAATTACGCTTAAACTTCTGAAGAAAGAAAAACTCTCTGTTGCCCTGTTTCATCTATCCTTTATCCTGATGCTTTTCGGCGCAGGAATAACCAGATATTTTGGCTGGGAAGGAACAATTCATATTCGTAATGGACAGGAACAGCAGCAATGTTTTTCAACAGAAAAATATATAGGATACTCTGTTAAAAATATTAGTGGGGCTATTATCGGAAGCCATAGCCAAAAATATTCTATGACGTCTGTTTCTGCAGAAAACTTTAAAAAAACAGTCAAAATTAATGGTACTGATTACAAAATAATTCTTGCGAAGTTTATTCCTAATGCGTCTGAACAAATCACTGACAGTCCGCAGGGAGTGCCGATCATTTCATTGATCGTTACGAACATGATGGAAAGAGAGACTTTGATTCTTCAAAGAGGAGAAACAAAAACATCTAATGGACTAACATTTGAGTTTGGATCGGCTCAACCGGCTGATATAAACATTTCGGTGGAGTCTGGTAAGTTTTTTATTTCATCAGGTTTAAATCTTGGAATGATGAGCATGATGACTCAGGAGGTAACTACTCTGGAGAAGGGCAAACCGGTGGAATTGAGACCGATGCAGATTTTAACGGTAAACAATGTTAAAATAGTGCCCCAGCAAATGTCTCAGACTGGTGTCATAAAAGCAATAGCAGTTAAACCGGAGGAACAGACAACAGGGCTTAATGCTTTTATTTTTCATTTGATAAACGGCAATAAATCGGCTACAGTTTATTTATGGGACAGGGATGAAGAAAACGGGAACATTGCTTCAGCTTCAGTTGAATTTGAAGGGAATACCTTTGAACTCAGTTACGGTCCGAAGGCCACAACTCTTCCGTTTGTTATTAAACTGAACAAATTTATTCTTGAAAGATATCCTGGTTCAACGAGTCCTTCAGGCTACAAGAGTGATGTTGTAATAATTGATAAGGCAGCAAATGTTGAAAAACCCTTCATGATTTTCATGAATAATATTCTGAAATATAAAGGGTACCGTTTTTATCAGTCCTCATTCGACCGCGATGAACAAGGTACCGTACTTTCTGTGAATCGTGATATGGCCGGGATGTTGGTGACCTATACCGGGTATGCGTTACTTTTCTTTTTCATTCTATTGTCATTACTGAGTAAAAACACAATGTTTCGTACTGTAACCGCAGGCCACTGGAATTCAGCTATCAGAAAAACTGTTCCCGCATTCCTGTTTATTCTGTTATTATCAGGCGCAACAAATGTCAATGCGCAGAAACTGATTCCTGAGAAACCTGTTGCAATGGAGTTTGGAAAAGTTCTTGTACAGGACCAGAAAGGAAGGACTAAACCTCTTTTCACATTAAGCAACGATATTCTGAGAAAGGTAACCCGGGAAAATGAATTCGAAGGGTTGACCTCCATGCAAGTTTTTCTTGGCATATATCTCGATTTCAAAAACTGGAAGGATGTCCCGATGATCAGGATATCAAGCACTGATTTGCAGAAGAGCCTGGGTATCAGAGGCAAATTCGCCGCGTTCTCTGATCTTGTTAATCTCGATAATAACGGGACATATAAAATTTCCGCTGAGGTCAATTCTGCTTATTCGAAAGCACCAAGCGAAAGAAATAAAGTTGACAAGGAAATAATGAAAGTAGATGAGAGAGTGAATATAATTTACATGATCTACAAAGGCGATTTCATGAAACTTCTTCCTCTGAGGGATAGTACTCATACATGGGTGACACCGCAGGAAGCTGCTGTGAATGCAAATACGGAGGATTCCGTTTTCCTTAAAAATGTTATTCCGCTCCTGTCTGATGCTCTGCAAACAAACAATATAGCATCAGCCAGACTGCTCACTGAAACAATCAGTACTTATCAGAAAAAGTACTCTCACTACGAGCTGCCATCTGATTCAAAAACAAATACCGAGCTATTATACTACCGTCTAGGGATCTTTGAAAAGCTCTTTCCTTTTTATGCTACGGTGGGGCTGGTTATGCTTATCGGACTTATAACCATGGTAATCAGAGGTAGAAAATCTACTTCTCTTTTTGTGCAAATCCTTAGCGGACTGTTGTTTGCCGGATTCCTGTTTCATACAATCGGGATCGGAATGAGATGGTATATAGCAGGCCATTCACCTATGAGCAATGGTTATGAATCAATGGTCTTCATTTCGTGGGCAACCCTTCTTGCAGGATTTATTTTCAGCCGTAAATCAGCATTTGCCCTGTCTGCTTCTGCTGTACTTGCTTCGATGACACTGATGGTGGCTCATATGAGCTTTATGGATCCGGAGATAACAAATCTTGTCCCGGTACTTAAATCCTATTGGCTCACTCTGCACGTTTCCGTAATAATAAGCAGTTATGGATTCCTTGGAGTAGGTGCCATTCTTGGTCTTATTACTCTTATACTTCTCGCACTGTCGAAAGATAAGAACCGTGACAGGATTTCAGACACCATAGATGAACTGACTGTAATAAATTTTAAGACTCTCACAATTGGCCTTTACCTTCTTACAATTGGAACATTCCTGGGAGCGGTATGGGCTAATGAATCATGGGGGAGATACTGGGGATGGGATCCAAAAGAAACATGGTCACTTATAACTATAATAATATATAGTATTGTCATCCATAGCAGGAGAATACCAGGGATGAAAGATATCTTCACGTTTAATCTTCTCTCTCTCTTTGCATTTTCCGGGGTTCTAATGACATATTTCGGCGTTAACTACTATTTATCAGGAATGCATTCTTACGCATCAGGCGAGGCAGCAACAGTGCCGTCATTCGTTTATATTGTAGTTATTCTTTTAGCGGCTCTGTCTTTTGTGGCGTATTCAAAATATAAACCTAGCAAGAAATAAATTTCACATGAATACGACCCCCTGCCGCTGCGCGGCTGTCCCCCTAAATGGGGACCAATTAGGTATCCTTGATGAAATTATTAATAGACTGAGAATTACCCCCCTTTAGGGAGCAGGGGGCTCAACAGGGGGCGACTTGTTTAAAACCTTTTCCTGTATTCCGAAGGTGGTACTCCTGTAATTTTTTTGAACTGTTTATTGAAATGACTGATATTGTTGAATCCGCTGTCGAGACAGATCTCCAGGATACTCAGATCTTTATTCATCAACAGTTTACAGGCGAATTCAGTTTTAATCTGGTTGAGATATTCAAAAAGGGTGATCCCCATATTCATTTTAAAAAACCGGCAAAGCGAACCTTCAGCCATACTGACGAGTGTTGCTAATTTGCTGAGATCAATATCTTCACGATAGTTGTTCATCAGGTACTCGTGAATTGTCGCTATTCTTTTATTACCTGTTGTAAAACGTTTTGCCAGATACTCCTTAGTTGCCAGAGGTTTATTCGTTTCACTTTTCCCTATAATATCCATGAGCAGAAAGAAATGAAGCATACGGTCAAAACTTTTAAGGTATGGCAGTTGCAGCATTATTTCACTTACTTCATTGAGGCTGCCGCCTATTATCTGAATTCCTCTTTCAGACATATCAAGAGCTTTTTTAATATTGCTGAATTCGGGAAGGAGTAATAACTGGGGGGATAAAACATTTGAATTAAACTGCAGAAATACCATTTCAAGAGAACGTGCTGTCAACGTTTTTACTTCCTTGTCAGCCAGCCAGACATGCGGCAATTTCGGCCCTATAAATGCAAGGTCGCCGGGTTGAAATTCCTCAATGGAATCAGCTACAATGCGCTTCCCCGATCCTTCAGTTATGAAACTGATCTCAAAATTATTATGATAATGCCAGGTGCTTTTCTCAAGATTATCCTGAAAAACTCCGATGGAAAATGACTCATCAGCTTTTACAGTTATTTTCTCAAATAAGGCAGGCATATGGTAATAAATTTACCGAAAAAGGGTTAAATGTTAATATAGCATCGAAAGTAGTAAAAATTGATGTGGACTACCAAAAAGACAGCCATTATTTTTGAAATTATCAATAGATAAATTTCCCGGGAGATTGAATATGAAAAGGGACATTGAAATAGCACAGGAAGTAAATATAAAGCCAATAACCGAAATAGGGGATATTCTGGGTATACCCAGGAATGAGTTGGAATCTTATGGCAAATTCAAAGCTAAGATCCCTTTGCATTTTATTAATGAGGAGAAGATTAAACGAGCAAAGCTGATACTTGTAACGGCAATAACTCCTACACCGGCCGGTGAAGGAAAAACCACAACATCCATTGGTATTGCACAGGCACTTAATCTGATAGGGAAGAAGACCACCGTCGTTCTCCGGGAACCCTCACTCGGTCCTGTCTTCGGAATAAAAGGAGGTGCTACAGGAGGCGGATATTCACAGGTAATACCTATGGAAGAAATCAATCTTCATTTTACCGGTGATATGGCAGCCATCGAAAAATCCAATAACCTTCTCGCTGCCCTGATTGATAACAATATTCAACTTACTGAAGGTAATCTTAATATTGATCCACGTACAATTACCTGGAAAAGGGTTACCGATATGAACGAAAGGTCCCTACGGGAAATCATCATAGGAATCGGCGGTACAATGCAGGGCGTACCACGTGAGTCAGGTTTTAATATAACAGCTGCCTCGGAAGTAATGGCCACCCTTTGTATTGCAAACAGTCTCAGGGACTTGAAGGAACGCCTTGGCAATATTTTTATAGGATATACTTATGGAAAAGTACCTGTATTTGCACGTGACCTGAAAGCCCAGGGAGCCATGACAGTACTTCTTAAAGATGCCATTAAGCCTAATCTGGTACAGACTCTCGAGGGTACGCCGGCAATTATTCATGGAGGCCCGTTTGCAAATATTGCACAGGGGACTAATTCAATAATTGCCACAAAAACCGGATTATCACTTAGTGATTATGTTGTGACCGAATCGGGTTTTGCCAGTGAACTTGGAGCCGAAAAATTCTTCAACATAAAATCACGGTTTGGTAATCTGCATACTCATGCTGTTGTGATTGTTGCTACAATCCGTGCCCTAAAATATCATGGAGGTCAGAAACTCGCTGATACTCATAATGAAGACCTGGTAAGGCTGTGCCTTGGATTTGATAATCTTGATAAGCATATTGAAAACATGGAGTTTTATGGTTTTAATCCGGTAATAGCTATAAATAAATTTGATACCGATACTGAAGCCGAGTTAGAATTACTTGTAAGTCATTGTAAATCAATAAATATTCCGGTTGCAATCAATGAAGCCTGGGGAAAAGGAGGAGCCGGTGCAATTAAGCTTGCTGAAATACTTGTTAACCAGGTAGAACATCATACTAATGGTTTTATACCTCTTTATGATCTTAAATGGTCATTTGAAAGGAAGATAGAAACTATAGCCAAAAAAATGTATGGAGCAGATCATGTTGAATACTCAACACTTGCAAGGCAGCAACTTACGAATATAGAAAAACTGGGTTTGGGTGATCTGGCCGTTTGTATTGCAAAAACCCAGAAATCGCTCTCCGATGATCAGGATATGAAGAATCGTCCGCGAGGATTTACATTTAAAATAAGAGAGGTCGAAATTTCGTCCGGAGCAGGATTTATTGTGCCGATAGCCGGCACTATTATGAGAATGCCCGGATTACCATCGGCCCCTTCTGCTGAAAAGATTGACATTGACAATGATGGTAAGATTACAGGACTATTTTAATAGAGTGTATTTAAACTTATAATATAATGAGTACTTCCAAAGACCGGCTTATAGCTTCGCTTAATCATAGACAACCCGATAAAATACCGGTTGACATAGGGTCTACATCCGTTACCGGTATTCATGTTCTTGCAATTGAAAATCTCAGGAAATATTATGGATTGGATTATCATCCCGTGAGATTGATAGAACCATATCAGATGCTTGGAGAAGTTGAAGATGATCTTGCAGAAATTCTTCATCTCGATGTTGCAGGTATTCCTGCCAAAAATTCGCTATTTGGATTTCCCAATGAGAACTGGAAAGAATTCAGAACTTTCTGGGGACAAACACTCATTGTTCCGGGAAAATTTATTACAGAAGTTGATCCAAATGGTGATCTGATTATTTTTCCTGAGGGTGACAAAACGGTTGGACCCAGCGGGAAGATGCCAAAGGCAGGATATTTTTTTGATTCGATAATCCGTCAGGAACCATTTATTGAGGAAGAACTTAATCCAATCGATAACATTGAAGAATTCCAGCTCCTTACAAATGATGACTTAACATATTGGTCTGACAATATCAGGAAGCTGAAAGATTCGGGAAAAGGGGTTATTGCTAACTTCGGTGGGACAGGTCTCGGTGATATTGCACTGGTGCCTGCCCCTTTTCTCAAACATCCTAAAGGCATCCGCGATATTACAGAGTGGTACCTGTCAACATTAATGAGACCTGATTATATAAAATTCATATTTGAAAAACAAGTTGAGATTGCACTTGAAAATTTCCGCAGGTTATTTGAAGTGATCGGAAATGATATAGATGCAGTTTTCCTTTGCGGAACTGATTTTGGCACTCAGACTTCATCGTTCTGTTCAACTGAAACATTCGATGAGTTATATCTTCCATGGTACAAAAAAATGACCGACTGGATCCACGAACATACTACATGGAAGACATTTAAGCATTCCTGCGGAGCGGTGGAACCTTTTATGGATAGTTTTATAAGAGCAGGTATTGATATTATTAATCCAGTTCAGATCAATGCATCGGGAATGGACCCCAAAACTTTGAAGCAAAAATATGGCGAAAAGCTTGTATTCTGGGGTGGCGGAATAGATACACAGAAAGTATTGCCTTTCGGGACTCCTTCACAGGTAGAAGCACAGGTAATTGAACTTTGTGATATTTTCTCAAAAGACGGAGGCTTTGTTTTCAATACAATTCATAATATACAAGCCAATGTACCGGTTGAAAATATTGTTGCCATTTTTACAGGATTGGAAAAGGTTAATGGCTCCTAGGTATTTGCGGGGGAAATTAATATACCGATACAGATTGTTTTATCAGATATCCAAAACGTTTTAAAAAAGAAAAAAATGAATGATATTTTAAATCAGATTTCGCTTTGTGTTGAAGCGGGCAAGATTAACAAATCCTCTCCTTACCCGCCAGGTATGAAGGACCAGGATGGTGCCGATGAACTTTCAAAAAAAGCACTTCAACAAGGGTTTAAACCTGATGAGATACTTGAAAAAGCATTAATTCCTGCTATGGCAAATGTAGGTAATAAATTCAGTCGCAAAGAGATATACGTCCCTCAAATGCTGATGTCAGCAAAAGCAATGAGTGGTGCAATGATTCATCTGAAGCCCTTTTTTCAATCGGGTGAAACAAGGAGGAAAGGAACTTTTATAATAGGTACTGTAACCGGAGATCTTCATGATATTGGTAAAAACCTTGTATCAATGATGGTTGAAGGAGGGGGCTGGGAAGTAATCGATCTCGGTGTGGATGTAAGCAGTGAAAAATTTCTGAATGCTCTCAAGGAGAAACCCGATGCAGCAGTCGGACTGTCTGCACTTCTTACTACTACTATGGAAAACATGAAAATGATAGTAAGTGAAATAAAATCAAAACATAAGGACACAAAGATACTGGTGGGAGGTGCTCCTGTTACGCACGATTATTGCAAAAAGATCGGAGCTGACTTTTATTCACCCGATCCACAGGGAGCTGTCAATTTCTTAAACAGAATGAGATTAAGTATATAATGAAAACAGTACTGTCCGGTAAAAAGAATGAGGTAATTATTAATACCGAAGGGCCCGTAATTATTATCGGTGAATGTATAAATCCTACCCGGCGAAAGAAACTTGTCTCAACGTTGCAGGAAGGTAATTTTGAATATGTTCTTGAACTGGCCGGTAATCAGATAGATGCAATGGCAGATATACTTGATGTAAATGTTGGTTTTCCTGGTGTTGATGATGTAAAACTACTTCCTGAGACAGTAAAACAATTGCAGAACCGCTATGACATACCTCTATGTCTTGATTCTCCAAATTCTCGTGCTATTGAGGCAGCCCTGAAGGTAGTCCTGGGTAAATGCCTGATCAATTCAGTTAATGGCGAAGAAAAATCGATGAACTCTTTTCTTCCGGTTGCTAAAGAATATGGTTCGGCAATTATCGCTTTAACAATGGATGATGAAGGAATTACACATGATCCGTTTAAAAGACTGGCAATCGCAGAAAAAATTCTTAACAGGGCTGTAAGAACAGGAATCAGGGAAGAAGATGTTATTATAGATCCCCTGGCGATGGCAATCAGTGCTGATCCACAGGCATGTATGGTAACTTTGGAAACAATCAAATTGATTCATGAAAAACTTGGTTCGAATATAACCCAGGGTGCAAGTAATATTTCATTTGGTCTGCCTTCAAGAGAAATGCTGAATATAGCATTTATGGTTCTTGCTATCAGGGCGGGGCTGACATGCCCGATTGCAAACCCTGAAAAAATTACTTCGGCAGTGCGAGCCACGGATCTTATTCTCGGACGGGATGATTTTGCAATGAGATTTGTTGAACATTACGAATCAACAAAACAGAATTGACATATTTGTCGACAGAAAGTAACAATTAATTGAATCAATAAATTATTAGCTTTGATAACCGGGAACTATTCAAAAATGAAAATGATTATACAAAAATTGCTTCAATAACAATTTTCAGTTTTTGTTGATAAAAACTTTAATACTACTTAATAATTAAGACATGTCAAATCTAGCTAATTCACGACGCGATTTTTTGAAAAAGACTGCATTTGCTGCTACTGCGTTAACAATTCTTCCCAGGAATGTCATAAGCGGGCTGGGATATAAGGCCCCGAGTGACAAGCTCAATATCGCCGGTGTCGGCATCGGCGGAAAGGGTCATCCGAATCTTGTTGGAATGAATACAGAAAATATTGTAGCCTTATGCGATGTTGACTGGAAATATGCAGAAAAAAGTTTTAAAGAATTTCCGCAGGCAAAACGCTATTGGGACTGGCGTAAGATGTTTGATGAAATGGGAAAATCAATTGATGGAGTAATGGTAGCTACATCCGACCACTCACATGCAGGAATAGCCGCTACTGCTTTGACACTTGGAAAACATGTATACTGCCAGAAGCCGCTTACCCATTCAGTTTATGAATCACGTCTTCTTACTAAATTGGCTAAAAAGTATAAAGTAGCTACCCAGATGGGGAATCAGGGTAATTCTGGCGATGGTGTTCGTCAGCTGTGTGAATGGATATGGAACGGTGAAATAGGGGAGGTAAAGGAGGTTCATACATGGACAGACCGTCCGATATGGCCGCAGGGATTACAGCGTCCGACTGTGGAAATGCCGGTACCAAAAACACTTAACTGGGATCTGTTTATCGGACCTGCTCCAATGAGACCTTTCAATGATATTTATACACCATGGAACTGGCGTGGCTGGTGGGATTTTGGTACAGGTGCCTTTGGTGATATGGCTTGCCATGTTCTTGATCCTGTCTATCAATCATTAAAACTTGGTTATCCCGATAAGGTTCGCGGAAGTTCAACTCTAATAAATACAGAATCACCTCCACAGGCAGAGACCGTCGAATTCTCTTTTCCTGCACGTGAAAAGATGCCTAAAGTTGGCATGCCGCCGGTAAAGGTTTATTGGTATGATGGTGGTTTATACCCTGTATTTTCAGATATTCTTCCTGATGGAGTTGACCTGATGGCTGATGGTTTGGGTGGTTGTATTTTTGTAGGAACTAAAGACACGTTGATTTGCGGTTGTGGAGGGTTCAATAGTCGTCTGGTCTCAGGTCGTGTGCCCGATGTGAAACCTTATCTTCGCCGTATTCAGGGAGCTACAGGATATATTGATGGTTTCCATGAACAGGACTGGATCCGTGCCTGCAAGGAATCGCCAGACAGCAGAGTTGAATCGACATCTAACTTTTCCTATTCTGGTCCATTCAATGAAATGGTACTTCTTGGAGTTCTTGCAATCAGGCTTCAGTCTCTGAACAGATCACTTAAGTGGGATGCTCAGAATATGAAATTCACAAATATCAGTGATTCTGACATACTGAAGGTTGTTACTGTCAATGAATTCAATGTAAAAGATGGTAATCCTACTTTCAATAAACAGTTTGCCAAATTCAATGCTCTTGAGGCTTCAAGTGGTTATATTAAACATACATACCGCACAGGCTGGAGTTTACCGGCAATGCCTTAAAACAATATTTAACTTACATTAAAATAGTAGGGAACGGTCGCGACCGTTCCCTACATAAAAGGCAACTATCATAATTTAAGATAATTGCCTTCTTTTGTTTTTTTTGGTGGGGTGGAAGATGGGAGTAGAACCTGCCTATCTGAACCCCGCTATCTGCTTGATAAACAGTCTTAATTAAAAACACTTAAAAAAATTTTACATACATTTACACCAGTTAAGTTAGAATATGGTTAGAAATATACTATTTTATGAACATAAGATTGATGATCGAAGCCACAAAGGCAAATAAGGCAAATGATGCAAATGTTTATGTTGAGGTTTCAGTTCATACCCAAGGTGAAAAGAAAAAAACAATCAGGATTCCTACTAATATAAAAGTTAATGCCGATAGTTGGAGTGCGAAGAGCCAATCAGTTATTCGAGGTAAATCGCACGATTACTATAAGATCAATCAGATGTTAATTGGGCAGAAGGAATTAGTTACTGAAATAATTGCTGATCTCTCTCAAAAGGGAAAATTTCAGTTATCCGAAATCAAACGAATTTATGTTGAAAAGACTGCTCCTGTTATACTTGGGTTCTTTGAAATATATGATGAATTTCTGACTCTAAGGGAACAGTCAATGTCCCGCAATGGCATAAAAGATTTTAAAACCCTAAAAACGCATCTGTTAGGATTTGAAAAATCCCGAAAGAATAAAATAACTTTGAGTGACATCGACAACGGTTTCTTCGAAAAGTTCCAAATATATCTATCTCGATTGAAGATTGTCGAAAAGGCAAAAGGTAGTGATGAAATTAAATCAAAACTGTTTGCCGACAGTACCATCATAAAAAACCTTCAAACATTAAGAGTTTTTCTTAACAGTCAACATGAAAGTGGAATGCCAATAAACATTTCATATAAAAAATTTAAAATAAGGAGTAAACCACTACCAGCATTAATCACCCTTGAACCTGATGAATTTAGGCTACTTTTAAATAAACTGGAGAATGAAAGGCTTGAAAATGTAAGAAAGCTGTTCGTTCTACAATGCTCAACTGGACTGAGATACAGCGATGTTATCAAAATCAAAAAAAATCATGTTCGTAACAATTCTATCATAATGAGTAGCACTAAAACAAAGCAGCCGTTGGTAATTCCCTTAAATGACAATTCAAAGGAAATCCTAACCGATTGCAATTTTGATACCTCAACAATTTCTATCAGCAATCAGAAGTATAATGATTACATAAAAGAATTGTGTGCCCATGTTGGCATCGACCAACCGATAATGAGAATTACATATCGTGGTAAAAAAGAAATTCAAGACCCACTTAAAAAAAGCGAAATAATGTCAAGCCATCATGGTCGAAGATTTTTCATCACCCAGAACCTCATCAACGGTGTTAGACCAGAAGTTATAATGTCGATGACTGGTCATGTTGACTTTCGTTCATTTAAAAAGTATATAGCTGTTACAGATCAAGTAAGAGTTAATGCTATGGATTTATGGTCGAAAACATTTGGTAAAAATGATAATATAACACAGTAACAATATGGTGACATTTCCTGATCAGATTCATCCCATGCATGGATTAGTTATACGGTTCAAAGATGGGTCAAGTGCATCTAAGTATCTTGAGTTTTTCAAAATAACAACGTTATCTCCGTTAATTAAATTTATTCCGCAGGATATAACATTCGATAGTGCTGAAGAAATGAGGCAATTTCTTTACCATAAGGGTATAGTTCAGGATGAAATTGAAGTTTCAGGGATTTTTCCAAAACTATCGAATGTAGGTACAATCGTCAATACAAAGTTGATCTATGAACCTGATGAAAGTAATTTTAAAAAATTTCTTAAATACAAATACTATTCCGTAAATGAAGTCGCTGAAATGTTATCATTAAGCCGACCTACTGTCTACAAATTAGTTAATGATCAGGCACTTAAATCTATTAGAATTTATGATCAATTAAGAATAAACCATGTTGATTTAATGGCGTTTATAAATAAAGAAGACCAGCCGTAAATTAAATCCTTCGAATTTATCTTGTCGTTTTCACCCCCTGATCATTTTTCCTCTTCTTCTTAAGAAGTAAATATTATTTCTGCATTTACCTATTGTCCCATTTAGTCCCCTGCCATTCACTAATAACACCTTCATTTTCACATTCTGGACAATACCAATGAATTTCTTCATTCTTAGGCATTACAGCAGATTTAATCAATCCATGGCATCCTTTATTAAAGCAACGGATATCGGTTTGGGTTACTGTAGAAAATCCTTTGCCATTGTATTTATATGTACGACAACTGTATTCATATATCAATATGCGTAAAGAAGCAGATGCCTGTTTTTAAAAATGTGGGATGGCAAATATACTTTTAAGAAAAGCAAAATAATCTATGGTGATTGCTTAGAAAAGATGAGTCTGATACCAGATAATAGCATTGATCTGATTTGTGCTGATTTGCCTTATGGAGTTACTGCTAATGGTTTAGATATAATTATCAATCCATCTGAATTATGGAAACATTACTGGAGAATTGCAAAACCAAATACAGCAGTTGTCTTATTCGGGCAGGATAAATTTACAGCAACAATGATGTTAAGTGATAAAAACCATAGATATAATTTGATTTGGGATAAAGACTTGCCTTCAGGTTTTTTAAACGCCAATAGGATGCCATTAAGAAGCCACGAGGATATTATGGTGTTTTATAAAAAACAGCCTGTTTATAATCCACAAAAAGTAAAAGGTTTACCAAATCATTCAAAGGGCAACCCAAAAAAAACTGCAAACAATAATTATGGTGACTTTGAATTTGTGGACAATAAAGAATTGCTTGGTGACTTGAAGCATCCTAAAAGTATTTTGAAGTTTCAAAAGCCACACCCAAGTATTGCTGTTCATAGGACAGAAAAGCCAGTTGAATTAATTGAATGGATTATCAAAACATACACAAATGAAGGTGCATTGGTATTGGATAATACCGCAGGTAGTGGCACACTTGGTATAGCGTGTTTAAATACCAATAGGGATTTTATTTTAATAGAGAAGAATCCAAATGATTTTGAAAAAATTAAAGATAGGGTTGAGGCAATTTTTAAAAATTATGGACTTAATGCCAAAACTTTAATAGAAGATGTTCGGTAATGCTTTCTCAGAGTCGTTTAATAGGTTCTAATGAATTGTTTTAACTGGTTTGGCAGTTTACTCGTCTATACACAGGCTTCTCAGTCGTGTATTAATTACCATGAAAAATCGTCATTTGGATTGTACCTTCTTTTTTTGAAGTCATTATAATATGCTGAATTTACTCTGGGGTTCTGTAGATTAGATTCAGATGTTGCGTATGAATATAAAATATGTTTTTTTAATTTCAACATATCGTCAAATAATTTAGGATTATCGGCAAAACATTTATAACCAATATCTGTAATATAATGATTTAAGTTTGAGAAATTTATAACACCATTTGACCCATCTGACCAATGATAATTATCGCCTACCAATCCCATAACATGCGGGTCTTTAAATATTTGAACCAATGCTTTTTTTATTTTTGTTTTATATGGTTCTTGTTGTGCTTTTCTGTATAAAGAGTCCCAATTATTCTCGTATTCTTCTTTAATAACCTGCAAGACAAAACTTTGGAGTTCGTTGAGTGCTATTTTCTTTGCTGCCATTATGTTTTAATGTAAATACGTGACAACATGAAAATTTCCCATTATGTAATTGACTGACATCTACCATCAAGTTATCGGCAAGCATAAATCAGTTTCGTAGATAACGACTACTGAAAAATAGATTTGAAAGAAGTTTCAAGTTTTATTACTTTTTATATCTTTGCACCTATTAAAACAATTGGATGTTTATATTTAATTCGGATATTGTTCTGTAAACAATCTGTACTTTTTGTATAGATTGTATCTTTGTTTGTTCTCGGATAATCCTTTTCGAGAACAGTTTTCTATTGAATTAATTTAAGTTTTAATATGCGTACAATGATGAAAGCATTGTGATGCTTTTCGTGTATGCAACAAAATAAAAGAAAATGAACAACGAAAAACAGACAATTCACGAATTTGACTTGAATATTATTTATGATTTTTTTTCAGAAACAGAACGTCAAGGTCCCGGAAGTACCGAAGAAACGCTTAAAGCATTGGGTTTTATAGACGGTCTTACCGAAAAGTCCAAAATTGCCGATATTGGTTGTGGAACAGGTGGTCAAACAATGGTATTAGGAGAAAACACACCGTGTGAAATTATCGGTGTTGATGCTTGGCACGATTTTATAAATCAATTCAACCAAAATGCCCAAATCAAAAATCTTCAAGATAGAGTGAAAGGCATTGTCGGCAATATGGAAAATCTTCCGTTTCAAGAGGAAGAATTAGACTTGATTTGGTCGGAAGGTGCGATTTATAACATTGGATTTGAGCGTGGACTGAACGAGTGGAGGAAATTTCTGAAACAGGGCGGATATATCGCAGTTACAGAAAATACTTGGTTTAGCGAAGAGCGACCTGCCGAAATTCAGGATTTTTGGCAAAAAGCCTATCCCGAAATAGATACAATCTCGAACAAGGTTGCTCAAATGCAAAAAGCAGGCTATCTTCCGATTGCCACGTATATCTTACCCGAAACTATTTGGACAGACTATTATACTTGGCAAACCTTGAGACGAGAATCCTTTTTGGAAAAATATAACGGCAACAAAACCATAGAAGAATTTGTCGCTTCCCAGCGATATGAGGCAGAGTTATATTACAAATATAAAGCATATTATGGCTATATGTTTTATATCGGAAAGAAGATTTAAAGTATGATGAAATCCGCCGTAAATATGCGGTTTGATTAAAATGTGAAATTGAAAATTCCTTTCGTGTGTGAGCTTTTACGCACGAAAGATTTTTTTGCTAATTTTGATAATTGACAATTGAAAAAATGCCAGCCGATAACATGCTATAAATGCCATTTGGCAGGTATTACGTACATGTTAGGCAGTGCAACTAATTAATATTATTACCAACTTGAAACGATGTGCTCCGAAATGCCAAACGGCACTTATAGCCACCGTTATGATGAAGTACTTGTGGTTTCTCAGCCTGAATAACAAACAGAAATGACTACTGTAAATCAATAAATTACTGTGGGCAGATTGTTGGCAGTCGAAAATAAAAGAGAAATTTCTATCTATTGAATTTATCTGTTATCCCACTTTGTCTTTTGCCATTTGCTTATCACACCTTCATTCGGGCATTTTGAACATACCCAGTGGACATCATCATTTTTACCTAATATCTCACTTTTAATTATTCCTTGACATCCTTTCTGAAAGCACCTGATTTCAGTTGTTGTTAATGTTTTAGGACAACTTTTGGTTGTTGTATCAACAACTAATGCCATGAAACTTGCAAGTTCTCTGGCTTCCTTTGGCATCTGTTTTGGGATATTTCCTGTTTCATCAAGGAAATGAGGCATTTGGCTTATATACATTTTTAATATTTTTCGTTAGATGTTAGAGTTAATGACGGCTGCGAAGATAACCAGACATTTTAATTTAAATGAATTATGCCTTTTAATTTAATGTCAGGTTAGTATTTCATCAATTAGACTAATTGATCAGAATCTTAAAATTATTGTCAATGATGACGTTGGTTTATTAGCATACTGACAAATCCTTAAATCAGCAGTACTTAATTAAATTATTTGTTTATATTTCTAAAGTAAGTTTGATTACTTTTTAATCATATTGCTATTGGTCAATATTATTGACATAATGTTGTAATAATGATAGTTATGAATGTAAGAATTAGATGGAGTGCAAAACAATAAAATGAACAATAATTTTTTTATTGAACAGTTAGATTTTGATTTAGATGCAGCGATAGTACCTACTGATGTTAAACTTTTAGCTCAATCAGTTGGTGTGGATTCTGTTTATTGCTCAGGGGAGTATCCATCAGTATTTTTTAAAGAGATATCAGATTTTAGTCAAAAAAATTTAAGACTAATCGCTGAGATTCAGCGCAAAATATGGAATAATAGTAGTGTTGTATTGTTGTATGTTGTATCACTAACGGAAATTAGAATATATAACTGCAATTCTACTCCTGTCTTCTTTAATACTGCAAATCCCGATACTGAAGCAGAATTAGGAAAGAGACAGATAGAATACTGTAAGGTTAACGAAATTGAAAAACTAAATTTCTTAAAGAGCGTATTCTCATCTGTTGCGATAGATACAGGTAAATTATGGACATCAGAATATTCGCAGCAAATTAAACTTAAAACTAAGGTAGACAGATATTTAGTTGATAGTTTATTAAGATTAGCCAGAATACTTAGAGCAGATTTGGATGATGAAACTATCCATAGTCTTTTAATTCGTTCCATTTTCTTAATGTATCTGCAAGATAGAAAAGCAATCCCTGAAGAGATTTGGAATAAAATGGGGGTGAAGGATTTTCTGCAAGCACTTGATGATAAAGAGAAAACATACTCTTTATTTGATGAAATAGCAAATCATTTTCATGGGAACATATTACCTTTTAACAAATCTGAACTCCAAAAGGTCACAAAAGAGCATTTAGGGTTAATAAAAATGTGTTTGATCGATGGCAATATTGATTTAATTCAGGGGAGACTATTTAATTGGAGATTGTTTGATTTTAGTTTCATTAGAATAGAATTACTTAGCGAGATTTATGAGAATTTTTTAAATGAGTTTGACCCGATAAGAAAAAAACAGACGGGAACTTATTATACTCCTTCGTCCGTTGTAGAATTAGTCTTAGATAATGTATTACCAAAAGATGGGGATGACTATCATTTAAAAATCATGGATTTTGCCTGTGGGTCTGGAATTTTTTTGGCGCAAGCGTATAAAAGAATTGTTCGTTATTGGGTAAAGCAAAATAGTGATAAGAAATTAAGTTTTAATGCTCTATCAAATTTAATGATTAACAGTATATTCGGAGTAGAACTCGACACAAAATCAATAAAGGTTGCAGCCTTTAGTTTGTACTTAGCACTATTAGATTTTCTTGAACCACGAGATATCTGGCTGAAAAACGGTGAAGTATTTCCATTATTAATTAATGATCTTAATTGCATAACCTCTAATACTTATGGAAGTAATTTATTTCGAGCGGATTCAATTAATGAGAATAATGAATTTGAAAAAATTAAATATGATGTAATTGTTGGAAATCCCCCCTTTGGTGTCAATAATTTACCCAAAAATATTCGTGAATATTGTGAGAAGTACGCTTTTGACAAGCAATTTGCAATACCGTTTATTCATAAATCTGTACAACTTGCACCTAATGGGAAAATTGCATTACTCTTTAATACAAAACTATTAACAAATAAAAAAAACACTGCTAAAAATTTTAGAAACTGGTTATTTAATGAAAATTATGTTGAGAAAATTTACAACCTCTCTATACTTAGAAAAGCACCTGAAAATTTTGGTGGACAATTATTTTATTCTGCTTCTGTTCCAGTGAGTATCATTTGTTTCAGAAAAAATATACCTCAGAACTCATCTGCGACAATAATTTATTGTGCTCCAAAGTCATTTATAAAAAGCAATATTGCTGAGGGTATACTAATTGATAGTAGTGACATTAAGTATATTCCACGGGAGATTTGTAATGAACCTGACATTAATATTTGGAAAATTTCACAATGGGGAACAATCGGAGATTATTTTTTAATAAAGAAATTAACGCAATTTTCCCCATTAGGTGAATCTTTCGCTGATTCAAATAATGGAGTAGGATTTCAGACATTAGATAAAACAACAAAAACTCCAATAAAAAACAACCAAATAAAAAAGCTATCTTATATACAACCTGAGCAAATAAATAGATATTTTACTCAAAGAAGTTCAATTCGCCCGATCAATTCCTGTATAAAAACTCAAGAAACAAAAATTAAGTATTTGAAATTTTATAATAGCAAGGATATCGATTCAATTCCGTTAATTAATGTATTCAGAAGAGTCGGAAAGGTAAATGCATTTTATGCTCCGCATATAATAATTAAAGAAGGATTATTTAACAAAAGGGTATGTGCTTCTTATCTTGATATTGACTGCTCATTTAATAGCAAAGTTTATGGCATTCATCATCATAATACTACACTATTAAAAGCCTTAACTTGCTACATAAATTCAAAATTATCAACGTATTTTTTGTTTCTTACATCAGCCTCTTGGGGTATCGAACGAGAAGAAATCAAACCAAACGATATTAAAAGTTTACCAAAAATATCTGAGAAGTACCATAAAGTATTGAGTAAATTACTTGATGACATAATTGAAAAACAGAACAAAATTTTACCTGATTATCTGGAAGACATAGAACATCAAATAGATTCGATAATATATGAAAGTTTAAATTTAACAGAAAAGGAAATTATTCTTATTGAAGACCTTTATAAGTATTCACTATCATTATTTTTTGAAGGAGAGAAGTCGCTCTCTCTTAGTCCTATATCGATTGAATCTCCTGAAACTATTAATTACATTAATATAGTCTGTAACGAATTAAATGAATTTCTAAGTGCAGACGATAGCATAGTTAATGGTAAAATTTTCAAAATTTTACCTAATATTCCATTATGTGTTTGCATTTTGAAGTTTGATAACGAGAAGAAAGACCTTGAACTTTTGAGTTCGGATTCCGAATTATCATCTATCCTAAACAAAATAAACGAATTTACTCTGCAAGAATACTCCCAAAATATTTATGTCAGAAAGCAAATAAGATACTACGATAATGACAGAATTTATATAATTAAACCTAATCAAAAAAGATATTGGACACGATCACAGGGATTTGAAGATGCTGAATCATTATTAACTGAAATCTCACAAATTAAATGTTAGGTAGTTTAAATAATCAAATTCAAAATAATATCCGCAATATATTGCATTCTCAATGTAACAGAATACTTGTTGAGGCATATAAACTTGCAAAATCCGACCCTGTTTTTATGAATGAATTAGATGAGGATGTGTATACAGCTGTTTTGGTTGATAGATACATGCCCAAAATACCTCTTAAATACAATGGTTATTGGTTTATTGTTCCACAAGTTCCATATTACACAGAAGAACATTTAGATGGAGTTGTTTCTACAAGTAAAGCACCACGTCCTGATATTCGGTTTGAGAAATATGTTCTGTCAAATCCTGAATCATTCAAATATACGATTGAAGCGAAAAAGATAAAGTCTTCAAGTAGCAAATTAAAACGAAGATATCTTACAACTGGTATACAAAATTTTTTATCTGGTAGATATCCAGATGGTTGTTTGGCAGGTTATGTAATTAAATGCAATTCTAAGGATTGTATTAACGGTATAAATAAATTAATGATCAAAGACAATCGAGATAAAGAAATTCTAATTAATGGGGAGAGCATAGGCGGTCACGAAGAAGTATATCATTCTTATCATGAAAATAATATTTTGTTAAAACATATTTTCCTCGAATTCCCTTAGCTAAAATTATTCTTCGCCAAAATAATCGTTATCAATTTTTTTCAGTTCATATATCTGCTGTGTGGTGCAACCAATATTGTGATCTATCATTAGTTGAGCTAATTGTTCACCGTCAATAAGAACGATTTTAGTTTCATTCTTGGGTGTGTAATCCAATGCTTCCTTTGTAAAATTTGATGTTGTAATGAAGATGCCCTTTTTTGCTCCTTGCCCTGCAAGTGCGCCTACGAATTTCTGAATTTCTGGTCTCCCCACTACATTTCCTGATTTCCAACGTTTTGCTTGGATATAAATAATATCAAGACCTAACTTATCTTCTTTAATCGTGCCATCAATGCCTTCATCACCACTTTTACCGATTGCCTTCCCTGCGTCTTTAATAGAACCTCCATAACCCATTTTTACTAATAGGTCAACTACCAGTCTTTCAAAAAATGTGGGAGATAATTCAATAACATTGGTTAGCAATTCTGATGCTAATGATTTTCTGATGCTTTGATATGCTCTATCAAGGTTTTCTTCTGGGGTTTGTGTTGGTATTTCATGTGAAATTATTTCTTCATCGATTTCATTATCATTTCGTCCTGCATGTACAAATTCAAGAAAAGCAGGAAACTGTCTTAAAAATTTTGCATCAATACGGTCAGGCTTTTTATTTAATGTTTGAAGTCCAAGTTCGGTAATTACAAATGTTGCTCGTTTTGGAGAATCCAGAAGTCCAGCCTTTTTTAAATATGTTTTTGCCCAGCCAACTCTATTGTCAAAAATTAGTTGGTTTCCACTTGCAAGAAGTTCTTTGCGTTCTTCGTCTGTTACTTTAAACTCAGTAGCTAAATTTTCAATAAGGTCTCTGTACTTATGATCTTGCCTGTCTGAAGTAAGTTGAAGAAGTGGAAGCATTAATGATTGATAGTCTGGTATCATATTTCTGTTTTATGGGGTCATTTAATAAATAAGCAACGATTTGCAACTACCTGAAGATGGCAATTTCGAAGCACTAATCTGTCAACCTGCAAGGAACTTTGATAGATATATTAATTTCAATTACACAAAGAACCGCCCCTTTTGGATAACTGATGTTAGGCGTAGGTTTTCTTTTATTTGAAGTCAATGTTAATACCATCATATTTGTCCAAAAGTTCAGGAAGTGTCATTGTCAGTATATCTAACTCTTTGCAGATTGCTGGAATTTTCTTGAATAATTTGTTGTCGTTGCTGACTTCTGATTCTTCTGTCACTAAAATGACTTCTTCTCCCTCTTTAATAATGTTTAAGCAAAGGATAATCTGTCTAATATCAGCATCGTTAAGAAAACTGTTCTTTTGGTTTTCAAACTCTGTATCTGTCAGTTTTCGCTGATTTCTTAAGAATGTATTGACGAATTGATTGTCAACCTGTCTAAGAAATTTTGCTGGAGAAGGAGCTAATAAAGATTCAGTTTTGTAAGGAACTTTTGCCGATTTAAGGAATGCTTTATCTTCAAGATATACAAGTGTTTTGATTACAAGTCCTTTAGAATTGTATGTACATTCTTCAAGAACCTTGTCAATGATAATAATTTCACCCTGATTGATTTTTTCTTTTATGAATTCAAATAAGACTGACTTCTTATCGAATGGTAAGTAGTAACGAACCAACGACAAAAGTGAATTTGTGTCAATTACTACTTTCATTGTAAAAATGTTTCTAATTTATCAGGTGAAATATTTAAAGTCTTACATACATCATACTCGTTAATTACTCCTTCGTAAAATGCAGTCTGGATTGTGGAAACAAGCAAAGGTGAATTCATAGGTTTAGGGGTTGAACCACTTGTTTTAATGCCTTGAAGTTTATCAAGTTCCCTTTTCTTTTTTTCTTCTTCTTGTCTCTGCCTGTATTCCTCGTCCTTGTCTGTTTTTATTAAGTTGTAGTTGGATTGTGATATTTTATTTTCAAAAAGCAATTTTGTAAACAAAGCTATTTCACTTAAATGCGTTTTTTCAGAAACTTTTTCGATAATGTCAAAATGATAGTCGTTGTTACCGTCAGCTTTATCAATGCTTATAATTGCTTTATCAAAGTCTCCTACTAAAAAATAATATGCAAAGTCATTACACCATCTTTCAATTGCACTCAATTTAGAGTTAGCAAGACTTAAAACATCTAATTGCTCTATCTCCTCTTCGTTTATTAAGAAGTGTCCCAATTCGTGAATGAGCGTAAAAATTTCTCTACGAAAAGATGTTTGTTGCCTTTTAAGAACAATCACACTTGGATTTAAGAAAAAACCATCAATGTTTGCTTTTTCTTTTTTATTCCAAGTTTCTACAAATTCAAAAACCAAAATGTTGTTTTCAGCAAGTTTACCAATTAGTGCTCTTAGAAATTCTTTTGGAATTGAATTGAAGTCTGGATAAAGTTCTTCTCGTAAGTCTTGAGCAACTTTTTTGGGTTCTTGTTTAATGCTAAATATTGGAATGGTTCTTTCCATATTTAACTCAGAAAGTTTTGCTATAGCAGACAGTGAAATTTTAAATTCTTCAAATTGATTTACAATTTTTTTAGCTCCAATATTTAAGTCTGTCCCAAATTTATTTTTTCTAAAAAAAATACTTGCGTCTTGCGAAACGTCAGGTGATTTAGGGTCTAAATAGTAGTGAAGTCCTTTATTAAAAACTTTGTCAATTCGTTTTAGATGGCTTAGGTTGATTTCATTGCCAAAAATATCGTCCTTGGTCAGTGGAGTTTTCAATCCTTCACTGATAAAAGTCAACAACTCTTCCACTGTCATTTTGTATAATGTCAGCAGATATTTAAGTCTCGATATATTTTGTTCAATTTTCAAGAAGTCAGTTCTGTTTTTATTGCAAATTTACACTTTAAAATTGAACGTTTACGGTAACGGTGTCTTTTTAAACTTACACCAAACGATTGTATAAACGCCATAGTGGCAATTCTATTGACTTAGGTGTGGTGACTATTTTTATCTGTTCATTTAAATAGCAATATACAAATAATTGAATGTCATTTGCTGGTACACCTGATATGACTATCCAGCGAAGTATTTAACCCTATGATATTCATTAAAATAATGTTAGTGGATTAATTGCTGCAATCAGTTCGTCAAAACTCTCAGGATGTAATTGTTCAAATTCTTTCTGTGCCACTTTTATATACTGCCATTTGGCATTAGTTAATTCAGTTGCGATCTTGCACCAATTAATAGCAGCATTATCTTTCAGCTTCACTTCAATATCTTCTCTTCCCTTGGTCTCAATTATCCAGTTAGTATTATCTTCAGATATTGCAATAAAATCTGGGAAGTAATTTCTAATGTTCGCTACTGTGTCAGTGTATTGAATACAGAAGCCGAATTGTTCTGGAAGTTTTGCAAATGCTTTTATATCATCTGCCTTTTCAAGGAATTTTGCAAAATTATATTCAAATTCGTTGTCACAGGGTGTGTAATTAAATACTGATTTCTTCGCTTCCAACACTTTTTTTGATGTGGGGAATGGGACTGTTAATGACAGAAAGCGGTTGGCTGAAAGAAGTTGCGGTTCTTTGTGTTCAATAACTATTTCACGTAATACTCTTTCAAATTCTTTAATTACCACATAACTGGCAATATTACTGCTTATTGCGGGGATAACATTTATATCATTGATGTCAATTCTTCTCCCGAATGCTTTATATTCGAAGAATTCCCGAACTTTTGGTGCAATTAGTGCAAAGTGAGAGGGCAGCTTGATATTCTGCGCAATTCGTCTGGCGTAGTATCCAATAACTTCTTCTACAGTCTGTGCGGGTGGAATGGTATATTCTCTTTCAAGTAATTTTTCATCAGTCAATATGTCTCTACCTTCATATATAAACGTCTTTGTTTCACCAAGGTCTTTCCCCTTAAATGGAAGAATGTTTATATTAAAATTCATGACATCTATATCGCCAATTTCTTCTGCTAAAGATTTTTTTCTTGCCAGTACAGATGAAATATCAGGGATTCCAATATCATAATCCTTTTTATCTTCGACTGGCTGAACTGTTAGTATTTTCAGTTTATCCTTGCCGATCTGAAATGTTTCAAACTTTAAATCTTCCAGTCTTTCCAAATCTTCAACAAATTCCATAAAGGCATTATTGCCAATGATATCAACACGTTCAGTATAACTTCCACTCATGTTGCGGAACATCAAGCGTAGTCCTCTACCAATAGTCTGCTCAGGAAGAATGTTTGCCTTTGCAGAATACGGTCGCAAACCCACCACTACTGTAACGTTTTGTACATCCCAGCCTTCACGTAACATCAAAACGGAAATTATCGCATTCACTGGACTTTTCTCATCATCAACATCACGTGCTGTTTTTCTTGCAAGGTCAAGGTCTTTCTTGCTGACCTCACCTGTGTTATCTGTATGAATAATTAAGGTTTTATCTCCACCGAATTCTGCTGGATACTTTACTCTAAGCCAATCACCAATATCATCAGCCTCAATAGTATTGTTCAACATAACAAACAGGATAGGTTTTTTATCCAGTTTCGATAATTGTTCTTTATATTCTTTCCATCGTTCAACACCTGCCGTGATAAATCCTTGATAACGTACACTTGAAATATCAGATTTTGCTTCTTCAATATGTGAAATACCCTTTATAGGACGTTTTACTATTCTATCAAGTATAGCTTGTTTCAGTGGATAATCAAATACAGTCCATGCAAATAAACTTCCCTTACTATAACGTGGTGTAGCAGAAAAATCCAATTGTGCTGTAATATTTTTTTGTGTATGGAGTCTCCTGATTAATTTACTCCACTCGCTTTCTTCATCATGTGTATGATGTGCTTCATCATTTAGTACCATCAATAAACCATCACGCTTTTCAATACGCTCATCAAAATCAGTAATCTCGGTCTTGGTAGAAGGTGGTTTTGAACCAAGCATTGAAGTCATAATATCAACTTCTTCTTCACTTGATTTTATATTTCTTTCATAGAATTGTTGAATATTGGTCAAATACAAAGCACCTGTACTATTTGTGCGTTCTGTATCGCCTCGCATGTAGTATTCCATTTCCCACCACCATTGAAAATGTTTTGGTATTAATGGGTCGGTTCTAAATATTTTACCACTTTCAAAATCACTTTTCAATCGGTCGAAAACAATAACATTAGGTGCAAGCACTAAAAAGTTTTTTGCATACTGGGTTTCATCTTCTTTTACTGCATTGGCAAACTGCCAAACAATTGCCAGTGCCATTACTTTTGTTTTGCCACTTCCTGTCGCCATTTTCACACAATATCTTGCAAAATCATCGTAAGGGGGAAGTCTTAAATCTTTTAATGTAAAAGCATAATTTTCAAGCAAGTCTTTTCTTGTTCTTATCTTTTTTACTTCATAGATATAAATAAGGGTTTCAATCGCTTCACGCTGTGCCGTATGATAGCGAAATGTTTGACCATTATGTAGAATATGGTCTGTGTAAAACCAGAAGTTCAATAATTCTCTTGTTGTAGCAGTAATACCTTTGTATTTGTCGTTTCTCCATGCTTTAACTGCTTCACGAATGGCTGGGACACAAGCAGCCGTACTTAACTGTTCTTGGATATTAAACAGGTCTTTTTGAGCGTTGGGTGCTTTTTTACGTGCCATAATTAAATGTCAATATGAAGAACTTTAGTTGTATCGTTGCCTAAAATATCGATCACTTTGATCAGAACGGTATATTTTGCAGATGTTTCATAAACATGTGCTACAGTTAAATCAATTTTAGGTTCTTGTTTGGTACGATAGCTCTGCCATTCATTATGAAATGTATCGTCCCTGTAATTCCAATCCACTGCCCAATAATCAATCCATTGACTCCAATGTGAAATTTTACCTTGAACGTCCTGTGGTACATCATCAGGGGGGATAATAAAATTATCGAGTGCTATGGTTAGCTTCTTGCTTACGATTTTTGTTTTTATAGTTAATGAAGCCAGTTCATAAAACTTAATATCTCCTTGTTCAACTGCTTTTTTTTCTAAGACCTCACGAGGTATTTTTTTAAATGAAACATCCACTTTGTTTTCGGCTGCAAATTGTTTGGCAGTCTCGTTTACATCAAATGCAAAGTCCCAACCTAAGAAATCTATACCATTAGTTTGTAAAGATTTTTCTTTGCCAATCAATTGCCAAAACTCTTTTATGGCAGATTTGATATCTTCAATTGCTACAGGTGCTTCTACACTCCCCACATGAACCAATCTCCCAGCTTTTGCTCCATGCAGCCACGTATAACCATTCAGGGATTTAGCTTGATACAGTTCTATAATAAAATGTTTGTATGCCTTTTCCTGTTGAATCCGATTTTCAGGATTCTCAAATTCAGCATTCATCCATTGTTGACGTTCGTATTTACCAAGGTTTTGGACTATAAAGGGTTTCACATTTTCAGTACCTAACAATCTTTTTCGTGTAGTATGAATGGCGAATCTTCCAAGGTCGCAAGCAATCCATCTGCGATTTAATTTTTCTGAAGTTGCTGCTGTTGTTCCACTTCCACAGAAACAATCCAATATTAAGTCTCCTTCATCACTACTTGCATTGACTATTCTCTCTATTAGTGCTTCAGGTTTTTGGGTAGGATAAAACAAGTTTTCAGTTTTATCAGCAGGCTGAAGCATTGATATTCGCCAAACGTCATCCACTGTTTTTACATCAGTCTCTATATACAAAACCTTACCATCTTCACCTTTAGCGTTAACAATTTTGCTTTTCTCCTTATCCCAAACTCTTTTTATCTGTTTTATTCTTTCAGGTCTCTTTTCAATCTGCTTCTTAAATTTAAACTTTTCACCTTTTGAATATAAAAAAACCACATCATGATTAGACGCAAATCTATTTATGTTGCCTTGGAATTTATTATAATAATACCATATGATTTCATTTCTAAAATTTTCATAACCAAATACTTCATCCAGAACTGTTTTTGCATAATGTCCAACATGCCAATCCAAATGCACATAAATACTACCATTATCAGTAAGTAATTCCTTTAGCAGTAAAGCAGTTTCATAGAACCATTGCATGTAACTATCCAATCCTTTTCCCCATGTGTCCCTGTATGCCTTCTGCTCAATGATACTTGGTTGTTTTACAAACTGTGTTGTTTCATCTTCATCTGTATCTGGATTATCAGCAATTGTTGCAGTAAAAGAAAAATCTGAACCAACATTAAATGGTGGGTCAATATAAATCAGGTTCACTTTGCCTGCAAATTCAGGCAATAAACTTGGTAGAACATATTTTTTATCACCCCAGATTATCCTATTACGCCACTCTTTGTCGTAAGAAGCATTGGGTTCTGATGCAAAAAAATCCAATGATTTTTGTCTTTGCTGGACACTTTCATTAATAGTTTCAATGGTTTGGAAGGGTAAAGCAATACGAATAGGTGTTGCCTTTTTGCCGTCTTTGTACTTTCCTTCCCAGATCAGTTCTGTCATGCTATCGTATTCAAATATGGTTTATAATCAAAGGTAAATGCAATAATTTAATATTGTCAACTAATTCTTACAAGTGTTTCTGATTGTCCCAGCCAGATTTTAATATAGCTGGTGTAATAAATTTTGTACATATATCTCTTTCAGAGAGTGATTTCTTATCCATTTGTAATATAGTTGACTTTTCTAATCAATAAAAATATGAAAATCAGTTGTGAATACGCTAACAATTGGTAGCAAATAAATAATTGATGCTCAATACTTCATTATGATTTCAGCAATTTGTGGACTAATTTAACACACCCGAATGGAAAGTAGTAGTAAAAATATAGGGAAAAGAGTCGAAAAATATTCAAAAGGAGATTTTATCTGAAGTAATGCTTTAGGTGGATTTTATTATTGGACATAGTTTGCTTTATACCCTGACTATCTTCTTCACCCTGCAACCAGAACACTGAAAATTGTCAAACTGTCATCTGTAATGTTATTCGTATACTCCCTGTTAACCATTAACCCACATATTACCCAATGGTTGTATCTCATAGTAACTTTTAACTGTTATATACACATTCATCATCATCTTGTCATTTGGACTATGTTGTCAGAAACTTAAAAGGACAGAGCATAGATTTATATATAACTGGCATAATAACATCACCACCACTTTATTTATACTCATTTTTATCTCTGATGACATTCACACAATTATCCAATGTCAAACAGCCAGTGTGAGTTTAAACTGATTTAAAGCAGTTATGTCCCAAGGGTGTGTTAGCAGCCTTCTGCTTCCTTGGTAACTACAGTAGATGTTATTACAGTGATGGGATTTGTTACAGTGCGTGGTCTAATTTCAGTGTGTCTTCTTTCATGTTCTGTCTGACTGTTGGCTCTGTTGTCCGTGGCAGGTATCTGTTAGCTTCGGGATGAATGCACTGTCATGTTGAACTCTACATAAATAATATAAAAATCCTTAAAAGGCAAGAGTTTTTAAAAATAATATTATACATAGTATCATGTATAGCATATTAGCATTGATTATTAATAAAATAAGATTGGGAGTATGTATTACTTCGCAGTGGGTATTAAAATACTTTTTATGGTCAAGATTTTAAAAAAGTCATGCATTTCAAATATTTTCGATATATTTTTGCAGCCAGACCCAACACTGAGATTTAGCTTTTGATTAGTGTATATTTAAAAATAAGAATAAAAGTATTGGTATGATAAGAAAAAAAGGTTTACACATAAATAAAATTGATTGGATAAATATGACACCCGATGAATTAGAAAACTTTGCAATAAAAATTTTTACACATTACAGAGAAATTGGCTTTCCATATTTTCAAACAGATGATGCAACCAGACAAAAGGATTTTGAAAATTTAATGAAACATGATTTTAAAAGATTATTTGTTGGCAGTATCATAAAGCAATCCATGCATGGTTTGGGACTTGCGTGGTCATATTTTCCACATTCGTTCAATGTCAGGTCAAATGGTAAAATGACACCTTATGAAGCATTTATGAATGATGAAATTTTTATGAAAGTTATTCGTAAAAGATTACAGATGGGTACTTATGTAGCAGATTCTGGCATAAGAAAGATGTTGAAAATTTATTCTGGTGTACAGGGAGTGTCAAACTTTAGACCAACAGCAGCAGCGTGCATATATGACATGTATGCAAAAAACGGTGTTGTTTGGGATATGTCAGGCGGCTGGGGAGGTAGATTGCTTGGAGCAATCGCTGGTGGCGTGAAACACTATATTGCAACAGAACCATCGAAATTATCATTTGATGGATTGCATGATATGGCAGAGGACTTTGCAGGTAATATGTATTATGAAATTTTTAATACAGGAAGTGAAGATTATCAGCCAGAAAAAGGAATGCTGGATTTGTGTTTTACTTCACCGCCATATTTCAACTTAGAAAAATACAGTGACGAACCTTCGCAGAGCTATATTAGGTTTAATAGAAAACAAGCATGGATTGATGGATATTTAAGAAAAACATTTGAGAATTGTTATTATGGTTTAAAACACGGGGGATACATGCTGATTAACATAGCTGATGTAAAAGGAAAGCACAACATTAATTTGGAGTGGGAAACCAAAAAAACTGCTGAGAGAGTTGGATTTAAGCACGAAACCACATATCAATTAGCACTTTCAAATGTGAATTTACAAGATAAAAAAACACAATTTAATTATGAACCAATTTTTGTTTTTGTAAAATAGAAATAGCTACATATTTTATATTGTCAATTTATTTTGTATCCCTTTTTTATTATTTAACGATGCAGAACAGAATGTTCTGTTTGATGATGCTACCAATCTTCTATCTGGAAAGTTCAGATTAGTTATAATAATAAGTTCCCGTTTTGAGACTTTCAGAGTGAAATAATTACTGTTAGTATATGATATGGTTTTTAACATTTATGAAAAAAGGGGTCCGCCCCTGCGTGCGGACCTCTTTTTCTTATAACTAATTAATAATGAGATTTATAAGAATTTATTAAAAACTGAATTGAAATTTTGTTTATTATTTAATTATGAATGTTAAACAGTATTTCTAATCTTTGAATCAAATCAGAAGTCTTAAATTTAGTAAAAGTATGTAGTCAGTTTGTTGCTTTAAAACAATCTCCAAAATAATTTTCTTCAGCAAGTTTTCGGCAGATATTATGTCAGGCAATCGAATCCTACTCCATTAATTCAAAAAATTCTATGGGACTATAAATGTCACTAATAATTGTAAGCAAAGACAAGAGAGTTACGTTCTTTCCGTATTCTATATTCTGTAGGCTGTTTTTTGAAATCCCTTGTTGTTTTGCAAAGTCTATTTGCCTCATTCCATAAGCCAATCGTGTTTCTTTTACCAACTGCCCTATGTATGTTAACTTCTGTTGGATATCATCAGGAACTGATCTGATTTGGTTGTTTCTTTTTTGTGGCATACTTATTCGTTTCCCATAAATAGTTAAAGAACTAATTATTGCCCAAACCTTTTTAATACCCAAACTTTTGGGTAATTATTATTACCCGAATCCACATTTAAGCCATAATACAGTTCAAATAACTGGAATTTATTGTACCCTGAAAATCCTTTAATACACTGGAAATACAATCGTTAAGGGATATTTTAACCTCAAATCGATCATTTGTATGACCCTCACGTGTACGTTACGATAGTAGGCAGAAATATTTTGGGAAAAATAAGAAGTAGTTTTTGAATAATTTGTTAAACCACACCAAATTTTTATAAATCCTTGAAGAACTGAGATAAACTCATTCCTAATCCTCGGATGACCTTAATAAGTACCGAAGCTGTAAAATTTTGCTCACCTGTTTCAAATTTATAATAGGTTATTCTATGGATGTCGTTTTTAATTGCAAATCCCTCGTAAGAGTACCCTTGCTCAATTCGAATACGCTTTGCCTTTTCTGCAATAGTCTTAATGGTCTGTTTGTCCTCAGGTGAGATAATACGTTCTTTTCGTGGCTTGTTAGTCATAATGATGTCAAATTATTTATCAAAGTTATCAATTACATATTATAATGTGTAATTTCTATCCATTTATTTTGATATGTTTATTACAATATGTACTTTTGAACCATGAAAAAGGAGATCATCAAGTTTGAACAGTTGCCAATTGCGCTTGGAGGAGACGATAATCGGACGAACTTCCTTGTTGTAATTGAGACGCAAAATGGCAAACCAATAAATACTTATTTAGTGAATTTATATAATTTTCTGTTTTGGGATGAAAAAATGCCTTACTACGTCATAAACCAAAACTGATTTTAATATGATAATAGGAAACCACATCGATTTTAAGAATATTCACTATTGCGTAGAACTGAATTAGCCACATTTTATCTTATAGCATGATATTCAATTGATTACATTAAATATGATATTTACCACCCAAAAATGACATATACTTTTAATTAAAACCCACAAAACTGAAACACATGAGTAAGAAATATTCAAATACGACAGCAGATTACTTGGAATGGACTGAAGCAATGAATTTGGTTCGGAAATTATATGATGATAATAGGATTACTCTTTCTTTATATATAGCGTGTTCATGCTTTTTTGGATTACGTGCAAGTGATACACTTAACCTTAGGTGGGAAGATCTTCTCGAAAAGGATGAATTTCAACTGGTAGAGAAGAAAACACGGAAGAAACGTGATATAAAAATAAATGCTCAACTAAAACGACACATTTCTGATTGCTATCAAAGTATTAAGCCAAGTACCCTGAATGAGTTCATGTTTCTCAGCCAGAAAGGAACAGTCTTTAGCCTGCAAAGAATTAATATTATTTTGAAAGACTTAAAGAAACAGTATAATTTAAAGATTAAAAATTTTAGTAGTCATAGCCTCAGAAAGTCCTTTGGCAGGGAAATATTCAATCGTTCTGCCGAAAATGCAGAATTAGCAATTGTAAAACTCAGCCAGTTATTTAATCACAGTAATCCTGCAATTACAAGACGGTATCTGGGCATCAGCCAGAAAGAACTCTTGGAAACGTATGACATTCTGAGTTTCTAAGTTCATCTTACCAAATACTCAGTCATAATATATTAATTATTAGTAACTTTGATTAAGCACTTCGGATAATTAATAATATATAAAACTTAATTTAAACTTAATATGAGTAAAATAGAAGATAAAATATATGGTTTTTATGATGAAATACTTTTTTTGAAACCAACGCCAGAAGAAATAGATGCGTTTGTTAAAAAATATGACAATCCCCATGGTGTGGTTACATTTAGTACATATGACTATAAACGGGGTGGAAATGCCTATTTTATTAATGTTCATGACAATCATGGTCGCAACAAGCATTATCATATTGATTTGGGTTATGTCAATTTTGATTACAAGTATAATAATGTCACTCATTTGATGCTTGATAAAGACTGGGCAAAAACTTTCATAGATTTTATTAAAAAGAAAAGAGAAGAAATCCAACCCAGCAACCAATAATATTTTCATTACTATAACTACTCTGAACCATGAAAGAGCAACTAATAACATGCCCGCATTGCAACAAAAAGTTTCCATTATCGGAAGCCATGAAGCACGAAATAGAAGAACAAGTAAAGTCTGACCACCAAAAAATGTTGGATGATCTTGAAGAAGAACACTTGCAACAAATTGATAGTGCAAAAAAAGAAGCAGCAGGTCAGGCAACGTTAAAAGCAAAGAAAGAAGTTCAGGCAGAAGTAGAAAACCTAAAAAATCAGGTAAAAGAATTTGAAACTAAGGCAGAAGATTTTACTGAAAAGGAACTCAAATTTTTGAAACGAGAAAGAGAAATTGCTGATAAAGAAAAACAAATTGAACTTGACAAGCAGCGTTTCATCAATAAGAAAACTGAAGAACTTCAAACATCAATTCGTGAGGAAGTCGAAACTGAATTGAAAGGAAAACTTTCAGAGAAAGACCAGAAAATTACACGATTGGAAAAATTGGCTGAAGAACTTCAGAAGAAAGCGAAGCAAGGTTCAATGGAAGAACAGGGAGAAGCGTTTGAACAAGAGTTAGAAAATATTTTAAGAAGTTGTTTCCCAACTGATGAATTTGAGCCTATTCCAAAAGGTAAACGAGGTGCTGATATTATACATCGTGTCAAGACAGATAACTTAAAACAATGCGGAACAATAATTTGGGAAGCAAAGAACGCTGAAAATTGGAGCGATGGATGGATTGCAAAACTCAAAGACGACCAAAGACAAACTGGTGGTGAAACTGTTGGGATTATCGTGACCAAAGCATTGCCCAAAACTATTAAACGTTTCGGATTCCAAGATGGAATTTGGATTAGCGACTTTTATTCAATTATTGGACTTGCAACAGCTATACGAACTAAATTCCAAGAACTTCATCAAACTAAATCAGCCATTGCAGGTCGTTCAAGTATTAGTGATTTAATCTACAACTATGTTACAGGAACTGAATTCAAAACAAGAATTGAAGCAACTGGTGAAGCATTAAGAGAAATGAAATCGGACATAGAAAAAGAACGAACTGCTATGGAAAAAATTTGGGCAAAGAGGGATAAACAACTTTATCGTGTTGTTCATAATATGGCAGGTGTTTATGGTGACTTAACTGGTCTTGGTGCTACATTGCAGAAAGTTCAAACATTGGAACTTGAATCAGGGGATGCTAAAGAGGTGAGTTGAATACGAAAAGACCCTACTCGTTGATGCTTCCTTTTAGAATACCGATGACTATGATTTTGTTAATTATCAAGACCATAGATTGGAAATATATGCAGTGACTTAATAGTTCATATTATAAACGATAATCCCCCAAATATTCTTGGGGGATATTTGTATCCCAAATTCTTGCCCCACCTGTATTTTTGATATTAAAAAATGTCTGTTTTTTGTTATGATTAATTAATATCCCAATCTATGCGAAATAATAGATGTTATGACAGAATAATAATAAAATCAATCAATTATGAAATGAATATGTTATTATATAAATTTGTTGTAGTCAATGAAATCCAATTTCTTAATTTGAATAATAAATTAATGATTTCATTGCGCTTATAATTAAGGAGTTGATGTTTAAATATATTGATAATGCAGCTCAATTACTTTCCAATACAAATTGATTTTGAAAAATATCAAGTGTTTACAGAACCATATGTTGATGATAGACTAATTCAACTTAGGAAACTCCATAATGTTACTCACTCCTTTTTTAGAAACGGTGACGCTATCTACATCTCCAACAAAGATGGTGATGAAAATCAAATAATAGGTACAATTACTGAAAGACGGACTTATGAGGATAAGGAAATTACAGCATCATTGATTAAACATTTGTTTTTTAGAACTTTCAGAGATAGATTTCCACATTATACTCCTGTTGATTTTTACCCCTTTCGATTTTTTTCAGGACAGACAAAGGATGATATTATTTATGATGCTCTTCCTCTCAATTTGCAAAATAGGATAGCATATAAGAAACTAATAGAAGTGCAATTAAGGCTTACCAACATTGATAATAAGCTGCAATTTGGATTTTTTATTACTATTAGGCGTAATTGGATTTTTAATAAAAATTGTGCTGAACTAAATGAAGAGGGATATAACATCATTGGTGTAGAAGTACTTCATTCTGAGCCATTTGAAGGTCTGAATAACATACTTGCCCCGAATGAAGAGTTTATAGGAGTGATTCAAAATAAAGTTGGGAATATTGCACAAGTACAGACTAATGAAGGAATAAAAAAATTTGACCTTAATGAATTATTCATTAGGAAAACAAAATTCAATATTGGTAATTATCTTGCTTTTGCTACATCTCAACAAAAAAGTGATGAAATTCTTAATATAATTGAGAACAAGCGATCAGAGATTTATAATGCAAAAAAAGTTTATAGTGAAATCTCGAATATTGCAAAGTATCTATTCAGTGAAAATGGGCAACCTGTTTTATTTCAAAATAAAGATGGTTTCTGTTTCTCAGTTGATAGCAAACTTAAATCAGTGTCAAATACGATGGAATTGAAGATTCCAACTTTTATTTTTGACTACGCAGGAACAAAAACTCAGAATTCAAACCCAGACCAAGGATTAATAAATTACGGTCCGTATGATAGTATTAATTTTGACATTAAAACACCTAATATAATCTGCATATGTAATAGAATAAACAGGGGGTATTTCGCAGGTTTTCTTTCAAGTTTGAAAGATGGTATTCCAAATTCGAAGTATTTTCAAAAAGGACTTTTAAAAAAATATGATTTACAGGATATCGTATTTGATATTAAGGAAATCCAAACAAATAATGTGGAAGAATACCTTCAGATTATAAGTAGTTATGATGAAAACAAACCTCATTTAGCAATTATTGAAATCCCTCGGAGTTTCAGAAAATATGAGGATAAATTAAATCCTTATTATAGAATAAAGGCAAAACTGCTTTCACTTGAGATACCTGTTCAGTTTATTACCTCTGAAATTATAAAACAATATAACGAATTCATTCTCAATTCAGTTGCACTTCAGATTTATGCAAAATTAGGAGGGACACCTTGGGTATTACCTACTCAACGCTCTGTAGACAGGGAAATAATAATTGGAATTGGTCATAGTTGGATAAGAAGCAATTTCTATAAAGGAGCTGAAAATAACAGAGTTGTTGGAATAACAACATTCCTTTCAAGTGATGGACAATATCTTTTAAGTGACAAGGTGAAGGACGCATCGTTCGAGAATTATTTTGAAGAGTTATTAAAAAGCCTGCAGAATTCTATTAAACGACTTTCATTCGAACAAGGTTGGGCAGAAGGGGACACAATAAGGCTAATATTTCACATATTCAAACCAATAAAAAATACTGAGTTTGATGTGGTCTGCCAACTAATAAAAGAATTTCCAGAGTATAAAATAAGATTTGCCTTTGTTACAATTGCAAAAATTCATCCATTCTTAATTTTTGATATTAATCAAGTAGGTATAAAGAAGTACGGAAGTAATCAATTAAAAGGCGAATATATCCCAAATCGAGCCAGTAATATATTTCTAGATAATGAGACCTGTTTAGTCCAGATGTTTGGTGCAAGTGAATTAAAGACAGCAAAACATGGCATGAGTAGTCCAATCCTAATAAGGATTAGAACTCCGCAAGGTAAATATGATAACGGCAACATTAAAGATTTTCTTTTCTATGATTTAAATTATATAACTCAGCAAATATTTTCTTTTACATATCTTTCTTGGAGAAGTTTCTTAGCAGGGGAACAACCTGCTACTATGTTGTATTCGGATTTAATATCAAGTTTACTTAATAAAATGAGAAACATTGAAGGATGGGATGCTGATAAATTAAACTATGGATTGAAAAGAAAAAAATGGTTTCTTTAGAGAAAAGATTAGAATATCAATTTAGGATTTTGAAAAATCAAAAATTAACAGCATTCAACGACTTATTGGCAGTTAAATCATTAAAACTTCCTACAGCCAATCCAGATGAATCTGATGGAGTTTATTTTGGATTAATAAATGCTATTCAATCGAACGATAAATCTGCATTTGAAACTCATTTTAATAAAAAAAGTAAGAGTCATCCCAATAAGGATTCTCTTACTCCATTTGTAAATGATGATTTTTTAATTTTTTGCTTAGTACTTGGTATTTTGAAATTTGGATTAGAAAAAAAATGGATTAAAGAAATAGTCTCCTTGAGAAATCGCAGTTCAATCACCATCACTTTTGATAATATTTTGAATGAAGATTTTCTAAGTAATTCAAACTTGCCCGAAATTGTTTTGGTTTTTTTGAAGCTATTTAATTTAGCACTGATTAATAACGATTTACTGAATAGAGCATACGATAATATAAATCAAAATGTCACATTATTTGAAAGCAAAAATGATTTTCAAATTATTTGTGCTATTAATGCTGAAAACTTAATTATTAATTTGAAAGTTGCACCAACAGGTAGCGAGATTTGTCTTTTGAAGAATTTTAATTCAAAGTTTCTTAAACGAGTGAAAATTTTCTCATGGTTTACACAAACCATAATCTTTATTTTTTCACTTTTCCTTTTGGTCAGAATTCTTTCTTATGTACCATCAATTAAAGGATTTTTTGATAAGTACAACCCTATATTTACATTATTGAGCATTCTTGGAATAAGTTTATTAGGGAATTTTATTCCAGTTTTCAAAATTAAAATCTATAATTTCTTGTTAAGAATTTTTGGATATCCAAAAGAGTTAAGAAGAGACGTCATTACCAAAGCCAAGAACAAGGAAAAATAAGACACAATCTTCAGTCCTACAGACTATTATTCGAATCCGCACAATAAAATTGAGCGATTTAATTGAATCTAAAGAGTATCTTATTTTATTAATTTTTCGCCAGCTAACGGATTGGAGAATAATTAATTATGTTCTGGTTATAATTTGTCATATTCCTTCGAAAGGAATTTCTCCGAATTACCATCATCCAGAACTTTTATAAATTTCCTTATAAAAAATTTAATACTTGATTCTTTTATTTTCTTTTCGTCTGACAAATCATCATATGAAAAATATTCATCATTCTTTATCTGCCTTAACTGCTCAATTAATGTTGGTTTAACAGTTTCAGAAATTGAAATACTCTTTCTTTTCAGATTATTAAAGATTCTAATCGAAGTTTGTTTTTGCGGGAAATAGTCCAACCGAGATGTATCACAATAGATAATTAAGTATGCATTTGCTAACTTTTTCAAATCATTTTCATTTAATCTTTCAAATAAAAAGTCTATTAAATATGATGCATTGTTTTCTTCTGCATATGTCCCAAAATAAGCAGTTAAATGTGATATTGCTTTGTCCAAAATTTTAGTTTTATCCAGTTCATTTATCGCTAAGTCGTTCTTAATAAAATCTATCGATAGTAGTGGTATGTATTCTTTCCAAAAAGGACTTTTAAGTTTCTCAACAAATTGTTTTTCAAATTCATCCTTTTCCTCAGAAAAGCATTTTTGAATAAGCAAAATGTATTTATCATGACTTAATCTGTCTTTTTTGAGGATAGAAATTAGATTTAAAGCCTTTTTACTTAATTCAATTTCTTGTGTATATAAAGTTTCTAATTGGGCAGAAAAAGTGATTGTGGATGATGTATCAACAAGGTTTTGATAGATATCAATCCAATTTTGTGGTGGTAATGTTGTAGTTGTTGTTTTTGAGTAAGTTCTAATAGGGATACTTAAAAATTCTGAGGTATTTATACAGCTTAGATTTTTAGTTGATGCTTGCTGATACGTATACCATATGAATTCTTCCAGACTTACTTTCCCATCCATTATATCCAAAATATTTTCCTTTCCATGAATTAAGATACAGTTTTGTCTTAACCCATTTCTTACTGCAGAAATAAAGTTATCACTAAGAACATTATGGGAGATAAATATTCCAATTGTTCCTTCGATTTTTGAATTTATTTTGCCTAAGAAACTATATAGCTTAGATGCTGCTAATGTTTCTGTTCTTTCCCATTTTGCCTCAATTAGAAAAATCCTTTTATTAATTTCAATAGCACCATCAATCTGTTGTTCTGTATCTGCTGTTTTATAGGAATCAGATAATAGAATCCCTTCATCATGGCAAATTTTATTAATAAGTTTTTCGAACTGAAATCCTCTCTTTTTTGGTGGAAGTAGTTTTATTTTGTCATATTCTTGTTTGTAAATCATGACTTATAAATGTAAATCGTTTCTAACCTTCAGGTGGGAAAGGGTCACTGCTTTTAGGATAGGTTCTTTCTTCTTGAATTTTTCCATCCAGTTTATGAATTACTACAGAAGAGTCTCCTTGATTCTTAGCAATTTCAATAGTTTTCTTCATTACTTCTTCTTTCGTTTCACCTTTTACTGAGGCTCTTTCGCCATTTTCTTTTTTACCCTGCCAACCTTCATCGGTTTTGGTAACATGGTAAGTTGTTCTTTGTTTACTCATCGTAATTGAATTTTAATTAATATAAACCAAACTTGATGCTATGTAAATCGGTAATTTGAACACATTTTATTTTCGAGTTGGATAATAATATAACATTTTCACAATCATCGTATTACATCGACTTCCATAGAGTTAATCAAATTTACACGTTTATTTTGAATAAATGCTTTTTATAATTGATAATCTATATTCTGGCGACCTTTCTATTCATTCTTATCAGATAGGGTCGAATTGCAGACGATGCTGAAATTCATAAATCAATAGAAACCTATATTAATTAAATAATACTGCCCTATATAACTAATTTGAAATTTTTACAATAAAAAATCCAGCATCCCCCCCTGTTATACGGACATAAACAAGTGTCCGTTTGTTTGACTTCGTAGAATACAAAATACATGTCTCCATTATCCAAAATATTAGGATTGCAATATCAAAAGAATAAAATAAATTAAGAACCTCATTTCCAATATTTTTCGTTGTGTTCGATAAAAAAAGACGCTGTTTTGAGTAAGTATGTGGTAGTGTCGAAATCAATATTTCGTAATACGTTGATTACTAATAACATGGGGGGGGGGGTAATTAGGTTTATAAATAACCATTTAGTAATTTTATTCTTGCAACCGTATTTATCTAATTCTTAGATTCTTATTTGCTGAAATCTTCCATTGTTATTGACCATCTACAAGAACGTTCAAGAGAACTTTTAAAATTGGTAATAATGAAAAAAGTTGACAAATCTGAAACCTCAACCCTTCGCCAAAAGGCAGAAGAGTTGCTGAAAAAGAAATCGTTAAAAACAGATTCGCAACTTTCTGAAACCGATATCCTGAGACTCAATCACGAACTTCAGATACACCAGATAGAGTTGGAAATGCAGAACGAAGAACTCAAACTGGCAAACGAGCAGGCAGGAGAACGCAATCAGGCGGAAGCGGCGCTGAAAGAAAGTGAAGAACGCTTCCGTACCTTATTTGAAAATAGTACAATAGGGATTTACAGAACAACTCCTGACGGTCAAATCCTTTTGGCTAATCCTACTCTAATTAAGTTACTTGGTTACTCATCTTTTGAAGAACTCTCTGAGAGGAATCTTGAGAAAGACGGCTTTGAACCATCTTATGACCGTACTCATTTTATGGATATCATAAAAAGGGAAGGTGAGGTAAAAGGGTTGGAATCGGCATGGACAAGGATGGACGGGACAACATTGTTTATCAGCGAAAGTGCACGGGGCATCAATGACAAGGAAGGAAAGATAATATATTATGATGGGATAATAGAGGATATTACCCTGCGAAAGAAGGCGGAACAAGAATTAATTATTGCTAACAAAGAACTTGNNCGATGAGAAAGAAAAACGGGCAAATGAGTTAATCGTTGCTAATAAAGAACTTGCCTATCAAAACAAGTTGAAGGAAAAACGGGCAGCAGAATTAATCATTGCCAATGAAGAGAAAGAAAAGCGGGTAGCAGAGTTAACCATCGCCAATAAAGAGAAAGAAAAACGTGCAGATGAGTCAATCATTGTTAATAATATACTTACTTTTCAAAATAAAGAGAGAGAAAAACGTGCAGAAGAATTAATCATTGCTAATAAGGAACTTGCATTTCAAAACGAAGAGAAAGAAAAACGGGCAGAAGAATTAATCATTGCTAATAAGGAACTTGTATTTCAAAACGAAGAGAAAGAAAAACGTGCAGCAGAGTTAACCATAGCCAAAGAACAAGCCGAAGAAAGCGACCGTCTCAAATCTGCTTTCCTTACCAATATGAGTCATGAGATACGTACCCCAATGAATGGTATTCTTGGTTTTACAGAACTCCTGAAAGAACCGAACTTAACAAGTGATGACCAACAAGATTATATTCAAATCATCCAGATTAGTGGTGCACGTATGCTCAATACCATCAATAATATTGTTGATGTTTCGAAAATTGAATCGGGACTTACTAAAGTTGATATTAAGGGAACGAATATTAACGAGAAAATGGAATTCACTTATAAGTTCTTCAGACCAGAAGCTGAAATTAAAGGGTTGCAGCTTTTATTTAAAAACAGTTTGCCATCAAAAGAAGCCATCATTAAAACAGACAATGAAAAAGTCTATGGAATACTGACTAATCTTATTAGAAATGCCATTAAGTTTACTTATGAAGGTTCAATAGAATTCGGGTATGAGAAAAAGGGAGAATACCTTGAATTCTTTGTAAAAGATACGGGGGTAGGCATTCCAGATAATCAGATGGAACTAATTTTTGAAAGATTCAGGCAGGGTAGTGAATCGCATAACCGAGGTTACGAAGGTTCTGGCTTGGGTTTATCCATAGCGAAATCTTATGTAGAAATGCTTGGTGGGAAAATATGGGTAGAAAGCGAAGAGGGGAAAGGCTCAACATTTTATTTTACCATTCCTTACAATGCCGTATCGGAAGAAAAAAGAGCAATCGAAAATGTTGTTTCTGCAGAGCATAAAGAAGTTCAGTTAAAAAAACTGAAAATATTGATAGTAGAGGATGATGAAATATCTTATTCACTTCTCACAAAAATGCTCCAAAAAATCAGTTATGAAGTTTTACATGCAATAACAGGAGTTCAAGCCATTGAGTTGTGCCATTATAATCCTGACCTTGATTTGGTATTAATGGACATTAGAATGCCCCAGATGGATGGCAATGAAGCCACACGTCAAATTCGTCAATTTAACAAAGAAGTAATCATAATTGCACAAACAGCCTATGGATTTTCAGGTGACAAAGAAAAGGCAATAGAAGCGGGATGCAATGATTATATTTCTAAACCAATTAATAGTACCTCTTTATTTGAGTTAATCAAAAAGCATATTAATAAATAGAAAATGAATACCAAACCAGAGATTTATTGCGTGTTTATATTCGGTTATCTTGATTATGAAATTGAAGGAATAATTGAATCTTAATAAATGAAAGATAACCATCAGTCGCCAAGATGCATTGTAAAAGGATAATCATATAGTAAAGAAGTTCACAACATATTTCAAATAAGTCAGTAAACACTTTTCTTTAAAAGATAATACTTTGTTTAAAAATCAACAAATAATATCTCCCACAAAAAACACTCCAGAGGTCATTCTTGATCAGACAGGGATTATTAAATTTACAGGTCGGCTAATTCCTGATAATGCCGAGGACTTTTTTAACCCAATTGAGGAATGGATAAATGAATACTTTAAAAATCCTGCTAAAATTACATGTGTTGAAATTTGTCTTGAATATATTAACAGTGCTGGCACTAAGTACTTACTTGATATAATTCATAGAATTACACACATTCATCTAAAGAAAAATAATAAAAAGTTCGCAATTAACTGGTACTACAGGGATGAAGATGAAGATATGCTCGAAAAAGGGAGATTTTTTTCTTCGGACTTAGATGTACCTTTTAACTTTATTAAGATAATCTGACATTCTTTATTTTCGTACATTTATGTGATTATTAGACCCATCATGAAGGCACATTGCCTGAAATCAGGTCAGCCGTTAAAATGGCAGCATTCAATATTTTCAAGTCATTTAATGACCCTTTTATCTGAAAAAATCACATTCCCTTGTTTCCTGTTTTGGTGGACATTTCACGCTTCCATATGAACAAAACACGCAACAATCTCCTTTTTGGGGTTTGAGAATTTGTCCGCAATTTGAACACTCATAGAAGAACTGACAGGAATCTGTCGGCATTGTCTCTTCTTTACTGAAGCCTCATTTAGGACATGTTATTATTGATTTTAATTGAATCTTTTTATTCATCCTGAATGTTTTTATCCTTTATATTTCCTTATTCACTGGGTTAAAGTTATTGAACATAAACTTAACCAGTGATCTTAAATCAGGGTAGTATTATATATTGATTATATTTCTCTTTCAAATAGGACATATTTACCGTCAATACTTCTATATAAGATATAAATTAAATCATAGGAATAAATTTGCTGTTTAATTCTTAGTTTTCGTTTGTTCTTAAAAGCAGTTTCAAAATCTTCTCCTTTGTATGTATTATCAAAAAAAAACATTAAATCTTTTATATCACCCTTGAACGCCATATTAAATTTCTCCATTGGATTTGAAAATAAAGTATCGTTTAAAAGTTATAACGTGCTCCATTAATTTTACACAATGTATAAACTTATTATCAATGATTTCATAATTAAGGTACTTAATTTGTTGTATTAAAGTTAATTAATTGGCAATCAGTTTTTCAAGTCAAGTTTAATATAATGTTACATCTATCTTGTTAAACAATTTCAACCCTTTATTACTCCAGTTTTTTGAATCCTTCCAGTTTTGTTTGGATTATAATGCTCCCCAAATCTAAGACCATTGGTTAAGTTTAAATTTGATAACTTTAAGCCAGTGAATTATGAAAGCAAAAGGGCAAAATTTAAAAAGGAAGTCAAACATGTAACATAAATCTGCTCGAAATATCCTTGCATTTATGACTGACAAGAACAAAAAAATAAAAGTGGAGACCAGCGACCACTTAGAAAAAACGGGGCGACAACGAATAGGCAGACGAGTAGTAAAAAATAATATGAAAGATAAAAGATGAAAAATAAAAATATTGTAATTCCAGCCGTCCTTTTAATAATTTCAATAGTGGAGTATTTTAGAATTATTTCTGATGGTAGTATTCGGACTGTTGTGTTTCTATCAATATTTATTATCGGAGTATTATCAGGAGTACTATTAACTCAAATTATTAAAGCAATAAAGGATAGAAATAAATTTTTTTAAGTTGCAAAAGTAAATAATAAAAATCTTCTTGGTAAGGGAAGAAAGAAAACCAGCACATAATAGACGTTTACTATCAATGGCGGGACATTGGTTCATTAGACAGGAAAGTAATAAATTTAAAGGATGTATCTGTGTTAAAGCATTCGTGCTGAAAACCGCATCCGAAAAGCAACTGTTAAACAGTTATTAGCAAGGCTATGAGCGACACTATAACCCCAACGAACACATTAATATGAACAGACCTAAAGCAATATTTTGTTGGAGTGGTGGAAAAGATTCTTCTTATTGCTTGCATAAAGTTTTAACAGAAAAATTGTTTAATGTAAAATATCTACTGACCACTGTGAACGATAAGTTTAAAAGGATTTCAATGCACGGAGTCAGAGAAGAATTATTAGATAAACAAGCCGAATCAATCGGTATTCCGCTCTTGAAGGTAAGAGTAATTGAGGGCACAAACAATGAGTATGAAAAACAAATGGAAATAGTTCTGTTAAAAGCCAAATCAGAAGGTATTAATAATGTAATTTTTGGTGACATCTTCTTGGAAGATTTAAGAGTATATCGTGAAAATAATTTGGCAAAATTGGGAATGAAAGGAATTTTTCCATTATGGAAAATGGACACCACAATTCTAATAAATGATTTTATCACAGGACAATTTAAAACTGTTATTTGTTGCACTAATGACGGATACCTTGGAGCAGAATGGTTAGGAAGGGAAATAGATAAAGCATTTCTTGAACATTTACCTGTTAACGTTGACCCTTGCGGTGAAAACGGAGAATATCATACCTTTTGTTATGATGCACCTTTATTCAAAAAGAAAATTAGTTTTACAGTCGGTGAAAAAGTTTACAAACCACTTGAAATAAAAACAGACGATGTTTGCACACTTCCAACAAACATAACGACAAAAGGATTTTGGTTTTGCGATTTATTAACAATGGTTTGAATGAATGAATACTAACGGAAGACGAAGTCCAGAACAGAACAGAACAGAACATTTGTAATAACAATGCATTTTAAGGAGTTCAGGGTGCACGACTGGCAATACCATCCGTATGAATTTAGATTCGAGTTCATACCCCACCACAACAATTGAATTTTTTTAATTACCAATTATTACTATTTGTACTCATTGATTTTTTTAAACCATCGATTATATTTAACATTCTTGCATTTACATCTTTCTTGATATCTAACCAATCTTTATCTAATGATTTTTGAACCAAAACGTCCCTACGTATAGAAGCAGACTTTAAATCTATATCTTGCCATGAAAAGATAGTAAAAGCATATTTATATTTTCCGTCTTTGGTTTGAATTTCTGCTGTGAAATTAACCGAACCAATAAGTGGACTATGAATAATACCACCATAACTTTTAGGAATTCCAGCATCAAAAAAACCCTTGCCAACTATTTTTCCTGCTTCTTTATCATCTAATTGAATAACATCTTTTGCTGATTTAAAAGTATTAGCAAACCATTCATGTGCCCTAACATATAATTCTTTAGAATTAGTACTATCAACATTAATTACCCCTGAATAAACAATTTCTCCAGTTTTTTCATCAATAGGAAAAATATTTGTTAATGTGGTTTGTTCGGTTTGACTAAAAGAAGTCAGTGTTAAGAACACTAACATAGCAGACATTAAGATTAATACCTTTTTCAATATTTCTATTTTTTAAATAAGTACAATTTCAAATCTTTATTAGCAAATGAACTTGCTGGCTTTAACTCTTGTCCCCAGTTCATAGGCTGTTTTAACATTTATTTTCACAAATTCATGCTCCCAGTTTTTCTTTGTAACAGAATATAGATAATTGGCAAAATTCCTATTGTGTTAAAGATGGCAATGCAAATAAACCAAGTAAGATGATTGTTTCTTCCTGCTTTCCACATTGCAATTATTTTCCAGACAGAGTCCCAAATTGCAAGAATAATAATTGTGGTGATGAGCCAAGGCAGCATAGAGTGAAGTTGCTGTTCCATTTGATAAGATTTTATTGTTAATATTCCATTTTTTGATGACAGGACTTGTTTTGCTTATTTATAATTCATTGGTTTAAAGTTATCAAATTAAAATTACCCTGCGGTCTTAGATTCGGTGGGTATTTTATTATGTACCTTTAGAATAGTATTTTTAATCAAATTAGTGCTTTGAACATCAGACAATGCAAACGAAAGATAAATTTTTTTAAATATGAAACCAGAAGAAGCAATTTTATCCACTTTGTTGACCATTGAAGGTAACCAGTGGCATTATCATACTCCCAAGTATCAAAGGGAATACACTTGGGGTAAATATAATTGGAGCAAACTGATTGAAGACATTTACGACAGTGACTTTGCTCATTACATGGGTTCAATTATATGTGTGCACGAAACTGGAGAAATTACACCAAGCGAAGAACTGATTTATGATGTAGTTGATGGACAACAGCGAATGACGACCATTTCGCTTTTGCTTATGGCAGTTTACTATAAACTGAAATTTGATTTGCCTAAACAAAACAATCAGATTGAAATAGAGGATGACTACAAGGAAACATTAAACAGCATCAGAAAAAAGTTGGTAAAAAAAATAAAAACAACTACTCCAAACGTTCCTATTGGCGGTTTCAGAAATGATGGTTTCAATTGTTTTCTCCGTGTTCAACCGTCATCACAGTTTTCAAATCTTGATGATTACAAATACATTCTTAGTGAAATTGAATTAATTGATGTGTTGCCGAAACCAAAGAATTGTGGTAATCGTTCCATGTATAAAGCATATCAATATTTCTATGACCAGATTCCAACTGATTGGTCTGTATTAAAGGATTTGCTCGACAGGATAAACCGTCTTGAGTTTATTCTCATTTCAGAAACAAGTCATTCAAAAGCATTCATGCTTTTTGAAACTTTAAACAATCGTGGAGTTCCCTTGTCAGGTATTGACATTATTAAAAATAAAATGTTAGCAGTACTTGAAAAGAAACATGGAATTGACATTGATGATTCATACAATCAGTGGCAAAAACTTTTGGTTAACCTTCCTACTCATGATGAGCAGGATAGATTCCTTCGGCAGTTCTATAATGCCTTCAAGTTTCGTGACGATATAAAAGTGGATAAAATTCCAAAGGCAACCAGTTCTACACTTATCAAAATTTACGAATCTCTTATCAAAAAAGATGCAAGTGGGATTTTTGAAGAGTTACAAGGAAAGGCAAAATATTATAACCAACTTATTGAACCTGAAAAATATCCAATATCAAAACTCACACTTGCTTTGATTGATTTGGAAAGAATCAGTGCAACACCTTCTTATACGTTTCTTCTTTATCTTTTTTCATTAGATGAAGATAGGTTTGAGGAAACCGATTTGAAGTTAAAAGTCGTAGAATTATTTTGTAAATACTATCTGCGAAGAAATGTGACCGACTTTCCAAATACAAGAGATTTGGATGCAATAAATATTGATCTAATTGAACAATGTCAAAAGCAGATCATTAAGGAAGGTGTATTAAGTTATGCTTTCATAGAAAGCACTTTACTCACAGGGAAAGGTAAGCCTGAATCCATCGTAAAATTTAGAGAAAATTTAGCCAATAATCTTTTCTATAACAATGAAGGAATGGCAAGGTATCTACTTGCAAAACTGGACGAAACGGGTCATAGTAGAGAAAACAAACCTAATTTATGGTCAAGGAATGAGAAAGATATTTTTATATGGACAGTTGAACATATTTTTCCGCAAGGAAAAAACATACCCAAAGAATGGATTGACATGATTGGTGACGGTGACAAATCAAAGGCTGAAGAAATACAGGAAAAATGGGTTCATTGCTTAGGAAATCTTACATTAAGTGGCTATAATTCTAAACTTTCAAACTACTCTTTTTCCAAAAAACAGAGTCGTTCTGAAGCCAATGTTTTCGGTAACCCAATAACAATCGGCTATCAGAATGGAATGGTAATAAACAATATTGAATTTAGAACAAATAGGGGTACATTTACTTTAGCCAATGCACCTGAATGGAAGGCAGAAATGATTGAAGCAAGAAATAATGTAATGGTTGAAATGATTCTACAACTGTTTGCTTTTAGCAAAAGTGAATTGGAATGAAAGACAAGTACTTTGCCAGTTTACAACAAGATGACTCTGACCGAAACAATTGAATTATCAAATGCAAAATATCTTCAATTTTACACTGAAGTTAAGACATTTAATATAGTATTTATCATAATTTAGTTTATTAAGAAATTTGTATAAAGCAACTCTTTAGATACTTATGAAAGAATACATTAATTACGAANNGAGTGGAATGAAACAACATTTGATAAGAAGATTGAGATACTTGAAAAAGTCGTTCAATCAGGAACAAACTTGAAGTTTATAATTGAAGATTATAAAAGATGTTATATCGAACAAAATCGCAGGGATATCGCAGTAAGTATTGAAGATGCATTGATATACTTGCTTCAATTCAATCTGGCAAAGGGAGAAGGAAAATCGAAAGCCGAGTAATTGGTTTAATAATTCAATTGTCGTAATAAGAAATAATATGAAACGGTTATTGTTTCTTCAATTAGTATTTCTGCCAGTAATTTTATTTGGACAGTGTGACTTACTTCCAACTTCAACAACGACTGAGATAGTAAAGCATTCCTACTACACACTCTCTTATAGTAAAAAAGACGAACAGGCAGAATGGGTGGCATATCTATTAACAAGATCAATGCTGACAGGTCAATCTGAAAGAGGAAATAATTTCAGACCTGACCCATCAGTTATCTCAGGTTCTGCACAATTATATGATTATAAAAACTCAGGATATGATAGGGGTCATCTTTGCCCTGCTGGGGATATGACATTTAGTGAACAAGCAATGTCTGAGACATTTTACCTATCCAATATGAGTCCACAAGTTCCTGCTTTCAACAGGGGTATCTGGAAATCGCTTGAAACTCTCGTCAGGGAGTGGGCAGCCAAAGAGGATTCAATTTATATCGTCACAGGGGACATTTTAAGCAATTCTCTGGGGTCAATCGGTAAAGACAGAGTCACTGTGCCATCAAGGTTCTATAAAGTCATATACGATCTCACAGGAGAAAAAAAGATGATTGCCTTCATTCTGCCAAACGAAAAATCAATAAAACCCCTTAGCTCATATGTAGTAACTGTTGACTTTGTTGAAAGCCAAACTGGTTTGGATTTTTTCCCATGTTTACCAGATAGCCTTGAAAACAGACTTGAAAGCAATTCAGACATAAGCAAATGGAGTTTCAAATATTAATTGATATCATCATCTGAATTTCATAACAATCCAATAGAAAATTATTTGAATTTATTTGTTCCTTTATTCAATAACTTGTAAATTAGCATTACTTTTTTAAACTCGCAGTTCCTCTTTGTGCTAATTCTTATAAGATATTTTATGTACTATGGGACTGCTTATTGGAGCTTTAATGTTCATTGAAATTTTCACAAGGCGACACTTTCCTTTCACACCTGCCCATCAGGATTGTATTGCAGACATTGACTTTCACATTTCAAATAAGTGTCGCCTTTTTTAAAATACAGGTCGAATGACCTTGAGGCGGTACTTCAACTTCCTTAGCACGAGGAAATGCAGCGAGACATATTTATTCCACGAGTACCGCCTCTTTTTAATTCAATTATTTTATTATCAGCAACAATGATTCCTCGAAAAGAAAGATTAAACCAAAAGTTTGTCGAGTTTTAAAGAATGTTGATGCTATAATGAAACCTTAATTCATTTTTAATTGTATCTTAACTCACAATCTTTCACGAAAGATATATTTGACACTTCCTTAGATTACCTTTACCAATCTAATCAAAATATAGTCAGCAATCAATGATATTTTTAATTTGCTTTATAACATTTTGTTCAACCATGCTCGGTGGGTTATTTGCTTTGCGCTTTCAGGATAAACTGCGACTGATTCTTGGCTTTAGTGCAGGTGCTGTAATTGGGGTGGTGTTTTTTGATTTGTTACCAGAAGCTATGGAATTAGGTAGTAAAAAATATAGTTTCGGAATACTTACATCAACAGTAGCATTGGGATTTGTTATTTACATGATTCTTGACCGTCTTTCTATCCTGCATAAACATAGTCATGCAGATCATTCTGAAAGAAGAGCAAATCTTGGTGCTGGAAGTTTATCAACACATAGTTTCCTTGACGGAATCGGAATCGGGTTGGCTTTTCAAATATCTACTTCCATAGGCTTAATAATTGCGTTGGCAGTGATGGTGCATGATTTCTCTGATGGTTTGAATACAGTAAACATGGTTCTTAAGAATGAAGGGAAAAGCCGTAATGCTTTCAGATGGTTGATTGTGGATGCCACAACTCCAACTATCGGAGTACTTGTAACATTTTTGTTTAAACTTCCACAAGCTTCATTTGGATTGGTACTTTCATTATTTGCAGGATTTTTCTTATACATAGGAGCGAGTGACCTTTTACCTGAAAGTCAGCATCGTTATCCTAAAATATGGACAAGCCTTATGACTGTATTTGGAATTTCAGTTTTATATGTGGCAATTAGAATTGCAAATATGTGAACAACTGCCAGTATTCTTCCCATTTGATTTGTATAAACGCTTTAGACTACTTGTTCATCCCATGATCAGCCATTCTTGAAAATAACACTCCTATAGTAGTAGAACATTCGTTTTGATAAAATCCCATTTACGTCAACCAAGTTAAAAACTCAATACTTCAGGAGATATGTCAAGCATTGATATAAATTTCCTGTGATAAATTTTTTATCGCATTAAAACGATTAAATTTGGAGATTGTAAATCTCATTATAATTTACAAAGCAATAAAAACAGGCATCTAATTTTAATGCTTAGAAAATTTAAAAATATTACTTCCTCACTATTATTGATGGTATTTCTGCTACCATCAATAGTAAAACTTGAACATCATCACAAACACCCTTTTTCCGAAACACAAACAGCAAACCATAGTCTATTTTTCACTGAGAAGTGTAGTATTTGTAGTTTTGAATTCTCTGTTTTTTTATCAGATTTTGGATATGTAGATTTAGCAAAGGGAAAACCTATAATTAATTACTTCAATAATTACGATTCCGTAGATCATTCAAATTCCTCGAAATTCTCATTTTCATTACGAGCACCACCTTTAAATATTAACAGTTAACCTTCTTTTGGTGAATATCTAAAATTCACCCATTTTTTCTTGATGCAATTAGAAAACTAATTGCTCAAATAAACATGTTGTGTAATATTTAAAAGTAAATTAAATGAGAAAAATCCTATGGGTTTTAGTAATTCTGCTACTTTGTTCAATAGCGGGATTTGCCCAAAATATATCAGATGAACACGTAATTGGTCATGTGTTAAATAAAGCGACCAAAGAATACATTCCATTTATTAGTATATCCTTAAAAGGAACAACATTAGGAACAGTCACAGATGCTACTGGTCATTATTTTTTTAAAAACCTACCTACTGGTAAATTTATAATGGTTGTATCAGGTGTTGGATATAAAACAATTGAAAAAGAGATAGACCTGACTTCCGTTAAAAGTTTAGATATGAATTTTGAAATGGAAGAAGACCAGATAATGTTGGAGAGCGTTGTTGTTTCAGCCAATCGTAACGAAACGAACCGTAGAGAAGCACCAGCCATTGTTAATATTATAAGTCCCAAAGTTTTTGAGAATACTAACTCTGTATGCTTAGCGCAAGGTCTAAATTTTCAATCAGGGTTAAGAACCGAGATCAACTGCCAGAATTGCGGTTTGCCGCAGGTCAGAATCAATGGTCTGGATGGCACGTATTCACAAATATTGATTGACAGTCGTCCTATCTATAGTGCTTTGCAAAGTGTTTATGGTATCGAACAAATCCCAACAAATATGATTGAAAGAGTGGAAGTGGTTCGTGGCGGTGGTTCTGCCATTTTTGGCACAAATGCTATTGGAGGTACGATAAACATTATTACCAAAGACCCAACAACAAATTCTGTAACTTTAGCAAATACTACAACCTTAATAGGTATGAAAGCTCCCGACATAAATACAACTTTAAACGCATCGATTGTTTCCGATGATAATAAAGCAGGAGTAATAATTTTTGCTTCGACAAGACAGCGAAGTCCTTATGAATATTACGGAGACGGCTATTCAGATATTACAAAATTATATGTAACCAATATCGGTTTTAAAAGTTTTTACAAAACAAGTGATTACAGCAAATTAACGGTTGAATATCACAATTTATATAATTTCCTCAGAGGCGGAAATGATTTTGATTTACCACCACAACAAGCTGATATTGCAGAACAGGCTGAATATCATATTAACACTGGTAGTGTGAATTATAATATTTTTTCTAAAGATAACAAACAGCATTTTAATATTTATACATCTGCCCAATTGATTAACCGTACTAATTATGCAGGTGCACAGCAAGACCCGAAAGGCTTTGGGTTGACTGATGGTAAAACTTTAGCTTCAGGGTTGCAATATACTTATTCAATGGATAAGTTGTTTTTTATGCCTGCCGAACTTACTGCGGGAACAGAATATAATTTTGATGGACTGCATGATGAAATATTAGGATATAATCGAACAATTAATCAGGATATTAATATTGTGAGTTTCTATTTACAAAATGAATGGAAGAATAAAAATTTGAGTATTCTTTTGGGTGGTCGTATTGATAAGCATAATTTAATTAAAGACCCGATTTTAAGTCCTCGCTTGAATTTGCGTTATAATCCAAATGAAGTGATTAGTTTCAGGGCAAGTTATTCCACTGGATTCCGTGCACCACAGGTGTATGACGAAGATTTACACGGTAATGCAATTGGAGGGACGGTTTCTTATATTCAAAATAACCCTAACCTGAAACCAGAAACATCACAAAGTTTTAGCGGTTCTGTTTGCTTTGACAAAAACTTTGGCAATGTTAAAACAGAGTTGCTTATAGAAGGGTTTTACACAGTTTTAAATAATGTCTTTGTATTAAACGAAATAGGGATTAATGCCGATTCAAGTTTAATTCTTGAACGAAATAATGCTTCGGGAGCAGTGGTGCAAGGTATTAACATAGAAGGCAAAATAGTTCCTTCAAATAATCTGCTATTACAGTTCGGAATGACTTTTGAAAAAAGCGAGTATAAAGCTGCACAACAATGGAGTGATGACTCAACTGTTATACCACAAAAAAAGATGTTTCGCACTCCCGATGTTTATGGATATTTAACCTTTGTTTATCAAGCTACTAAAAATCTCAATGTTTCTTTGTCTGGTACATATACAGGAACAATGCTGGTTCAGCATTTTGCTGGATATATACCAAAAGATATACAGGTAAACACGCCCAAATTTTTTGATTTAAATTTAAAACTATCGTATGATTTTAAACTCAAAGGCAGTGCCAAATTTCAATTAAACGGAGGCATTCAAAACATTTTCAATAGTTATCAGAACGATTTTGACAAAGGTGTATTTCGTGATTCAAAATACATCTATGGATCTGCTTTGCCACGTTCATTAACCTTTGGACTTAAAATTATGATATAGTTTTAATTGATATTGGTAACTCAATAGTCTGGCATCATTTGCGAATGCCTCTCTATTATTCAAGAAAGTGTAAATTAGCATAACTTTAAACAGATTCGTAGTAACTCTTTGTGCTAATTGATTAGTAATATATTGGGTGCTTTGGAACTGCCTATATGAGTAATAATCATCATTTAAATATTTATAATGGTCAGATGACCATCACGAGGCGGTACTTCTACCCTCATAGCACGAGGAAATGCAGCGAGACATATTCAGAGAGTACCGCCTCTTTCTTTTTGATGAAATAGACATACAATTTCGTATATTTGATAGAAGCAATTGAACCCAACGTTATTAATCCGCAAATTATGGGTTTTCTTTTGCAATGGAATGGTTATGCGTCCTTCATGAATTCGGAACTTGGATAATAATAATGATAAACTAACAACTATGAATAAAGAGAAGAATAAAAGAATTTGCCCTGTAGAATATGCAGGTGGACTTGATAATTCTATAAGGCGACTATTGCAAAATCCAGAGAAAATACTAAAACCCTACATTAGTGAGGGAATGACAGTTCTTGATTTAGGTTGCGGTGTTGGATTTTTTTCAATAGCAATTGCAAAATTGCTTATTAATTCTGGGCAAGTTATTGCTGCTGATTTACAAGAGGGAATGCTTGAAAAGGTAAACAAAAAGATTAAAGGAACTGAATTAGAACAAAGGATTACAATACATAAATGTCAAGAAGATACGATTGGTGTTACTGAAAATGTGGATTTTGTTTTAGTTTTTTACATGATTCATGAAGTGCCAAATCAAGACAACCTATTAAGAGAATTGAAATCAATTTTAAAACCTAATGGGAAAATATTCATCATTGAGCCAAAGTTCCATGTTTCAAAAAAATCATTTGAAGAAATGATTAATAAAATAAAAGACATTGGATTTGAAATCATTGATAGACCAAAGGTATTTATTAGCCGTACAGTTTTACTGACAATTAAGAAATGATAGATATGTCAGAGAAAGTAACAATCGAACTTGGAAATATTCAGAGAACTTTGCTTCTTCCATTATGGGGTAGAGCAGTTGAGACACAAAAAAAAGAACCGCTCTATTAATAGATTAAAATCATGGCTCACAACATCATTTAACGCATTCAAAAATATCACAATTAACATTCACATTCATCTGATTCCTGAATGGGTGGACAGTTAACACTTCCATATGAACAAAACACGCAACAATCCCCTTTTTTAGGTCTGAGAATCCGTCCACAGTTTGAACACTCACAGAAGACCAGACAAGAATCTGTTGGCATTATCTCTTCTTTTTTGAATCCACATTCAGGACATGTTATTATTGACGTTAATTGTATCATTTATGCATCCAGAGTTGACCTGTCCATCCAATATTTCCATATTATAACCATTGCCATAGTATCCAGTTCACAATATTGAAGTAGTAATTTTTTAAGCTGTTCTCTACGATCATTATTTTTTGCCAGAGAACCAAACATAATTTCATTATATGCTCGCATTGCGCCTGTACCATCCTTCACTACTTCTTGGCTTTCCAAACTTCCAATTATAGGCGCAAGGGTATCATAAGGATTTAAATATGTAGTCGAATCAGAAGAATACTTTTTGAACCAAGGAATTGAATGTAGATATGGGTTATTATTCCAAATTGCAGGTAAGACTTTCTTAATTGAAGTCCGTCCTTTCATTTGTGGATGAAAATAATATTTAAGAGTTAAATCATTCATGTCAATGAATCTTCCATTTCTACCTTGTTTTTTATCTGTAGTAATGCGAGTCAACCAGTCCTTCAATGAGGTATTAGAATAGTTATGAATATCCATTTGTTCCAGAATATTTCTCAGAACTGTGTTTTCGAATGGTGTCCACATTAAAGGCGTTCCAGTTTCACCAATCAGATTCATTAAAGATTCAGCAAAACGGAAATTTGGGAAATTATATTCAGTATTTAACCACTCTGTGTGAATTGGTTCGCTTTCTGGGGTATTAATTGTATGGCAACTCCATTGAAATGCAATTAATTCATATGGTCTCATCCCTTGATGGTGAGGAATAGCACCTGTATATGTTTCAAAATCTATAAAATGTAATGGGTATATTAATTTCTTTAATTCACCAAATAAATCCTTGCTTATCCATTCCTCTTTTGCTTTTGTGTGTTGAATTTGAATTAATTGTCTTTGTCCTCTTGAACCAAAGTCCCCAGATTTATTCTTTAAATGTTCAGTGTCGATATCATACAGCGAAACCTTCTTTTGAGAAATTAATTCATCCAGATACCAACCAGATTTTATATTTCCAATTGAACCACCATAGAATAAATCAAAAATATTAGGTTCAACATCAGTCAACTCTTGCCAGCATTCTCTATAACCATTACTTTCTTTTTCAATGCCAAGATTAAATTCACATTTTTTACAAATTTTATTGATCGTATAATGTTCTGGTGTTATTCCGTTTTTAAGTATTTCAAGAAACATTGATGAACGCTGTTGAATGGAATCCATTATGTCTTTGACTTCCTTGTCGTAATTAATCAGGGTCAAAATATTATCTGTTTGAAGCTGCTTTATGTATTTTTCTCGTTCAGGGTCATTCTCATATTTGAATTCCACTAATGGTTTTACAAAATGACTCTTATTCTGGGCAGGTAATTCTTCTATCTCAAATTTTTCTTCAACCGTTTGACTAACATTGAACCAGCCAGACAGACCTTCAATTGACGTTCTCTTTGATTTATCTGGTAATAATAAAAACGAATGGACTTCATATTCAGGGAATGTTTCTTTTAAAACGACTGTTTGAAAAGCCAAATCCTCAATGTATTCACGAAGTCTTCTTTGTGGGTTTTCATCATCGTCATCACTATCATATGATTTTGATTTAACTTCTATTAAATTGAGTACATTTTTTTTCTTCTCAAGAATATCAATTCGTACAACTTTTTCATTTGATAAAAGTGTGGCTTCAAATAGTGTTATGTCGTCATTCTCCAAAATTAATTTGGCAGTTTTAAAGACGGTTCTCTCAATAGTATCCTCTTTAACTTCAATTCCATCAGGATAGGTCAACTGTGCATATTTACCAACAATATGCCCCCCCTGTGCAAGCATTTCCATATATTCATTCTCATCATTCATCGTACGGTACGATGCTTTTTTATAGACCAGTTTTTTTGCACAGGTCGATGCAATTTTGAAATCTGATTTGGATAATAACATGTACAAGTGTTTAAAATAAAACAATTATTATGCTAAAAATAGAGTTCATCCACTCATGTAATAATCTTTCAGAAAATGAAATTATTCGATTGTAATACAAACTCTTATAATTGACTTATCCAAAGTTAATCAATCAGAAGGGAATATTATGCAATATTAAAAAGATATAGAAATCGTATGTACGAAAATTTTAAAGATAGTCAGTACAATCTCACAAAATAAGAAATTGAAAATTTTGGAATTAATTTTGTAAATTTGTGTAATGCAATAGAACCCAATGTTTTTCATAATTTATTCGAGCCATTATTGTTTTTAACTTTTTGTAATATTATTATCAAGTAAAATCAAGAAATTAGTCTTTTTTGAATATTAAAATGCAGAAAATATCTATATATTTTGATAAGCCCAAAACTTTTAAGCCAGTAAACATTAAATCTCTTAAAGGTATTGTGGGACTGTATTTTATCTTCACTCAAGATACGTTCATTCAGTATCCATTTGATAAGTCAAAGTTACTTTATATTGGTATGAGTGAAAAGAAAACAAACAGTATCGGGAGTAGGTTAATCGGGCATTTTGAAGGTAAATCAAAGAATGTAGGACTTGTAAACTATAGAATGAAAGCACCATTACTATTCACTTACTTGAATTTTGACATTCTTAAAGCCAATTGGGAGTTCAGAATTGAAGACCTTGAAAGCTATTTCATTTTAAGTTTTGTGGAACACTACGGTGTTTATCCGATTTGCAATAATAAGACAGGTGCTGAAATACATAGCAGCGAGTTGAATGTAAATTTAAAAATTGATTGGGATTATTTTAAAAACAAATGACAAATGGATAAAAAAGTAAAATCTGGTAAAGAAATATTGGATGATTTTTTCACAGACATTTCAAATATTAAAAATGTAGATAAAACAATAGCAAAATCTTTATCTAACCTATATCATCAGGGTAAACTGACTGAAACCAATTTAAAAAACGAACTGCAAAAACTACGAGATAAAGATGTCAACAAAAATTAAAAAAATCTCGATTTCAGGACTTCGAGGTATTCAAGAAACGCTTGAACTATCACTTTCTGAAAAATCTATTCTTCTCTATGGTGACAACGGATCAGGAAAGAGTAGTATCACAGATTCTTTAGAATGGTTCTTCAATAATGATGTAAGACATTTAGCAGGTTCTGAAATTGATCTTAAAGAGGCATTAAGAAATTCTGATGTTACTGACACTGCTGTTTCATCTGTTGAAATTGACTTTACAAAAGCTGTTATAAATTCAACAAAGACAATTACCTATAAACGGGATAAATTAGTCGCTACCTCTTTCAACGAATCAGAAGATTTTGAGGCTTATCTAAGCCAAACACAAAAAGAAAATTTATTTCTTCGTTATCAATTTCTAACGGAATTCATTGACAAAACAAAAGGTGATAAACTTAAGAGTTTATCTGATGTTATTGGATTTGCAGAAGTGAACAAAGTAAAGGATGTTTTGAAGAAAGCATACAGTTCAATAAAAATTGAGATTAAAAATCAGAATTACGAAGCTCAAATCAACACACAAAAGCAAATTCAGATTGAGAAAATTGGTGCAGCGATAGGTGTTGAAAAAAATCTGTTTGAAAAAGTAAACGAGATAGTCACTCCTTTAAAATTAAATATTGTTGTAAAATCCTTCAAAGACATTGATGCAGTTCTTCGTTTGCTTAAAGCACCAGCAGATACTAAAGTACTTAATGAACTTAGATTTCTTGAAAACTGTAAAAACACTTTAACTACTCTCAAAGACGAAATAGACTTTTTAGATGCAGAATATAAAAAATATTACATTGAGTTTAAAAAAATTGCAGATGATGTTCAAAGTATAATCCAAATATTTTTTGCGGAATTACTAAAGGCTGGCATCACAGTAATTGAGAAAAAGTATCACAAAGACAATACTTGTCCGTTGTGTTTACAACCAAAATCTAAGGACGAATTATTAAAAGATATTCAAAAACGATTAACCCAAATTGAAGAATCATCAAAAAGAAAAACAGCATTTGATTCCGCAAAACAAGCTGTAATAAAAATTTCAGTAGAACGGATCAGCAGATTGGAGAACTTAAGCAGCGACTCTCTTTACAACGATAAAGCATTTGAAGCAATTAAGAAAGCCATTGATTCTTTAGTACATAAAATGGCAACGTATGAAAAAGAAGGAAATGAAAAGGTAACATCAGGGAATAAAATTTCTGAACCAGTGACTTTAAAACTTAAAGGAACAGATTTTGAAATTCTGACAGGAATAATTAAAAAAATATCAGTAGTCAAAACGGCTTTGCAAAAGGATAATAATGCAGTAATCTTTTCAAACATATCTTCTGCAAAAGATGCTTTCCTGCGCATCAAAAAATTTGAAAAGGAAAGGAATGTCCTTGAAGATCAACGAGAATCAATGGAGCTCATCTATAACGAATTTGTTAAGAAGCAGAAGGAAGGGTTAGAAAATTTTATCGTTACATTTTCAGGAAGCATAAATGAATATTACCAGTTTATGAATCCTAATGAACAGTTTCAAGAATTAAAAATTGTAACAATAGGAGACGAAGATGAATTAAATGGAATCACTATTGAGTACAAGTACAATGGTCGCTGGATTTCCCCACCGCAAAAATATTTCAGTGAATCACATTTAAATTGTTTTGGCTTGTCATTCTTTTTAGCTTCAGTAATTGCGTTCAATAAAGAAAACAAATTTTTGGTTTTAGATGATGTAATTTCAAGTTTTGATAGTAATCATAGAATACGATTTGCTAATTTGTTATTCGAAAAATTTTCTGACTATCAAATTATTTTAATGACACATGAAAAAGAATGGTTTCAATATGTTAGTCAACTTGCTAAAAGGAAGCAATGGCTTATCAATGAAATCAAATGGAGTGATAATGACGGAACTTATTTAGATGATAAACCCTCTGATTTAAAGGAAATTATTGAAACAAATCTGGCAAAAGGTTTTGTTGATTTATTAGGGAATCCAATAAGAAAATATCTTGAACATTCTCTTAAAGAAATATGTGCAAATATTGATGTTAAAGTTAAGTTTAGATTAAACGTAGATAACGAGAAGCGAATGCCAGACGAACTGTTAAATGAATTGAAATCTCAAATAAATAAAAGTAGTAATGATCTGAGAGCACAAATGAGAATTATTGATAGGATCATTAACTCAAACATATTAGGTAACTTACTCTCACACGACAATCCATTTTCACCAAAATTAGGTGATCTTAAAGCATTTTGGACTGACTTAAAAGAGTTTGAAGATTTATTTTATTGTCAAGAGGCAACATGTAAAAAGCCTGTTTCAATTAAGCATTACGATACAGTTAATAAAGAAATTCGCTGTGCTTGCGGAAAAACAAGATACGACTGGAAGATATAGCTAATACACAGACAAGACAAGAAAAGAAATCATTTGTACGCAGATTGTAGAAACTTGCCATTTTAATCCATCATTTCATCATTCCATCATTCCATCACAGAAAGGTCTAAAAACAAAACATTTCCATTAATTTGAGTTAAGTTACCAACTACATGATAATTAAGTATTTAAATCGCATGATAATTCAAAATACAGATCATAACCCTAAGCTAATTTTAAATGCACACATATTATTTTTTGCGCACTGATAAAATTGATGTAACTTGTTGTGTCTATCAGTCTTAAAGCAAATGAACTCTATCTTGGTGATTCGAAATAGTAATGCCATCCTAAAAAGCAGTGAAGAGGCAATCGGTTTAAAAAACTCATAATAAGTTGTCATTTAAGATTTAATTATGGAAAATTTGTTAGAAATATTGGCAACACCTAAGCAAGTAGGGTTATTAATTGGAGCTGGAGTGTCAAAGGCTTGTGGATTATCCAATGTCGATGATTTAACAAGCGAGGTAAGGAAATTGTTATCAAATCCAAAATTTAATGAATTATTAAATGATAATGATAACATAGAGACTATCCTAAGTAAAGTTCAACAATTAAAATCACTAATTTCTGATGTTAAAAAGATTAATGATTTGTCACTCGAAAATGTCCAAGTCATTGAAAAGGATATTAAGAAAACCATATTCGAAAAATTATCTATTGAAGTGCCATTTGAAAGATTATGCAATTTGGTAATCTGGCTTAATTTTATTAATCGAGAATTTGAAAAGGAAATATTTTCGCTCAATTATGACTTGTTATTAGAAAAAGCCTTAGAAAAAGTTAGTTTACCTTATTTTACAGGGTTTATTGGTAATGTTAAACCCTTCTTTATATCAGATGCAGTGGATGATTTTAAGGGTTTATATGTAAGACAGAGTTGGACAAAATTGTGGAAATTGCACGGGTCGTTAAATTTTAAAAAGAATAATGAAGATAAAATCTTTATTGAAAATAATACCAATGATGAATATGGAAATTTGTTAGTATATCCTTCTATGGATAAATATTTATCTTCAAGGAAAGCACCTTTTATATCATATTTGGATCGTTTCAGAAAATATTTATTGGAAAATGAGAAGGTTCTCTTAATTTTAGGTTATTCATTTGGAGATGAACATGTAAATGATATTATTATTAATGGATTAAATAATAATACACGCCTTTCGATTTTTGCATTCACCTATGATGAAAAAACTTTCAAAAAGGCGATTGAAATTATTGGTCTATATCCTAATGTTTCAATCTATACTGAAAAAAAGAAACATGTAAACAAAGTTGAAAGCGAATTTAAATATGAACATAATATTGGAGATTTTAATCATTTCGTTACAATCTTAGATTCTTTGGTTAATCAAAAAAAAGTAGAAAAACTGAATGAAAAGTAGAAGTGATGCTTAAAGAAGATAAAAGTGGGAAGATAGGGAATGTCATTGAAGTAAATTCTGAACGAATAATTATTGAAGTAAGTAATGAGCTTAGTAATTATAATATAATACATAATGGTAATTTATACAGGATAGGACAAGTCGGTAGCTTTGTGAAGGTAATTAATGGTTTGTCATGCCTATATGGTGTAGTAGAATCATTTTCAACCTTTATGCAATCTGGTGATATTGCCATCGATAAAAAGGTTATTAATGTTTCACTGCTTGGATATAAAACTATTACTGGAGAATTTGAAAGTGGAACAAAAATTACTCCAAGCATTGATGATTCTGTATATATTATTGATGAAGAGGATATTAATATAATCTTTAAATCGGATGTTAAGTTTCCATTAAAGATTGGTAATAATTATTTTTCAAATAATTTACCTGTCTATATTAATTTAAATGAACTTGTCCTAAAACATTCATTTATTGTAGGCAGCACTGGGAGTGGAAAATCTAATACTGTTGCTTATTTACTCAACAATATTATTGTAGACTATCCGAGTTCAAGAGCAATAATGATAGATATTCATGGTGAGTACATGACTTACCTTGATAAGAACGCAAAAGAATTTTCTGTATATAGCACAGATAATAAACTTGTTGTACCATATTGGATGCTTGATTTTGAAACTCTCTGTAAATTATTTGGTCTATCAACAGGGAATGTGATGTCTTCAGCGACCGATATATTTCGAGATCGCATACTTCAAATGAAAAGAGGGTTTGTTTTAACAAGCAACTTAAAAGATAAAATAAAAACCAATGATATTGATATAAATTCACCTATTCCATTTAGCATTAAGGATATTTGGCTGGAATTTTACAATAGAGGCTATGGTACATATAAAGACGTTAATAGAGAACCTCCAAATTATGCATATGAAGTTGATGGATATGGCAATGAATTAAGGGGAAGTGCAGAAAGGTTAGAAAAGCCTCAATTCAAAATCTATACAACAGATAGAAATCCGCCATATAAATCAAATGAAACTTACTTTAGAAGTATTGCAGATAATATTTTGAATATAATTTGCAATGATGATTTTATATTTATGTTTGGAGACAACGAATTTATAAAAGGAACAAAAAGTATTGAAGAGTTGATTTCTAATTGGATTGAAAATGAAAAACAAATAACTGTTCTTAATTTAAGTGGAATCCCCTATAATGTTATAGATGTGGTTATTGGAATTATATCAGATTTAGTGTTCGATATAGTTTACTATTCATTGAAAATTAATAAGTCTTTTGAGGGTAGACCTCTGTTAATTTGCTTTGAGGAAGCACATAAATATCTAAATTCAAGTACACAAAATAGTTATTCCCAAAAAGCTGTAGAAAGGATATTAAAAGAAGGAAGAAAATTTGGATTAGGAGCTATGATAATTTCACAGAGACCAATTGAAATTCCTAATACTATTATTTCTCAAGTAAGTACCTTTATAGCTCTTCGGTTAACTAATACTGAGGATCAAGCAAAAATAATAAGTTTTGCCCCTAATAATTTTTCAGTGTTTCTAAAATCTCTTCCATCATTAAGTAATGGAGATGCCTTTGTGATTGGGGAATCAATGAAAATTCCAATGAAAATTAAAATACCTTTATTAGATACGGTTAAAAACATTAATTTTGATAAACGCATAGGTATCTGGTCAAAAATAAGGTTAAAAGAGTTCTCTTATACTAAAACCATCGAAAGATGGATGCAAAAATAAAAAAGGAGGGAATATGAAGAATTTAGATTGGAAAGAAGTTGGGTTTGATTCTACAGATATAGATAGAATTGCACACTCAGGCAATGATTTATTCGTTGAATTCAAAGGTGGTTCAGGGTATAAATATTTAAATGTACCTTTTGAAATCTTTCAAAGAATTTTAAACAAAGAAGTTATTAGTAAGAGCGAAGGAAGACCATCATATGGTGCTTCCTTAGATAGGTTAGTTAAAAAAGCTGGATATCAGTATCAGCAGTATAAATAACTTTGTCTTAGTACACAAAACTCTCCTGTATTTCTGAGATAATTAATACATCTCATTTAAAACGAACTATTGAATATTCGGATTAAATTTTATGGTTATGAGAAAAGTAAACATCGATTTAGAGAAATACATGGTTTATGAAGATGATAAGGGTGACTATGTGGCTGCTGTTGAAATCATGCATCAACTTACTATGAATGAATATTATAGAAAATACGATCATTTTAAATCTGCTCCAGATAATATTTCGATACAGGGTTATGAGATCGTTCCTGACAATGAACCGAGTTCCGTTAAAGTTGACTTGAATAGGAAAAGAAATTTTCGGGTTAATAAATTAAGAGGAACGTGGATTAGGAGTGGTAGATGATGAAATACCCAGTACATACTGTTTATATTCTTAACAAATATACAGTTTCCTTTATTCCTCTATGTTAAATCCTTTTGAACCCCATCCATTACGGAATTTTTCATTAATTCGTACAATTTGAATCGTTTCTTGAAAAAATGCTTCATGATATATAAAACTTATTTAACTGACATACCTAAATTATTGTCTCTTCCTGAGTCTGGGATGGGTTACCAAGTAATTGAGGGTAAATTATTTCTGGAAGATACAATACGCCAATATGTTGTTTATAATTGTGAATTAGTCATTGACCTTGATACGAATTTTAATGCAAACCAACGGCAGGTATTAGAAAAGGGATTCACCACTACCCTTGCTGAATCAAAATCTTGGTTAATAAGCACCGATTCAATTCATCTGGTTTCAAGCAAATTACCTTACGAAATCAAAAATTTGACTTATAATAAAATAACCAAAAATAAAAGACACTCTGGTGGAAAAGGAGCAAAAGAAAATCCAAAAGAATATACTGACGGAAATGAAACATTTGTAAGAATATCAGCGTATGAAAATGACAAAAGAATTGATTTTAATAAGAAACGACTAATAGAAGGGTCTTATACAACATCATTGGCTGATTATTATGACTGTATTATCACTGATGATGAACCAATTGATAGATATGCTCTCCCAAATGATGAAAAGGTTAAATGGGCATTTTACATTCGAGCAAAATCAGTCGATGTCCTGCAACGAGGTGTAGTGCAATCTGCCTTCGGACATGAAGGTGGTGGAATAGAAGTCTTTTTTGAAAATGGCACTTCTGATAATACTTTCTATGTTAAGAAAGAATATGGAATTTAAAATAACATTAAATAAAGACCAGATAGAATTTCTATCCAAGCTACCTGAGCAAGGCATGGGATATCAACTTGTCGATTTAACTCTAAAGAATGGGAGAGTTCTCAGAGGAATTATAGTTTTAAATTCTACTTACTTAAAACTAAATGAGTCTGAACACATTAAAGCAGACGATATTGATAAAATTGAAGTGCATCAGAAATGACATTTGAATGATATTTTAACTAATTTTGCGTAGAATCGTTCTTTATATATCTGAATAATACAAAAGCGTTACTTATTTTTTGCGGGTAAATCTGGAAAATTTCATCTTATGCAAAAAAATAGGGATAATGCTCACGCAATGGCGTGGGCTGTTCTTATTTGCATAATGGCTTCCAGAGCCAACCCGCAGTAGGTTCAGTTCCACGCTTTTTGCATTTAAATAACGCTGTCGGGAACTGGGCAGCATATGAATAAAATGAAGGAATCAACATTTCTACCGATGAATCCTAACAGACAGAACAATCCAAATTCTTGCATGATAGTTTCAATGAGGCAAGTTTCATTACTCTTAATCCAAGATAACGTGATATCCACAAAATCAGAGTATCCTGTTGTTATCTCCAAAAATATACCAGATCAAGAACTCATTAACTTATAATAATTTAACTCGAACCATGACGCAAGAATCTATTTCAAACAAACTAACCGAACTATTCGAATTGCATAAATCTGGTGCATTGACCAAAGAAGAATATGACTTATTAAAATCGCAGGTAATTAATGCAGGTGAAAATAAAGAACTAAAAGAGGTAGAAAATTTCATTTTACCTTCATATGAGAAAGAACCAGTCATTGAAACTTCACCAGTGACGAAATCAAATCCTGAACTTTTACCCAATTCAGTAAATGAAACAGACAATCAAACTTCAGATAATAAAACTGATAAAACTGAGTTGAATTCAGCTTCAAAGAAGAAAATTTATATTACAATGATGATTGCATCTACTCTCCTGATTCTCATTGCTGCGATCTTTATTGTTACCAGAAAGAAGAATCATCAGGACACTGCACAAGTCAGCGAATTAAATAGATCAAAAGATAATACTTCCGTCAATACTACCCAGATAGCTAAGAATAAGACTATAGCTTGGGATGAAGCCGCAGCAACTAAGATCATTATGGATGAATTATTAAAATATCCTGATTGGTCAAAAATATCTCATGAAATTGTCGGGTTTACTAAAATAAGTTTAAGTAAGAAAGACTTAATGGTGACTATCACAAAATCTGATAAAAATTATTTAAGCCTATTTGAATTTGAAGACCAAAATGGGTGGAAATTGGGTGAGAAATGTCTTGCATTTAATTCTTCTGTTGATAAAGCAAGCCTTTATAAAATTGCTTCAGACAAGTATGGTCTGATGACAATTCGATATGAGGGTGGTGCAGGTTCAAGTTGGGATCATATACAATTATTTTCATTCATTAAAGGTGAATTTAAACAAATATTTGATGCACCTGAAAACATCAAATTCATCCCCAAGAATGAAGGATATTATGATATTGAGACAACTCCAAAAGGTGGTCAACCTGTACTTTATAAGTTCAATGGAAGTGAGTATGTTCAACAATGATGAAGAAACATAATCACACAATGTATGGTTCGTTAACAACCCAATATATTATCGATTTTATTATTCATAATTTCAGTTGATTAGGATGGATGCAATAGAAGAAATCAAGAAACTTAAGGCACTTTTAGACCAAGGTGCTATTACAGCCGAGGAGTTTAATGATTTAAAGAAAAAAACAATCAATGATAAGTTGTTGATTCCAACAACAGAATCAAAGTCTACAGATAATTCACAGTCAGCCTCTAAAAGACGTCCCTCGTTGTTTAAAAAGATACTTCTCACAATTGTTTTAGCAATAATTACGATTATGGTTGTCTTAGCTATTAAGTATAAAGAACCTATAAGACAAAGAATTATGGGAGGGAAGAAGAATCAAAATGTAGAGAATAAAGATATCATCTATGAAAACGGTGAAAAATTAGGAGTTTTGATTACAAAAAGATTTACTCAAACACACACAAATAATGGTCTAACTTTAAGCGTACCAGCAGGGAAAATCTGGACTCCTTTGTATTTTGAAGTAAAAGTGAACATTGGTGAAAGTTATAACTATAGTATTCCATATATCTATCCTGATAAATATGCAACTGGAGGTTGGTTTATTGATACAAAATATTCATTTCCAATTAAAGCAGACTTTGTTTCGTATAAATATTCAAAAAGAAATAATAAAGCACTTGCTGGAGACTTTGCCGTATTATGTGACCGTGTATATAGTGATAAGCTAAACGCATCAATTGTGCTTTATTTTCTTGAAGAATGAAATTGGGTAATCGGATTTGTTCAGGTTATAAATAATTGCTTCCAGTTACAAGCCACAGGTTAACTAAAATTGAATTACTTAAATACTGCTAATAATAAAGCACAGAAATAAAACTAAAAAAAACAGAAAAATGAAACACACAATTGTAAGATTAATCGTAGTAACCATGTTTTGTATCGGAGTAAATGGACTTCAAGCACAAACTGTGAAAGATATAGACGGAAACGTTTACAAAACTGTAACCATTGGCACACAGGTTTGGATGGCAGAAAACCTGAAAACGACTAAGTATAAGGATGGTACAGCCATACCTTTAGTTACAGATGATAAAGCATGGGCAACATTAACCAGACCTGCCTACTGTTGGTATAATAACGATATTGTGAACAAAGGAACTTATGGTGCTTTGTACAATTGGTATACAATTAATACAAATAAATTATGCCCATTTAGTTGGCACGTACCAAGTGATGTTGAATGGACAACCCTTACAACCTTTTTAGGTGGTGAAGATGCTGCTGGCGGCAAATTAAAAGAATCAGGCACAATCCACTGGAAAAGTCCTAATACAGGAGCAACCAACGAAACAGGTTTTACGGCTCTTCCGAGTGGCTACCGTTACGAAAGTGGTTCATTCTTCAGCATTGGCAACTACGGTAACTGGTGGAGTTCTTCGGAGTTCATTACTTCAAGTGCCTACTATCGGCTTTTGGACTATAGTAACGGTAATGTGAGTAGTAACGGTGAAAATAATCGGTATGGCTATTCTGTTCGCTGTTTGAAAGATAAATAGGTTACTAATTTGATCTGTTTGTACTAACGATTAGCAGAATTAGTTATTAAAACATCAATATATGATGAAGAGGTTATTATTTATTATCGGAATCCTTCTTATTGCACACACAGCATTTGGACAATTAAGCGGTCTTCTTGACTACATTCAAAAAAGACCTGCCTATGAATTTTCTGAATGCGCTTTTGCAGGTAAACTTGGTGAAGATGGTCATGGTCGGTTTGTTTATACGTTAACTCCACAGAAATTTCAGCAAATGATCGATGAAACAACTTGGATGAAAGAATACTTAAGTACAAAGACATATTCATTTTTCAAAGAGGGTATGTTCTACATGCTTTCATATGATACTTGCAGTACTTGTAGTAAAAATCCAAGGGTTGATAAGCCAATTAAAAGGGGTTTATATTTATTCTGTCTGGATAATGGTAAATGGACTAAAGCATGTGATGCTGTACAAACCGATTATTTCAGCTTGGATGTAGATACATGGAAGCCAAATACAATAGAGCATACTATTTGGTCGTCTTACTGCTATTTTCCTTGGAGAACAGCAGGGGACTTACCCAACGATAAAGGAGAATTCGGTTATGGTGTGACAGATGGTAGTGTAACTGTATCAGCTAATGGGGACGTTACAATTGTGCTTGTAAATTATAAAATGTATAATGATGATAATAGCAAATACGGTATTAAACGATCATTTGAAAATAAAACAGTTGTTCTTGTTTCAAATAATGATGGCACGTATAAGGTTCAATAATTTGGATAAATGAAAATGGTTTATGAGACTCTAATGAAGAGTTTAGGTCTTTAAAAATTTATAATGAATTCAACTAATTTAAAAAAAAGTCACTACCAAATATTTCTTCAGTCTTACCCCTTTCATCATGCAGTCCCTCGAAGACGATCATGCGTGCCATACTATTTAAATTGTTTGCAAGCTCTTTTTGATCTGATGCCTGAGCGCAAAGAAGACCATCGTCATCCATCAAGATTCTTGAGAACACAACTGGATTGCCAAGATCATCAACTGTGCGAGTAATACAGCCCCAATAAACCATTGAGGCACAGGCTTTTGCGACAAATATCTCTGTGACTTCAATTTTTTGCTTCTTTTCTTTACCCATATAGAAATTATTTTGGGCAAAGATACATTAAATCCTGATACTGAAGAATATGGAAATGAATATGTGGTTTTATTGTTACTTGCTAAAAGTTAAAATCCAACAGATCATCATTTAATTTTTTGTGATTGTTTTCAGCAGAAGATTTCTCTTTAGCATCTGCACACGCCCCACCAAATGATTTGATTATATCGGTGTTAATTTCTTCAACAATGCAATCAAAATCGATGAGAATCCATTTAAAAGGGTTTTGTGGACATTTAATGTATTGGTTTATGCTGAATGTCTCCTGAGATAAGACGTCTCGTACAATGAGATTTATAGTGGCATCATCATAAAAGGCATCTATCAATCCAACTAAGTGCACTTTTTTATTTTTGCTATTGGGTGAATAAATAAGAACATAGGTGCTCCCAGTCGATATTTTCTTGGTGCGAGCTATGATGAATGGTGCATTTATAAAGAAATCACCCTTATAATCAACTCTATAGATATTATTTAAGCCAACGATAGCGGAGTCGTATGGATGCAAGTCTTGAAGTTTCATAATATTCGTACAATCTTTATCATAAATACTAATGTACATCCAAAAAGGTCAAGAAAGGTATCCCCCCTCCCCCCTAAAGCCTCAATGCCAGTACATTATGGGGGCAGGGGTGCGGCAGAAACATGATCGAACCCCCCAAAAATGATTTTTAGATATAAATGCTTGACTTATAAAAAATTATAAAATTTTATAATCTGAGGGATAGATCGAGTGTCTCTTCATTCAAACTCTTAAAAATTTCTGGAGTAGAAATTTTAATTCTGGAGCAGTAGTTCAATTATAAATTTTATGAACCCCGAAAAAAATTGTAGATTTTTTTTAATTCATAAAAGTCCTGAATCCATGCAGATATTAAGATTTGTCATAAATGAAGGCGAGAAAAAAATTCTGGAAATGGAAATATTTTCCGTAAAAAATTGGTCTTGAAAAATTTCTTGAAAAGGTTTTGCAATTTGATACAAAGCATTCATAGATTACGATTTGAGGTAGTCTTTAAGTAAAACTTAGCACGTCTATTCTTTCCCAGTTTCTGTCAATATTCATCTGGATGCTAATTTTATATTTCGCCCCCTCATTAGCCATAGAACAGGAAGAATAGGGATGAGGCGGCAAATCTTCTATATGTTTGTATATTAATATAATACATACTTACTGTATTCGATTTTCAAGACAATTAGTCCAGAACCGTATAAGGTATTACTGTTCTTTATGGAAGCATGGGTATAGTTTATATTAAGACTAAAAATAATAGTTTACAATGTAACAGTTTACAGTTATAACTATATTTGTGAGATTTAATATACATCTAAATGAAAAAAGGAAGAGTAGCAGATGCACCAATAATAGAACCTGTTGGGCATATTGCAAGCAATATACATAGAATGTTCCTATCGGTACTCAATGCATATCTTACCGATGTCGATATTGACCGTTTTTATTATCCAGTACTATTGATTGAAGCCAGCAATGGCAATCTTACACAACAGGAATTGGCAGGAAAATTAGGGTGCGATAAAGTACAGGTAGTGCGAATAATTGATTACTTGTCTGAGAAAGGCTATGTAACTCGTGTACAAAACACCCTTGACAGAAGAAAGTATGGATTGGAAATCACAGAGAAGGCTAAAGAATTTATACCTGATATCAAAAAAGCGATTCAAAATGCAAACGCACTCGTGTTAAATAATTTATCGGAACAAAAGATTGATGACTTGTATTCCACGCTTAAAATTATTGAAAAGAATCTTTCATCCTTTAAAAGCAAAACAGTATCATGAGTAGTAATAGAAATAATGCCTTCGTAAAAATATTCATTCTTATCTCACTATGGAGCATCGAAATCTTCTCATTCGGGCAAGCAAATAAAGGTTTTTCAGTTTCAGGTTCACTTATTGATTCATTAAGTAAACAGCCTCTGGAATATGCATCTGTAGCGATTTACAAGGCAATTGACAATTCATTGGTTACAGGTGCAATCACTAACACTAAAGGTGCATTTACAATTAATAACCTTCCTGCTGGTAAATTTATAATTAAATGCAGTTTTGTTGGGTACATAACTAAAACCACGAATATTGAAATTAATAATGTTTCTGTTGAATTACCTCACCCTATCTTAATGAATAGTGCATCGCTTTCTCTTGGTGAAGTTCAGGTAATCGGGAAGCAAAACGAAAAGCAGATAAACGTTGAGAAAACAAAAATTAATGTTTCTCAAAACATTTCTGCAGTTTCAGGAAATGTGACGGATGTTCTAAAAAGTCAGTCTTCCATAACAATTGATGCGAATGACAACATTTATTTAAGGGGAAGTGGCAATATCTTAATCCTTATGGATGGTAAACCAACGACAATCAGTGCTCTGAATTCCATCCCTTCTTCCAGTATAGAGAGTGTCGATATTGTTACAAATCCTGACGTAAAATATGATGCAGAAGGCACAGGTGGAATAATTAACATCGTAATGAAAAAGCAAAGTGTTTCAGGAATGAGTGGTGCTATGTCGTTAAATTATGGCTTTAATAATCGTATAAATGGTGGATTGAACTTTAATTTAAAAAAAGGTATATGGGACGTTGGTTTAAGTTACAATGGCAAATATGAAAGAGCAAACATTCATAGTAATTTAACTCGCCAACTTTATTCACAATCCACTATTGTTGAGCAGGAAATCAGTTCAGTTCAAATAAGTCCAACTCAGGTTGCAGGACTTTCTATATCAGCAAAACCAACTGAAAAAGACTTAATTACATTTGGTTTAAGAGTATTGTATCCCGACTTGACTAATACTCAGAATATTTCTGGCAGACAACTTCAGGACACATTACCAGTAACTTTCTTCAATCGAAGGAATGAAATTGCGTTTTCCAGAAAAGTAGTTGAATCATCCCTGTCTTACAGGAAGATTTTTGAGAAGAACCGAAATGAAATTTCTTTTGATGCCTTTTATTCTCGCACCAAAGGTTCAAGACCTGCCGAATATTATATTGAAGACCAATTTCTACAAAAATCATCTGGTGGTGGTACTCCAACCAATGCAACCATTCAGGTCGATTATTTCAAATCTTTATTCCAGAGAGGGAGAATGGAAACTGGATTAAAAGTATTTTCAAGATGGAATAGTTTCAATTATAACTTTTATGATTTGGATACAATTACTAACGAATGGATAAAAAATCCTGTTTTTAGTAATGACTTGCAGCACAAAGAGTACATTTATTCAGGTTATTTAATGTATTCCGATAGTCTTTCTAAGAAATTGTTTTATAAAATTGGTGCACGTTTGGAATACAACACAACGGATTTAATTCAGAAATCAATTAACGAAGAAATATATAACCACTATCTTTTCCCATTCCCATTTCTTCTGTTAACCCGCAATATTAATAAGGCTCAGAGTTTAGCATTGAGTATTAACAGAAGAGTTACAAGACCAACTTATATGCAGTTGAATCCATTCATAAATGTCATTGACCAAACGACATATGAGACAGGGAATAAAAACCTAAAGCCTGAGATATTAGATAAAGTAGAGTTTAACTATACGGTGATAAAAGAGAAATATCAGTTCAGAAGTAATTTATATTATAGTTCAACAAAAGATTTTATTACGCAGGTTTCTTTGCTTTCTCCGCCTGATAATCTCATTATGACCTACGTAAATGGTAACAGACTAAATAAAATCGGTGCAGACTTAGATTACGTATATAAATTTAATAAGGTATTTTCGGTAAACCCTGCATTTTCTGTATTTTATACGAAATCAACGGGATACTATAATGAGATAGATTTAGGTGTGAACAATTTTGCTTGGACTGGAAATATAAAAACTACAATTAGACCTGACCAAAAGACAGACATTCAGATTTTTTTAAACTACAACTCTCCAGTTGCTTTACCGCAATTCAATTTAGGCGAAATATATTATGCTGATATTGCTATAAAGCGCAGTTTTATGAAAAATAAATTGGCTTTAAGTCTTTCACTAACTGATGTTTTTAATACCCGNNTAGGGATTACCTATAATATAAATTCATTTAAATCAAAAGCGCAAAATAATAACGGAACTGAACCCGACAACACAATAATAAAACTTGGACAGTAATACTATTTTGGACTCACTTCTAACACATCACAACTTATTGTTCTCAATGTGGTTGAAAATTGATAAGAAAATCATCATTTATATGGATTATCGATAAAGCGTAATAACCTTATAACTGATGGCATAAATAATTACAATCAATAAACATTACTCCAGACTGAACGAAATCATTCTTCCTGTGTTGAAGAAGCACTGAATTATTCGTAAATATGAAAACAAGAGAAAATAAACCATATAAACTGGCGTACCGATTAAGTCTGTTCACCATCTTTTACAACATTATCGAAGGCATAGTATCAATGATTTTAGGTTATGAAGATGAAACCCTTACCTTATTTGGTTTTGGTGTGGACAGTTTTATTGAAGTAATGTCAGGAATAGGAATTGCTATGATGATATTGCGTATCAAGCAAAACCCAGAAAGTCCCAAAAGTACTTTCGAGAAAAAAGCGTTAAAAATTACGGGTATGTCATTTTATCTTTTGTCGGGAGGTTTAATTTTGGGTATAGTTTTAAATATCATTAAACATCACAAGCCTGAAACTACACTTTGGGGGATAATAATATCATTGGTTTCAGTTGTAGTAATGGTATGGCTTATGAATGCAAAAAAAAATGTTGGCAAAAAGTTACAATCCGAACCCATAATTGCTGATGCTAATTGTACTAAGATTTGTGTATATATGTCATTAGTACTGCTTGTGTCAAGTCTTGTTTACGAACTCACAGGCTTTGCCTATGCCGATGTTATCGGTGCTGCTGGTCTTATTTACTTTTCTATATCTGAAGGCAAGGAAGCCTTTGAAAAAGCAAAAGGGAAGGAATGTAGTTGCGGAGTTAATTGCGAAACGAAATATTAATAAAAGGAATCCCTCTAAATGCCTTTTTTACAAGATTATAAGGACAACATTCTAATCTTATCCAATACTTAATAATCAGTAAATAATTATTACTTTTGTTTAAGGCGATGGAGTTCACCTATAACCGCTTAATCGGCTTATAACACCTACTAATTTTCACCATTTTTAGGAGATTTTTATGAAAAAGGAAATAGCTCTTCCAGACAATCACAAACGAGCACTATCAAGTCTATATCTTGTTGAAAAATTACTTACCGAAATAAAAGAATTGTTTACCTTTTAGAAATGATTCAGAACCCTTTTGAGATTTATTCTGAAGAATATGAAAAGTGGTTTGAAGAAAATGAAAACACCTTTCAATCAGAACTTCTTGCTATCAGACAAGTGATTCCGATTAAGAAAAAAGGCATTGAAATCGGTGTTGGTAGCGGAATTTTTGCAGAACAATTAGGCATTAAATTTGGGATTGACCCATCAGGGAAAATGCTGGATTTGGCAAGAAAGCGAAACTTAAATGTCGTCAGTGGATTTGCTGAAAGTCTTCCCTTCCCTGCCGAAAGTTTCGATTTTGCTGCATTCATTACTTCAATTTGTTTTATTGAAAATCCAGACAAAGCAATAAACGAAGCGTACAGGATTTTAAGAAAAGATGGTGAAATAATTATTGCATTTATTGACAAGCATAGCAAATTAGGTCAAATTCTTAATAAAGAAAAAGATAATAGTAAATTTTATAGTGTTGCTTCGTTTTATTGTGTTTCAGAGATTATCAAAATGATTGAAAGTAATGAATTTAAGATTTCCGAAATTATCCAAACATTAACAAATATTGACGCACGTTTGATTGAGCAACCATTGAAAGGTTTTGGTAAAGGAAGTTTTGTTGTGATAAAAGCAAAAAAGTAATTATCTTCCTTGTTTACAGACACATCGCCAAAATTCCCCAAGGCGACACATAATTCAGTGCTTTGTCAAAGAGCCTGTAAACATCCTTTATAATCATAGTTTTATATAAATGACTCATAAACAGAATCAACAAGAAAGAGTCAGGATATTTCCAGACAGGGATAACAAAACACGATACACTAACAAGGACAATGCTAAAGTATATAATTTCATCACTTACTTACTTTATTGTAGTACCGTTAATAGCAATTAAAGCATTGCATTGATTTGTTCAAGACTAAATAAAATTAATATATATTGTATAATTATAATATTATAATATATTTGCATTCTAATATATAATACAAAACATATATGCAACAAATTGATTACGAGAAGAATAGTCAAATTTTCAAGGCACTATCACACCCAATAAGATTACAAATGGTAGATGTTTTATTGGATGATGAGTGCTGTGTTACTGATGTTGTGAATGCATTAGGGATTTCTCAATCAACATCCTCTCAGCATCTAACTATACTAAAAAACAGTGGTATTGTATATCCTGAAAAGCATGGTACTAAAACATGCTATATAGTTAACAATGATTTGGTTAAAGAAATAGTTTCAATATTAAAAAAGAAGAAATAATGTTACAAAAGATGATGCAGGCACTTATGCCACCAGAAAAAATGATTGAAATGTTTACCTACAAAATCATAAGTACTCAATCAATCGGGAAAATATCGGAGAGTGTATCTTCAGCATGTGAAAAATACAAATTCGCATTGCTTCAAACTTACGTTTATCATGAAATACTTCAGGGTAAAGGATTTCCAATAAAACGCAAAGTTTTTATTTATGAGATTTGTCAGGCAAAAACAGCAGCAGCAATGCTGACAGATTTTCCGCATTTTTCCATTTTTATGCCTTGTAAACTTGCTATTTATGAAGATAATGGGAATACCATTATTTCAACCATGAATATGGAGATAATGCTTAAAGCAGTTGGTTCAAATCAGGAACTTTACAAAGAGGCAACAACCCTTTTTAATACATTGAAATCATTAATGAACTCTTTAACAGAAAAATTATGAAAAAAACACATTTAATCCTGACAATTTTAGTGAGCCTGTTTACCGTAACTTTGCTGGCTCAAGGCGGGAAAACTGTACCCGTTGCCTCAAAATCATCAAGCATTGGCATTGTCATCTATTCAAACGATGTTGAGACCGTTTGGAATGCCTTCCGTTTTGCTAATTACTCTAAAAAACAGGGCGATACTGTGAGTGTATTTTTACTTGGAAAGGGTGTAGAATTAGATAATCTGGTAAAATCTGATAAGAACATTAAAGAACAAACAGATAGTTTCGTAGACAGTGGCGGAACTATACTGGGATGCGGTACATGTTTAAGAAGCAGGAACATTAATGAACCTCAGGTATGTAAACTCTCATCACTGAGCGACCTTTATGGAATTGTTCGGAAAAATAAAATTGTTATGACATTTTAAAATGTGGAAATAGTAATTAAAAAGACAACGGAATTAATTGATTAATAAAATAATTCAAGAAAAATGAAGAAAGTTTTAATCCTCGTTAATGACGCTCCATATGGAACTGAAAAAGCATATAACGCTTTAAGACTGGCTATGCAAATCCAAAAAGATTATGAAGACACCGATTTATGTGTCTTTCTTATGGCAGATGCCGTGACTTGTGCTTTACCTAATCAGAATACACCAAATGGTTATTACAATATTGAAAGAATGCTGAAAGCAGTTTTAATGAAGAAAGGCAAGGTTAAACTTTGCGGGTCATGTGCCGATGCTCGTGGGATTAAAGAAATGAAACTTGTCGAAGGTGCTGAGTTAAGCACAATGAAAGAACTGACACAGTTAACAATGGAAAGTGATAGAATGATTACATTCTAAACGCTTTATCCTTCATTTTGTTATTACAGATGCATCCATATGGGAGATTCATAAAGACATAATTAAATTGGTAAATTAAAAAAAGTTGAAAGTAAGAGATAGTGGAATGCCCGCAGAAGAAATGTGGGCATCCTTTTTTAATATTGACCTGATTTTGTCTGAATTACTTATCGATTCAGATATTAATGATTTGGTCGAAATTGGTTGTGGTTACGGCACATTTACTATCCCTGTTGCAAAACGTATATCAGGCAACCTATATGCCTTCGATATCGAAGAAGAAATGCTTGATATCGTAACGCAAAAACTTAATAATGAATCTGTCAGTAATGTAAAACTGGAATGCAGGGATGTTTTAGTCCAGACAACAGGATTGGCTGATAACTCTATTGATTACGTAATGTTATTTAATATTCTGCACCATGAATCACCAAACGATTTTTTTACAGAAGCGTACAGAATATTAAAGACAAATGGCAAGGTCGGAATATTGCATTGGAGCAGTGACGTTGAAACTCCAAGAGGACCGCATTTAACTATCAGACCAAAACCTGACCAGATTCTTCAGTGGATTGACAAGCAAAAATTTTCACTTTTGAAAGAGCCAGTGGTCATTGAACCATATCATTTTGGATTAATACTATCCAAAATTTAAATCACAGCATTTTAACTATTAGCAATATGAGCATCAAATTGATGTAGCAACAAACAGTTAATAATCTGTGCGCATTGCTCTAATTTATAACTTCAATACTACTCCAATCTATATTAATTATTATCTGCATAATCGTTTTATAAAATACCCCCTCATTAGATACAATAATAGAGGGTGCAATGTGAGTGGAAGCTAAATCCAAATTCTAATTTTATTATTACAACAAGTTCGGGTATATAAATTTATAATTAGAGGGGAAGATCATTTGTCTCTTTGTGTAAGCTCTGAAAAATTTCTGGAGAAAAAATTTATTTCTTGTTGAGCAGAACGTCAGTAAAGTATTAAAAATCTCAGAAATTTTTCAAAAAATTTATTTTTATTTGCTGATGAGGTAAAAAGTCTATATATTTAAAGTCTTGTGATTAAATAAGTTAGCAAAAGAATGAAAGATGAACTGTTTTTAATTAAAAGCAGTGCTTTTTGCAACGTTTAATTAGAATATGGTTAGAAGAAATAAAAGGTTAGAAAAACACTGAAGGCAACTATCATGTTTACAGATAATTGCCTTCGTTAGTTTTTATTGGTTGGGTGGAAGATGGGGCTCGAACCCACGACTTTCGGAACCACAATCCGACGTTCTAACCGACTGAACTACATCCACCGTTTCAGGATTGCAAAATAAGGTCAAAAATTCAATATCACAAAATTTTAATTTTATTTTCTTAAGCTGAAGTCAATTGCTATCTTTGAATAGTTCGATAATAAATGAACTATCCTGAGCAATTTCTAAACCAGTTTGCTGTTTTCAGGGAGGATTTGTAAAAGATTTTTTTTCGTTTGAAAAGAATAAAATTTATAGATAATATTTCAGGGCTGCAACTTTATCAGTTGATGAAGCCCGTTATCTTTCTTATTGTCAGCATAGTAATTACCAAGAGCAGACTTTCCAATGAGGACATCGGGCAATGGGAGATGTTCATGTTCATCAGCAGCTTTTTAACGTTTTTCTGGGTTACGGGAATAATACAATCACTGCTTCCACTATATCACAGAAATAAAACATACAGAAAAGTTGGTGATAACGGAGTGAGTAAATCACCTGAATTATTTAATGCTTTTCTGTTGTTATGTGTCTTTAGTCTGCTTTTATTTGTCCTGGGTCATTCATTCAAAGGCTATTTTTCGGTTTTTCATAACAGAGGCAATGTACCTTTTATAAATCTTTTATTATTATACATTCTTTTCAATAGTCCGGTTCAGCTTATTGAATATATCTATCTCCTTAATAACAGGTCGTACCGTATTTTTCAGTATGGCCTTTATACATTCACAGCCCAGCTGATATTTATTATAACACCGTTATTGCTTGGCAAAGATATAATATGGTCAATTTATGGTTTGCTTCTTATCACTGGCTTCAGGTGGATATGGCTTATAATCCTGTTAAGGCGGTATACCGTGATAAAAGTTTCAATGGAATTTATACGGGAACATCTTTATGTAGGTATTCCATTGATAATTACAACTCTTATCAGCGGTTCAGCTCAATATACCGATGGAATTATAGTTTCTGTTGTTTATAAAGATCCTGCCATGTTTGCCTGGTTCAGGTATGGGGCCAAGGAATTTCCGCTTGTTTTAATGCTTGCAAACGGTCTCGGCAGCGCGATGTTATCTGAGTTTTCAACACGTGAGAAGATGAAGCAATCTCTCGAAATTCTGAGAGTTAAATCAAAGCGCCTCATGCATATTCTTTTTCCAACAACAATGTTCATGATGCTGATTGCCAAATGGCTTTATCCGATAATGTTCAGACCGGAATTCCACAAAAGTTCCGGTATATTTCTTATTTATTCCCTGTTAATTATCCCCCGACTTGTTTTTCCGCAGACTATCATCGTAGGCAGAAAGAAGACACATATCATGCTCATAGCTGCAATAATTGAAATTGCGGTCAATATCCCACTGAGTCTTTTAATGATAAAATGGGGGTACAAAATGCAGGGAGTAGCTCTTTCAACATTCATTGCATATATGGTCAGTAACCTATACATGGTTTTATACGTATGGTTTAAAATGAATATCAAACCATCTGAATACATTCCTCTTAAGATCTATACATTTTATTCATTTCTTGTCGGAATCTTATTTGTCCTTATCGACCATAGTATAATTAATATACATTAAAGGCAACAGGCTGCTTCGTATTTTTTTCTTTCTAAAATAATAGTTTTTTCTTTTTTGGTTACCCCCTTCCCTGCCTTCCCCCACGGGGGAAGGAGTAATCAAACCTTTCCCCTTTGGGGGAAAATGAAAGGGGGTAAAATTGGAAGAGCAATCCGATAGAAAGAAGTTAACATCTCGGTTCTTAAAATCTGTTTATATTTGCACAGGATCGGTTAGAATGAATACTGTTACCGGCATGTCTGATTCTCACAGCTTATTTTATGAAGATAGTTGAGGTAATAAAAAAAGATGATAAGAAGGAATTTATTGATTTCCCTAAAAAGTTATATAGCACAGATCCTTACTGGGTTTGTCAGCTTGATTCAGGCATTGAATCAGTATTTGATTTTCTGAAGAATCACACTTTTAAACATGGGGAAGCAATTCGCTGGATTCTTAAAGATGATAATGGACTTACAATTGGCAGAATTGCGGCTTTTATCGATAATGTACGATCAGATGCGAATAATCAGCCAACGGGAGGTATAGGTTTTTTTGAAGTTATTGAAAACAGGGATGCTGCATTTATGTTATTTGATAAAGCCATTGAATGGCAAATTTCTCATAACATGCAAGCTGTTGATGCTCCCATAAATTTTGGTGAAAATGACAATAACTGGGGATTACTGGTTGATGGATTCATGCAACCGGGAATCGGGATGCCATATAATAAAAAATATTACAGATCCTTTTTCGAGGAATATGGTTTTCAAAATTATTTCGAGCAATACTCGTATCATCGCGATGTAAGGGACAAGAACAATAAGATTGTTCAATTTCCTGAAAGGATAATGAAGATTGCCGAATGGCTCACAAAAAGGCCGGGGTATTCCTTTCACCATTTTGAATTCAGAAACAAAGCAAAATATGTGAATGACATCGTTGAAATATATAATTCCACATGGTCAGTTTTTAAAGAGGATTTTACACCCCTTGATCCTGTTATCCTGGAAGAGTCACTTGAAAAGGCAAAACAGATTATTGACGAAAAACTTATCTGGTTCGCGTATTTCAAAGATAAACCGATTGCTTTTTTTGTTCTTTTTCCTGACTTGAATCAGATATTGAAACACTTTAACGGGAGACTCCATTTCTGGAATATGATCCGTTTTGTTTATTATAAACTGACTCATAAAATGACAAGGATGAGAGCCCTTGTCGGAGGTGTTCATCCAACTCATCAGAACAGTGGCGTTGAATCTGCTATATTTTTCCAGCTTTATAAGGTTTTTAAGAAAAAACCGTGGTTTAAAGAACTGGAGCTTTCATGGGTGGGAGATTTTAATTCAAGAATGATTGCAATTTATGAAGCAATTGGAGCTAAAAAGGCAAAAACTCATATTACATACCGCTATCTGATAAATAAAAAGCTTTCTTTCATAAGATATAAAGATGAATTATCTGATAAACAGATACATAAAAAGTAAATATTAAGGGAAGTCCAAGAATTTTTCAATTACTTTTGCATTTTAAAGAATGTTAGTTAATTTTGCAAACCCTAAATAAGGAGAATTTGTCAGGATTAATCAGAATAATAAATATTTAGCAATGAAAAATGGTATTCATCCAAGCAACTACAGATTTGTAGTTTTTCAGGATATGTCAAACGGAACTGCTTTCTTGAGTAAATCTACTGCTCCCTCAAGAGAGAATATTAAATGGGAAGATGGTAACGAATATCCTCTTATCAAGCTTGAGATATCAAATACATCTCATCCTTTTTATACCGGCAAAATGAAACTCGTTGATACTGCTGGGAGAGTTGATAAATTCAATACTCGCTATAAAGATCATATGGGGAAGAAAAAATAACTTCCGGATCAAAATGTATAAATAGGGACCTGCCAGGTCCCTATTTTTGTTTGTAGTAAACTCTGGCACAATCATTGCATGATTCAATATTCACCCAATTTTTAAAAATATTATGTAATTTTGGCATTTCATTCGGACGAAACAGACAGGAGTCGCAAACTAAGGAATTAAAGCTCATAAAATGAGCAGATTATGGATCCCTCTTATTTACAAGAGGGATTAAGGTTTAAGGGGGGAATATAGACTTCATTTAGATAGTTCGAAGAGAAAAAGTAACAACCAGCGTAAATTGTGAGGAGTAAAATATAGATGGAAAAGAAATTCAGGAAACCCGTAAATGAGATATTGCTTCCGGATATTCTTGACGGAGAAGGAGATATAGTACCTATTATTGCAGATGGGGATGATGGTGAACTGGAAGACGTTGATGTTCCGGAATCTATACCTATACTTTCACTCAGGAACACTGTCCTCTTTCCGGGAGTGGTGCTCCCTATTTCAATAGGCCGTCCAAAATCAATTCAATTAATAAAAGATGCATACAGAAACGATAAAATAGTTGGAACGGTCGCGCAAAAGGATCCTGATGTTGAAAATCCTCAATTTCAGGATCTTCACCTCATCGGAACTATCGGTCAGATAGTTAAGCTTCTCGAGATGCCCGACGGATCAACTACTGCAATCATACAGGGAAGGAAAAGGATGGCCCTTCAGGAACTTGTTTCTGATGAGCCTTACTTTGTTGCGAAAGTCAAGACCATACCTGAACTAAAACCGGAAGCCCTGAGCAAGGATTTTGATGCCGTTGTTGGCTCGCTGAAAGATCTTTCTCTTAAAATAATTAAAATAAATCCCAACATAAGTCCGGAAGCCAGCTTCGCAATAAAGAACATTGAAAACAACACCTATCTTATAAATTTCATTTGTTCCAATACAGATATTAAAGTACAGGATAAGCAAAAGCTTCTGGAAATAAATATTTTGCGCGACAGGGGATTTATGTTGCTTGAGTATCTTGTACAAGAAATTCAGGTTCTGGAGCTTAAGAATGAATTGCAGTCAAAAGTAAAGAGTGATCTCGACCAGCAGCAGAGGGAGTTTCTGCTTCACCAGCAGATGAAAACCATCCAGAATGAACTGGGAGGGAACCCTGTTGAAAAAGAGATTGAAGAATACATTAAGAAAGCTGAATCAAAGAAGTGGAGTAAGGAAGTTAAAATGGTGTTTGAGAAAGAGCTCGATAAGCTGCACAGGCTAAACCCCGCTGCTGCAGAGTATTCAGTTCAGGTGAACTATATTCAGACTCTTCTCGATCTGCCATGGGATTTTTATACTGTCGACAATCTTGATCTGAACCATGCCAGGCAAGTTCTTGATTCAGATCATTTTGGACTCGACGAAGTAAAGGAACGAATTCTTGAACATCTCGCAGTGCTTAAGCTTAAAGGTGATCTGAAATCTCCGATTTTGTGCCTTTATGGACCTCCCGGAGTTGGAAAGACCTCTCTTGGCAGATCTGTTGCCAAAGCACTTGACAGGAAGTATGTCAGAATGTCATTAGGCGGTTTGCACGATGAGGCAGAAATAAGAGGTCACAGAAAAACATATATCGGCGCTATGCCGGGCAGAATTATCCAGAATCTTAAAAGAGCCGGTTCCTCAAACCCTGTTTTTATTCTCGATGAAATTGATAAGGTAGGACAGGATTTCAGAGGAGATCCTTCTTCAGCACTTCTTGAGGTTCTCGATCCGGAACAGAACAGCACTTTCTTTGACAACTTCCTTGAAATGGAATATGATTTATCGAAAGTTTTATTCATTGCAACTGCTAATAATCTTGCAACTATTAGTCCGGCACTGAGAGACAGAATGGAACTGATTGAAATAACTGGTTATCTTATTGAGGAAAAGCTGGAAATTGCAAAAAGACATCTCTTCCCGAAACAACTTGAAAATCACGGTGTAAAAAAAGATCAGATCTCTATTGACACAAAAGTTATGGAGACGCTTATTGAAAAGTATACCAGGGAATCGGGAGTGAGGGAACTTGATAAACGTCTGGCAAAGGTTGTAAGAGTAACAGCCAAAAACATAGCATCAGAGACAAAATATGAAAGTGTGCTTACCCAAAAAGCGCTTGGCGAAATGCTCGGTCCTCCAAAATATGCAAGAGATATTTATTCGGGAAACGAGCAGGCAGGTGTTGTTACGGGTTTAGCATGGACAACCGCAGGCGGCGAGATTTTATTTGTTGAGACTAGTCTTAGCAGAGGAAACGGGAAGCTGACCCTTACGGGAAATCTTGGTGAGGTTATGAAGGAATCGGCAGTTATCGCTCTTGAGTATCTTAAATCAAATGCTGAACTACTGGATCTTCCGGATAATTTCTCTGAAAAATGGAATATTCATATTCATGTTCCTGAAGGTGCAATCCCTAAGGACGGTCCATCGGCCGGAATAACCATGGCTTCTTCTATAGCATCTGCATTCACGCAAAGGAAAGTTAAAAAATTCGTCGCAATGACGGGGGAGATAACCCTTAGAGGAAAAGTTCTTCCTGTAGGCGGCATCAAAGAAAAAATTCTGGCCGCAAAGCGAGCCACTATTAAAGAGATCATTATATCAGAGGAAAACAGGAAAGATGTCGAAAACATAAAGGAAATATATATAAGAGGATTAAAATTCCATTATGTTGAATCAATAATGGAAGTGTTGGAACTTGCTTTACTCAAACAGAAAGTAAAGAATCCTAAAAAAATATCATTCGAATGAAAAAAATAGCTGTTTTTCCAGGGTCTTTTGATCCCTTTACAATCGGCCATGAAGCAATTATCAGAAGGGCTATGAGTCTCTTTGATGAGATTATAATTGCTGTTGGCGGAAATGCTCTGAAAAAAAACTATTATTCTCTGAATACGAGAAAAGAAATGATAAGGAAGGTTTTTAAAAACGAACCGAGAATAATAATCGATCATTATGAGGGCCTTACAGTGGACTATTGTAAAAAGAAAGATGCGGGATACCTCCTCCGTGGACTCAGAACAGCAGCAGATTTTGAATTTGAAAGGGCAATTGGTCAGGTGAATAAAGCGATGGCACCAGGAATCGAAACAGTCTTTCTTCTTACTGTTCCTGAACATTCTTTTATTAATTCTACAATTGTAAGGGATATAATCAGAAGCGGTGGCGATGCTTCCAAATTTGTACCGGGGGCAATTAACCTTAAAGATTACAAGAGCATTGAGGCTGAGGCATTTTCACCTGAGAATTGAACAATTTATCAGGTCCATAAGCGACAACCATGCATTGCCTTTAATTACATTCAGCTCATCAGGGAATAACCATTGAACTTTGGTTATCCCTTCTGAAACCTGAGGTTCAATTATCATTTCCCCGTCATATGCCATAAGAAACCAGCTTGTCTTTTTAAGATACGATATTCCCTCCCAACTGTATGTATGATAACTTGGACAGATTGGTTTTACGATAAAATGACCCATGATCCCACATTCTTCACTTACTTCTCTTAATGCACATGCATCTGGTTCTTCGCCTTTTTCAATATGTCCTTTTGGCAGATCGAGTTTTCCTTTTTTTTCTATAAAGAGATATCTGCCTGATATATGCATTACCAGTCCCCCGGCAGCACCTACCTCTGTGAAATAGATTCTGAAGATTTTCCAGATATGCTTGATATCGGGACCATAGATATTAATGGCAGTAATACTCTTATCTGCCTGAAAATCTGCAATTATTTTATAAAGTTCATTCGTGTCATAGAATTTATGGAATAAGCCGTACTTTTGTAACCTGTCAGGTTCAGGACTTATCAAAATAAATCTATTTTCGAAATGAACTTTATACATATCTCAAATGTGGAATTTTGAAAAAAAAACAGCTGAATATCTTATGCAAATTAACGCAATAAAATTGCAACCATCAAATCCTTTTACATGGGCTTCAGGATGGAAGTCACCTATCTATTGCGATAATCGAAAAACTTTATCATTTCCGGAAGTCAGATCTTTTATATGTAATTCATTCGCGTCAATGATAAGAGAACTCTACCCGAATGCTGAATTGATTGCCGGAGTAGCTACAGGAGCTATCGCACATGGTGCTATCGTGGCAGATAAACTTGGATTACCTTTTATTTATGTCAGATCGGGAGCAAAAGAACATGGACTTGGCAATCAAATTGAAGGTCATTTTGAACAGGGGCAGAAAGTAGTGGTTGTTGAAGATCTTATCTCTACAGGCGGTAGCAGCCTGAATGCTGTAACTGCTCTAAAAGATTCAGGTTGTGAAGTACTTGGTATGGTTGCGATCTTCACTTATGAATTTAAAAAAGCATCGGATGCTTTCGCCACCTGTAACTGCAAACTCAACACATTAAGCAATTACTCCGTTCTGGTTGATACTGCTGTAAAAACAGGTTATATAGGACAAGCAGAGGCAGAAACACTCAAAAACTGGAGACTGGATCCGGCAAACTGGGGAGGCCCCTCTGCCGCTGCGCGGCATCTCCCCTAAAGGGGCGATAATACTATATCATCCAAAGGATTCCAATAAAACGCAGAGTATTAACCCTGCTTTGGAGAAGCAGGAGGGCCACAATTGGTGGAAGTGAGACGAGCAAAATAATAAGTGATTCATTAATTAATTTTATGGCCAATTTATCATTTTTTGAAAGCAGACACGGAACGCTGTCATGCAATGCTGAAGAAGTATATGCGTTCATAACTGACATCAGGAATTTTGAACGCTTCGTAAAAAAAGAAACTTTAACTAACTGGAATGCTGAAAGGGAATTCTGCAGTTTTAGTGTATCAATGATGGGAACAGTGACTGTAAGAATCGCAGAAAAAGAAGTATTCAATAAAGTTGTTTACGAAGGCGATGCTTTGAAAAAAAATGATTTTTCTCTTTCCCTGACCATGATTGATAATATTAAAAACAAGGCTGACATAAATGTAGTCCTGAGCGCAGATCTGAATCCTATGATGAAGATGATGGCTAAGAAACCAATTGAACAATTTCTGGAAAAGCTGATCGAGGAAATGGAGAAATTCAGAGAATGGAACGATATCAGATAATAAATTCTACCTCTTTAAAAGTGTATTTACAGAATTTTAAGTCGTGTCTTTCAATAACGATACAGCCGTCATCAGTCACGGTGTCAATTCTCCCATTAAATGAACCATTAATATCCAGGAAATTAGTCCATTCATTATAACGGAATAATTTAGAAATATACTCCCTTTTCATTGGTTCTCTATCCCCTGAAATTAATTGCTTATATCTTTTATCCAGGATTGTCAATAGTTTATTCAGACAATCGGTGATGTTGAAGTTTTTTCCTGATATAAGATGCATTGAGATCGGATTTGGAACAGATTTTGAAAATTTTTCCTGATTAACGTTCAGACCAATCCCCACAACAGTATATTCAATCTTATCTCCTGAAAGTGCGCTGTCGACTAAAATACCTGCTATTTTGTCATTTTTTACATAAATGTCATTTGGCCATTTTATTGTACATTCATTTACATAACTCCACAGAAAATCACAAATTCCAAGGGAAATAGCCATTGAAATATAGAACTGATCTTCAGGTTTGATAAAGGATGGATTTAGTATAATGCTGACTAGTAAGTTCTTGCCATCTTCGCTTTCCCATCTGTTTCCGAAATATCCTCTGCCCGTTGTCTGATAATTTGTATATATAACTGTTCCTTCCGGGAGGATGCTATTTTTTAAAAGCTGAAAAGCATAAGCATTTGTTGATGTCATGGCAGGAAGAAATAATATTTTTGAGCCCATTATCATGATTACTAATGCTTTAATTAGAAACAAACCAAATTAATTTCTGGTTTCATCAATTAACATAAGATTGGCATTGAAATTGCAAAAGACCATTACAATAACAAAAATACAGATAAAATTGGTACTTTTGCGACTTAATTAAAAACTGATAAAATATTGATGAAGAAAAAATCTGACGGAGCTGAAGTCCTTTTAGGTAGTGTGATAAAAGGTATATTTGAGAAAAAGGGGCAAAATGTTCTGAAGATTGATTTGAGAAAATTAGAAAGCAGGATTGCAGATTACTTTATAATATGTCACGCCTCCTCTGGTACCCAGGTTAGTGCTATTTGTGATTCTGTGGATGATACAGTAAGAAAAGAGACTTTTGAAAAACCGTTGCATGTAGAGGGTCTCGACAATTGTTTCTGGGTACTTCTTGACTACGGCAATATAATAGTTCACGTTTTTCTAGAGGAGTACAGAAATTTTTACAGTCTGGAATCACTTTGGGCTGATGCAACAATTGAATCCTTGGAAGACAAAATATAGTAAGTTTTAGATTTATGGCAGAAAATACAAATAATAATCAGGGACCTGAAAAAAAGCCTGATAAAAATGTGAAACCACGTTTTAATACAAACTGGATTTTTGCAGTTCTGGCTGTATCATTGATTGCTTTTTCGCTGTTAAATAACGGTAAAGCAGTTCAGCCGACAACTACAAGTGAAATAAAGGATATGATTAAAAATCATGACATTGATAAAGTTGTCGTGGTAAACAAGGATCAGGCTGAAATATATCTTAAGAAAGGAGCATTAGAATCCGGCAGATATCCGAAACTCCCGAAACCGGGTACCGGTTTTGGATTATCGCTTCCTAAACCAAATTTTGTAATTACAATTGGTGATCTGAGCAGCTTTATTGCTGATTTTAAGGAATTTCAGAAAGATGCCGGATACAGCGACACAGAACTTATTTCTCCTGATTATCAGAACAGGAAAAACTGGTTTGGCGATATTCTGTCATGGCTGTTGCTTCCGGTTTTATTAATTGGTTTCTGGCTCTTTATGATGAAACGGATGTCAGGCGGTGGGGCAGGAGGAGCAGGAGGTATTTTCAGTGTTGGAAAATCCCGCGCACAGATATTTGATAAGGATACAAATATTAAGTTAAACTTCAATGATGTTGCAGGTCTGGAAGAGGCTAAGACAGAAGTTATGGAAATTGTTGATTTTCTTAAGAATCCAAAGAAATATACAAACCTTGGAGGTAAAATTCCTAAGGGTGCATTGCTGATTGGTCCTCCCGGGACAGGAAAAACCATGTTAGCAAAAGCTGTTGCCGGTGAAGCGAATGTTCCTTTCTTTTCCATCTCGGGATCAGATTTTGTGGAAATGTTTGTCGGAGTAGGCGCTTCAAGGGTAAGAGATCTGTTTAAACAAGCAAAAGAAAAAGCACCCTGTATCGTTTTTATAGATGAGATAGATGCTGTTGGCCGGGCCAGAGGTCGTAATGCAAATTTCGGATCAAACGACGAGAGAGAAAATACACTGAATCAGCTTCTTACTGAGATGGACGGTTTTGGTACAAACATGGGGGTAATAATCCTTGCTGCCACTAACAGGGCGGATATACTTGACCGGGCATTGATGCGTGCCGGCCGTTTTGACCGTCAGATACATGTTGAACTTCCTGATATAGTTGAAAGGGAAGCTATCTTTAAAGTCCACCTTCGACCTATTAAACTTGAAAAAAGTTTTGATATAGGATTTATGGCAAAACAAACCCCTGGCTTCTCCGGAGCTGATATTGCAAATGTCTGTAACGAGGCTGCCCTTATTGCGGCCAGGAAAAATAAAACAGTTGTTGAAAAGCAGGATTTTCTTGATGCTGTCGACCGCATTGTTGGCGGACTCGAAAGAAAAACCAAGATCATATCACCCGTAGAGAAGAAAACTATTGCATATCACGAAGCAGGTCATGCTACCGTGAGCTGGCTACTTGAACACGCCAGCCCCTTACTTAAAGTAACTATAATCCCGCGAGGAAGGGCTCTTGGAGCAGCCTGGTATCTGCCTGAAGAACGACAGCTCACTACACGCGAACAGATACTTGATGAAATGGCATACGCACTTGGTGGAAGAGCCGCAGAAGAACTTGTCTTCGGAAGAATTTCAACAGGAGCACTGAGTGATCTGGAGAAAATTACAAAGCAGGCTTACGCCATGGTATCATTTTTTGGAATGAGCGATAAAGTTGGTAATATCAGTTTTTACGATTCGTCAGGACAATCAGATTTTGGTTTCACAAAACCGTATAGCGAGAAGACAGCAGAACTTATTGATCAGGAAGTAAATCTCATCATTGCGGAATCTTATGTAAGAGCTAAAGAAGTCCTTAAAAACAATATGAAGGGTCTTACTGTACTTGCAGAATTGCTTTTGGAAAAAGAAGTTATCTTCAGTGAAGATCTGGAAAGGATTTTCGGGAAGAGAACAGCTGATGTTTTAAAGGATGAGAAAGAAGCAGCGGCCAAAACGGCCTTTTTAGAGATCAATAATAAGGAAATAACCAAAGAGAATAAAAAAGGCAGGAAATCAACAGATAAGATAAAGGTAAAATCAGAGGGAAAAGAAATCGTTTCAGAATCTTTGCAAAAGACTGAGAAAAAAGTCAAGACAAAGAAAGTAAAAGAGTAGTTATTAACTAAATACAGGATTCTGATTATTGAGTTTTTAATAAAAACAATTATTGATTTCTAAATTAATAAACTGAAGTTTTGAATACTTTTTTCAGACGTACTTTAACAGGAGCCTGGATCGTGATATTTGTAATGGGAGGATTCTGGCTTCATCCTTTATCTTTTTTTCTTGCCGGACTTATACTCCTGATCGGAACTCAATACGAATACTACATAATAATCAGAAATACAGGAGCCCGGCCGCAAATATGGAGTGGATTATTTGCCGGTATCACTGCATATATTATCTCCACTCTTATTGCCTGCGGGAAAATTCCAAAAAACTCTTTCCTTATTCTCATTCCCGTAATGTTAATAATTATGGTTATTGAGTTATACCGGCGACAGGATAAACCATTTGATTCACTCGCGCATACTTTTTTTTCAGTACTTTATACTGCGGTTCCTTTTTCAATGTTCCCTTTTGCAGCATTTTCAAGAACGGGCCTCAATTCGTTGCTTCCTCACGCCAATATAAGTTTCTCACCAGGGATAGTTATTGGTTTTTTTATTCTTATCTGGGCAAATGATACGGGTGCTTATCTTACGGGGATGTCCCTGGGACGTCACAAACTCATGGAGCGTATATCACCCAAGAAAACATGGGAAGGCTTTTTCGGAGGGATTATAATTGCCTCAGTCGCGGCCTGGTTTCTTTCGGGATGGTTGGGTGTGGTTGATAAAACGCAATGGGTTATAATTGCTATGATAATTTCTGTATCAGGCACTTATGGGGACCTTATTGAATCAATGCTAAAAAGAAGTACCGGAGTTAAGGATTCAGGAACTGTAATGCCAGGTCATGGAGGATTTCTTGACAGATTCGATAGTGCAATTGTTTCTTTCCCGCTTGTATATCTTTTTATATCACTTTTTGGATGATTGGCCGTACTTGATTAGTTTTGTGCAAATTTTATATAGATGAGAATTCATATACATAAAGAAGGATATAAGATATTAGCCTTAGGTTTGATAGTGTTGCTGATGCTGAATATCATTGTTAATATTCTCTGGGCAAAATTGCCCATTGTCACCTGGGGTTTTTTAGTCTGCACTTTCATGCTATATATTTTCCTGTTGTTTTTCTTCCGCTTGCCTGCGCGATCTTTTGAAACGGATCCGGAACTCGTTTATGCTCCTGCTGATGGGAAAGTTGTGGTTATTGAAGAAACTATGGAGAATGAATATTTTAAAGATATGCGATTGCAGGTTTCGATTTTTATGTCCCCTTTTAACATGCATAGTAACAGGTATCCGGTTTCCGGACTAATAAAATATGTGTGTTATCATTCAGGTCAGAATATGGTTGCATGGCATCCTAAATCCTCTGAGCTGAATGAGAGGAGTACAATTGTAATAAAAACTAAAGAAGGAACAGAAGTCATGGTTCGTCAGATTGCCGGGGCTGTTGCCCGAAGGATCGTTACTTATGCAAAAGAAAATGTAGATGTAAGGCAGGGCGATGAACTTGGATTTATTAAGTTCGGTTCAAGAGTCGATATTTTTTTACCTATAGGCACTGAAATTGAAATCCCTATCCTTCAGCAGGTAAAGGCAAATAAAAGTATCATCGCCAAAATCTAAAAAAATTATTTAAAAATGAACAGAATTGACAATAAAATAATTGACATCACCAAAGATGTCAAATGGGTTGGTATACTTGATTATGATATCCGGATATTTGATATTGTGATGAATACTGAATTCGGGACGACTTATAATTCATATTTCATTAATGCCGGGAAAAAAACCCTGGTTGAAGTTGCCAAAGAAAAATTCAGTGATACATATATTAACAAGCTAAAATCAATTACTGACCTGCGTGATATTCAATATATAATTCTCGATCATACTGAGCCCGATCATTCAGGAAGTCTCTCGATTATTCTCGACCTGGCTCCTTCCGCAACCATAGTTGGAAGCGGGAATGCGATCAGGTATCTTGAGGATATTGTGAATAAGCCATTTAAATCACTCGTGGTAAAGGATGGCGATACCCTTGACCTAGGTAATAAAACGCTCAGATTTTATTCAGCTCCGAATCTGCATTGGCCCGATTCAATTCTTACCTATCTCGTTGAAGATAAAATCTTATTCACATGTGATGTATTCGGAGCGCATTATTGTTCCACTGATATGTTCAGTGATTTCGATGATGCATATACCGAATCGTTTAAATATTATTTTGATGTAATCATGCGTCCATTCAGCAGATTTATGCTGAAAGCGATTGAAAAAATTAAACCCCTGCAAATAGAATTCATTTGTCCGGGGCATGGACCAATTCATAAGGAGAATCTCAGAAAAGCTATTGAACTTTCAGAAAGATACTCTGATGATTATATGCAGATAATGTCTGAAAAAAGCCGCATGAATATTCTCATAGCTTATGTATCGGCTTACGGATATACAAAAAAGGCGGCATTTCATATCGCGGAAGGCTTACTTGAAACTGAAGGAATAACCGTGGATATAACTGATATTGAAAATATTGGATTGGATGAGCTTGAGGCTAAAATAATTATGGCCGGAGGTTTAATAGTAGGTTCTCCAACGATTAATCAAAATACACTTCTTCCTGTTTATAAGCTTTTTGCTCTTATAAATCCCATAAGAGATAAGGGTAAATTAGGAGGGGCTTTCGGATCCTTCGGCTGGAGCGGAGAATCAGCGAATATAATTCTCGAAAACCTGCGACTTCTGAAATTGAAAATATTCGAAGAAACAGCGGCATTTAAGTTCTCAGCAGATAAACACAAAATTGAGCATTTAAAGGAATTCGGAAGAAATTTTGGTAAAACATACATCGAAGAATGTGCACATAAAAAAAGAGGCCGTCTCATAAC
>PLNT01000045.1 GCA_003141895.1 Bacteroidales bacterium | reverse complement strand
AGTATAAAGAAATAGGATGCTCGGAACAATTCAATTTAATATACTTCCTGGTTTCTATAAAAAGAGGTCTTTTAAAATAATTATGATGGTAGTTGAAAAAAATTGTTTTAACCACAAAGCACACAAAGAAGGCACAAAGTACACAAAGGTAAAATCATATTTTATAATTCTTTGTGCTCTTTGTGTAAAACCTTTGAGACCTTTGTGGTTAGTGGATTTTGACTTTTCATACAACCTTGGACTTGGGTTTAAATTGACATTCTTGTTAATGCTTCTGTTAACTTGTTCATGTGGCAAAAAGTCGGAGGATCATCTGTTTACGCTCATGCCCACTTCCTTTACACACGCTGATTTTGTAAACAAATTAGATTATGACACTCAACTTAAAAAGAAGTTCAACGTCTATACCTTCCGGAATTTTTACAATGGAGGAGGTGTAGCTTTGGGTGATGTTAATAACGATAGCATCCTGGATATATTCATGACCTCAAATATGGGTACTAATAAACTGTACCTGAACAAGGGAAATTTTGATTTTGAAGATATTTCTAAAAAGGCAGGTATTGAAGGTAAAGGATGGTCAACAGGTGTCAGTTTTGCAGATGTTAATGGAGATGGATTGATAGATATTTATGTGTGTAAATCGGGGAATGAAGAAGGTGTTAAAAACCATAATGAGTTGTATATCAATAATGGAGATCTGACATTCACAGAAAAAGCAAAAGAATATGGTATAGATGAGTCATCCGGAAATTCCACTGAAGGAGTGTTTTTTGATTACGACAAAGATGGTGATCTGGACTTGTTCTTATTAAAAAATTTTCCTATAGCTATCGGAAGTTTTAATCTGAAGGATAATAAGCGTTTAGTCCGCGATTCTATCGGCGGAGATAAACTTTTCAGAAACGATGGGAATAAATTTACTGATGTCAGCGCTTCAGCCGGAATATATGGAAGCTCAATTGGATTTGGGATGGGTGTTTCGGTCGGCGATATAAATCAGGATGGCTGGATGGATATCTATGTGTCAAATGATTTTTTTGAACGCGATTATATGTACATCAATAATCATGATGGAACATTTAAGGAAAAATTGGTTGATATGATTAAATCAACTCCTATATCATCCATGGGAAGTGATATGGCAGATTTAAATAATGATCATTATCCGGAAATATTTGCCACCGATATGCTTCCCGAACACAATGATCGTCTTAAAACAAAAACGACATTTGAAGATTGGGCCAATTATAAATCAAATGTTGACAATGGTTATTACCATCAGTTTACCAGGAATATGCTGCAGCTAAATAATACCGACGGAACATTCAGTGAAATCGGCCGGTTTTCAGGCGTTTCTGCTACTGACTGGTCATGGGGTTCGTTGATTGCGGATCTCGACAATGATGGATTGAAGGATATTTTTGTAGCAAATGGTATTTATAAGGATCTTACTGATCAGGATTATATCAGGTATTTCTCGAACCGTGACGTAGTTATGTCAATTGTAACAGGGAATAATGTTAATTATAAAAAACTTATTGATGCAATTCCCTCGGTTAAACTCTCGAATTATGCTTTTAAAAATATGGGAAACTACAGGTTTCAGGATATGGCAGCCCAATGGGGACTCGGTGAACCGGGTTTTTCAAATGAAGCTGCCTATGGTGACCTTGATAATGATGGCGATCTTGATATGTACCTTCAAAACCATTCGATACATTCTACGCGTAGTTATGGCAATGTCTCTTTACGCTTAGATCACGATTCACTTTCGGGTGGACGGCTATTCAGAAATGATGAAGTAAATGGAAAGCATGTTTTTCATGACGTTACCCATGAAGCAGGTATTTATGACAGTCAGATCGGATATGGACTTGGTGTGAATGTCTGTGACATAAACAATGATGGTTTTCCCGATATCTATGTGTCGAATGATTTCCATGAAAATGACTATTTGTATATCAATAGCGGGAATGGCACTTTCTCAGAAAGGCTGACTGATTTTATCGCTCATACCAGCAGATCGTCGATGGGAAATGATGTCGGAGATATCAATAATGATGGCCTTCTCGATATTATTGTTCTTGATATGCTTCCTGATAATGAAAAAATAAGGAAACAATCAGGAGGTGAGGATGATTATGAGCTCTCTGAAATGAAATTGAAAGATGGTTATAATCACCAGTTTGTCCGAAACACACTGCAACTCAATCTAGGAGGGGGAATGTTTAGTGAGATTGGGCTGATTATAGGGGTTGCAGCTACAGACTGGAGCTGGTCACCATTACTCTGTGATGTTGATAATGACGGATGGAAAGATCTCTTCATAACAAACGGGATTTATCGACGGGCCAATGATCTCGATTATATTAAATTTTTAACCGGGGGAAACAGGAATTTCCCTACAAAGGATAATAGTCGTTTAAGCGATTAGGATCTGTATGAGAAAATGCCTCTTTATCCTAATATAAGCTTTATTTATAAAAATAATGGTGATCTGACATTTACTAATATGGCAAAAGAATGGGATTTCAATACCCGGTCTTTTTCCAATGGTGCCGCTTATGCTGATCTTGATAATGATGGTGCCCCTGACCTTATAGTAAATAATATCAATGCCAAAGCTTTTATATATAAAAACAATGCCCGATCGGTCACGGATAATCATTTCCTGTCAATAGTATTAAAAGGCAAGGGAATGAACACACGTGGAATTGGTGCCAGGGTGACGGTTTATTACAGTGGGCAGCAACAGATTGACGAGCAATTTCCGACAAGAGGATTTTTGTCTGCAAGCTCAGATGTCCTGCATTTTGGACTTGGAAAGGCGAAAAAGATTGATTCGTTGAATGTCCGGTGGCCCGACATGTCTGAACAGATGATGAAAAATGTTTTTGTCGATACGAGTATCAGGCTTGATATGACAAATGCTTCAAAACCTGTTAAAAAAGAGTTGCCTGTTAATGATAAATTGTTCTCATCTGTCCAGATACCAGGACTTGCTTTTACCCATAAAGAAGATGAATGGGTTGATTTTTACCGCGAGAAACTCATACCTCACAGTCTTTCCATAGAAGGACCGGCTATTGCAGTAGGAGATGTAAATGGCGATGGTTTACAGGATTTGTTTGTTGGGGGCGCAAAAGGGCATGCTGCAACGATTTTTTTACAACAAAAGAATGGATCCTTCAAACAATCAGACATACCTGTCCTTACAGAAGAAATTTATCTGGATGATGTTGATGCTGCTTTTTTTGACGCAGATGGAGATGGGAACCTTGATTTGTATATTGCAAGAGGTGGTAATGAAGCACTTATAGGAAATCCTCTCCTGACTGACTTGTTATTGATAAATGATGGCAAAGGGAATTTTACCAAAGGAGAATTACCATTTATGTCCCATAACGGATCTTGTGTCAGACCGTGCGATTTTGATGGCGATGGAGATATCGACCTGTTTGTAGGCTCAAGATCTGTCCCGGGAGCATATGGATTATCCCCTGATCAGTTCCTCCTTGAGAATGATGGGCACGGGCATTTTAAGATTGTTTCTGACGATAGAATAAAAGCCTTTAAGAATATCGGCATGGTGACAGATGCTTCATGGATCGATTGGGACAAAGATGGTCAACAGGATCTGGTAATAGCAGGCGAATGGATGAATGTATCAATATTCAAAAATGATAAAGGATATTTTACCGACGTAACTGTTTCAGCCGGCCTGAATGAAACTTCGGGATGGTGGAATTGTATTCGTGCCTTAGATGTTGATGGAGATGGCAACATAGATCTGATAGGTGGTAATCTGGGTCTTAATTCCTATCTGAAAGCATCGTTAAAAGAACCTGTTGAAATGTATCTGAATGATTTTGATAATAACGGATCATTAGACCAGGTGATTTGCACGTATCAGAATGGAATAAGCTATCCTTTTGCTTCACTGGATGAATTATCAGCTCAGATAACCGGGTTGGATAAAAAATATCCCAGGTATTCGGATTTTGGAGGAAAAACGGTGATCGACATTTTCGGTAAAAGCGCCATAGATAAATCAATCTTAAAAAAAGCAGTTCTCTTCGAAAGTTGTTTGTTTCACAATAAAGGCGATGGTATATTCGAGATTAAAAAACTTCCTGTAGAAGCGCAATTTTCTCCCGTCAGGGATATCGTTGTTAAGGATATTAATATGGACAGTAAACAAGATCTGATACTTGTAGGAAACGATTATGCAGTCCGACCCTCATATGGCCGCTACGATGCGAGTTTCGGATGGTGCTTACTGAGAGATACAAATAATGAATTTAAAACGCTTTTACCGGTTAAAAGCGGTCTACGGATAAACGGCGATGCAAGAAAATTAGTTCCGATTGATATTGCAGGGAAACATTATTTGATAGTTGCTGTAAATAATGGGAAACTGCAGATTTTCCAAATTTTAAAATAATAAAAACAGTCTAATGTTCAAGGAAAGAACTCCGTACGTGAAGTAACTGATTCAAACCAGTCTATTCATTAAAGTTAAAAAGTATTCGACATTTCTAAACTTAAATGTCCGGGTACTCTAAAAACTCAATGTATCATACACTTGGAGAAGCTCAAACTTTGTAATTCCCAGATACCTTCGGGTCACCACGACTGAGGAATGGTTAAAAAGTTGGCTCAATTTCATGAGAGAGAGTTCTGCGTTTGTTCCTGACTGAGAAAAAACCTCCCGACCAAATGTTTTTCTCATGGAATGGGTTGAGTAATTTTCAACTTTTAAGTTATATCTTGATTTTATTGTTTTAAAAATTACATTCAGTCTCTGGATGGAATAGACTGAATTTTTTTGACTTATGAATATCTCTTTATCAATCGATCTTGGCTTGATTTGCTGATAGCATTCCCTAATGTGCTGCTTTAACTGGGGATTAATTTTTATTTCCCGGGTTTTCTGAGTTTTCTTCTCCACAAGTACAAATCCATCTTGATCAAGAATATCTTGCCATTTAAGTTTCAAAATATCGCTGATCCTCAATCCCCAAAAACTTCCGGCAGAAATTAACAGGGACATTTTGTAGTTCCCATCATTAAAAAGTTTTCGAATCAAGTTCAAGTTCTGGTCCCAGGATAAATAATCTGCTGTGGTGTTACTGTACTTTGCGCTCATAAAATATTCAGTTTTGATTGATTTTAAATAAAAGTGAGACAGGCACTTTAACTTCTTGTATTAAATTCATTGCATATCAGCCGGTTACAAGATAATATTCAGTTTTAGACAAAAGTGAATGTTTCTATTACCGACATTTTTTTAGAATCACTTATCATCTTAAATATTAATTATAGCAAAATTGGTAATGCTCGAACTGTTCGTCCCAGAATTTAAACCAGCTGGGGTAGGCAACAATACTAATCCCAACTATCTTCCCGTTTAAAATGAATAAGAGGATCATGTGGTTCTCCATCGTCTCCCCGTTTAAGCAGATGTTATGCTGGATAATTTTGAATTCCTTTTTCATTATACAAATATAATTAATGTCATAATTATATGGTTTTAATTTAATCATTTATTTATATGGCAATAATTATGACATTAATTATTTAAAATCTCGCACGATGATTTACTACCTTTAAGCAGTAATTATTGCAACATGGCTTACAAAAGAATTAACCCGATCCCAGACAGACACCAAGAGGCATTAGATGCAATTGGTAAGAAAATCCTTAACCTTCGGAACTCAACAGGCCTTTCTATTGAGAGGTTCTGTGTAAAGAATGATATTCCGAGAATTTCCTACTCAAATTTAGAAGCTGGACGAAATTTTCATATGACAACACTTCTGAAAGTCCTTGATGCCCATCCCGAAGTAAATTCCTTGAACAATTTCTTCAACGGTCTTTAGTATTATTGTATTACGTGGAGACCTTATTTAGTCGGAAAACGCACCTGAGGCTGAATTGTGCAAGTGTGGGTGAGACAATTTAACCTTGTTTCCAGACTGCCCTGGTTAGATAACAATTAATAATTAAATCATTATGAAAATTATCTCCAGAGATTAATTTTCTGTAAACCAATCTGTTGTTCTTAAATGGGGGTAATAAAAGCCAGTTATAGTACGTATAAAAGGAGTTATAGTGCAGGTAATACTTGACCGGTTGTAATACAGTTCACATAATTAATGGAAGGCCAGCATCAAAATAATCCCATTAATTGCCACTTCAATCGAAACACAGCAGCTTTAATCGAACCACTTAATACTGACCCCGGGCTTATATCGATATATTTCGTAGCATCCTTCATTCTGTGATTAATCTCAGGTGTACGATTTCCATTGTATCTACGATTAAACTTATAAATCATATCTGACAATTTATTCTTATGGTAACCGGCAACCTTGCTACTGGCTTTGAAATTTCGAAGATATTCCCTTTTTCCTGTTTCCAGAAACCTGAAATAGTTTTGACGGAGTATGTTTTCATCAATTGATTCAGTTTTATAATGGGAGTTGCGCAAGGTGTTGTTCAAGATTCCAATCTCTGCCGACTCCAAAGGCAAGTCATCAATAACACTTACCTTTCTGTATTGGGGATTCCTACTTCCATCAAAACTCTTACTCAAAACATCAATAAATGTGAGTTTATTCAACGTCGATATCTGAAAGATAGCTACTAGTTTTTTTGGGTCTAGCAGAGTCTCTACGTTAATATCCAGTTGCTTTTTATTCCTCATATATCTGATATAATTCCAGTTTAGCCTGCTTTCAATTCTATTCACCTCATTCCCATCCAATACATTATTTATAAAATAGTTCTGGATGTATTCCTCCGCGTGATTTGATTTATTATAGATGACCACTTCATTCTCACTTCCACCAATCACAAATGAGGATCCGTTATTCATAACATTCACCGAGATATTCTTCCTCATGGTATATAGGTCATTCGTCCTGAGGTTGTTGTTGCATGTATTCATATAATAATAGCTATACTGTTCAACAATTCTTTTATCAGTATCCAATGCGATTTCAACGTATCTGATATTATTATACTTGAGGCCAAGCTCAGCCATTATTGCCGCATAAACTTCATACCAATATCCTGAAGAAAAAGAATAAAACACCTCTTTGGCAAAATCAAACTGCAGTTCATGTTTCTTGAGCTTTGTAGCTGAGTGCAATCTTCCAACCAGAAAACCTTTATGGAAAACCTTAAAACTATGGTAAAATGCTCCTGGTCCGGGGGCAATGTCGTACATCAATGTGATATTTTGATAAGCCTGTTCTGAGAGGATTTTATCAGGATTCCTGATGTCCTGAAAAGTTGAACCAGACCAGAGTTTGAAAGTAATGCTTAACCTGTCGATGTGAATCAGGCATTTATAATCTTCACTCTTTTTCCCTATATTAATACTTGTTATCAATCCATAGTTATTTGCTTTTACAGTTATTTTCTTTGACCATGTCTACCACCGTACTGACAATAGTTCTGATGATATTGGATACATTTGATTGCTTATTTTCACTTATGCTAAGCAAGGCATTGTAGTCCTCTTCAGTCATTCGGACAGTGATAATTCTGTCCAATCTATCAACCTTGATTTCATTTGAATTTTCCATGTAATACATCTTTTTCTATAAATACTCATGAAATCAGTTTTGTGATGTATAATAGAAGAAAAATGTATTACATCGTTAATTGGTACGCACTTGCTAGAGTAAGGATCTATTACGAAGAGGCTGGAAATATTTCGGACATCTGGTAATTACTATTATGAGTAGAATTATATATCGGCAGGAGAAATAACCGGATAATCTCGATGTCGAATTCCTTACCCTTTGGTACTACCGTAAATATTTTGTCAAAAATATCTTCCAAATCATAGATCGGATTATTAGGTTTATAATCTGAGCCATTCAGAGCATATAGAGTTTGTAGTAATAAATTCTGGATATCGGGATGGAATAGTAGTAGACCTTCAACATTTATCTTGTTTTTTCCTCGCTCCATTCCTTTCCAGCCTGTTAAATCATAAAAATTGTCAGCTTCTTCTTCCAATCTCTCAAATGTTTGAGACCATATTGATTTACGATCAATTTCAGATTTAAAAAGATGGGTAACCTTCAACATAATAGTTAAGCCCTCTTTAACGTCAACATTATTTGTAGCTTCATGGCCTATCGGGGTTGTTTTATTCACAATTTTGTGGATATCCTCTACGGATAATATTTGTTTTTTCATATATATTTTATTCTAATAAGTGTAATGTTTCACTATTGATATCGCTCTAATGCTAAACCTGTTTCGAGGTAGAAATGAATTATTTGTAAAGTAGATTCAGGCCAGGTGTCCCATCCCAATGATTTAACGTTGAAAGTACCAGCGTTATACAATTCGTGAAAAACTCTGTATATAATATATTGCTCATCAACCGTCACGACTATCAAAAACCTTTTTCCCTCAACTTCCATGTGTATTTTAATGCGATAAATTGTTTCGTGAATGTCATGCTTTAAAAACTGCTCTAATTCATTCAAATCAGCCACATCAACATCAATAATTTTGGTGCCTAAAGACGCGTAATAATCCAGATCATCAGCTAAAGCACTCTCCCATTCGACTTCGTCAACTCCAGGTTCATCAACCTTCATAAATTCACAATCATCATCATAACCCTTTAATATCATATACTCGTTGATATTATCACCAACGTCAAAAAAATCATAGCCAACAATATTACCATGAGTGTCAATCACTGGATAAAGCTTATCCATTATTGTTGCCATTGCAATGGTTTCTTCAAAAGTGGCGTTGCATGGACACCAACAAAATTCCCCGGAAACTTCGTTCGGCAAAATTTCATCCACATCTTCAATGATAAGATAGGCTGAACTCATTGTGACCTCACCTGTAAACGGGTTGAAACCATTTTGCAATTGATTCCATTCATAGTCTGAGATATGCCAGCTGAAAAAATCGTCTTCCCATCCCTCAGGTAAATAGAGGTTTGGGTATAATTCAGATTCAGGTATAATGTCAAGAAGTTCTGCTTCGGTAATTACCTCAATTCCGTTCTGTAATTCGTAGTCTGCGATCATGCGACTAAATTCTTCACTGCTCATAAGAAATTTATTTATTGTTAAATAATCGCGAAAACTCTCCATCATAAATGTCTTTATCAACAAATTCCAGTTTCTGGTATTTAGTATTAATGTTATAATGAAAAATCTCCTGAATTTCATCTGTAACCAGAATGACGTTAGCCATGTCGGGTTCAACTAGGAATTCCAACATAAATGCGATAGTCTCCGGTTCAGCACATTTGGATGTAATCCTTTGTATCAGACTTTCCTTATCGTTCCATTCATCCTCTGGTATCCAACGCAAACTAACTTGCTCTGGGGTGTTTGTCAAGTAAAACATCATAGGAACAACATGATTTAACTGACCATAAGCAATGCACATTATATTTCGCATGGATTCCTGGAATTTCAGGATAGCCTCTTCTTTTCCTTTCTTTGTCATATTTTTAGCAGAGCCAAAAGGATTGCTCAACCTTCCGTGATAATCATTGTCAACAGATATCAATTCGAGTACCCCATTCTTGGCAGGCTTATATAGATGACATTCATGAGTATTATCGCGTGTATTATAAAGCAACATAATAATCTCCTCCCTGTCGTCGCATTCAGAAGGGGACTTAGTTTCATCAGCACTTGTAGTTAACCATCCTTCAGTTATGAAAGTGCATGCAATTACTCTTGGATCTTGACAGAGTTTTTGCATGAAAAACTTGTAATTTTTCTCGTCAAAGATCAGTCCGATGGATTCCGTAGAACCATCCTCAAATAATCGAGCGAATGTTGGTTGATTACTCCCGTGTGATTTGAAACTTTCAATTAGTTCGCGGGTTCCCTTAAGTAAAAATTCTTCTTTTGTCATATCATGTTTTTTAAATTAAAATTATGTATGGCAAACATAGTCAATGAGATACAAAGACGAATCATGTTTTTTAGAATGTCGGGTGAGATGTCGGCTGGTAAAAAACTGAAAGGCTGATATTATCAGCCAACGCCAAGATATTAGTGATTAAAAATAATTAAGAAATGGTCTTAAGATGTCGGTTTTTTCTTCGAAGTTGTCGTGTATTTCGGATCACAATTCTTTATTATTTTGTCAAAAAAAGCTCTGACTTCTTGTGTTTTATCTGATCTTGAGTCAAACCTGTCCCCCTTTTCAGTGAACGGAACACCATCTAACGATAAGAATAATTTACGTGCTATAACATTATTGGAAGGCTTCTTAGAATAGGATATTAAAGACCGATGTAAGCATCTGATGAAATATGAAAAGTGATAATATGTTTTGTGTTTCCATTTTATTGGTTCCGGTGATTGTTGTGGTAAAGTATCCCCTATAAATAATTTACGAAATTGTGGCAATGAACAATCAATATACCTGTACTTCTTGAGTTCCTTATGTAGTGTCTTTATTACATGATCCCAATTTGTAATTTCCTTCTTAATTCTAAAAACATACACTGGAGGATCTTCTCCCAAAGTCTGTTTATTTGAATTTTTTTTTTCAACAATGTTTGTTAAGATCGACGCACCATTATTTTGTAGTTGCTCTTTTAGCATCCGGCATTTTGTTTCAATAAAACTAATCGTCTTTTCGCAATAACTTATTTTTAAGTCGATTAATGATTTGAATGTTATATCACTTGAAGATATTAAGGATTGTTTTATTTGAAGTAAAACAGCTTTACTATCAAGGATCTGATCATGTACTTCCGCAACAAGATCTATGTTTTTATTGGTGCTGGTTGACAGGAAATAAATTTTAAATGAATTGAAATTCTTCTCAAAGAAGTCCTCAAATTCAATCGGATTACTAAATCCGTTTAACTCTAAATCAAACATTGAAGGGGGAATCTCTCCTGCCAATTCAATTTCTGCCAACAACTCATCTGTTTGATCAAATTCGTCAGGAATTCCCCGGAACTTTGATTCGTATTCATTATCACATAAAGCCTTAACAAAGTCAATGATGGCAGCATACATGAAGAGAGAATTTAAATCTTAAATGGCACTCATAATCCGCGTTTCCATGTCGAATAAAAATTTTATTTCTTTATTAGAATAAAGGACCTAAGAGGATTGTATTAAGCCATAAAAATATGAAAAAATAAGGAAAAATTGGGATAAAGGAAAATTCTGTTTATTTGAAACCCAAATAACTCAATGATTCTTTAAAATAAACAAGAAATAGGTGAACCCTACAAGATTCAAACAAATGATCCAATCTGGCTAGAAAATGGAAACTTTTGTTTAAAATTCATACCGGCTAGATTGTAAGAAAATCATCAGCTTAATTCTGACCTCAACTTATCCACCACTCTTGGATTTAATTAATTAATAATCGTGCTCAATGGTGGTTTGTCTGCGTATGGGCACCCTTTTGGATCTCCCAGATGTTGAGAAGATCTACTGACAAAAAGATATTCTTTGCCTTCTGGACATTGTTAAGGACATTGGTAAGTGACATCTGCCCTGCTCATCAACAAAAAGATAATCCAGAGTTTCTTCAAATATATCATCTGACCAAAGCAAGGCGGTACCACCAACAATTTAAAAATTACGCGAGGTTAGCTATAATAATTAAACTTAAATTTTATTTTTTTTTAGTATTGTTAATTAATAAAATCTCAATTCTGATTTTTTCCAGATTTATGCTAATATATTTACCCATAAAATGAAAAATCGAAAAAATGGGCAAGCCATTTAGTCAAGAATTGAAGAAATTAGAGTCAACGTATACATGGGCAATTTCAACTCCTATCGATAATATTGATAACATTAAAAATTATCTATCTCAAAAACCTTTGTTTGTAGTTGGTTCCGGAGGATCTTTAAGTGCGTGTGTGCTTTTTTCAATGCTCCAACAATTCAACGGAAGTATAGCAACTGCAATTACTCCCCTTGACCTACAATATTTAAAAAATGCAATAACACATAATTCGTTCGTGGCTTTTATAAGTGCAAGTGGGAAAAATACAGATATTCTAATAGCGTTTGACAGTATAATTAAAAGAGAACCTCAACACATATTGAGCATCTGCTTAAAAAAAAATTCTCGTCTCAGTAAGATAAGTGGGAAATACACAATAGCTAATACTATTGATCTGGATAATCCTGCCGGGAAGGACGGTTTTTTAGCTACAAATTCTCTTCTAGCTTATTATACTATAATATCTAGATTATACTCCAATGCTGATCATATAAAGTCTATTGTACCGTCATCAAACTATTTGCAGGAACTTTCTTCTTTTACGAATACTCTTAATGAAAATTTTACACTTGTAGTATTATACGGTGGTTGGGGTAAACCTGTAGCGGTTGATCTTGAATCTAAGTTTTCTGAAGCTGGACTGGGGAACGTTTTATTAACAGATTACCGAAATTTTGGACATGGTAGACATAATTGGTTTGATAAAAAACCTAAGCAATCAGCCATAGTCGCCTTGATTTCCCCGGATGAAATTGAACTAGCAGAGAAGACCTTAGAATTACTTCCAAGCAGTATCCCTGTATTGAAGATTTCTTCTTTATATAAGAATTCAAATGCAAGTATTGATCTTTTAGTAAAATCATTTTATTTAGTTGAAGAACTCGGCAGACTTAAAAAAATAGATCCAGGAAGACCCGGCGTTCCTGAATATGGAAGTAAATTATATCATTTAAAATATTCTCGCCTATATCCTAGTTCAAAGATCAATTTACCTGAAAAAGTTTCACTCGCGATCTCAAGAAAAATTGGAAATATTGATTTACCTTCAATACAGAGGAAGGAACTCATGCTATGGGAAAATGCATATCAACGATTTACCAAAAAGATAAACAATACTTTGTTCAAAGGTCTTATTCTGGACTATGATGGTACTATTTGTTCGGATATGGATAGGTTTACTGGGCCAACAAGAGTAGTTACAGAGCACTTAACAGCATTTCTCAAAGCCGGATTATTAATTGGAGTAACAACAGGAAGAGGCAAGTCTGTAAGAAATGACCTTCAATTAAAAATTCCAAAAAAATATTGGAATCAATTTATTGTGGGATATTATAATGGTTCTCAAATAGGCACCTTAGCAGATAATGATCTACCGATAGTTACAAATGAACCATTAGAGTTATTAACACAAATTAATAAATACTTGTTGTCAGAACCAACAATTAATTCCTTCATTAAATCTGAAATAAGACCAGGGCAACTGACAGTCGTAATAATAGATAAAAAGAATGCTGGTATCATAAAAAATAATATTTTGGATTCTCTAACAAATTGCTTCCCATTTCAAATACAAGTTTTAGAATCAAGTCATTCTGTTGACATTATACCCATTACAACATCAAAAGTTTCAATAATTCAAGCCTGTCATAGCTTTCTGGATGATGCAGATAACAACTATAATTTTTTATGTATAGGAGACAACGGTAAATGGCCTGGAAATGATTACCAATTATTGGCGAATGAATATTCTTTAAGCGTGGATAAAGTTTCGTTGGATCCAAACACTTGCTGGAATTTATCATCAGTTGGAAATAGATGTGTCCAGACTATAGTAGAATATTTTGAAGCTATAAATCTTGAAAATGCCTTTTTCAGAATAAAACTTTAATAGATGAGAGCCGAATTGGTAGAAAAGTTGTTAGTTAAGATTATGGCTTGGAGTCCGGACGAGATATCCAAAGAACGTCCATTGCTTCAAGCATTAGCCAATTTAAAATATGACGAGTATCAACAATTTGCCCCAGGGACAAGATTTATTGAAAGTCTTATAAAATGGTTAGATCAATTTGAAAAACCCGAAGAAAAAAAAGTTGCATATTCATTTATAATAAACCATCTCATATTTATTTCCAATGAACAAATTTCACACTTAGTTAATATTACATTTTCCGATAAAGTAAATCCAATCCTTATAAAGAAAACGGCTAGTAGACTAGATATAAGCCAATACCATGTAAGAAAAATTGTCTGCAGCAAAGAATACAAGGAAATAGTTAGACGTAGTCTATTTATTGGTGTTAGTGATGGAGCTAAAATAGATCTTTTCAGAAGGAGCAATAGTGCGATTAGTAATGAACAAGTATTTCCATCATATTATATTTCGGTTGAAAAAGCCGGTGACATGATAAAGGAACTCAACAGGGAATATAAAGGAAAATTCAGTACTATCTTCTTATTGGACGACTTTACAGCAAGTGGGAAGAGTTACTTCAGAATGGAAAATGGGCAGCCTGCAGGAAAAATTCATAAATTTTTAATCTCACTATTTAATAATGATGCAAATAATCTATTCCGAATTCTTATAGACTCAAATGAAAAATTAAATATTCATATTATTTTTTATTTAGCAACACATGAGGCACTATACGCGATTGAAGAAGCTTTCACATCATTTCTCATGACGCAGCCCAATAAAGAGAATATCACATTTAGTATTGATGCTATACAAATCATTGAAAAAAATATTAGTGATGACGTTAAAGCACAAACTGATTTTATTAATTTAATCTCTTCTCAAAAGTATTTTGATAATTCTATTGTCGATGTCCATTATAAAAAAGGGAATCATAAAAAGCCATATCTAGGCTTTAATGAATGTGCGTTACCGCTAATTCTTAATCACAATTCTCCCAATAACTCTCTGCCAATATTGTGGTTTCCTGAAGATTCAATTTGTGTTGGTTTGTTTCCAAGAATAACAAGGCATAAAGATGAGTAGAATAAGAAATCCATTTACAATGCGAGCTTCTGAAAAAATTGAATCAGCGGCTAATTTCCTTCGTCTATACAATCCTACTATTATTGATGCATTGATTGAAAAAAACAAAAATGACAAGCTTTGGAAAAATATTGTATTTATACACAGTTCTCCTGGCGCCGGAAAGACCTCATTATTACGAGTTTTTGAACCATCATCACTGAGAACATTATTTAATACACGATCATCTGCAGAATACAAAGAGATTTATAGCAAATTACGTGAACTGGAAGTCATAACTGAAGAAAAGATAGAACTATTAGGGGTCACTTTATTGTGTACACGAAATTATGAAATACTAGAGGACTTAGATGTTTCTCCGGGACAGAAAATTAGATTTTTTTTCTCTCTACTAAATGCAAGAATCATACTAGCTACCTTACGAGCAATATTACATTTACATAATAAACCTTTTCCCGAGGGACTAATAGACATTTCCTTCACTTACGATAACGAATCTAACTATTTCTTAAACTTAAATGTACCATGTAATGGGAAAGAACTGTATGACTGGGCTTCCACGATAGAAAGGAAAATATATGTAGCAATTGACAGTTTCTTACCAATCTCAGAAATCCCTCCGGAAGGTCATGATGAATTATTTGCATTTTCTATTCTTAAACCGGAGTTTTTGAAAATCGATAACAAGGAGATCTTTAGTAAAATACTTTTTATGCTTGATGATACTCATAAATTATCATTCAATCAGAGGCAAAAACTTGAGAAATATATAATAGAAAAAAGAGGCAATTTTAATATTTGGATATCAGAAAGATTGATTGCCCTTGACCCAAAAGAGAACCTTGGTTCATTTCAGGAAAGAGATTATGAGGAAATTAACTTAGAAAGATTTTGGGATAACAGGGAATCAAAATTAAGACAAATTCTGTTAAATGTAGCAGATAAAAGAGCGAGTTTATCAAGCGAAGAAGTCGATTCATTTCAAGAATATATTGAAAACAATCTAAATGAAGAAGCATTCAAAAATGATTTCTTGGACAATATCGAAACTACACGTAATGAAATTTTCAGAGTGACGTCCCATACTGACAAGTTCAATGAATGGATTAAGTATTTTACTGAGTTTAAAGGTAATCCCTTAGAGCGAGCTATTCTACTGAAAAAAGTTGAGATTCTGATTGCTCGGTACCTTAATAAAAATCAGCTCTCATTTGACTTCCCATATACTCAAGAAGAATTGATTGACAAATTAAAGTCGGACCTTGAAGCCCCATCCAGATTATTTTTATTTAAAGAAAAAAAGATCCCATATTATCATGGTTTATCAACACTTATAACATTATCATCGAATAATATTGAACAGTTTTTGTCATTTTCTTCAGATTTGTTCGAAGAGATGTTATCAAACAAAATATCTGGAAAGGAAATAACAATAAGTTCGATAAATCAAGAGAAGATTATTAGAAGCATGGTAGATAAAAAGTGGAATGAACTTCCTAAACTAATTCCGTACTCAAATGAAATAATAAAATTTCTTAACGAATTAGGGGATTTTTCTAAGAAGCAGACATTCCAAAAAAATGCTCCTTACGGTCCTGGAGTTAACGGCTTCTCAATTAAGGAGAACAAGGAATTACGTTTGATCACTGAGATTGATTGGATAAAAAACCCTGTTTATGAACCACTAATTAATATTATATCAACCTGTGTTGCTTATAATTTATTAGAACTAAAGAAGACCAAACAAGGGGAGAAAGGCCAAATATGGGATGTATATTATCTTAATAGGTGGCTTTGTGTAAAATATGATTTACCACTAACTTATGGCGGATTTAGACATAAAAGCCCGGAAGAATTAATCAGATGGATAAAATAATGAATAAAAATAGGTGGGATCCATATGTCCAGATGAGGGGTGAAGAAACAATTGGCTTCTTCCAGTCACACCTAAAATCTGGCAACAAGAAAATACTTTTTATTCTTGGCAAAGGATTTGATGTAAGAATGAATATAGCAATCTCAAAACTGCTGTCATGCAGTCCTAAGATTGATTTACAATGCCTTTTAATTGAGTTCAATGAAGGTGATGGATCCCACTCACACCTTTACAAATCTTTGGTAGATGAAAATCTTGCTGAGCTAACGACATTGTTGAATGGTAATATCATAAACAAGAAAAAAATTTCATTGCTTGGCGGAGATGGCCGAAATAAAAAAAGGATTGGAGATAAGCAATCTTCAACAATTATAAAGAACTTCAGTGATCTGTCGCAATTCACTGATGTAATTGTTGACATAAGTGCATTACCAAGAGGTGTATATTCGTCGCTTATTGGAAAAATACTTACAGTCATTGATAGTAAAAGTCAAACAGAAAACCCAATAAATTTCTTTATATTTGTTGCAGAAAATGCTGAAATTGATATTAGAATACAAGAATACGGATCAGATAATGATCTAAATTATTTATACGGATTTGGAGGTGGTATTGAACTCAGTGCGGAAATAGAAGAACCTTTAATCTGGTTCCCTATCTTAGGTGAGAACAAAGTTGATCACTTTAAAAAAGCCTTTACTCATATCATAAGGTCGCAAAATAGACCTTATGAGATTTGTCCGGTACTACCTTTTCCAGCTAAGAACTTAAGACGCTCGGATTCCCTGTTAATAGAGTATCATAAAGTTCTTTTTGATGAACTTTCTATTGAAGCAAAAAACATAATGTATGTTCCGGAGCAAAATCCATTTGAAGCTTATATTCGATTAAATGATGCAATAAAAAATTACAATAAATCTCTCAAATCTTTAAGTGGATGTAAGGCTGTCATCTCGAATTTTTCAAGTAAATTACTGTCAATTGGATCTATTTTATCTGCGCATGAACTAAGAACAGATGTTGGGGTTGGTATTTTAAACGTTGATTCGGAAGGTTATAATATCAAGGATGTAGAAGATCTGAAAAAGTTGAAGAATAATAGTGAACTTTTCTTATCTTGGCTCTCGGGAGATCCGTACAATGAATGATATTAAAAATACAATTGAGAGCAGGCCTACAATCGTTGGAATCGGCTTGGTAGCATTGGATGTGATTTTAAACGGCAATCCAACAACTCCCGCAAAATTATGCGCTGGTGGTTCATGTGGCAATGTGCTTTCAATATTATCCTTTTTCGGATGGGATTCAAAACCCATCGCAAGATTGGCAAATAACAATGCTACTATATGCCTTGTTAAGGATCTTGAAAATTTGAAAGTCAATTCTGACTTAATTTCGAGAGACAATAATGGCAGTACTCCAATTATAATTCACAGGATTCTTAGGGATAAGAGAGGAAAACCAACACACAGGTTTGAATTTCGTATTCCGTGGAAAAAAGATTGGTTGCCTGGATTTAAACCAGTTTTATCTAATGTTGTTGGAGAGATTGTGGAAAAACAATCTACTGCGACAGTATTTTATTTGGACCGAGTCTCGAGATCCGCGATAAGTTTAGCAAAATATTATAAAGGAAAAGGGGCCTTGATTGTGTTTGAACCATCTTCCTACTATGAAAGCAAACAATTTGCAGAATGTATAGAACTTACAGACATTATTAAGTTTTCTTCAGATAGAATTAATAACTATTCAGAATTATTCCCTTTACCCAATGTTCCATTAGAAATCGAAACACTTGGTAATGGAGGGTTAAACTACCGATTAAAATCTGACAATTCTTCTGATTGGAATCGAATTTTGCCATTCACTGTTGATAATTTTGTTGATGGTGCCGGGGCCGGTGATTGGTGTACAGCAGGAATTATTCATGAACTTGGGCAAAAGGGGAAAGAATCATTCAAAGCTTCAACTAAAAAAGATATAATTACGGCATGTATTATTGGTCAAGCCCTAGGTGCCTTAAATTGTACTTTTGATGGTGCAAGAGGGATTATTTATAATGTGAATTATCCAAGTCTCAATGAGTTAATTTCAAATATTATCACTAATAATATCATTCCTATTATTAGACATAACTCTGACATTAACATTACTACGATTAGTAATTTTAATTTTGAGAATCTTTTGAAATAATTGCTTAAGTATGATTAATAAGACCTAACCAAACATTTAATTGGTTGTTAATTTTCTTTGAACAATTCTAATATTTCATTCTCCCTCTTACGCTCAAAGAATTTTATTGAATGGATTAATTGCCACCAATAATGCTTAATAAACCTGTACCAAATTATTTCATACGAGCGGCTGGTTCTCTTGTGACGGCACATATATAATTCACCATTATAGTCTTGCAAATTTTGGTTCTTTGTCACCCCGGAATAGATATATACTATTCCAGCAATTGTTTTACCAACTTCTTTAAATGAACTAATTGAATAGGATTCATACATTACCTTATCAAAGTAATGCCATGCCCATTCTTCTGATTCTGCGAAAATGTAACACCAGTTACCACTTTCAAATTCTGCCTTAAAAACTTTCATGTTCTTAATTATTTAATACATTTTTTATTTCTTATAGTCAACTGTAACACTACTTGAATAAATACATTAGTCGGCAAGCAAAAGGATAGCTATAACATCATTTAACATTAATTTCACCAAAATAATAAACCACTAACCAAATCAACTTACGGAGTTGCACCGCATATTGTTTCAATTTGTGGTTTTTAACCTGATACTGGTCAGGTTAAAGGTTCTGAAGCTCAATGATTTTTATTACTCTATTGGCAAAGGCAATTTTTGGAAATGGCCATTATTGAACAAATTTTAAATTCTGTTATGGTCATTCATTTTATTTATCTCCGACTTCTTTAATTCTTATTAATTTGCCTACTTGACAGTTTAGATTGTATTAATCGTTCTTTATCCTCAATTGTCATATCGCCTTTATAATATTTCAGAGTACGTTTATCGGCATGACATGTAAATTCAATTATTTCCTCCTCACTCAGTCCCAAATAGTTCAGCATAGTAACGCATGTTTTTCTGGCAAAATAAGGGTTGAATATTTCCTTTATCCGAACCTTTATCATATCTTTTTTCGAATTTATAAAGGTATCAGGAATTGAAATTATTCTATCGAGAGGGAGTTGCTGGGCAATAGTCTGAAGACATGAACGAAAGTCATCCACGTTTAAAAAAACCGGTAATCCATTATGTCGTTTAACAACATCATTTAATTGCAAAAAGATAGGATTGGTGCTCGTCTGATTCGTTTTGGTCCTGTAGATATGTATTCTGTTATCCTGGACATACACGTGATCGTTATATAGTTCCAGGGTTCTGAATCCTCCGCCAAGAACTGCAATCACGAACATATCCCGGGCAAGGTTTAAAGTTTGATCCTTAAAATCTGTGTCTGCGATCAGATTAAACTCATGAACTGTAAGAGAATGTTCTCTCCTGGTATAAGTTTGCTTTTTAGCCTTTCTTTTAAGGTAATCTCCAGCTTGTATGAGTTTTGTATTCTTCTTATATGGAATTAAATCATATTTCTGAAGAATATCAATATGCCGTTTCAGGTGCTTGATTACTTTCTGAAATGATTTCTCTTTGTATGGCAACCTCTTGGATTTAACAAAACGGTCTCGATATTTTACAATCGTGAAAGGATCATAACCTCGTTCGTGAATTACAGGATACCCTTTATCAATCAAATACCTTAAGAAACTGTCAATCCATGTATCATTAAAATCTGTGACCCTCTCTGAAGGCTTTGCATTAAAACGATAATCGTTTAACTGGACAATGAGAGATCGATATGAACCGGTTATTAGAGGTTCTTCACTTTTGGGATTTACAGACCAGCAATAACCAAACAACTCAAAAATATTTGCCTTGTCGAAGTTTTGAGTTTTATATCTTTCGTTAAAATCCATACTACTTAACCTTTTGGTTTCCAAATCTCTTGCATACTCAAAATAGACACCATCTGCAATATTTCCCATTTCTTCCTCGGTAAAGTTTTCCGTTTCATCTTCTATGACTGCCAGCTTTAGCTTTTCCCATACTGAAATAGGTACCGGCTTATCATAAAATTTCTGAACTTCATCATTCCATATTGTTTCATCAATGTCAGGATCTGGTACATCGTTTTTAGACTTTCTTTTCTTATACAAATAATTAAAGAGATTAGATGAAGTCAGCTTTGCATTATCTTTTGTCATCTGAACAACCGAATCCTTGATCTTACCTTCGGTTTTAAGTATAGTCAAGTTCAAAATTTTATTAGATTTCCTATTTTCAAATTCCGATGCAGACGTAAGAACTGGCCTATCTGACTCATCAAGCACAGCTACTTCCAGGGTAATCTTATTTCGAAACTTTCCAAAATCATTGGAGCCAATAAACACCCTAATTTTAACATGATAGAGACCGTCTTTTTTACGAGCTGGTGTCTTCTTAAACGGATTTGTGCGAATTTCCAGATTTTCGATTTTCATGAAGTGAACAGTTTTTACAAATATATTAAAAATCTGCCACAAAATCTGCCACAAAAACCGCCACAGCCTATTGCCAAGATGATGATTAAATGGACATTAAATTCTTTGCTCGAGTCCCGTCCGCACCGCCAAACGAAAACAAAAAAAGCCACATGCGATGTGGCTTTAAGTATTTTAGACCAGTAACGTTGACAGCTTGCTGGCAACCTCATCCTCCTGGCCCTGTATCCTGCAAACTTGGAGTCCATTTTATTCATATCCCTGGATATCCATCGGATTTTTTGTCGCGCCTCTCCATGTTTGCCAGCTCATAGTAAATAGGGCGATTCCAAATGCAATTAAACCTGACAGTAGAAATAACCACCAGCTGATCCGAAATGTTTTTGCTCATATTTTATTTCTCGCAAATTTGATCAACTCGGCATTAAACTTATGAGTTTCTTCAAGAAACAAGCTATGGCCGCTTTTCTCAAAAGCAATGATCTGTGAACCAGAGATACATGCTTTCATCTGTCCGGCCAGATCGAATGAACATATTTTGTCTTTTTTGCCATGCATAATCACTGTCGGAATTTTTATATTCGCCAAATCCTTTCTCAGGTCTGTATCGCGCAAAGCGATTAAACATTGAGCCGTGGCATAAGAAGAAGCGCTTAAACAAATTCCATTTAACCAACTACCTATCCCTTCATTTAGTGAGGTTTCCGTAGCGGAGAATATCTTCGCGAAATCAGATAAAAGCTTTGGCCTGTCCTTATAATTCAATTTTATTAAATCATCAACAGCGCTTTGTGGAAGATTATATGGAAAATCATTACGTTGTGTCCAGATAGGCGCTGCTGCTCCGAACAAAGCCAGCTTAGAAACATGAGCTCCATCATACTTCGATACATAACGAATAGCTATGGACCCACCCATGGAAAAGCCACCTATTACAGCGTCTACTATATCAAGTTTACTTAAAACCTTTTTTATATCCTGCGCATGTATATCATAATTATACTCTCCGTACGGTTTATCCGATTTGCCAAAACCCCTTAAAGTAATACCAACTACACGGAAATTTTTATTTATCAGATCGTTATACTGGTATTCAAACATTTCATCACTTAAAGGCCATCCATGTATCAAAACAACAGGTTTACCTTCACCAGCATCAGTAATATGAAGACATACATTTGGTTCTACCTCAATATATTCTGCCCTTGCCATTTTCTGAAATATTTTACTTCATCTTCTTGATAAATTTTTCTACTTCTGCTGATCCCTGTGCATAAAGTTTTTCTTCATCCGGGGCAAGCTCGTGGAGTAATCTCAAAAACTCTCCTACATGTACCAGTTCCTCATTCGCGATGTCTTTGAGTACCGTCACAGCAAGCTTGTTGTTGGTTGACTCGGCAAGCTGCATGTACAACTGAGTTGCTTCAAACTCTGCCGCAACCATGAAACGTATTGCTCTGATTAGCTCCGCATTTGTGAGCTTCCTGTCATTTGCTAATCCTGAAAAGGGTGATCCAAATACAGCCATATTAATACTCCTTTCTTATTGTTGTGTAAAAATTTTAGCTGTATAAAAGTAGTTCAGTCAAATTCAGAAAAAGTTACACAACTTTTAAAAGAAGTTGCATAATTTACGTATCTGATTTCTGATATAATCGAATAATTTATGGTAATATTTATTAAAATCGATTACAATATGGAAACCAATTGAAGCTGTAGATCGGGCAATTGAAAATTTGAAGCGCATCTATAAATAAGAGTGGCCACACAACGCAGATTAGCATGACTCAAAACAAGCGTTTATTCAGAAAAGGTCCGGACTAATAAAACATTTTTTTAGTTTAAATATAATCCACTGATTCACCAGATACCAGAGATACATGAAAACAGTCAGCGCCAATAACAAATTTTAAATGTTGCTGTTAACAGAGCATTCCATTTCTATGGCTTATTAAATGTAAGTACATATAAATCACCATCACAAATCTCTTTATATTCAACGTTCCTGCAATAATCAGGTAAGTAAGAAGCCGGGTTTTTAATTGGGTTAGCTTTATAAAAATCATTTTTACTGAATTTTTGTCTTAATTTTTCAGTTTCGTCGGTTATTAAAATTTTTGACTTACTTTTTGCTACCCTGAGCATTTCAATAACAGCTTTGCCAGGATCGTTGAAAAAATTAAATCCGCCTGCAGAAAAGACGACATCAAATGAATCTTCTTTTATTGGCAGGAATTCCGCCTCGGCCTGAAACAATATAATTTCTCGATCCAGCCTTTTCATTTTTTTCTGACATCGTTTAAGCATACCTAAAGATATATCAACCCCGTAAAAATTCGCTTTAGGATTCAGATATTCTATATTGCGACCAGTTCCTATGGAAATCTCAATCACATTATCACCGTTTTTTATTTCAAGCAACGAAAGATATTGCATTATTCTTTTTTTTTCATTTCCATTCTTAACCCGTGCATAGACCTGTGTAGCTAAATCATAAAACGCTGAAAAACGATCATACATTTTTTGATAATTTTTATTATTCCCGGTTAATGAAATATTATCAAGAAAACATATTATATCGCCTGCAACTGGGTATTTTACTCCGGACAGAGTCTGTAGAAATTCATTATCTCCATCATGAAAATACTCCGGAGTCTCTCCCGATTGAGTCCTGATAAATTCGGTAACGTCTGGTCTCATTTTTGATTAAGGTTATTATTTGATTTATTATGACGGTTTCCAACCTGATCGGATTTTTAACTATTTTTCAAAAGAATAATTATAACAGAGCCCATTATCATAATAGCTGAACCAATTAACTTTTTACGGATGTTCAGTTCTTTGAAGAACTTATGTCCAAGCAGAACACTTACAATAGTAGAAAGTTGAAAGAGAGATAAAGCATATCCAACAGCCATATGTTCAAAAGTATAATTAGTCGTAAACTGCATTGTTCCAATACAAACGATAAGGAAGGCAAACTTTTCAGTGTAACTGTTACCAATTTTCTTTGCTTCTTTTTTTATTTCCAGACGGTAAACAAATAACAGAACAAATGAAAAAACAGCTCCAAAACAACACCAGCTCATAAAAGCAATAGTTGCGGATGATGCCAATATAACTTTCTTTACAAATACAGCTTCAATTGCGGTCAATATCATCGCCCACAGGCGATATTGTATCTCACTTTTTTTCAACAGGGCTAAAGAAAACCTTTCTTCAGTTGTATCCAGAACAAGATAGCTTCCGTAAATGATTACCCCAATGCCCAGTAATCCCCAAAAGTTAGGTACCTCTCCAAGCAGGATAATTCCTCCTATAATTCCAACAACCGATTTATAGGAATTGATAGGGCCAAGTATCGAAAGTTCTCCATATTGAAGAGCTTTAACCAGAAATCCATTTCCTGATGCTCCTGCTATACCTCCTAAAATAGAATAAACCCAAAATTGTTGTGGCAACACGGGCCAATGGATAAATGTAGCAGCAATGAGGCAAACAATTGATAATAAAAAATAAGTCATAAAATTGACAAATAAAGGGTGGATTCCATTTGTCGTAAGTTGCTTTTGAAAAACGTTTCCTAACGGATTAGAAAATATTCGTAATAAGACAGCTAGTGAGACTAAAAAAGTGATTATCATTTATCGAACGAAATTTGTTGAGTGCGTCCATATTACTCCCTCCGGTAGCTATCTTTCTTTATTTGGGCTATCTCCCCGGTTTCCGTCAGATAAGCCATGTCCTCTGTAATCCAAACCAAATGTTGTATATCCTCCTGACGATATTGGTATACCAGCCATATCATAGGCTCCACTATGTGCAGTAAAGCCATGAAAAATCAAAACGGCAATATCTTTTTTTGCTGGTATAATACTGTCTGGATTCCATCTCCGCAAAAAAAGAGTTTGCCCGTCTGTTGTAGTAAACTGATGATGAGGTCCTTTAAAGTTCTGTCTCAAATTAGCAGCTTCTTCAGGCGATATCCCAATATGATTTGTCCTTGATTTAGTTGGAAGATACGCCAATATCAATCCAAAAATAAAAATAACTGCAACTAAGGAAATAGTAGTGTATAAGACTTTTTTAAATATTTTCTTCATATCAGTGTTTATAATTTATTTCTTATGTATCAACAAGTGTATCTTCTTTTTATCTGCATTGAGAATAATCAAATTCCCGTTTTAAATTAAGGAACTAAAATACAATATTCCAGACAAGTTTTTATATCCATCCTAATTCTTAATTAAGTTCTCAAATGATGATAGGAGTCTTAATGACCGCTAGGTACGATGTGCAAGCTGGTCCCGTCAAGCAATAATTTATAGATGGAGTTGTCAACGGGCGAAGAGCTCATCGAAGGTAATTAACCAAACCGTCCGAAATTGACTGTTTCTGCGGCAATTTAGAAATCAATAATTTAATATTATCGATAATAAGACCTGGTTCTTCATATATTATATAGTGTCCGGAATTTGTAGAAGCAATATTTGTAAAATCTGTTACTCCATTTTTTAATAGTTCGTGCGCATTATAATGTCCTTGTCTGGAAGAACCATTCATTTTGTCTGCAGCAATATTATCATATATAAAAATCTGCTCTCTGTTATTAAAAGATCCCTGTACTTATATATTATTTTTTTCTGCTTTCGTGATAGTTTATTTTTAACTCAGAACACACACCCTACGCTAACACACAATAGACTGGTATTTAAATTGTGCTTTTTAAACTCAATATAGCCTGATTATGTTTAAAAATTATTTCAAAACCGCATTCAGAAGTTTGATCCGAAACAGGAATTACACTATTATCAACATCGCCGGTCTGGCTGTTGGTATTGCCGTTTGTATTATGATCTTTATCATAATACAATTTCAAACAAGCTTCGACAATTTTCACTCAAAGAAAGATCGTATCTATCGTGTGTTAACAGAATATCATCATGCAGAGGCAGCAAATACAGGAAAAGATGTTCCTTTTCCTATGCCCGAAGGATTGAAAACAACTTTTGCCCAAATAGAGCAAGTAGCTCCGGTTTGGGCAAGCCACAATGATAAATTGGTGATACCGGAAAATAACGGAACAGGGATTAAATCATTTAGAGAAGGCAAAGGTGTTTTTTTTACCAGGCCTTCATTCTTTAAAATGTTTGATTACCCGCTTCTTGCAGGTTCATATGAATCATTGAAAGATCCGAACAATGTATTTCTTACAAAAGAGATTGCAGAAAAATACTTTGGTGACTGGAAAACAGCGCTTGGAAGAACCATTAACCTGGAAGCAGGCGGCTCTGTCTTCAGCCATTCCACTGACGTATTGAAAGTTTCAGGCATTCTTGCGACCATTCCTGCCAATACAGACTTTCAACTAAAACTTGTTGTGGCTTTTGGAACAGGCATTACCGAAGATATGTCAAAAAACACTGATTGGAAGGATAGAACGAATTCTGATTTCGGTTGCTATGTTTTGTTGCCGCCGAATATTTCTGTTGACAATCTTAATCAGCAATTAAGAGCCTGGTCACTAAAAATGGAATCTCCTGATAATAATGATAGTCATATTATACAACCATTAAGTGCTGTTCATTACGATACACAAACGGGTGATTACAGCAACAAAACAATAAGCCGCCAACTGCTTAATGTTTTGTGGCTGATTGCAGCATTCATCCTGTTAATTGCCTGCGTCAACTTTATCAACCTTTCCACTACACAAGCTGTTAATCGTACAAAAGAAGTTAGCATAAGAAAAGTTTTGGGAAGTAATAAATCTCAATTGCAAATCCAGTTCATCATCGAAACATTTTTGATAGTTATAAGTGCTGTAATACTTGCAAGTGTTATTACAATTCTTGCATTGCCTTATATAAATCAACTTTTAGAACTTTCGCTTTCATTCAACAAACTCAACAATCCTGCAATTATTTTATTTCTTTTAACTGTAACAATTGTTGTAACCGCCCTCGCCTGTTTTTATCCTTCTGTAGTTTTATCACGTTTCAGTCCTGTTAATGTTTTAAAGAGTAAACTAACAGCCAATACTGCAAAGGGAATTTCATTAAGAAGAGGCCTGGTAGTGCTTCAATTCATCATTGCACAGGTACTTATCATCGGAACTCTCATCATTGTAAAGCAAATGAATTATTTTATGGATCAACCGCTGGGCTTCGATAAAGATGCAATTATAAATGTTCCTTTCCGTGTAGATACTGCCTTTTTCAGAAGGGAGGAACATCTAAAGCAACAATTATTGTCAGTAAGCGGCGTGCAGGCAGTAAGCTTCAGTTCCAATACTCCGGTTGAAGATGCTGATGATATATGGAGTACATTCAAGTTTGACCATGCAATAAAAGAAGCAGATTTTAAAGCTATTACAAAATTCGCCGACGAAGAATATGTGCGGGCTTATAAATTACAACTGATAGCCGGAAGAAATTTACAACCTTCTGGTATGACAAGAGAATTTTTAGTGAATGAGTCGCTTATGAAAAGTTTGGGAATTAAAAATCCTGATGAAATATTGAATAAAGAAATAAGTATGTGGGGTGATCGGATAAAATGTCCTGTTGTAGGTGTATTGAAAGATTTTAATGACAGGTC
>PLNT01000046.1 GCA_003141895.1 Bacteroidales bacterium | reverse complement strand
CTTATGGCTGGTAATTGTGGCATGGAACGAAATGAGGGATCTTCACGGGCCAGTCTGCACTATTGAAATAATGTTTAAGGCTGGTAATTGTGGCACGGAACGAAGTGAGGGATCTCCATGGGGCTGGATCGTCTCTGTGGCCCTCTTTGCTCCTCAGTGTAGCTTTGTGAAACAAAAACCGGAATTCACGCCGGTTTTTTCCTTCTTATAGTGTTGAAAATTAAAAGTGTAACAATGACCGCCACCATAATCCCGCTCGCGTTACTCAGAAAATCCCTTATATTATAAGTTCTTCCGGGTATAATCTTCTGATGAAATTCATCAAGGTATGCAAACAAGGTAAGACAAATAGTAATCAGAAATATCTTTTTGTATTTGATCCTGAATTCGTTTCCTGCAAATGAAAGGAAAGTGATAAAGGTTAAAATACCATACTCAGAAAAATGTATCAGATAATCAAGTCTAAACTCTTTATGTGCAGTATGAATCTTTAAGGTAGGAATATTCGGGATTGATGACAGAACAATAATCGTTAAGAGCCAGGCAATAAGCAAATACCTGGCATAGGGTCGTAGATATATAATCAGTTTCAACATATGCGTTTCTGAGAATTCCAAAATTAAACCTTTATGCCTTACAGTTACACGATAAAAGACTAAATTTGTGCAAAAATCCGGAAATGGTAACTAACGAACAGATAAAGGCTTTATCGGGACGCCGCGATGCGTTAAGGAGGTATCTTTGACATCCAGGGTAAACTGGATCTGATTGCCGAAAAGGAAAGTCTTTCAACTCAGCCTGGTTTATGGAACGACCCAAAAAAGGCTGAGGAACTTCTCAAAACAATAGCACAGTTAAAAAGCTGGACCGCAGCGTTTGACAAAATTAATACCGCTATCGACGATATCGGTGTAATAAGCGACTTTTACAGGGATGGTGAAGCAACTGAAGAAGAAGTAGAAAACCAGTATAAAATCTGCCTTTCACAGATTGAAGATCTGGAAGTAAGGAATATGCTCCAGAAGGAGGAAGACCAGCTAGGCGCAATCCTGAAAATTAACTCCGGTGCAGGAGGTACTGAAAGCAACGACTGGGCTGCAATGCTCATGAGAATGTATCTCCGGTGGGCTGAAAGAAATAACTATAAAGTCAAAGAGCTGGATTACCAGGCAGGTGATGAGGTCGGAATTAAATCGGTCACCCTCGAAATCGACGGCGAGCGGGCTTATGGCTATCTGAAAAGCGAGAATGGTGTGCACCGCCTTGTACGGATATCCCCATTCAATGCCCAGGGAAAACGTCAGACAACATTTGCATCAGTATTTATATCGCCGCTTGTAGATAACAATATTGAGATTGAAATTAATCCGGCCGATATTACCTGGGATACATTCAGATCAAGCGGTGCGGGCGGTCAAAATGTAAATAAGGTGGAAACTGCCGTAAGGCTTCACCACAAACCTTCAGGACTTGTGATCGAGAACCAGGAAACGCGGTCGCAGCTGAACAATAAGGAGAACGCGATGAGAATTCTCAAATCGCAGCTCTATGAACTTGAACTCAGAAAACAACAGGATGAGCAGGCAAAGATTGAAGGGGAAAAGAAAAAGATAGAGTGGGGCTCACAAATCAGATCGTATGTTCTTCACCCATATAAAATGATTAAGGATTTACGCACGAATCACGAAACCGGAAATGTTCAGGCAGTTCTGGATGGTGACCTGAATCCATTCATAAAAGCTTTCCTCATGGAGTTCGCCGGCAAATAATTTTACATGCTACAATCATCTGTATATGATAAATTTCATAAAAAGTTGATCCACAATTCATTTAATTTGCTTCTGAATTTTCAACGTTAGTAAAGAATGGCGCAAAAAGAAATATTATTCGATCAGTTTCCTCCTGTAAGCACTAAAGATTGGATGGATAAAATAACCATCGATCTGAAGGGGGCTGATTTTAATAAAAAGCTCGTCTGGAAGACAAATGAAGGGTTTGACGTAAAGCCTTTTTACAGGAAGGAAGACGTCGAAAATCTTGCATATATCAATACTAAACCGGGAAGCTTTCCATACATCAGAGGTACTAAGACTGAAAATAATGAATGGCTGATCAGACAGAATATTGAAGTAACCAATTATTCAGAGGCGAACCGGAAAGCTCTGACTATCCTCATGAAAGGGATTGATTCACTTGGTTTTATTATCTCTGACCCGGAATCAATTAATGAAAAGAATTTTGATCTTCTTCTTGAAAGAATTTTCCTGGGAGGAGTCGAACTTAACTTTCATTCTAATGGAAAAGCAAAGGAGATAATTGATCTGGTAATAAAATATGTCGAAAAATCTTATTCTGATCCAAACCAGGTAAGGGGAGCTATTGAAGCTGATCCTTTAAGCAGGTTGATGCTAAACGGAACTTTATGCATTTCTCCTGAAGAGGGTCTTGATTACCTTGCCTCAGTTGTAAATTCTGCAGCGCCTCTTCCTCATTTCAGGACTATCCAGATTAATGCTTCTAACTTTAATAACGCGGGTGCTGATATTGTGCAGGAACTTGCCTTCGCTATCTCAATGGGAAGCGAATATATGATGCAGCTTACTGATAGAGGAATCAGCAGTGATATGGCAGCTTCAAAAATCAGGTTTAGTTTTGGAACGGGATCAAGCTACTTTCCGGAGATCGCCAAGCTGAGAGCTGCCCGACTTCTCTGGACTGTTGTTTTAAATGGTTTTCGACCTGCAGATGCACAATCCATGAAAATGGATATTCATTGCGTGACAAGTAAATGGAATAAAACAATATATGATCCGTATGTAAATCTGCTCAGGACGCAAACTGAAGCTATGTCGGCTATCCTGGGAGGCACAGATTCCCTTACTGTAGAACCTTTTGATACAGTGTTCAGACATCCTGATGAATTTTCCGAAAGGATTGCCCGTAATCAGCAACTGATCTTAAAGGAAGAAGCTTATTTTGATAAGGTAGCTGATCCTGCAGCCGGCTCTTATTATATTGAGAACCTTACAAGCCTGATTGCAGAGAATGCATGGAAATTATTTATTGAAATTGAAAATCAGGGAGGATTTCTTTCCTGTCTGAAATCGGGATTCATACAGAAAAAATTAGCAGATTCAGCAGGAAAACGTCAGAATGACGTAGCGTCAAGAAAGACAATCCTCCTGGGCACAAATCAATACCCGAACACACTGGAGAAAATTTCCGATTCTGTTGATCTAAAAAAAATATTCGAGGAAAAAACAGATGAAGGAGAACTTCTTGTTAAACCTGTTTCTCTTTCAAGAGGATCTGTTCAGTTTGATAAATTGAGAATTGCGTCGGATAAGTCTGCCAGGCGTCCAATTGTATTTCTGATGCCAATAGGAAACCCTGTAATGAGGAAAGCAAGATCTCAGTTTTCAGCTAACTTCTTTGGCTGCGGAGGCTATGAAATAATTGATAATGAAGGATTTGATAACATACAGGTTGCAGTACAACAAGCTATTGAATCAAAGGCAGATTTAGTAGTTATTTGCAGCTCAGATGAAGAATACGCGGTTTTAGCTCCGGAAATTTTTATGAAGCTGAGGGATAAAGCAATAATTGTAGTTGCCGGTAATCCTGCATGCACTGATGAGCTGAAGTCAAAAGGACTCGAACATTTCATCCATGTCAAATCAAATGTAATTACAACTTTAACTGAATTTCATAAAAAACTTGGTATAAAGATTTTAAATGTCATATAACTCTCTGACTTTTTTAGTTACCCCCTTTCCTGTTTCCCCCAAGGGGGAAATGATTGGTTCGCTCCTTCCCCCCTTGGAGGAAGGTTGGGAAGGGGGTAATCAATAAAAAAGGACTCAATTATTAAAACAAAGATGAAACCAAAATTCACATATAACGATCTTAAAAACCTTCCTGTTGGTAATGGGATTGGAGAGGAGAAGGAGAAAACAATACTGAGTGACTGGATTACCCCGGAAAGGATACATATCAAAAGCATTTACACAAAAGAAGATCTGACTGGAATGGAACACCTGAATTATGCAGCCGGATTACCACCCTTTTTACACGGGCCATACTCGGGAATGTATGCCATGCTGCCCTGGACTATCAGGCAATATGCAGGCTTCTCTACAGCTGAAGATTCTAATGCATTTTACAGACGTAACCTTGCTGCCGGTCAGAAAGGTCTTTCTGTAGCATTTGACCTTGCCACTCACAGGGGGTACGATTCTGATCATGATAGAGTTGCAGGTGATGTTGGAAAGGCAGGTGTGGCGGTTGACTCTATTCTTGACATGAAAATACTTTTTGACCAGATACCACTGAATAAAATGTCGGTGTCAATGACAATGAACGGGGCAGTGCTTCCGATAATGGCTTTTTATATAGTTGCTGCACTGGAACAGGGAGCAAGACTTGACGAACTGAACGGTACAATCCAGAATGATATTCTTAAAGAGTTCATGGTCAGGAACACCTATATTTATCCGCCTGAATTCTCAATGCGGATAATAGCTGACATTTTCCGTTACACTTCTGAAAAAATGCCAAAGTTCAATTCGATCAGCATTTCAGGCTATCACATGCAAGAGGCCGGAGCTACATGTGACATAGAACTGGCATACACCCTGGCTGACGGTCTGGAATATCTCAGAACAGGTATTAAAGCTGGTCTCGACATTGACGCTTTTGCTCCCCGGCTATCCTTCTTCTGGGCAGTTGGAATGAACCATTTCATGGAAATTGCAAAGATGAGGGCAGCAAGGATGTTATGGGCAAAAATTGTTAAGGATTTCAACCCAAAGAATCCAAAATCCCTGGCACTCAGAACTCATTCACAAACATCAGGGTGGAGTCTTACCGAGCAGGATCCTTATAACAATGTCGGACGAACCTGTATTGAAGCAATGGCTGCTGTTCTTGGTCATACGCAGAGCCTTCATACAAATGCATTGGATGAGGCAATTGCATTGCCAACCGATTTCTCAGCCAGAATTGCCCGGAATACGCAGATTTATATCCAGGAAGAGACACAGGTCTGCAGGGCAATCGACCCATGGGCAGGTTCATATTACTTAGAAACTCTTACGAATGAAATTGTTCATCGTGCCTGGGAGCATATTATAGAAGTGGAGAGTCTGGGAGGTATGGCAAAGGCCGTGGAGTCGGGGGTGCCAAAGATGCGGATTGAGGAAGCTGCTGCCAGGACCCAGGCTAAAATTGACTCGGGAGTACAGACTATTGTTGGTACTAATAAATACAAGCTGGAAAAAGAAGATCCTCTCGAGACACTGGAGGTGGATAATACAGCTGTAAGAGAATCGCAGATAATCAGATTAGCTCAACTTCGTGCCGAAAGAAACGAAACAGATTGTCAGAATGCACTTGATGCAATAACAAAATGTGTTCAGACAGGGGAGGGTAATCTCCTCGAACTGGCTGTTGAGGCAGCTTCAAAACGTGCCAGTCTTGGTGAAATATCAAACGCTTGTGAAAAAATTGTCGGGAGGTACAAAGCAGTGATACGGACTATATCGGGAGTGTATTCGTCAGAATATAAATCTGATGAAGATTTTAAGGAAGCAAAAGCACTTGTTGCAAAGTTTGCAGAAAAGGAAGGGCGTCAGCCCAGGATAATGATTGCCAAGATGGGACAGGATGGTCACGATCGTGGTGCAAAAGTTGTTTCATCGGGGTATGCCGATATTGGTTTTGATGTAGATATCGGGCCACTTTTTCAGACTCCGGCTGAAGCAGCAAAACAAGCTGTTGAAAATGACGTGCATGTACTGGGCATTTCCAGTCTGGCTGCAGGACATAAAACTCTTGTTCCTCAGGTAATTAATGAATTGAAGAAGTTAGGAAGGGAGGATATTCTTGTTATAGCAGGTGGAGTAATCCCTCATCAGGATTATCAGTTCCTGTATGATTCAGGTGTTGCAGCAATTTTTGGACCGGGTACATCAGTTTCGAAAGCAGCAAAACAGATATTGGGAATACTGCTTGAAATATATTAAAAGCACATCTTGATAAGGCATTATTCTAACCCTGTGGAGATCCCTCACTTCGTTCGCCAATGTCTAAACTGTCTACAATCTGAAATAGCCTTGCGATATCTGTTAATTTATTAACGAAACGACCTGAGACTCAATAATAATTGTTAATATTTTAACACTGAAAGCTGTTTTGTTCATCAGCTTGTGATTTCTGGCATATTTAGCAGAAAAACACTATTTAGAATGAGTATAAATGTCATAAAATCAAACTCATATATATCATAATTTAAAATTTTTATCATCTGGAAGAATAAATTGGTGTCAACTCTGACATTGGTTTTTTGCTATAAATATTCATACCCAGATGAAGTTTTATTTACCACCACAAATTCCAAGACTTGCAATTGCATTTGGAATATTTATTTCTCTCTTTCTTGTGCTAAGGCATTTTCTTGTTCCCGACACATTCGGAGAATATGGTCATTACAGGGCCGCGTCAATGATTGATAACGCAAAACCTGAATTACATTATGCCGGACAGGATGCCTGTTTCAAGTGTCATCAGGATATTCAAGACAAGAAATCACAGGATGTTCATGTTGATATTCATTGTGAATCGTGTCATGGTCCGGGTGAGAAGCATGTGATCAGCAGCAAGGTAGGGGATATATTCAGGCCATCAGGCAGTAGGGAAGTCTGCGGGAAATGTCATGCACTCTACGTTGGGAAAGTTAAAAGCACAATAGCTCAGGTCGATCTCGCTAAACATAATATTGGTAAGAATTGTATCGAATGTCACAATCCACATCAACCATGGGAAATGAAAAAGTAAAAACTTCAAGAAGAAAATTCCTGAAAAACGCATCTGTGCTGGCAGCAGCAACCGTTGGATATTCCTGGCTAAAATCCTCTCAATTTTTGCTTCATGCTGCAGAACCGGAAGATAAGAGTCTTCCCTGGTACGGGGTGGTGATTGATATCCAAAAATGTATTGGGTGCGGCAATTGCGCAAGCGCCTGCAAAAAAGAAAATGATGTTCCAGTAGAACCATTTTTCTTTCGTACATGGGTTGAACAGTACACTGTTAAAAATGATGGAAGTGTAAATATTATTTCACCAAATGGGGGTATTGATGGCTTCAAACAGACGGTTCCTGATGAAGATATATTTAAATCATTCTTCGTCCCCAAGATGTGTAACCACTGCGCAAAATCTCCATGTACTCAGGTCTGTCCGGTTGGTGCAACTTATATAAGCCCCGAAGGCGTGGTTTTAATTGATGAAAAATACTGTATTGGCTGCAGGTATTGCGTGCAGGCATGTCCATACGGATGCCGGTTTATTCATCCGGTGAAGAAGGTTGCAAATAAATGCACTCTGTGTTATCACAGATTGAAAAAGGGTCTTGCTCCTGCCTGTATGGAAGTTTGCCCGACCGGTGCCCGTATGTACGGGAATCTCAGGGACAAGGACAGTGCTATTGTTGAATATTTAAAGGAGCATACAACACAGGTCCTCAGGCCAAACCTTAACACGGGATCAAAGCTTTATTATAACGCATTAAGTTCGGAGGTAAGATAATATGGAACCACATTACCAGCATCTTTATGATATTCTGGCTCACTCACAGGGGTATATTTTCCCTAATGAGATTGATCTGCAATGGGGAATTCTCATAGTTGTTTATCCATTTATTACCGGTCTTGTGGCCGGAGCTTTTATCCTTGCTTCCCTTGAAAGAGTTTTCAAAGTCAGGATTCTTAAACCTACATATCAGATTGCTCTTCTGACGGCCCTTTCATTTCTTTTGGTTGCTACTATGCCCCTGATAAGTCACCTCTCCCAGCCACAGAGAGCATACGAGATTATGATAACTCCTCATTCATCATCTGCCATGGCTATTTTTGGTTTTGTCTACCTGTGGTACCTTATGGTCGTACTGTTACTAGAAATATGGTTCGACTACAGGCACAGCATGGTTGTATGGGCGAATGAGAAAACAGGAGTAATGAAGTGGGTATATAAAATTCTGACTCTTGGAGTGAACGATATTACCCCAAGGGCGCTTAATTGGGACAGGAAACTCGGGTATATAATCACAGTTATAGGAATTCCGTCGGCTTTTATCCTGCATGGATATGTCGGATTTATTTTCGGTTCTATTAAAGCTAATCCATGGTGGTCAACTCCTTTAATGCCGATTATTTTTCTGTTTTCAGCCATGGTATCCGGAATAGCTCTTGTCTTACTGGTTTATATGATAATTTCATATTTCCGAAAGAAAGCTATTGAAGTAAATGTCCTGGATGCAATTGGAAAATATCTTTTCTTCGTATTAATACTGGACTTTACACTTGAAGGCCTCGATCAGATTCAAAGAATTTATGAAGCTGAAGAATCATTCGAAATAATAAAATTATTAGTCTCATCAAAACTTTATCTTACATTGTTCGTTTCGCAGGGTCTTATCGGGACAATAATTCCTTTGACAGCACTGGCTTTTCTTCAGTTTTACAAATATCAGATAAAAGTGAGGAAAACAATGTATTTCATAACTGGCATTCTTGTTTTGATAGGTGTCTACTCAATGAGATGGAATGTCGTAATCGGGGGCCAGTTATTCTCAAAGAGCTTTGCCGGTTTCACTAGTTTTAAAGTTGGATTGATTGGTCTCGATGGTACACTGATGGCCGCATTCTGGCTTGTTTTGCCGATAGGAATACTTGCATTCCTCTTATGGCTGTTGCCACCCTGGAAAATGGTGAAAGAGGAAGATTGAATATTAAGTCCGGCTTAATCCGGACCATTTTAAACAAGGTTTTTTCCAAATGATTATTGCCATGGCAGATCAAAATGAAGAAATGGAAAAAATTCTCGGAAGTCTGCATTCCTTAGAACAAAGGCTCAGCAGGCTCGAATCAGCTGTCAATATTCCCGAAAGTGAATCTTTTGAAACAAGGTTGCAGATTGATAATCCAATATTGATTGAAGATGAAAGAATTGACGAAGAAAAAGGGATTGAGTCACAAATCGGCCGTTTTGGTCTTGCCTGGCTTGGAAATATAGTTCTGCTTTTTGGGATTGTTTTCCTGACACAGTATATGATGAATATAGGGTACAGGATTTTCTCTCTTCTCATTGGCTATATCGCATCCGCATTAATGATTTTTCTGGCCGGATATATAAGGAGGACTAATTTTCATCTGGCATCTATTTTCCGGATAAAAGCTCTCCTACTCCTTTTTTACATTACTGTCCGTTTACATTTCTTTTCTGTTTCACCTTTGATTTCCCAAAAGGGAATTTCAATTTTACTCCTTTTGCTGCTAACCGTGCTCCAGATATATTTATCCTTACGGAACAAATCACAAACGTTTGCTGCAATTGGGGTATTTTTTGCCATGTCAACATCAATCCTCGGAGATAGCACTAATCTGACACTCTCAATTGTCATTATAATATCCGCTGCAATCATCTACTTAAATCAAAGATACAACTGGGAGCCGCTTGTAATTGTAACAATATTTCTCTCCTATTTTATTTTTATTCTCTGGTTATTTGGCAATCCTTTAATGAGCCATAATATGGAAATGATATCAGAACATCATTTCGGAATCATTTATCTTGTGTTATTGGGAGCGTGTTTTTCAATTGTTGCAATTTTCAGAAAAAATGATTCTCTTTCAGATGAATTTTATATCAGCGTATTAATTGTCAATGGGATACTGTTTACTATTCTGCTGCTTCTAATGGTTTTAAAATTTTTCAGCACCAGCTATGTATCCCTGTTTTCTGCAATTACAGCAGGCTGTCTTATTTATTCAATAATATTGCATTCAAAATCTGACTGGAATTTTGCCTGTGCCTTCTATGCCCTGTATGGTTTCATGGCAATGAGCATTGCCCTTTATGGCATCTTTGGGTTTCCGGTGGTTTATTTACTTCTTTCAGTTCAAAGTCTTTTGGTAGTTTATCTGGCGCTGTTATTCAGGAACAGATTGATTATCATTATGAACAGTATACTCTTTTTAACCATCCTTATTAGTTATCTTCTGTCATCAAAAAACCATGATGGGATAAATTTCTGTTTCGCATTTATTGCACTTATTTCTGCACGGATAATAAACTGGAAGAAATCGCGATTACACATTGAAACAGACCTGATAAGGAATCTATATATGATAGAAGGTTTTTTAATAATGTTGTGGGCCTTATCCCATGCCGTTCCTAAACAGTTTATAACTTTTTCATGGAGCATGATGGCATTACTATATTTTTTAATAAGCCTTATTCTCAAAAATATAAAATACAGATATATGGCCCTGGGAACAATGATCTGTTCAGCTTTTTACCTGTTCATCGTGGATCTTGCCAGAATAGAGCTAATATACAGGGTTTTAGCCCTCATGTTTTTAGCAACAATTTCTATTGGTATTTCTATTTACTATACAAATCGCATAAAAAAAGCAGGGCAGATAAAATTCTGAATTCCTTCCAGATGCATATTCCCTTCAATAAATTTTATGCTTTTAAAAAATTCCTTTTAATTTGTATGCGCTTAATTATCAATAAATGAAAAAGAATTATTTTGTATTTCTTTTAGTTCTTGTTTTATTCGGCGGTTGTAAGACAACAAAACCAGTTTCGAACAGCAAGGAAGTCACAAAACCTGCTGTTGTTCCGGATGTTGCTCCTGCTCCAGTCAACTTTTCCAACCAGACAACCTGGATTCTTGGATATTTTGATCCCGACCGGTTAACCCATTATCCCTATTCCACCTGGTATGATAAGGGATTTGATGATTATCAGCCAAAGAGCGAAGCGTTAAATAATCTGCTTGATCTTAATAAAAATGATATTACTATTAAAGTCGTGATGGGAACCTGGTGCCCTGATAGCAGGAGAGAAGTACCCCGGTTTATGAAGGTTTTGAATCTCTGGCATTTTCCAGTCACAAAACTTACATTTATCGGAGTAGATAATGAAAAACATTCTCCGGTTGGAGAATATGTTAGTCTCGGTATCGTCCGTGTGCCTACATTCATTGTATATAAAAATAATATTGAAGCGGGACGCATCATTGAAAATCCTACGACGTCTTTAGAACAGGATATAGTAAATATCCTTGCAGGAATGAATAATAATAAATAAATTAACAACATGGAAGAGGTAAAAAATAATTCGGGACAAAATCTGGGGATTGCTGCTCTTATTACGGCCATAATAACATTTGTACTTGCAGTTATTCCCTGTGTAGGTCTGATAGCAATTATCCCCGGAATTATAGCTATTGTTCTCGCAACAGTCGGACTTTCTCAGGCTTCAAGGAATAATTCTTCGCGTGGAGTGCTGTTGGCAGGACTGATAATTGCAATTGTTGCTTCAATGATATCATTTTCGCAGATATTTGTTGCAGGAAAGATCGCCCGGAGAGCTGATAAATGGCCTAACAACATCAACAATATAATAAATGATGTTCAGGACAAAGTTGACAAAGAAATTAAGGATGCGAATGTTTCGATAAAGGTCGAAAGTAATGGGAACACAGTTGAGATAAATACCAGTACCGACAAAAAAGGTCAGGAGAAGAAACTTGAAGATCTTGAAGGTGGAAACACTTCAAAAAGTGATAGTGTGCAGAAACCAGATAGTATTAAGAAACATGTTATTGTCAAAAAGAAAAAGTGATAATATGCAGAACTTGAAGGTAAGATTCAGAAATGAACCTTACCTCTTTATTAATATATTTTTTGCCGGAGTTATATTGCTGATTTTTGCATACTCCGGCATTTTTTCACCAGAAAAAAATAATTATCCAGTCGCCTGCATTCATGAGGAATTAACAAGCCAGCCATGCATCTCATGCGGACTTTCACACAGTTTTTCATTAATAATAAGAGGCAGATTCGCGGAAGCATACCAGTGGAATGTGTACGGGATGCGGATATTTCTATTTTTTTTAGCCCAGTTTATGTTAAGGATAGCATTCTCAATATTCTATATCAGGTATTCAGATACACGAAAGCAATTAATTATTGTAGATTGTATCGGATCAGCTATAATCTTTCTGGTGGTCTTCTGGCCGTTTATAGCGAGTATTTTTTCAGGAATCTGAATTTCATGATCATTACCTTCTTCATTCCCCTCCTGGGAGGGGCAAGGGGTGGGTTAATTTCGGGGGAAAACCCACCCCTAACCCCTCCAGGGAGGGGAATTATACTGTTAAGGTCCTTTAATTTTAGATTTGACTCTTAGATACGTAATGTCCTAATGTCGGAGTGTATGGCCCTGATATTTATTCATCCAGCTCATTTAAAATATCATAGAGCAAGTTGCTCTCAAACCCCTTTGATAATCCGTAACGAAGCAGTTTTGACTTAAGATCATATTTGTTTTTGGCTTTTATGGTTCTCCTGTGGCCTTCCAGTAATCTCTTTAAAAAATAGATATACTGATCATTGTCAACTGCTCTGATCGCTTCATTTATTGTATCTTCAGGGATCTTCTTTCTTTTGAGATGAGCAGCAATTTTAACCCGTCCCCATTTATTATATTTAAATTTGTCTCTTACAAAAGCTGATGCATATCTTGTTTCATCTATAAATTTTTCAGATATAAGTGTTCTGATAACCTTTTCAGCATCATTCTTCTCAAGCCCCCATAAAGATAGTTTACTGCGTATGTCATCGACACAAAACTCCCGACGCGAGCATTGACCCATAGCCTTGTCAAGACCAATCCTGAACAACGTTTTCTCAGACTTTTTTTCTGCCTTCGATAATTCTTTGTTTATCATTTATGTCTGAAGTAATTATTATTTCCGAATAACCAAATGATTCAAGTAACTTAACCAGAGGCGATCCCATCGCTTCATTTATCTCAAAATAGATCCGGCCACCCGGAAGTAAAAGTTTCTCTGCAAGCTTCAGGATAGCATCATAAAAAACCAAAGGTTCTGAATCGTTAACAAATAAGGCCAAATGAGGTTCAAAGCCGAGGACATTTTCAGACATATGAAGTTTTTCCGAATTGCGGACATACGGCGGATTGCTCACTATTATTCCGGCTTTTGACAATTCTTCCGGATGAGGGTTGAAAATATCATCAGTTAAGAAGTTAACCCTTACATTATTCAGAATACTGTTTTGGTGTGCAATTCTGATGGCTTCATCTGATATATCTGTTCCAGTAACATTTGAGTGCTTCAGATTAACAGCAAGGGCAATCGCTATACAGCCTGAACCTGTCCCGAAATCAATAATATTGCCATAATAATCCATATTTTGCCTTATAATCAGATCAACAAGCTCCTCTGTTTCAGGTCGTGGAATTAGAGTTGAACCATTTACTTTAATTGTACAATTATAGAAAGTTGTTTCACCAATAATGTATTGGACAGGCGTACCCGATTTAAGCTTCCCGGCGAATTTTATGATTTTGTCAGCCTCATCGCCGGCAACTGGATATACATTATCATAAAGCTGATGCAACTTTGTGATACCGGTTATAGTCTTAATAAGTATATCGGACAGAACTCTTATTTCAGGTTCAGTGTAAATATCATGTAGTTCCTTTTTAAGATAAAATCTGATATCCTTTATAGTTTGTATCTTGACAGCCATAAGTCAAATTTAGTATTTTCACTGAGATGGTGGAAACCGACGAAAATAAATTTATGCGAAGGTGCATTGAGCTAGCTTCTAAAGCAGAAGGTATGACTTATCCAAATCCGATGGTGGGATCTGTAATCGTTTGTGAGGATAAAATTTTAGGAGAAGGATATCATCTGAGGGCAGGGGAAGTTCACGCTGAAGTAAATGCAATAAATTCAGTAACTGACAAATCAAAGTTAACCTCATCAACTCTTTATGTAAACCTGGAACCGTGTTCCCATTTTGGCAAAACTCCGCCATGCGCTGATTTTATTATTGCAAATAAAATCCCAAGGGTAGTAATTGGAACAATCGATTCGAGTGATAAAGTATCGGGACAGGGGATAAAGAAACTCAAAGATGCCGGTTGCGAAGTAAAATCAGGAGTTCTGGAAAACGAATGCAGAAGCCTGAACAAGAGGTTTTTTACATTTCATGAGAAAAAGCGGCCATATATTATCCTGAAATGGGCGCAGAGTGCAGATGGATTTCTCGATATAGAAAGATCTGAAAAGCAAAAGCCAACCAGGATTACCGGCAAATCTGAAAGAATATTGGTTCACAAATGGAGAGCCTCAGAACAAACAATCCTTGTAGGAGCGGAAACAATACGTGCTGATTCACCAAAATTGAATGTACGTGAATGGACAGGACCTGATCCGTTAAAACTTATTCTCAGCAGTTCGGGTAATATCAACACAGGATCATTTGTAAAAAGTACAAATAATACATCAATTGTTTTTACTCATAATTCCGGTTCGTACATTCCAGAAGCAAAAAAGATAGTACTAAAAGAAAATGTGTCCTCAGCAATTCAGATATCAGATTATCTTTATAATGCCGGATATCAATCATTATTTATAGAAGGGGGCGGGAAGGTACTTAATCATTTTATTAATGAAGGATTGTGGGATGAGGCCCGAATTTTCAAGGGTACGGAATATTTCAGGGAAGGAGTGACAGCGCCTTTGATCAGCGGAATTCATGTTTCAAAAACAGTTTTTAGCGGAAGTATTCTTGAAATATATTTAAGGCATTGATTATTAGAAGAAAATTTTCTATTTTTGAAAGTTGTAAGAGAAATTAACCTAAGTTTTAGACAAATGAAGAAGCGAGCATTTTTAATGGCAACCATTCTCCTGGTGGCAGTATGTTCTTTTGGGCAAAGTGCCAAGAAGTATTACAAAGCAGGAACAGAGTTTGTTGAAAAACAAATGTTTGATGACGCTATCGTTCAGTTCACAAGTGCAATAGGCCTTGAACCTAGAAATCCCGACTATTATACAGCACGCGGAAAGGCCTACGAAATGCAAGCAAAATATGCTGAAGCAAAAGCTGATTTTGAAAAAACCCTGGTCTTTGCACCTAAAGATGTTGATGCTTTGATAAGTATAGGTGCCATCTGCAACAAGATGGGTAATTATGAAGAAGCTTTGAAGCTCCTTAACCACGCATCTGCCAATGACAGGCGCAATGCGAAGATTTACCCTGAAAAGGTGATCAGTCTGATTAATCTGAAAAAGTATGGACAGGCTCTTCAGGCTTCTGATACTGTGATTATAATAAAGGATACACCAATGGACTATTACTGGCGTGGGATCATTTACAGGAGGCTGGAAAACGAGGTACTTGCTAAAAAGGAATTAGAGAAATCTATTTCAAAAGATAAGAAGCTGGCTGAGCCCCGGATTGAACTGGCTGATCTACTTACCACCTCAAATCCTATGGAAGCAATGAATCAGTGCAACGAGGTCATCAAGAACAACGACCGAAATACTTCAGCTTATTTGCAAAGGGCAAAAGTGTATATGAAAAACCTTGATTATCCGAACGCTATCAATGATATTTCAAAAACCATCATGATAGACCCCGGCAATCCGATTTTCTACTTTGCGCGGGCAAAATGCTACCAGGATTTTAACCAGCATGTAAACGCTATTAACGATTTTACAAAGTGTATCAACTTAAAGGCTGGACTTAAAATGGAAGACCCGGATGCTTATTATGCCAGGGCTAAATCATATGAAGAGATCATGAATTATGATAAAGCAATGGAAGATTATAATAAAATTACTCAGCTGGCAAAATATGATCAAAAAGCACAGGAAATGTTACAGGCTTCACAGAAAAGGCTTTACGAGCTTAACAGGGAGACAGTTCCTCCTGAGATATCTCTTATAAGCCCTGTACCGGCTAAAGATACTTTAGAAATCAAAGGCGATAAAACCGCTATTCTTATTACAGGAATGGTTAAAGACAAAAGCAAAATTAAATCACTTACCATTAATAAAGAGCCGATTACAATGGTAGAAAAAAATGGAGGGAATGAATTTCTTGCTAATGTCAATGTAACCGGTCTGGATAAAATTACATTTTCTGCCATAGATGATTATGATAATGAGAAAGTTCTTAGTTATGCACTCAGACGGACCGAAACCAATCCTCCTATAATAAATATAGTTGCTCCTTATACATCTGAAGACAGACAGGTTCTGCTTGATACTCCTACTCCAAATATTGCAATTCAGGGTAAAATCTCGGATGAGAGTATGATCAAATCAATTACTGTGGGAAATTTTACAGCAAGTTATAATCCCAATGAATTAAATCCCTCATTCTCAGCAACACTTGATATCTCAAATTTAAATAAGTTTACCGTTGTAGCTGAGGATATTTATGGTAACAGGCAGGAGACAGAATTCGTGATCAACAGGGATAATGCCCAGATCGCAACTAATAATCCTATGGGAAGAACCTGGGCAGTACTTATAGAAAACTCAAGTTATGAAACATTTGCAAGTCTCGACGGACCTATCAAAGATATAAGCACAATCCAGAGAGCTCTCGCTAATTATCAGATTCATAATATTATTCATAAGAAAGATATGACGAAAGCTGAGATGGAAAGGTTTTTCAATATTGAGCTTCGTGATCAGGTTAAGAAAAATCAGGTTAAGTCATTACTGGTTTGGTACGCCGGCCATGGTAAGTTTATCAATGATGTTGGCTACTGGATTCCAGTCGATGCAAAACGTGATGATGAGTTTACTTATTTTAATATCAATTCTTTAAAAGCCGGATTGCAGGGTTATAGTGATGTTATCGTTCATACACTTGTGGTATCCGACGCTTGCGAGTCCGGTCCTGGATTTTATTCTGCTATGCGATCAGCTAATGGTGCTCCTTCATGCGATAATACTCTGGTAGCCGGTGCCAAATCAGCACAGGTTTTCTCTTCTGCAGGATATGAAGAAGCATCAGATAATTCAAAATTCACAGCAACCTTCGCCAGTACTCTTTTGAATAACAAGAATGCATGTATTCCTATCGAGACTGTGGTTAAATACGTTACTGCTGCCGTGGCAACTGACAAAGGCCAGAAGCCAAAATTCGGAAATATACAAGGGTTGGATGTTATGAACGGAACATTCTTCTTCGTTACAAAATAGGAATTATATGTATTACATAAATTACTTTAGAAGCCAGACAAGACTATTTGTCTGGCTTATGCTTTTTCTACCAGTTACAACTCTGTCAGGACAAACGCAGAAATATTTCTTTGATAATTACAGCGTAAAACAGGGTCTGAGTGAGCAGAAAGTAAACACTCTTCTTCAGGATTCAAAAGATTATATCTGGCTTGGAACAGGAAACGGACTTTCACGTTTCGACGGCAAAAAGTTTGAAAACTTTACTTCAGCGGATAATCTGGCCAGCGGAGGCGTTAAACGTATAACCGAAGATTCACTTGGATATATCTGGTTTGGACATCTGAATGGTGGTATTTCACGTTATGACGGACAGAAATTTGAACAGGTGGCTTTCGATTCGTTAAAACTTACCGGTGACATTACCGGTATTGTCCAGGTTAAAGATAAATTATGGTTTACCTCATCTTATGACGGGGCTATTCAAACAGACTTTCCTGTAAAGGATATCCACCATATGAAAGTTAAAATATTCAAGGGGAAGGAAGGGATCAGTGACCAGGTTTTTGACGCAACCAAAATCAAAGATGGATCATTAGTATGTGTTACCGCTGTGGGTGTGAAAAAGTACAATAATGATGATAAGAAATTTGAAGGCTTCCGCATGCCTCATATGACTAATTACTTCAGCACTATCTGTTTATTTGAGGATAGCCATCGGAATTTTTGGTTCGGCACCTATAATGGAGGAGTCTACAAGTATATAATGTCCGAAAGCCGGATGGAATATTATGATCTGATAAAGATGGGTGTTGCCAGTAATGCGGTAAGTTGCATAACTGAAGACAGACGGGGCCGCGTTTGGATCGGAACCTGGGGTGGGGGAATCGCATTATTTGACGGAGATAAATTCAGGATTTTTAATTCAGGAGACGGCCTTATTCCAACTAATATATACAAGATTATTGAGGACGTGGAAGGCAATATTCTGATTGCTGATCGCGACAATGGACTCACAATTTATAAAGGAGATGCGTTTAATACGATCAATGAAAAAGATATACTGGTTAATCCGAATGTTAACGCAATCTGTGAGGATCTAACTGGTGGAGTATGGTTCGGAACAAATGCCGGCATTTCAAGATATTACCCGGGGGGAGAAAAGAAAACTCTTTTTTATAATAAGATGAGTAATGAGATTTCTGAAGATGTAAGATTTCTGAGGGCAGATAAAAATGGGAATATATGGGTAGGCTCAAATGAAGGCGGTGTGATCATGTATAATATTAAAGGCTCCAGGTTCGAATCTCAACCATTAATTAACTCTACGCTTTATAAGGGCGGGCAGGTTAAAGCCCTTGAGATAGATAAAAATAATAATTTATGGATAGGCACTGTTGAAGGAGTATCAGTAGGGACTATCGATGAGCAAAATTTCAAGAGGTATAACTCCATGGACAACGTAATAATCGCGGAAATATCTGCCCTTTATTGCGATCCGGAAGGTAATATGTGGATTGGAATTGAGAAAATAGGAGGAAAGCTGCCGGGAGTTATAAAGTTTAATTCCGTCACAAAGGATTTCAAGAGGGTTCCGGCTTTATACGGGATTTTAACAAAAACTTTTGTTATGGATAAGAAAGGAACCCTGTGGATTGGTACCAGTGAGGGATTGAAAGCATTCAGGAACGATTCAATTGTAATGACCATAAATCAGAAGGATGGTTTGTTGTCTAATAATATCAATCTTCTTTCAACCGGAGACGATGGCAGTATTTATATTGGTACAAATAATGGTCTGAACAGGTATTTCCCTGAGACTAAAAGGATATTCTCTTATACCGAAAGAAACGGATTTATCGGAATTGAGACTAAAGCGAATGCAGTTTTCAAAGGACCAAAAGGTGATTTTTGGTTTGGTACTGCGAACGGTGCAACCCACCTGAATCCATCTGAACTGGCAACCCATAGCCTTGAACCGCTGACTCATCTTTTGAGTCTGCAGGTAAACTATAAGCCTCACGCAATGGGGCAGGGACTAAAGTTGAAGTACAACCAGAAAGCACTTCTGTTTGATTATTATAGCATCTGTCTTACAAACCCTGATGTTGTAAAATATAAAGTGAAACTTGATGGAGCTGATAAGGACTGGCTGCCTGTGACTGATCAGACAAGAGCTATCTATTCAGCTTTGACTCCGGGTAAGTATACATTTAATGTCATTGCCAGTAACAGCCAGGGTATCTGGAATAATAAACCTGTCTCTTTTCATTTTGTGATTAAGCCGCCTTTTTACCAAACATGGTGGTTTATTGTACTTTCAATCGTTTTAATTGTTGTTGGAATTGTTACATATATAAAAATCAGGGAAAAGAATCTTGTGAAAGAAAAACTTATTCTCGAGGAGAAGGTGAAAGAGAGAACTGCAGAAGTAGTGCAGAAAAGTATGGAAATCGAGGAGAAAAACAAAGATATTACTGCAAGTATCAGATATGCAGAGCGTATACAGAGAGCAATGCTGCCTAAAGAAGATACATTTAAAGAGACCTTTGTTCTGTTCATGCCTAAGGATATAGTGAGCGGGGACTTTTACTGGATGTATGATAATGGTGACTGGCAATTCATCGCCGCTGTTGACTGTACCGGGCACGGCGTACCAGGAGCTTTTATGTCAATCATTGGCCATAATTCTCTCAATAAGGTTGTAAGAGAATACGGATTAACCCGTCCTTCAGCAATTGTTGACCAGCTTAACATTGAAGTTATGAAATCTCTCTTGCAGCGTCATGAAAGGGCAATAAATGATGGGATGGATCTTGCTCTTGTTGCCTTCAATAAAAAGAACTTTACACTTGAATTCGCTGGAGCTTATAACCCTATTTATATAGTCAGAAAAGGTGAAGTTTTCACTTATAAGGGAGACAGATTTCCGATAGGGATGACAACTATGGACGAGAAGAAGAATTTTACCAATCAGTTTGTCGATATTCAGCCCGGGGATATGCTATACATGTGTTCTGACGGATATGCTGATCAGTTTGGGTCGCCTGAAGTAAAAAAATATAAATCGGGGAACGTTAAAAAGCTGCTTTCCGAAATTTGGAGTCTACCTATATGTTTGCAAAAAGACAGGCTGGAACAAGAGATCTTAACATGGAAAGGTGATCTCAACCAGGTAGACGATATTATGTTTATAGGAACAAAAATTCCTGAGAGTTAGATTCTTGCAATACTTCTTGGATCGTCGTGCCAGTTTTCTTTATTCAAAAGAAGGGTAATAACTTCTTCGGGTGAAGATGCAATTTCCCATATTCCTTTGTGCTCATTTCTTATGAAATGTCCGGCTATCATATGTTCGAGAAACTCAATTAATGAATTGTAAAAGTTGAGGGTATTAAGAATTATGATCTGGCCCTGATAGATTCCCAGTTGCTTAAGAGTCATCGCTTCTGTTAGTTCTTCAAGTGTGCCGACTCCGCCGGGTAATGCAACAACAGCATCTGCTCTGGAAAACATTGTCTTTTTTCTTTCACCCATGTCAGTGGTAACTATCATATCGCTGACTGATGCATGATCCCAGCCTTCATCTATCATAAAAGACGGAATTACACCTGTTATCTTTCCTCCATTCGAGATAACCGCATCAGCCAGACAGCCCATCAATCCAATACCTCCTCCTCCGTATATCACATCCATCTTAGCTCTGGCCAGAAGCGTTCCAAGCAAAGTAGCTTCAGCAGCATATTTATTGTCAATCCGGCTGCTCGATGAGGCAAAAACGCATATAGTCATAAAAGATTATTAAAAAGGCCGTTACAGATTACCCGAACGGCCTGTATTATATAAAATTAGTTTCTTAGATAAGAGCATTAAGCTTTGCCACAAAGTTATTCTTTGGAACAGCACCAACTTGTTTGTCAGCTACCTTCCCGCCTTTAAAATAAAGTACAGTAGGAATATTTCTGATGCTGTATTTTGCAGCAACCTCAGGACTGCTGTCTACATCACATTTCACCACCAGAACTTTTCCATCGTATTCATGTGAAATCTCTTCCATTATCGGGGCAACCATTCTGCAAGGTCCGCACCATTCTGCCCAAAAATCAACCAGAACCGGTTTGTCAGATTTTATTACAAGTTCATCGAAATTTTTATCATTAACCTCTGTTGACATATTAATTTATGTTTTGAATTTTCATATTATTATCGTTCTGCAAAGATAGCGATTTCTCTCTAATTTACTTTGAATTCTATTCCCGGATGATCCTCAATGTATGTCAGAAGTTCGTTATTCAGTCTTATCCTGAAAGTACGTGAAAACATCGGTAATGATATCTTATCATCCGAATCAATGAAAAGGAATTTGAGTTCAGTTTCGCCTTTATTTTCGTTAATAAGGGATTTCAAATCATTGATCATTTCGTGATCAATATTTTCGGGATCAATTTTCAGGGTAACTGTTTTAATAAGTTCATCCTTGACACTCGACAGAAGATTAATAGTCTTAATTTTGAATTCAATTTCATCTTCTTTATATCTCCTTTTCTGAACCCTTCCTTTTACCATGAGATAGTATCCTACAATGAAGAATTTACTATTGTCAATGTAGTCTTTATCAAACAGCATAAACCTGAAGGAATCTGAATAGTCCTGCAATGTAAAGGAGCCATAGGGTTTGCCATTTTTCCCTATACCGGTTTTTATGTCAATCACCATACCCGCTACAGTTACATCGCGCTCGAGATATTCACGGAGATTTTGCAGATCTGCAAGAGTCGCAGTGGTAAAGGTACTGATCTCCAGTTTAAAGTCATCGAGAGGATGAGATGACAGGTAGATCCCAATCACTTCTTTTTCCCTGTTAAGCTTCTCAAGTTTCGGCCAATCCGGACAAGGGGCGGGTTCCGGCTTTATCATGTCAAATCCGCCAGTCTCTCCGAAAAGTGATTGCTGGCTGGAACTCTTTACCAATTTTGAATTATTGCCAAACCGGATTAGACTTTCTATAAAGCTTGACCCTTTTGTATCAAGTGAAAAATACTGAGCCCTGGTTATTTTCGTGAAACAATCAAAAGCGCCTGCTACAGCCATCGCTTCAAGGTTCTTTTTATTAAGTGAATTAAGGTTCACTCTTTCAACAAGATCATAAATATCTTTATAAAGTCCATTCTTTTCTCTTTCCTCAATTAGCTGTAAAACTGCACTTTCACCGACTCCCTTTATTGCACCAAGACCGAATCTGATGTTCCCGTCTTTATTTACAGTAAATTTAACATTACTCTCATTCACATCAGGTCCGAGTACTTCCATACCCATGCGTCGGGTCTCATCCATGAAGGTTGTAATCTTTTTTATGTCACTGATATTACGGCTGAGAACTGCAGCCATATACTCAGCGGGATAATTTGCTTTAAGATACCCTGTCTGAAAGGCTACAAGGGCATAGCAGGTTGAATGTGATTTATTGAAGGCATACTGGGCAAATGCTTCCCAGTCGGACCAGATCTTATTTACAATTTCTACATCATATCCTTTCTTAGAACAACCCTCCTGAAACTTCAGCTTCATCTCGTCCATAATTGAACGCTTCTTTTTTCCCATGGCTTTTCTGAGCGAATCAGCCTCGCCCTTTGTAAAGCCTGCAAGTTCCTGAGATAGTAACATCACCTGCTCCTGGTATACTGTGATACCATATGTATCATCAAGATATTTTTCCATAACAGGAATAGGATAATCAATCTTTTCCATGCCATGCTTACGCCGGATGAATTTTGGAATATACTCCATCGGTCCGGGACGGTAGAGAGCATTCATGGCAATCAGATCTTCAAGCCGGTTTGGCTCAAGATCTCTCAGGTAGCGCTTCATCCCTGTGGATTCAAACTGGAATATCCCGGTTGTTTCGCCATTACTGAATAGTTCAAAAGTTTTTTTGTCATCAAGAGGCATAGTATCGACGTCAATAACTATTCCTTTTGATTTTTTTATGTTGTCAATTGCATCCTTAATGATGGAGAGTGTCTTTAATCCAAGAAAATCCATTTTAAGAAGCCCCACTGACTCGACATGACTACCATCGTACTGTGTGGCATAAAGATCAGTATCTTTTGCAGTACATAATGGGATATAATTATCAAGAGAATCTTTTCCGATAATTATACCACAGGCATGTACACCTGTTTGTCTGACTGAACCTTCAAGAACCTCTGCATATTTCAGAGTCTGCGCAATAAGTTTATTTGATGATTCCCTTTCACGTGCCAGTTCGGGAACTTCAGCATATGCTGCCTTAAGTGTTATGCCGGGCCTTTCGGGAATTAATTTTGCCAGACGGTCAGCATCGGGCAGGGGTAATTTTTGGACCCTTGCCACGTCGCGGATAGCCATTTTAGCTGCCATCGATCCGAAGGTAATAATATGGGCTACTTTATCATGCCCGTATTTATTAACAACATATTTCAAAACAGCTTCCCGCCCGTCTTCATCAAAGTCGATATCAATATCAGGCATGGAAATACGGTCGAGATTCAGAAAACGTTCAAACAGAAGACCATATTTTATCGGGTCAATATCTGTGATTCTGAGACAATAAGCAACAGCTGACCCCGCTGCAGATCCTCTTCCGGGACCTACAGAAACACCCATTTCCCTGGCAGCCCGGAGAAAATCCTGGACAATAAGAAAATACCCTGGAAATCCCATTTGGGCAATCATTTGCAATTCAAAGTCGAGCCTGTCAGTTTGTTCCTTTATAAGAGTTCCCCATCTGTCAGACGCACCTTTATAGGTCAGAAATCTTAGATATTCATCTTTGTCTGTATGTCCTTCAGGCAAGTCGAATTCCGGCATAATAGGATCGTGATCGAGTTTGTACTTCTCAATTTTTGACACCAGTCCGGCTACATTATCTATTGCTTCAGGAATATCGCTGAAAATGACCCGCATTTCTTCCTCACTCTTTACGTACTCCTGTTTTGAGTATCTTAATCTGTTGGGATCATCAATATCCTTCGCAGTATTTATACAAATAAGTCTGTCGTGTGCTTCAGCATCTTCTGCATTAATAAAATGAACGTCGTTAGTGGCAATCACAGGGACATTATACTTAACTGCCAGTTTTTTGAAAGCTTCTACGATTTTCTGCTGCAGAGGAAAAGCAGTTCTGTCGGCCTCTGGGTCATAAGTCTCATGTCTTTGAATCTCCAGGTAGAAATCTTCACCGAATATTTCAAGATAATTCTTCAAAGCAGCTTCAGCACCTGCCAGTGACCCATTAAGTATCTCATCCTGGATCTCTCCACCCAGGCAGGCCGAAGAGGCTATTAATCCTTCTTTGTATTTTAAGAGAAGTTGTTTATCAACTCTTGGTTTATAATAAAAGCCTTTTATCCAGGCAATTGAAACTAGCTTAATCAGATTTTTATATCCGATGAGATTTTTGGCAAGCAGTATCAGATGATCTCCCGACCGATCCTCTTTTCCGGAGACATTCTCAATCGATCTTCTGGCAACGTACATTTCACAGCCTATAATTGGCTTAATACCTTTCTTCGACGCGCTATTATGAAATTCCTTTACGCCGAACATATTACCATGATCGGTTATTGCTACGGCCTCCATGCCAAGGGTTTTAACCTTATCGATCAGTAATGGAATGTTGGATGCTCCATCCAGAATAGAGTATTGAGTATGAACATGTAAATGAGCAAAACCTGCCATAAAATAATCTTAGATAAACCTTGTTATATTAATTTACAAAAATACTCAAAATAGAATTAAGTCGGGCTTCAAAAAGATACCATTAAAATTATTAAGTCAGTCCGGAAACGGACTTCTGTAATGCATAATATGCATTTCGTTAAACGGAACAAAAATGTGCCGGATGAACATCTCCCGGGTAGGTTAAAGATAGGAAATCAATAAAATTAGGTTTAAGATTCCTATTAGTTATAATAAAAATTATATCTTTGCAGCCACAATTTTTTAAACAAGTTAAATAAATAAGCGTAAGAATTAATGGCAGTTAAAATCAGATTAGCTAGAAAAGGCCGGAAGAAACTGGCCTTCTACCACATTGTGGTTGCAGATAGCAGATCGCCACGTGATGGCAGATATATTGAAAAGATCGGATCTTATAATCCGGTTACTAACCCCGCAACAATCGAACTCGATTTCGATAAAGCGTTAACTTGGCTGCAAAACGGCGCATTACCTACAGATACCTGTAGAGCTATCCTGTCTTATAAAGGTGTACTTATAAAAAAACATCTTCTTGAAGGAGTTGTTAAAGGAGCATTTGATGAGGCCGAAGCAACTAAAAGATTTGAAGATTGGATTAAGCAGAATGAAGCAAAAATCGAAGCTAAAAAATCAAATCTTGAAAAATCCCAGGATGATGAACTAGGGAAAAGACTATCAGTTGAAAAACACGTTAATGAAGCAAGAGCAGCAAAACTTGCAAAGAAGAATGCTGATCTGGCTGCGAAAGCAGCAGCAGGTGACAAAGCCGAAGCAACAGCTGAAGAAGCTGCACCTGAAGTAACAGATCAGGCTCCTGCAACTGAAGAATCTGCACCAGAGACCCCTGCGGAAGATAAGCCTCAGGAATAGTCCAATGGTCATAGGGATCTGCGATCCGATGGCTTACAAAAGCGACATATTGCTGGGACGAATCACGAAAGTGAGCGGTTATGAGGGATCCGTAGCAGTTAGGTTAGAGAAAATCTTTACTGAAAATATACCCCAAATGGAATCGGTCTTTCTTGAAGTTGAAGGGAAACCGGTTCCTTTTTTTATTTCCGATATTGAGTATTCCGGTGCTGACATTCTAAAATTACAGTTTGAAGGGTATACATCCAATGAAAGAATCAGTGAATTCATAGGCTGTAGAATTTTTCTGACTTCAGGAACAAATATCAGTATCAGTAACCTGCATAACCCGGATCTGATCGGTTATAATGTGTTTATAAACGGGAATAAGTCACTCGGAATAATTTCCGATGAAATGTCAAATAACGGACAGTGGTTAATTACTGTAATATCCCCAGATAAAAAAAGTATTCTGATACCTTTCCATGAAGATTTTATCGTTAGAATCGATAATAAAGGGAAAAAGATCTTCATGGATATTCCAGCCGGTTTGATTGAAATAAATTGAACTAAATTTTTCTGTATACGTGCAGCTTTTCCCAGGAAAGTGAGTCTTTTACTGGTATGAATTAAACTATTATTAAACCACGACATTATGAAAAGGATGATTTTCATTTCAGCAATCATTTTGATTATTGCATCTGCCGGGACCGTAAAAGGGCAATCTGACACAAAAGAAACCCGCGATGTGAAGGGTTTTACAAAGGTAAGCTTTGGAGTGTCAGGGAATCTGTATATCAACTTTGGTCCTGAATTTAAAGTAGTTCTGGAAGGAGATAGGAAGTATCTTGATGAAATAATAACTGAAGTCTCAGGGAACAAACTTATTATAAAAAAGGAAAACTGGAAATTCCATTTTGACGAAAAGGTTACTGTTTATGTAACTATGCCTGAAATAGAAGGATTAGGTGTTTCCGGTTCCGGAAAAGCTGAGATCAAAGATGCTGTTAAGAGCGATGATCTCAATCTGAGCGTTAGCGGAAGCGGTAAATTATATGCAAACGAAATATCAGTATCAAATCTTGATTGTAGCATATCAGGTTCGGGAGACATAATTCTTGGAAACGGAACTGCTTCTAAAACGGGAATCTCAGTAAGCGGATCAGGAAACTTTACAGGTGAATCTGTAAGGATTAATAAAGCTGATATACACATTTCCGGAAGCGGGAATTGCACATGTAATGTCACAGAATCTCTATTGGCAAGTGTATCTGGCAGCGGTAATGTCACTTACGAAGGTAATCCCAGAGTTGATGCACATGTATCGGGTTCTGGCAAAGTCAGATCGAGATAAACTACTTCCTTATTATTTTTATTGAGCCGTCTTTATTAATTTTGATGACCGGAGATGCAGAATTTTTGCACCGGTCGTCCTGACGATATTTTACAACATAATCAATTTTGCCGATAAGGTTTTCCTCAATTTCACTGAAATTCCCGGGGGAAGATCTACCGCTTAAATTTGCTGAAGTTGAAACGATCGGTTTCCGAAACCGGCCGATCAGTTCACTACAAAACTCATCCTTACAGATTCTTATACCGATCGACCCGTCATGGCTGCATACACCCGGTGCAAGGTTCTTTCCCCCAGGGTAGATTATTGTAAGAGGGGTGTCAGAAACTTCAACGAGTTCATAAACAATTTCAGGAACATCTTTAACATAACGTTCAATCATTGATATCCCGTCAGCAAGAAGGATCAGACTTTTATTTTCTTCTCTTGATTTTAATTTGAAGATACCACTGACTGCTGATTCATTTGTAGGATCACAGCCGAATCCCCATATAGTATCTGTCGGATAGAGTATAATACCTCCTTTTCTAAGGGTATTAAGTGACTCCTTTATATCTTCTTCAAAAGTCATTTAAACGATCTCATCGTTCAGAACTTCTATTAAGCTCCCTTAGTTTTTTGTACTTATTAAAAGTGGATTTTGCATAAAGGGAGCAGATCAGGAATCCGTTACGACCATCAAGTATTCCTCTGTGAACGATATAAGCTCTGAAAAACCCCCATAAATAATGTATATAGGGTGTAAATATATTCGCCTTTTTTCCTGCTTTATGGAATTCTTCAGCACCAATAGCTGAATATTTTTTCATTTTATTGATATGGTCCTGAAGGGATAAGAAAGGCCAATGAAGCAAGTCGCCTTTCATTTTTCCGATTGTGGCCCCGTTTGACATCATGAATTTTTCGTGCAGGTTTAATACACCCCATTTACCATGGTCGGTGTAGAACATTCTTAATTGTTTGTCAGGATACCATTCAGAATGATTTATCCATGTCCCACAATAATTGCTGCGCCTGTTAAAAACATAACCATCAAATTCCCATCTTTCTTTAACTGCTAATATTGATTCCCTGAGCTGGTCAGAGAGAGCTTCATCAGCATCGAGTGAAAGTATATTTTTATAACTGGCAAGTTGGAGAGCGAAATTCTTCTGATCACGGAAACCTTCGAATGCATGTTTTATGAACCGGACGTTATGTTTTTTACAAATGTCTTCTGTGGTATCCGTAGAAAATGAATCCACAACAACTATCTCATCCGCCACCCCCTTCAGGGATGCGAGACATTTATCGATGAATTGCTCTTCATTATACGTGATAATTACGGCAGATATTTTAGGCATACATTGGCATCAGTTAGGATTGTGTTCAAATTTAACACAAAAACAATAATTAACAATTTTTAGCAAATGATTTTTAAATATCATTATTTTAAACGTTTTAATCACTAATAAGTTGTCAAAGATCATGCCGTAATATCTTACTCTTTAAATGCCTCATTAAGAAAGATATACTCGTTTGTGAATTATTCACTGGTTACGATAATGATATTTGACACTCTAAAATCATGAAAGTGTTTCGAAAAACTCTAAACCTGCTTAGTACCTACCATTTGAGATTTCCAAGTCTTTCCATAGCTTTCATCACACTTTCGTGTGTGGCGAATGAAGAAAATCTGAAGTATCCTTCACCTGAGGGGCCAAAGCCTGAACCGGGAGTACCAACCACATGGGCTTCATAAAGCAGTTTATCAAAAAGTTCCCAGGATTTAATTTGCCTTCCTGAATTTAGCCATACATATGGGGCATTAACACCGCCAAAGACCTGAAAACCCAGTTTGGCAAGACTTTCTCGAAGGATCTTAGCATTGTTCATATAGTAGTTGATTGTTGCCCTCACTTCTTTCTTTCCTTCAGGTGAAAAGATAGCAGCAGCAGCTTTCTGAACAGGGTATGATACTCCGTTGAATTTTGTTGTATGTCTTCTTAACCATAGGGGATATAAGGGTTTCTCTGATCCGTCAGAAGTTGAAGCAACAAGATTCTTCGGGATAACCGTATATGCACATCGGGTTCCGGTAAATCCTGCGGTTTTTGAAAAACTGCGGAATTCGATTGCTACTTCTTTGCCTCCTTCAATTTCATATATTGAATGAGGAATTTGGGGATCAGAAATATAAGCCTCATATGCTGAATCATAAAGTATTATGCATTTGTTTTTAATCGCATAGTCGACCCATTTCTTTAACTCTGTTTTGCCAGCTGTTGTTCCTGTAGGATTGTTAGGATAGCAGAGGAAGATTATATCCACTTTCTTTTCAGGAATTTCAGGAATAAAGCCATTTTCAGCAGTACAGGGCAGATATACCAATCTGTCGTAATACCCGTTTCCAAGATATTCCCCGGTGCGGCCAGCCATCACGCTTGTATCGACATATACCGGATAAACCGGGTCCTGCACGGCTATGACATTGTTCAGGCCAAAGATCTCCAGAATATTGCCAGTATCACATTTTGAGCCATCTGAAACGAAAATCTCGTCAGGTTGTATATCAGCACCGCGATCGTGGTAGTCGTTTTTTGCTATGGCTTCGCGCAGAAAATCATACCCCTGTTCGGGACCGTATCCTTTAAATGTTTCAGCTTTCGACATTTCTTCAACACCTTCATGAAAAGCATGGATAACCGAAGGTGTAAGTGGTTGCGTTACATCGCCGATCCCCATTTTTATGATATCGGCTGTGGGATGTTCTTTTTGAAATTCACGAACCCGTCGACCAATTTCCGGAAACAGATAGCCAGCCTGAAGTTTAAAATAATTATCGTTAATCTGCGCCATTTTGTATATTTTAGCCGCAAATATATTAAAGTTACTTTTGATCTTAAAACAATGAATTATATTTATTCCAAAGTAAGCAGCGAAAAGAAGTTTTTTGGCAAGACAGATCCGTTTCAACTGATTGAGAAATACGGAACTCCGCTCTATACATATAATGAGAACATTCTGCGCCTGCGGTGTCGTGATCTGAAAGGACTAATTTCCTATTCAAATTTCACTGTAAATTATTCTCTCAAGGCTAATAGTAACCTCGAATTAATTAAGATTGTAAGGAGTGAAGGACTACGGGCTGACGCCATGTCACCCGGCGAAATATATCTGAACAGAATGGCCGGGTATAAACCTGAGGAAATATTATATATCAGCAATAATGTTAGTGAAGATGAATTTAGCTATGCAATAAATGAAGGTGTAAAAATTTCTGTCGATTCTGTTTCGCAGCTGACTATGTTTGGTAAGCTCAACCCAGGAGGTAAAGTTTCATTCAGGTTGAATCCTGGAGTAGGCGCCGGGCATCATGAGAAGGTGACAACTGCCGGTCAAAAAACCAAGTTTGGTATCGAAATGAGCAGTATTCCCGAGGTAAAAAAAATCATCGAAAAATATAACCTTAGATTAATCGGAATTAACCAGCACATAGGTTCACTCTTCATGGACAGTGAAGCCTACCTGAAGAGTACCGGCAACATACTTTCCATAGCCAGGCAATTCGACGACCTGGAGTTTGTTGACCTGGGAGGAGGATTTGGAATTCCATATAATAAACAATCTGATCAACCCAGGCTTGACCTTAAAGATCTTGGTGGAAAGCTTACGAAAGTAATAAATTCTTGGGTAAAAGAATATGGAAAAGATATAGAGTTCAAGATTGAGCCCGGACGGTACATCGTTGCTGAATCAAGTATCCTGCTCGGTAAGGTAAATGCGATTAAAACAAATTATAATATTAAATATATAGGCACCGACCTGGGATTTAATGTGCTTATTCGTCCTGTGATGTACGACTCCCATCATGATATTGAAATATACCGGGGAAATGACATTCCATCGTTAAAAGAAGAAAACGTGAACATAGTAGGCAATATATGCGAAACGGGTGATATAATTGCAAAAGACAGGAAACTGCCTGAAATCCTTGAGAATGATATTCTTGGTGTGCTGGATAGCGGTGCTTATGGATATTCAATGAGCTCGAATTATAACAGTCGCCTGCGGCCGGCTGAAGTCCTGATACAGGCCGACGGCAACCCACGGCTTATACGGCGAAGAGATACCTTTGATGACCTGGTTAAAAATTTTATGCTTTAATATTCCGACTACATTCAGTTAAAGATGGAGAAGAACAGTTTTGTTAAGATGCACGGTTTAGGCAATGAATACATTGTTCTTGAGAGTTCAAATATAGATTTTCAACTCACTAAACAGGCGATAATGCGTTTGTGCAACATCCATTTCGGGATAGGATCCGATGGTATTGTTATGATGGTTCCGTCGGCAAAAGCTGATTTCGGTTTCAGGGTTTATAATCCCGACGGTTCAGAAGCTGAAAAAAGCGGCAACGGATTGCGGATCTTATGCAAGTATCTTTATGATTATGGCCATGCCAGGACCCGGAAATTTTCTGTTGAGACACTCACCGATATTGTTTATGCGGAAATCGCAGAAGAAGAAAAAGGGAAAGCAACTCTTATTAGTGTGGATATGGGGAAGGCAATCTTTACTTCACACGATATACCAGTCAATTCGGATCAACCGGAGTTCATCGGGCAAAAAATAATGGCAGGCAACCGGGAATTTGAAGTGAATTGTGTCTCAGTAGGCAATCCGCATTGTGTTGTTATCATGCAGGAACTGGATGAGAAAGAAATACGGACATATGGGCCATTACTGGAAAATCATGCATTGTTTCCCAATCGTATCAATGTTCAGTTTGCAAAGGTCCTTTCTGATCACGACGCGCAGATTCTGATCTGGGAACGCGGAGCCGGATTTACACTGGCATCAGGCAGCTCATCCTGTGCAGCATCATGCATTCTCGTTAAAAGAGGTCTGCTCAAAGGTGATCTTACCATGCATATGCAGGGAGGAACGCTGAAGATTCAAATCGATAAAAACTGGAACATCCGGATGACAGGAGGCGTACGCGAAATCGCCAGAGGAGTACTGGGAGCTGAATTGCTGGAAGATCTGAACAAGCCATTTGGGGGTTGAAAAAATCTCAAAATCGGATTTCATGCACGATATATTTGAGTTCTTAAAACAACTTGTAAACCCTGAAAGTATAATACATTTCGGAGGGATCTATCTGCTTATGTTTGTTGTGTTTGCCGAGACCGGTTTGTTTGTCGGGTTTTTTCTGCCAGGTGATTCTCTGCTCTTTACAGCAGGATTGTTGTGTTCAACCGGGATCCTTGACGTACATCCTTTTCTTCTTGTTGTTTTAATAATTATTGCCGCGGTTGCCGGAAACATGGTAGGTTATGGTTTCGGAAAAAAGGTAGGACCTTTGCTTTTTAAGAGGAAATCGGGGCTACTGTTCCGCCAGGAACACCTAGTGGCTGCTAACGAATTTTATAGGAAGCATGGTAAAAAAACAATTATATTAAGCAGGTTTCTGCCTGTTGTCCGCACATTTGCCCCGATTGTTGCCGGTATTGTAAAACTGGAACTCCATAAATTCTTTATATATAGTCTTGTTGGAGCGTTCTTCTGGGTGAATGCATTGGTTTTAACAGGTTATTATATGGGGAAATATATCCCCGGTATAAAAGATTATCTTGGGTATATTGTCATTTTTCTGATAGTAATAACCTCTATACCATTTGTTATTAATTCCATTAAAAATAAACTAAAATCAGGAAATGACAGAAAAACAGACACTTAACATTAATTAACATTTTTTAAGTGTTAAAATTTACTGTTTTGATTTTTTTGTTTGGCAGAATATAAATCTGTTCTATATTTGTACCTTCCGTACTTTTGTTTTTTTCCTCATTTTTGAAACCTGTATTGTCTTGATTTAAATTGATCTATAATAATAATAAGCCTATGAATAAGTTCATTTATCTAACAGCAACACCAGAAGCATTGATAGCTTCGATGCTTCCTCCGGCAGATTTTGGAGCGTACCTCTCAACAGGAACAAAAAAAAGAAATAAAGGTCAGGCAATTTTCTTTGAAGTTGATCTTGATAAAATTGAGAATCTGATTGACATGAAAAGTCTGAACTCCAGATGTGTTCAGAAACCAGATGGCAAACCAAAAAGCTCCGTCTATCTTTCGGTTTATAAAACTCTGGAAATGATTCCTTTATCTGCTCTCAAGAATCTTTATCTTACAACAGATAGCGGACATACCCTTGAATTGAAGAAAGTTGTCTACGACAACTCAAAGGAAATATTGGGGAAACTGCATCTTTTTCAGGAATTATGTCCGGTTACTCCATTGGTCGCCAGTGAATTGACGCCATCTGCATTTTTAAAGAAACTCACTGACGGATCCATTCCCATCGTTCTTCCAAAACTGTTTTATGTTGATTTGAAACTGGGGGAATTAGCGACTAATCCACTTGGTGGTTCAGCAGAACAGTTACCTTATTCAAACATCGGACATCTTCGTGATTGTCTTGAGATATTGAGCGGGGAATACGAAAAACACATGAAAACAGTTCAGAGAGTATATTCCGGATCACTTTTGTACAGGACAATAGAAAGTGGATTCTACGTTGGCTCAAAGGATGAAATTCTCTTCTATCCTTATCCTTCTCTTTCAGAACTGGAAAACATTAATTATGAATTCTTTAGATCAATATAGTATTAATCTTTAAATTGTATATTCATTATGGTTAGTTTACCGGGGGCAACCCCTTTTGAAGTTGTTGCAATCTGGAGCGTTCTGGTAATTGCGTTTTTCGGTCTTGCCTATGCACTGTTTCTTAGAAGACAGGTCATGGCATGTGATAAAGGGACTGAAAAGATGCAGGATGTCTGGGATGGCATACGACTGGGAGCAAATGCTTATCTTAAGCGTCAGTTGAAGACAATTGTTCCTCTTATTTTTGTATTTACGGTAATTCTATTCCTTTCAGTATACGTGGTTCCTCCGACTGAAGAGTCAAAACTGCGTTTTGTAGGATATTCAGATGAATCGTTAAAATTGGTAATTGGTTTTGGAAGAGCAGTTGCTTTTATTATGGGTGCTGTTTTCTCCCTTATGGTTGGTCAGTTCGGTATGAGAATGGCTGTTCAGGCGAACGTAAGGGTAGCTTCAGCTTCAAGAAGAAGCTTCTCCGAAGCATTAAAAATTGCTTATCGTGCAGGTACAGTGACCGGAATGTTAACTGACGGTTTAGGACTTCTCGGTGGCACATTGATTTTTATTATTTTCGGTGTTGCTTCTCCTGATACTCTTCTTGGATTTGGCTTTGGTGGTACTTTACTTGCACTATTCATGAGAGTAGGTGGCGGTATCTATACAAAGGCTGCGGATGTTGGCGCTGACCTTGTAGGAAAAGTTGAGGCTGGTCTTCCTGAAGATGACGAACGAAATGCCGCAGTTATCGCCGACCTGGTAGGAGATAATGTTGGCGACTGTGCCGGGATGGCAGCTGACATATTCGAATCATATGAAGTTACAATCGTATCTACATTAATACTTGGGGTTGTGTTATTTACCCAGACACACCAACTATCGTGGATTATATTCCCTCTGCTTGTGAGAGGTATCGGAGTTCTCTCCTCAATTGTTGGTACCTATCTTGTAAAAGGTAGCAAAGACGATAAAACTAACAACGCACTTAAATCTATCAACAAAGGATTCTATTCCTCAGCTGCAATAAGTATTGCCGCTTTTGGTGTTCTGTCATATTTCTATCTTCATGACTGGCATTCTTTTCTTTCGGTAGTTGTTGGTATTGCTCTTGCAATAGTTCTTGATGAAATAACTAAACACTTCACCGATGGGAATTATCACCCAGTTAAGGATATTGCAAAAAATGCAAAAACAGGTTCTGCAACACTCATACTTAAGGGTATGAGTTATGGATTTGAAATTGCTGTCTGGCAGACTCTGGTTATCGCTGTAACAATTTTTGCATCGGTAATGATATATTACGGTCAACCGATCGTTTACGTTCTTTATGGTGTGGCAATGACCGGAATCGGTATGTTAACTCTTACAGGGAATAATGTTGCAATGGATGCATTTGGACCAATTGCAGATAACGCCAACGGTGTTGGAGAACTTTCTCATCTTGATAAAGATGCACGCAAGATAATGGATTCTCTTGATGCTACCGGTAACACAACCAAAGCTATTACAAAAGGTGTTGCCATAGGTTCCGCAGTTATTGCTGCAGTTGCATTGTTCGGTTCATTCATCACTGATGTCAGCAAAGTTCAGATCCAGATGGGATTTGAAAAATCAGCCCAGCTGATTGAAACCGGTATTCGTATCTCTGTTCCAATGGTATTTATTGGACTCCTTATAGGAGGAACAATTCCATTCCTGTTTTCTTCTCTGACTATAAATGCTGTAACACGTGCGGCCGCTCAGATTGTGGAAGAAGTTCGTCGTCAGTTCAGAATACCCGGGATAATAGAGCGTACTGTAAAACCTGATTATCAGAGAGCTGTTGATATATGCACTGTTTCTGCACAGAGAGAACTCATTCCTCTCGCGCTGATTGCTGTTGTTTCTCCAATATTAATTGGTGCACTTCTGGGGGTTGAAGCCCTTGGCGGTTTCCTTGCCGGGGTAATCCTTTCAGGTCAGCTATTGGCAGTATTTATGGCCGGGGCAGGCGGTGCATGGGATAATGCTAAAAAGACTATTGAAGACGGCCTTTATGGCGGTAAGGGATCAGATGCTCATCATGCAGCTGTTGTTGGTGATACAGTTGGTGATCCACTCAAGGATACTGCAGGACCAGCTCTTAACCCAATGATTAAAGTTATAAACCTGGTGTCACTTCTGTCAGCTCCTGTTATTATAGCTTATCAGAAACCAGGACAGGCCTCAGTTGGAATGTTTGTTACTGGTGTGATATGTCTTGTGATTATTATCGGAGCCATAACATTCTCCAAGAGAGGCGGATTTAAGAAAGAAGTATTCATCCAATAAAACCTGAGTTTTGGTCCGCAAGGATTAAAGCAACATAAGTTTTTTCTATTGTTTAAAATGTAGAGACAGGTCTCAGTCCTGTCTCTACATCTTTGTTGATAACAATTGTGCAACTATTATTATGAAATCATTAAAAACCAAATATTTTTATTAATATTAATTTTCATTGCTCTTTAACTTGCCTGAATCTCGAAAATGCTTAAATAATTAAGAATATATATTAATTGTTTTGATATTTATTAAACTCTTAAAACTTAAATTATGATTAGTAGCTTATTCTGGATTGTTCCAATTTCAGCTCTTTGCGCATTGTTGTTCGCCTGGATCTTTTATAAAGGTATGAAAGTTCAGGATGAAGGAACAGAAAAGATGAAGGAGATTGCTGAATATGTTCGAGAAGGTGCAATGGCCTACCTGAAAAGCCAATATACTGTTGTTGGCAAGATCTTTATAATTCTTGTCGTATTATTATCCGTACTGGCATATATTGGGGTTCAGAACCCATTTGTTCCTGTGGCCTTTCTTACCGGAGGTATTTTCTCAGGCCTCTGCGGTTATCTGGGGATGAAGACCGCAACTTTTGCATCAAACAGAACAGCCTGGGCTGCATCAAAATCTCTTAACAAAGGATTACAGGTGGCATTGCGAAGCGGGGCCGTTATGGGTCTTGTTGTAGTTGGATTCGCACTTCTTGATATTGCTGCATGGTTTATCTTTCTGACGAAAGTTGTATTTACACCTGAACACATGGCTACAGGATTAAATTTCCTGGGACTTAATTTTGTAACGAAAGGAATTGATGAGCACCAGAAATTTGTTGAGATTACAGCAACCATGATCACATTCGGTATGGGGGCATCAACTCAGGCACTCTTTGCACGTGTTGGTGGTGGTATCTTTACAAAGGCTGCTGATGTTGGTGCTGACCTTGTCGGAAAAATAGAAGCAGGCATTCCGGAAGACGATCCACGTAACCCTGCAACTATTGCTGACAACGTTGGTGATAATGTAGGTGACGTAGCCGGTATGGGGGCAGACCTTTATGAATCATATGCAGGTTCAATACTTGCAACAGCTGCTCTCGGTGCTGCTCTTCCAATGATAGCAGGACAAAATGATTTTCAGATTAAAGCTATTATAGCTCCTATGTTGGTTTCAGCAATCGGAATCTTATTGTCAATCGCCGGAATATATATGGTAAGAACAAAAGAATCGGCTTCTCCAAAAACCCTTCTCAGAGCACTTCTGCTTGGAACAGGAGGAAGTTCAGCTCTTATACTGGTTGTTTTGGCCGCAATGGCTTATGCACAGTGGATTACCTGGGGTGTTTTCGGCGCTGCAGTTGCAGGACTTGTTGCGGGTGTAATAATTGGTCAGGCAACAGAATATTATACTTCTGACGGATATAAACCTACACAGGGTATAGCAGAACAATCTCAGACGGGACCGGCAACAGTTATTATTGAAGGTATGGCTGTTGGTATGTTTTCTACCTGGCTGCCTGTTCTGACAATTGTAGGCGGTATTATAGCTGCTTATGGTTTCGCGGGTGGTTTCCACAACTTTGCAATGGGCGTATACGGCATTGGTTTCGCTTCTGTAGGTATGCTTTCAACACTGGGAGTTACACTTGCTACTGATGCATTCGGACCAATTGCAGATAACGCAGGAGGCAATGCTGAAATGGCAGGTTTACCAGAAGAGGTCAGGGAAAGAACTGATGCCCTTGACGGTCTTGGAAATACGACAGCAGCTACCGGTAAAGGTTTTGCTATTGGTTCAGCTGCTCTTACTGCACTTGCACTTGTTGCAGCATATATGGAAGAAGTAAAACTCTGGCTTGGCAGACTTGCTGACAAAAGCGTTGATGGTTATAAACAGATCGGTGATGTCTTGTTCTATAAGAGTCATGCTCCGGCAGCTCTTCAGGCTGGTCAAAGTGCTATCGAAGTTTCACATGCAGGAATCAAAGATTTTGTTTCAGCATATAATCTTTCACTTTTTAATCCCATATTACTTGCTGGCCTTTTCATTGGAGCAATGATGTGTTTTGTATTTGTTGCAATGGCTATGAAAGCAGTCGGAAGGAATGCAGGAAGAATGGTTGACGAAGTAAGACGTCAGTTCCGTGAAATTCCAGGTATTATGGAAGGAACCGGGAGACCTGAGTATGCTAAATGCGTCGCAATTGCAACCAAAGGAGCACAGAAAGAAATGGTTGTTCCTGCTCTAATGGCAATTATTGTTCCTGTTGTAACTGGTATCATTTTTGGTGTTCCCGGAGTTGTCGGGTTATTGATGGGTGGAATGACCACCGGTTTTACTCTTGCCAGTATGCTAAACAACGCAGGTGGAGCATGGGATAATGCTAAAAAATATATTGAAAGAGGAAATTATGGCGGTAAGAAAAGTGAATGCCATAAAGCAAGTATCGTAGGAGATACCGTAGGTGATCCGTTTAAAGATACGTGTGGCCCTTCAATGAATATTCTTATTAAGCTTATGTCAATGGTTGCTGTCGTTATGGCAGGTGTTACTGTTGCGTGGAGTTTGTTTGGATAGTAAATCCAGGATATTAATGAATTCGTAGGGACGTTGCATGCAACGTCCCTGCTTTTTTGTTGCAGAGCGAGCATTTTTCCAGTAGGGTCATGCCATGGGATTGGAAGATTGCCACGCCTTCCTTCGTCAGGCTCGCAATGACGTTGTACATTATCAAATTAACGGTCATTGCGAGGAGTGAAACGACGAAGCAATCTCATCATCATAGTCTGAAATATGGATGAGGTATACCCGGGTCTATTTTATCAACTCCAGGTAACCAATTGTCCCTGGTATATTCTCCGTTAATGGTACCTTGCCCATGGGACAACCCGGAACAGGACAATTAACGATTTTATGTTCTTTATTGTCCGCCGGTTCCCATCCCATTATGAGATATAATGCAAAGAATCCGATTATATATGCAGCAGCAACATGCCAACCGTTTTTAACCCAGAGAACAACATCCCGTGATTCAGGAAATTTACTTGTGATAGCTACGCCTGCTGAAGAACCAAACCATATCATTGAGCCACCGAATCCGACACTATATGCGAGCATTCCCCAGTCAAAATGACCCTGTTCGAGACAAAGCTTCGTAAGAGGGATATTGTCAAATACTGATGAAAGGAACCCCAGTGCAAGTGCAGTGATCCATGAAGCCTTCGGGAGTTCATCAACAGGCATAAGCGAGGCACAAAATACAAGACATAGCAGGAAAATGGATCCCTTGATGGCGCCCGGAACTTCTTTCCATGGTACCGGTCTGAGAAGAGCTCCGATAAGGATTGCTATCCATACTCCCAGTGCAGGCATATCGTATAGTATGTTTGAAATAATTGCACCAGCAAGCATCAGAGCAACGTTAAATAATTTTACCCAATCAACTTTAGCATTTGGATTAGCGTCTTTCTGTATTCTTTGATACTTGTCCTGCTGATGGGAGGCAAACCATGCAAAAAACAGAAGTGCTGTTCCGGCTGCAACAAATCCATGCAGAACATTGAGTGCACTTACACCGTCTATCCACATCATCGTTGTTGTGGTGTCTCCTACAACACTTCCGCTGCCTCCTCCATTGCTGGCAGCAACGATTGCAACAATATAGCCTAAATGAACTCTCTTTTTAAAGACAACAATTGCGATAGCCCCGCCAATAAGCGCTGCGGCGATATTATCAAGAAATGAGGATAGCACAAATACAAATACCAGCAGAAGAAACGGACCTTTCCAGTCGTCAGGGAGGAATCTGGGTAAAATGTCAGGTACGCCTGATTCTTCAAATATTTTCGATAAAATGGCGAAACCAAGTAAAAGACCAAGAAGATTAAGAATTATCCCCCATTCTCCCTGGCGCAATGCTTTATCCATTATTTGCTCACCAAAGGGTGTATTTCCGAAAAGATGTTGCATGAGGTGAAATCCGGGATCAAAAACCAGCTTGAAGGTCAATAATACTGTCAGGCCGATCACAGCTACCCAGAATGTTTGCTTGTGAAAAAGTGCGACCCCAAGAAGAATCAGACCGAAAATGATAAATTCTAACCTTACCGGTCCTATTGAAGGAACAGAGCTTCCAGCAGCAAAAAGACTCAACGGAGAAAATAATATCGCAGTTAACGTTAAGATTTTCTTGAGGTTATTATTGAAAAGAGAATGAAATATTTTTTTCATCTTATGTGGATTTGAATTACTATAGAAAAAAGCAGAATGTAAGTTAAAAACATTTTTGTATATCATATCAATTATGGAGTTACTTTTGATCCCTCATTTCAAAACTTTATTTTGAGGTATTTAATACTTTATAAATAAGCTACAACATTTAATCATATTAGTTTGTCTTAGAATTACTATTTAAAACGAAAGAAAAATGAAAAGGATAAACAAATTATTATTTCCATTGACATTATTTGTACTACTGATTGGTTGTGCTCCGGTATATAAATGTGGTGATTCAAAACCCGCTAAGGTACCTGGTTTGTGGAGCAAAAACCTTAAAACAGTAGTTATAGAAAGAGATAAATTATGTTCTAATCTGGCAGCAAAAGAAAGAGAAATCATCGTGTTAAAGGATACAATAATGCGGATAACTAGCAGGTACACTGACCTTACCGTCAGATATAATTCCTTATCCGATAAAAATAATGCTTTAGATGGGAAATACAGAAAATTAATCGATGAGAACCTTTCAAAAACTGACCAGTTCAACAAAGCTATGGAAGCTAAATCTGATGAGCTGAACACAAAAGAAAGACAGCTTGCCGAAAGAGAAAAATCATTGACTGAGATGCAACGTATTATTGCAAAACAGGATTCCATCACAAATAGACTGAATAGTATTTTACGTAATGCTTTGCTCGGATTTAATTCTGATGAACTGTCGGTTGAAATAAAGAACGGAAAAGTGTACGTTTCAATGTCAGATAAACTATTATTCCAATCGGGAAGTTCTGCCGTTGAAGACAAAGGGAAAAATGCTTTGAAGTTGTTAAGCGAAGTTCTGGATAAAAACCCTGACATCGATATCCTTGTGGAAGGGCATACAGATAATGTACCAATAAAAACAAATATTTATAAAGATAACTGGGATCTAAGTGTTGCAAGAGCCACATCAATTGTCAGGATTCTTACTACTGATTATAATATTGCGCCCATTAGGGTGACTGCCTCTGGGAAAGGCGAATTTTTTCCGAAATCTGAAAATGATACTCCGGAAGGAAGAGCCACGAACAGAAGAACAGAGATAATTCTTTCTCCAAAACTGGACGAAATAATGAAATTACTGCAAAACTAAAGAGATTTCGGCGAATTCAGTTATAAACTACGAACCGGGAGTCTTGTTTGTGGCCATTACCATTTTTACCTTTAGACGCGTGCCAATTTCAAGTAGATCAGCAAGATCCTGGACAGTAAGTGATTGTTCCATCCTCAGAATAACAGTTGGTTCCTGAAGTGTGCTTATTCTTGCTTTTAATAATGGTTCAATATCATCGAAACTAATCTGATGACTATCGAGGTAATATTTTTTATCCCTGGTTACAGACAATGTTATTTGTTGCTTAGTAAGATTCTGAGCAGATTTTGAGTTGGGCAATAATAACTTTATCACATTCGGATTTGCGAGTGAAGAGACTATCAGAAAAAACAAAAGCAGAAAAAACATTATGTCATTCAGAGAAGAAGTACTGACTTCCGCCTTAAAGTGTTTTTTTCTTTTGATAATCATTTTACAAAACCTTTATAACCTCATTAACCTGTCTTTGCATATCAATGGAATAGCGGTCAATCATCATTTGCAAATAATGATAACAACTGTAAGCAATAACACCTACAATTAATCCTGTGCCGCTGCAGATCATTTTCTGGTATAATCCTCCGGCAATAATTCCGATACTGATGTTATCAGCCAGTGAGATGTTATAGAAGATCTTGATTACACCGGCAATTGTTCCAATGAAACCTAACATGGGAGCAATACCTGCAATTATGCCAAGATAGCCTGTGTTTTTTTCCATCTCTGAAATCTCGAGGTTGGCTGTTGCTTCCATATAATTCTCCATTTCCTGAGGGGTTTTTCCACCCTGACTTAGCCCGCTTTCGAGTATTCTTCCCAGAGATGTGTCAATATTCCTTGAATGAGCCAGGGCATCCTCTGATCTTTTGTTCCGGAGTTCATCAATAATATTGAAAACAAGTGCCTGATCAACGATTGTGGTTTTTCTTATATATAAAAACCTTTCTATGAAAAGATAAATACTGAAAATAGATAATAAAAGAATAGGGATCATAATAAAACCTCCCTTCATAAGCAGTTCTGCCACATTATTAACTGAGTTAGTGTCCTTTAAGTGTGGTTGATCAATCGCCAGTAGAATGTAATTGTAAAGCATATTTATTCTTTTTTTAAGCCAACAAAGTTATTAATAATTCCCGGCTCGTGAAGCAGGGAATTTTATATAAACAAATGTACTAACTCTTTAGGAAAAACCTGTTGTAACAACTAAATTTGGGTTTTAATCTGCTAACTTTAACTCAGACATTAATTTAATATTTTCCCGAGTTGATAATTTTTCTTTTCAGTTCTCGTTTTGAATAGTAACAATAATACTAATCTATATGACCGCTGTCTTTTCTGAAATTACACAGACCCTTGATACTCTGAATAAATCGGGTGTAGCACTTCCCATTCAACACGCACCTGAAGCAACAAAAATGATAGATATTATTATGAAGGGAGGCATCATAATGATACCCATAGCGTTGCTTTCGATAATTGCTGTCTATGTGTTTATTGAACGTTATTTGACTATCAGACGACATATCAGCTCAGATGTAGACTTTATGAACAGTATTCATGAATATATTCTTAATGGCAGAACCGATGCAGCACTCGCCCTTTGCAGGAGTACTTCAAAACCTATTGCCCGGATGATTGAAAAAGGAATATCACGTTTAGGTAAACCTATCAAAGAAATCGAAGAGTCAATCGAGATTGCCGGCAAATTTGAAGTATATGATCTTGAAAAAAATATTCAAATACTGGCTGTAATAGCAGGTATTGCTCCAATGTTTGGTTTCCTGGGAACTATAATCGGAGTAATAAAAATATTCTTCAATATTTCTATGACAAGCGATGTAAGTATTGGTAGTGTTTCTGCCGGACTTTATGTCAAAATGGTCTCCAGCGCATCGGGACTAATTGTAGGTATAGTCGCATATATAGGATATCACTGGCTCAATATCATGGTAAATAAGGCTATCCACCAGCTTGAATGGAATGCGATGAACTTTATTGATCTGTTAAAAAGTCCGTCAAAATGATAAGCCTTCGCAAGAAAAAAGATTTTACTGCTGAAGTATTTACTTCTTCTATGAACGACATCATGTTTTTTCTCATGCTGTTCTTCATCATTATTTCAACATTGCTGAACCCGAGCATGATAAGGGTGTCATTGCCAAATTCAAGGAACAGCCAGACACTTCAGAAGAAGGAAATTAATCTTACCATGACAAAAGAGAAGGTTTATTATGTGAACAATATGCAGGTGCCTTTTGATGCACTTGAAGCGCAATTAAAGAAAGAACTGACACATTCTCCGGATGCTTTTATAATGCTGCGTTTTGATAATTCACTTCCCATCCAGGATTTGGTTAATGTGCTCTCTCTCGGCAACAGGTTGAATTCAAAAATGATAATTGCTACGGCTAAGACACGGTAGTCATTAATTTTGTAGAGATCTTGTAGGCGACCCCCTCGCCTCTATACGGCGGTCCCCCCTAAAGGGGGACAAATACGGTACTTTAAACGAATTTTAGTGATTAAAATGAAACTATAGCCCCCCTTTGGGGGTGTTACCTCAGGATTGTAACAGTACTTCCTTCTTTTCCTGATAGAGCCTCATCCCCTCAACGATAATATCATAGGCTTTTTCCTTGTTCAGAAATTGTTCCACAATTACATTTTTATGTTCAAGTTTTTTATAATCTTCAAAAAACCTTTTTAATTCTACGAGTGTATGAGGCGGAAGCTCAGATAATTCGTTGATATAATTAACAGACATATCATTGCCGGCAACTGCAATTATTTTATCATCCCGTTCATCACCATCAATCATTTCCATCGCTCCGATTACTTTTGCCTCGACTATACTCATTGGAAAAAGTTCTATGGAACAAATAACCAGTATATCAAGAGGATCGTGGTCATCACAATAGGTCTGTGGGATAAACCCATAGTTAGCCGGATAGTGGACAGACGAAAATAACACCCTGTCGAGACGTAGCAAACCGGTAGCCTTATCCAATTCGTATTTGCCATTAGATCCTTTTGGAATCTCAATAATGCTTTTTACAGAAATTGGCGCATTTTTCCCTGTATCAACCGAATGCCAGGGATGAGCAGAGTTTTTCATGAAGTGATCATTTAATGAAATTAAATTTTAAACCTACTATAAGACACAAATTATGAACTTTTGTTTATAAAAATAATCAAAATATAAAACATTTTTAAAGGTAAACCCCCTGGCCGCTACGCGGCCGTCCCCCTAAAGGGGGACTAATACTGTGCTTTAAATAAATTTGAAAGTCACCATTTAGGGGGGGTGGCGGGCAATCCCGGGAAAAGTATTATTTTTGAAAAAAACCTACTTCATGAAAATACCCGAACTTAGCGATATCCAGGCAGCTTATTCAAGAATCAAGTCATTCATTCATCATACTCCCATTCTGACATCTCATCAGCTAAATGAACTTTATGACTGTGAGCTTTTCTTTAAATGTGAGAATTTTCAAAAGGTTGGCGCATTTAAGTTCAGGGGTGCAACGAATGCGGTACTTTCAATGTCAGATGAGGAGAAACTTAAAGGTGTTGTAACCCATTCCTCTGGTAATCATGCGGCGGCTCTGGCACTGGCTGCAAGAATGAATGGAATAAAAGCAAATATTGTTATGCCCGAGACTGCACCTCTTGTGAAGAAAAATGCAGTTGCTGGTTACGGCGCCCATATTACCTTTTGTAAACCTACCCTGCAGGCCCGTGAAGATGCAACAAAATTGATAATGGAGAAAACTGGCGCAACCCTTATCCATCCTTACGATAATTTTAATGTAATCTGCGGTCAGGGGACTGCCGCTCTTGAACTTCTCAACGAAAAGAATGACCTTGATATTGTTATAGCACCAGTCGGTGGTGGTGGTCTGTTAAGTGGTACCTCCGCATGCGTGAAAGGTATCAATAAGGCAATTCAGGTTATTGGTGCTGAGCCTCTTAATGCAAATGATGCTTTCATTTCTTTCTCCACCGGTCAGCTTACACCTTCGGTTAATCCTTTAACATGTGCTGACGGACTTCTTACATCTTTAAGTGAACTTACTTTTTCCATAATTAAAAAGAATGTAGACAGAATTCTGACAGTGAGGGAAGAAACAATAATTGAGTGTATGCTTCTTGTCTGGGAGAGAATGAAAATAATTATAGAGCCATCATCAGCAACAGTTCTTGCAACAGTTAAAGAAAACCCTGATTTATTCAGAGGTAAAAAAATCGGACTGATCATTTCCGGAGGGAATGTGGATTTCAGAAAACTACCCTTTTAGTTTTTCTTTTTGAAATAGGCTACTATAGGATAATGGTCGGAATACCTCACTTTAATTATCTCAAAAAAGCTATTAATGAAAGAATTATCATACAAAATATAATCTATCCTGTTTGGTGGATAATTCCCCTTGTATGTGAATCCTGCACCATATCCTGAATTGACAAAAGAATCATGAAGTCCTCTGCGGATTTTGGTGTACGAATATGATACAGGCGTATCATTAAAGTCCCCCACTACCAATACCGGATAAGGTGATTTGTTTACCTGTTCTTTCAGAACCTGCGCCTGAAGAGCCCTGTTTACGAATCCTTTCCTGAGACTGACTGATAAGGTTTTCATTTCGCTCTGTTTAGCATCCGAAGAAGTTAATTCTTCGATAAACGAACGTTCCATTCTTTTTAACCTGAAGGACTGAAGATGATTATTGAAGATCCTTATTGTATCCTTATCAATCAGCACGTCTGTATAAATCGAACGGCTTGAAGATCCCTGGTGCACAATTTCACCTTTGCCAACAATAGGGAATTTGCTTAAGGTGATAATTCCATAAAACCTGTTTTTGCCGCTACCCGAGACTTTCATGTGAGAATAATATTTGCCACCCAGGGAGGTAATGATAGTTGCCTCTTCCAGTGTCGGATTACCCGACAGAAAAAACTCCTGCAGACAGATTATATCGGGTTTTTGTGTTTTTATGAATTCAATAACTTTCTTTTCAGATGTGGATCCGTTATTGTATTCAAAAAAATTGAATAGACGTACATTATAACTCAACACCTTATACGTATTATTCTTATCTCCCGAGCCTCTTGTGAGTTGGATATAATTTGAGAAGTGATTGAAACCGATGGCAATAATAATTAATGATATCAAGGCTTCAAATCTTAATAACATAGCCCAGACAATAACAAGTATGATATTGATTAAGAGTAGATAAGGATAAGCGAGACCGAAAAATGCAGGCAGCGCAAAATCCCCGGGACTAATTATTACCGCGAGATATGAAATGAGAAGCGTAAAAGCAAAGACAACATTTACGGCTAGCAGAGTTTTATAAAGGATTATTCTCAATTACAATAATTTGTGATTACGAAAATAGTACTATTAACAGGAACATTTATTCCGGAAGAATGTTTTTTGACGATAAGGTGTAAAAGTTGTACCAACTGTTAAATAGTTGGTGTCAATTTTTTTTCTGACTCTCCTTAAAAAGTGCTTCCTTCTCTTCCTTAGTCAGGCTATCATAACCTCCTTTGGATATTTTATCCAAAATGAGGTTTATTTTCGTCTGATGTTCAGCCCTGATTTTATTATATTCAAATTCAGTAGCAACTTTTTTGTGAGTGACTTTAAGCCTTTTTCTTGGTTTAAACATAGTTACAAAAAAGTCAATTATTTTATTAAATCCCTTTCCGATATCGTGCCCCTGTTTCAGATTTATTATATAGAAATAACCGAAAAAAGCCCCTCCAATATGAGCGAGCTTTCCTCCTGAGTTTACTGAAAAGTCCATAACTGAGGTAAGGACAAATATCGCCAGAGCCATATACTTTATCTTTATCCTTCCAAATAAAAAGATCTGCACAGTATAATCCGGTACATATACTGCAATTGCGACCACAATGGCCATTACCGATGCAGAAGCTCCAATAGCAGCAGAATCAGCAACTACGGATGTAAAGGCCGGAAAGACATTGAATGAGATAATATATACCAGGGCTCCGCAAATTCCGCCGAGAAGATATACAGCAACAAGCTTCCTTTCATCTAGATATTCAAGAAAGATTCTGCCAAACCAATACAACCATAACATGTTGAACAGGATGTGCCAAATATCTTTATGAGTGAACATATAGGTGATCAATGTCCAGGGACGTACGAGCAAGACTTTAAGAGAAGCAGGCACCGAGAGAAGTTCGAGGGTTTTTTCAGATATTATATTGTTATTAAGCAGAAATCCAATAACAGCAACAATCGTTATCAGAATAAATACTGCAACATTAATATAGATAAGCTTTGTAAGATTATTCCCTTTTCTGAAGGTTAATCTTATGTCATCAAAGATCCCCATCAGTACAAAGTATTAGTTGTTTTTCTCCAATACCTGATCAGAATATATCCAAAAAGCATGCCGCCAAGATGAGCAGCATGAGCTATATTACTCCCCGGTTGTGTTACTGCAAGGAAAAGTTCAAGAGCTCCATAGCCCAAAACAAGCCATTTTGCCTTTATAGGAATGGGTGGAATAAGCAGCATCAATTGAGTATTTGGGAAAAGAACTCCAAATGCAAGCAAAACACCGAATATAGCTCCCGAAGCACCAACAGTTGGAGTATTAAGCAATATCTGAAGATTTTGCATATCAGGCTCGGTAAATACCTTTCCCTGTCGAAGATAGTTCGCACCTTCAGAAATAACTGCCTGCAGATTATCAGGACTCATACTATTAATAAGATGATTATACTGAAAGAAGATAACCGTTTCATGAGTAAATGCTGCTCCTAATCCGCAAACCATATAGAAAATGAAGAAACGTTTTGGCCCCCACACATTCTCCAGAATCGGCCCGAATATGAACAAGGCATACATATTGAAGAATATATGCCAGAAGTTTGCATGCATAAACATATGGGTGACAATCTGCAAAGGCTTGAATTGTTCCGATTTTGGAAAATAAAGCCCAAGCAATGCATTGAGATCAACCCCGAAAACGCTTCCTGCTGCATAATAAGCCAGAAGCATCAAAACATTAATCATTATGATATTTTTCACAACCGGGGGTAATCCCAGGATTCCTCTGCCGTATCCGTTCATCTCAATTTTTTTATTTCTTTTTCTAACTTCAATTGTCGGGCCAAAAATCTTTGTCTGTTACATTCAGTCAATTTGTCATAACAAAAACTGCCTTTAACAAAATTTAATATTGCGCCATACTATCGATTTATAATTATTCTGGATGACCCCCTTTCCTGTTTCCCCCAAGGGGGAAATGTCAGTTTCTTACTCCTTCCCCCGTGGGGGAAGGTTGGGAAGAGGGTTAAACAACCAATTATTTTATGCGATTGGTGTATCATATTACTTAAATCTTTTATCAATATCCTCGAGGCTTATAATACTTATGACAGGCTTTCCTTTTGGAGAATAGTTTGGCGATTTGCACGCAAAAAGTGTATCAAACAGATCTTCCATTTCTCCCTGGCTCAGAACTTTTCCATAAGGAATTGCTGATGCGCATGCCATGCCGGTTGCGACTTTCTCTTTAGCACTTATTGAAGGCTCCGCCTGGGTGTTTTTATAATCCTGAAGTAATATCTCTAGTATCTCAAGAGGATCGGATGAGCTACTATCTGCAGGTCTACCAGTGATAGTAATCTTGTTTTTCCCGGAATGCTGGAAACTGAATCCGAGTATACGAAGTTCGTTTTCTATTTCCTTCAGAATATAGTAATCGGCAGGATTTAATTCCGCTGTTACCGGAAATAGTTCCACCTGGCTAATTGCCCTGTCATTGCTCAGAGAGTCAAGAAATCTTTCATAAAGGACTCTTTCATGCGCTCTTTTCTGGTCGATTAGCATTAATCCCGATTTGACAGGGCAGACAAAGTACTTATTTTTAATCTGAAAGAATTTTCTTGTCGACTCCCTTATCTTTTCAAATTGTTCAGGATTTTCATTTTCCTTTTCATGAGCCGTATATAACTTTTCCCAGCTGGCAGTATTTTCTCTTTCAAAACGTTCAACAAAACCTGATCGTACAGGCGACCGCTCTTCACCATCAAATGGATTAAATTGCGTATTGATCTCTATCTTTGGTTGATCAGGCATTGTCCCGGTGGTCCTCATCATCACAGGGATATCTACAAGTGCTTCATTTTCAAAATCGAGTGATGGAACAATATTGAATCTGCCGAGAGCTTCCCTTACTGATGCCATGAGTATTTGCCATATGGATCTCTCATCCTCAAATTTTATCTCCGTCTTGGTAGGATGAATATTTATATCGATCGATGCAGGGTCGGCTCCCATGAAAATGAAGTATGATGGGATAGCTTCAACAGGAAGAATGTTCTGATAAGCTTCAACAACTGCTTTGTGAAAATATGGATGCTTCATGTACCGGTTATTCACAAAAAAAAATTGTTCTCCATAAGTTCTTCTTGCATTTTCAGGTTTCCCTACAAATCCTTTTATGCTGATCAGGCTTGTTTCAGTCTCAAGTGTAATCAGATCCTGGTTTATTTGCTTTCCAAAAACTCCGATTATCCTCTGTCGCAGATTGCCGGAAGTTAAATTGTATATCTCAGAATCGTTATGATGAAGTGAAAACCTTATGTCAGGATGTGCCAGGGCGATTTTCTGGAATTCATTGACAATATGTCTTATCTCGGTATTGTCAGATTTAAGGAACTTCCGTCTGGCAGGTATGTTGTAGAAAAGATTTTTTACTGAAAAACTTGAACCGACCGGGCAGCTGCATGGTTCCTGCATTTCAACCTTTGAGCCACTTATCACAACCATGATCCCTGTCTCACTGTCTTCCCGCCGTGTTTTAAGCTCAACCATTGCAACTGCAGCTATTGAAGCGAGAGCTTCTCCTCTGAATCCTTTTGTAGTAATTGCGAAAAGATCCTGGGCAGTAGTTATTTTTGATGTAGCGTGTCTTTCAAATGATAGCCGGGCATCAGTTTCTGACATCCCTGACCCGTCGTCAATTATTTGGATTAAGGTTTTCCCTGAATCCTTTATTATTACCCTGATGTATTTTCCTCCGGCATCGACCGAGTTCTCAACTAACTCTTTTACAACAGAAGCAGGCCTTTGTATTACTTCTCCTGCAGCTATCTGGTTGGCTACCGAATCGGGCAAAAGCTTTATTACATCAGGCATTTATTATAATATTAAAGACGGATTAGTTTATAAAAGAGACAGCTTTATCCATTGTTCATACAACTTTGCAAATATATAAATATTTGATCGAACCTTTTAGAGCTGACCCCTGGAAGCAACGTAAATAAGACTGAAAAAGCTTCATAATGAGATGAAGAAAACTGAAGTGGCTTCTAATTATCAGGAAAATAATTTTTAATTGTTTTTCAGATAATTGAACTTATCAAATGTATTCTTCCCTATATCTGTAATGAGCCATCCGGAATTCATCTCATTCCTGTTAAATTCCTTTACTTTAATGAACCAGCCTGGGATATCGATGATGTGGTATATTATCTCTTCAGTATATTCAAATTGGATTAGTTTGGAATTAATCATATAATAAAATACCGAAAGATAATCAGGACAATAATCTTTTGAAGAGTAATATTGCAGGTGATCGGTATCATCCAGCGCTCTTTTAAGGTTTAGGAAGTCAGTTTCATTGCTTGACGGAGGAATAAATCTAACGAGAGAAGTATCACTTTTAAAGAAATTAAAAAGATCGCCTTTTACATCATTTATAACCCATTTTACCGTATTATTCCCTGAAACTTCCTGGGAAAGAAAAATGCTGATGACATGAGGAGTTCCTTTTAAAAGCACACGTGATCTTGCTTCAGCAATTATTTTACCGGAATGTTTATTTATTGAAAGATTCTTAAGGATCATCTCGCTGATAAATTCTGTTTTTTCGTCAACATATTTTTTAGAATACCTTTCGTTATTTGGATCCACACGAGGATCTTTCAGGTCGAACAGGGAATTAATTAATTTGTCGCGAGGAATTTTTGATTTGAATTCTGAATCAGCGCTGTCTCCATGGAAATTTACTTTATAATTGAACCGGTCAACAAACTCATTAAATTGTTTTGTGCGTACCAGGAAATTTTTTTCATTCTGGTTTTCCTGTTTAACAATTGTTTGAGAATAGCAATTATTATTTTTTGCAACCAGGAGAAGAAAGAATATTAAAGCAACAAGTCTTCCTGGAACAGGTATTAAAGTCATTTTAGTACTGTTGATTTTGTTTCAGTTTCTGTTGATTTTGTTTCTGTTGCCTTAATATCCCCAAGAAAGATTTTCCATCTTTTTTCGTTAAAGAATTTGTCCTCTACAAGATCAACAATGATCTCAACTTCTTTTTTTGTGACATCTTTGTAGACGATTTCATCGTTAGTGAAACCGGTAAACTCCTGGATAATAGTAGCAGTGGAGTAATATTTGCCGTCAGGGCCCTTAGTAAACTCACTGATATAAGCTATATCATAGAATTTAATGATAACCTTCGTAAATGGCAGAGATTTGAGCCTTGCGAGATATTTTTCCATTGGACGGTTTATTTTCTGGATCGATCCGTCGGGCTTTATAGTTGTTATCTCCATCTGGGCACCATTGTAAAAAAGCTTTAAGGCCTCTTTTTCAGCCATATTGCGTTTTTCGGCCGGCTCATTTTTGTTTCCAAGGGTTACGATATATTGTTGAAACTCTTCAACTTTCTGTTTTGTCTGTTCTTTGAATAATTCTATGTCGGATGGACTTAGATTGATTTCGTCAGTAATTTTTGCCTGTTTACTTGTAACAGCAGTTTTTGTCTGGCTTGATGCAATCAGGCTTATCGCGGTAGCTAATACTATTGTGAGAAGTTTCTTAACCATCTATTTATTGATTTCGGATATTACTACAATTTGTATGTCAGGCTTATTCTGATGCCAAAGTTCATAATTTTTGTTGGTTGATGAACATATGATTTTCCGAAAATATCCACATATTTTTTCTTATCACTTAATATGTCAGTTAACCCTAAATTCATTTCAGGACCCATACTGATAGAAGAATAGTATCCCAAAGGTATATTTATTCCTATAGAACTGTAAAGAGAAAAATTTAATCCTTTAAAGTCAATATCACCTTTATTAATAGTGCCTTCCCGGTTGTAGAATCCAAGTTCTGGCAAACTAAGATTCTGAATTACACTTGGGTTAGTGGGATAGTTGCCGGATGTTTTAAAACTTCCTTTGCTTGAATATGATGCACTGACCGGAATTGAAATCTTAGCACCAGCTTCAACGTAAAAACCAAATCTTCCTGGTTTCCCGCTCACGAAATTTATTAAAACAGGGATTGTTATATAATTAATATTTACTACCGAATCTAAATTTACGTCAATTTGTTTATAATAAGATGATGAATTGATATCTGTTGAAAGGACATTATTGGTAAATGATCCGTTCAGGTTGTATTTTTCTGAATATTTACTGAATTCTATTCCGCTTTTTACTGCAATATTATCAGTAAAAAAGTAATTCACTCCCAGGGCAGTCAGATAACCGTACATGGGAGTAACTTTCCATGAATGCTGGGCGTTTGCTACAGTCAGGGTTGTTATATCCTTCGAATTGATTTGAGTCTGACCATATGATGCCGTAAATGACAGGCCCAGTCCTTTTCGTGTAACGGGTTTAATAATGATTTCAGGTTTTTTGTCTGCATTCCCTGCAGATGCCTGGTAGAAGTTTACAGATGAGATATCAATGCTGCTGATTGTGAAATCTGTAAATGTTTTTCCTGAAGCTTTAAAAGATATTTTAAAAATCAGAGGAAACATTTTGCGGAAGACATCCTTCCCCTTGTAATTTCCCGAGAAGAACTTATCAGCATTTACATATGTATAATAATTCTCCTTATCGGTCTTCATTACTTTACCGAATTTTGCAGAGTCGGTATTGATCGACAGATTCTTTATGCCGGAAGGGTAATCAGACAAAAAGCCTGAAAGGTAATCGGTAACAGAAATCAGGCTGGTCAGTGGTTGCGGGCTGAAATCATTAAATATCTTTATATCACCGGACTGGAATAATTTTATGAAACTTGTTTTATAGAACTCTTTGTCATCGGCCTGTTCCTGGGGATCACCAAGAAGTGATAAATAATTTGAATAGTCTTTAAGTAAAGATTTTAGCTCGCCCCTGATTTTTGTCATATCATCAGCATTAAAATCAACATTATTAACCTCTTTCAGAGCCTGTGTGTAGTCAATTACATAATTTGATGAGGCATTCCTGATTCCGACGATTTTAAAATTTGTTATCGATTTGTTTTGCAATCCAAAGGCGATTCTGAAAGTCAGTTCTTCGACATTTTTATTCAGTGTCTGATTCAGATAATTTCCATTGATAGTTTTTTTCACCAATATATCTATTGAGTACACATTTTCTTCATGTGTCATAATATCGCTTACCCTGGCGTTTTCAAGATCGAGCTGTATGGAGAGCCCGTCGGGATACCAGAGGATTATATTTGATGAATATGTCTCAGCTTCATAGAATTCACTTAGTTTATGTGCCGGATCGAGGTCATTATAGATCAATACCTGTCTGTTGACAAATAGCTCCAGAAAGCTTTCCGAACCGCTTTTAGCCTTTTCAATATTATTTACGACAGATTCTCCTACCTGGTTTACAATCGACTGGTAGTTCTGAAGAACCTGGATGGCATTTGTATAGATTATTGACTTCTCCTTGGCAGAAAATTCGACCCCCATTATTTTGGGCATATAGAGAAACATAAGAACGAATAAGAATATTGAAGATCGTTTCATGGTTTATTTATTCTATAATTATTTTCTGGGATGAATTAAAATCATTGATAATCAAATGAATATAATAGATTCCTTTTGATAATGCACTTAGATCGGTCTGGTCGAGTAATTCTTCAGTTGTCTTCTTTATTTTCTTAGAGGATACTACTTTTCCTTCCTGATTAAGAATATTGATCATCAAATCGCCAAATAATTTATTGTTCATTTCGATAGTTAACTTTCCGGTTGTGGGATTTGGGTAGATTTTTATTCCTGAATTCAGATCAATGTCATCGATACCCATAATAATAGAAGGGATAGTTATTTCATCACTTGCAGTATAGCATCCATTGGCATTTCCTACCAGTACATAATATTTTCCGAGATTCTGAGCGGCTACATAGACAGATTTATCTTCTCCGGGTATTATGCTCCCATTATAATACCATTTGTAGTGTGGTGCATTCTCATTACTGCATGCGAGGTACCATACTGTCGGCCCTTTGGAATAAATAACCGGTTTTTCAGGAGCATCCGAAAAGAGTACTTTGAAGATTTCAGACTGTGATGTACATCCGTCTAGATCTGCTTCAACGGTATAATAACCACTTGAAAGATATCCTTCGAGATAAGATGACGCAACTGAGCTAATTGAAGCTCCGTTCTTGTACCACAAATAATTATATCCGGGCAAAGCCTCTTTAACACTTAGTTTCAGAGGTGTTTCTCCAAGACAGCTTCCTGCCTTGTAGTTATCTGAAGTTATTTCAGGTTTAGATGGAACGGTAACATCAATAAATAAACTTTTGCTATTGCCACTTCCACATGAGTTAACAGGTGAAACAGTCAGGTTGCCTGATATAGTATTATTATCAAAATTCAATGCAATTTTATTTGCAATTGTTGTTTCACTTGTCCCATCAGGGAGCGACCAGATATAAGAGGTAGCTTTGTCTGATTTGGGAACTGAATATTGTACATTAGTTTCTCCTCCGCAAACTTTTGCCGGACCGGTAATAGGTCCTGCAGAATCAGGAGCGGCATCAACTATTACAGGAAATACTATTTCAGCACCAGTACCGCATGAATTTACTCCTGAAACCTTAACATCTCCTGAGAAAGCATCCGGACCAATATTCAGCGACACACTATTCATTGAATTAGAGCCCGCTATGCCCTGAGGTAATGTCCATGAATAGGAGGTAGCATTTGGAATTGCATTTATAGAAAACAAAACATCTTTCTGGTTTTTACATAAATTTGAACTGCCTGAAATTGTACCGATTGCTTCAGGCACTGTATTTACAGAAACCGGGAGAACACTCTGGACCCCATCACCACAAATATTATGCCCTTTGACAGTTATCTGATCTGTAAGTGGATTAGTTCCATAACTTACCATAATGGAATTGGTTGAACTTGTACCTGTGGCTCCCAAAGGCAATGACCAGACATAATAATCCGCATCTGAAATTGTTGCTGTATTGTATCCGATATTTATACTTCCGGTACAGACACTGTTCAATCCGGTTATCTGGGAAGCATTTGCCGGCAGGTTCCTCACACTGACCGGGAAACTTTTTACAGGACCCGATCCACAGCCGTTAAGGCCCTGAACAGTAATGTTACCGGTGACAGCTCCGGATGAAGTTGTTAAATTAATATTGTTATCTATAATACTTGTTACCGAAAAACCGGCAGGATAGGTCCATGTATATGTGCTTGCATTTGCGATAGGTGATACACTATAGGGATAAATGCTGTTTAAACAAACTATCTGGGAGCCAGAAATATCAGAAGGAGTTACAGGTAAAGGATTAACGGTCAAAACAGCATCATTACTTGTGGCACTGCCTGAGGTGTTTGAAACAACACAGTGATACTTATATGAATTCAGACTAGCCGGAATACCTGTCAGAGTTAGAGTAGCAGTCTGGCTGCCGGAATAGACAGCATCATCAGTAACATTCACAAATCCCGGTCCTGAATTGACCTGCCATTGATAGCTTAGCCCCGTTCCTGAGGCAGAGGTGGAAAAGGTGGTTGAAAGATTTTCGCATTTGGTGACAGCAACCGGGTTAGTTGTAATCTGAGGAGGTGCAATTGCAGTAGTAGCTGTTATGGGATTATTTGTTGCTGTGGTGGAATTATAATGAGTGAAATCAGGGCTGAAATTGTACTCGCAAACCTGAAATGTATAAGCTGTGTTTGCTTGCAACCCGGAAATTGAAGCAGAAGTCCCCATGCCATTATAAACACAATACCAACCGGTACTGCCAACCTGATCGCCTAATCCAAAAGTGGCATTTGGTAAATATGTAACATTCACATCTGGTGTACAGGTACCTGTATTTGTTTGTTTGGCAAACAGAGCACCCTGGTTACCATTTCCACGTGTCCAGGAGACGTTTATGTTTTGATAGGTGGTTCCAGCAATTGAAACGTTACTTGCCTGAGTGGTTGGACTATAATCAGTATAATGTATTATCATTCCATTAAATCCGGCGGCCCATCCAACTTTAGGCTTCACAAAATATGTTTTAGTTACAGATAGAGAAGGAATTTTCTCAATCACCCAAGTGGAACCACCATCAGTAGTTTTCTGCATAGTAAGGTTTCCATGAACTGCACCATCAGTTCTTGCAACCCAACCTTTTGCAGCATCATAAAAGAAGAGACCCATAAACCCTGAAGAACTAACCTGTGTTGTCCATGTTGTTCCTCCATCTGTCGTTTTGTAAATATTTGATCCATTAGATCCAATAGCCCATGCGGTATTGGGATCAATAAAAAAGACTTCATTCAGTGCTAAATTAATTGTTTTAGATGTCCAGGAATTGCCACCAGTAGCTGTTTTCAACAAGGTCGATGCTGTGAGAGACAATGGTGCTAAAGCCAATCCGTTACTTGCATCAAAAAAATGGACATAATTTAATTGTTTCGATGGCAGATTTGCTTTAACCGTCCAAGTTTGGCCTCCATCAATAGTAAAAAGTGCAGTACCAGAAGAAGCTCCCCCCACAGCCCAGCCATTACTTGCATTAAAAAAAAATACACTAAATAAATAATCACTCGTACCGCTGGTAACAACTATCCAATTTAAACCTCTATTGTTAGTTCTTAATATAGTACCAGATGCTCCTACTGCCCATCCATTATTATTATCTACAAATTGTACACCATACAAATCATTGCTAGTATTGCTTGTTTGAGATAACCAACTTAAACCTCCATTAATTGTTTTTAAAATTGTTCCACCTACACCAACAGACCATCCTGTATTGGCATCAGAGAAATAAATGCTCATTAAAGCATAATTAGAGACTCCTGTTATTAAATTTATCCATGAAGTACCTCCATCAACTGTTCTTAAAATTTTGTTACCTATAACCCACCCTGTTGATATATCTGCAAAACAGATACTGTTAAAATAATCATAAGTAGAATTACTTTTGACTAACCAATTTTGACCACCATCAATAGTTTTTAAAATGTAATGCTCTCCTGCAATCCATCCTGTTTGAGTGTCGGCAAAATAACAAGCAATTAGTCCTGCATTAACACCGCTGGTTTGTGGGTTCCATGTAATTCCGCCATCAATAGTTTTCAATATTCGTCCGCTAGAGCCTATGGCCCACCCAATATTTGAATTAATAAATTGAATCGTATAAAGATCATTCGTAGTATTACTTACTTGTGCTGTCCAGGCATTTCCCCCATTTTGGGTTTTTAATATCGTTCCATGATCTCCAACTACCCATCCGTTATTTGTATCAATGAAATCAAAATCATAAAAATTATATGCATAACCGCTTAGCAGTATATTCCAGGTGTTACCTCCATTTGTAGTTTTTAGAATTATTCCAGATCCTGATGCATATGTACCACCAACAATAAATCCTGTGTTTGAATCTATGAAATGCACCTTATATAATTCCTGAGTAGTACCACTTGTCTCTGAGGTCCAGGTTGATCCCCCATTTGTGCTTTTCAGAATTGTTCCATTTGAACCAACTGCCCAACCAATATTAGCATCAAAAAAATAAACACCATATAAATAAGAAGTTGTCCCCGAATTCAATTTGGTCCATGTATTTCCATCAACTGTCTTAAGAATTGTACCGTTGTCGCCCACTGCCCAGAGATTTGTAGAGTTCAACCAATAACTACCATTTAGAGGCTCACATGTTGGTAATGGATTTTGTACCTCCCAAACCCCCTGTGCATTTGAAAACGTGCTTAAAAGAGATAAGCAAAAAACTAAAAAAAATATCGAGATTTTAGTTTTCATAAAAATTTCAATCAGGTTTGAATAAATCTCCACAAAATTTACAACGAAATTCGGATAAAAGCAAAAGTATTTATTCTAATCTGGTAAATCCGGCTAGTTTTAAAGATTGAATATCACTCAATTGCGATTTTATCAGTTCTGAAATATTTGCCTGATGTAGTGTTAATGAGATAAAGACCTTTAGGCTGTCCGTTAAGATCAATCTGCGTTGAAAAATGTTCCGTCGTTTTCTTAAGCCTTAACTTCAGAACTTCTTTCCCTGCCTGGTTCATAACACTTATACCCAAATCACCATAAATGTCGTTATCCATCTCCATTGTGAACTTACCTGTAGTAGGGTTGGGGTAGATTTTTATTCCCTTGCCCAGATCAATATCTTCTAAACCAGTAATAACAGGTGGAATAGTTATTTCATCACTGGCAGTAAAGCAGCCTTTGTCATTCCCAATGCTTACAAAGTATTTACCAAGGTTCTGGTTTGCAACATATAAATAACCGGTTGCTTCAGGAATCAGATTACCGTTATAGTACCATTTGTATTGAGGGGCGTTGACAGTATTACATGCAAGGTACCAGACAGTAGGGCCCTTCGCAAATATGTAAGGTTTTTCAGGAGCATTATCAAAAACAAGTGTCTTAACCGCAGATTCAGATATGCAAGCGGACTGATTAACCGCTACGGTATAGTCACCGGCTGGAAGAAACCCGATGTAGCTGCTTCCTGTGGCATCGCTTATTGCTGTCCCGTTTCGTTTCCATTGATAACTATACTCTGCACCGGGCTGATCAACCCGAAGAATAATCTCACTATTCCCCGGGCACTTGCCTTCCTCATAATTTTCAGTAATTATTACGGGGGTGACCGGCATTGAAAGACTCGTTACCGATACGAGTGAGGAAATTGTCTTGCATAATCCTTTGGTATTTGTTACTTCAACAGAGTATTTTCCGGATTGTGTTGCGGTAAAACTATTTTTTGTTGCATCAGTTATAGCTGTGCTGTCAAGTAACCATTTATATGAATAATCTGTATCTGCACTTACTGACAAGGTTACATTATCTCCTGCGCAAAAGGTGAGCGGTTTACTTGCTGTAATTTCTGCCACAGGAATTGTTCCAACTGTAACAGTCTTTTTAATGGTATCGGAGCAACCATTATTTGCAACAGCTAATAAAGTTAGCTTGTAATCACCGGCAAGGAGGTAACCATGTGATCCGGGACTCTGAAATGTTGAACCCTTACCGTCACCATAATCCCATGACCATGAAGTGATATTTAGCCCTGAAGTATTTGTAAGGTTATTTAAAACTGTTTCACTTCCCTGGCAGACAGTTGTCGCAGAGAAATCAGTAATTGGTCTGACTTTAACAATTACGTTATGTTCAATAGTGTCCTTTACCCCGCTATTGCTGGTAACTACTAATTTAACGTTATGTGTGCCGCCTGAACTAAAAATATGAGTTGGATTCTGCAATGCAGATGTTGTGCCATCTTTGAAATCCCATTTCCATGACGCAATTCCATCAGAGGCAGCAGATTGATCAGTAAAATGAGTAGCCGAACCGCGGCATACGGTATCAGATTTAAAGAAAGCCTGGGTGTTCTTAACAGTAAATGAATTCAAAGCAGACCAGGCACCTCCTGCATATCCCTGATCAACAGCCTGAACCTGCCAGTAATATGTTCCCGGTGAAAGGTTTTTCAATCTGAAGCTTTTGTTCAGCTGCAGATTTCCCATGGCCGGAACCCGCCTGTACCCATTTTCGGCTGCCTGGGGTGCAAATTTCCATTGTGTAGCATCTTTTAATTTGAACCGGAGATTATAGCTCATAGCATTATCCGGAGTTTCATCATTATTTACCGGGGACCATGTCAATTCAGTTTTGCCTGGACTTATTGAACTTGTTAAATTAGTTGGAGCAGAAGGTTTGATATTTGGAGCAAATGTACCTGATTTAGCGACCAGATTATTCCGGTATATTTTTGAAATTGCGTTACTGCTTGCATCAAATCCTGTCATTAATATATCCAGATCGCCATCATTATCGTAATCGCACCAGGCTATTGAACTCCAGTCTACATCAGTCAGTAAAATTCCGGTTTCCTCAGTGAAGGTATTATCACCATTGTTATGATAGATCCTGGAAATATAACTTGAGCCTGTGCTACCTGTTAATAAAATATCAAGGAATCCGTCATTATCATAATCGCCCCAGGCTGCAGAACCATAATTTATTCCTGTCAAATGAATGCCTGTTTGTTCAGTAAAAGTATTATCTCCATTGTTGTGGTAGATTTTAGAATAACCATTTCCCGTCAATAGAATATCAAGATAACCATCATTGTCATAATCTCCCCAGGCAGCGGAACCAGCTGAAAGACCAGCTGGTAAGATGTTTGTTTGGTCACTAAATGTATTATCTCCATTGTTTCGATAAATTTTTGAGACACCATTTGAACCAGTATAGCCTGTCAATAAAAAATCCAGATTGCCGTCATTATTATAATCGCCCCATCCAAGAGACCCGGATGCGATTCCCGGCAAAGAAATGCCTGTCTGTTCAGTAAAAGTATTATCGCCGTTGTTTCTGTAGAGTTTAGAAATATATCCATCATAGGATTGCCCTGTTAACAGAAAATCGAGATTTCCATCATTATCATAATCGCCCCAGGCAACTGAAGATACATCAACGCCAGGTAATGAAATGCCAGTTTGTTCAGTGAAAGTGTTGTTGCCATTGTTCTTGTAGATTTTTGAAAGATAAACCGAACTTGTAACACCTGTCAATAAAATATCCAGAAATCCGTCATTATTATAATCACCCCAGGCGACAGAACTAAAAGAGACTCCTGGTAAGGAAATGCTGGTTTGTTCAGAAAAAGTATTGTCACCATTGTTATGGTAGATTTTAGTGACTGAGCTGTTAACAGGACCAGGATTACCGGTAACGAGAATATCAGCATATCCATCATTATCATAATCGCCCCATGTAACTGAGCTAAACCCAATGCTACTTAGTTGGATACCAGTTTGTTCGCTGAATAATGAAGAACTGAATATGCCCATATTTTCTGAAGTTGGTGACGGGGCATAAATCTCGGAACCAATTTTGCCCTGGAATTCAATAGTGTAAATAGTATAATTCTTTTGCGGGTTCAGACCGCTGAGTAAAACTGAATCTGCCTCTCCCTTATAAACGCAATACCAGTCGGTTGAACCCAGCGGCGAACCTTCAGCAAATACCGGGCTGGCAAAGTATGTTGTGAAATTCTGTGGGTTAGCTGTTCCGGAGGTACCTTCCCTGGCAAAAACTATGCATCGGTCTCCATTCCCTCTTTTCCATTTTAGCATGATCGAACTGTTATTGATATGAGTCGCATTGAGATCAGATGCCTGTACTGGACTAGTTTTAAACTGGACCTCATTTGAAAAAGCTCCGCCTTTAAATGAGTTATCTATTGCCTGCACACTGGCATAATAAGTTGTATCCCATCGGAGGTTTTTAAAAAGAAAAGTTGTGTTAAACTGGGTATTGCCCCTTTCTGCTATTCGCCTGAAACCATTTAAATCAGAATTGCAAGGAACAAAATTTGATGCACCACTTTTTCTTCCAACTTTTATATTATATGTAATGGATTTTGATGAAGTTTCATCTGTTGTGACTCTGTCCCACTTCAAAAGAGCATTTTTGCCCTTGATCTCATAACTCAGATTATCAGGATGTACGGGAATCTTATTGATTTTTTCAATATTATTCCTGTAAATTTTTGAAATATTATTACCATTTGCATCAATCCCAGTTAGCAGAATATCAAGATCTCCGTCATTATCGTAATCCCCCCAGATTGCCGAACTCTTTCCATAGACAGCTGTTAAAGGAATACCAGATTGTTCGGCAAAAGTATTATCACCATTATTACGATAAATTTTGGCAACCGGTCCGGAGTCTGAATAACCTGTCAACAGAATATCCAGGTTGCCATCGTTATCATAATCTCCCCATTTTACGGAACCCGATGTAACTCCGGTCAGATGAATATTTTGCTGCTCTGTGAATGTATTATTTCCATTGTTCCTGTAAATCTTTGAATTTCTGTAACCGGTTATATCTGTGCCTGTCAATATAATATCCGGGTAGCCATCATTATCATAATCACCCCAGTCAACAGAACTATCTTCAACACCAGGTAAAGAAACACCGGTATTTTCCGTAAAGGTGCCATCACCATTGTTATGATAAAGTTTAGAAATCGGCCAGGATATAGATCGTCCTGTCAACAGAATATCAGGGTAACCGTCATTGTCGTAATCGCCCCAGGCCACGAAACTCCTGTAAAATGCAGTTAATGAAGGACCGGTGAGATCTGAAAAAGTATTGTCTCCGTTGTTGGAGAATATTTTTGAAAGATAACCAGAGGCTGTCTGACCGGTAAGTAAGATATCCAGATAGCCATCGCCATTGTAATCACCCCAGGCAACTGAACTTTGATATATCGGTGGTAATGAAATGCCGGTTTGTTCAATAAAGTTATTATTTCTGTCATTCTTATAGATTTTAGAGACAGGCCCGCCGCTTTCTGCAGGCCCATTAAAACCTGTCAATATAATATCCAGAAAGTTGTCGTTATTATAATCCCCCCATGCTGCTGAACCACTCCAAATACCTGTTAATGAAATACCTGTCTGTTTAGTAAAACTGTTATTCCCATTGTTGTGATAAACTAAAGAAAGATTGCTTCCTGTCAATAAAATATCAAGATTTCCATCATTGTCATAATCGCCCCATGCTGAGATCCCAATAACGCCTTCCAGATTAATACCCGATTGTTCCGTAAATATTGAACTAAACGGCAACGGATTACTTGCTGCTCCGGAAGTCAGATATTTTTCACTACCTGACGATCCATTATACTCTATTACATGAACTATATAGCTTGTATTGATTATTAATCCGGCTATCGTTGCTGAACTTTCATTACCATTGTAAACACATCTCCATCCTCCGGGGGTTAAACCATTCAGAGCATAAGTTGTATTGTCAACCGGGTCAGCATTTCCGTTTGTTCCCTGTTTTATGAAAACAACCCGTTTTGTTCCTCCTCCATTTGCCCAGTTCAGAGTCATCTGATTATCCTGCAAACTGGTGATCTTCAGATAACTTGCCTGGGTAGTAGGTTTGTACAATGGCATAATGAAACTTTGTTCGGCAGCAAAAGGACCACCTAAAAGACCATTGTCGACTGCCTGTACTGTCCAATAATATGTTTTATAAGGAGGCAGGTTATTTAAAGCATAACCAGTAGTGCTCCACTGAATGTTCCCCGTTTTTGCTATAAGCCGGCTTCCATTTAAGATATCACTTTGGCGGAATGCATGTTGTGTAGTTTTATAATTTGTCTGACCTGATTCATAAACATACAGATTGTAACTTAATCCGTTCTGTGCTGTTTGATTATCAGATGCTTTATTCCATGTGAATGTTACAATTCCGTTATTTATGGCAGCATTTAGATTGGCCGGAATTGAAGGTTTTGTATTGGGATTAACAATATCGTTCCTGTATATTTTGGAAATTATCTGGCCATTTGCACTTAGTCCTGTTAACAGAATATCCAGGTCTCCATCGTTATCATAATCACCCCATGCCACTGAACTTGAGGCAACTCCTGTTAATGAAATACCTGTCTGTTCAGTAAAGCTATTATCGCCGTTATTGCGATAAATTTTAGTGATAGCACCATTATTATTTCCATTTGTTGTACCAGTTAATAAAATATCCAGATATCCATCATTATTGTAATCACCCCAGGCAACTGAACCATTCATTACTCCTGTCAACGAAATGCCGGTTTGTTCGGTAAAAGTATTATCGCCATTGTTGCCGTAGATCCTGGAAACGATGCCTTCTGAACTAGCACCTGTCAATAAAATATCCAGATATCCATCGTTGTTATAATCACCCCATGCAACAGAACTCCCTAGAACTCCTGTTAAATGAATGCCAGTTTGTTCCGTAAAAGTATTATTTCCATTATTCCGATAGACTTTAGAGACACTAGCGCCTCCTTTCTCCTGACCGGTTAAAAGGATGTCAGGATATCCGTCATTATTATAATCTCCCCATGCAACTGAAACAATATTATTGACATCTGTCAGTGAAATGGCGCTTTGCTCAATAAAGAGGTTATTTCCCAGGTTCCGGTAGATTTTTGAATTGCCACTTCCAGCCAGTAATATATCCAGATATCCATCGTTATCACAATCTCCCCAGGCAACCGACCCCCCCCAAAGACCAATTAATGGAAGGCCAGTCAGGTCAGTAAATGTGTTGTTACCATTGTTTCTGTATATGTTGGCACCCCAGCTTCCGCTTAATAATATATCAATATACCCGTCATTGTCATAATCGCCCCAGGTAACAGAGCTGGATTCCACATCTCTTAAAGAAATGGTTGTTTGTTCCGAGAAGGTATTATTCTTATTATTTTTGAAAATTCTTGAAATCGGATAAAAGTTTGGATCAATTCCTGTCTTGCCTGTCAATAGAATGTCAAGATATCCATCATTATTATAATCACCCCAGGAAACGGAACCGTTTGTTACTCCGGGCAGAACAATACTGGTTTGTTCAACAAATGTTTGAGAAAATAGGTTATGGCCTAATAAAATGAAAACAATAGCTAAAAAAATAACCTGTTTCTTTAGAAGAAATTGTTTCATCACGATCAGGTTTAAAGAAAACTCCACAAAATTTACAACGAAATAAAGAATAATGCAAATTTATTTTTCTTTATTTAATTATGATTGAGCCTATTGAAACAATATAAGAAGCTGACTTTTATGCAAACATACAGGTATGAACATTTACCTTGAGAAGGAATCAGGTTGACTAAACTTTATATATAATATTCAGATATTATAGATTTTGTATATTTGATTAACAAATATTTATAGCCATGCAGTTAAAAAAGACGTTTTGGCTAATTTTACTCACAATCTTAGCCCTACCGGTTTCAGCTCAGGAAAAAATTTCACCGGCTGATTATAATTACAGCAAGGATCTGAAATCCCAGCCCATCTTCAAGGATGATTTCACAAAGTTTAGTAATTACTGGCTCCTCGGCATAGAAGAGAATAGCTGGTCGGAAAGAATTGAAGATGGTCAGCTTGTGTTCCAGTCATTAACTGATAAACCAAAAGAAGATCTGCTCCCGGTGATAATCGATCAGAAGCGTAACTTCGAAATTGAAATCTCAGTTAAATTTGTAGAAGGGGAAATTGACAAAGGTTACGGCCTGCAATGGGGGAAAGCAGTTAATCCATTCAGGCAATTCGATTTTCTTCTGACTGGAGCAGGTCATTTTACTCTCGACAAATACAATGGACAATTCCAGGATTATGTTCCATTCACTCTTTCAGACAAAGTAAACAGGTACGCTTTTAATAAGCTTACAGTAAGGAAAGCAGGAAACATGTACTATTTCTTCCTCAATGAGAAACTTGTGCATTCTATGCCCTTTGAACCATTTTTTGGAAACATGTTCGGGTTTCAGGTCGGAGAGAAATCAACAATTATTGTTGACAATATCGATATTGCTTATCTTGATAAAAAGGATCAGGATAAATCGAAGGTGCTTATAATGGATTATAAGTTTGATACAAATAATGATAAAGTATCAATTGGCAAACCGGTTACTTTGACATTGAACCTGAAAAACGTCGGGAATAAAGACGCGGATAGCCTGACCATCAGTTATAAACTGCCAGCAAATACAGAATCTGCTGATTTCAAAAATGTTACGGCACTCAAACAGGGAGAGGAACAACAGATAAAACTTCAGTTTTTTGCCAATAAAGACTATACCGACTCAACATTAACAGTGAAATTTGATATTGCAGGAGCCGATATCACAAATGTTAATGATCTTGATCTTTCAATAAAAATTGACCATCCTTTAAATAGAAGTTTGGACCGGTCAGTAGCTCAGAACTATTCAGAGTTTCGCGGCGATCCTTTAAAGGGACTGAATGTTGCCCAGGCTATGAAATCAGTTCAGGTTGGAGAATACTATGGACTTGTTATCGGGATAGATGAATATAGCGGAGAATGGCCCAGATTGAAAAATGCTGTCAATGATGCAAAGAGTGTTGCTGATCTATTGTCGTCAAAATATACCTTCAAATATATTAAAACGCTTTATAATCAAGACGCTACCCGCGATAATATTATGAAGGAGTTTGAGTTTCTTCTCCAGAAAGTAAAGGAGAATGATAACGTAATGATATACTATTCAGGGCATGGCGATTATATTCAGAATATGGACAAAGGGTTCTGGGTCCCGGTTGATGCATCCTCAAAATCAATTTCAAAATACATCTCGAACGAAGATATAAAATCATTTCTGTCAGGGATTCATTCAAAACACACTCTGCTTGTTACTGATGCATGCTTCAGCGGCGATATTTTCAGAGGCAAAACTATCACGATCCCTTATGATAACTCCGCCAAATACTATTCTAAAATGTATTCACTGAACAGCAGAAAGGCACTGACATCAGGTGGAGTGGAACCGGTACTTGATAAAGGAAAAGATAACCATTCGATTTTTGCTTATTACTTTTTAGAGGCATTGACAAAGAATACAGAAAAATATTATGATGCCGGTCAGCTATTCGACTTTCTTAAGGTTCCGGTTGTTAATAATTCATATCAGACTCCAATCTACAGCCCTATAAAGAATACAGGTGATGAAGGAGGACAGTTTATTTTTATAATGAAATAATCAGTATATTATCCAGAACCCCAAAACCTTTAAAATTTGTGATGCAAAAAAGAGCCATAATTTTTCTTGCATTTACGATTCTCCTTCAGACTAATCTCCTCCCGCAAAGATATTTTTTCAAAAGATATTCTGTGGAGGAAGGACTTTCCCAATCATCTGTCTATTGTTTACTTCAGGACTCACGGGGATATATCTGGATGGGAACAGACGGAGGAGGAGTGTCTCGTTTCGACGGTCAGAAATTTGAAACATTCAACAAAACCAATGGTCTGACAGGCAATACAGTCAGAAGTTTACTTGAAGACAGTAAGGGAAACATCTGGATTGGCACCGACAATGGATTGACCCTTTATGACGGCTATAAATTTCTTTCAGTCGGGGGGAAAGAAGGTCTTAGCGGGAATTCGATTATGAAAATAGTTGAGGGGAAAAATGGCATAATCTGGGCTGCTGTCTGGGCCAAAGGACTTGCAAGACTATCATATGGAGATTCGATAACAATAATTAATTATTCAGCAGATGACGGGCTTTTAAGTAATTTCATTTATTCTATGTATGAGGATCACGACAGGAAGCTTTGGCTGGGGATGGTAGGCGGACTAAGCATTGTTGAATTTACAGATGATTCCTCACAAAAAATAAAAAAGGTAGAAAGATCCTATACAGGCTCAGCATCTGTTTTATCAATTGAACCCGACAACAACGGTACAGTTTGGATTGGTACTGATGGTCACGGTCTCTTTACAGCCAAATTATCTCCGGAGAATAAATCCTGTTTTCTCGAACCTTGTTTAGTGAATAGTATCATTCCTAACCTGCAAATCTGGGATATTTTCAGCAAGAACAAAGATGAACTATGGTTTGCAACCGACAAAAATGGGATAATAAAACTGCGGGATGGCAAAATTACAGGCATACTGAACAAAGATAATGGACTACTTACAAACCAGATTCTTAAAATAATTGAAGACAGGGAAGGCAATATGTGGTTCGCATCGTTCGATGAGGGAGCGTTAATGTTCAAAGATGAAAAATTTATTAGCTATAGTGAGAATAACGGGATAATGGGTTCACAAGTACAGGGTGTATTATTTGATGACAATAACATCTTTTACGTTGCTACAGAAGAAGGCCTGTCAAAGTTTATGAAAGACAGAAATAATATCAAACGTTTAACTTATTACTCCAATAAAAATGGTTTAAATGATGTTGGCGTCAATGCACTTGCAAAATCTGGCGACGATCGGATTTGGATTGGAACCAATAATGGAATTAATATTCTTGATAAAGATAAGCTTTCACAGTTCTCCTGGAATAACCAGCTTGACAATAAGAAAATAACTAGTCTTTTTTACGACAGCTATAAGAGCATGTGGATAGGTACTTCAGGCGGGGTTGGCAGATTATCAGGTGATAAATTTATTTTCTTAAGCCAGGATCAGAGATTTATCAATAATGAAATCTCAACAATTATTGAGGACAAAAAAGGGACTGTCTGGATAGGTACGCTAGGAGGCATGGTCAGGTTCGAAAGGAAATCGTTGATAAATACTGATGACATTCAATTTACAAATTTCGGATCTGAAGACGGACTTTCTGTTTTAAAAGTTACCTCACTGGCTGAAGATCCGTCGGGCAACATCTGGATTGGAACTATCGGGGGCGGGATTTTTAAGTTTGATACCAAAAAAGATACAATCCCGATATCAGCTGTGTCATCGAACGATATGGTTATGTCCAATACTGTAAATTCTCTTCGTTTTATTTGTGATACAATATTAGCGGCGGGGAATGATAAAGGTTTTGATCTTTTATCATTAGATAAAAAGCAGAATATAAAGAAATTGGTTCATTATGATATGTCTGATGGTTTTTTTGGGGGCGAAAACATTCCTAATTCAATTTCCGCTGATAATGACGGTTTGATCTGGTTTGGGACAAAAAACGGTCTTGTGCGATATGATCCCGGAATGGATTTTAATTATACTTATTTACCGGGCACATCAATTACCGGAATTAAACTTTTTTTTGAAAAGGTTGACTGGACTACTAAAAATACAAAAATCAGCAGATGGTCAAATCTTCCTGAGAATCTGGTGCTTTCTCATAAATCAAACCATGTGACGTTTGATTTCACAGGCTTTTGCTATAATAATCCCGACGAGCTTGAGTTTTCATATTTTCTTGAGAACCAGAGTAAGGAATGGTCCCCATACAGTAAGCTCAGAGAGGTCGTTTTTCCGGGATTGCAACCTGGTGCCTACACATTCAAGGTTAAAGCAAGAAACAAATTTGGATTAACAGGTGAACCTTCAACATATCATTTTTTGATCAAACCGCCGTTCTGGCAAACGCCATGGTTTTATATCCCGGCCTTTATATGTTTTATAGGTATTATCATTTTGATTATCAGAATAAGAGAGAGAAATTTAAGAAATGAAAAGATCAAACTTGAAAAAATTGTTCTTGAACGTACTCTTGAAGTGGTTGAACAGAAAAATGAAATTGAACGGCAGAGGGATGTTGTAACGAACCAGAAACAGGAGATAACAGATAGCATTAAGAGTGCAGGAAGGATTCAGCAAGCTGTACTACCTGAAGAATTGATACTTAAAAATACATTTTCAGATTATTTTATTCTTTTCAGACCAAAAGACATTGTAAGCGGAGATTTCTATTGGATGACAGAAGAAAAAAATCACATTATATTCACTGCCGCTGATTGTACAGGTCATGGAGTTCCTGGAGCTCTTATGAGCATGCTCGGAATAAGCTTTCTGCAAAAAATTGTTAATGAATCTGGAATAATTAACCCTTCTTCTATCTTAATATCTTTACGAACAAACATAATTTCAGCTCTTAAGGAAGAGGATAAATTATTGTCAAGTAAAGAGGGTATGGATATTGCTCTTTGTACGTATGATAAGAAGACAAAAAAATTATGGTATTCAGGTGCCTATAATCCTCTTTATATTATACGAAAAGTCAAAAATGAATTTATCATCATTGAGGAAAAGGGAGACAGGATGCCAATCGGATACCATTCTGTCATGACCGATTTCACTGAGCATGAATTCCGTTTACAAAAGGGAGATACATTATACCTTTTTTCGGATGGGTTTATAGATCAGTTTGGAGGCGAGAATGGGAAAAAATTTATGGTTCCCAGATTTAAACAGATGCTGCTTGATAATCAGCAATACGAAATGGCATTTCAGAAGGAAGTCTATATAAATGTTCTTGAAGAATGGATAAACTTTCCGACCGTTCATAGCAAACATTGTGGTCAGATAGACGATATTTTGTTGATTGGGTTGCGGGTTTAAGCTGTCTTCCTGTATCTTCTAACTGCAAGAGTAGTAAAGACAACTGCAATTAGTATAAGCGAATAGAGTTCTCTGCTTATATCCTGAATTGTTGAGCCCTTTAGCATTACCATCCTGTTAATACGCATCAGGTAAGCAACAGGATTAATCATATTAAAATCCTGTGCCCACATTGGCATACTTTCATATGGGGTAAAGATCCCGCTCATAAGGATAAATATAACCATACAGAAAAATGCGACAAACATATATTGCTGTTGCGTGCCAGAGAATGTCGAAATAAAAAGTGCCAGGCCAAGGACAGCTACCAGGAAAATTGTGCTGCCAAGGAACATAACCAGTATACTCCCTTCAAAAGGTATGTCAAATGCGATTTTTCCTATTATCAGCCCCAATGCAAGATCAATAAGCCCTATAAGAAGAAAAGGTACCATCTTTGCAATAATGAAATGATACTTTCTTACCGGAGTCACGTTTATCTGCTCAATGGTTCCGATCTCTTTTTCCCGAACCATATTTAAACCAGCGAGCAGGAAGCCTATTGCAGTAACCAGGATTACAAGTATCCCGGGTAACATGTAGTATTTATAATTAAGTAATTCATTATACCAGTATCTGTTATTTATTTCTATACGCGATACCGGACCGAGCGGAAGAGTTGAAATATTTTGTTTAATCAGATCAGTATTGTAATCAAGGATAACTCCATTGAGATAAGCCCATGAAAGCTCGGCCGATGAGGCATTAACAGCATCAATGGTTGCAAGAAGCTTTCCTTGTTTCCCGGTGCCGATATCCTTTCCGAAACCTGATGGGATCTGGATGACCATGCTGCATTTGTTTCTGTGTAAAAGGTTATTGGCCTCGTTTTCCGAAAAAATTAAATAAGAAACCCTGAAGAATGTTGAACCATCAAGCTTGCTTATAAGACCTCTCGATTCAGAGGTCATATCTTTATCAACGATTGCGATTTTGACGTTCTTTAACTCGAATGTTACAGCAGGAACAAGAATCAGCATCTGCAGAACAGGAACTGCAAAAATTGCTTTTGAAATAAATTTATTCCTGAAAATCTGCAAAAATTCTTTTCGTATAAGGTAAAATATTGTTCTCATATTATTTCTTTATGGTATGCGGCGTGCGGTTTGCGGTCCGGGGGTTTATTCCAATCTTATTTTGAAGTTTCTGACACTCAATCCTATAAAGGCAAGCGTCATAACAATCAATATCAGAGTTTCTTTCCAGATATAAAATAAACCGGTCCCTTTTATAATTATGTTTTTGATTATGATTATAAAATATCTCGGAGGCAGGATTGAGCTTATATAATCATAGATCTTTGGCATATTTTCTATCGGGAAAATAAATCCTGAAAGTAAAATAGTTGGTAGCATCAGTCCAATAAGGGAGATAAAGATAGCCTGCTGCATAGTTTTTGATACCGTTGAAATAAGGATACCCAGGCTTAAACTCATAAGTATATAAAGCATGCATTCTGCCAGAAGCAGTATAAGGCTTCCTTTAACCGGGAGTTCGAATACGAGCCACGAGAGTGCAAGAATAAGAAGAACGTTTATGAATGAAAGGATAAAATACGGTATCACTTTGCCCAGTATTATCTGAACCGGACGGAGAGGGGAGACAAGCAAGACTTCCATTGTACCAAATTCCTTTTCACGGGTTATCGTTACTGAAGTCATAAGAGCACAGATCAGAATCAGAATAAGAGTAATAACTCCCGGCACAAACATAAAATTACTCTTAAGTTCGGGATTATAGAACATTTTAACTTCCGGACTTATATGTACTGAGTTGTTTAAAGAAGAACCCGCCAGACTCATTGTAAAATCATTTACTATTGCAGCTGTGTAGTTTGTTATGAGTGTAGCGGTGTTTGGTTCAGACCCATCTGCTATTATATCAAGTGATGCTTTTCCTTCACTTATCAGTTTTTTACCGAAATCTGCCTCGAATATTATTACAGCTTTTGTTTTTCCCTTTTTAAAAACTTTATCAATATCATTATAATTCAGCAATGTCTCAGTTTTTTTGAAAAACCCCGAAGAGATGATCTTGTCTGTAAGTTTCTGAGTTACTTCATCATGAGAAAGATCGAGGAAGGCAACTCCTGCGTTTTTTATATCGGTGCTTACTGCATATCCAAAAATCAGTATCTGAGCAGCAGGGATGCCAAACAATATAAATAGTGTTCTGTAATCCCTGAAAATATGCAGGAACTCTTTTTTTACAAAACCAAGAAATCGTTTCATGAATTAATAATCAATTTAATATCTGATATGCTGCAAGAACCATCAACATCCTTAATTTCTACCCCCCAACCCCCCCAAGGGGGGGCTACCCTGGGTAGCAGGTCTCGCTATCTTAATAAATACCTCATCGATGCTCTTTGAATTATATTGTTTTTTCAATTCAGCGGGAGTGTCCAGGGCGACAATTTTGCCGTCACTCATTATTGAGATACGGTCGCAATATTCAGCTTCATCCATATAATGAGTTGTAACAAAAACAGTTATGCCTCTTGATGCTGTTTCATATATCGACTCCCAGAATTGTCTCCTTGTTATAGGATCGACTCCGCCGGTTGGTTCATCAAGAAACACTATTTTGGGATTGTGAAGGATCGCAACTGAAAAAGCGAGTTTTTGCCGTAAACCAAGAGGAAGATCTGAGATCATTCTGTTTTCATATTCCTCGAAATGCAATTTTTCAAGCAGTTCCCTGAGTCTTTCAGAGATAAGAGTTCTGGACATCCCATAAATTCCTCCATAGAGAACAATATTTTCCTTAACTGTAAGATCTTCATAAAGAGAGAATTTCTGACACATATAGCCAATATTCTTCTTAATCTGTTCTGTCTGATGGTAAGCATCAAACCCGGCAACCTTAACTTCGCCTGATGTAGGCTTAGAGAGGCCTGAGAGTATCCTTATAGTAGTTGTCTTTCCTGCTCCGTTAGCCCCTAGAAATCCAAAAATCTCACCAGCGTAAACTTCAAAGTTGAGATTATCATTGGCAACAAAAGTTCCAAACTTTTTTACAAGATCATGAGCTATGATTACTTTTTCCTGAACTTTTTCCATCTTGTTTTTTATTCACATTTTTATTTAACCACGGAGTAACACGGAGTTTTTCGCGGAGTGACACTGCTTTTTTCATTCTGAGCCCTGAGCATTTATTCTATTTCCATTAGCTCAAGGAACCTGTCTTCAATTCCTGCTTCCGCTTCCTGAATAACCGCATCATCTATTCCATCATTTTTAAGATAATTCAGAAGAGTTCTATCTGCACTTTCGTCAGCTAAAGTCACATGAATTGAGTCGCCAAAAGGATATGCAGTAAGAATACCCGGATTTTTCCTGAGAGATAAAATGAGTTTGTATTTTTCTGATGCTTTTACTGTAAATAGTTTTCTGCTAAACCCTTCTTTTATTTTTTGAGGTGTATCAATAGACAATATTTTACCATTTTGTATCAGACCTACTCTGTCGCACCTGATAGCTTCATCCATGTATGGTGTAGAAACAATGATAGTTATATTATATTGACGCAATTTACCCAGCATATCCCAGAACTCTGATCTTGAGACTGCATCTACTCCAGTTGTTGGTTCATCAAGGACAAGAAGTCGAGGTTTATGTATCAGGGCGCATGAAAGTGCAAGTTTTTGTTTCATCCCACCCGAAAGCTTTCCGGTAAGTCTCTTTTTAAAAGGTTCTATATGGGAATAGATATCAGAAATAAGGTCATAATTTTCTTCAACAGTAGTTCCGAAAACTGTTGCATAGAAATTCAGATTTTCTTCGACTGACAGATCCTGATACAGGCTGAATCTTCCGGGCATATAACCAATATTTTTCCGGAGTTCCTTGTAGTCTTTGATAACATCCATTCCGAGAACTTTCATTCTCCCTTTGTCGGGCAGAAGGAGAGTGGTAATGGTCCTGAAAAGGGTTGTTTTACCTGATCCATCGGGACCGATGAAACCAAAAATCTCGCTTTCATTTACTGAGAATGAAATGTCTTCCAGAGCTTTTGTTGATCCGAATGATTTAAAAATTCCAGTTGCCTCTATAGCTTGTACCATCTTTAATTCTTTTCAGCTGTGAAGAGAGCTTCACCCGGCATTCCCGATTTAAGGGTTCCGTCATTTACAACATCTATATTCACTGCATAGACCAATATAACACGCTCCTCTTTTGTCTGAATGATTTTAGGTGTAAATTCTGCTTTTTCAGAAATATAACTTATCGTTCCGGGGAAGGATTGATATCCTTTTACTCCATTATCAATTCTTACTGTACACGATTGACCTGTTTTTATTTTTCCAAGCTGAGCGCCGCTAACATAGACTTTCAGTTTTATTACTGAGAGATCTGCTATTCTTACAAGGGGCTTACCCGGAGCCGTCAGTTCTCCGGCTTCTGCGTACTTTTCTATAACAGTACCTTTGAGCGGACTTTTTATTGTGCACCTGTTAATCTGTTCATTTACGCTGGCTCTTTTTGATTCGTAAACTGCCTGTTCAGTGGAAACTGACGCTTTCTGTGTGTTATTTGCCGCAATTTGTTTTTGAAGAACGGCAACCTGTCCGGTAACGTCATCATATTGTTTTTGCGTTGCGGCCGAATCTTTAAGCATCTTTTCGATCCTGGACACATTTACATTTTGATTGGTTATCTGTTGATTAAGAACATCGTTCTGTGCATTGACAGAAACCAGCCGTACCAATACACTTTTCATGCCAGCTTCTATTTCCGCCTTTTGAAGATGAAGAACAGTTGTATCTACAAGAGCAATAATGGCTCCCTTATCAACCTGGCTTCCCTCAACTGGATCAAATTGGAGAACACGTCCACTTGTTTCGGCTGATACTGTAACTTCAGTTGCTTCAAAATTTCCATAAGCATCAGCTTTTTCAGTTTTATTTTTGCATCCTGCCAGGAGAATGACTGCAATTATTATTAATGTTCTGGTTTTCATATTGTTTTAAGGTATTGTTTTGTAAATTTTTGTGTTGTTTTGGCCCCCCTTCCCCCCTAAAGGGCATAGCCGT
>PLNT01000038.1 GCA_003141895.1 Bacteroidales bacterium | reverse complement strand
GTCGCGACTGTTCCCTGCATATTAATCCCTAAAGTTAGCAATGCAGTATCTTAAAAACCAGCTCTTTAAGCAGGTCGCCCGGATCTGTGCCCGGATCGCAAAATCCTTTTGATTTCATATCGTAGGTTCGCAGCATGCTGATTATCTGAACAGTCTTTGAAGCATTATATTTTGAAGCATAATTCTCATAATCCTTGACAAAAAATGGATTTACTTTAAGAACTGCCGCTACATTGTTTTTTGATTTATCAGTAAGATAGTGGTAAGTAAGAACCTTGCTGAAAAGTCCGAAAAGCGAGGCAATGGTAAGAGTGATAGGATAATCCTTGGAATTGTCGGCAAAATAATAAATTATTGTATTTGCTTTAAGTATATTTTTTTCACCGATCACTTTTTGTAATTCAAAATTATTATAATCCTTACTTATCCCGATATTCTTTTCAATTAAGGCAGTTGTGATAACTGGTTTACCTTCCGGAAGGGTTATAATAAGCTTATCAAGTTCATTTACAATCTTGTGAAGATCTGTTCCAAGATATTCAGTCAGCATAGCACTTGCGGCCGGATCTGTCTTAATTCCTTTAAGCATAAGATACCTTTCAATCCATGGGGGGATCAGATAATCCCTTATCCTGGCAGATTCAAAATATGCTCCATGACTTTCAAGCACTTTGAAAAGTTTTGTTCTTTTGTCAATAGTTTTGTATTTATAACTGAATACCAGTATTGTTGATGCAAGCGGTTTCTCGAGGTATACGATAAGATCCTCAAGTTTTTTTAGCGACTGGGCTTCTTTTATTATGAGGACCTGATGACTTGACATCATAGGAAACCGTCGGGCCGTATCGATAATTGCAGTGATATTTGTGGTATCTCCATAAAGGATGATCTGGTTAAAAGCTTTTTCAGATTCCTGTAAAACTTTTTCCTGTATATAATCACTGATGAGATCTATATAGTAAGGTTCCTCCCCCGCCAGAAAATATACAGGCTTGAAAATTCGGTTTTTCAGATCGGAGATTATCTCCTCGTAGGTAACTGCCATTTTCAGAATCTTAGATGTTTAACTGATACGCCATTACCAATTATTTCTCTTAAGGAGTCAATTCCTATTTTAAGGTGCATTTCAGTATAATCAGTTGTGACTTTGTGATCGCTGACTTCAGTTTTAATGCCGGTTGATATCATTGGTTGGTCCGATACAAGTAGGAGAGCTCCGGTGGGGATTTCATTGGCAAAACCGACAGTAAAAATAGTGGCAGTTTCCATGTCAATCGCCATTGCCCTTGTTTTTACAAGATATTTTTTAAACCTGTCATCATATTCCCAGACCCTTCTGTTTGTTGTATATACTGTTCCTGTCCAGTATTCTCTGTTTAATTTCGTTATTGTGGCTGAAACCGCAATCTGTAATTTAAATGCCGGAAGAGCAGGAACCTCATTTGGCAGATAGTCGTTCGATGTTCCATCGCTTCTGATTGCAGCAATCGGAATGATCAGATCACCAAGGGTGTTCTTCTTTTTAAGGCCTCCGCATTTTCCAAGGAAAAGGACTGCATTCGGATTAACCGCACTCAAAAGATCCATAATTGTAGCTGCATTTGGACTGCCCATTCCGAAGTTTATGATTGTTATACCATCGGCGGTTGCATTAGGCATATTTTTATCTCTTCCTTCAACAGGCACCTTGTTCCATTTGGCAAAAAGTTCAACATAATACATATAATTGGTAAGGAGGAAGTATTTACCGAAGCCATCTATAGATTTACCCGTATAACGCGGAAGCCAGTTATTAACAATTTCCTCTTTGGTTTTCATCAGATTATTTTAGTTAAAGATTATCTCAATATATTTGTATAAGTTAATACCGCCGGTAAAAATACAAAACTAAGTTGAAACAGTTAAATCTGCCTCAATATTCCTTCAGGATATCAGGTAAAGAGGGATCGGAAATGATCCTCGATCCGTTACGGAGGAAATATGTGAAATTAAGCCCGGAGGAGTGGGTCAGGCAGAATTTTGTTCAATATCTGATAAATGAAGGAAAGTATCCTCCCGGACTTCTTGGTATCGAAGTATTGTTCAGATTCAATAAACTGAAACGAAGAGTTGATATTCTGGTTCATGACAGATCAGGTAAACCGGTATTGATTGTGGAGTGTAAATCTCCGGAAATTGAAATTGACGATAAGGTATTTGAACAGATAGCTACATATAACATGAGTTATAAAGTTCCATATCTTATAGTCACCAATGGTATGCACCATTATGCTTGTAAGATTGATCACGCAGCAATGAAGTTTGATTATTTGCTTGTTATACCTTTATATGAGGATCTCCTATGCTAAATGTAACATGCGCCGTAATAAGGAATGAAGACAATCAAATTCTGGTTGTCCAGCGGGGCGAGGCAACAGATCATCCTTTCAAATGGGAGTTCCCTGGTGGCAAACTGGCACCCGAAGAAACTGAAGAAGATTGTATTTTAAGGGAAGTGGATGAAGAATTATCTCTGGAAATAATAATATGCGGAAGACTTCGTGAAGTTGAACATGATTACGGCCACAAACAGATCAAATTGATACCATTCATATGTGATACTCTTGATGAAATGCCCATTCTCTCAGAACATATTGATTATAAATGGGTTGACATAAAGGACTTAATATCAGTAGATTTTTCTGAAGCTGACGTTTTTGTTGCCGGAGATTACCTGAAAAGACAAAAATCTGAAAAATTCAAAAACGATCAGACTATTTCCGAGTCTGATAATCTGACAATTGATAAAGACCTTCAGGCAATAATAAATAATATGATGAGCATGCCTGAGGCTGAATGGGTTGCAGCATCGGCGGTTGAAAATCCTGCCATATTTGTAAAATTATACGAATATTCTTTCTCACCAGACAAACATCTCTCCTTCAGGGCTTCATGGACCCTTTCAAAAGTTTGTGACAGGTATCCCGAAATGATATACCCATATCTTTCGCAGATAGTGGACTCTCTTACCGGGATTGACAATGAAAGCACACTCCGTTCATTTCTTAGAATATTATCTCTGACAGATATTGACAAAATAAATAGACATCATCAGGGCATACTGGCTGATTTTTCTTTCAGTCAGTTAAATTCCGGATTTTCAGCAATTGCAGTAAAAGCTTATTCGATGGAAATATTATACAAGCTTACATTGATTTACCCCGATCTGGCAAATGAGCTTTCCGCTTCTATCCGGGTACTTATGGAAGACGGATCTGCCGGTATCACATCACGAGGACGAATGATACTCAGGAAATTAGCAGATATGCCCGTTAAATCCAGACAAAAATAAGGCTGGACGACTGACTTTTTGTTGGATTACTTTGGTTGCACCTCCGAAGGAATAGTTTGCTTTTTAAGCTTCAATGGTTGAAGTTAAAATGTAAAATTATAAGAATTATCGCAATTTCAACCTTATGAAATGGAAAGACTTATAAAGCCAAAATCCAGTCAGCAATAATTTTAAGAGCATCGGGTGAAAAAGTCTCTTCTATTGTTCCGTATTCAGCCGGAAGACCAGTTTTACAATGTTGGAATAAATGATTCAATCCCGGAAGCAAAACAGTTTTAGCTGATTTATTTCCTTTGAGCGCTTTTCCAATTGCAGGCAGGTTTTCATCTGCTGCCACCTGCAGATCCTTTTCACCATTAAGGGCCAAAACCGGACATTTTACTTTTTCCCAGAAAATTGATGGATCTGTCATTATAAAATACCTGAACCATGTATATTGGCCGGCTCCGAATGACATTTTAAGCTGATTAACAGCTTTTTCTGTGTCTTCTTTCGACATCTTTTTCTTTTCCTGGGATTTCCTGAAAAGGTCAACAATCTTTGATTCTGCTTTAGAGTTGTCTTTTTCTTTCTTCAAAATTCCATAAACCTTTTTATTTGTTTCGTTTGATTCTTTAATGTCGCTCTCTTTTACTCCTGAAATTCTGCTTATATCTGCTGTCTGTCTGAGTATGATTTCTTCACCTGAGACACCTGGCCCGGCTAATGAAACAATGAATCCAACAGCAGGGTTTGAGGCAACCACAATTGGAGCTATAAGTCCGCCTTCGCTGTGCCCTGCAAACCCGATCTCAGCCGGATTTATCTTTATATTATTCTTCAAAAAGTTAAATGCCGCTTCAGCATCTGTTGCAAGGTCGGCTGAAGTCGCTTCAGAATATTTCCCTTGTGATCCGCCAACGCCCCGGTCATCGTACCTGAGTACTGCGATCCCATGTCGGCTAAGATAGTCTGCTATTACAAGGAAAGGCTTGTGTCCCATAAGCTCTTCATTCCTGTTTTGAGCACCCGAACCGGTAATCATAATTACCGCTTTGAATGGCCCTGACCCTGCTGGCATTGTTAATGTTCCGGCAAGTTTTATATTGAATTTATCATTTGTAAAAGTTACTTCTTCTGAAGTATAGGGGAATGGAGGTTTTGGTTCCTGCGGTCTGTTTACAGAAAAGGGTATTTTAAGTTTTTTAAGATTTACTGTATAATTTACACCTCTCTGTGTCCATACACCATCAATCGTCGAGTCACCTGTTATGGTTCCATTATATTCACCTGAAAGTTTTGGGGCCTGGATTGTCAATTTTTTATCGATCAGAATTACACTGCCAAGAGGAATGTTTTTTGCTCCCTGGTCGGGGTTATCGAGTGTGGCAATAAGACTATCTTTCTCATTTAGTTTTAAATTATAAACCAACCGCAGTTCAATGCCCTGAACTGAAAGTTTTCCAAGCCATGAACCGGGTAAAACATTCTTAATTGCACTGTTTTGAGCACATAATAGATCAGGTAAGATTATTGCAGCCAAAAGAAAGGAAAAAAGTTTGATTCTTGCCATTATAAATAGTGTAGTGGGAATGAAAAAAGTTAACCGGATAAAAGTACAAAAACCTGTATATTTTGAGATAATAATAATAGGACTGAGACTTCTTTTGTTTAGTTTAACAGGTTTTCAGGAGACAATATCAGTTAATTATTAAAGTCTGCCTCGTGTCTTTGTAACCTTCTTTAAATTTTTAAATTTTCAAATTATTCTTTAGTACTTTTGCAACTCTTTTTAGATATAAAATTATGAGAACAATAGATACAAAAGGACAGCTATGTCCGGCACCTTTGATAGCAGCAAAGAAGGCACTGAAGGAAACCGTCGCGGGAGAAACTTTCATTGTCATTACAGATAATAAAACATCCTTTGACAACCTGTGCCGGTTCCTTAAAGATAATAAAGCAGATATTAAAAGCAGTGAATCCGGGGGTGTCTGGACTTTAACTGTAACAAAATCAGTCAATGACTTAGTCCAGACTAATGTTGAAGAATATTGCGATCCATCAATTTCGCATTTTCAAAAGGGGAATTTTATTGTGGTTGTTTCCTCTGATAAAATGGGAGAGGGGGACGATGAACTCGGACATTTGCTGATGATCAATTTTATTAAGGCACTAAAAGACCTTGACAAACTTCCACGGAAGATAGTTTTTTATAATAATGGTGTCAAACTGGTTACTAAATCATCTCCGGCTATTGAACATCTGAGAGATCTTGAGAAAATGGGGGTTGAGTTAATGCTTTGTGCAACCTGCGTAAACTTCTATTGCCTCGATACTGTGATCGGAGCAGGCATTGTCAGCAATATGTTTTCCATTGTAGACGCAATGGCTTCGTCAGACAAAGTATTAAGACCCTGAGAGAATGAAAATTGACCTTCTTCAGATGGTTGAATCTGGTGGCTGTTCGGCAAAAATTTCTCCAAAACAGCTTGAGGAGATATTAAAATACCTTCCATTACCTGTGGATCCGAATATTTTGGTGGACATTGATACTCATGATGATGCCGGGGTATACCGTGTCAATGACGACCTTGCTCTTGTTCTGACAACCGATTTTTTCCCTCCTGTCTGCAGCGATCCGTATGAATTCGGACAAATTGCTGCATCAAATTCAATCAGTGATGTTTATGCTATGGGGGGTGACCCTGTACTTGCTCTCAATATAATGATGTTTCCCGCGTCAAAGCTGCCAATGGAAGCCTATGCGGAAATACTGAAAGGTGGATTCGATAAGGCTACTGAAGCTGGAGTGAGAATTATCGGGGGTCATACAATTGATGACTATCCTCCAAAATACGGACTGGCAGTTGTAGGGTATATTCATCCTGATAAAATAATTACGAATGCAGGTTCCAGACCGAGTGATTCGCTTATTCTGACAAAGCCCATTGGAACTGCAGTTATTCTGGCCGGTCACAGATTAGGAATGGTTTCTGAGAATGATCTGGATGAAGCAAAAAGCATGATGAAACTACTTAATAAGACCGGAGCTGATGTGATGAAAAAGCATAAAATCAAAGGAGCCACAGATATTACCGGATTTGGTCTGGCGGGCCATTGTCTTAAAATGGCTAAAGCCAGCAAGGTCTCATTCACAATAAATATGAAAGAAGTTCCACTTATAGGCAATTCATATCGGTTAATAGATGAAGGTTGTATTCCCGGAGCTTCATTTCGTAATCTTGAATATGCAGAGAAAGAGATCGAATTTGCAACAGACCTCGATTATAATCTGAAAATGCTTGCTTTCGATGCCCAGACCTCCGGAGGTCTTCTTTTTTCTGCACCTTCCAAAAAAGTGAATATAATTCTCGAAGATTTATTTGCTGCAGGTTTGTTTAATTCAAAGGTCATAGGACTGGTAACAGAACCAAAAGAGAAATTCATTTATCTGGTCAATTAATCAAAGACAGTCTCAAATAAATCTCTGATTTTCTTCTTGTCAATATCTGTGTATTCATGAATTATTTCGATTGAGAGGTTTCTTATTTGTTCATATCTGTCGAGGTCATACCTGTTAGTACTGAAAGTCAATCCGGCCTGTGCAATTGACTGAAGCTCCGATGCCCACTTAAGCCACGAATTATTCATCGTTTTTCCGGTATTTATTATTCTTTTTGAAATAAAGGCAGTTAAAAATTGATGTCGATAACAGTCTATATCTTTTTGTAACAATTACTTAATCTCATTGCAACAGCAGTGTAATAACGAAACATGACTTTTGTTGCATGAAAAATCCAAATAAATTTAACTTAATAAATATGAAGAAACTTTTAGCTATCGCAATTTTTTCTGTGATCTCAATCTATGGGTTCTCCCAAACACAGAAGCTCGATTCTCTGATGGATGTAATCGAAAGACATGAAGGCAAACTGAATGCACTTGACGACAGAGTCTTAGTCAATGAAGCCGACCTCGCTAAGCTTAATAAGATTAAAGTTTCGGGTTACATTCAGGCACAATGGGAGCATTATGGAGCGGATCTCGAAAAAACAAATGGATATAACAATACGTTTTATATAAGAAGGGCAAGAGTAAAATTTACTTATGAGCCTGCTGACGGTGTTAAATTTGTTTTGCAGCCTGATTTTTCAACAGGTAACCTTGCTCTTAAAGATGCTTATGCTGTTGTGAATATACCGAAACTAAAAAATGTGACTTTTTGGATGGGTCAGATGAACAGACCTAATTATGATGTGGAATACTCATCAAGTTCAAGGGAACTATTAGAGCGTGCGAGAGTTACCACTACGATTTATCCCGGTGAAAGAGAGATTGGTGCAAAACTGGAATATAATGGAATCAAGATCCCCGTTCTGTTTCAGGTAATGATGATGAATGGAAACTTCACAGGTACACAGGCAAAAGATGTTGATTCAAGGAAAGATGTAATGGCTCGTTTTGTCTATTCTGTCAAACTTCCTTCTGCAGGTGTAGGAATCGATTTTGGAGCAAACCACTACTTTGGCAGTAACCTGGCAAAAACCAATAAATATGTAAAAAACAGTGATGGAACTCTTGACAGTCTTAATAACGTATGGCGTTATCTTGACAAGCATTGGACAGGTGGGGAAATCAGGATCTATGCAGATATTCTTGGCGGTATGTCGATCAAAGGTGAATATGTTGCCGGTATTAATTCCATTGCCAGTACAGTAGCGTCATCAGCAACAATGGCACAGAAGAAAGCAAGTCCTAATTTATATAATAATTTCGCAGGATACTATATTACCCTTGTTAAGAACGTCGGAGCAAAGAATCAGGCTGTTATAAGATATGATTATTATGACCCAAATACCAAATTAAGCGGTGATGCGGCTAATAACGCCATTAATTACAAGACGTGGGCATTTGCATGGCAACATTATCTGAATGATAACATCAGGATCACTGCTCAATACACTATGCCTAAGAATGAAAGCAACGCTTCAAATCCGTCAGATTTGAAAGATAATTTGTTTACTATACGTGTACAGGCAAAATTCTAAGGAATTTAAAGACAAAAGATAAAAGACAAAAGATAAAAGTTTTAAGTCAATTTTAATAAAAACAATAAAATGAAAAATAATAAAATTTACCCGTTAATGCTGATACTTGCCGTTATGGTTTCAGTAACAGTTTTTTCACAGGCTAAAATAACCGTAAAAGGTTCCGATACAATGGTAATCCTTGCTCAGAGATGGGCAGAGCTTTATATGAAAAATAATCCGGCTTCAACAATACAGGTAACTGGTGGTGGTTCAGGTGTAGGTATTACAGCACTTATAAACGGCACAACTGATATTTGCAATGCAAGCCGTCCTATGAAACAGACTGAAATTGAAAAACTTAAAGCAAGATATAATACTCTTGGTGTAGAAATTCCCTGTGCAAAAGACGGAGTTACAATCTTCCTTAATGAGAATAACAAAGTATCTGAACTTACTCTGAAACAGATCAGTGATATTTACACAGGAAAGATCAAAAATTGGATAGAACTTGGTGGCACTGATGCAGAAATCAGGCTGTATGGACGTGAAAATAGTTCAGGAACTTATACATATTTACATGATGAGGTCGTGAAAGACGACTATGCTTCAACCGTTCAGTCTCTTCCCGGAACAGCTGCTGTAGTGAACGCTGTGAAGAAAGACGTTAATGGTATTGGTTACGGCGGTGCTGCTTATGCTGTTGGAGTAAAATATGCAAAGGTTAAAAAAGATGCAAACAGTACAGCTTATGTCCCATCTCCCGAAACTATTGCTAAAAGCCAGTATCCAATTACCCGGTATCTATATATGTACCTGAGAAACAGGCCAACCGGCGAAACAAAGAAATATATCGATTGGATTTTAGGTGCTGAAGGACAACGACTCGTTACAGAAGTAGGTTATTTCCCTGTTAAATAGTCATTCAAGGAAGTGTTAGTTTTAGACCAATTGTTAAGCTTGTCAGAATTCCACACTGGCAAGTTTGACATTTTATTGAAGGGAAATAAGATTGAAATATGTTGAAATAAGATTGAAATAAAGCAGAAATAAAGTTGAAATGAAGAAATATGTACAAGGTTCCCGGTAGAATTAAAAATAAAAATAAAGAAACTCTTCAGCAGATGGCTTCATTCAACAAAAAGAAATTTCGCTTTTCTGACTGGTTAGCTGAAAAGGTAATAAAAGCCGTTGCATTTCTTTCAATCGCTGTGGTAATTTTGATCTTTATCTTCGTGTTCCGGGAAGCTTTCCCAATTTTCAAAATGGATAGCAAGAGTGCAGCTCCTACCGAAACACTCGTACAGGAAAGTTACGGGGGAGCAGAAACAGAGAATTCAAAAGTTAAAACAGTTGATAATAAGATTGCCAGCTCCAACAAGAAACAGACAAGTTCTGATAAACCATCCACCTCACTTTTTTCAAATACATGGATGCCTGTCTCTGATAATCCCAGGTACGGATTATGGCCATTATTTCTGGGAACCCTTAAAGTAACCCTTATAGCTCTCTTGTTTGCAGCACCTATTTCTATCCTTGCGGCGATTTACACCGCGATGTTTGCTAAGCCTAGAATAAGAGAAATAATTAAACCGGTGATCGAACTGCTTGCCGGATTTCCCTCTGTTGTAATAGGTTTTTTTGCTTTGATGGTCATGGCAACAGTGTTGCAGAATATTTTCGGATATGCCAGCAGGCTGAATGCTTTCGTGGGTGGTATAGCCATGGGCCTGGCAGCAATTCCCATTATTTATACTCTTACTGAGGATGCCTTAACAGCAATCCCCAAGACTTTTATAGAGGCAAGTCTTGGGTTGGGAGCAAGCAGAAGACAAACCGCGTTTTATGTAATTCTTCCTGCAGCAGTACCAGGAATTTTTGCAGCTGTGGTATTGGGTCTGGGAAGAATATTCGGTGAGACAATGATAGCTCTTATGGCAACAGGAAATGCTGCAATGATATCTATGAATCCTTTCGACTCAGTAAGAACATTGTCTGCTACGATCGGTGCTGAAATGGCTGAAGTCGTATTTGGCGATACACACTATAATGTATTGTTCCTTATAGGATCATTACTTTTCATCTTCACATTTGCTCTTAATGCAGTTGCGGAATTCTATTTTAAGAATGTGGTCATCAGAAAGTATCAATCAAAAAAATAAATGGAAATGATAGAAATTGCGTAGGTAGGTTTTAATATAGATATGATAATAAATGAACAGGAATATTAAAGATACTATAGTCGAAAGTATAACCGGAATATGTGTTTTGGTTATTATTTTCATTATTGTATCAATACTGGCAATTACGATTATAGGCGGATGGCCAAATCTGAACTGGGCATTTCTATCGGAATTTCCCAAAGAAGGGATGACTAAAGGAGGAATTTTCCCGGCAATAGTAGGAACAGCGATAATGACAATAATTATGGCTATCGCCGCCGTTCCTTTTGGAGTGATAACTGCAATTTATCTTGCAGAGTACGCAAATGAAAAGTCTGTATTAGCTAAGACAATCAGGTTTGCAGTAAAAACTCTTGCTGTAGTACCCTCTATAATATTCGGTCTTTTCGGCCTTGGATTTTTTATCGGATTTATTGGAAAGAATATGGATAGTCTTTTTAGCGGAGGCGAATTAAGATGGGGACAACCAAATATTCTTTGGGCAAGCTTGACTATGGCCTTACTGACTCTGCCTGTCGTTATTGTATCGGTAGAGGAAGCAATACGGACTATTCCAAGGGACATGCGGGAAGCCAGTCTTGCTTTGGGAGCTACTAAATGGCAGACTATAAGGAAAGTAGTTATTCCCGGATCAATTTCCGGTATTCTTACAGGAACAATCCTTGCTGTAAGCCGGGGAGCGGGAGAAGTTGCACCAATATTGTTTACAGGGGCTGTTTATTTCAGTTCTCATCTGCCGCACTCACTCAGCGATCAGTTTATGTCTCTCGGATACCATATCTATATAATGTCAACTCAATCATCAAACGTGGATGCAACTCAACCAATACAATTTGCAACAACCCTTGTGTTGTTGCTTCTTACATTTTCTCTGAATGCAGTTGCTGTTACATTAAGATACAGAATAAGGAAAAAAGCAAAATAACCAGTTTTCATGGACGATTATAAAGTAAAAGTTAAAGATTTATCACTCCGGTACGGAACCAATCTTGCATTAAAAAATATTTCTATGGATATCCCGGAGAAAAAGGTAACTGCCTTCATCGGGCCATCGGGATGCGGAAAGTCTACATTTCTAAGAACACTTAACCGCATGAATGATCTTATTGACAATGTTACGATTGAAGGTGAAGTTTATATTGATAACATAAATATTTATGATAAGAATATCGATGTCGTTAACCTACGTAAGAAGGTCGGAATGATCTTTCAGAAATCCAATCCTTTCGCTAAATCGGTTTATGACAATATTGCGTTTGGCCCAAGGATCAACGGTATTAGCCAAAAAAGCGTACTCGATGAAATAGTTGAACGCTCATTGAAGCAGGCAGCAATCTGGGATGAAGTAAAAGACAGATTGTTCCATTCAGCTTTAAGTCTGTCAGGTGGTCAGCAACAACGTATTTGCATCGCCAGGTCCCTTGCAGTCAATCCTGAAATAATACTTATGGATGAACCAGCCAGTGCACTGGATCCGATTTCCACCGCAAAGATCGAAGAATTAATCCACGAATTAAAAAAGGAATACACCATCATTATAGTTACCCATAACATGCAACAGGCTGCCCGGACGAGTGATCTGACTGCTTTGTTTTATCTGGGTGATCTTATCGAGATGAACAGAACTGAAATAATCTTTTCGAATCCGGCAAAGAAACAGACAGAAGATTACATTTCAGGTCGTTTTGGATAAAGCCCGATCCACTTTAAATTTTGGTTATTTTGGCAGGGTGAAGAGAAATTCAATTCCACCACCTGCTTTGTTGCGTACCTGGATATCCCCTTTATGCAAAAGTATAGCATTCTTAACTATGGCCAACCCGAGACCAGTACCACCGCTCTTCCTTGACCTGCCGGAATCGATACGGTAAAATCGTTCAAATACACGCCCCAGATGCTCCTCAGGAATGCCGACTCCATTGTCGGAAAATGAAAAATTACAGAATTTATTATCCTGATTATACAATGCAATTGTAACGGTTGTATTATTCCCTGAATAGTTTACTGAATTTTCAAGCAGATTCTGGAATACTGAGGTAATAAGAGACCGGTTACCAGTGATGAATGTATTATTGTCTACATTCAATTCTACTTTCATGCCTTTAGTCTCTATGGCAGATTTAAAATTATCCTTTACCTCATTTATTATATCGATAACTTTAATTTTCTCTTTTGAAAAGGTGCTGGCAGCCTCCTCAATTTTATTTATTACAACAATGTCATTAATCAGACCTGTAACTCTGTCGCTCTGGGCCAGAGCCTTTTCAAGAAAGTACTTTTGTTTTTCAGGTCCCATATTGGGCTCATTGATAAGTGTTTCAATATATCCTTTTACTGATGAAATAGGTGTTTTCAATTCATGTGCTATATTTGATGTCATTTCCTGTTTTATAAGCCGGTTTTTCTCCATCACCGTAATGTCGCTCAGGATAACTTCGAAACTATTGTCACTAAATACCACACATTGAATTCTAAAAAATTTACCGTTATTTCCAATCTGATACTCCATTTTGGGAAGATCAGAGGTTTTAATTTGTCTTCCCGACTGCTTATCTATAAACTCCACAACCGGGGAAAAATCTTTTATCTTGAAAAAATGAGAGGAAGAAATTGTCAGCTCTCCAGAAATCATGTTCATGAACTGGATGAAATGATTATTTGTAAGAATTTTTGTTTTATCGGGTGAAAAAAAAGCAATTCCCTCATTTAATGCATTTAAATGGCTGAAAAGCTTCTCCTTCTCATTGGAAAGATCATTTTGCGTATTAAGCATCTTGTTATAGATCTCTATAATTTCTTCACTAATGATTCCGAGTTCATTTTTTGGAAATTTTAAGTCAGTATCGAACGGCTCGTTATTTGCAACACGAACAGCAAAGTCTTTAAGTCTGTTTATTGCCATTCCAAATTTATTGGTGACGATTAACAAAACAATCCATATTGCTATAAAAGATAGGGTTATAATAATGAGAAAATATTTTTTTACAGTCAGAAGATTAATAGTTTTTGAGTCATAAACTACTGCGGCCCTGATATAGTATCTGCTGTAGTATTTTGCATAATAGTAATAATCATCTCCTGTAGTTGCTGATTTCCTGATAGCTTTCCCAAAGTCAGAATATAGAGATTCGACAATTTCAGGACGGTTTTTATGATTCTCCATACTTTTCCAGTCACTAACAGAACTGTCATATAAAACTTCACCTGAAGGACTCACCACTGTTATCCTTAGTTCCTCCTGGGGCATTAATCTGACTATTGAATCAGTCAGGATCCAGTTCCCATTTTCTAAAATTGAGTTTGATTTTATGTAGTTGTCGGTAACTCTGGTAATATTTTCAAGTTCATCGTTTAGTATGGAAATTTTGAACTCTTTTTCTCTTTGATACAAATAACTTATAATCAGTAAAGTGAAGATTATAAATATTGATGAATAATAAATGAAAAGATTATTTCTGAATTTATTCCTGGTGATCATTATTGAATAATTTGCTCATTAGAATTCAAAGAAATACCCATAACCCGTCTTGTTTTTTAAGCAGGATCCAAATTGCCCGAGTTTAGTTCTGAGTCTTGTAATATTTACATCTACTGTCCGTTCTGTGACAATGACATCGTGTCCCCAAATCCGCATAAGAAGATCCTCCCTGGAGAACACCTTGCCCTGATTTTCAAGCAGTGTTTTCAGAATTTCATATTCTTTTTTAGTGAGTTCTACACGCTCATCATTTATTATCAGTCTTTTACGGACTGTATCCAGATCAATCCCATTGAACTGAAGAATAGTTTTACTTTCAACCTTTTCAATGTACGATCTTTTTAAAACTGCCTTTACCCTGGCCAGTAATTCATTTACAGAAAATGGTTTTGAGATATAGTCATCCGCACCCAGACTAAATCCCGTAAGAATATCATTCTCATTATCTTTCGCAGTAAGGAAAATAATAGGGACATCATTATTAATTTCTTTTCTCAATTTATCGGCAAATTTAAATCCCGACATCGGACCCATCATTACATCTAAAAGAATAAGATCAAAATTACCAAGTTGTCTCTTCTGAGCCTCTTCTGCTGAATGAGAAATTTCAGTCTGATATCCTTCATTACTGAGATTATACTGAAGAATTTCGCAAAGATCCTCTTCATCATCTACTATAAGAATCCGTTTCCCGTTTAAGTCCATTTTTGATCAGATTTTATTTACTTTCATCATTTTTTGGCAAGGTTGTATCCAACCCGGTGTGTCGGATATCCATACCATGTATTGAATATATTGAAGCTTCGGCAATATTTGTTGCATGATCAGCAATTCTTTCAAGATTTGTAATTATACTCTTCAGATCAATGTAGCTTAGTAACATTTCTTTTGTTTTATCACTGACTTTTGCCTTTGAAATGCTGTTTATAAGTAGTTTACTGTTCATGTCGTCAACTACTTCATCATTCTTAATTGTCCATACAGCATACTCATTATCGTTATTAATGAAAGAAAGTAAAGCTTTCTCAACCATTGAAATCCCTGAAAGCAGCATCACACGCAGAACTTCGAACATGGCTTTGTATTCTACAGAATTCTTAATATTATCAATTGAATTAATTATGTTGATAACGCGGTCACCAATTCTTTCAAGATTTATAGACATTCTGGAAATGGCAACTGCTTTACGAATATCTGAGGCAACAGGCTGATAGAGAATGATAGAATTAATAAATTTTTCACTCACAAGAATTTCAAATCTGTCTATCAAAACTTCATTTTTGTCTATTTCAAATCTTATTTTTGCACGCTCTTCCTCACCTTGTTCATCCATAAATTTTTCCAGAAGTTTAAGCTGTGCTAAAATGGTGTCCGCCATCTCTTCAAAGGATGCTATAATACTGAGTATTGATTCTTCCCGCATTGTTTTCATTCGTGATAACTAATTGATTGGTTCAATAATATTTTGATTAATAATTATGTTCATTGCAAAGTTAGCTTCATTTAGTGTTACAGTTGTCATGTATTTGTTACTTATTTGTTACAATTTGGTTAATTTGTTGTTGAAGTTATTGAATATCAACAAATACGCCGTAGGAAAAGATAACTCTATATTTCATGCTTTGCCAGTCAAAAGATTGAAAGTTTTTTATTTGTACCTTGCTCCTGAGAAATTCAGCAAATCGGAAATGAAAAAAATCGGATTAATTATCTGTCTGACAGCAATTTGCGCCACGTACGTTCAAGCCCAGTCTATTACCCGGCCTAATTACGGTCTTAAAAGTCATGAGACCCTCGACATTTCCAAAATTGAAGTAAGCCAGCAGAAAACTGTGATTTATCTTAATATAGAGAACAGGATTAAAGATGGATTCTTCTGTGCGGATAAAAACATCTATATAATCTACCCGGACGGGAAAAGAGCTAAAATGATATCCTCAAAGGGCATTCCAAATTGCCCTGATACATATAAATTTAAGTCAATAGGCGAGAAACTGAATTTCGAATTAACATTTCCTTCAATAAAACTGGGTACACAAACAATTGATATTGTCGAAGCCTGTTCTGAAGACTGTTTTTCTTTCTATGGCGTATGCCTGAATAATAATCTGAATAAACAGATTGATGATGCTTCAGTGCAGGCTGAAAATAAGGAACCTGCAAAAGCATTAATAAGTTTTATAAATATTGCCAATTCTGCTGAAAGTAAGAATTCAGGGATTGAAGGGCTTTTATATCTGAATATAATCAGTCTTGCAAAGGAAACAGGAAATGACCCTAAGGCAGCAGAATGGTACAACAAGTTAAAAACATCGGTAATTCCACGAAAGGATGCATATATTAAGCATCTGAATTCTCAGGGCATTGTTTATTAATGAAAGAGGCCGCGTCATACGACACGGCCATTCTCGCTCACCCGGTATAAAACAATAAAACCCAAATAAGGTAATAAGGTCTGAGGACATTTTGTATTATTTTCCTACTAAGGTTACTACCCTTTATATACATCTATTATGATCAGGCTCTTTATCATTAAATTCAGAATCAACCTAGGAGATGCCTCGCTTGCGCTCGGCATGACACTCTTGTTTTGAAAATGGGAGGTGGAAGAAGCGACGATTCGNNCGAATCGTCGCTTCTTCCACCTATAACTCCCATAAATGGCTGTCATCCCGAGTTTTTATTCAATTTTTTTTGCACATCGGTTATTATGACAATAATACTATGGCTTTTTACCCCCTTTCTTATTTCCCCCACGGGGGAAATGGTGGTTCTGCTCCTTCCCCCTTGGGGGAAGGTTGGGAAGGGGGTAATAGACTTATAGAAAAATGGTCATCTAATTGATAGTATGCATTTTCTAATAAGTTGTCATTAGTAGCGTTAGCGAGGGATCTCCTAATCTTTTTAACGTAATTTACCTTATTTACATTTTTTAAACCTTAGTAGCCAGGTTTTTTAAATGTTTTTTAAAATGAAAGAGGCCGCATCATACGACACGGCCTCATAATTGTGATTAGATTAAAGGGATTTATTTTTTCCCAAAAGAGAAATCAAGTCCTGCAGCAATCATCCATGTCGATTTATTATATGTTTCTGTATATGCTGGAAAAGGTATAACAGCATCAAAAGGTTTTGAGCCTTCAGCATAGAATGCTCTCTGGAATGCTAAATTAAGATCAATCATCGGGGTGATATGGTACCCGAAACCGCCGCCGAAAGAGTTGGTATTCGTACTGAAGCTCATGGCGCCCTGATAATTGTTGTTTACCCCTGTTGTTGTATGTGACCAGCCAGCGCTGATGCGAAGCTTTTCGGTAAGCGCATACTCCACTCCAAGACCATATTCAATGAAATTCTTATCGATCTCGTCAGTTCTGCCGTCGTATTTAACATTTTTATCAAAATATTCATTGAAGCTTGCAGTAAGCATAATCTTTTCGGTTGGTCTGAATGTTGCTCCAAGTGAAAGCGAAGCAGACAGATCTCCTACGCCAATACTATCGTTTATAAAGAGAGGACCACCCATGTTAGGAGCAACTTTAGTTTTAAGATCAATTTTGGTTTTGAATTCATACCTGGCCGATATATTTAGTTGTTCTGTCGGTGAATAGTTTACACTGATTATCGGAGTTATTCCTGTTCCTGACATTGTTGCATCAACGTTCACGTTCTGAGTAGCAGCAGCATTAGCGCCCATTGCAGAAGCTTTACCAGCATAACCAGCTGAAGCTCCAGCGAAAAATGCCTGAGACTGGGCAATTGTCATTCCTGCTGGATTTCCACCTAATGCAACGATTGTTCCTTGAATAGTTGCCACCTGAACTGCAGTTAATCCAACTGCAGTTCCACTTGACAGAGGAACACTACCTCCGCCGCCTGTAACAATTTGTTGTAATGATGTAGCAGTACCACCCATTTGAGTTGAAACACCAGTCAGGTAAGTCTGACCATCAGTAAAGAATTTGCTGGCAAGAACCATACTTCCATTATATGCTGCTCCAAAAGCAGGATAGGTAGGATTAATACTAATATTATTTATGTGTCCTTTATATTTATTTGATGCCGATACAAACCGCATTCCTACTGCGACAGATATTTTGTCACTGATCTTATAGCCCACATTTCCCTGATATCCCATGTAAGCAGAAGATCCTTTAAAATATATGTCAGCAGAGTACTGAGTTGTTGGTATCCCTTGAGCAGATAAACTGGCAGGAATAACAGAAATTGGCATTTCAAATGTAGATAACCCGGTTTTATATTCTGCACCTCCGCCACCGCCAACTGGATTGAATCCTGCTGAAAAGGATAATTTTCCGGTGTTATATACCAGATAAACTCCGGGGAATAAAGGTGCTTTTACATCACCCACGTACTCTTTTGGAGCGCCATTCAGAAATGGGAAACTACTGACGACTTTTTGTGTCTGGGTAATTGTCTGATTATTAATTGATGCAAAAAATCCATTTCCAAGTTTGGTTAAACCTGCCGGATTGAAATAAACAGCATCAATGTCAGTTGAGGCATTACGGTTCTGTAAGCGTGTAAACATGGCACTCTGGTTATTGTTCGTAACCAGTCCGCCCGCAAGCAGACTGCCGGTTATGAACAAAGAAGCAATAAAGAATAAAAGTTTTCTCATAAGTTACAATTTAAGGTTTAGGTTCCACGGGTGTTCCTCTACAACATCCTCATTTATATTTTAACGTAATTTTTAATTATTTCATATTAAAGATTACAGATTTAATATCTCAAATGTAGAAAAATAATTCTTTCCTGCAATAGGTCTAAAATAGTATATTGATATTTAGTTAATTGTAAGGCAAATATAAGATCATTCGAAGAAAATTAGAGATCTGGGTACTGGTTGCTGGGTGCTGGTTCTAAGTCTAGGGTGTTGGAACGAAGATCAGGTCATCCTGAAAACCAAGCACCTAGTACCTAATACCCAGAACCCAGTTTACTGAATTCCATGTAAAAGAGAAAATTCCCCGAATAAACCATAATCAAGTAACTCGTAATCCTTACCAGGAGGAAAACTCCTTACATTTCTCCAAATCCATGGTGAAACAAATCCCGGCTTGGGACTATTGTGATGAGGACCCAGAAGATTCCTGAGGCTCCCGATAACAGTTACATCGATTTTATTTATGCCCGGTTTAATCAACCGTGAAATATCACTGTGATATGGAGGAAATGCAATTATTGGTGCCTGCGTTCCATTTACTTTAACCTCTGCTATTGTTCCGTTCCATTTACCCAGTATGACTTCCCAGTTTCCTTCAGCACTTGCGATGTTAAATTCTTCACTATATGTAACACCCCATGAATAGAACGGCAAGCCTTGTGTCTTCCAGCTTCCTGAAGAATAACTTTTAGCAGGTTCATCTATTTCCCAGCCTTTTTCGGCAGAGTTAACTGAAAAATTGCCTAGAATGTAGACAGGTTCAATCTCGGCATGAATTTTCATTGGTGAGGTTTTTATTGTTATAGTATTATCGCCGGTTCTGATAAGTGATCCGATCTTTAATACACCGAATGACCTGTCGAGCCACCATGCTGAACTTTCAGGTTTCACTTCGGTACCATTAACTTCTACCGTCCAGAGATTTGTTCGTTCAACAATTGCTTTAAAAGAAGAAAAGTCGAATTTACCTTTAACCGGGAAATGATATGTCGCAGAAAATCCTGAAGGGACCCTGAACGTATCCCTGTCTGTAATATTCCTTTTAAATTGAACTGAGGTATTCCATGGGTTACCATTTTTAAAACCGTAATATTTATAAACTTTATCAGCCGCATAATATGTATTAAGATCTTTCACACTATCAGTACCAACTTCAAGATCACAAAAATCAATCATAAGAACATTTTCCTCATTCCTGGCTACCTTCATAGGCAATGTAGGCAGAACGTTAACTACATTCTCTGGTTTCACAGGAATTATATATCCCGAAATTTTACTGTATGGAATAAACAGCAAAAGGCTCCCGGCCGGAGGTATTGAATAAAATAATGTCACATTTTCACCACTTCCCTCGTTAGGATATCCTGTGATTGACCCTGTAAGTGTATTCATTTCAAGAACATCCTTCCCTCTTGTTGTGAATGCTCCGTCCGCTTTCTCAGTCAGACTCGAATTTGCCAGAAAAATAATCTGACCATCGGACAGCATCCTTCGGTTATGGTAGATTGTTCCGCCTGTCATTCCTTCAAACTTCAGATTCTTATTATTGAAGTATTTATTAATATTTTCCTCAGAATAATCCTTCAGTTTGAAAATCTCGGAAGTATGTAGTGCAAAAATTTTCTTAACTTCTTCACTTTCTGAGCCATCGAGTAGTGTTGGGTCGTTAAATATAATAAGCTTGCCACCGCCATAAATAAATTTCTCCAGTAGCTGGAAAGTCTCCCAGTCGAGATTTTCAACCATCGGTGGAATAACAATAGTTGAATAACTGGACTGTCCTACATGCATTCTGCCCGCTGAAACACTACCTATATCTTTCAGAATATTTTCTGAGCCAAGGTCATATTCTACCTGACTTTTCTCAAGTGTGGTAATAAAGGTTTGAAAAGTCTGTCCGATTTCGTCAGGTTTTTTACTCTTTTCCGTATAAGAGTCATAAAGCCAGGTTGTGGTGGTAGGTTCAAGAATAAGAATATCATTAACCTGTTTTCCCGACGATAGTGCCAGTGATAGCCTTGCATAATGATCATTCAGATACTTATAATTATTCCACCATGGTTCGTGATAATCAAATGTGGGAGGATAGTCGTATTTTCTGGCCCCAGCCATTGTGAAATATGTAAGATGCTGATTCATAAGGTTTACGCCAAGAGCATATTCCCAATCACCGTTTCGTTTCATATCGGTAAATGTCAGGTCCCAGCCTGATCCTCCATAGGTTTCACTTAGTTTTCTTTCTCTGCCTGTCTGGTTAGCTGCGCTGGCAAGCTCTTTAACCGATCTTACATTTCCAAACTGGGCTTTTGTTGTGGAATCGTCCCACTGGTTGAATAACATATCGATAGCCGGAACCTGCGACCACGCGTACATTGCCATATTGTCGCCGCCGGGACGCATATTTGGCCATTCATGTTCCCAATAATGTCCGGTGAATTTCAGATTTTTTGATTCACAATACGAATGCCATGGTTTTGCCCACCTGTCAATAAATAATTGGAGTAATGTTTCGGTGTAGTTATGCCGTACTTTTTTCCAATCGCCGGTTTCCTCATACAAACATGGCAACTGAGTTTTAAGATCATATTTCCATCGCTTCATAAAGACATCAAACAAATCGGGGGTCCAGCGTATACCTCCGGGTGATTCAATTTGAGGTTCATCAGTAAATGTACCGGGAACAGTTTTTCCGAATTCACTCCCGATATTTTTCTCATAACCCTTCATTGTTACTTCAATAAATTTCTGGGTAACTCCGGGATAGAGCAGATCCACGTATGAAAAACCTCCATACCAGTCGGATTTTTCATTGTAAGTTTTTGAAAACAGGAAGTATTTGCCGGGTTTACCTTTTTCGTCACTGATTTTGGAAGTTATATCCTTATAGATTCCGCCTTCTTCTTTGAGACACAGATAAAATTTATCAACGGAATCGGGAAGAATATCGGCTTTTGTCATATTCAGGCCCTGACCTTTATTATATGATTCTGGCATTTCATCCGGAACGTGTCCGCCGGCAAAGCCGCTGGGATATGAATTTTCGTCGTAGATCCAGATATTCATGCCCAGCTCTTTTCCTTTTTCAACAGCATGCTTATAAAGGCTGAACCAGTTCTCTGAGAGATATTCGTTTATCAGTCCTGGGCGAGGATGTATAATGACTTGTGACGATCCGGCATTTTTAAAACTGAGGAGATCCTTATCAATCTCATCGATTGTTATTTTCCCATTCCAGACAAAGAATGGAGCGGTTGTATATTCTGCAGATGGTTCGCTGAATTGAGACGATAAAGTCGTAAAATCAGGGACTTTGACCTCATTTATTACATTTTTTTTACAGGAACTGAGAATAATAAATCCTGCAAGTACAACCAGAATAAATGATCGTTTTATAACGGGGATTGTTTTCATATAGGTTTAAGTTTCTGATATGAAAACTAACTTAATTAAAAGAAGAATCCAAATTTCAATCTAATTTTTACATCACTCTTCTCTTTACTGCAACCCCACCAACCCCCTATACGGGGACTAAAAAGGAACGAGATGGATAAAATTTATGTAAAAACAAAGATAATTATTCGAGAAACCCATTGGAATAAGTTTTCGATTATCATTGTTTGATAGTTAATGTTTCATAATTTTGAAATACAAATGCATAGTATTTTATGGAAAGGGAGAAAGTATTTAAAAGAATAGTATTCATTTCATTAGTTATATCTGTTTTAACTTTCACCGGCTTATTTTCACAGCCTGTGGTGGGGCTCGATAACTGGTTTAACCATGAAACAGATGCCAGAACAGGAAGCCCGTTTCATTATCTGTGGACTGATTCAGCGTTCAGCGGATATTCAAGGTGGGGAGCGATTTTTACCAGCAGGGGGGCGAAGATTTTTACAATCGCAAAACCATATCCTGCGTTTCTTAAAAAATTAAGTATTTATATAATTGTTGATCCCGACACAACAACAGAATCACCTAAACCAAATTATATTTTATCAGATGATGTTGCTTCAATCAAAAAATGGGTTGAGGACGGAGGAATTCTGGCAGTGCTGGCTAATGATGGTCCAAACTGTGAGTTTACACATCTTAATATGCTGATGTCACAGTTTGGAATGAGATTTAATCATGTAACATTACATCAGGTGACAGGAGATGATTTTGAGATGGGAGCCAGCACAAATCTGCCTGATCATCCGCTTTTTAAAGGAGTTAAAAAGATCTATTTAAAAGATATTTCAGACATTAATCTGTCGGGTAGGGCGAAATCCATATTGACGGAAAATGGCAAAGTCATAATAGCAGAAAATAAATTTGGAAAAGGGTATGTTTTTGCAATTGGCGATCCGTGGATTTATAATGAATATATTGATCACGATCGTCTCCCTGCAAGTTTTGACAACAGGAAAGCAGCTGAAAACCTTACCGACATGCTTTTGAGTTATACAAAGAAGAAATAAAGTGTGATAACAATATTAAAGTATTTAACTATGAAAAAAAATCTTATCCCTTCGATTGTTTCCCTGATTCTGATTATTTCTTTTTCATGCACGCAATCACCACAACCAGGAGAATCAACAGAACTCATGGAATCGACTCAGATATCTGCACGGGTATCAGGAGACAGGTTGCTAAGGATCGACAAAATGATCCAGCAAGCCGTTGATAGCGGATGGATAGCAGGCGCCGTCGGATTTATCGCCCGTGATGGTAAAATTGTTTATGACAAGTCCTTCGGTGTGAGCGATATTGAGAAAAAAACGGCAATGCACAATGATGATATCTTCCGTATTGCATCGCAAACCAAAGCCATTACAAGTGTTGCTGTGATGATGTTATTTGAAGAAGGTAAGTTTCTGTTAGACGACCCAATCTCAAAATATATTCCTGAATTTGCAAATCCTGTTGTTCTTAATAAGTTCAATGAAAAGGATACAACTTTTACTACAGTAAAAGCAAATCGCGAAATTACAATCAGAGACCTGCTGACCCACACATCGGGAATTGATTATGCAGGAATTGGATCAGCTAATATGAATGCTATTTATGCAAAATCAGGTATTCCGACAGGATTTGTCAGCGAAAAAATAGTACTGGGAGATAAGATCAGAAAACTCGGAAAATTACCCCTGGTACATCAGCCGGGTGAAAGATTCACTTACGGATTAAACCTGGATGTCCTTGGTTATCTGGTCGAGGTTCTTTCTGGCGAAAGTCTCGATCACTATTTTCACAAACATATTTTCGAGCCTTTAGGAATGAATGACACATATTTTTATTTGCCTGCATCAAAAATTGAACGGTTGGTAAATGTCAGTACTGAGGATAAAAACCACCGTCTTATAAATGCGCCGGACTTTGTGAAATATCCTACAGTTCAAGGAACATATTATTCAGGTGGTGCAGGACTGAGTTCGACAATAAAAGACTATGCCATCTTTCTGCAAATGTTGTTAAATAATGGGAAATATAAAGGCAAAACTCTTCTTGCCAGGCATACGGTTGAACTGATGACTTCGAACCAGATTGGAGATCTGAGCCTTGGCAGAAACAAATTCGGTTTGGGATTTGAAATAACTACTGCAAATGGTCAGGAGAAACTTGGAATGTCCGAGGGATCATTTTCCTGGGGTGGTTATTTTGCAACCAATTACTGGGCAGATCCCAAAGAAAAGCTTGTTGGCCTGATCTTTATGCAGCAAAGTCCGTTAAGACATGGAGAAATTCCGGAAAAATTTGAGGCTCTTGTATATCAGGCACTTTCAAACTAAATCAAATTACGTGAAGGATTGAATTCAAAAGTCAGATCTTCAGAAATACCTTCTTTTTATAAAGGATATACAGGAATACCCAGGCAATTGCCGTTACCCCGATTCCTTCAATAAGAGGTGTCCAGGTTGATGGCATAATAGATTCCAGTCCGCCGAAGAAAAATTTATCAGCAGATCTGAAATTGACTATTCTTCCTGTAAGGTAAATAGTTATTGGATTCAGTCCGATTACAACAAAGAAGAATGCCCATTTTTTATATTCCAGGACATCAATTATAAGATAGAAAATTGAGAACAGGAGAAGGCTTAATCCTCCAACGAAACATACAAATGAACTTGTCCAGAGATTTTTGTTGATCGGGAACGCGATATTCCAAACCCTTCCTATTATCATCAGGATGATCGCTGCCAGGAAAAGATAAAGTACCTTACGATAAGGTTTGTCGCTAAGATATTTTGATTGAAGGAACTCTCCTGTAAACATCCCAAGCAGAGCTGTCCCTATAGCAGGAATCACACCGAGTAATCCTTCCGGATCATGATTACCCAGGTAAAGTCTTCCTGGCATGAGGAGTCTGTCTATATGACTTGTTAAATTACCTTCACGCGAAAAAATATCTGTGGAACCCAGGTCGTGAGCCGGGAAAAGTAAAAGTAGTACCCAGTATCCAAGAAGCAGACAGCAGAACCATACAATCCGCATGTTTAGTTTTGTGTTCATAAATATGAGGGAGGCAAACATCCAGGCCAATCCTATTCTTCCAAGTACACTCCCATATCTTAAGTGAGCGAAGTCAAAGTTCACTCCATTATTATATACAATACCAATCAGCACCAGGAGCAACCCACGCGTAATAACATGTTTATAGATCGAATTCCGGCTTTCATTCATCGAAATGCGTTTGGCCATCGAAAAAGGGAATGAAATGCCGGCAATAAAAAGAAACATAGGAAAGATCATATCATAAAAATGGAAACCATGCCATGGTACGTGCTCCAGCTGTTCTGCCCACAACTTTAATATTGGCCAACCGGTCAGGGAGGCAAGGGCAACGAATATTGCTTCTCCGCCCATAATCCAGAACATATCGAATCCGCGCAAGGCATCAAGAGAATATAATCGTTTAGTAGCTGGTTTGTTCTCGTTTTCCATGTTACTTTTTTTGTATATTAAGTATTGATTAATAGTTCAGACAGTAAAATTGATCTTGGAATTTCAAAACTACAGTTATTTCAATAATAATTCATGCCTCTTTAGTTAAAAAAACAGAAAACTAGTCAATCAATAAGAAAGAGCTTTTCAATTTCTTCCCATGAGGAAACTGTTTTATAATTGTGGCTGGTGTTATTGATATTATGAGGCTGAATGTACATAATTGTGTCACCTTCGAAATTATCCAGATTTTTGAAATGGTCATCGATCATTAGGTCTGCCTTGATAAGGCTTTTATTACCACATAGAACTATTTGTTTCCAGCTTATGAAAGGGAAATTGTCATTTAGCCACAATTGTTTGTCTGTAAGGCTGTAAGGGAATTCAGTTGCCATGGAAACAATTATTATCTCATATTTTTCATTTAGCAATTTTAATACTCTCTGAGAATCTTTCATAATGGGAATTGTTCTGAAAAACCCGGGCGTCTCTACCCAGCGATAGACTTCAGGAAATGCTTCTGCTTCTTTGTATCCAATGATTTCTTCCATCGTTTTCGTTTTACCTGTTTCTTTCTCATACAACTCAAAGAAACGGGTGTATACATCAGCAATTACACCATCCATGTCAACCAGGATTCTCTTCATTTTTTAAATCTATTTTTTTTAAAAGTAAATAATTTCATCTGTTTTTGGATGGATTGAATTAAAGATGAAATAAATTTGATTGGATTTATGAAGTTTTATAGTGTAAAAAGAAATATTATTTTTACGTTAATCAACTATCTAAAATAAGATATTATGGCAACCCGACGAGAATTCATTCAGAAATCAGCAATCGGCGCAGCAGGTTTGTCTCTGAGCGCGAAGAGTTATTCCCGGATACTTGGATCAAATGACAGGTTTAGTGTCGGGATAGTAGGCTTTTCTGACCGGTTCAGGACTTCCCTGGCTCCCTCATTTCTTAGTATGGCTAAGGATTTCAATTTTGAAATTGTAGCTGTTTCCGATCTGTGGAACAGGCGTCGTGACGAAGCGGAAACCTTCTTCAAGGGAAAGGGAATTAATGTAAGGAAAGCCCGGAACAATGATGAGCTATACAGCGGGAAGGATACTGATGCAGTAATAATAAGTACTGCGGATTTTCAGCATGCACTTGTTCTCGCTGAAGCAGTAAGGGCAGGTATGGATGCATATTGTGAAAAACCTTTTGCCGAAACCATGTCAGATGCGAAGGAAGCTCTAAAGGCTGTTCAGGATTCAAAAAAGATCGTTCAGATCGGATCACAAAGAAGGAGTACTCCTAATTATATTGCTGCGAATGACTATATAAGATCAGGTAAATTCGGGAAAATTGTGATGGTTGAGATGTCGTGGAACGTGAATCAGCCTGGCAGATGGAGAAGACCCCAACTCACATCATTGATAAAAGAAGCTGATACAGACTGGACCCGTTTCCAGATGAATCGGGCACCGGTTGCCTGGGATCCAAGGAAATATCTTGAGTTCAGACTTTTCTGGCCATATTCATCAGGAATACCGGGTCAGTGGATGGCTCATCAGATTGACACTGTTCATTGGTTTACTGGATTAAGTCATCCCAGAAGCGTAGCAGCAAATGGCAACGTTTATTTGTGGAAAGACGGGAGGACCAATTTTGACACAATGACTGCCGTTATGGATTACGGAGATGATAATTCAGCATTCCAGGTTGTTTATACTTCCCGTTTTACCAACTCTGCCGGAGGTACCAAAGAAATTTATTTTTCTAATGGAGGATCTCTCAACCTTGATACAAATAAAATCAACTCTGAAGGTGGCCTTACAGCAGGCGATGCAGGGGAAATGAACATGAAGCCAAATCTTCTTGAATCAATGGATTTGCCAGGATTTAAAGTTGAAACGTCGGCCAACACAGGTTCAGATGTAATGACTAATGCTCATATGAAGAACTGGCTGGAATGTGTTCGTGATCGAAAGAAACCAAATGCGGACATCATGGCAGGCTATAATCATTCAATTGCTACGATTATGTGCACAGCCGCTCTGAGAACCGGTCAGAAAGCTACCTTCGATGAGGCAAATCAGGAAGTTCTTGCGGGCGGACAGATTTTCAAATATTAATAACTGATTATGATAAATGCATTGTTATCAGGTCTATCTGCATTTACACTCCTTGTTTCAGGGCTGTTTTTTAATGTTAAACCTGATGGGGATGTAAAACTGGTCCGGCAGGATGAGAAAAATAAAGTAGATGTCTTGATAGACGGGAAATTGTTTACATCCTATCATTATCCCATAAATATTGAAAAGCCATTTTTATTCCCTGTTTATTCTCCTGATGGTTCGGTGATTACACGAGGATATCCTTTCGAACCCAGAAAAAATGAACGAGTAGATCATCCGCATCATATAGGTATCTGGTTTAACTACGGGAATATCAATAGTCTTGATTTCTGGAATAATTCATCCGAAATCCCTGCCTCAAAGAAGGATAGTTATGGCCATATTGTTCATCAAAAAATTGTTAAAGCAATCAGCGGAAAGAAGGGAGAACTGGAAGTTACCATGATATGGGAGGATAATAATGGAAAAGCAATACTGAACGAAAGTACCAGGTATGTCTTTTCCGGTGACAAGAACACCCGTACAATTGATCATATTTCGACATTAACAGCAGTAGATGGGCAGGTCGTAATAGGCGACAGTAAGGAGGGAATGTTTGCAATACGGGTCGACAGGGCATTTGAGATGCCTTCAAATGAATCGCTGATCTTTACTGATGATAAGGGAAATCCAACAACGGTTAAAGCTATTGATAATAATGGTGTTACAGGCATGTACATATCAAGTATAGGGTTAAAAGGTGATTCAGTATGGGGAACAAGAAATGAATGGGTAATCCTGAGTGGTGTCAAGAATAATATTAAAATCAGCATGGCAATTTTTGACAATCCTAAAAATCCAGGATTTCCGGCATATGCACATGCAAGAGGATATGGTCTTTTCTCGTTAAACAATTTCGGGCAGAATTCCTATGATCCTAAACTTGAAAAAAGAAGTTATAAACTTGAAAAAGGTCAGTCAGTGACTTTATATCACAGGTTTTATGTTCAGTCAGGATCAGAACTGACACCAGCTAAGGCAAATGAGATATTTGAGGACTTTAAGGCAGCGTATTAAGATTTTATTGACCACAAAGCACATAAATGTGTATCGTGTTATACTTTACAATTTGGGTAACATTTTTTAAGAGATATGAATAAATGTTTTGTTCGGTCGATTACCCCCTTCCCAACCTTCCCCCACGGGGGAAGGTGTGAACAAAACCTTTCCCCCTTGGGGGAAAATGAAAGGGGGTAATTCGTAAGAAAAGAAATGCTAAAAAGTGTTTCTATAATTCTGAAGAATTGTATTGCAAGTGGGAGGGTTAATGAATTTAATTTTTAAAAGATGTCATTATATTAATTTTATAATCAATACTTTAACTATGAAAAAACAAAATTTTATTCACAAGATTCTGGCAGTTACATTAATGTTAATCTCTGTCGTTTACAGCGGGTTTGGAAAAGCGACCCCAAAGCAGCAATACTATGAAATAAAAATCTACAGGATTGCAGATAAAACTCAGGAAGGCAAGGTAGATACCTATCTTAAAGATGCGTATCTGCCTGCTTTGCATCGTGCAGGTATTCCGGTTGTTGGAGTATTCAAGCCTGTTGAGGCTGATACAACTTTCGGAAAATTAGTTTATGTATTGATCCCTTTCAACACAGTTGAGCAATTTATGCAATTGCCCGATCAGCTCATGAAAGATAAGGTTTTTGCTGATGCCGGAAAATCATTTATTGATGCTCCTTTCAATGAACCTCCGTATAAAAGATATGAGAGCATTTTTCTTAAAGCTTTTATAAATTTTCCGCAATTTAATGCTCCAAAATATACTAATTCTCCGGCGGAGAGAATCTATGAGCTCCGCAGTTATGAAAGTGCTACCAACGCCAAGGCTGTAAAGAAGATAGAAATGTTTAACCAGGGAGGGGAAATAGATATATTTAAAAAATTAAATTTCAATCCTGTATTCTGGGGTGAAGTATTAATCGGAAGTCACATGCCCAACCTTATGTATATGACTACTTTTTCAGATATGAAATCACATGATGAGCATTGGAAAGCTTTTGGTGCTACCGATGAATGGAAGAAACTTTCAGGAATGGAAGAATATAAAAATACAGTTTCAAAAGCTAATCCAAATCTGCTTCATCCGACTTCTTATTCTGATTTCTAGACCTTTTCTTATAGTTTAAGGGAAGTAATGGTGGGGGTATCTGTATATAACCGTACAACAATCATCTGACATATTCTATTATAGATTTTTTAATTATGAAAACATATTGCAAAGCGAAAGAATCTCTTTCAGTTCTGCTGATCATTTTCTTAAGTTCGCTAATTACAACGAACCTGACAGGCCAAATCTCAGATAAGCTCCCCAGAAGTGTTCCCGAATCGGAAGGTGTTTCCTCTGCGGGGATAATAGATTTCATAAACGCAGTGGATACTGGTCGCCAGGAAATTCACAGTTTTATGTTCATAAGGCACGGAAAGGTAATTGCAGAAGGTTGGTGGAATCCATATGGTCCTGAATACAGGCATATTATGTTTTCAGCGAGTAAGACCTTCACAGCGACAGGCATAGGACTGGCTGTTTCGGAAAACAAACTGAAGCTCTCCGATAAAGTTATTTCTTTTTTTCCTTATTCTTTGCCCGATTCTGTTGGTAAGTACATGAAGGAACTGACTGTTCAGAATCTCCTTACCATGTCGGTAGGACAGGAGCCTGCTCCAATGGGTGCAGGAGTCAATGAAGACTGGATCAGGTCATTTATCTCCCTGGAGCCTGTTCATAAACCCGGAACAGTATTCCTTTATAATAATATGGCAACGTTTATGCTTTCGGCTATTGTTCAACAGGTAACAGGACAGACCCTGTTCGAATACCTGAAGCCCAGAATCTTTGACCCCCTGACCATACGAGGGATCGACTGGGATATGAATCCGCAGGGAATTAATCTTGGTATGATAGGGCTCAGGCTTCGTACTGAAGATATGGCAAGGTTTGGAGAACTGTTGATAGCTAACGGAAAATGGAAAGGGAGGCAACTTATTCCTGAGCAATGGGTGAAGGAAGCAACATCATTCAAGATTGAAAGTGGTGACCCGTCGAACAAGATGCCAAAAGATAGGAATGACTGGGCACAAGGATATTGTTACCAGATGTGGAGGGGAAGGAATAATACTGTACGTCTCGATGGAATGGCGGGGCAGTTTGTAATTTTAATTCCCGATAAGGATGCGATAGTAGTTCTGACGGCAAACGCACGAAATACCCAGGAAGAAATGGACCTGGTTCATACTTATCTGATCCCGGCCATTAAATCGGACAAGGTTATTCCGGCAGAACCGTCATCTTATACTGAATTGCTGAAAAAACAGGCGAATCTGGAAATTAAGCCGGATAACTCAAAACTAACCGCATCTGACTTTATAAAGAAAATTTCCGGAAGGGAGTTCATCCTGGGAGATAATGACTTTAATATTCAATCTGTTTATTTTACATTCAATAATGGAGAATGCAGTTTTGCATTAAAAAGGGATAATAACATATCGGTTATCAAGTGCGGAACAGAAAAATGGAAGATATCAAATACAAAATCATCGTCTCTTTTAGCTGCTCCACGAAGTATATCAAAGTCAATTGATGCAAATTATAAAGTTAACCAACCTCTGATAAAAGTTGCTTCTGCTTATTCCTGGACAGATAATAATACACTCGAAATAACTGCCCGGTTTGTTGAAGAAAGTCTGGGCTCCGAAACTGTAATATGCAATTTCAGAGAGTTTAATGGAAATGTAACCTTAACTATGGAACAAAAACCAGGCATTTTTATGGGAAGGCCCGCACCCGCAATGACACCGATAAGAGGAACAATTGCAAAAATAGAATAGACAATTTAAAGACTCTTTATTGTTCTCTTAACCCCACCTAACCCTCCCCTTAAATAAACAAGGAGAGGGTCTAAGTCATTGTTAATAAACAAATTAAACCCATTCTCTTGTCGTTTACGGCGAGAGGATGGGGGTAGGGTTAAGGCTGGCTCGATTCGCTCGGTTTGTGGAGCGGTTAAGCGGGGATTTGAATTTTTGCAATAGCCTCGTCAACTTCTGCCGTCGTCATTTCATGATCGGGAAGATTGTTCTCAAAATACTTCTCGTAAGCAGAAATGTCGAAATGACCATGCCCGCTAAGATTAAACAGTATTGTCCTTGAGACTCCTTCCAGGTCTGCTTTTCTTGCCTCATCGAGTGCCCCTGCGATTGCATATGTGGATTCGGGAGCAGGAAGAATACCTTCTGCCCTTGCAAATTGCACACCTGCTTCAAAACATTCTCTCTGCATTTTTGCCTTTGCTTCAATAAAGCCGTCTTTCAGCAACTGGCTTACCAGAACACCCGCTCCATGGTACCTTAATCCGCCTGCATGTATCTTTGCCGGAATAAAATCATGTCCCAGCGTGTACATAGGAAGGAGAGGAGTCATTCCGGCGGAGTCACCAAAGTCATACATGAATTTTCCTTTTGTAAGTTTTGGGCATGAAGCTGGTTCGACGGTAAGAAGCCTAATGTTTTTTTTGTGAAGCAGCTTTTCGCGAAGAAATGGGAATGCGATTCCTGAGAAATTAGAACCTCCGCCAAAACAACCGATCACAACATCGGGATAGTCCCCTGCTTTTTCCATCTGAAGTAATGCCTCCTGACCAATGATAGTCTGATGAAGGATGACGTGGTTAAGAACACTGCCTAGTGCGTATTTGGTATACGGATCCTGAACGGCGACTTCCATGGCTTCGGAAATTGCAATACCTAAACTGCCTGGTGAATCTGGGTCCAATTCAAGAACTCTCCTTCCGGCCACAGTCATAGTGCTTGGTGAAGCGACTACCTTGGCATTATAAGTATTCATTAAAAGCTTGCGGCCGGGTTTCTGGTCATAGCTAACCTTTACCATAAAAACAAGAAGCTCAATTCCGAAGTGATGACAGGCAAAACTCATTGCACTTCCCCATTGGCCGGCACCGGTCTCAGTGGTGATTCTTTTTATGCCTTCCATCTTGTTATAATATGCCTGTGGAATTGCAGTGTTTGCTTTATGAGAACCTGAATAATTACCTCCTTCATATTTGTAATATATTTTACTTTTCGTGCCCAGCGCTTTTTCGAGACTGTAAGCTCTGAAAAGCGGTGAAGAACGATAGGTCATGTAGAGATCAAATACTTCCTCAGGTATGTCAATGTATCTTTCGGTTGATACTTCCTGTTTTATCAGCGCCATAGGAAAAACAGGGGCAAGGTCCTCAGGACCAACCGGTTTTTTAGTAACCGGATGCAATGGAGGCATTGGTTTATTTTGCATGTCTGCCATAATATTATACCATTGCCTGGGCATTTCTTTTTCGCTTAGTAAAATCTTGATGTTCTTTTTCATTGTCTGATTGATTGAGGTTAATAAATAAAAAAGGCACGCTGTGAACAGCGTGCCCTCTATAATAAATATCTTTTAATGTTATATAATGGCTTGTTCCACAGCTGAAATTATTAAGCTGCGCCACGACCAGATATAAAACATTTTTACTTTCATCATTTAAAATTAATAAACCGCTAAACTGGTTTAATCTGCCACAAAAATAATCAAAAATTCAAAATATCATCAAAAAATCAATTTATTTTTAAAAAATACAATGTATTGGGTCCTTTTCATAACAGAAAAGACTAAAAATCAGACTTTACGTATTATTCATGAACTAAGGCCCCGAGTTGCCTCAGATCATCAAAAAAACCGGGGTATGATTTAGCTACACATTGTGAATCTCTTATATAAACTCTTCCTGAAGCACCAAGGGAGGTAATTGCTACGGCCATTGCAATTCGGTGATCTTCATGAGATTCAACTTTAGAGCTTAAAGGACTACCGCCTATTACATACATCAGATCATCTTTAATTTCTATTTTAATATTCATTTTGCCAAACTCTTCTTTAAGTGTTTTAGCACGGTCGCTCTCCTTGTAAATCAGTCTGGAAACACCCTTGATAACAGACGTCCCATTGCAATATGAAGCAAGGGCGACAAGCGGTGGAAACAGATCAGGTGATTCTGTGGCATCAAAATCAAATGCTGTTAATTTTGATTTGGAAATTTCAATCCGGTCATCACCAATTATCATTTTTGCACCGGCTTTTTCAAGTGCGTAAACAATCGACATATCGCTCTGCCTGCTGTCTTTCCTAAGACCACTTACGGTCATATGTCCGTTAATTGCTCCGGCGACCAGCAGAAAAGCTCCGCCACTCCAGTCGCCTTCAACCTTATAATTGACAGGTTTATATTTTTGTTTGCCGGGAATTCTGAACAATGAATAACCTTGATTTTCAATTGTTATCCCGCATGAACTCAGAATCTCGATCGTCATGTCAATATATGGTTTGCTTTTCAGGTTATTGACTTTAATTTCTGAGTCTTTTCTGGCTAATGGGAGAGCCATCAAAAGCCCAGTTAATAGTTGACTGCTGACCGATCCGTCAATTTCACATCTTCCGCCGCTTATCGGTCCACGAATAGAAAGAGGAAGAAAACCCGATGTGCTTGTACACTTTGCGCCAAGTTGATTTAAAGCTTCTTCTATCATGAACATTGGTCTCTTCTTTAGAGAATTAGCTCCAATCATGCAAATTTCCACAGGATATAATGCAGCAATAGGGGAGAACATCCTGATTGCCAGACCCGATTCACCGCAATTCAGTTTTGGTTCTTTCAGAACAACAGATCCTAAGATTTTCATTTCAGTGACCTGTGGTTCAATCCTGGCACCAAGGCCAACCGCGATACTCATTGCTGCCAAAGAGTCGTCGCAATACGAGGGATTATGGATTATACTTTCTCCATCAGCCAGTAACGCAGCAGCAATTGCCCGTTGAGTCATGCTTTTAGAAGCTGGAGCTTTTATGCTGCCCTTTAATGCTGACGGTTCTAAATATCTTTCCATATATTATTTATTTTGTTTACTCTTTCCCGTTCTGGCTTTTCACATCCGTATTCATCACTTTCATCTGGTGATTAATAGACTCCTGATGAATGGCTTTAAATATTGTATCTATCAGTTCGGGACTAAGCCCCTTGGCAAGACCTTTTGCAATAACTTTATTAATTATTTCCTCCCACCTTGTTGTCTGCAAGATAGTAATATTATTTTCCTTTTTATAACGGCCTATTGTTTCTGCAACTTTCATTCTTTGTTCCATGAGATCGAGGAGATGATCATCGTAAACATCGATCTGCTGCCTCAATTCCCCCAATACGTCGAGTAATCTCGGGTCGGAAGTGCTTGGATTACGAAGAATCAGCCTGCTTAAAAGTTCCTTCAGATCATTTGGGGTCAGTTGTTGAGCTGCATCACTTAATGCTTTTGAAGGGTCGATATGAGATTCGAGCATCAAGCCATCGAAATTAAGATCCATTGCTTTCTGCGAAATTTCGTGCAGGAATTGCCTTGCACCTCCAATATGACTCGGGTCGCATATAATAGGAAGATCAGGAATTCTCCGTCGGAGTTCAATCGGCAATTGCCAGTTTGGTTGATTGCGGTATAAAGTTTTTTCATAGGAAGAGAATCCTCTGTGTATTGCACCTATCCGTGTGATACCTGCCCGGGCTATTCTTTCAATAGCTCCTATCCACAGCTCAAGGTCAGGATTGATAGGATTTTTTATCAGAACCATTACATCCACTCCGCTCAATGCATCCGAGATCTCCTGGACCGTAAAAGGGTTAACGGAAGTCCGGGCACCGATCCACAACATATCAATTCCATATTTCAAAGCTTCATATACATGCTTTTCGTTGGCTACTTCAGTGCCTACCAGCAGACCGGTTTCCTGTTTAACCCTTCTGAGCCACTTTAATCCTTCAATTCCCACCCCTTCAAATGAATTAGGACGGGTTCTTGGTTTCCAGATGCCAGCTCTGAATACACTTACCTGTTTTATCTGAGCCAATTGAGTGGCTGTTTCCATAACCTGTTCCTCTGTTTCCGCACTGCATGGTCCGGATATCAGAAAAGGTCTCCCTTTATGACCTCTCCAGTCCTGAATCAGGGAATTTTTAAGTTCTACTTCCATTATATTAAAAGTTAATTTGTCAAATAATTTGTTCCCTTTGCCCCCCCTATCCCCTAAAGGGGGGTAAAATCTTCTATTATATTTAAGTTAACTAATAGTCAGAGATTTTGCTCCCCTTTAGGGGAGCTCCCGCGTAGCAGGTGAGTTGGCTCTAAATCTCCAAACTTTAATTTAGTATCTTCCTTATCTTATTGGCTTCCTCCATCAGGGCTTTTAGTCCTTCAAGATCTTTTTCTGAAATTTTTTTCCTGAATGCGTTCATCTTCTCAATATATGTATCCATGACTTCAAGGATATATTTTGAATTTTCAAGGAAGATCGGTGCCCATGTCTCCCCGTTGCTCTTAGCCAGACGGACTGTACTTTCGAAACCACCACCGGCGAGGGTAAGAATATTTTGTTCTTCCTGTTCCTTCTCGAGGACGCTTAATGCCAGTGAAAATGAAGTTATATGAGATATATGGGAGATATAGGCTACATGAACATCGTGTTCACTTGAGTTCATGTATACTTTATGCATGTTTAACAAGTCAAGCATTTTTTCAACCGTCGACAGAGCATCGGGGTCACTCAACTCTTTGTCACAGATAATTGCAGTTTTGTAATCAAAAAGTTTACCTATAGCGGCCAGAGGACCTGAATATTCCGTACCTGCCATTGGATGAACGGCTACATATCTGCCCCTTGCCGGATGATTTTTTGAAACATTAGCTATACTCCCTTTTGTTGAACCCATATCAGCAACAATTTTTGAAGTACCTGAGAGTTTATCGAGAATTCCGGGCAGCATTTTGCAATTTGTATTTACCGGTGTTGAAAGTATTATAAGATCACTCTTTTCCACTGCATTTTCAAGAGTATCATTTTCATCAATCAGCCCACATAGTAACGCTATATTCTGATGATGCATATTGGTGTCAACTCCGATTATTTTATCAGCAAAACCTCTTTTACGAAGATCTACCATTAGCGATCCTCCGATTAGTCCGATTCCAACCACTGTTACTGTCATTTCTTTTTATTTCAGATGAATTTTTAATCTTTCTTTTGCTTCTTCAAGTCTTTTCTCAGTTGCGCATAATGAAATACGAATATATCTCTGACCCATTTCTCCAAAAATGAATCCGGGCGTGATAAACACATGTGATGTGTTCAGAATCTCTTCAATGTAAACTTCACAATTAATAATTTCTTCAGGAATGCGACCCCAGACAAACAGACCAACCTGTGATTTATCATAATGGCAATTAAGAGCATCCATTATTTCTTCAACTATTTTCTTCCGTTTTATGTAGACAGAGTTTACTGAACTAAACCATGATTCTCCGTTTTTAAGTGCATCGACAGCAGCCATTTGCATTCCAAGGAACATACCCGAATCCATGTTGCTTTTTACCTTCAGAATAGTTTTAATATAATCACTGTCGCCTGCAACCATTCCGATTCTCCAGCCGGCCATGTTATGAGATTTACTCAGTGAATTGAGTTCCAGGGCGGTTTCTTTTGCTCCTTCCACCTGAAGCAGACTCTGATAATCATTATTTAATATGAAGCTGTAAGGATTGTCGTTGACAAGAAGAATTTTGTGTTTCCTTGAAAAGCTGACAAGGTTTTCAAACAGTTCGACTGACCCTCTGACTCCGGTTGGCATATTTGGATAATTTACCCACATAAGTTTGACTTTGGTCAGATCGCTCTTTCCCAGAGCTTTCAAATCGGGAAGCCATCCCTTTTCTTCCGTTAGCCCATATTTCCTGACTATGCCGCCAACGAGATTTGTAACCGAGGAATAGGTAGGGTATCCGGGGTCGGGGACCAGAACTTCATCACCCGGATTTACAAATGCCATACTAATGTGCATTATTCCTTCCTTGCTGCCCATAAGAAGCAGAATTTCGTTATCAGGATTCAGGGAAACATGGAAATATTTTTTATACCAGTCAGCAAATCCCTTACGGAGGGCTGGTATGCCTGAATAACTTTGATAGCCATGTGATGTCGGCTTTCTGGCTTCATCAATAAGTGCTGAAACAGTATTTTCCGAAGGTGGTTGATCGGGACTGCCAATGCCAAGATTAATGACATCCAGCCCTTCTCTGCGCATTTTGTCAATCTGTGCAAGCTTTTGAGAGAAGTAGTACTCCTGAACGCTTGCGGTACGGTCGGCAGGTTTAACTTTCATATAGCATATCTCCTTTAAAATATACACCAAGTATTTCAAGGTTACTGGTATACTTATCCAGGACCCTTCTTATTACATCAGATTTTGTGTTTTTATTTAATTCGAGATCAACGTAGAACATGTACTCCCATTCTCCGTTTAACCGGGGGACAGATTGGATTTTTGAAAGATTGATATCAAGTTCAGCTAATTTAACCAGCACTTTAGCCAGTGATCCAGGTTTATGTCCGGTCGAAAAACATATTGACACTTTATTACCTCTCGTATTGCCTTTGTCCTCACTGCCAACAACAAGAAACCGTGTATAATTCTGTTTATAGGTTTCAATACCCGGCGCAAGTATTTGAAGCCCATAAAGTTCAGCAACATTTGTTGAGGCGATTGCTGCTACTGCTTTTAATCTGTATTCGCTTATCTGCCTGGCACTTCCTGCTGTATCATCGCTTTCTATTAGAGTTATATCCGGGTACTGATTCAGGAATGTCATGCATTGTGCAATTGCAATAGGATGAGTCCGTATTTCCTTTATGTCGGTTATTTTCTGGTCAGGAAGAGCCATGAGATTCTGTTTAATCCTCAGATTATGTTCCCCAAGGATCTTCATTCCCGATTCTCTTATCAGTGTATAATTATAAAGAATACTTCCTGATCTGGCATTTTCAATGGCCATCACGGCAAAGTCAACTTCTCCATTTTTTAACGTTATGAGCTCGAGATCAAATGTAGAGCATGCCAATATTTCAATTTCATCATAGTTAAAATATTGTCGTGCAGCGACTTCATGAAAACAACCTTTTTCTCCTTGTACTGCAATTTTCATTTCTGAGATGTATTAAAAGAAGCAAGGGCCCTTTTGGGACCCTTGCTTTCATATAATTTTATATTATCTGTATACAAAAATCCCCTTATCTGTTTTTAAAATAAAAATAGAAGTAAAAATAGGAAGCGAAATATTTGTACACTTTATTCATTAGTTGCGTTATTGCTTACAAATGTAACTAATTTTTTAAAAAAACAATCAAAAAGTCAGAAAAAGTGAGAAATAGATTAAAAATTGTAAATATTTATCAATTGTAGGGAACGGTCGCGATCGTTCCCTACAATTGACATGTCATGACATTCTATTTTTTCTTTTCATGCCTTTTTTTCAGCACATATTCAATATTGCTGAATGTGACATTTTTCGATTTCAGTAAAATCAGGAAATGATAAAGCAAATCTGCTGCTTCATTTTGGAACAACTCAATATTATCATCTTTCGCTTCTATTATTAATTCAACAGCTTCTTCCCCGACTTTTTGAGCGATTTTATTAATACCTTTTTTATATAGTTTGTTTGTGTAAGACTCTTCAGTATTCTTTTTGATACGCTGATTGATAATATGTTCTAATTCATAGATGAAACCCTTTGATGTTTCATCCCCGAAACACGAAGTACTCCCTGTATGGCATACCGGACCGGCAGGATCGACTCTTATCAGTATTGAATCATTATCACAATCGCTCAGGATCTCTTCAACTATCAAATAATTACCTGAGGTTTCTCCTTTTGTCCACAGCCGGTTTTTGCTCCTGCTGAAAAAAGTAACCTTTTTTCCCTTTTTGGTTTTTGCTAATGCTTCTTCATTCATATAGCCTACCATCAAAACCTGAAGAGTGGAATTATCCTGAATAACTACCGGTACCAGCCCGTTACCTTTTGTAAAGTCGATTTGTTCCATACTGAATCGTTTATTTTATTCCTCTGTGTTCTATCTTATTGCAATGCCTTCTGATTTAAGATACTTTTTCAGATCTCTTATATCAATCTCCCCAAAATGAAAAATGCTGGCAGCCAGCGCTCCGCTGCAGCTGGTATTAAAAAAAATATCCCGGAAGTCTTCCTTAGTTCCAGCTCCTCCTGATGCTATGACCGGGATATTTACATTTGAGCTTACCGCACCGGTTATATCAATCGAAAACCCGGTCTTAGTTCCATCATTGTTCATTGATGTAAGAAGTATTTCACCTGCTCCGAGATTTTCAGCCTTGTTTGCCCAGTTCACCGTTTTTAACTCAGTTCTGGTGCGGCCTCCATCTACAAATACTATCCATTCATTGTCAATTAGTTTTGTGTCAATTGCAATGACAACACATTGACTTCCAAATTGTCGGGCGACTTCGGAGATAAGCTCAGGTCTCCTTACAGCAGACGAATTTATAGTGACTTTATCAGCACCAGCTTTAATAAGGATTGCAACATCGGCAGCAGTTTCAATTCCTCCTCCAACTGTAAATGGTATATTAATTTCAGCAGCAATTCTTTCCACCAGACCGGCAAGTGCTTTCCTGTTTTCTATAGTGGCTGTTATATCGAGGAAAACCAATTCATCTGCTCCCTGTTTTACATAGATTTTGGCAAGTTCAACGGGATCCCCAGCGTCAACAAGGTTGACAAAATTTACTCCCTTCACTGTTCTCCCGTCTTTTATATCAAGACAGGCAATAATGCGTTTTTTTAACATAAATTGTTTAATTCCTTTAAAGTTATTTTTCCCTCGTAAAAGGCTTTGCCGATAATAACTCCTTCACAACCTGATTCCATAATGTCTTCAATATCTTTTACTGATGAGATTCCCCCGCTCGCTATCAGGTTAATTTTTACATGGCTGAGGATCTCTTTGTACAGATTTATTGATGGTCCCTGAAGCATTCCGTCTTTACTTATGTCAGTGCATATTGTATACTTAACTCCTTTTGATCTGTAATCTGAAATAAATCCGAGGATTTCTTTATCTGAAGTTTCAAGCCAACCACTAGTTGAAACTTTTCTTCCAATGCAATCAGCTCCCAGGATCAGTTTTTCCTGGCCCAGCTTTGCCAGCCAGTGTAAAAAGATATCAGGGTCAGTAACAGCAATACTTCCAGCCGTTATCTGTCGGGCTCCTGCATTAAATACAGTTATCAGATCATCATAGGTTCTTAATCCGCCTCCGAAGTCAATTTTTAAATTTGTCTTCCTGGCAATCTTTTCAAGGATTTTGATATTTTCGATTTTCCTGTTCTTGGCGCCATCAAGATCAACAAGATGTAAATATTTTATTCCATTGTCTTCTATTTTTAATGCCATTTCGAGAGGATCTTCATTATAGATTTTTTTTGTATTGAAATCTCCTCGTGTAAGCCTTACACACTTCCCTCCTAAAATATCAATAGCTATAATTATCCTCATAATTCCAGAAAGTTTTTCAATATTTTCTCACCCGGCTCTGCTGATTTCTCAGGATGAAATTGAGTTGCATAGAAATTATCTTTTTGCATGGCTGCGCTGAAAGGTACAATATAATCACATGTGGCAGTAGTGAAAGATGAAATTTCTGCATAATAGCTGTGCACAAAGTAAAGATCATTCTCAACTTTTACCCCATTGAAAAGGTCACCTTTTATTGTCATGCAATTATGCCAGCCCATATGAGGAATTTTATCGACAGGAGGGAACAGTCTGACATTAACATCATATACTCCAAGACAATCAGTATCTCCTTCTTCTGAATATCTGCACATAAGCTGAAGTCCAAGACAAATTCCCAACACAGGTTGTCTCAATGTGGTTATTATTTTATCCAAACCTTTTTCCCTGAGATATCTCATGGCACTACTAGCTTCTCCGACTCCCGGGAAGATAACTTTATCGGCATTTATAAGATCTGACGGATTGTCGGTTATGATGCTTTTATAACCAAGTCGGTCCAGCGCATTTTGAACAGATTTTATATTGCCGGCATTATATTTAACTATAGCTATCATAGACTGCCTTTCGTTGAAGGTAAGTTAAAGTTATCTGATTGTTTGACTGCCTGTTTAATAGCTTTGGCAAATGCTTTGAATATAGCTTCTATCTTATGATGCTCATTTTCACCTTCTGCACTTATATTCAGATTGCATTTTGCCGCATCACTGAATGACTTAAAGAAATGGAAGAATAGTTCGACAGGAATTTCTCCAACTTTCTCCCGTGTGAATTTCACATCCCAGACTAACCAGGGTCGTCCACCAAAATCGAGAGCCACACGTGCGAGACAATCATCCATAGGCAGAACAAAGCTATATCTTTCAATCCCTTTTTTACCTCCAAGAGCTTTAAGAATTGCTTCGCCAAATGCAAGTGCCACATCTTCTATAGTATGATGTTCATCAATATGAAGATCCCCTTTAGCTATAAGATTAAGATCGAGGTTGCCATGACGTGAGATCTGTTCAAGCATATGGTTAAAAAAACCGAGTCCGGTATCAATCGTGCTTTTGCCTGTTCCGTCAAGATTGAGTTCTATTTCTATAAAAGTTTCAGACGTTTTTCGCATAACCCTTGCTGTTCGCGGAATATGTTTCAGATATTTATATATGTCGTCCCATGAATTTATTGAGAGTGCCACACCCGGTATTTTTTTACTGCCGATAAATATAGCCTTGCATCCCATATTCTTTGCCAGATCAACATCCGTTTGTCTGTCACCTATAACATATGAGGAATTGAGGTCGATCCCCTGTGAGAGATATTTTACAAGCATTGCGGTACCAGGTTTACGTGTAGGCGCATTTTGTGATGGCATTGTTTTGTCAATGAATATTTCATCGAAAACCACACCTTCTCCTTTCAGTATTTCCAGCATTTTATTATGTACCGGCCAGAAAGTCTCTTCAGGATATGATCCTGTTCCCAGCCCGTCCTGGTTGGTTACCATCACTAACTCAAAATCAGTTTCCCTTGCTATCTTCGATAATGATGTTATTACTCCAGGAAGGAAAGTCAACTTCCCGAAGCTATCCACCTGCTCATCTTCAGGTTCAATAACAATAGTGCCATCACGGTCGATAAAAAGTACTTTCTTCATACTAACTTAAATATTTGATATTCATCGACCCCCTTCCCTCCCGATAGCTATCGGGACTTCCCCCCAGGGGGAAGGAGCAATACCATCATTTCCCCCTTGGGGGAAATAAGAAAGGGGGTAATTTTATTTTACAATTCTCTCAAAGCTTCAATGAGTTTATCATTTTCGCTCTTTTTACCTACTGTTATGCGCAGACAATTTTCAATTAAGCTGCTGCGATTGCGGATTATTATATTCTTTTTAACCAATGTATTATAAATATTATTAGCGTCTTGGACTTTTACGAGAAGAAAGTTGGCATCAGATGGATAAACTTTTTCCACTATATTGATCTCCGATAGAAGATGAGCAAGCCTTACTCTTTCTTTTTTGATGGTGAGAACCTGCCTTTTATACTCTTCAATACGGGAAAGTTTTTTTAACACAGCTTTCTGATTAATGAAACTGATATTATAAGGAGGTTTCAGTTTGTTAAAAAACTGAATAATAGCGGGATTTGAGAAAGCCATGCCAACCCTTACCGCTGCAAGGCCGAACGCTTTGCTGAACGTTTGCATTATTATCAGATTAGCATATTTGTCAATAAGCTTTATGAATGAAGGCTTCTCCGTGAAATCAATATATGCTTCGTCAATAATAACTATCCCGTTGAAATTCTTTATAAGGTGTTCAACATCTTTATAGTTCATTGAATTGGATGTTGGATTATTCGGAGAACAAATGAAGATCAACTTCAGTTTTTGATCATTGAGCAGATTTTCTGTTTTTAAGAGATCAATCTCGAACTTGTCATTTAAAGGAATTTTTAAAACTTCGACATCATTTATTGATGCGGACACTTCATACATACCGTAAGTAGGAGTGAAGGTTAATATTTTGTCAATTCCCGGATTACAGAATATTCTGATGCAAAGATCAATTATTTCATCGCTGCCATTTCCAAGAAAAATTCTTTCTTCTTCAATCATTTTAATCCTGGATACTGCTGATTTAAGTTCCTTTTGATATGGATCGGGATACCGGTTGAGCTTCCCGTAAGGGTTCTCGTTGGCATCCATAAAAATTCCTGTCTTGCCTTTATAATCATCTCTTGCTGATGAATATGGAATAAGCCTTAGTACATTTTCCCGTACCAGTTTTTTAAGATCAGTCATTCTCCAGGCTTTTTAGTCTTATACTTACAGCATTTTTGTGGCCTATTAATGACTCGGCTTCAGCCAGAATCTCAATTGTGGGTCCAAGTTCTTTTATTCCTGCTGCATTTATTTCCTGAAAGGATATTCTTTTGAGGAAGCTTTCTACAGATACACCGCTGTAACTTTTTGCATACCCGTTAGTCGGCAGAGTATGGTTAGTCCCTGAAGCATAATCTCCAGCGCTCTCACAACTATAATTTCCGATAAATACCGATCCGGCATTTATTATTTTTTCGGCAAATGATCTGGCATCTGAGATATTAAGAATAAGATGCTCGGGTGCATAAAGATTGCTGAATTCCACACAATCGTTCAAAGAGGGTAATAAAATCAGCCTGCTGTTTTCAAGTGCCCTGAAAGCGATGTCTTTTCTTGGAAGCAGTTCGAGTTGTTTATAAACTTCAGATTTGACTTTTTCAACAAATTCCCTGTCATTCGTTAACATCAATACCTGGCTGTCAGGGCCATGCTCGGCTTGTGACAATAGGTCTGCAGCCACAAATCCAGGATCGGCCAGATTATCGGCAATTATTAATACTTCACTTGGTCCGGCAGGCATATCTATTGCAATTCCATCCTGCTGTACAAGTTCTTTGGCTTTTGTTACATACTGGTTTCCAGGTCCGAATATCTTGTGAACTTTAGGAATGCTTTCAGTTCCATAAGCCATCGCTGCAATAGCCTGGGCCCCTCCTGCTTTATATATTCCGGTTACGCCGATAAGCCGTGCAGTGTAAAGTATCAAAGGGTTTATTTTTCCGTCTTTGCCAGGAGGTGTACATACTATAATCTCTTTACATCCTGCAAGTTTTGCAGGAATACTGAGCATCATTAATGTTGAAAATAATGGCGCACTTCCACCAGGAATATACAGGCCGACCTTCTCAATTGCAACACTTTTTCTCCAGCATCTGACTCCTTTTGATATTTCAATGACTGGTTCAGTTATTAGTTGTGCAGAATGGAAACGCTCAATATTCTCTTTTGCTTTCCGGATAGCGTCCTTTAAATTTTTCGATATATTTTTATCAGATATAAGGAATTCATGTGGCAGAACTTTTAAATTTGCCGGAGAAACACCATCAAATTTTTCAGAAAAGCCATAAACTGCATTATCGCCCTCCGATTTTACAATGTTAATAATACTTCTGACGACGCTCTCGAGATTGTCCCTTTCAATTTGAGGACGGATGCAAAGCTCATCCCACATTCCTTTTTCAGGTAAAAGAATTGTTTTCATCAGAGTATCATTTTCTCAATTGGAATTACCAGAATACCCTCTGCACCTGCTGCTTTCAGCTGATCAATACTTTCCCAGAATTCATCCTCTTTCACTACCGAATGGAGGCTGAACCATCCTTTTTCAACCAATGGAACGATTGTTGGACTTTTCATTCCGGGCAGAATACTGCAGATTTTTGTGATAGCTGACTCAGGTGTATTCAGAAGGATATATTTGTTCTCTTTTGCATTTTTTACTGCCCTGATTCTAAAAAGCAAACTATTCAGAATTGTCTGTTTTTCAGCCGACAGATTTTTGTTTCCAATAATGACAGCCTGACTTTTGAGAATAGTCTCTACTTCATGCAGACCATTTGTAAGCAGGGTACTGCCTGAACTCACTATATCACAGATAGCGTCAGCGAGACCAATTCCCGGAGCGATCTCCACACTTCCGCTGATCTCCTCAATCTCAGCAATGATATTATTTTTTTTAAGAAATCCCTTTAGAATATAAGGATAGCTGGTTGCTATCTTCTTATTCATGAAATACCCTAAACCATCATATTTTTCTTCTTTTGGAATAGCAAGACTAAGTCTGCATTGAGCAAATCCGAGCTGTTCAACAACTGTTACATCTTTGTTCTTTTCAAAAACCATATTTTCACCAAGAATCCCTATATCAGCTACCTGTTGTTCAACATATTGAGGGATATCATCATCCCTGAGGAAAAGAAGTTCAACAGGAAAATTTCTGGCTGTTGTTTTAAGGACGCTAATGCCATTTGAGAATTTGATACCACATTCTTCAAGTAACTTTTTAGAGTTTTCACTGAGTCGTCCGCTCTTTTGAATTGCAATTTTTAGTTTACTCATTTTATTTTCAATGTGTCTGAGCAAAACATGCGGGAAAGAAAAACCCGCCTGATTATGCTCAGACGGGTTTATGATATTTTTAGTTCACACCTATACCATTATCACCTCGCCTGAAAGCAAAAATGAAAATGATGATGTGATGTTGTTTTATAGTACATTTCTTAAAATTATAAATGCAAAGATATGAAATAATTAATGAATAATGCAAAAATACGCAAAATTGTGGACAATCATTTCATTAGTTTACATTAAATCAAAGGAGATTCCTCGCTGGCGCTCGGAATGACATGTGTTTTTTGAAAAAGATGGTGAAAGAAGCGGCGATTCGTAGTTAACTAGTAATTTCCATTCATTATTATTTGAATCGCCGCTTCTTTCACCTTAAACCCTTATCAAATGATTGTCATCCCGAGCGCTAGCGAGGGATCCCCTTATATTTTTTGTCTACACCCTCTCAGCGACCAGATCGCCAACTTCTGTAGTCGAATATCCCATCTTCCCGGCTCCCATATCTTTTAGTTTATTGGCAGTTACATCCATAATTGCATTTTCGATCGCCTTTGCTGCCTTCTCCTCGCCAAGATGTTCGAGCATCATGCCTCCACACGCAATTGAAGCCAACGGATTAATAATGTTCATCCCTGTATATTTTGGTGCAGAACCTCCGATGGGCTCAAACATCGATACTCCCTCAGGATTTATATTACCCCCGGCAGCTATTCCCATACCACCCTGTGTAATGGCACCTAAATCTGTTATGATATCTCCGAACATATTTGTCGTAACAATTACATCGAACCACTCAGGATTCTTAACCATCCACATGACTGTTGCATCTACATGAAAGTATTCCCTCTTGATATCAGGATAATCAGCGTTACCAATTTCATGAAAAGCTCTTTCCCAAAGATCAAAAACATATGTCAGGACATTTGTTTTTCCACAAAGTGCCAGCGTTTTTTTCTTGTTTCTTTTTCTCGTATATTCAAAAGCATAACGCAGACAACGTTCTACCTGGAAACGGGTATAGACCATATTCTGAATCGCAACTTCATCGGGTGTTCCTTTCATTGTAACACCGCCTATACCTGTATAAACATCTCCAGTGTTTTCTCTAATAACAACATAATCAATATGTTCAGGTCCTTTATCTTTAAGTGGAGTAGCTACTCCCGGGTAAAGTTTTATGGGGCGAAGATTAATATACTGATCAAGATCAAACCTTAATTTTAAAAGGATTCCTTTTTCAAGGATACCAGGTTTAACATCGGGATGTCCAATGGCTCCCAAAAAAATTGAATCAAACTTCTTTAATTGCTCTGTAGCTGAATCCGGTAAAATTTCTCCTGTTCTCAGGTAGCGGTTTCCTCCAAAGTCGAATTCTTCGAATTGAAAATTAAATCCAAATTTTCCTGCAACTGCATTCAGGACTTTTTTACCTTCCCTTACCACTTCAGGACCTGTCCCATCACCAGGGATGACAGCAATTTTGTAAGTTTTACTCATAGTTTGTTTTATTTGACCTGTGTATGTACTTCGTCTAATTTTTTACTGGTTTTTAATTCAAAATTTTCGACAATATTAAGCATTCTTTCCGTTGCCTTAATAGCAGATTCTGTCTGGTCGGCATCTAATCCCCGCGTTTTAAAGTCCATGCCATTATAGTCCCATGTAATGACAGTCTCAACAAAGGCATCTGTTTTTCCTCCCGGAGGTATAGATACCTGGTAATCAGTTAATGCCGGGTATTGTTTTCCAAGTTTATTATAAATTATCCGGAGTGCTTTCATGAAAGCATCATACTGGCCATCGCCCGATGAAGTTTCTTCATACAGGATACCATCTATCTCGATCTGGACACATGCAAACGGTTTTAAACCGTAAGAGAGGGACAATGAATAATTCTTTATAAAAATCTTGTAATTAATCTGCTCACTTCCGAGGACATCAGCAATAATAAAGGGCAGGTCCTCTGTGGTGACATTTTCTTTTTTATCACCGAGTTCTATGACCCTCTGGGTTACTTTGGTGAGTGATTCAGGGTTCAGAAAAAGCCCGAATTCCTCAAGATTTTTCCTTATTGTTGCTTTCCCCGATTGTTTTCCAAGGGCATATTTCCTTTTTCTGCCAAATCTTTCAGGAAGCAGGCTGTTATAATAGAGGTTGTCTTTACTATCTCCATCAGCATGAACACCTGAAGTTTGTGTAAAAACATTCTCGCCGATAACCGGTTTATTTACAGGTATTCTGATTCCACTGAAAGTTTCTACAATTTTGCTTGCTTTGGTTATCTCGAATTCATTTATACCCGTATTGATCATAAGAAGATCTTTCAGGACTCCTATAACACTTGAAAGAGGAGCATTTCCAGCTCTTTCTCCCAGCCCGTTTATTGTGGTATGAATTCCTTTTATACCTGCTTTGACCGCTGCAAAGACGTTGGCGACTGCCAGATCATAATCATTATGTGCATGAAAATCAAAATGAAGTGATGGATAAAGGTCAACGATTTTTTTACAAAATTCAAAGGCTTGCTCAGGATTCAGAATACCCAGAGTATCTGGCAGCATAAATCTCTTAATGTTTTCATCCTTCAGCGAATCAATAAGATAGAAAACATACTCTTCAGAATGGATCATTCCGTTTGACCAGTCCTCCAGATAGATATTTACATCCATATCCCGATCTCCAGCCTTCCTGATAATTTCTTTTATGTCATGAACATGTGCGTCGGGTGTTTTCTTCAATTGTTTTTCAAGATGACGTAGTGATCCTTTGCAAAGAAGATTGATAACCTTGCCACCCGCATCATCAATCCAGTTTAATGAAATATCACCGTCAACAAATCCAAGAACTTCAATTTTCCGATGGAGATTATTATGTCGTGCCCAATCGGTAATTTGTCTGATAGCTTCAAATTCACCTGAAGAGACACGGGCTGAGGCAACTTCAATACGGTCGACCTTGAGATCTTTAAGTAAAAGTTTTGCAACATGAAGTTTTTCCAGCGGTGAGTAAGAAACTCCTTGAGTTTGTTCTCCATCCCTCAGGGTGGTATCCATTATTTCGACTCTCATTTTACAATGATTTGGTTTTTTCATAACTGGTTATAAGACTTTTCATACTTAACAGAAAGTCAATGTCATCCAGTCCTTTCAGTAAACATTCCTTCTTGTAGGGATTAATCCCGAATTTTACAGAATCTCCGGTCATTAATATCGTAAAGGTCTGATTCATCAGATCGATTTTAACTTTAGTACCGGGGTCCTTTTGGACCAGATTATGGAGTTTCTTCAGCAAGTCGTCAGATATCACAATTGGCAGTAGGCCATTATTCAGGGCATTATTGGTGAAAATATCAGCAAAAAAACTCGACACTACCGCCCTGAAGCCATAATCAAAAATGGCCCAGACAGCATGTTCCCGACTTGATCCGCTGCCGAAATTTTTGCCGGCGACAAGTACTTGTCCGCTATAATCCGGGTTATTGAGAATAAATTCACTGTTTTTCTCACCTGTTTTTGTATATCTCCAGTCGCGGAAAAGATTATCACCGAAGCCTAGTCTTGAGGTTGCACTTAAAAATCTTGCCGGGATAATCTGGTCCGTATCAACATTTTCAAATGGCAGTGGAACGCATGTTGATTCGAGAATATCAAATTTAACTTTAGGCATATCTGATTATTTTTTTACTTCTGTTATAAATTCCCTTGGATCACTTATCATGCCTATTATTGCTGCGGCAGCTGCAGTTAACGGACTGGCAAGAAGAGTTCTTGAACCGGGGCCCTGTCTTCCCTCGAAATTCCTGTTAGATGTGGATACGGCATATTTCCCGGGTGGAATTTTATCTTCGTTCATAGCCAGACAGGATGAACATCCAGGTTGTCTTACCTCGAATCCTGCATCTTTATACAATTCCATCAATCCTTCGGCTAACATCTGCTGTTCCACTTTTTTTGAACCTGGAACGATCAATGCTGTTATGTTAGCTGCTTTTTTCCTGCCTTTAATGATCTGTGCAAAAGCTCTGAAATCTTCTATTCTTCCATTTGTGCAGCTCCCGATAAAAACATAATCTACAGGATGTCCAAGAAGTTTCATACCTGGTTTAAATCCCATATAATCGAGCGATTTTATGAAGGATGAAGAGGCTTCATTTCCACTCTTATCTGTCATGGGAATAGAATCATCAATTGCCATTCCCATTCCCGGATTTGTACCATATGTTATCATGGGTTTTATTGAACCTGCATCAAATATAAGATCGCGATCGAAGACCGAATCTTTGTCACTTTTCAGATTACTCCATTCATTTATTGAGGACTTCAGGTCCTTAATTCCAGGAATTGAAGAAAGTCTTTTCAGATAACTGAAAGTCGTTTCGTCAGGAGCGATTAAGCCGCCCCGGGCGCCCATTTCGATGCTCATATTGCAGATTGTCATTCTGGCTTCCATGCTTAAGCATCTTATTGCAGATCCGGCATATTCAACAAAATATCCGGTCGCTCCACTGGCTGAGATCTCTGAAATAATATGCATAATTATATCTTTGGAAGTGATGCCATTTTGAACCTCACCATCAAGTGTAATCCTCATCTTTTTTGGTTTTTGCTGAAGAATGCACTGGGTGGCAAGTACCATCTCGACCTCGCTGGTACCGATACCAAATGCTATCGTTCCAAAAGCCCCATGAGTTGAAGTATGACTATCACCACAGACAATTGTCATTCCAGGCAGAGTATATCCGAGTTCAGGTCCGATAACATGAACAATACCATTTTTTAGATGATTAAGACCAAATAATTCGATTCCGTACTTCTGACAATTCTCGCTAAGTCTTTCAACCTGATTTCTGGATAATTGATCACGAATTGCCAGATGCTGATCTTTTGTCGGAATGTTATGGTCAGCTGTTGCAAGAGTTTTCCCTGGTCTCATAACAGGAATGCCACGTTCTTTAAGACCATTAAATGCCTGTGGACTGGTGACTTCATGAATATAATGCCTGTCGATGTAAAGTACATCGGGTCCATCTTCAATAGACCGCACCACATGACTATCCCAGATTTTATCGAAAAGTGTTTTTGAATTCATTATTTTATTTTTGAAAGAGCATCGATAAAAGCTTCAACTGAAGCTGTAATAATATCGGTATTTGCAGAAAAGCCGTAATAGATCTTACCCTGGTGTTCAACCTGGATATGAACCTTACCAAGATCGTCACTTCCTTTGGTAATAGCCTGAATCAGAAATTCTTCAAGATGCACTGTTTTACTTATCAGCTGCTTGACTGCAGTAAAGGCTGCATCTATAGGTCCGTTGCCTGATGCCGTTGAGAAGTGCACTTCCCCGTTGATCTTGATGCCAACAGTTGCGACAGGAATAAGAGATTTTCCGCAGGAGACCTGAAGAAGATCGAGTTTAAGCGCTTTCTCCCCCTGGAATACAACTCCTGCAAGAATTCTTATATCCTCATCATTGATTTCTTTTTTCTTGTCGGCAAGTAAAAGGAAACGATGATATATGTCGTCGATTTCTTCCTTACCAAAGTTGAATCCGAGAAGTTCTAAACGGTGATTAAGGGCGGCCCTTCCGCTGCGGGCAGTGAGGATTATTGAAGATTCTCTTATTCCAACCTCGACCGGATCTATAATTTCATAGTTTTCTCTGTTCTTAAGAACACCATCCTGATGAATACCTGAAGAATGAGAAAAAGCATTCCTTCCCACAATTGCCTTATTAGCCTGAACAGGCATGCTCATAAGTGTGGAGACCAGCCTGCTTGTGCTGTAGATAAGCCTGGTATTTATGTCGGTTCTTAAATTAAGATTATGATGACTTTTTATGATCATTGCGATTTCTTCCAGAGAGGTATTCCCTGCTCTCTCACCAATACCATTAATTGTTACTTCGACCTGTCTGGCTCCGTTTATGACACCCATCATCGTGTTAGCGGTAGCCATCCCAAGATCATTATGGCAATGTGTAGATATGGTTACTTTATCAATATTCGGAACATTATCCCTGAGGTATTTTATTTTTTGTCCATATTCCTCTGGTAAGCAATATCCTGTTGTATCAGGAATATTTACTACCGTCGCTCCGGCATTGATTACAGCTTCAATGACTTTTGCAAGATATACATTCTCACTCCTGCCGGCATCTTCAGCATAAAATTCAACATCGTCAACAAATTTCCTTGCATATTTCACAGCGTCGGCAGCTCTTTTCAATATTTCCTCCGGAGTAGTTTTTATTTTGTATTTTATATGAAAATCGGATACTCCTATACCAGTGTGTATCCTTTTTCTTTTAGCATATTGAAGAGCTTCAGCGGCAACATCAATATCTTTCTTAACTGCTCTCGTCAGGGCGCATATCACAGGGTTTGACACTGCCTTTGAAATTTCAACTACCGAATTGAAATCCCCCGGGCTTGAAATGGGGAAACCAGCTTCGATCACATCAACCCCAAGAGCTTCAAGAGCCTGGGCAACTTCAATTTTTTCAATTGTATTTAACTGGCAACCAGGTACCTGTTCTCCATCCCGGAGTGTGGTATCGAAAATAATGACCTTATCGTCCATAACTATAAATTAATTAAAAGATTATTATTTCACCGGTCTCAATTTTCTCACAGCAGCGCCTGTTCTCCAGATTTCTGAATTACCAAGTTCTTTTAATTCTGCATTAAGCACCTCTCTGTAATTATCAGCTCCTGTAGATTTAAGAACGCGTACACATTCTTCACCCGATTTAACTTTATTATACAAATCCTTAAATACCGGAAGGGTTGCTGCTTTGAACTTGGGACGCCAGTCGAGGGCACCTCTCTGGGCAGTTGCACTGCAGTTACTATACATCCAGTCCATTCCGTTTTCATCGACCAGTCTTATAAGGCTTTGGGTTAGTTCTTCTACTGTTTCATTAAATGCTTCCGAAGGACTATGTCCGTTTTCCCTGAGTACCTGGTACTGAGCATCCATAATTCCCGCGAGTGCACCCATTAAAACTCCGCGCTCTCCTGTCAGATCACTATAAACTTCCTGTTCAAATGTTGTCGGGAACAGATAACCTGAGCCTATAGCTATTCCAAGGGCAATTGTGCGCTCTTCAGCTCTTCCGGTAAAATCCTGAAAAACTGAAAAGCTTGAGTTGATACCTGCTCCAGCTAGAAAATTACGTCTTACACTTGTCCCGGACCCCTTTGGTGCAACAAGAATAACATCAACAAAAGGAGGGGGAACTACTCCGGTATGCTCCTTATAAGTAATTGAAAATCCATGAGAGAAATAAAGTGCATCTCCTTTCTTAAGACATGGTTTTAGTTTTGGCCACAATATGCGCTGTGCTGCATCTGAAACAAGATATTGAATAATCGTTCCTTTTTTGACAGCTTCCTCAATTGGAAACAGAGTCTTTCCGGGGACAAACCCATCAGCAACTGCTTTATCCCAGTCGGCTTTGAATTCGGGAGCCTGCCCGACGATAACAGTTATCCCATTATCTTTCATATTCATTGCCTGAGCAGGTCCCTGAACACCGTAACCGATGACAGCGACGATTTCATTTTTAAGTACTTCACGGGCTTTTGAAAGTGAAAACTCATCTCTGGTAACCACATTTTCAATAACTCCGCCAAAATTAATTTTTGCCATGATCTTAAATATTAAATTTCTGGATATTAAATAATTTTATTAATTAAGTGTTGGGTCTGTTTTAAACCGGTTGGCTTCATCCATTTCCTTCAGATATGAAGTCAATTCTCTAACCTGCTTGGTGATGGCTACTCTGCCTGATTTCGCAAACTGCAACAGGCCAAAAGGTTCAAGCTGAACTAGCAATTCGGTTATTTCCGCCTTATGTCCTGTTTTTTCAATTATGATATACTCCGGAGAAACCTCCAGAATTCTTCCGTTATGAGTCCTTACTATATGATCGATAATATTACCCGACATCAGACCATTTGTTGTGACTTTAAAAAGGGCAATTTCCTGGTAAATAATCTGATCGGATGTATGCACAAAAACTTTTAAAACATCAACTAGTTTTTCCATCTGCCGTGATACTTTTTGTATCATCTCAATTGTTGTTTTTACAACAATAGTGAGAAGGTATACCCCTTTAACAGCTGATTCTGATGCCGTGAAACTGTCAATATTGATCTGCCTTCTCGTTAATATAATTGTTATCTGTCCAAGTATTCCAATGTGGTCCTCGGTGAAAAGCGATATTGTAAATTCCTCTTTCATATTGTTTTTGTTTTTTCTCTGTGTAGGGAACGGTCGCGACCGTTCCCTACATGATTATATTATTACCGTTCCCTGCACAATTATTTTATTAATATGTTAATCTGATCTCTGAAACTGATTTTCCAGGTTCTACCATGGGGAAGACATTTCCTTCCTTCTCTATCATAACCTCAAGAAGATATGGGCCGTCTGCATCAAGCATTTCTTTCAGGGAAGAATCGAGCTCTTTTCTTTTTGAAACTTTCTTTGCCGGAATATTATAAGCCCGCGAAATCATCACAAAATCAGGGTTTACCAGCTCCGTTGAGGCATAATTCTTTTCGAAAAACATTTCCTGCCATTGCCGTACCATTCCCAGATAATTATTATTCAGGATAATTATTTTAACAGGAACATTATATTGAAAAATTGTTCCCAGTTCCTGCAGGGTCATCTGAAAACCTCCATCACCAACGAAAGTTATAACCTGTTTATCTGGCCTGCCTATTTTAGCTCCCATTCCTGCCGGGAGTCCAAATCCCATGGTTCCCATTCCACCGGAAGTGACGAAACTGTTTGGATGGCTGAATTTGTAATAGCGTGCTGCTATCATCTGATTCTGACCTACATCGGTAACAATTATTGCTTCACCTTTTGTCATTTCTGATACCAGACTTACCACCTCAGCCATTCTTATTTCACCTTTTTCAGGCTTTGTATCAGGTTTTATCACTTTCTCATATTCAGTTTTATCACAGATTCTGAATTCTCTTATCCATTTCTCGAATGAATTCTCATTTACAAGTGGAATAAGATAACTAAGAACATCTTTTGCATCATTGTTTATTTCAACATCGACGATTACATTTTTATTTATTTCAGCTTCATCGATTTCAATGTGAATTATTGTAGCTTTTTGAGCGTATTTCTTGAGATTACCGGTAACCCGGTCATCGAAACGCATTCCGATTGCAATGATAAGATCTGCTTCATTTGTTAACAGATTTGGTCCGTAGTTGCCATGCATTCCGAGCATCCCTGTAAACAAACGGTGATCTGAAGGGAAGCCGGAAAGGCCAAGCAGTGTGCAAGCTACAGGTATTCCTGTTTTTTCAGCAAATGCTTTCAGTTCATCTTCAGCTTCTGAAATAAGTACCCCATGTCCTGCAAGGATCAGTGGTCTCTCAGCGTGGTTTATCATTATAGCTGCTGATTCTATTGCCTTGATATGCAGCGGAATGTGAGGATTATAACTTCTGATATAGTCACATTTTTTATATTTGAAATTTAGTTTTTCTAACTGAGCATCTTTTGTTATATCAATAAGAACAGGCCCTGGCCGTCCTGATTTTGCGATATAAAAAGCTTTTGCAATTGCCTCGGGTATCTCCTGTGGTTTTTTTACCTGACAATTCCATTTTGTAACGGGCATAGAAACTCCAATAATATCAGTTTCCTGAAATGCGTCAGTACCTATCAGATTAGAAACTACCTGCGCAGTAATAAATACTACCGGCACCGAATCCAGAAAGGCATTTGCAATTCCGGTCACGAGATTCGTTGCCCCTGGTCCCGATGTGGCAAAACAAATTCCCGGGCGTCCTGTAACCATGGCATATGCCTGTGCTGCATGAGCGGCCCCCTGTTCATGGCGGGTCAGAATGTGCCGAAGTTTACTATCATAGTCCATCAGTTTGTCATAGACTGGCATTATTGCTCCCCCGGGATAACCAAAAATAGTATCAACACCTTCTTCTATCAGACATTGCAGAATAGCATCTGCACCTGATATACATTCCGTTCCATTGATCTTTACCGTTGATTGTTCTTGTTCCTGTTCAGTCTTCATATACATTGTAGTCTAATTATTCAAAAAATGCCTTGCGGTTCCCGAGTCGCTTCGCTCTCGGGATTTGGCTTCGCCGAACTCTCCTGCTACGCGGGATCGGTTCGTCACTTCCCCGCTTTGCGGGGCAGGCTGTTCCTCAACTTGCGATCATGCAGTCTTTTTTCTTTGTGCCTGACGCCTGATGCCTTATGCCTTATATTATTCTTACTGCACCCAGATCCGCTGAACTTACATTTGCCGCATAAGCTTTGAGTGCTGATGAAATCACCCGGTCGCGGTTTTCAGGCTGGTAAGCTTTGTCACCTTTTAGTTCTTCTGTTTTTTTTCTGGTTTTTAATTCATCATCTGATATAAGAACGTTTATTTTTCTTTTGCTGATATCAATTTCGATTTGATCACCATTCCGGATAAGTGCTATTTCTCCACCTGATGCAGCTTCAGGCGATATATGCCCGATAGATAACCCGGAGGTACCTCCCGAGAATCTGCCGTCGGTAACAAGCGCGCATTTTTTATCGAGTCCTTTGGATTTCAGATATGAGGTGGGATAGAGCATTTCCTGCATCCCTGGTCCACCTTTGGGACCTTCATATCTGATTATAACAACATCTCCTTCCGAAATACTTCCTTTGAGGATACCTTCGGCAGCGGCATCCTGCGATTCAAAAACAATAGCCTTACCTTTGAATGAATACAGCGAAGGATCGATGCCAGCAGTTTTAACTATGCATCCTTTCCTTGCAATATTTCCATAGAGAACCGCTAGTCCGCCATCTTTATTGTAAGGAAATACTACTGACCTTATACATCCTTTTTCCCTGTCTTCATCGAGCTCTTTAAACAATGTAGCATGCGAGCCCATAACAAGGTTTTTCTCCATTGACGGGGCACTTTTATATGTATCAAAAGCTACTTGTTTTGCTTTGGTTCCTTTAATGTCCCAGTCTGAAATTGCTTCGCTAAGTGTCAAATAGTCCACCCGATTTACACTGGTGTCCAGAAGGTTGCCTCTATCCAGTTCAGCCATAATACCCATGATGCCACCTGCACGGTTAACATCCTGTACATGGTATTGTGAGCTTGGTGCTACTTTACATATATTGGGGATCTTGCGCGAAAGTTCATCGATGTCTTTCATGGTAAAGTCGACACCGGCCTCCTGGGCTATCGCGAGTAGATGCAGGACAGTATTTGTAGATCCGCCCATAGCAATATCGAGCGACATTGCGTTCATGAATGCCTTCTTGGTTGCTATTGACCGTGGAAGTATCGACTCATCACCGTCATTATAATATCTGTCAGCCAGGTCCGCAATTACTCCGGCAGCATTTTTAAAAAGTTTTATCCTGTTAATGTGAGTAGCGACAATTGTACCATTACCTGGAAGAGATAGTCCTAAAGCTTCAGTGAGACAATTCATTGAATTGGCAGTAAACATCCCTGAACATGAGCCGCAGGTGGGGCAGGCAAGTTTTTCAATCTCACTGAGTTCGCTATCACTTACAGAATCATCAGCACCTGCAACCATTGCATCAACAAGATCTATGTATTTATTATTAAAACGACCTGCTTCCATAGGTCCGCCTGAAACGAAAACAGCAGGAATATTAAGCCTCATAGCCGCCATCAGCATTCCGGGCGTTATCTTATCACAATTGCTTATACAGATCATTGCATCAACAAGATGTGCGTTACATACGTATTCGACGCTGTCAGCTATCAGTTCCCTCGATGGCAGTGAATATAACATTCCCGCATGCCCCATCGCGATTCCGTCATCAATGGCTATTGTGTTGAATTCAGCTGCAAAAAAACCTCGTTTCTCAATCTCCATTTTTACAATCTGTCCTATCTTATGCAGATGGGCATGACCAGGTACAAATTGGGAAAATGAATTAACAACTGCTATTATGGGTTTTCCAATCTGCTCGGTTTTCATCCCATTGGCACGCCAGAGGCTTCTGGCCCCGACCATATTTCTCCCGGTTGTCGTCTTCGAACTTCTAAGCGGTTTTTTCATTGAAAATCATATTAAAAAAAAAGCTTCCCGGTTTCCCGGAAAGCTTGTATATTTATAGTAATACATATTATTCCCGGTTCATGTGCGCTGAGCAAGAATGAGTACGAGGATTATAATATGGATTAAAGATATCTTCACTTTTTCTTATAAATTGATTGACAAATGTACAGATAATTTTAATATATCAAAGAAAATATGTATTTTTTCTTCATTTCAGTTAATGGCTCCCTTCAGGCAATCATCACATTAACGAATCGCAATATATCTTTAGTTACCAGATATCATTTAATTAAGTTTTTCATGAATTGATCCATGACCGTACTTTTCGAATTCTGATTCTCGATTATTCGATTCATAAAAATTGATTATCTTGGACTTAAATGTTTATTCCACATAATCGGATGAATATGAAAACTATTGCCTTTCTGCTTCCAGGATTATTTTTCTTTTCAATTTCATTCTCGCAGAAGAATGCTATAGAAAATCAGAAAAGTAACAGAATTGAAAAGGTAATTAATTCTCAATGGACTTTCAATTATTTTTCGGCTGCGGGAGAGAATAAAGGATATGAATCACCCGGATTCGATGATTCAAGATGGGTCGCAGTAAGCATTCCGCATACATGGAGCACGTTTGAAACTACCGGGGAACTTCATCCCTTCATCAGAAATGTTTCGGAAAATGATAACCCATATTGGTGGACAGGCTGGGGATGGTATCGTAAGCACCTTTCAGTTAATAAAGAATATTCCGACAGGAAGATTTTCATAGAGTTTGAAGGTGTTCAGAAGTACTGTAAAGTCTGGATTAATGGCAAATATTTAGGTGATCATAAAGGAGGATATGGCTCTTTCGATTTTGATATCTCTCAATTTGTCAGACTCGGAGAAGATAATGTGATAGCTGTTGCCGTAAATAACCGTCAGAAAGATGATTTTGGAGGGATCCCTCCTGTATCATCAGCCAATTTTGATGTTTATGGAGGTATCTACCGGGATGTTGTTCTGGTTCTGAAAGATAAACTTTTTATTCCTATGCAGGGATCGGCAAGCCATGAGGGAGGGACATTCATTACCACACCACTCGTTTCTGGAAAAGAGGGAATTGTAAGAGTTCAGACCTGGGTAAAAAATGATTATCCACAAAAAAAAACATGCACCCTGCTAACCTCAATATTTGACGCATCGGATAAAATTGTACAGGTATTAAAAACTGAAACAGCAATAGGTCCCGGACAGGTATATAAATTTGACCAGACTTTCAAACCAATAAAAAAACCGCACCCTTGGTCGGATGATGATCCTTATCTGTATAAAGTCAATTCTCAGGTAATGGATGGAAAGACTTTAACTGATGTCTTGTCAGGTTCTTTCGGATTGAGGTGGTTTAGTTGGAATTACAAAGAGAACTGTCTTTATGTAAACGGTAAAAAAATGTTAATACATGGCGGGAAACGACATCAGGACTTTCCATGGCTCGGAGATGCCATTCCTAAGTGGCTTACTCTTATGGATTTAAAAGACATGTCTGAAAATTTGAAGTATAATTTTGTGCAAACCGGGAATTATCCGAATGATAAGTACGTATATGATTTGACCGACAAATTAGGAATTGTTGTACAGGAGGAATATCCGGGAGTTGATGACAAGGAAATCTCAGTCTCAATTCAGGAACAACAAATTAAGGAGATGGTACGTCGCGACCGTAACCATCCGAGTATAATTTTATGGAATACAGGCAACGATCCAAACCGTACTGCCGTTTCAAAATTTCTGATTAATGAAGATTCTACCAGAATATTAATGAAACAGGTTTTAGCTGGTTCAGATGAAAATCTTTATGCAGACCATGGAGCTGGCATGGAACTTCTCAATTCACCTCTGTTGAATGTCGACGCAAATGGATACGAAGATCCATACCGGATACCCAAAGCAGCAGAAACGGTGAAAGCTATAAAAACCGAATCCCTGACAGCAGAACAACCCACGAAGATAATATTGACCGGATCGCTTGATAAGATTCCTGCCGACCGTGGTTCCGTGGTCATTGTAAAAGCTGATATCGTTGATAACAAAGGGAACCATGTTCCGGGTGTTGATAATACAATTAAATGGACTTTAACCGGACCTGCTACCCTTGTCGGGCCAGCCATCTACGAATCAGATAAAAATAAACGTCATGAAATGGAGGGTATCTGGTATATGGAAATGCCGGTATCAAATATTATAAGGTCGACTGGAAAGCCAGGGAAGATTCATCTTACAGTGTCGGCAAGCGGTCTTACATCCGGATCTCTTGATATTATAGCTGAAGAAGTATTACCAGATAATTCAATTATCTCTGAACCTGTTTTGAGTGACGAATGCAGAATACCTGTTACCAGGATACTTCTTAAAGTGAACAGGCTGGATGATGTACCCCGTGAAATAAAAAGTTCGTCTGGTGAATTGAATCTTGGCAATTCAGATAAATCAGGATATAAGAAGCTCATCAGGGAATATATAGAAAAAGATAATCCCTTAATTGATACTTTATTAATAGAATTCAAAACCCTTACAGATCTGTTAGCATTTCAATTATTAAATTCAAATGGTCATCTTAATTCCGATGATTATAATTTTAATGCCGATCATTATAATAATTGCAGGCTGATTTCGGGTTATATAAACAGCACAAAGCTTCCACCTCTGTTTAAGGATGGATTAAAAAAGTATTATTCCGATGCGATCATAATAAAAGGAAACGAAAAAAATGCCGGAGAGGAGATGAACTGGCTGAATTGGATACCTTCAGGTGGTACCGTAGTTGTAGTACCTGATGAGAAGACAAATTTCACGTTGAACGGTGCAATAATTTCTAAGAAATCAGGATTAGCTGATGTAATAGCTGCTGTATATCCACAGTTTGCGAACTTTTCTCAGGAAGCCAGGGATCGTGCGCTGTTGTTTATTGGTAAAGCTAATCCATATGTGCATGAGGATATTGTGGAGGAAAATGGAAAGCAGACAATAACATATACAGCTGAGAAAGGCCAACCGATTCTTATTCCATTATTAAAATTTATTTCTGAATAAAGAGAGTGGCCCCCTCACGCTTCGCGTAGTCCCCCTAAAGGAAGGGGGACTAATTCGGTATCATTATGAAATAAGTAGAATACAGAGAATTTATCCCAACTTTGCGGGAGCAGGAGGGCAAAAAAGGTGTTTGCAACCTTTGTGTTATTACGAATATTTCTTTAATATAAATTTCCGGAGAAATTTAAAAATATGTACTTTTAGCAAGTAATATCATCTGACTTAATTAAATAAAAGTCAGAGTATTAATAAACTTAAATATAATCCATTCAAAGAAATGAAAAAAAGAAATCTGATTCCAATTATCTTGTTTATAGCCATAACAGGCTTTGTTTCAATTCATTTTACAGTTAAACCACAGAAAAACATTGGTTTGCAATTGTACTCTATTCGTGACTCAATAAATAAAGATTTACCAAAAAATGTCGCTTCATCTCTTACCAGGGTTGGTCAGATGGGCTTTAAATTTGTTGAACTGGCAAATTATGACAATGGAAAAGTTTATGGTATGGAGCCATCTGAGTTTAAAGCCCTTTGTCTGAAAAGCGGGTTGACAATACTAAGTTCGCACGTAGGACAGGAATTACCCAGTCAGGCCAACATGGCGCAATCAATGGCATGGTGGGACAAATGTATTGATGCTCATGTTGCTTTAGGGGTAAAATTCCTTGTTCAGCCATTTATGGGGGCAAGCGCTTATCGCAGCCTTGATACGTTGAAACTTTATTGTGAGTATTTCAATAAAATTGGTGAAAAGTGCAAGGCAAAGGGTCTCCGTTTTGGTTACCATAACCACGACAAAGAATTCTCTACAAAGCTTGATGGTAAAACAATGTACGATTTTATGCTGGCAAATACTGATCCCTCAAAGGTGATGTTCGAGATGGATCTTTACTGGGCAGTAATGGGTGGAGCAAAGCCAGTGGAATATTTTAATAAATATCCAGGTCGTTTTGAACTCTGGCACATAAAAGATAAAAAAGAGATTGGAGCTGATGATTTTATGCATTTCGACAAAATCTGGGCAGGTGCTGCCAAATCAGGAATGCAATACGGTGTGGTTGAAGTTGAGGAGTATAATTTCGATCAGTTTACAAGCTGCCAGAAAAGTATCGACTTTCTTAACTCTGCCCCATATGTTGTAATGCCTAAATAAATCGGGGCAAAGATTATCTTTGTTAAAATGATACGGAAAGAACATAATATTTATATTGTGTTCTTTCTTTTTTGTATATATTTAAACGTGAAAGTACACGAGTAAGTAAATTCCGGTTTTTTCTATGGATAAGAACCCTTTTACTGAAAGATGGAAGCTGAATTAGGAAGTTATTAAATTTAGTTGGGACAAATCGTATTATCTGAAACAATAACTTAATAATGAAACTTAACGAATTAAGAATTAAACAAGTCCTGAGTGTATTGACATTCACGGTTCTGTCATTTGCTGCTCAGGCAAAAGTAGTATCATTTACAAAGGACAATGATGGGATAACCTGTCATCTGGATAAAGGTTTGATGAAAGTTAAAGTATGCTCAGGGAACATTATTGAAGTGAAGTATACAGTACTGCAGATTTTCCCGATGAAGAAATCGCTTGTAATTACAAACAATTGGAAAGATGGAACAAAATTCACTGTTTCTGATGGCCAGGAAGAGATAGTTATTACTACGGGGAATTTGAAAGTCAGGATAAATAAAAACACAAATGCGATCTGTTTTACTGATCTGCAAGGTTTAACAGTTCTTGCAGAAGACGGGGAAATTGGGAAGATGATGACTCCTGCAGTAATTGCAGGAATACAGGTTAATAATTGCATAACACAATTTCTTTCCCCGGCCAATGAAGCCCTTTATGGTTTAGGATGCCATCCTGAGGATACCCTTTCAATTAATTATAAAGGCCGCAATCAGGATCTGGTTATAAAATATATGACCGGTGCTATCCCTGTGTTGTTATCCAACAGAGGATATGGACTTCTCTGGGACAACTACTCGCCGTCATATTTTTATGGTGCTCAGGCAGGGAATACAAAATTCAAGTATATGTCGGAAAATGGTGAGATGATTGACTACTTCTTTATTTATGGACCTTCCTTTGACAATATTATAGCGTCATACCGCAAAGCTACAGGAGAAGCACCTATGTTTCCAAAGTGGGCCTTCGGTTTGTTCCAGTCGCAGGACAGATACAAAAGTCAGGCTGAAGTATTATCAGTAAAAGATAATTATCGCAATAATAATATTCCTGTAGATTGTATTGTACAGGACTGGTTTTACTGGGAACCCGATGTTATTGGATCTCATAAGTTCTGGCCTGAGAGATATCCCGATCCGAAAGCAATGGTTGAAGAACTGCATAAGGCTAATATTCACGCTATGATCTCCATCTGGCCGGTTATGGCAAAAGGTACAGCCAATTATAATGCTATGGCTAAGGCTGGCAACCTTACGACAATTTTGTGGGACAATGTAATGACCCACACCTTCGACAACTACTATGATGCTCACAGTGAAAATGCCCGTAAGATGTACTGGGAACAGGCCAGGGACAGTCTTATATCTCCACAGGGCTGGGATGCGTGGTGGGTCGACCAGTGCGAACCGGATAATGGCACCCTTCTTGATGAAAGGAGAAAAGCTGTTTTTGCCACCGGTAAGGGAATCGACTATTTTAACACTTATTCTTTAATGCATTCAATCGGTCTGTATGAAAACTGGAGAAAAGATATATCCGGAAAGAGGGCATTTTTTCTGATACGCCAGGCATTTGCAGGTCAGCAGCGAAATGCTGCAACTCTATGGTCGTCGGATATTTCCTGTACCTGGCGGGCATATAAAAGCCAGGTACCTCAGGGAATTAATTCCTGTGTTTCAGGCATCCCTTACTGGACCTCAGATATCGGAGGATATCATTTCCACTGGATGCCACCCGACTGGTCTACACCCGATAACCGGGAGCTGTTTACACGCTGGTTTCAGTTTGGAACCTTCAGCCCGATATTCAGGATCCATGGTAAGGGAGAAAGAGCACTTTTCTCTGATAACTGGGATGCAAAAACAAAAGAAATCCTTTTAAAATATGATAATCTGCGTTACAGACTATTACCTTACATCTACTCACTTGGCTGGAAAGTTACCAGTGAAGGTTATACCATTATGCGTTCACTCGCTTTCGATTTCAGAAATGACCCTGCGATAAATTCAATACCTGATCAGTATATGTTCGGACCCGCTTTCCTTGTAAACCCTGTAACAGAACAGATGAATAGTGTAAAAGACAATGTGTCAGGGATTAAAACACGCAAGGTCTACCTTCCCTCATCGACAAAATGGTATGATTTCTGGACTGGCAAGTTGTTATCTGGTGGTCAGACAATTGATGCTGCCGCACCAATTGAAACTATTCCTCTATATATCAGAGCAGGTTCGATTGTTCCGATGGGACCTTATCTTCAATATGCCACTGAAAAAAATGCCGACCCGCTTGAAATACGGGTTTATACCGGAGCTGATGCAGAGTTCCTTCTTTATGAGGATGAAAATGATTCCTATAATTATGAAACCGGTAAATACTCCACAATTGCCATGAACTGGAATGAGGCCGGAAAATCTTTTACTATCGGGAACAGAAAGGGCGATTTTCCCGGTATATTAAAAAACAGGACATTCAGGATCATATGGGTTAACAGTGAAAATGGTATTGGACTCGAACCTTCTTTGCAGGCTAAAGTAGTTCAATATTCAGGGAAAGAAATAACAATAAATTATTAATTTTTAAACTATGAAAAAGATCGTAGTGGCAATTTATGGAACACGTCCATGGAAAATATACTGAGCATCACCCACCGCCTTTAAGTCTCTTTATTTCGTTAAAGTGATCCATTGTTATCTTTTCACGTGCTTCGCGCGAAGTTTTGCGATAGGCTTCAAATTCATTTTTAAGCTCCTCATATTCTTTCTTTGTACCGAACATGGCAGATAAATTCCGCTTGAACACCAGAAATCCGATTAACAGAACTGCGATCAACCCACCTACGATAAGCCACATGATATTATTGTAAGCAGACTTGTTAACCTTCATTCCGATTACGCTTATGCTGTCTTTTGTTCTCGTTATTTCATCGAGATTTGTTTTGGTCAATTCAAGGTTTCTCTTCAGCGAATCAATTGTTTGATTCAGCGAATTCTCTGTCTTGTTTAATCCTGCAATTTTATTTTCAACATAAGAAAGAGTGTCTGAAACATTTCCTTTTATCTTTTGAAACATATCTTCTCTGATTGCACGGAAATTATCGTATATTTTGGTATGCTCATCCAGATATTTTAACTGCTCATTGAGGGAGTTTTTAAGAAAAACATCGGGCAACGCTTGTCCTGCAGTTTTAAAAATTGTGATTGCCAGTACAGTCAGGATCATAGCACATCTGATTTGTAACTTTTTCATAATTTTCAATTGATAAGGTAAAAATAAGTTCAGGCTCTAATTTACTAACGTTTACTTCAGGTTAAAATTATATATTTAAAAAAAGTAAATTGGAATTGAAATAACACTAGCCGATTATTGTGCTAATAAGAAGTATATTTGGTAAAGAATAACAAAGCGTTTCCAAAATATTTTAATCTGGTCATGGTATCAGCATGATTATTGCTTAACAGTTACTATTACATTCTTATTCCCGGGTCCGGAATATTGAAATCTGCAGATCTGATTCATTATGAGGCATTCTATTATAATTCCAGTCTTGGTAATCTTTTTATTGATCATAACGGGAACCTGATAGCAAAAGGCTGGAACATTAGCACTGTTTATTACCTGAGAAATCCGGGGAAATGACACATATGGTTGTAACGTTCCTACTATGAGGTTCCCGGAATAGTATCTTAAATACCGATTTCTATCGGTAAAATCGACCGGTACTTATATTTAAGTTTTATTAACTATTGTTCAGGTTGTATATTTAACCGAATTAGTTAAAATTCATACCTTTGAATCAGAAAATTAGTGTTGAGAATTGTTATATTATTTAGTTGAAAATTGTTACATTATATAAAAGTAATTTAAAACTCATGAAAAGATTTCTTATTAGTTCAGTCCTCCTGGGTTCACTCTTAATATCAGGAAACTCACAAACAGGGAACATTCCCAAACTTGGGAAAGATCCAGTTAAAAAAGTTATTGCGGCAATGACTCTTGAAGAAAAAGCTGCCCTTGTTGTTGGAACTGGTATGAGAATGCCCGGAGGACCTCCTCCTTCAGGAACTACTGCAAAACCTCCTGCTGATGCGCCGGCAAATGCTCCTTCCGGACCTGTTGTTGGCAGAACCCAGAGTCTTGTGGAAGGTGCTGCCGGTACTTCTTTTGCAATTCCACGCCTTGGTATAACTCCAATGGTTGAGACTGATGGTCCAGCAGGCGTCAGGATTAATCCGACACGTGAAAATGATAATAATACTTATTACTGTACGGCTTTCCCGGTTGGGACACTACTTGCTTCTACCTGGGACGTTGATCTGGTAAATAAAGTAGGTCAGGCTATGGGGAATGAAGTTCTCGAGTATGGCACTGATATTCTTCTTGGTCCGGGGATGAATATTCAACGCAATCCATTGTGCGGCAGAAATTTCGAATATTATTCTGAAGATCCTTATGTTACCGGGCAGATTGCTGCTTCTATGGTAAAAGGAGTAGAATCGCAGGGTGTTGGCGTATCAATCAAACATTTTGCGGCAAATAACGCTGAAACAAACCGGAATTCAGTTAATACCATTGTAAGTGAACGTGCTTTACGTGAGATATATCTTGAAGGCTTCAGGATTGCAGTACAGGAAGGCTCACCATGGACGGTGATGTCATCATATAACCTGATAAATGGCACATATGCTTCTGAAAGTCCTGATCTTTTGACAAATATTTTAAGGAATGACTGGGGCTTCAAAGGGTATGTTATGACTGACTGGTTTGGAGGAAAAGATCCTATAGCACAAATGAAAGCAGGAAATGATCTGTTAATGCCCGGCAATCCTGACCAGATTAAAAAAATAGTCCAGGCAGTAAAAGACGGTAAACTCGAAGTAGCTGTTTTAGACAGAAACGTAGAAAAGATCCTGAATATAATGTTGTTGAGTCCTCGTTTCAAAGGTTATAAGTATTCTAACAAGCCTGATCTTAAGGCTCATGCAGAAGTTGCCCGTATGGCTGCTGCCGAAGGAATGGTTTTACTAAAAAATGAAGGAGCTCTTCCTTTCGGGAATAATGTTAAAAATATATCAGCTTTTGGCAATACTTCATACGACATCATACCAGGAGGAACGGGCAGTGGATTTGTAAATGTTGCATACAAAGTTCCCCTGACAGAAGGTTTGCAGAATGCAGGTTATACTGTCAATGCTGATCTGGCCGGACTCTATAATAGTTATCTGAATCTTACGAAATCGGGCCGCCCTCCGCTTAAAGGTTTAATGGCAATAATGGGAAGCAGGCCTATTGATGAACTGAATCTGAACAAAGATATTATTGTTGGCATGGCAAATGTTTCAGATGCCGCAATTATAACGATCGGCAGAAACGCCGGAGAAGGGAGAGACCGTACTAATACAAAAGGCGATTTCCAGCTAAATGATTCCGAACAGCAACTTATTAAGAATGTTAGTGATGCTTTCAAAGCAAAAGGAAAGAAAGTGGTTGTAATTCTGAATATCGGTGGTATTGTGGAAATAGCAAGCTGGCGGGATATGCCCGATGCAATTTTGCTTGCATGGCAGGGCGGACAGGAAACAGGTAATTCAGTAGCCGATATAATAAGTGGAAAAATAAACCCTTCAGGCAAATTGGCAACAACATTCCCTGTAAATTATGAAGATGTTCCGAATTCAAAGACTTTTCCCGGAAAAGAACTGGTTGAGAACAAAACACCCGATCAGGGAGGAATGGCATCATTTATGGTGAGTGTACCTGCAGTTACAACTTATGAAGATGGAATTTATGTTGGTTACCGTTATTATGAAACATTCAAGGTAAATCCTGCCTATGAATTCGGATATGGAAAATCTTATACAAACTTCACTTATAATAATATCAAGCTAAGTTCTTCTAAGTTCAGCGGTAGTATTACAGCGACAATCGAAATAAAAAATACCGGATCTGTAGCCGGGAAAGAGGTTGCTGAATTGTATATTTCTGCTCCTTCGGTAAAACTTGATAAACCTGCTGAGGAATTAAAGGGATTTGCAAAGACCAAACTTCTTCAACCAGGCGAATCACAGACACTTTCGTTTGTGATTGACAGTCGTCGTCTTTCATCGTTTGATACTGCCACTTCATCATGGATTGCTGAAGCTGGGAAATATGAAGTCAGAATAGGAGCATCATCAAAAGATATAAAACAGACTGCTTCATTCGATCTTGGTAAAAATATTACAGTTAAAAAAGAGAGTGTTTCTCTTGTTCCAAAAGATAAAATTACAGAGTTAAAACCTGCAAAGTAAGGCGGACAAAAAATAGTTGAATTAAGGGTTAAGTGCAGCAGGTAAAGATTAAATTCGTCTTTACCTTGTACTTAACCTTTTTTCTATGATTAAAAACTTCTTCCTAATAGCCGTCCGGAATATTGCCAGACACAAAGTTTTTACTTTAATAAATGTTACAGGACTTGCAGTAGGTATTGCTGCTTCATTGTTCATACTTTTATGGGTACAGGATGAATTTAGTTTTGAAAAATTCAACCTTAACGGGAAAAATATTTACCGTGTTGAAGAAGATCAGTTCTACTCCGGTGCTCGGTATCACGTTACTGTTACACCAGTCCCGGGCGGACCTGTATGGAAAGAAAAAATTCCGGAAATAAAGGAACAGGTCAGAATAAATCCGTGGCTTCCGCGGGTTTTATTCAGATACGAGGATAAATCCTTTTTTGAATCCTCTGTAGCCGCAGTAGATTCAAATCTTCTTAAAGTATTTACTCTTCCATTAAATTTGGGTGACCCGCGATCAGCATTGAACTCTCCGCATTCCATTATACTTACACAAAAACTGGCAACAAAGTACTTCGGCAATGTTAACCCTTTAGGTAAAACACTTACCGTGGAAAACCAGGCTCAGTTTACTGTTACAGGGGTATTTAAAGATATTCCTGAAAACTCAATGTTAACATTTAGTTCTGTTATACCTTACTCATATCTGAAAGAGATTGGAATGGCAGATAATTCGTGGGGGAATAATGAGATTTTTACTTTTATTCAGCTAGAAAAGAGCGCAGACATTAAATCAGTCAATAAGAAACTTACTGATATTGTTGTTGAGAACGCTCCTCAGATAACGACCAAATATAATGTGTTTCCATTATTTGATATTCATTTACATGGACAGTTTGGTTTTAAGGAGACAAAAGGCCCGGTGATAGTTGTGTCAATATTCACTTTGATTGCGATTTTCGTTCTTCTTATTGCCTGTATAAATTTCATTAATCTTTCTACGGCAAAAGCTTCAGGCCGGGGAAAAGAGATAGGCATAAAAAAGGTAGCAGGCGCTGATCAGATGTCTATGATAATCCAGTTTATGCTTGAATCGCTTCTCCTGGTTGCAGTGGCCATGATACTGGCCCTGTTTCTTATAGGACTTTTGCTTGGTACCTTTAATAATATTTCAGGTAAAAGTTTCACTCTCAGTGATCTGCTTCAATTTAAATTTATTATAAACTTTATCATTGTAGGCCTTGTTGCAGGCTTTATCTCAGGTATTTATCCTGCCTTATACCTTTCTTCATTTAAACCCGTGGTTGTATTGAAAGGTGAAGCCGCTTCAATAAAAGGAAATGGCAGGCTAAGACAGATTCTTGTGGTGGTTCAGTTTACTCTTTCCATTCTGATTGCTACATCCGCTATATTTATGTACAAGCAGCTGAAATTTCTTCAGGAGAAAGATCTCGGATTCAACAAAGAAAATCTCATCTGCATACCCATGCCTGATAATCTGAAGCCGAAATACTATTCCCTGAAAAAGGAGCTGGAGAAAGAAACATTGGTTCAGGGAGTTACGGCATCGATGTGGAACCCGACTATGATGGGCAGCAATTCCGGCGGTGCCAGTTGGCCCGGAAAAGATCCTACAAAACAGGTACTTATCGGAACCAATGGCATTGATTATGATTATCTGAAAACTATGAATATGCAGCTCAAATCCGGCAGGGACTTTTCGAGAGATTTCGCGTCGGACATGGTAAGGGATACCACTGGGAATTTTCTGGTAAATGAAGAAGTTGTTAAACTAATGGGTATTGGTGATCCCGTAGGCAAGAATTTCAGATTTATGGGCCTTAACGGGACAATCGTAGGTGTTTTAAAAAACTTTCATTTTAAAGGCGCTGATCAGGCGATAGAACCTATAGCTTTTGCCCTTGCGGATACAAGATATCTTCGAGTCATATTGATCAGATTGACGCCGGGGAAAATACCTGCATCTATAAAAGCAGTTGAAAATACATGGAAAAATATCATTCCTGAATACCCACTTGATTATACATTTATTGACCAGGATTATGACAAACTATTCAAAGCTCAGCTGAGACTTTCCGCCTTGCTTAAATATTTTACAATTCTTGCTGTAATTATAGCCTGCCTTGGATTGTATGGATTATCGTCATACTCAGCCGAGAGGAGAACCAATGAGGTTGGAATAAGGAAAGTGATGGGAGCAGGTTCACTTACTGTTATGTACACTCTTTCGAAAGAATTCCTGTTACCAGTGCTTCTTTCAATATTAATAGCAATTCCGCTTGGATGGGTTATTGTTGTTAATCTTCTGAAACAGTTTGCATACAGAATTGATCTGAACATCCTCGTTTTTCTGGGAATAGCAGGTGGAGCAATCCTTATTTCATTGTTAACTATTAGTTTTCAGGCATATAAGGCAACAGGCATAAATCCTGCAGAAGCACTTAAGGTTGAATGATTTTCAACCCTTGCAGCATAACTATTTTTTTATCGTCTATTAATTAAAGGCCTCAGAATAGTTTAATTATTAAAGATTTTTCACATAAAATTTGCCCTTTATTAACCTTATTAACTTCCATTATTATGTTCACCAACCTAATCAAGCATAGTTTAAGATCTTTTAAAAGACAACGTGCATACATAATTATTAATGTCCTGGGCCTTTCAATAGGAATCTCCTGCAGCTTGTTCATAGCTCTTTATGTATTAAACGAGATTAGTTATGATAAATTTAACACTAAGAAAGATATGATCTACCGGGTCATTCTTAATGCAAATGTTGGAAGTGGCGAAATGAATATCTATGCTAATCCATCTGTCCTGGGTCCTACTTTGCTGAAAGAATTTCCTGAAGTTGACGGTTTCCTGCGAATGAACAATCCGGGGATCAGAGAAATAAAATGTAATAACCAGATATTTACAGAGAATCACGTTGTTGAGGCAGACTCTTCTTTCTTTAATTTTTTCTCAATACCCGTACTAAAAGGCAATAAGGATAATCTGCTTAATGCTCCTCATCAGGTTGTACTCTCGGAATCAACTGCAAAAAAACTCTTTGGAAAAGAAAATCCGATAGACAAGACTCTTAAAATCGGAACCGATACTATAGAGTTTGTAGTTAGCGGTGTAATGGCCGATGTACCTGAAAATTCTCATTTCCAGGCTAATATTATTTCTTCTTTTATGACCAATCCTGAATCAAATGATCAGATTTGGTTTAGCGCCAGTTTCAGTACTTACCTGCTTTTGAAGCCTAATTCAACATATAAGACAGTTCAGGATAAATTACCGGAACTGGTGGACACTCATCTTGCACCTGAAATCCAGAAATATCTCGGAATCTCCCTGAAAGATTTTATATCAAAAGGAAATAAATACAGTTTTTATCTTCAGAACCTGAAGGAAATCCACCTTGATCCTTCAATTCAACAGCAATTTAAAGAAGCTGGAAATCCGAAGTATCTTAAGATACTGGGGACTTTGGCAATATTCATCGTTATTATAGCTGCAATTAATTTCATGAACCTTTCAACTGCACAGGCATCCCGCAGAGCGAAGGAAGTTGGTATTAAAAAAGTAGGTGGTTCAACAAGAGGCATGCTTATAATGCAGTTTCTTACAGAATCTTTTATGCTTGCATTTATTTCATTGATCTTAGCTCTTATTATTATTAAAGTTGCTCTGCCATATTTCAACAATCTGATAAGTGCAAAATTGTCTGCTAATTTGTTTTCTGGCTGGTATACGATTCCCGTTCTGATTCTTTTCACAATGCTTGTAGGTTTTCTTTCAGGAAGCTATCCGGCTCTTTACCTGTCTTCTTTTAATCCATATGAAGTTCTAAAAGGTGGTATAAAATCGAGTATGAAAAATGGTGTCATCAGGAAAGTCCTGGTAGTTTTTCAATTTGCGATTTCAATTCTTCTTATTGTCGGTACAATAATAATGTACCGGCAAATAAAATATATGCAGAATAAAGATCTTGGTTTTAATAAGGATCAGATTTTAGTAATTGACAGACCTGATGATCTGACAACAAAATTAATATCATTTAAAGAAACTGTCAAAGGAATTCCTGGAGTTCTTAATATTGTAAGCTCCTCAGCTGTTCCAGGCCGTAACAACAGAAATGCCGGGTGTAGAATGGAAGGCACAAAGAATGAATCGTTTGATCTGGAAACAAACTATATTGACTATGATTACCTTGAAACCTACGGAATAAAACTGGTAGCAGGCAGGAACTTTTCAAAGACATTCGGCTCAGATGTCCAGGCATGTCTGTTAAATGAGACCGCTGTTAAGAAAATGGGAATTACCAATCTTGAAGCTACCAGAATAACAAAGCCCGGAGATCCAACAGGTAGCGATTATTTACAGGTAATAGGAGTGGTGAAAAACTTCAATTTTAAATCATTACATAGTCAGATAGATCCATATTTGTTTTGTCTCAGGACTGACGCTTACTATGGAGGATATTTATCAGTAAAGTTGTCTGGTCAGAATATTTCGGGAACAATCAAGACAATTGAAAGCAAATGGAAAGAGTTCACAGGAAAACCTTTAAACTATTACTTTGTCGATAAGGATTTTGAACAAATGTACATTTCCGAAAAACAGAATGCCAGGATGGCTGTAATATTTTCTATTCTTGCTATATTTATTGCATCACTTGGCCTTTTTGGACTTACCTCCTTTACAGTCGAGCAAAGGACAAAAGAAATAGGAGTGAGAAAAGCAATGGGATCAACTGTTACCGGAATTTATACTGTTATTTCAAAAGAGATAATAATTCTTACATTAGTTTCAGCTCTTATTGCCTGGCCAATAATATATTTTGTTGCTGAGAAATGGCTGCAGAGCTTTTATTATAGAATGCCTTTAAGTGCATTTAGTTTTATTGCCGGAATGGTAATCGCCCTGGGAATTGCCGTAATTACTGTAAGTTATCGCATTCTCAGAGCAGCTAGTGTAAATGTCGCCCAGTCACTTAAATATGAATAAAAAATAAGAAGAAGATTAAAAATACATGCTAAAAAATTACCTGCTTGTTACTTTCAGAAATTTACTGAAAAACAAAGTTTTCACACTGATAAACATCCTGGGATTGGGAATTGCATTATCAGTTTGTATTGTTGCATTTTTCAATCATATGTTCAATTATGAATTTGACAGGCAAAATGTAAATTTCTATAAGATCTACCGTGTAAATAGTTTCAGAGACATGCAGGGAAGAGAGCAGGAATATGGAATTGTACCTGCCACTCTTGGGCTTATGGCAAAAAAGGAGATCCCTGGCATTGAAAAGTTGGCAAGACTGGCAAGATCAGGTTCCCCTGTAAAAAGGGGCGTTGATATTTTCCCGACTCAGATATCATATGTTGATCCGGATTTCCTGGATATTTTCACATTTCACATTTTGCTTGGGGACCAGAAATCTATTGAAAATCATGGTAATGTTTTGCTCAGCAGAAAAATGGCAACAACACTTTTTGGAAATGATTACCCTGTCGGGAAGAGCATCTCAGTATTTAATGATAAAAATAAAGAGTTCACATATACAGTTGGCGGGGTGTTTACCGATTGCCCGGATAACTCGAGTTTCAGGATAGACATTCTGACCCACTTCGATAATTTTCTGTTAATGTTTGATGTCAGGGATGCTGACTGGAAATTTAATTGCGCTGCGTTATTCATTCAGGTTCCTGACAAATCTTCCCTTCAGTCAATTACACAGTCATTAAAAAACTATACATCGGTCCAGAATGAAGCAAGGGAGGATTTTAAAATTAACAGGTATACACTCGTTCCTTTAAAGGAAGTAGGGAAAAATTCGCGAACTACATGGTCATCAAGTCTGTTTCCGGCACTACATCCGGCGGCTGTAATATCTCCGCCTGTTATGGCCTTATTCATTCTGTTGATAGCGTGTTTCAATTTTGCAAATACTTCTATTTCAACATTTAGTAAACGTTTGAAGGAAATAGGATTAAGGAAGACTTTTGGAGGTCAGAGAAAACAGTTGGTTTCCCAGTTCATGCTGGAGACCATAGTAATTTGCTCGTTGGCTTTGTTTGTTGCAATAGTACTCGCTGAGTTCCTTGTGCCTGCTTACAGCAGTCTGTGGTCTTATATGTCGATAGAACTGACATTTACAAAATACGCTGTATTCTGGCTATTTCTTGTTTTGCTTCTTTTGCTTACTGGTTTTATAGCAGGAGTCTACCCGGCTCTTTATGTGAGTTCATTCAGTCCGGTAAATATAATGAAGGGAGGTGCTCCGTTTAAAGAATCTGGAAAACTATCTTCAGTACTTCTCATGTTACAGTTCACGATCTCCATAATGGCCCTTGTTATGGGAATTGTTTTTGAAAAGAATGCGCGTTACCAGGAGACACTGGATCTTGGCTATGACAGAAAAAATATTATAGTTGTACCTCTGCCAACAGAATATTATACCGCTTACCGCAATGAGGTACTTACGAATCCAAAGGTTATTGCAGCAGAAGGAACACAGTTTCATATAGGTTTCGGAGGTTACAGACGACCCATCAAGGATGAGGTGAAACAATTGGAAGTTGATATGATGGATATTGGTCCTCTTTACTCTCAGACAATGGGATTGCATCTGACTGACGGTCGCTTATTTGATCAGCCTCGCGTGTCGGCTGACCGGTCCAACGGATCTATCATTGTAAATCAGAAATTGGTCGATAATTTTGGCTGGGGAAATGCTATTGGTCATACAGTTACACTTTATGACACAACGAAATTCACAGTCATAGGCGTGGTAAAGGATTTTTATCTGAGAGGTATCTGGCAAAAAGTAGAACCAGTGATAATGAAATTATCATCATCTGATCAATATGGTTTGATAGCCGTCAGAGCTTCAGAAAATGATCTTCCAGGTGTGTTAGATGATCTCAATCTTAAATGGAAAGGCATGGGTATTAACAACATATTCGGTGGCATACTTCAGGAGGATACTATGCGTGAAGGGAAAGATATAAACAGCAGTATTATGAAGGTTAATATCTTTCTGGCGATTACAGCAGCCATATTGTCTCTAATCGGAATGTATAATCTTGTCGCCCTTGATATTTTGAGACGTACAAAAGAAATGGGGATTAGAAAAATACAGGGAGCATCCATCCTTTTAATTATGTATATGATCAGTAAGAAATTTCTGATTGTTTTGGTTATTGCTTCGATCATAGGATGCGCGGGTGGATATTATATGTCGAATATGATGATGGGCAGCATCTGGCAATATTTTGTTGAGATCAAACCAGGGATATTGATTCTGTCAGCTTCAATTATGTTTGTTGCAACAACCATGACAATAATATTTAAAATTGGAAAATCTGCACTAAGGAATCCTGTGGATTCGTTGAGGTATGAGTAACCCGATTTAGGGGGTCGAATAAAAAAGAAACCCGCAATTTGCGGGTTCCTTTTTCTTGTTTTATAATCAGAGTGTATGTTGATTGAGAATGCTCTAGTACATTTTGTTAATCAATTGTCCAAATTCATCACGCTGTTTCAATGGAAAACTATGGCTTTTTCCGTCACGTGTTACAACATTTAACCCTTTTGGTGCGAAAAGGCCCTTACTGAAATAAATAACTTCAAGGATATTTTCAAAAAGAATTTCAAGATTAAACCTGTCGGTATTTTCGTCAAGAGTTTTAAAATATAACCTCTGGTTTGTGACTATCAGTTTTCCTTCTACAGTGTTATTCTCAACTACCTGGTTTGTATCACCCGCTTTAAGAACAACTTCGTTTGCATATAATTTAACTGTCATGGCCTTATCTTTTTGTGCTTTTCTTAAGCGATTAATATTCTCTTTTGTATCTCTTATTTGAACTAAAGACGAATTGCTTTCTCAAATGTTGCATCCTTCTTGACAGTTTTTTAAAATATTAATGAAAAAACTGTTTCAAAACCGGGTTTTGAGAATACCGTAATAGTTCCGCCATGAAGTTTCATGATCTGTCGTGACAAGCTTAAGCCAATACCCGATCCATTCTCTTTTGTTGTGAAGAACGGGATGAAAACATTTTCCATTATAGTATTAGAAATTCCTATTCCATTATCTCTTACCTCTACCCTGGGATGCCCGTTTTCCCCTACTGTTCCTCTTATTTCTATAATTCGTTCTCCATCATTATTTTTACTAAGAATGGCATCAGATGCGTTATTAATAAGGTTTAACATAACATGTTCGATAAGACTCCGATCGCAAAAAAGATTTAACTTTTCTTCCGGCGAAAAACATACAAGCTTTATCCCGCTGGAGGCGAGCTCATCTTTTTTTAAAAGTATTATACCATCAAATAATTTATTCAGACTTATTTCTTCAAATTTAGGCGAAGGCAACTTAGTGAGACTTCTGAACTTACTAACAAAATCTATAAGGCTTTTCCCTCTTTCTTCTATGTAACTGAGTCCGGTAAGGGCTTCACTGATGGTTTCATCTGAAATATCCTTAGCAGGCAAAATCTTCTTACCCTTTCTGAAGAATCCCGAAATTGTTGTCGTCAGAGAAGTGACAGGAGTAACTGAGTTAATTATTTCATGGGTCAGTACCCTGATAAGTTTCTGCCATGAATCCATCTCTTTTTCATCCAACTCATTTTTTATATCCTGAAATGAGACAAGCCGGATTTCTTTTTGACCTATTTTAAATGACGATACCCTTATTGCAAGCTGCTGTAACCGGTTCCCTGATTTTAAAGCTATTACTTTCTGTTCTTCAGCAATTAATTTCTTTAATGTCTCAGGTAGCCCGTGAAGAACTCCTTCAAGAGAACTAATAGAATTTAATTCCCGCAAACCCAAAAGGTCCTTTGCAGCCTGATTTATTATTTCAACATTTCCGTCCTGATCGAACGAAAGCAATCCTATTCCAACATGCTTAACAATGTAATTCATATACTGTAACTGACTTTCTTTTTCGATCCTGACCTGCCTTACAATACCACCTATCTCATTCAGAAAATCTCCAAGCTCATTGAAAGGATAGTCTCTCGACTTTGAAAAATAGAGCGACGGGTTATTCTCTTTAATATATTCAAGCATTCTTTTAAGATCATTTCTTCGTCTCATAATATGTCTTATCAGGCCCCATGTCTGTAAGATTTCAATGATGATTAAAACAAATATTGAATAGAGATAATTGGTTTTGAATGAAACGAATGCAAGCAGAAGAGCGGTCAGGGTTATAAAGATTACCCGCACAATTATGCTTGTATAATATCTGTTAGAGTTCATACTTTTCGATTTTTGAATAGAGAGTCTTTCGTGTAATCCCGAGTTCCTTTGCTGTCTGGTTTATGTTACCCTTATGTTTGAAAAGAGCCTCTTTGATTGTAAGTCTTTCAACGTCGTTCAGATTGAGTGAATTGTCGAAAAATTGTTTCCCTGATGATATGCTTGTTGTAAAGCGCAGATTCTCCGGCTTGATAATTCCTTCATCAACCATAATAACAGAATTCTCAAGCATATGCTGAAGCTCTCTTACATTTCCGGGCCATTCATATTGAAGCAGTTTATCGATAGCAGTACCGCTGATCTTAAGCGATTTTTCATATTTTTTTCCATATATTTTAAGAAAATGCTCTGCAAGCAAAAGAATATCTTCACCACGGTTACGTAATGGCGGAATTTCAATTTGTACGGTGTTTATCCTGAACATAAGATCTTCCCTGAATAGGTTGTCTCTTATTAGATCGGGCAGATGCTTATTGGTTGCTGTTATTAGTCTGACATCTATCGGTACAGCTTTGTTTGACCCTACGGGGATAATGTACCGGTTCTGTAAAACAGTGAGAAGCTTTGATTGCATTGACATAGAAAGATTACCTATCTCATCAAGAAACAATGTTCCTCCGGTAGCTGTCTCAAATCGTCCCTTTCTGTCTTCTGCAGCTCCGGTAAAAGCTCCTTTCACATGACCGAATAATTCACTCTCAAACAGCGATTCAGAAAGAGATCCAAGGTCGACACTTATGAACACATCTTCAGACCGTTTTGATTGACGGTGTATCTCGCGGGCAATTAATTCTTTGCCCGTTCCGTTTTCTCCAAGAATAAGAATATTCGCATCAGTTGGAGCAACCTTTTTTACAACAGATAATATGTCCTTCATAATGGGAGACTCGCCTATTAGCGAATTGAACTTCTTATCCAGATCTTCAGAGAGATGTTTTTGTTTGTGCATGAGCTTTGAAACCTGAACTTTTGACATTCGCAGCTGATAAGCTGCTCTTATGGTTGAGACTAGTTTCACGGGATCAAACGGTTTCTGGATGAAATCAGTAGCTCCCTCTTTCATCGCCTTTACTGCAAGTTCAATATCGCCATAGGCTGTTATAAGAATAATAACTGCATCATGGTCTTCCTTCATAATTTCCTTCAACCAGAACAGACCCTCATTTCCTGTATTGACTCCGGCGGAGAAATTCATGTCGAGGAGAATAATGTCGAAAGATCCCGAATGTAAAAGAGTGATAAATTTTGCAGGATTTTTTATTGTTGTAACTTCTTCAAATTCCTGCCTGAGAATAAATGAAAGTGACTTCAGGATGCCTTCATTATCATCTGCAATAAGTATTTTGCCTTTTATCTTTGTCATATTTCTTAATTAGTCATTAAATTGTTAAAAATATAATAAAGTGGATACAAATAATACATAATGTGGATAATAAATAAACACTTTATATGAAAAATAATAGGATAAATAATTGTAAGATGCAGATAATTAATGTGATGAATAAACTGGCACAGGTCTTGGTTGGAATGTATTGATTCATTTATTTATCACATAATTAATAAGAAACATTATGCTCTCATTTATAAAACTTTTTTTCAGAAACTCGCTTCGCCACAAGGCATTTACAATTCTGAATATCCTGGGTCTTGCAATTGGCATGGCATGTTTTATCATTATAATGCTCTGGGTCAACGCAGAGTTTTCATATGACAAATATAACCTGGCTGCTGAAAGGATATACAGGATGAACATGTATCTCAAAATGAACGGATCTGATGGTACTTCAAATTTTTGTCCTGCACCTCTTGCCGGGACATTAATAAAGGACTATCCTGAAGTTGAGAAAGCAGTGAGGTTCAGAAATTATGGAAAGGCAATTCTTAAGTATAACAATGTAAGTTATGCGGAATACAGAATCATTTATGCTGATTCATCGGTGTTTGGTGTATTTAGTATTCCGGTAATCAGAGGGAATGCTGAGACTGCTTTGAAAGCTCCGTTTACTATTGCCCTGAGCGAGAGCATGGCAAAAAAATATTTTGGCAAGGAAGATCCAATCAACAAAATTTTAAAGTTTGACAACAAAACAGATTACCGGGTCACTGCGGTGTACAAGGACATTCCGTCTGCTTCACATTTTCATTTTGATTTTATAGCATCTCTCTATAGCACAGGAGAATACAATGAGGGAATATGGCTTAGCAATAACTTTCAGACATATGTTCTCCTTAAAGAGAATTCAGACCCTATGGCTTTTCAGAAAAAAATGCCACAACTGGTAGAAAGATATGTTGCACCTCAGGCTGCAATTGCATTAGGGACAACATGGGATAAACTTCTCGGGAAAGGCAACCGGATTGAATTCAGAACTGAGAATGTCAGGGATATTCATTTAACAACAGGTATTGACGGGGAATTTGAAGCCGGTGGAGATATTAAATTTGTTTACATATTTATTTCAATAGCAATTTTTATCATTCTGCTTGCCTGTATAAATTTCACTAACCTGTCAACCGCAAGATCGGCTTCAAGATTAAAAGAGGTCGGCATCAGAAAGGTTTTTGGAGTTCAGAAGTCAAAGCTTTCCGTGCAATTCATGCTGGAGTCATTTATTATTGTTTTTGCGGCATATATTATAGCAATGGTGCTGACAGAAATATCACTGCCATTTTTTAATCATCTGACTGAGAAGAATCTTTCAATAAACTATTTTGATATTGGTTTTATTGGCGGAGTACTTGGTCTTATATTGGTCATAAGCATACTTGCAGGGAGTTACCCTGCTATATATCTGTCATCTTTCAGGCCAATATCTGTTCTCAAGGGTGAGATGGCAACAGGCAGGAAGAAAACCCTGTTCAGAAGTATCCTGGTAGTAAGCCAGTTCACGATTTCTCTTATTCTTCTTTCTTCAGTGCTGATACTTAACAAGCAGATGAAATTCGTCCAGAACAAAAATCTCGGATACAATAAAGAGCATTTATTGATTATTAATAATGCAAATCTTCTTGATAAAAATAGTGAAATTTTCAGGAATCAGGTTTTGGCAAATCCGCAGGTTATTTCATGTACGCAAAGTGGATATTTGCCAACGCCTTCCAACAGGAATAATGGATCAATATGGCGTGATGCAATAATGTCAAATGACCCGGTTCAGGTTACTCACTTTTTTGTTGATTATGATTATATAAAAACATTTGATCTAAAGATTGTAAGGGGCAGAGGTTTCTCTAAAGAATTTTCTACAGATTCATCTGCTGTTATTATTAACCAGGCAGCTGTAAAGCTTTTGGGATGGAAAGATCCGATAGGCAGGAAAATAGGCGCGATACTCACCTCTAACTTCGATATCAACCACCCGGTTCTTGACGAGAACACTATTATAGGCGTTGTTGAAGATTTTAATTTCAATTCCCTTCATAGTCCTATTAAAGCCCTGGTAATGTATGTTAAAAAAAGCAATGAACTGATAACATGCCGTATAAGACCCGAAACAAGTATACCGGGTATGGTCGCTTTCATGAAATCAAAATGGATTGAAAATGCTCCGGGGCAACCCTTTGAATATGATTTTGTTACAGATAGACTTCAACGGCAATATGGCGGTGAAGACCGGCTTGGAAAAATACTGGGAATATTTACAGGATTGGCTCTATTCGTAAGTTGTCTTGGATTGTTTGGTCTGGCACTTTACGCATCAGAGCAGCGTAAAAAGGAAATCGGCCTCAGAAAAGTAAATGGTTCACGTAGCGGACAGATAGTATGGTTATTAACAGCTGATTTCACAAAACTGATCTTGATTGCATCTGTAATTGCCTGCCCGGTATCATATTATTTAATGCATAAATGGCTTGAAAACTTTGCCTACAGGACCGTAATATCATGGTGGATTTTTGCCATTACCATTTTGTTAAGTTGTCTGGTTGCACTGGCAACAATCGGCTACCAATCCTACAAGGCTGCTTCGACAAACCCGGTGGATACGCTGCGGGCCGAATAGTTAGTAAGCAAGATACACAAAGGAAACAGCCCTGCAAAAACCAAAAACTATCTCAAAGATCAATGACACTGGCTTACTTATTTAATGATAAGGAGATCCCTCACTTCGTTCGGGATGACAGGTCATTTATTGAGAATGAGGGGAGTAGGTAGAAAGGTTGGCGATTTTGCTCAGCAAAATCGCCAACATTTCTACCTCTTGTGAACCCAATGAACTGTCATCCTGAGCGGAGCAGGATCCCCATTTGTCCGGTCTGTACTCTTCAAAGAACGTTTTAATCTGAGAACATTTTAACCTAATAAGCTGTTCATGCAGAGAGTTGTCATTTTTCACATATTTTTATTACCTCCCAATACTGTCTAATTTTTTGACATATATTTGACATATGTTTTTTAATTTCAGTATTTTGTTAAAAAATATTTAAGTATGATCAAAGGAACTCTTCTTATTGTTGATGACAACAAAAGCGTAATCAGCGCGCTTGAAATGATGTTACAATATGAGGTGGAAAAAGTTATATCAATATCCAGTCCTAAGAGAATTCATGAAATACTGGAACAGAATGGAATTGATATTGTGTTGCTTGACATGAATTTCCAGGCAGGAGTTAACTCCGGCAATGAGGGTCTGTTCTGGCTGAAAGAAATTCTGAAACACGACAGTAATCTCAGTGTGGTGATGATCACCGCCTATGGAGACGTAGAACTTGCCGTAAAGGCTTTACGGGAAGGAGCATTCGACTTTATACTTAAACCATGGGATAACGATAAACTTCTGGCTACAATAAATGCTGCATGGAAATTAAGAACATCGAGGAAAGAAGCAGTTACCCTGAAGAATGATTACCAGTTTCTGAAAAAAGAAATAAAAAGAACTGAAGATAAAATTGTTTTGGGCGCATCTCCTACAATGATCAATGTGATGAACATTGTGAGAAAAGTCGCAGCTACCGATGCAAATGTTCTGATAACCGGAGAGAACGGCACAGGCAAGGAGCTGGTTGCGAGGGAAATACATAATCTTTCAAAGAGGAGCAACGAACTTATGGTAAGTGTGGACATGGGTTCAATTACAGATTCTCTCTTTGAAAGCGAAATGTTCGGACATGTAAAAGGAGCGTTCACAGATGCCAAGGATGATCGTGCAGGTAAGTTCGAAATTGCACATAAAGGAACCTTGTTTCTCGATGAGATCGGAAACCTGAGTTTACAATCGCAGGCAAAACTACTCAGCGCATTGCAGAACAGGTATATAGTACGTGTTGGTTCAAACAAGCAGATTCAAACTGATATAAGACTGATTTGCGCTACAAACTGTATTTTGCCATCGATGGTAGGTGAGGGGTCATTCAGAGAGGATCTTCTGTACCGTATAAATACCATACAGATTGAAGTACCTCCCCTCAGAGACCGGGTTGATGATATTCCGGTCCTGGCATTTCACTTTCTGAGAGTTTATTGTGAAAAATATAATAAACCCGGGAAAAAAATCAGTACCCAGGCTCTTGAAAAACTGTCAAATTATCATTGGCCCGGCAACATTCGCGAGCTTCAGCATTCCATTGAAAAATCAGTTATATTATCTGATTCTTCTGTACTTGGACCTTCTGATTTTTCATTCAATACGATTTCAAAAGGAGCTGTCGAAAATGACACCTCCACTCTCGAAGAAATGGAAAAGAAACTTATTGCTGAATCGATAAAGAAGCACGATAATAATCTTAGTATAGTCGCTTCCAAACTTGGAATTACCCGGCAGACGCTTTATAATAAATTGAAGAAGTATGATCTATAGAAGATTCTATCTTGTTATGGTCGTATATCTGACAGGAGTAATCCTTACTGCAGTCGCTTTTGCATTCAGTTTTGGAAAGGATCTCACATGGTCAATTCTACCTCTTTTCTGCCTCGCTTTGATTTCAATATCATTTGGAGTATGGCTTAACAGAACCAATAAGAAACTAGCGTTTTTCTTCAGTGCAGTAAGGAATGAAGATACCTCATTGATATTCCCTGAAGGGAAAGGATTTGCAAATGAGCAATTGCTTAACAGGAGTCTGAACGAATTGAATAACAAGTTAAAAGATGCGAAGTTAAATATAGAACTCCAGGAGAAGTTTTATAAGAATATTATGGATAAGATCAGGACAGGGATTATATCTTTCGACAAAAACGGGGTAGTTGAATTTACAAACCCTGAAATTAAAAGGATGTTTAACCTGGATCAGATATCACATATAAATAAATTAAGAAATATTGATCCCAAGCTGGTGGAATTACTTGAAAAAATTGAGTCGGGAGAACAGAAACGTATAAATGTAAAGGTTAACCACAACCTCCTGAGCCTGGCAGTCCATTCCCAGACAATAATTATACAAAAGAGAGAGATAAAAATAGTTAATTTACAGGATATCAAAAGTGAACTCGATACACATGAAATGGATTCATGGCAAAAACTGATCAGGATTCTTAACCATGAGATCATGAATTCAGTAGCTCCGATTACGTCTTTAAGTTCTACAATTTCAGGTTTCTATAAATCGGGAAAAGATCAGAAAAGCCCTGAATTCATCACACCCAGGATAATTTCAGACACTATCAAGGGGCTCAATATCATAGAAGAACATGGAAAAGGATTAATACATTTTGTTGAGTCATACAGAAGCCTGGCACAGCTGCCAAAACCAGAGTTTACATTGGTTAAAATTAAAGAATTTTTCGAGAGAATAATGATTCTGATAAACAGTGGTTTTGATAATGATAACAACAATAATAAAGCAAGGCCTCTGATCACTTCAAGCGTAACACCTGATGATATAACTTTGGTTGCTGACGACAAACTTCTCGCGCAGGTATTTATTAATATTGCTAAAAATTCCATCGAAGCATTTGGACAATATAAAGAAGGTGACTTTATCTCAATGATTGCTCTTAGGAACCCTGATGGCAGGGTTGTACTAACAATCAAAGATAATGGCCCTGGTATGGATGCAGATACTCTTGAGAAAATATTTGTGCCGTTTTTTACAACAAAAGAATCAGGTTCGGGAATAGGATTAAGCCTTTCACGCCAGATAATACGTATTCACAATGGAAATATAAGTTGTGATTCCACCCCGGGCGAGGGAACAACAGTTACGATGATATTCTGATCATTTATTTAATCCGAAACAAATAAAGAGGTCTCCCTAAGGAAACCTCTTTCAATAAATATATATATATGAGTTATTATTTTTCTGTCACAACCTGGCCGTCAAACAGATTTATTACCCTGTGAGCATAACCAGCATCCCTGTCGGAGTGGGTTACCATTATGATAGTTGTACCTTCCTTGTTCAGTTCTGTAAGAAGGTTAATAACCTCGATACCATTTTTTGAGTCAAGATTTCCAGTAGGCTCATCGGCGAGGATCAGTTTCGGATTTGCAACAACTGCGCGGGCAATAGCAACTCTCTGCTGTTGTCCTCCGGATAATTGCTGAGGAAAGTGTTTTGCACGGTGTCCGATTTTCATTCTTTCAAGAACATCTTCAACACTTTTCTTGCGATCGCTGGCTTTCATTTTCAGATAGATCAACGGTAACTCAACGTTTTCGTAAACATTCAGTTCGTCTATCAGGTTAAAGCTCTGGAAAACAAATCCGATATTTCCTTTACGGAAAATTGTCCTGTCGCGTTCTTTCAGGTTAGCTACTTCAGTTCCGTTGAAGATGTAACTTCCTGCGCTTGGATTATCAAGCAGACCAAGGATATTAAGCAGGGTGGATTTTCCGCATCCTGATGGACCCATAACTGCCACGTATTCTCCCTCTTTTACATGAAGGGTTACTTTATTCAGAGCCGTAGTTTCAACTTCTTCTGTTCTGAAGATTTTTGTTAAATCATTAGTTTTAATCATGACTTTAATTATTAAGAGTTATTTGGATTTTTTAAGAATAAGTTTTTCATTTTTTCCGAAGGTTTCATAACCTGATACTATAACTTTTTCACCCGGTTTTAATCCCTCAAGAACTTCGTAATATTTTGGATTTTTTCTTCCAATTGAGATATTCCGTTTTGTTGCGAATGATTCGGAAGGATCAAGAACAAATATCCACTGCCCGCCTGTCTCCTGGAAGAACCCCCCTATGGGAACAAGAACCGACACTTTTGGCTGACCCAGTTGCAGACTTATATAATAGGTCTGACCAGTTCTGATGTTATCAGGCATACTGTCGCGGAAAATCATCTCAATTTTAAATGTACCGTTCCTTACTTCCGGGAATACTCTTCTTACTGATAGATCGAATTTGCTGTTCTGTCTGTCAAGTGTTGCGTTAAGCTGAGCTTTGACCCTGTCGATGTAATGTTCGTCAATCTGGGCGGTTACTTTATATGAAGTCAAAACATTTATCTGTCCCATATTTTCACCCTTTTGTATCGACTGCCCAATTTCTGCGTTTAAAATACCAAGCTGACCATCGACAGTGGCCCTTACGTTAAGGTTTTCCACTCTTTTCCTTACCATAATAAGGTTATTCCTCATATTTTCGAGGTCCTTTTTAATTGTTTCAACGTTAACTGACCTGAAAATAGAATCCTGTTTTTGACGCTCCATGTAAAGGTCCCTCGATTGTTTTGCCATATCAAAGTCTTCTTTTGACCGGAGATAATCTTCTTTTGATATAAGATTATCTTTGATCAGAGTTTCATTTTGTTGAAAATTACGACCTTTCCTTTCAATATCGTACTTAAGATTGACAAGTTCTCTTTTAATTGAAAGTCTTTCCTGCTCCATTGAAATCTGTGTGGTTCTCAGGATATTCTCTTTCTCTCCCAGGAGAGATTCAGCGTTCATAATAGCAAGATACAGGTCAGGATTAGATAGTCTGAGGATAACTTCTCCCTTTTTGACCATTGATCCTTCTTCAATAACCTTTTCCTCAACACGTCCGCCTTCCTCTGCATCAAGAAAAATAGTGGTGATAGGTTCAACAGTTCCCGGAACCGTTATATAATCATTGAACTGATCTTCAGTTACAGTTTCTATTATCAGTTTATCCTTTTCAACTTTATATGTTGAGGTCCGATCCGCAAAGAAAGCCATATAAGTAAGCACGACAACTGCTAATCCGATAGCAATATATCCGATATGTTTTTTCTGAAGTCCTTTTTTCTTTGGGATCACTTTATCCATTGTGTTCTTCGGGGTATCCATTTCAAATTTTATTTATAATTATTAATGTTTTATTTATTTGGTTTTCCGGGTATTAGAATTGGCCGTTCACAAGATTTTCATATTCGCCAGTGGAGTAGAACTGAATTGCCAGTTTTCTTATAAGAAGCTGTAATTTCGTTCTGAGCGTTTCTGTTTCGGCTTTGAAAAGCGTAGTTTTTGCTAATGAGTAGTCGGTTACATCTACTAGTCCGGCTTCAAATTTTTTCTCAACAGCATTGAAGGATTTCGTGTTATAGTAATAGTTTGAATTAGCTGCTGCAAATTCGTCTTTCCCCCTGTTATAGTTGAGACATGCATTTTCTATATCTGTATATAAACTGTTTTTCTCCAGTTCAAGTCTTAACTCAGTATCATTCTTCCTGATTTTTGCCATTTTAATGTTTCTGTAATTTGAAAAATTATTAAAGAGCGGTATAGTCAGAGAAAATGTTACTTGCTTCTGCAGGTTCCCATTAATTTGTTTCGAGTACGAATTTTGTGTAACTCCATCACCTGCGTTTAAAACATTATAATAATAAGAGCCTATACTCCCATTAGCAGTTAGCCTTGGAGAAATATTTCCTCTGGCAGCTGCTATCTGTTTTTTTGAGGCATTTAATTCAAATTCGATTTCTTTGAGTCGCGGAAGATTTTGTGCAGCAAGTTGATAGACACTATCAGGATTGAAGGAGTTGTCAGTTATCAGAGTATTATTCAGATCAGGTACTAAAACATCAAATTCCGACCCTGGTTCAAGTTGAAGCATTTGTTTTAAGGTTGTAATAGCCTGGCTGGCAGTATTATGCGCAATAGTATAAGAAAGCTTATCAGCAGAAGCCTGACTTTCAATTTCATATTGTTTGGATAATGCCTCTTTACCCGTCTCAACCATTTTCGTAATTCTGAAGAGCTGCTTTTCAGAAAGATCGAGCTGCATTTTTGATGCATCTTCCAATCCTCTTGCGTATAACACCTGGTAGTATTGTCCGATTAAATCAGTAATCAGAGCATTTCTTGTAATTTTCTCAGATTCCAGACCGGCTTTGAGCATGAATTTATTTGCAGCAATAGTATTAATCTCAGAAAAGCCATTGAACAGGGTAATATTTGAATATATGCCTAAAGTACTTGTCAGGTTTTTATTAAATGCAATAGCGTTCGATTGGTCAATAGACCTTCCGTTTGCGACCTGCAGTTGTGACTGGCCATTTAAATTCGGCAGAAGATTCATTGTTGAAGTCAAAAGGTCCGCTTCCTTGGACTGAGTCAGGAGTCTTTGTCTCTGAAGTCCTATATTGTTTGTGATAGCATAATTAATACAATCTTCGAGGGTCCACTTTTTTACCTGGGCGTTTATATCCTGGAAACAAAAGATTATAAGCAGTGATAATATTGATAAGATTTTTTTCATATTAATTTTTATTCCTGATTCGTAATTCTTAGTTCATGTATTAATAGCCAAAGAACGTGCCAAATTCATAAGTATCATAATATCAGTCATTAAAACATATGTGGTTTTCTTGATGTGTCAATTTATTAGACAGTCGGGTGTGTAAAAATGCGACAACTCATGCATTCCTGATTCTGATCTTATTTTTGTAAGTTTGTTACATACTTAAACTTACAGGATATGTCATCATTCACCAGACGCAACTTTCTCAAGACATCAATAATTGGAGGAGTGGGAGCAGCCATCATCAGACCTATGGATTCTTTTGTCTCGTCACGAATAGACGGATCATTTACTTCAAAAGTAGCACTTACTACCGGTGATAACAGGGCGGATATGGCTTTCCGTGCCCTTGAACCATTTTCAAAGGAGATATCACAGGCAATAGGAAAGCGCCGGGTAGTTTTGAAGCCAAACATCGTTAACACTAACGTGCAATTAGCTTCAACGCATGTTGATACGCTTGAAGGAATACTTGAATTTATTAAATCCATTGGCAAGACTGAGAATGTCGTAATCGCTGAGTCCGCAGCAAATGGTCCCACATTTGATGGATTTAAAAATTTTGGGTATTTCAGACTGACAGATAAATACAAAGTTAAACTGATTGATCTTGACAAAGAGCCATTTGATATCATTTATGTATTCGATGAGAAAGATTTCAGACCACATGCAGTGAGAGTATCTCATTTAATCCTTGATCCAGATTCTTTCATTGTTTCTGTAGCAAGGATGAAAACTCACGACCGTATTTTTGCAACTTTGTCACTGAAGAATATTGTAGTGGGAGCACCCATTAAAGATAGCGGGTTTACATTCGGTCCTTCATCAAGACAAGGTGCAAAAAGCGATAAGTCATTAATGCACGGCAGTGGATTTCGCGGAATAAATTATAATCTGTATGCTATGTCGGGTCAGTTGCATCCGCATCTGGCTGTAATAGATGGTTTTGAAGGAATGGAAGGGAATGGTCCAAATGATGGTACTCCGGTCGACCATAAGGTTTGCGTTGCCGGTCTCGATTGGCTGGCTACCGATCGTATCGGCATTGAATTGATGGGTATAAATTTCTCAACGGTAGGTTATTTGAACTTCTGCGGTCAGGCTGGCATCGGAATGGCAGATCTGAATAAAATCCAGGTTATCGGAGAATCAATAAACGACCACAGGAAAAAATATAAACTCAGCGATAACTTCAAGGACCAACTGATATGGATGAATCCGGTTTCACAAAATATTTCTGAGCAGGCTAAGTCTAATTTCCGGTTATCGTATACTTAACGGCGCAACTATTAATAATGCAACCTCCCTACAAATTTAATAATTCCTTGAAAGATCCGAATTAGTTCCCCATTAGGGGGACATCCCGATAGCTATCGGGAGCGCAGTGGCAGGGGGTTGCATCAATTACTATAATTTTATCTCAGTCTTTCCTTTCAGATCAATTGATTTCCCATTCCATTTAAAAATACCTTTCAGACCTTCAGGGAGAATAACCTCTCCGCTTATGCCATCAGTCCCGGTTCTCTTTAAATCAAAACTTATCATCCCGGAAGGATGAGGTATCTGTCCTTTTATAAAAGTAAGCTTTCCCAGGGCAGGTTCAATTTCAACAGTCTTAAAACCGGGTGATCCGGGCCGGATTCCTGCAACTGTAGCAAGAAAATCATAATCAGGACTTGCACTCCATGCGTGACAATCGGAGCGGGTCGGATCAGGGTTCTCAGCAAATGTTGTCAGGCCCTTACCAAGCATCTCATTCCACAATCCAAGGGTTTCAAGGTATTGATTGGCCAAACTCGTTTTTTTCAAAGCCTGGGTGAGGTAAAAACGGAAATACATTGTAGGCTGAATGAGACTTTTATCATCTATAAATCTCATTATGAAAGCCTTCTGATTGTTTTCAGGAATCGTATTTGTCAGAACCCCGAATATCTGAGCGTGCATACTGAAAGCTTTTTTATCGGGAGTATCAGCCAGGTATCCTCGTGTTTCGTCCCAGCAATTTTTATAAACCGCTTTTGTTAGCTGATCAGCCAGATCTGCATATTTTTTTGCATCTTCAGTTTGCCCGAAATAACTGAATAGTTCAGATGCACGCTGCGATGCAAAGGCAAATTGCATTGTAATTATCGAGGAACTACCGTCATTCAGACCTCCTGTTGGAACGCCACCACTTCCAATTTCATTGTTCCATGCCCATTCATCAGCCCAATCAACAAAATTCCAGTATTGAACCTTTCCGAGCATACCAGTTTTAGAATCAATCTTTTGAGTGAACCAGCCCAGTACATTTTTAATACCAGGCAGGAAACTTTTTATGAATTCCGGATCATCGCGCAGGGTCCAGTAATCATTTACCATATCAACCCATAATAGCGAAAACGGAGGAATGATCTGGGGAAATGCTGAAGGGTACCTGCTTCGGGTTAATCCTTCATAAAAAATCGACTCATTGAAGTTCATGATTGCGTTTCTTACAAGACGATCATCGCCGGAAACATACATGGAAATCAATGATTGAATGCGTGTATCTCCCACATACTGAAGCTGTTCATAATAGGGACAATCAAAATAAGTTTCGTTTGCACATAAACGGGCCGTTCGCCATCCGACATTCCAGATTTTTTTCAAACCTGGTTGGTCCGAATCAAAAACTGCATTTTCCTGTAACGGATAAGCTGCAAATTCACTTGAGAAACTATTGATCTGCAATGGTTCACCGGTTGTTTTGATTTCCATCTGCAGGTATCTCCATGTTCTGAACCAAAGTGGACGAAAGAGCCTGTCCGGTTTTCCATCAGGTAAAAAGAAATCAGAATATCCCATAATGGACTTTCCGTCTATGTTATTCCGGTTCCCTTTTAAACCTTTTGAATCAAAAAGCGATTCCGAATATGTAAGTTTTATTTCGCTTCCTTTTCCCCCCGAAACAATCAGTTCAGGATAGCCTGTTGTCAGGTTTTCCTGGTCAATTAATACCGTGATCTTTGAGTTTGACGATATATTCCATTTTGCTTTCCCTTCAAGGAAACCAGCCGGAACGGCCGGTCCTGAAGTACGGCGAACAGTTGCAAATTGCTGATGTTTCTGTTCCATCAAGGGTATGCGGCGTGCTGACAGCTCCCAGTTAATATCAGTTCCGACTCCCCTGGGATGTGCAGTATCAAGCGTCCGGGGTTTAAGCCAGGAATGATCATCATAACTCATCTTTTCCCAATCCCATGGATAAAGAGCTGCATCGACCTGGTCGCATGGCCCTACAACCGTAAATTGACCGTTGGTCTCTTTTGATCCGGCCGATGAAGGCGAATAGGCAGCATCCTTTATCACCTTCCAGGTTGTGTCAGTGTTTACAATTTCTTCCAATGGCGAATTACCCTGCACAATGAATGCTGTTTTAATGGAAAACTGATTCCACGGTTTTAGTTCACCGAAGTTCCAGACCTCTGATGCAATTGTGTTTTTACCTGCTTTCAGAAATGAAGCGATGTCAATGCTTTCGAATGACCAATGCTCAAGATCTGAACGGGCGGGACCAAAACAGACTGCTTTTCCGTTTACGAATAAACGGTACCTGTTATCGGCTGAAATATTAATAATAAATTCCTTTGGCTGTTCTTTGAGCTCAATATCTTTCCTGAAATGAAACACCCCATAATCAAGAAGCGATTCAGTGGGATGAGCTATCCACTGGGCATCCCAGCGGCTTGTGAGCAAAGCAGGATTAATCTTTTCAATACTTACTTGCTGCACTGACTGACCATACAGCCTCATACTTAAAAGTAAAACGAATAGTCCGAATATTTTTGATCGCATTGTTTTCTGTTTTGAGTTTACTATCGTACGCTTTGTGTGATAAAGTTGGCAATTTATGTCGGATAATTAATTCGTTTCAGTACATTTATTCAGGATAAATCGATATAATCATTCATAATATGAAAAAGTCAAATAATCTCATTTTATTACTGATCTCAATGTTTATGGTTTTTAATATACAAGCCCAGGAACCATCGGAGAGACCTATTCGGTTGGCAATTGCAGGTGGTACCCATGGGCATATTGCATTTATATTAGGAAGAAAAGTAAATTCAGATTTTAAGCTGGTTGGCTTGTATGAACCCAATCGCGAACTGGCACTGCGTTTAGCCAAATTGTATAATTTTGATCCTAAACTGATCTACGCTGATCTGGGTAAAATGCTAGATTCAGTAAAACCGGAAGCAGTTGTGGCATTTGGTTCCATTTATGAGCACATGAAAGTTGTGGAAGAATGTGCACCGAGAGGAATTAATGTTATGGTTGAAAAACCTCTGGCAACTAATGTCGAACATGCAAAAAAGATGTCAGAATTAGCTACTAAATTCCACATCTGTCTTCTTACAGATTATGAAACATCGTGGTATCCCACTACCGTAAAATCATTCCAGTTAGTTAATGACAGTAATTATGTGGGTGAAATAAGAAAAGTTGTCATTCATGACGGGCATCAGGGTCCAAAGGAAATCGGTTGTGGTAAAGAATTTCTTGATTGGTTGACTGACCCTGTTCAAAACGGAGGCGGTGCACTTATTGATTTCGGATGTTATGGAGCAAATCTGATGACTTATTTATTGAAAGGGGAGGAACCGGTTTCTGTAACTGCGGTCACAAGGCATTTTAAACCTGAAATTTATCCAAAGGTGGATGATGAGGCGACTATAATAGTTAGTTATTCAGATGCACAATGTATTATTCAGGCTTCATGGAACTGGCCATTTGGCAGGAAGGACATGGAGATATATGGAGTGTCGGGCTACATAGTTGCTGCTAATAATTACAATTTGCGATTAAGGAATAGCAAGATGGATACCGAACGCTCTGTTAAGGTTACGGCAAAGGATGTAGCAGTTTATGAAGATCCGTTTTCATATTTTGCTGATGTCATAAATGGGAAAATTAAAATGGCAAAATATGATCCATATTCTCTCGAAAACAACATCATAGTTGTTAAGATACTGGATGCCGCACGACGATCAGCCGCAACAGGAAAAGCTGTGAATATTAATAACTAACAGATTTTTTTAATCTGGCTAGGCTTATTGCTAAGTATTGCTGAACTGTACCTGAACTATAGACTTTACAGACTATTTTGTATCTTTGCAGCACATATCATCGGGGCTGACATGGTTTTGACAGCATGAGAGATGTTATGTAAGCATGCAGTGTGTGGTGGCACGTCACTTTTACAGTGTCACAAAACAATAAAAGGCGAAAATAATTACGCTCTCGCAGCATAAGCGAATAACAGTAGCTTAAGCACTTCACGCCGAAAGGCGTGATCTCCTGGCACATGTGCCGGGACGAGACGTTTCCCGGGCGGTCATGCCCTGATCCAACCCGATACGGAGACGCACGCAATCCGGGGCTAGTCTGAAGGTTGTTCCGACCCGATGGCGAAACAAACAGGAAATAAGGGCAGGTTAGGTTGTTCTGCAGCTGACCGGTCACGAAAATCAAGCAGAAATAAGCATGTAGAAAGCATATGATTTCCATGTTTGGACGCGGGTTCGACTCCCGCCAGCTCCACGATCAAGCAGAAAACAACCACCCCGAAAGGGGTTGTTGTTTATATGGTTGACGTTGAAAGCTTGCTTTCAAAAGGAAAACGTAAAAACAATAAACCATGCGAAGCATGGTGGTTGTTTTCTATTTGCAAGACTGAAACCAAGGGATCAATGAGCAAGCGAATTACTCCCGCCAGCTCCACTGAACTGAAAAACAATCTATTTCAAAAAACCTCAATGTGTTGATTCATTGAGGTTTTTGTTTATATTTGAATTTATTTTATATCAAATAATGTTAGCTTATATTCATCTGATCGGTTACCTCAAAAATGAAAATGAAAATAGGTAACCGAATTGTAATATAAAGCATTAAAAATCGACCACTTCGTGGTAAATAAATCAGAAATCCATGACACACCGAACAGAATAGCCAGTTCGCTCATCGTCGTAGTAACTGCCTATATTGGCGTAATTGTCGTTAATGTACCAGATCCAGGCGCCTAAGGTGGAGTACTTCGTAGAACTCCACCAGTAACCGGTGTATCCAATATTGTTGGTGCATGATCCATCGTTGTTACGGGCACCACCAGGAAGAGCTGTAAATTCCGTTTCATTAGTTGCTCCTGTATTAGGTGTTATCCAATGTATTGTACCTGTTTCTTTTAGTTTGTCCCCGGCAACACTTTCGCCTCCCAGATAGGTTGTTAAGGTTGTCCATTCGGCATCAGTAGGTACATGCCATCCTGTGGGACACACATTTTTGCCCCCGTTGCTTGCCACCTTCGTACCTGCATTATTATCTACTGCATACCAGTTATAAAGTCTCCCATAAGCAGCTGAATTTGCCGGATTATTACTGTAATCGCTATAGGCTCCAGTAGTTAAAGCAGCCCATGTTGTATAATCTGTTATATTGGGTATTGCTGTGCCATCGTTATATTTTGTGGTTTTCAGGTTTTCTGCCATCCATACCTGTGTGCCAATGGTTACTATATTATAAACATTGTCATCTTTGTCAGTTATTGGGCCTAAAGGTGTTACTGAATTTGAAGCAGAGCTTGCCAAACTGTTACCAATTGCATTAATGGCTGTTACTGTAAAGGTATTGGCATATCCGTTGATGAGACCTGTTACTGTAATAGGGCTTGAAGAACCTGAGCCTATGAAATTACCTGGACTTGACGTCACAGTGTATCCTGTTATAGCAGAGCCGCCATTACTTACCGGCGCTGTAAATGTTACAGTGGCCTGAGCATTTCCAGCATAGGCTATTCCTATTGTCGGTGCTCCAGGAACTGTTAAAGGCGTTACTGAATTTGAAGCAGAACTTGCCAAACTTGTACCAATTACATTTATGGCAGTTACTGTGAAGGTATAAGCAGTTCCGTTGATGAGACCTGTTACTGTAATTGGGCTGGCAGAACCGGTGCCTGTAAAACCACTTGGACTTGAAGTAACTGTGTATCCGGTTATAGCAGAGCCTCCATTACTAGCCGGTGCTGTAAATGTTACAGTGGCCTGAGCATTTCCTGTCGTGGCTGAAACTCCAGTAGGGGCACCCGGAACCGTTGAGGGGGTTATTGAGTTTGAAGCAGAACTTGCCAAGCTGGTACCAATTGCATTTGTAGCTGTTACCGTAAAAGTATAGGCAGTTCCATTGGTAAGACCTGTTACTAAAATTGGACTTGCAGAACCGGTGCCTGTGAAATTACCCGGGCTTGAAGTCACCGTGTACCCTGTTATTACAGAACCACCATTACTAACCGGTGCTGTAAATGTTATCACAACCTGAGTATTTCCTGCCGAGGCTGTCCCTATTGTTGGTGCTCCCGGAACTGTTAAAGTTACAGCACTTGTAGTAAATGTTAGTTCATTTCCATAAGCAGTTCCAGCGCTGTTGGTGGCATAAGCTCTTACATAATAAACTATGCCTGCTGTTAATGCAGTTATTGAACTTGTAAATATTCCTGTTCCAGTGTCATCTGTGGTTTTGGTGTTTAATGCAGTTGTTGGCCCTGTTGTTGTGTTCCAACATACTCCACGTGCTGTTACAGCTGCTCCACCATCACTTGTCACATTTCCTCCACTTGTTGCGGTGGTTTGTGTTATTGCAGATGCTGCTGTAGTTGTGAGGATGGGCACTATTGATGCTGTTGAAGTAAAACTTATTTCATTTCCATAAGCTGTTCCTGCGCTGTTAGTGGCATAAGCTTTTACATAATAAACTGTGCCTGCTGTTAATGCAGTTATTGAACTTATAAATATTCCTGTTCCTGTGCCATCTGTGGTTTTAGTGCTTAATGCAGTTGTTGGCCCTGATGTTGTGCTCCAACATACCCCATGAGCTGTTACAGATGCTCCTCCATCGCTTGTTATATTTCCTCCACTCGTTGCTGTGGTTTGTGTTATTGCAGATGCTGCTGTAGTTGTAATAATTGGTGGTGTAGGTTTATCTTTCTTACATGAGTGAATCAAAAAGATTGATAGGACAAATAGTATTACCGCTGAAATTCTAAATAATTTTTTCATGGCTCGTACTTGATTACATGTAACATAATACTGTCCATACCAAATTTACATTTTCTTTAACATTAATTCAAATTTAATAAACTCAATTGCTAAAGATTATAATGTACCCTATTTCCAGGGCAGGATTTAATCTAAGTTAAACCTTTTTCATGGATGTACAGTACGATCCGGAATACACAGTTGATTGAAGTGAATTCAAGAAGTCTTTAAGGGAAAAATATTGATGAAGAATTTTTCTAATGCCTTTGTTGTTTTAGTCACTATCATTTCGGTGCAGGAAGGCCAAACCGGAATGATTGATTTTCTTGATATTTAAATCCTGGATGGTAAGGGACAAGAGATTTTAAGTTTAATTATAACCAGATTTTGTCCAGAATTACAATCTATCTTTACTGAATTAATAATTCAAAATGAAAATCCTGATCATTGAAGACGAGAAAGAACTGGTTGCTACAATCAAAAATTTCCTTGAAACAGAAGGATTTCTCGTCGAGACAGCTTATACATTTTATGAAGCAGAAGATTCCCTTTCAAGTTACATTTATGACATAATCATTCTTGATCTTACTCTTCCTGGTGGCAATGGTCTCGACCTTATAAAACTTATAAGAGACATGAACAGGAAGGCTGGATTACTGATTGTTTCTGCGAAGAATAGTCTTGATGACAAGATTACTGGACTTGATATGGGAGCAGATGATTATATTACCAAACCTTTTCATCTTGCAGAACTTAACTCTCGTATCAAATCGCTCGCCAGGAGGAGACATTTTGATGGATCAAGTGAATTAATATTCAATGAATTTAGAATAGATACGGATTCAAATGAGGTCTTTGTTAATGGAACTTTACTCGACCTTACAAAGACAGAATATGAGATCCTTCTATATTTTATTGTTAACAGGAATAAAGTAATTACCCGCGAATCGATAGCTGAACATGTTTGGGGGGATAGTATATCTTACTCTGATAATTTCGATTTCATATATAGCCATATCAAGAACATCCGTAAAAAAATCGAGCAGAATAATGGAAGAAATTATCTTCAAAATATTTATGGAATCGGATATAAATTTTCTGAAAGATGAAATTACTTCAAAAAACGAACAAGGCCTATTTTCTTATTTCAGCAACTGCTTTCATAATTGCCGGGGTCACATTCTACTTTGTCATAAGCTTTTTTTTCAGAGACCAGCTTAATGAAAAACTCCATCACGACATTAAAAATATAACGAGGTCTATTAAAAGAAATGGGATCATACCAAATTTTTACCCTTTTTTCGAAATAAAAGAAGTTACGGGAGTACCGGAGCAACACACAAAAGCAATAGATACTTTGATTTCTGACGGTTTTGAAAAAAGAAAAACCCTTTACAGACAAGTAAGTCTCGTAACAAATATCAATGGAAAGGAATACTTCATTGCAGCCAGAGACACTTTGCTTGAAGAAGAAGATTTGCTGGGAGTGATTGCTATTGTAACAGGTTCATTATTTGTCCTTCTTCTTTTGAGTCTGTATTTCATCAACCGGAAACTGTCCCTTAAAATCTGGCAGCCCTTTTATAAAACACTAAACGAACTTAAGGAATTTTCATATGATAAACCTGGATTTCAGCTCTCATCTGAAAGTGATTTGTTCGAGTTTACCGAACTTAATAAAACCCTCGATAAACTCACTCAGAAGGTAATCTCAGATTACCAGACATTAAAAAGATTTACCGAAGATGCTTCCCATGAAATTCAGACTCCCCTGGCAGTCATACAATCAAAACTCGAAACACTAATGCAGTATCCCGATTTGAAAAAGGACCAGGCTGAAATCATTAAATCTGCATACGTTTATACTCTTCGGATTTCAAAATTGACCCAGACTCTATTATTGCTTACTAAAATAGCCAATGATCAGTTCCCCGAAAAAAGGGAGATAAACTTATCAGAAATGCTAAATGAGAAAATTAATATATTCGAAGGTCAAATTTCAGATAAATCAATTAAAGTCAGTAAAGAGATCGGTCCTGATTGTTTTCTCGAAACGAATTTCTTTCTGGCAGAATCGTTGGTAATAAATCTGATCGGAAACGCTGTAAAACACAATATCAAAACGGGAACGATCAATATCAATTTGGATAAGAATCATCTGGAGATTTCCAATACAGGAGAAAACCTTCCTGTACCTTCCTCTAAGCTTTTTGACAGGTTTTACAAGACCAACAAGTCATCTGATTCACCGGGCCTTGGTCTGGCTATTGTTAAAGAAATCTGCAAACTTAATAAATGGGAAATAAGATATGAGTACTTAGATAATCTTCATACAGTGATTGTCGATTTCTGAATCCAGAATATTTACAGATTTGATTTTTATCTTGACAGGACAAAACAAAAAAAATAATTATATGAAAAACTTAATTTCTCTTGTTGTTGTATTTGCTTTCATCTCTGTTTCCGCATTTTGTCAGAAAAATCCATCTGAAATTGTCAAAAAAGAATTTGCAAAAAAATATGCCACGGCTCAGTCTGTAAAATGGGATAGTGAAGAACAAAATGAATGGGAAGCAGAATTCACAATGGAAGGCAAAAAAATGTCAGCATCCTTTGACAATGCAGGGAAATGGATTGAATCTGAAATTGTGATTACAGAAAAGGAGCTTCCCGCACAAGTAATGAATACTCTGAATAAGGATTACCAGGGATATAAGAAAGGCGCAATTGAGATATTCGAGGATTCTAAAAATAAAGGATTTGAATTGTCATTAAAGAAAGGAGAATCCTCAATTGAAGTACTGATTGATAGTAACGGCAAGCTTATCAAAAAAACAGATTCTAAAGAAAGTGAAGATGTCAAAAAAGAGAAGAAGTAACTAATATTCAATATTAAATCAGGAATTATGAAAAAAACGATTTTTATTATTGCAGGTATATTAATGTCATTATTAGGACTTAATGGTCAGAATGCTACGGGCGGATATAAGATTGTACAGAAAATTCAACTGACGGGAGATGGTGGTTGGGATTATCTGAATGCTGATGATGCCACTGGAATGCTATATGTTTCCCATGGTAAAATGGTGAATGTTGTGGACATGAAAACCGGCAAAGAAGTCGCAACTATAACCGATGTGAATGGTGTACATGGGATTGCAATTGCCCCGGAACTGAATAAAGGATTCATTAGCAATGGACCCGATAGCAATGTTACAGTCTTTAATACTAAGGATTTTAGCATAATTGAAAAGGTTCAGGTAACAGGTAAAAATCCCGATGCTATTTTATATGAACCGTTTACAAAGACTATAATCACATGGAATGGTCGTTCATCAAATGCTACTGTGATTGATGCAAAAACAGATAAAGTCATTCAAACCTTATCGCTGGCTGGAAAACCAGAGGCAGCAGTAAGTGATGGCAAGGGGAAGGTGTTTGTTAATATAGAAGATAAGAGTGAAGTTTGCATGATCAATGTAAAAACATGGAAGGTGGAACAAACCTGGTCAATTGCTCCTGGTGAAGGACCGAGTGGTTTAGCTCTTGACATTGAATCTCATCGTCTCTTCAGTGCCACAGATAAACTAATGGTAGTATTAGATGCAGAATCTGGTAAGGTCATAACAACTCTTCCAACAGGAGACCGTGTAGATGGTGCCGGATTTGATCCAGGGTTAAGACGTGCATACAGTTCCTGTGGAGAAGGTGTTCTTACAGTGGTTCAGGAAGAAAATCCCAGTTCTTTTAAAGTGCTGGGGAATGTACCTACTCAAGCTGGAGCTAGAACAGTATCAGTAAGTGCAAAATCACATAGAATATATTTACAAACTGCTGAATTTGGACCTACTCCTGAAAAGACGGCTGATAATCCACGTCCACGTCCTATGATAAACCCTGGCACATTTACAGTACTTGTTGTTGAGCCAGTTAAATAATTTAACTTTGATTTAAATTAAAGTTAATTTGCAATTTCATCCACTAAAAAGGTTTCATTGCTATTTAAAATTCTCATAGTACAGGGTGCTATATTATTTTCTTGCAACGTTTCAGCATACACGCAAATAATACAGTCTACAGATTCTATTAATATAATAGGTATATCTTCTTCAAAAGCAAATCAGAATAAAATCAGCTATCAAAAACCATCGGCCAGTTTTTACAAAACGGACAGCATCTTTTCATTTCAGTCACCGAAAGGATATGTACCTTCATTGCTTAGCAACTTTGGTGAACAGATAACTGCGCCTTTTAGGTTTAATAAGAAAGATTGGATAATTACTGGTGCCGCTGTCGGTATGACTATAGCACTCATTCATTTTGATAACGATGTTGACAAATGGGCAACCGTTCAGAAACAGAAACATGTCTGGGTAAATAAATCTTCACCGGTTATTACCCAGTTTGGAAGTACATATGGTATTTCTTCAGCGGCTGTAATCGGGTTAATAAGCGCTGCATTCAAAAATCAAAAAGGAATTCAGACAAGCTTGCTGGCAACACAGGCATGGATTACCTCAGCGGTCTGGGTTCAGCTGATAAAACACTTTACCGGAAGAGAGGATCCAAGTGCTTCATATATCTATAGCAAAATACCGGGTGGCAAATGGTGGGGACCGTTTAAACAATACGACCAGGACGTAACCATTTATAAATCTGTCTCCTCTTTTGATGCTTTTCCCTCAGGCCATACTGCTGCTGCATTTTCTATCGCAACGGTTTTTGCAACGCAGTACAATAGCACAGCGGCAGTTCCGATTATAAGCTATTCTATGGCTACACTGGTTGGTGTCTCAAGATTAACCGAGCATCAGCACTGGGCATCAGATGTTTTCGTCGGAGGTTTATTAGGGTATGCATGCGGTAAGCAAGTAGTAGCTCACTTTAGTAAAATTCATCAGAATCAGGTTAATTCTTTGTCTTCAAGATCAAATATTAAAACAGAATTCACATTTATTCAAAATGGCAATCAGATTGGATTTTCCTTAAAATGGTGAAAGACTAAATGAAAAATTTTAAATGAGTCTTGATATTTTTATGTATTAAGGTTTTTTTTGGTTGTCAGGTGTTCGGGATGCTCTCTTCGTCAGCAGTCTGAGTTAGCGTTTCGTTATTTTTTTTATTTAAATGTCAACGAATTTGTTTCGTTATTGTAATCTTGTTTTTATTATAAACAGTCGCTGATTTTACTTTCTCAGTTTTTACTTTTTTATATCCATTTTAAAAACCTGACTATTATTTAAGTATAAAAATAAATTCACCACCTTCATCACCAGCGTTTTGGATTGTTCCATATTGTGGTTCAGTTGGACTATTATTTAGAACTGCTTGTCTAAAACTTGTAAATAACACATCTGAAGAAACATATTTTTCTGAATTTTCGTTTAATCGTTGAACTAAATATTGTAAAAACACACTTTTATCAGGCACTTCTTTAAGTGTTCCACTTGTCATTGCTTTTTTGCTAGGCAATTCGTAAAGTTTATTGATTGAAGGTTGAGCATCACTAAAAGCACTTCTTGTTTTAAAAATACTTCCACTAAAACAAGCGTCTGCAATTAAAAGTGTATGTTTAGATTTAATGCTGTTCATATAATCACTTATACGGCTATTTGGTATCCAGAATGCTGTATTGCTTTTTTTTGCGTCAGTAGGAAGCCAATAACCAAGATTTTTGGCTTCGTTCCACCAGCCGTGACCTGCATAAAACACTAAAAGGTTGTCATTTTTTGTGATTTTATTGCTTAAATCATCAAACGCTTGTATCAATTGCTCATAAGTTGCATTTTTGAGAAAAATTACATTTGGTTTCTCAAAAGTATATTTCGTTATGAGAACATTATACAGCTTTGTAGCATCTTTAATTGGTTCATCCAAGGATGGAATGTCCAGATCCTGGTAATCATTATTACCAATTATTAATGCGTAATATTTTCCGACATTATTAATTTTCTCATTATTCACAACAGTATTAGTGATTATTGTTTTAGGCGGAGTATTGTCGGCTGCTCGAGTGCTAACTGTTTTATTCTGAGAGGTTTCATTTGAAACAGACAAATTAACATTTTTTTCTTTTTCAAATTTCCATATTGCACCATTAGGGATATCAATAAGGTATGGTATGCCCAACCAGTATATATCCAGAAGAGACACATAATTAAATTTAGCATTATCCGTTACTAAATAATCCTGATAACCTTCTTTTTTAAGTACATAATTGTATTGATTTTTATTATTATGTTCTGTTGCTTTGACTTTTCTTTTTATTAAAACTTCACAAGGTGTTTGCTTATTTGTTGCTAAACCATTAATATATACTTCAGCCCCTGGCGGTGTTGAATTAATATTTACCTTTTGACTAGTTCCAAAAAATATTGTGGCACAAGAATTTAAAAGAGAAATCGTAATTAAAACAATTGAAATTTTTAACAGTCTGTTTTTCATGACATTTAAGTTTAAAATCATTTACCGTTTTGTAGTTCTTGGTGGACTCTGCTTTTTAAAAGTTTAGATTTTTCTAATTTAAGAAATATTCAATGAATGTTAAATGTTTTAACATAGATTTGCATTAAAGACCTGGATAAATTGCAATTTGCCCTGCTGAAAGACACTGTAATGGTTTTTTGTGAGTCCCGGTAGGTGGCACAGAATATCGCGTCAAGATAAAGTTGTCAAGTCCCTCAGTATGGGTTCATATGGCCCCCAAATGAGTAGCATGTCAAAAGCTTTGGCGTCGCGTTGACAGGTGCGGTTTATAAATGTGCTTGAAAAACTACTGGAGTAATCTTTGACAGAAGATGATTCAGAGCTATTCAATCGTAAAAGTGAGTATCTTCTGTACTAAATTTCCATCCACATCAACAATGGTGAAATAATATTTTTCTGTGCCTGCCTGGTTACGGACTGTAAAATGCACATCTTTATCATAATGAGTGTTTTCATCAGAAGATATTGTAAAGTTTTGTACAGTAATAGTATTAAATGCTCCATCATATGAAACAGAAACATTGTATGCCTTAAGATTATTTTCTGTTTTATCGGCTACAATTCCTACTGTTATGGATGATCCCCTGGAAATAGTTGCGTCCTGAGAAGTGTAGCTGATACCTGTTTTAAATTCGATGGAAGCCGAAGATTCCTGTTCATTTTCACAACCGATATAAAATAAAAGAAAAAGAAGGAGAGGAATCCAATTTTTCATAAAAGGGATTTTTAAGTTTAATATTGATTTATGCTTTTTAAATATCCTGATAATTAAAATTGCCATCCTACATTCAACACTATATTTCTTCCCATATCGTTAAGACCGTAATATTTGAGCCTTGACAGAAAATCATAATATTTTTGGTCAGCCAAATTCCGGCAGGACAGCAGGATGCGGACGGATTTGAAGCTCACCCCGGCGCCTGCATTTATGAGCCAATAACCTGGAGAGGGAATTTCAAAAATGTCAGTATGATCCTGCTTTTGAGTATAGTTTACTCCTAAAGATATAAAGGCATTTTGATATTTGGTACTCCTTGCAGGCAGGAAATATTTGCTTTCAAATAAAAAGCGATTGGCAGGACTGAAGGGTAACCATGATCCGTCATCTCGTCTGGCATCAAGGTAAGAGTAATCAAAAGAAAAACTAACCTGCTTTTTATAATCTATGCTTGCTCCTGCTTCAAATCCCTGTAGAGTAGCATTTGTTTGCTCATAGCGAAAGAGATTAAACCCAAACAATTCGTCATTTGTAGGACGCAGGTAAATATAATTATGAAATCTGTTCCTGAAAACAGATCCCCTTAAAGTAAGCCATTTGTATTGCCATGACGCAGAAATATCAGCATTCAGACATTGTTCAACTTTCATATAAGGATCACCGATATACCAATTTGGGGTGCCTTCATGTAAACCATTGGCAGATAATTCAGCCAGGTTCCCGGTTCGAAATCCAGAACTGAGATCAAATTTTAAGAGAAGATTCTTAACATTAAGGCTTTCACCCAGAGATCCGTTCAGATTATTAGATCCCCTGTTAAATGGAGTCATTTCAAGTGCCGGAGAGATTTGCGATCCGGTTTGATAAGTAATGATTTGCCTGTGATCATATCTTAGTCCGGCTTCAAAATTTCCATTCAACTTTCCTGATTGCTGTCGACGGTTTACATAACTGAAGACTGAACCTTCTGCAATTGAGGCGTCAGGTACGATTATCCTGCTGGCAAAATTTTTATTGGTCTGGAACATCCCTGCAATTCCATTAGTTATGGTCCAGTTATGACTTAACTGTTTCCGTATTGATGTATTCAAAGAAAAAGTATTCAATAGTAGACTAAGATCAACTTCATCCGATCGCTCCTGCTCCTGACGTAGATTATTCTGAATTCCCATTGTGACATTTAATTCAGTTGTTTCATTCAGGTGAATGGAATTTTTACTGGAAAATAATAGAAGTAATACTGTATAATGTGCTTCTTCAAATTCTCTGCTTAGACGTGGTTCTTCACTGCCTTCATGTAGATCGGCAGAATCGGCAATAAAACCAAATTCGTTGAAAGAAGCCAGAATCCGGTTTTCAGATTTAAAATGTTCACGTTGCACAATGTAACCCAGGTTAACGTTATAAAGAGCAAAACGGGTATTGGGAACACGATACCCTGCGCCATCAGAATAATCAGCATGACTTTCGATGCCAGCTCTCAGCATAAATGTATTTTTTCCTGATTTCTTAAATCCATAATCTATACCTGCACCGTAAGTGTTACTAAATAATTTGAAATTCAGATTTTGTTTTGTTGTTCCTGGATCAGACAAGTCCTCTTCAACCACATTCACAACTCCACCCATAGCACCGGAACCGAAAAGAAGGGATGCCGGACCTTTAATCAATTCAATACGGTCGACTCCTGCATCGGAAAGCACCAGCCCATCTTCGTCTTCCCATTGTTGATCTTCGAGTTTCACCCCTGCAACATTGATCTGTATGCGATCACCATACAGACCCCGGATACCAGGTTTAGAAATTGCTCCGGTTGTTATCTGGCTCACTCCGGGAATTGTTGAGAGTGCGTCTGACAGGGTTTGGGCTCCTTTTTCTTTCATCTCAGTGTTGGTAAGTGCAACGACTTCTCTACTGGTAGTATTAAAAGTAGGTTTCTTTTCTGTTACATAAACAGAATTCAAAACAATAGTCTTGACTGAATCTACTTGCGCACTCATGTCTAAAGCCAAGCATATAATAATTGCAATGAGTAAAAAACTCTTTTTAGATTTATCTGACATTATTTCAAATTAGTATTTACCACTTCCAAAAAAACAATTTTTTATAGGATCAGCATTCCAGGAGCAAAAATAATATTATAAACTTTTTTTGTCTTACCTCGACGAATTAATCTAGATAAAAAGGTGCGAGAGCATTTGGCTTTTGCTTTAGCAACTGGGCTGGATTGAGTGTCGTGCAAAAGCAAAAACCATGACAAGCTTATTTACATTGTCTGTGTTAGTGTTTAGGGCATGTTTTAATAAAGGTCATTGTATGATTTTTTTTAGCTGATCTCATTGTAAATGCAGGGACAGGCTGGAAACCTATTCCAGCAAACTATATCGATAGGTTAGTATATTACAAATTCTGAAAAACCAGTTTTACAAATGCCCCTCCATTTGGATTATTACCAATAATAATAATTCCGCCATGCCCTTCCATTATCATTTTAGCAATAGGAAGACCGATTCCGATCTTGTTATCGTTATAATCATCGCCGGTGACAAACAATTCAAATACCTTGTTAATTATGTCCTTTCCGAATCCTTTTCCGTTATCGCTTATTTCGCATATAACAGACTGACCTTTAGTATAAGTATTAATTTCAATGCTGGCATTTACAGGAGAAAAATGTACTGCATTATCAAGAATTTCGTCAATGCATTTTTTTATAAGTTCAGCTTCACCCTCAATTAAACCAGTGCTTAATTTGCCGATCCTTTTAATATGAATATTTGCCGGTAGAAATTTTTCCTTCCCATCTTCAAGTACCTCATCAATCAGGGCCTGGAGATTAATCTTATCTTTTTTTATATCAGACTGCTTTGTTTTAAGCCTTGTTATCAGTAGTGCATCGATTGAGAATCGCTCCAGTCTTTTTACAGACATGTCAAGGATTTCGATCAGGTCACTAATCTCATGTGCATTAGGAGTATCCTTGAGAAGTTCCATTGGTCCTAAAATGCCATTCAGCGGGGTACGGATCTCATGACTGACAAGGTGCAGGAATTCGGTTTTTGCCCTGTCCAGATTGAGTAATTTTATGTTTGAGACTTCCAATTTTTCATTGGCTTCTTTTAGCTGTTGAGTTCGTTCGGTCACTTTTTCTTCGAGTGACCTGTTAAGATTTTCCAGTTTTCCAAGGCTATCCTTAAGAGCAAGATGAGTTCTGACTCTTGCAAGAAGCTCCCTGCTATCAAATGGTTTGGTTACATAATCCTGCGCACCTAAATCGAATCCTTTTAATATGCTTTCCCTATCAGTATCTGCCGATAAAAAAATAACAGGCATATTGTTCAGATCCGGATTTGAACGCATCTTCATGCATACTTCAAATCCATTCATGCCAGGCATGTTGATATCAAGTAATATAAGATCGAATTTCCTATCCTTAAGCCACTTCAGTGCCGCTTCACCGTTAGTGGCAAATTCGATTTCATAGTTGTTTTCCTGTAATATCTTAGCTAAAACCTGAAGATTCTGAGGGTTGTCATCGACGATCAGAATATTGGCAGGTAATGATTGAGTAATATTCAGGTTATTCATTGTCTGTTTTTTTTGGTGATTCTTTAAGATTTTCAATAATACCCGGATATTTTCCAATAAGTTTTAACATTGCTTCAATATTGTAACTATCGGCAGCATTAATTAATTCCCTTCCATAGTCTTTAATAATACCCGAATTATGATCCGTACCTAACTGAACAAGATTCCTGCCAAAATCCCGAATTCCTCCGATTGGTTGTGTGACAGCAAATGTTTTCCATTTGGCGTAAAGGCTTGTGTCGAGGATATTAATTAATGCGGGCAGGTCGTTTATTTCTGCGATTAAATCAGCTTCTGAAATTGGTCTTTCGGGTTCAGCGGCTCTTGTTGATCTAAAGGGTAAAAAATTCATTAGCTCGAGATATAATTCTGAAACCTTAACAGGCTTAATTAACAGTCCTGCGAATTCACTCTTATGGATCCGTTCCTTCTGAGCTTTTAAAACAGATGCAGAATAAGCGATAACAGGTATATGATTAATTTTTAGATCAGCTTTAATTTTCTTTAATAACTGGAAGCCATCCATTTTTGGCATTCTTATATCAGCGATAATCAGATCGGGGATAATTTCCTTTGCTACTTCCAATGCAGCAATGCCATCTTCCGCTTCAAATATTTTTAGGCTGGTGCTTTTAAGAGCATCTTTAAGGTAGCTCCTGTTATGTTCCACATCATCGGCAATCAGAATAACTGCCTCCTCAAATATAATCTCTGAAGGATCAATTTGAATATCTATGTTTGTTCCGGAAAAATCTCTCTGATATGGTATTTCCGGTATCCTTACGGAAAATGTACTTCCTTCGCCAAGTTTTGATTGCAGGTTAATTGTCCCATCCATAAGCAATGTTAATCTCCTGGTTATTGCCAGTCCCAATCCTGTACCTCCGTAATGTTTATAATCTCTTTCCTGGACAAACGGTTCAAAAATAGCTTCTCGTAATTCCTTTGAAATACCAATCCCGGTATCCTTAACTTCAATAATTAAGTCAATCAGCTCTTCTGATTTTTCTTTTGAATAGTGCACAACATGAGGATTCTCGATAAATATTTTAAGGGTAATCTGACCCTCTGAAGTAAATTTAATTGCATTCCCAATGAGATTAAAGACTATCTGACGAACCCTTGACTCATCAATATAGATCCCATGCGGAGTACCTGATGCTATATCTAAAATAAATTTTAATCCCTTTTCAGAAACCTTCAGAGAGAATATTTTCTCAAACTCGGAAAAGAAAGAATATGTATCTATATAATCATATTCAAGTTCAAGTTTCCCGGCTTCGATTTTTGAAAGATCAAGAATGTCGTTAATCAGTGTAAGTAAGCTTCTTCCACTCGATTTAATTGAATTAATATAATCCTTCTGAATATTGTCAACTAGAGTATTCCCTAATAATTCTGTATAACCCAATACTGCATTCATAGGTGTACGGATCTCATGACTCATATTAGCCAGGAATTCGCTCTTGGCTTTATTAGCATTCTCAGCTTCATTTCTTGCATTGATAATTTCTGCTTCAGTCTGCCTGATAGCGGTGATATCCCAATTGGTGCCTATCATGTGTAATGCATTACCGTCATCATCACGTTGGACTAAAGCAAGAGCTTTCATATTTCGAATAGTGCCATCCGGCCAAACTACTCTAAACTCGGTATCAAACTCTTTTTCGCCGGTAATGGCCATTTGAATTTCTAAATCACCCTGCACCCTGTCGTCGGGATGCAGGCCATTTTGCCAGGCTTCATAAGCTCCACTAAAATTCTTTTCATTGAGGCCGTATAGCTCATACATCTGATCGTCCCACTTTAATATATTGTTGACAATATCATAATCCCAGACGCCAACACCTCCGGCATGCACAGCTAACTTAAGCCGGGTAGTTGTTTGTTTCAGCTCCTCCTCGTTCTGCTTTCGTTCTGAGATGTCGAAAAGAGTTGAGCGGCTGGCAAGATAGTTACCCTCATCATCATAGATTGCTGTTGCATTAACGAAAACAAAAAAAGTAGATCCGTCCTTTCGTATTAACTCGAATTCAAGATTGCTTATTTTTCCCTCTTTTACGAAAACAGGAAAATTTGATTTAAAAACATTTAAGCTTTTAGGCGTAAATAAACTACCTATATTCAGTCTGTTAATAACTTCATCCTTGTTGTAGCCGAGCCAATTCAGCTCAGTAGTGTTCATGCGGACCACTATTCCATTTCTATCAAGTGAATGATAACCACAGGGAGCATTTTCATAAAGATCACGGGTTTCGTTCATGGCTGAATGGAGTGCTTCTGTTCTCTCCTTTACCAATTCCTCAAGATGTTCGCGGTGTTTAATTATTTCCCTTTCAGCTTGCTTTCTGTCACTGATATTACGCATGCTCCCAATGATTTTTTCAGGGTTTCCTTGTTCATCCAAACAGATTTTCGAAGAAAGAGAACAAGGGACCTGTGAACCGTCTTTATTTTTCAGCGCAATCTCAAAATCGAAAACGGTTCCCCGTTCCTTTATTTGTGATAAGAAAGCGGCTCGTTCATTGGTATCAGAATAGAAATTGTATATCGACTTTCCTAAAAGATCATCCTGATGATATTGACCATTTGACAGGATCTCTATGGAAGGACTAACCTCAAGGATTGTACCCTCAATTGATGTTTCGTAGTACAAATCCTGCACATTCTCAAAGATTCTGCGGTATTTTTCTTCGCTTTGTGTCAGGGTCGCAGTGCGCTCTGCAACTTTATTTTCAAGTTCCTCATTCAACATTTGAACTTCTTTGATTCTGTTTCTCCTCTGATTAATGTTTCTGCGGAAAAAGTAAAAAATTACTATTAAGAGGGTCAACTGAATTATAACGTTTATTACAGTAATTTTCTGAGATGCTATGGAGACGAGGTTTTCCTTATAATTCATTATTTTCAGATTTTGATTTTCTTCTGCCTTTATTTTGTTTACAAAGGCTCGTATACTATCTGTAAGGATTTTGCCTTTGCCTTTTTGAAATAATGATTTACCTGCGTTTTCTCCTTCTGATTTAATAACAGACACTATTAATTCAGAGTGCACGATCTCATGCATTATTAATTGATTAAGTGTATCGATCCTTGCTTTTTGTATTAAATTACCCTGAAATAAGTTGGATAATTCATGGATTGAAACAGGTAAATCGGCCCTGGTCGTCTTAATTGGTGTCAGATAATCTCCATTATTGATTATCAGGTATCCACGTACCCCGGTTTCAATATCTAAAACATCGTCTACAAGATGGTTAAGGTAATTTTTTACTATCTGTGTATTATCTTCCTTTTCGTTTGATTCGCGTACCGATCTCCTTTCTGAATTGGATAATTGCGTTATCAGGAGAATGAAATAAATTATAAAGACTAACCCGGCAAAAAATGTCTGATCTATTAGAATTTTGAAGGGAACTTTTGAAAACAAGGTAAAAAAGAGACCCAAAAACATATTCAAGAATAACAATGTGGCAATAATCGACATATTAGTGTAACCTGTAACTTTTGAAATATCATCCAAATGAAATTTTAACACTATAAAACCGACGATGTTTATTGAAAGAATGAGAACAAAACAGAAGATTATGAAAAAGGTAAGACGAATATTTTTCAGCGATAGAAATAATAAGATGAAAGCTGTCAGAACCGAACTAATTGCAGAGGTTAACGCCATTCTCGTTTTGCCAAAGATTGTATCGGAGGGGAAGAAATTACGAAAGAAGATTTCATCGATACCAAAATTAACAGAAAAGACAATTTCCAATATTGTAAGTAAAGCGATGACAATGATTGTTATTGAAATAACCCTGGCTAATATTCTTGTTGCAGGTCTGGAAAACTGAAGAAGTATCAGAGAAAGTCCTGATAATAAAAAGCAGGCACCAAGATTTGCCGTTATAGCTGTTTCTCCAAGTCCAAAGGTTTTAAGAAATGCTATGTCATGCTGCCATGCAATAATTATAAGGAGCCCTAAGATTGTTGAAAGCAAGCCGGTGACAGTCGCATATGTAGTAAATGGGATATTGAAAAGTCTGTTTTCGTTTTGCATAGTGTCGATATTAATAGACTAAATATTTTAGTACAGTAACATATTCACTATTTTATCCTTTTCATAGTTTGAATTTAATTTATACAATCATGAAAGGACAATAATCTAATGGCTAAAATATTACTATCAGCCATAAAAAGAGTAAAGACACCTATCGAAAAAAACAGCCTGAATAAAACAGATTAACTCACAACTTACCCAAGTTATGAAATAAATATTGATTTGAAAGGTTTTTTTGCGTTGATTTTTCATAAGTTAATAGTCAAACCAGTTGGTCTTCAGACAAAAAGGGAATTAATGAGGAAGAGAAAAGTGAATTATGAACGCTGATGGAGAAGAGATAGATGGCCAGGATTTGTTATTACATGAATTTAATTGTCAAGATAGCAAAGTCCCGATAGATGATTAGGAATTGTCTCGTCATGGCATAACTTATCAGGCGGCAAAGTCCAGGTAGATGGGCCGGAGTTGTCATGGTGTTATAGCCGCTTATCTTTTTTGTCAGGAATCTCGCGAATAAAGACTTTGCCTGGAACAATGGACTATAATTAATTTTAAACTTCTGTCATTTAATTTTTAAAATAACTTTCCCTTTTGCTCTCCCTGTTTCAGAATATTCTAATGCGTTTTGTGCCTCCTCAAAAGGAAAAATCCGATCAATGACCGGCCTGATTTTTCCAAGCTCGATTAACTCCGTAATAATTTTTAACTGTTCACCGCTCGGTTTCATAAACAGATAAGTGTATTTGACTTTATACTGCTTTTCCAATTTAGATATTTTGAGAGTAACAATTCGAAATAAAGTAGTTTTAAGAAATCCTGAACCATACTCCTTTCCAAAACGAGCATTTGGCAGCCCTGAAATAGAAACAATTTGCCCTCCCGGTTTTACTATATTAAATGCTTTTTCCAATGTTTTTCCACCGATGGTATCAAATACCCCATCATAATCTTGTAGAATCCTATCAAAAGATTCATTTTTATAATCTATAATTTGGTCTGCACCGAGTGACTTGACGAGTTCATATCCAGCTTTGCTTGCCGTGGTTGCAACGTAAACACCCATTGTTTTGGCAAGCTGAATGGCAAAGCTGCCAATACCCCCGGCTCCAGCTTGAATTAACACTTTTTGTCCAGTAGATAACTTTAAAACATCGTGTAAGGCTTGGTAAGAAGTCAGCCCAACTAATGGAATCGAAGCAGCTTCCTCAAAGGAAAGGTTTTTAGGTTTCAAGGATATAGCATTTTCATCTATGGCTATATATTCAGCGAATGTACCAATTCTATCCTTCATAGCTCGACCATATATCTGATCCCCTGCTTTAAATTTAGTTACCCCTTTTCCTACCTTTTTAACAACACCCGAAAAGTCATTACCTAAAATAAGTGGCATTTTAAATTTTTTCAGCATGCGCAATTTGCCATCTCTTATTTTATAGTCAACTGGGTTAATACTCGCTGCAGCTATTTCTGCCAAAACATCATATTCTCCAATAGTCGGCACTGGCATGTCAGCTAGTTTTAAAGGTATTTTTCCATATCTCTCTATTATCATTGCTTTCATAAGGTTACCTCTCTATATTTTGTAGCAGTATATGATATTCTTACTTTATCTGTCTAAATATAACCAAATTCATCATCATAAATTTGTCTTGCAAACATTACAATCTCCATGGTACCTATTTTACCTTGTCACGAATATGCCTGTTTTCCTGGTTGTCTAGGTTTGAAAAGTGTCAGAAAGTCTTTTTAAGATTACTTTTTAAAATATTTTCTGATTATATCTTCCATTTTTTCTTTAGTCAATGGTTTGATAATATAGTCAGTAATATAAGTAAATGACTTTGTTCTTGCAATATCAACAGGGTTGTCGGAAGTTGTTAGCATAATGATCGTTACCTTGCTTTGTAATTCTTTATCAAGCTGCTTGTATTCATCAAGAAACTCCCATCCATCCATGCGTGGCATGTTTATATCCAAAAGAATCAGGACAGGGCAAATGACCTCACCAACTTTCTTTGATTTTAGATATTCTAAGGCATCAATTCCTGAATTCTTGGTTATGACGATAATTTCCGGATTGACTTTTCTAATCTCTCTTTCATGAAAAAAATTATCATCAGGGTTATCATCAACCAGCATTATGGGGATTATTCGTTTCCATCCAGACAGTAAATAAATTAATCTTCCAATGGAATTTTTTATACAAGATGTTGACAATTATTTGAAATCCTAATTGTCAGTCTTAAGGAATTTGTTAAGTACTTCAATCAATGAATTTCTGCTAATGGGTTTAACCAAATAGTCGTTAAAAAGATTTGAGAGATCAAAGTCTTTGTTATTTTTATCATAAATAGCAGTCTGTGCAATAATAGGAATTGAGGGAAACAAAGTTTTAATAATTGATGCAGCTTCATATCCATCCATTATAGGCATAAGAATATCCATAAGTACTAAATCTATTTTAGTAGATTTCATGATTTCGATTGCTTCATGCCCGTTTTTGGCATGATATCTTGTTATATTACTAAAATTCAGAGCTTTGTCCAGATATTTAAGATTAATATCAACATCTTCGGCAATTAATATATTCCTTTCTCCCCATTTTTCAATTATATTTAAGGTATCACCTTTCTGCTGATGGTACTTCGGCACGCTTTTGATTATTCTTACAGGAAATCTGAAGTAAAAAGTTGATCCTTGCCCAATTTTTGAGTCCAGCCAAACCTTTCCCCCCATGTTGTCTGCAATACCTTTGACAATTGTTAATCCAATACCGGCACCACGAAATAATATATTCGGGTTTGACTCAACTTTATAGAATTTGTCAAAGATTTTCTCAAATTCGTTTTCGTCTACACCTATTCCTGTATCTCTGATATATAACTCCACTTCGCTGTCATCAATCAGTTTCGTTCCGATCTCAATTTTCCCGGAATCAGTATATTTGACAGCGTTGCTTAAAAGTTGGCGTAGAGCAAGTATCATATTTTTTTCATCTGCCTCAATAACAATATCATTAGTAGAATCAAGATGTGACAGAAGTTCTATCTCTGATTTATCGTTTCTAAGAATTAGTTTTTTTGAGTCGAAAATTAATGTATTCAAACATTCATTAAGATTAAATTCTTTCTTAATTAAGATAGATTGCTGTGTGTCAATCTTTGAGGCAAAAACAACATTTTCAATTAGATCCAATAAGTCATCCTTCCCGTACTGTATCTGTTCCAAAAAAAACTTCAAATCTTCTCGTGTGTTTGTAGTATTTTGAAGTAGTTCAGAAAATCCAAGAATGGCATTTAGGGGAGTTCTAATTTCATGGGAAATATTGGACAGGAATGCTGTTTTTAACCTGTCGCTCTCTTCGGCTTTTTTTAGGGCTATTATTATTTCGTTCGTGCGTTTTTCAACTTCTGCTTCCAAATTTTTATTGGAATCATTCAACTTATTATTAATCTCCTCTATTTTTCCCTGTTGGAATAGATCATTTTTTTTGTATTTTAAATTTCTTGCAGAAATTAGAACAGAAATGACGAAAATAGGAATAAGTATAAATATAAGAGAAAGGTAATTATCTTTTATATTCCCCATTAAATATAAAGTTGTAAAAAGTACAAGGCCGGAGCTAACAAAATATAAAATTGAAACTATTAGATTGAGATAAAGAAAAAATGTAGCTACGAGAACGACTGTTATCAAAGTGGAAATCCCCAGAAAACTAAAATCAATACCGGTAATAACCGCGGACCAAACTATAAATAGGAAAGGGAATAATATTATAGCGGTCTTTTGTAGATTAATATTTTTAGTTTTTAACAGCCAAAAGAAAGAAATTGCTGAAACTGATATTAAAGCAAAAATAATATCAAGTATTTTATATAAATACAAATATTCAGCATGCCAAACTCCATGGACCAGAAAATCAGTATATAAAGCAAAAACGGAAAAGCCTAATGAAATCAAGCTAATTATTTTTAGTCTGGAATTGTTTGCAATAATTATATGTTCCTTTATTTTAAAATTTTCCATTTGTTTTATGATTTTAAAAATTTAGACCAATACTAACTGATTGCATATTTGTTTTGTTTTTATCAAATACCCAGTCATTCCTATAAGTAATGTATGGAGTTACTGCTTTTCCTTCATAAATAGGAAACCATCCAATATTTGTAACCATTCCAAATGAATTTCTATTAAGGTCTTGAATACCCAGGTAATATCCAATTCCTGTTCCGATATGGAATCCATACTTAAACCATTTGTAGTTTTGTTCTAACACTGGTGTAACAAGTAGGTAATTTCGTCTATTATAGTCAAACCCATTCTCAAAAGGCACAAACCCCATAGATGATAAAAATGAAGTTTCTAATCCCAAAAACAACGGACCTCCCAAAAATCTTTTCTCAAAATCATAGAGACACCTAATTCCAACCCCATAACCAAATCCACTTTTATATTCCCCTATTGTATAACCTGTAAAAATTTGCGGTTGTATAAACCACCGATTATTAGGTTTAGAATTTTGAGAAAAAACAGTATTCCATAAAATTCCAAAAAGAAATATAAATATTGATTGCTTTATTTTTACATACTGTTTGATTCTTAACGTCATTTTAATCCTAAGATAAAAATGTTTACTTCTTTCAAAAGCTATTGATTTTATATGGTTGAATAAAAACGCATTAATGAAAATCTTGCTGTCAAACAGTCTCTTTAAATGGCGATGCTATGGAGATACATTCTGTTTTAACTTACTTTTGTAAATTTACGAATTAATTAGTTAACTTAAGTAAAAGAAAATCAGGGCATTCTATCTGAGATGGTTTTAGACTCTCAATCATTTTGATTCTCTTACGTGATTAGCAGCTCTTCTTCAACGCTTGTCTGGGGATGTGTGTGAATTTCGGGTCACGATGAAACAGTCATGGAGCAAAAACCATGACACCCACGTGACCCTGCCCACGCTGAAGGCGGGGTAGGCCGGCAGCCCTATTGACTTTGTCTCGGCAGCAGGAACATCCCGATAGCTATCGGGACGGGTGCAACAAAATTTGATAAGTAGAAATGAATTTGCTCGTATAGACTTTAGGGGCTTATTGAGAAGAAGTCAGGGTTGCAAAAGGCAACCGAGGATCGACCATAATTTTGCTTTGCGAAGCAACCTGAAATCCTAATCCGATCCGAGCTCAGCGAAGCTAATTAACTAAAGCACCGTCCGAGTTATGTTTAGTTTGTTATTTTTTAATTCTCTTATCAAGGATCTTGTCTTCTGGGGCTCTGCGACAATCCCATATCATGATAATTAGAATCCCGTTGCCGAAGATCTCATAAATAATTTGATAATCCCCGGTAATTAAAGCTCTGACAGATTCTATCTGGGATTGTAATCCAATGAATGGATTTTTGTAATGAGATTAACGCTTTTATTAATCTTAATATTTATTTTTTTTGCTGTAAAGAGCAGATTTGTTTCTAATTATGTAGAATTCTAGGATATCAATTAAATCTAATCTTGCTTCGACTGACCATTCTATTTTGTATTTAGCCATTGGTCAATCTCCTTTTGAAAAACATCATTAGAAATTGTTTGGCCTTTTTTTCTTTGCTCTCTGCCTGATTCGATCCGTTTCTTTTGAAAATCAGAAAGATTATAGACTCTCTCGTTAACTTTTGACTCAATAATTGTCTTGATGGCTTTTAAGAATGAGTCGTCATCAATAAGAGATAGCTTTTCGATTATATGATGTCTAAGCTCAATTGTACTCATGATATTTTATTTCTTGTATAGGTAGTTATTTTCTGAAAAAATTGTTTCGTATTAAGAAGTTTGATTCGAAATTAATCCCGGTAAGTTGGGATGGATTGGCCGTCAAACGAAATTTGTCTAGATGGAGTAGTCCTGGTAAATGGAAAGGAATTGTCATGGTAAAACGACCTTGTTGGCTGTTTGGCGTTTCTATAACTTAATCTTCCAATAATTTTGTTAGCATTTTTCTTAAAATCCCATAGCTTTTTTTATTACTGACATTTCTTCTTCTGAAGTCAGTATTTTTAATAATTCAAATGCAACATTTGGAGCTGTCTCAGGACAATAAGACGTAATAATATTACCATCAACTACAATTGGCTCATTCACAACATTCACTCCAAATTCTTTCAGTTTTTTTTGCCAATATGCGTTTTTTAAGTGGTATGTAGTTGCTTTCCGATTCTTCAGAACTCCACTTTTTCCTAAGGGCAATGCCGCAGAACAAATTGTCGCAATGATTTTACCTTTTGCATTAAATTCCTTAATTAATTTTAAAAACCTTTCGTCATATGCTTCTTCATAAAAACCAAATTCCCCAAATCCACCAGGTATTGCTAAGGCGTCATATTCGTCAACGTTTATTTCTCCAATGGTTTTATCTACTATTACAGGTACATTAAAAGTGCTTATAACTTTATCTGTAAAACCACATGTATCAACGAACAAATTATGTCCATAATCATTTCTAGCCCAACCAAGAACATCTATAAAAACACTAAATTCCATAGTTTCAAAACCTTTTGCTAGAAACACTAATACTTTCTTATTTTGCATACTTTTCAAAATTATCAATTTGTTTAAATTCCTATTAGTTTTGCTATTCACGCCTTACAGCCAACGACTATGTAAACGCCATAGTGGCGTTTATTTCTGACTTGTGTGCGGTGCTATTTTTGTTGATTCCGTTTATGTAGTAAATATAGAAATATTCCAATACTTAAATATTACAATTGAAGTCAAAGTATAATGTGTCAAGCTGCCAAGCTCTTGCTTGTGCATTGGATATCACGGTATTGTGCACGAAATATTAAACCTAACAGCCCGGCAATAGGTGGAGGTTGCGTTATCTGAGGAAGCATCCGGCCACCGTCCTGGTGCTTTAGCCAAAAAACTGTCCCGGTGCAGGAGCAAATTGCAAAAAAAGTGCCAAGCTACTTACCCATATTGTCCGAGTTAGTGGCTGCTTTTTATTTGAATTATATTTTAGCAATTGTATTGATCATTATATCATTGAATTTTTTTGCTTCTTCGTCTAAGGGATTATGTCCTGAATATTCAAACCAGATTATATGCTTTGAAGGAGCTGATATATTTTGGAAAAAAGTTTCAACCAAAACTGATGGTACATTCCAATCATATCTGCCTTGTATGAAATATATTGGAATATTTATTTGCTTTATATCTGTGAAGTCTATTGAGAACAAGTCTTTTTCAAGGTGCATGATAGAAAAACCATATCCTTTGATCCAAAAATATTCTTTATAATCCTTATAAGCAGTTAAAGCTTTTTTCATATCTTCATCAATCTTGTTATTATAGACAGTCCCCTTATACTTTGTTAAAAGTTCGTATTGTTTACTGAAACAATCAAAATCTCCACTGCATAAAGTGGGATCTTTCAAGTATAATCGTCGGAGTATATTCAAAGTAGAAGTGTCATGATTTGATTTTGCTTTGGCTTCTATCCATTTCTGGCTAATTTCCATTCCCTTTTTCATATTGATAACCTGCGAGATACCAATATATGCGATATAATCATCTGGGTATTTTAGAGCCAAATTCATACCTATAATAGAACCCCAAGAGTGAGCTGCCAAAAATATTTTGTTTTTATTATATTTCTTTTTTAACAATAAGGTTAATTCATGTGCATCTGAGATTAATTGATCAAGAGTCATATTTTCGGGATTAGGATTATTCTGAAAAGATTTTCCAGCGCCTCTTTGTTCCCATATTACAAGAGTGAATGCATCTGTTAGTTCTGAGTTGTAATATCTGAGTAGTGGAGTCTCCGGCAAGCCAGGTCCTCCATGGATAAAAAGTAGTATTGGGTTGTTACTTGATTTTGAGAGAGTCTCGACATATTGTTTTTCTCCTCCAAGTGATACAAAGCCACTATCAATATTTATATTAACCAAGGAACTATCACCGCTGGTTAAATTTTTCGAGGATATGTTTTGACAGGATATTATGACAAATATAAGTGTGGCTAATAAGAAGGAGACAACTGCGGGCCTGCCCTCGCCGAAGGCGGGGTCGGCTTGCAACCCTATTGACTTTGTCATGGCAGCAGGAACATTCCGGGTCATGAAGAGTATTTGTCTAGTATAATAAAATTCGAATGCTAGGCAGCATGTTCCTTTAATCTTTTAATATGCTTGAATTCCCGATCTTTAGATTTCTTTTCTTCTTCAAGATCAAAGTCATTTTGAAGGCCAAGCCAGAATTTTGCAGAATTACCAAAATAGTAGCTCAGTCTTATCGCTGTATCTGCAGTTATACTTCTATTACCTTTAATAATCTCCGAAGTCCTGGTTTGAGGTATTCCAAGATCCTTTGAAAGTCTGTAAGCAGATATATTTAAAGGTTTTAGGAATTCTTCAAGAAGAATTTCACCTGGGTGTATATTTGAAAGCTTTTCCATCTCTTTTATTTATGATAATCCATTATTGTAACATCGCTAGAGTTTCCATCATCCCATTTAAAAACAATTCTCCATTGGTCATTAATTCTGATGCTGTAAAAGTCATTCACCTTGTCTGAAAGTTTCTCTAGTTTATTTGATGGAGGAACTTTTAAGTCTATTAATTTCTGTGAGTTATTAAGCATCCTTAATTTTCTCCTTCCAGTTTGTTGTATTTCTTGAGGTAGATTTTTTACTCTATCCCCATTCCATATTTTTTCAGTTTCCTTAGTCCCAAATGAAGTAATCATTTCCCGCGTAGCGTTACTAACGCCAAAGGTAAGTACTTTTTATTAAACAAACAAATTTTTAAGTTTAAATAACGAAATTGGCTCTTAGCTGTTAGGCGGCGTAGTGTTTTAGTCCTGATAAATGGGCAGGAATTGTCATGGTGCGAAAAGTTGTCACGATGGATAGTCTCGGTGGCGAGCAAAAAACCTACCTACAGGCAGGCAGGCAAGGCACCAGAGCGCCTGCCCTCGCCGAAGACGGGGTCGGCCGACAGCGCCAATTAAAGTCCCGGTAAACGGCAGGAGGGAGGCGCCGAAATTTGGTAAAATGGGCAATGCATTTTGTATTGAAGATCTGATCAAAAGAAAAAAGAGCGTTCGGGCCCATAAATTACCGAGAGTCTTTGTAAGGTGACCTTCAGGTCCCCGCACGGAGACTGTCCGGGCTGCGGAAGGCAATTCAGCAAACCGTCCGAGGTAAAGTGCGTTGTTTAAATTTCATCTGCTATTTTGTAGTCCAATACTTGCCAATTTCCTTGAGGATTATACCATAACGTCAATCTTTCTTCTGCATAAGATTTATTCGTTGGTGATGATTGATACATAAGGATTACATGTTTACCTTTTGGGTAACCGGAAAACATTTGTCTATATGATGATAATCCAAAATATCTGGGTTTAACTATATAAAAGCCATCTATGGATTTACGAGCATTTATATGAGTAAGAATTTTGTACTCCAGATTTGGAGCATATGTTATGAGTTTATTCCCTGACCAAAAATGGGCACCAATGAATTTTCTATTATTTATTTTCCCATATACTTTTTGTGCTTCATTTATAACAGAAAGTGTTTTTTCTTCGAAATTATTATCCTGATATCCATCTGGCAGTTTAACAGATAATAAATGAGAATAATCTGAACTATCAAGCTGATTAAGCCATTCCTTCGCTATTTGATTACAAATGGTATAATCTTCAAGAGCTTGTTTTTTTTCAATATCACTAATGCTTCGTTTGGTGCAGCAAACAAAAAGAAGCAATAAAGAAAATGCTAAAACTACATGTTTTATCTTCATAATTACCTCCTGAGTTTAATTAAGATTTGGAATTTTCTATTGATCTGAAATTGAACGAATTTTATGTCTAAAGTTATTCGTTTATTAACAAACTATCAAAAAAATCGGATGGATATCTTGCGAATTTAACTGAATGTCAAATCGATCGGGAATGTACTATAACGACCCGGCGGTTTAATGAGTTGGCGGGAGCCTGCCCAGAGTGTCAGCGAAGGGTGTCGAGGTGCTGCGTTTTTTGCCATCCCGTCCCGATAGCTATCGGGAGCTATCGGGACGGGTACAACAAAATTTTATAAGTTGAGAGAAACTTAATATCATAGACGTTGGAAGCTGATAATGAGGCTGTCCGGGCTGCCGAAGCCAACCGAGGATCGATCACAATTTCACTTTTGCGAAGCAACCTGAAATCCTAATCCGATCCGAGCTCAGCGAAGCTAATTAATTACCGTCCGAGTTAGTTTTAGCTTTTTAATAGTCTGGGATGAAATTGTCAAGTTTATTGGAACTTTGCAAGGGTGATCGAGTCCCGATGCAAATATTCAGAAGCTAGTCAATTTTACTGATTATTTTGGGATTCTGTCTCGTATCAAAAACCACCGAAATATTAATTATACAGAATTCATAATCAATCCAGTAAATAATCTTATAGTTTTTTACAATTATAAATCGGAACTCCTGTTGTCGATCTTTAAGTAATTCTTCCTTTCGGCCTGATTTTGGATTGTTTTCAAGAATTATTGTTGCATCTATGATTTTCTGAACAAGTCTTTGGGCAATATTTGAACTTGCTTTTATCAGATGATAATCAAAGATGTCTTTAAGTTGGTTGATAGCAAAATCAGTCCAAAGAATCTTGAAGACTATTTCCATTTCTTAACTGATTCTTTTAATTCTCGAGCATTAACTACCTTCCCTTGTTTTACTTCATCAATAGATTTATCGATCATCTTGTTGAAGTTGTCTATGCTTATCGGTTTGAGATTAGCCTCATATTCCTTGGCCTTATCCTCAAGTAGAATTTTCTCGAGTTTTTCGATCAGTTTGATATTTCTGAGTCGTAAAAATTCCTGAACAAAATTTATTTTTCTAGTCTGAATGTCCATCTCAGTTTATTTTATCACAAAGTTAATACTTAATAGGACAAAATGTTTCATTTTACAGGAAGCTATTTGTCATGATTTTGTTGTCAATGAGGTAACAAGTTCAATGATATTTGAGAAGTTTTCTTAGGTAATTATCTAGGTGGCAGGGATTTTTAGTTAAAACTAACGGCCCGGCGGTTTGATGAGTTGGCGGGAGCCTGCCCAGAGCGTCAGCGAAGAGTGTCGAGATGCTGCGTTTTTTGCCATCCCGTCCCGATAGCTATCGGGAGCTATCGGGACCGGTAGAAGGTAGCGAGCTTCGGGTCACGATGAAACTGTGACGGTACCAAGTCCGGGTGACGGATGTGAGTTTTGGGTCACGATAAAATAGTCCAGATGGCGAGCAAAAAACCTACCTACCGGTAGGCAGGCAAGGCACTAGCGCGCCTGCCCTCGCCGAAGGCGAGGTCGGCTTGCAACCCTATTGACTTTGTCTTGGCAGCAGGAACATCCCGATAGCTATCGGGACGGGTGCAACAAGATCTTATAAGTGGAAATGAATTTGCTCTCATAGACATTTGGGCTGATTACGAAGTAGGGCAGGTGTGGAAGCCAATTAACTAAATAAAGGCTTTTATTTTTATTGATTTACTTTGCTTAATTCATTTGTGTTAGTACCCTTTGCAAACAAAAAGGTCATCCTTAAATTAATTAGATAAACAATACTTCTTCCAATAGTATAACAAATTAAGGTATATTTTATATCATGAAATAATAAATGCCCGATTACAATTGCTGAAATAGTAAAAATTAGGAATTGTGCTTGCAATAGTAAAACAGATTTCATCTTATTTGCAATAAAAAACATTCCCCAAAAACATTCAGCTACAAAACTTATCATCATAGTCGGACATAAAATTTGAGCATATACTCCTACTTCCCTCCATTTATCACCAAGGAAAAAAGAAATAGACATTGGTAGAATAAGAAATAAAATAAGGAAAACTATAAATGATAAAATAAATACTATTTTAAAAGTTTTCAAATAAATTGACTTACAGTTCCCCTTTGCCTTAAACTCTTCATTTGCTTTTTGCCTAAAAACATCTCGAACAGTTAAGCTTATTAGAGATACAGGGACATAAAGAATCATTCCTGTCATTGAGTAAAGACCCACTTCCCTCTCTGTAAAAAAAAATGCAATTAATAAAATTGAAACTTGTCCTGCAATTGTATTTAGTAGTTGACCTGGTAAAACATACTTTGGACAACTACTATTTATTCTTGACAAAAATAACATTCGCTTCCAAGAAATTGATTTAAAAGTGTAAAAATCAACTCTTATTGCACTATACACGCATGATATTGCTGACAGAAATCTACCTGTCAATTCTCCAAGAATAAGTCCACCTTGACTTAGACGAACAACACCATAAAATAAATTTGAAAATGTTATTGAACTTGAATTAATTATTTTATTTACAGCCAAATTTGAAAATTTATTCTCTCTAACTACCCATTCATTGTAACATTGATAAATAGAAATTAAAAAAGAAAGTAACGGACATAAGAATATCCAACTCGCTAATCGTGGTTGATGTAATATGTCTATTAAAATATTTGAAAAAAAAAGAAACAATATAATTGCTAAAATTGAAAACATAAACGATAAAAAAAGAGAAACACCAATAAGATTTACTGCATCTTTTTTATCTTTTGCTATTAGAATAGCTGTTTCATATTTACCTGTAGAAATTACGTTAATTATTGCAGTTATTGATACTAAAATAGCTAATAATCCAAATTCCTTGGGAAGAAATAAGCGGGTTAAAATAGGATAAAATAGTAATGGAATTGTCTGAGCAATAACAGTTCCTAAAGTTAGAATGAAAGATTTTCGCACAAAATCATTTTCATTCGAAAATCCTTTAAGTATATTTTTAAATTCCGAGAAATAATCTTTAAACAACGTCTTAATATTTAGAAGAAATATTCAGGTCACAAATGCAACTTTTTTGTTTGACAAGTTTAATGATAAAAATTCAATGGCTATTATTAGAAATTATTTTACTCTTGGGCAATTATTTATTAATGTAAACTAAGTCAAGATAGCAAAGTCCTTGAAGATGAAATTAATATGCTAGGTCTCATGGCTAGGAGATATAACTTATTTAAAACATCTCTTTAAAAAGTGTACTTAATAACTAGGTGCTTAAACATACCGTCGGAGTTAGCTTTATTGCAGGTAAAAATGGTCGTGCTTACGAATTTGTCTTGTGAATATTGATTAATATTTAACACAGCGTACTGAACTCGCAAGATCTAGTTTATCATAACCATTAGTAATTCCAATAGATCCATTGTCATAATTCATTACAGTAGCCAATGCATATTCAGTACTGAATGGATTCTCAGTCTCCCACAAAATTGATGATCCTCCCAAATATATAAATGTTCCGTTTTTCAAACGGATTCCAGAAGGAAGAGCTGAAAAATCAGTTTTATTTCGGTATTCAGGGTAATCATTATTTCCAATTGATCCAGGGATATTTGATAAATTCCAAAGTGTTGTGTCCGAAAGGGATTTTCCTAACTTATTAGGAAATTCATAGATGGTGCCCCCATCATAATTGTATCCGTTTGCTATTAGCCAGTCAGTCATTATCTTCCAATCCGGATAGGTGGACACATGCCAACCAGTAGGACAAATATTCCGACTGTCAATTAAAGTGAACCATGAGTACAATCTACCATAAATAGCAGCATTTGCCTCATCCCCATTATAAGCCCACTGGTATTTTGGATTAGTTTCCAAGGATATGTCTTTACCAGCTGGTATGGTTGTTCCGATGGGATCTCCATTACTGTACTTTGTGACCTTTAGATTTTCTCTCATCCAAGTCTGTGTTCCGATAGTTATTGAATGATAACCATTTCCTTCAATGTCTGTCAATGCATAAGTATATACAGTCAATTCATTACCATAACTTGTTCCAGCATCATTGCTTGCATAAGCCCGAACGTAATAAGTTGAATTTGGTATAAGACCTGTGATACTACTAATGAAACTATTATCATTTGTACTTTCAGTAGTTTTGTTGTTTGAAATAGTGGGATTATGAGTGGAATTCCAGCATAACCCACGAGATGTAATTAGAGCACCACCGTTACTTGTTATTGTCCCCCCGTAAATGAACTAACTGCCAGTGAAGATACTGCTTTAGTGGTTATAGATGGAGCGACAGGGAGACTAGTTGTAAAGCTCACCTCATTCCCATATGCTGTACCGCCACTGTTGGTTGCATAAGATCTGACATAATAGGTAGTGTTCCCATATAACCCGGTTAAGTTTGATGTAAATGTTGAGGTTCCAGTTCCGTCAGATGTTTTTGAGTCTGAAATTGTGGGATTATGAGAAATGCTCCAGCACACTCCCACTACTATTGCGGCTGCGCCATTTTCAGCAGTTATGGTTCCTCCCGAAACTGCAGTAGTAGTGGTAACTGAGGAAATATCCGTTGTTGTCAACGCAGGTGCTGAAATCTGAGTTGTTGTAAACGAAACTTGATCACCATAAGCCGTGCCAGCACTATTAGTTGCGTATGCTCTTACATAATACGTTGTATTGGCTGTCAGAGAAGTAATTTGACATGTGAATGATCCTAATCCACCGCTCGTAGCTGTTATACTATTTGAAATTGCTGGGGTTGGGGATGTATTCCAGCAAATTCCTTTGGTTAGGATGGGAGCTCCACCTTCGTTAGTTGCCTCACCTCCTGAAGATGCAGATGTATAAGAAATTTCAGTTACTCCTGATGTGGTAATTACAGGTGGAGTTGGTTTATCTTTCTTACAAGATTGAAGTAGGATTAGAAATCCAATAAATGCTGAAATTTTGATAATAGTTTTCATAATGTTTGGTTAGTTAGGATAATAATATTTTTTGTCTAGGCTGATAGTTATTTTATTTTTTAATAATAAACGGGGGGTTACTCGCAATCTGCATTAAAGCTCATTTATACGTTTCCTAAAGGTAGATATATTAATACCCCAACTGGAATTATTACATACCATTATTCGTCTATATTTCTTTTTCTATTATTAGAGATCGTCAAGCGGACTCCTGATATTCTGTATGCCCCTTGTAGTAACATGTGTATATATCTCAGTTGTCTTGCTGCTTTGATGTCCCAGCAAATCCTGTATATACCTTAGATCCGTACCCGATTCAAGCAAATGGGTGGCATAACTATGCCTTAGCCAATGAAGCGTAACAGGTTTCCTTATTCCTGCCCTTGCACAGGCATTCTTCCGCTTCAGCAGATGAACTTATTTTGACCCTTTCTGATGTTTCTATTTTCTTTTCTTCCTTTTTAAGTCTGATCGTCTCAGCAAGATTGAGATTCAGAGCTGAATAATCTAAATATGCTTTCCCATAAAAAGTTCTCAGAAGTATACTTACGATATCAGAACTATCTGAAATATGCCAGTATTCATATCTGAACTCCATTGTGCATCTGGTAGCTCTTTTACAACACCGTTCAATTCCTGATAATAAGGAAATCGCAGAGCAATCCGATTTCCTCCATCGCGAATAACCCTTTCAACAATAATATTTTTCATAATATGCAGCGATTAAAATTGGCTACGAAACTTTTGGGCTATCGAAAGCACTGCTCCGTCAGTCATGTAAGCAAAATGCCGGCAATGTGCTTAAATGCAGGCTTGTACAATGCTTTACGACTAACTTTCAACGATCATAAATATATTAAAGATAATCAATATCATCGGGATAATCAGCCACTGCGAAAAGGGTTTTTGTTTTTTTAGTTGATGTCGAAAGCTTGCTGTAATGGGGATTCCATCCTAATATAAAATAACCCAAAACAAGTTTATTCAAGTATGTAATATATCCAGGGGAATAAGAAATTTAAAAGTGCTGCCTTTACCTGATTCACTTTCAACCCAGATCTTTCCACCATGTTTTTCAACAAATTCTTTGCACAGAAATAATCCAAGACCAGTACCTTTCTCCTTTTCAGTACCTTGTGTAGAGAGGTTGGCATCAATTCTGAAAAGTTTTGCCATGGATTCATCAGTCATTCCTATCCCATTATCAGATACTGATATTTCCACATTTCTATCTTTAATCATAGCCCTGACTTCTACCATACCATTTTTATGTGTAAACTTAATTGCATTAGATATCAGATTTCGTAATATGGTTTTTATCATATTATTATCTGCTCTAAAGATTAAATCATTAGGAAAGGAACTTTTAAGCTCGATGTTTTTCATTATCGCAATATCATTTAAAACAATGAATTCTTCATTTAGAATATCCATTAGATTAATTGGTACCGGTTTAAAAGTTATGCCACCACGCTGAGAATTTGCCCATTCCAACAAATTTTCGAGTAATCTATATGTCTGAATAGCAGAAGTATTTATTAATCCGGCATACTCCTCAATTCCAGTAAAATTGCCCGATTTTATTTCTTCTTTCTGCATGTCGCTAAACCCGATAATGGTTTGGAATGGGTTCTTCAGGTCATGTGCAATAATTGAAAAAAACTTATCTTTTGAAGCATTAAGTTCGTACAATTTATTATTCATTTCTAAAAGCGTCTCTTTCTGAGACATAAGTTCTTCACTTTGATTTTCTATTTGGTTTTGCCGTTCTTCAAGCAGGGTATTTGATTTATTAAGTTCTTCTGCCTGTTTTATTAATGTGTCATTCTTTTCCTGTAATTCAGTAGTTTTTAATGCTACTAATCTCTCAAGCACGGTTTTCTGACTATTCAAACGTCGGATGCGTATGAGAAAAATGGAAACAATTATGAAGATTATTGTTGAAATTATTATAAGTCTGAACCACAATGTCCTCCACCACGGAGGTAAAATGATTATTCGTAATGATACTCCTTTTTCGTTCCAAACTCCATCGTTATTTGATGCTTTAACTCTGAATGTATATTCGCCTGGATTCAGATTAGTATAAGTTACATATCGTCGTGAGACATTAGTATAATTCCACTCTTTCTCAAAGCCTTCCATTATGTAGGCATATTTATTTTTTTCGGGATAGGTATAATTGATAGCTGAAAATGTAAAAGAAAAGACGGACTGCTTCCAGTTTAATTTAATTTCTTTCGCTTCACTTATGTGTGTTTGAAATTGAGATCCATTAACTCCAACCGGAACTTCCCTGTTAAATAGTTGAAAATCGGTAATATAAACCGGAGGAATGAAGTCATTATCTTTCAGGCTGTCAGGATAAAAGGAGTTAAATCCATTGTATCCCCCAAAATATATTTCACCTTTACGTGTTATCAGGGACGATTGCTGCTTAAATTGGTCACCTTGTAAACCATCTTCTTTGGAATAATTTCGGAACTTCTTAGTTTTACGGTCAAACCTGCTAATACCACCATTGCTGGATACCCAGATATTACCTGCATTGTCTTCAATAATTGACTGAATTATGTTGCTGGGCAAACCGTTAGAGATATCATAGGTATACAGAATGGTTCCATCAGGCTTACAAAAATATACTCCGTTAGTACTCGTGCCTACCCATAAATTTCCATCTTTGCCTTTACAGAATGCTGAAATAACATTTTTATTGAAATTATAATTCCTGAATGAGTTCGTTTTGCAATCATAAAAATTTAGCCCGGCTGTCGTTGAAATCCATATATTTTTTTCAAAATCTTCAAAAAACAGCCAGTCCCTTTTACCTACAATCGCTTTGGGGTCATCTTTGTTGGCTCTGAACCGTCTGATCACACCCTTGTTTTTGTCAAATAAATCGGTACCAACATTATAAGTACCTAACCATAATGTATCATTTTTATCTATTGCAAGATTCCAAATAGATCTGCCTGAGATACTTGATAAATTATTCTTATCGGGCATGTAACGAATAAATTTGTCTGTTTTTCTGTCAAACCTGTCAAGCCCTGCATCCCACGTACCCATCCATATATCATGATACTTATCTTCTGATATACAAAGTATAGCATTTCCGCTCACGCTATAAGGGTTGGAAGGTTCGTTCTTATATATCTTAAATCTGCCTGCTTCAGGATCGTAGAGATTAACACCTCCTCCATCTGTACCTATCCAGATCATACTCTGATGATCCTCATAAAAACAAGTGATATTATTATACGATACTGAATTTGGATTACTGCCCTTATACCTGAATATTTTAAACTTATATTTTTTAGGATTATAATAATTGATCCCTCCGCCGGAGGTCCCTATCCATAAAATCCCTTCCCTGTCTCTATGAAAACACCAGATCCCGTTGCTATTAAGTCCTTCATCATTTGTATTATCGTACATGAAATACTCAAATGTTTTGGATATTTTGTTAAACCGGTTTATTCCTCCCTGATCAACTGCAAGCAATAAATGTTGTTCGTCTTCCGGAATGACATCGAGAATGACCTTTTGATTAGTACCTTTACCGTCGCCTTTTGATCCGAACTGCTCAAATTTATTTGATGCCGGATCATAGGAAAAGAATCCGTTGCCGTCTGTAGTAATCCAAATTTTATCATGATTATCAATATACAGGCTCTTAAAACAATCGTTTCCGAAATCAACAGATGGGTCCTCAAATTTAGTAAAGATGCCAGCTTCAGGATCAAAACGACGGATTCCACGGCTTAGTGAAACTAACCATAGATATCCTTTTGAATCAATTGCTATCATTTTTGACGGACGAGAGTTAAAATATGCCTTCTCGCTATCAAATTGATATCTTATAAATTTCTGAGTCTTGGAAATCAATTTATTCAGGCAGTTTTCACCAGTAACAATCCAAAGATTTCCACCTTTATCTTCAATAATGCCGTTAATATAATTGCCGTTTATACTGGTTTTATCGGCAGGATCGTTTTTAAATACTTTAAAATTATCTTTAGCAGGATCGAATAAATTTAACCCATTAAAAGTACCAAACCATAGATTCTTTCCCCTGTCTTCATAGATACAAAAAATGTTATTATCGCTGATTGAGCCGGGTATATTTTCATTATAATTGTATCTTTTAATCTCATAACTATTGTACTTATCAAGGCCCTCCTCAGTGCCTATCCAAAGATAATCTTTACTATCTCTGTATAAACATCGCGTACGGTTACTTGACAAACCATCTTCAACTGTGAGGTGACCAAATCTTGAATATTGCGATTGCGCCTGCAAATGAAAAACTCCTGCAAAACAAAAAAAGGAAATCACGAGTGACCATCTGAGAAAATGATTTCCGATTAATCTATAATCAAAAATAACATTCACTACTTTTATGGTTTTAACAATAAAATAGTTCAAAAAGATAGCAGGGATCAAAGGTAAGCCTTTTTAAATAGTTCATTTACGATTTTGTTGAAGATGTTTTGATAAAAATTGGTAATTAATGCCAATTAATTTAATATTTCTGATTCCCAGGTGATTACAAAAGCCACCTGTGCCCACATTTACTTCAGATTTATCAGATTCAATAGATCCTGCTCAATAAAGCCAGATTAATGTCCCACCGGTTCCACGATCAAGCAGAAAACAAATATCCCGAAACGACTTTTTGTTTTCCATTCTGACTTTCTGACTTTATAGACTTTACAGACTTAATTTGTATCTTCACATCTCCATTCTTAGATTTATGGCAAGGACATTAAAAGTTGGAATATTACGTGAAACGAGGAATCCAGCCGACAGGAGGGTACCTCTTACTCCGCCACAGATCGTGGCTCTTGAAGAACTCTATCCTGATGTTGAATTCTTTGTCCAGCCAAGCGATTTCAGATGCTATTCAAATGAAGAATATGAATATCTTGATATCCCATTGAAGGAAGATCTCAGGGAATGTGATATTCTGATGGGTGTTAAAGAAGTAGACAAACGGACTTTTATTCCTGGGAAAACATATCTTTTCTTTGCGCATGTTGCCAAGAAACAGCCTCATAATCTTGATATGTTCAGAGCAATGGCTGATAATAACCTTGGACTTATCGATTTTGAATATCTTACAACAGATGAAGGACAACGTGTTGTGGCATTTGGCCGTCACGCAGGTATCGTCGGAGCTTATAATGGATTACGGGCCAGAGGAATTAAAACAAATAAGTTCAAACTTAAACCCGCCTATCAATGCCATGATCTTGATGAGATGTGGGCAGGCTTAAGTCTTATTGAACTTAAACCCGGATTAAAAATTCTTCTTACCGGCGATGGTCGTGTTGCTAATGGTGCCATCGAGACTTTGGGTGTCGCTAATGTTGTACAGGTTTCCACGGAGGATTATCTGAACCGGGAATTTGATGTCCCTGTTTTCTGTCAGATTAAACCTGAGCATTATACCAGACATAAAAACGGACTGGCATTCAATTTCAGCCATTTTGTAAAATCACCCGGCGATTATGAATCAACTTTTCTGCCATTCGCCAGCGTAACTGACATACTTATTACCGGACATTTCTGGGATCCAAGATCACCCGTATTTTTCACCAGGGAAGACATGAAAAAACCTGAATTCCGGATATCCATAATTGCTGATATAAGTTGTGATATAAATGGAGCTATACCATCAACTCTGAGGGCAACAACAATTTCTGATCCTTTCTATGCATATAATCCGTTTCTCGAAACAGAGGAACCGGCATTCTCGCATCAGACCAATGTGACTGTTATGTCAATTGACAATCTGCCTGGCGAACTTCCGCGTGACGCTTCACTGGATTTTGGCAAACAATTGATGGGTAGTGTATTACATGATCTTTTATCTGAAATTGAAAGCCCGATGATCAGCAGGGCAGCGATCCTTAAAACAGGGAAACTCACATCCCGATACATTTACCTTAATGATTACCTTAATGGGAAATAGGTTTTTCTTGTTCGCAAATAAATCAGTTTAAAAGCCGGACAGGAGAAAATCCTCCATTTTTAATTACCTGGATTTTATACTTTTGCGGAATATTTTAAATAAATGAAAATTATCTCTCTTGGTCCCGCTTATCCTTACAGGGGTGGACTGGCTTCATTCAATGACAGGCTTTCGACGCAGTTTATTACGGAAGCTCACAATATTGAGATATTTACTTTCAGTTTACAATATCCAAAATTTCTTTTCCCGGGTAAAACACAATTTACCGATGGTCCTGGCCCGGATAATCTCAGCATAAAGCGTAATGTTAATTCAATAAACCCGTTAAACTGGATAATCACAGGTCTTAAAATCAGGAAAAGGAAGCCCGATATTCTTCTGATCAGGTTCTGGCTGCCTTTTATGGGCCCATGCTTTGGGACAATTGCGCGGCTGGCAAAGTCGAACAGGCATACTAAAGTAATTTGCATATTCGATAATGTTGTGCCTCATGAAAAAAGAACAAGTGACAAAATTCTTACCAGGTATTTTACAAATAGCATTGACGGAGCCATAGTCATGTCGCGGACTGTTCTGAATGATCTTGCAATCTTCAGGGAAAAGATTCCTGTAATACTATCTCCGCATCCTTTGTTTGATAATTATGGAGCAAAAATAGAACGAAAAGATGCTTTGTCAAAACTGAATTTGAATTCTGAGGACTCCTTCATATTATTTTTTGGTTTTATCAGGGCCTATAAAGGGCTTGATCTGCTTATCGAAGCATTTTCAGATAAAAGACTGAGGAACAGGAACCTGAAGCTTATTGTTGCAGGGGAATTTTACGAAGATGATACTCCCTACAGGGATCTTGTTAAAAATAAAAACCTTGAAAGTGAGGTCATCTTTTTTGACCACTTTATAAGAGATAATGAAGTCCCGGTATTTTTCAGTGTGGCTGACCTGGTTGTCCAACCCTATAGATCCGCAACACAGAGTGGAGTCACTCAGATTGCATTTTATTTTGAAATACCTATGCTGGTAACAGATGTAGGAGGGCTGCGGGAAATTGTTGCAGATCATAAATGTGGTTATGTGGTAGAGCCTGAAACAGAGGCAATTGCGAATGCAATTGTTGATTTCTTTGATAATAACAGGAAAGAATCGTTTACAGAAGGAGTGAGGCAGGAAAAGGAAAAATTTTCGTGGGATAAGATGACGAAGGCAATAGGAGAGGTGTATAAAAATATTTAGACCCCCTTTTAATAAGTCGACCCCCTGCCGCTATGCGGCTATCCCCCTAAAAGGGGACAAAACCCCGGTAATTTAGAAAATTCAACTAAACGGTTTAATTTTTCTCCCCCTTGGGGGAGATGCCGCGAAGCGGCAGAGGGGTTTAAATCCCAAAACAGAATCCCCTTGGGCAAAATGCCACGAAGCGGCAGAGGGGTATGACCTCAGGCATTAACTTTATCTTTTATCAGATACCTGTTCCTTTCAGAAGAATTCCTGTTTATCAGTTCCCCGAGGAATCCCGTGAGAAAAAGGAATGATCCAATGATCATCACAGTGAGAGCGATATAAAAATAGGGACTTGTGGTAACAAGAGGTGCCCTTGTGTGATGTGCAATAAAAACCAGTTTTCTGATACCAAGGGAGCCGGCCATAGCAAAGCCGATCATAAACATTACTGTACCGATAGACCCAAACAGGTGCATTGGATTTTTACCAAAACGGGTAATGAAACCAATAGTTAACAGATCCAGATATCCTTTTACGAACCTGTCAAAACCGTATTTGGTAACACCATACTTTCTGGCCCTGTGCTCGACAACTTTTTCTCCAATTTTCCTGAATCCCGCTTCCTTTGCAAGCATGGGGATATATCTATGCATATCTCCGAATACTTCAATGCTCTTAATTACTTCATGACGGTAGGCTTTAATCCCACAGTTAAAATCATGAAGTTTTATTCCTGATGACCATCGTGCGGTGAAATTGTAAAATTTGCTGGAAAAACGTTTTATAAAAGGATCATATCTTTTCTTTTTCCATCCGGATACAAGATCAAATCCATCTTTAGCGATCATTTTATATAGCTCAGGTATTTCATCGGGGCTGTCCTGGAGGTCAGAGTCCATCGTTATAATTACATCACCTGCTGCTTCACTAAATCCAGTATGAAGAGCTGCTGCCTTTCCATAATGTCTCCTGAAGCGGTAACCTTTGACAAAATTATCCAGTGCAGCCATTGATATAATCTTATCCCATGAGGAATCAGTGCTTCCATCGTCGATATAAATTATTTCATATGAAAGTTTGTCGTTTGTACACACGTTTTTGATCAATTCAGTTAATTCCTGAATTGATTCCTCTTCATTATAAACTGGTATTACAAGCGACAGATCCATAAGAATAAATTTCAGTTTTGGTTAGCAGGAGGGGTATCAATCAGAGGATTGCCTTCTTTCTTAACAAAAATACTTACAATCAGTGAAAAGACAATTCCCCAAAAAGCACTGCCGAAAATGACAAAAACCGACATTATGCCGGGTTTCATAAACTTAGCCTGCATTTGCATTGCAGTGTCGATTGATGCCTGAGGCATTCCTTTTTTTGACAACATCTCTTCTGCAAGAGCCAATTGTTTAGCTGTTAATCCGGTATCAATGAACTTATAGAGAATAAATGTAAAGATCGCCATCATAATCGCATAGTACAGGCTAATGACTGCTCCTGCACCTACTGCCTGTCCATATGAAATTTGTCCGTGAAGGTAATTATCACGGTACGACACAAGAAGAAAATACAAAAGTACAACAAGAATAATCATGAAAACGTATCCCTGGGATTTATTCAGTGAAAGATCAAGAAAATACATAACAAGAGAATACACGATTCCAGCCAGGCCAAGTATGAGACCATTGGTGAGATTAGATTTCCATACATTAACTTTTTCTTCCATGACGTTGGTTTTTAATTCTTAAGTTAGGTCAATTTATTAACAAATATAATGTAAATAATATGACCTCAGGAAACATAAATTGTGATTTATCTCGTGTTATAAGATAAAATGAGATATTATTTTGCAGCATCCCTAAATAATAGTATTTTTGCGCGGGGTAAGTCTTATACGACCAGCTCCTGCTGAACTCCCCCAGGATCGGAAGGTAGCAAGGGTAGGCAGTTGTAGCGGTGCGATATAAGTAGCTTACCCTTTTTTTATTTAACACCCCCAAACCCCCTAAAGGGGGCTTGAAATCAGGTTTCTTAGCCCCCCTTTAGGGGGGTTGGGGGGTAAGATTCCAGGAAGTCATGCTTATCCGTATTTACAACGAAAATCCTAATCCAAAGCATATCAGGCAAATAGTTGACCTGCTTGAAGATGGAGGCATTATAATCTACCCTACAGATACTGTTTATGCCATGGGCTGCGATATCCTGGCAACAAAAGCGATTGAAAAAATTGCTCGTTTTAAAGGTCTGAACCCAAAAAATCCGGAACTATCACTCATATTCCACGATATGAGCCAGCTTTCAGAATACACAATCATACGCGACAATAGCATTTTTAAATTACTTAAAAGAAATCTTCCCGGACCGTTTACTTTTATTGTACAGGCAAACAACCAGATACCCAAACTCTTCAAGAACAAAAAAAAGACAGTGGGAATCAGGATCCCCGACAATAACATTGTTCTTGAACTGGTCAGAGAATTGGGCAGACCAATCATTACAACTTCCATCCACGATCCGGATGAGCTTATTGAGTATACTACCGATCCGGAGCTTATTTATGAGAAATACCGTGAGTTCGCAGATACCGTAATCGATGGAGGTTTTGGGAAAAACGAAGCCTCAACAATTGTTGATTGCACAGGTGATGAAATAGTTGTGGTCAGACAAGGGCTGGGCGTTCTTGATATATAAAAAATCAGCTTCTGTAGAAATTCTTGCTAAACAGGATCAACACTGTCAGTAATTCCAATCGTCCCAGTAACATCAATACTGACAGGAACCATTTACCAGCCATAGGAATAGCAGAATAGTTTGTGAATGGACCGAAAGTCCCCAATCCGGGGCCAATATTTCCGAGCATTGAGGCTGAGGTACTGAAAGAGGTGATTATATCATATCCCATACATGAGATTATGAATGCACCAAAGCACATTATAAAAAAATATAGAATAATGAATACCAGTAAATTATAGATAGTACCCTGGGATATCACTCTTCTGCCGACACGGACAGGCATAAAAGCATTCGGATGTACAAGTCTTTTTAGTTCCTGCCGGTTGTTTTTTGTTATAAGGAGAAGACGAACCACTTTAATCCCACCACTGGTCGAACCAGCCATTCCTCCTGTAAACATCAATATAAAAAATATGATCAGAATAATACTGCCCCATGAGGTATGGGATTGAGTATAAAATCCTGTTGTTGTAATAAGAGAAACCACATGAAAAGCTCCTTCAATCAGAGCTTTGCCAAAGGTAAAACCTGAATTTACGTATAAAACGAGCGTAACGATAGCGATAAATACAAAGCAAATAATTGAATAAAAAATAAATTCATTATTCCCTAATACCTTTTTAATATTTCCCTTAAGCCCGAAGTAAACCAAAGTCATATTTGTACCTGCGATAAACATGAATATGATTATAACAATCATTATGTATGGCGTTGAGAAAGCTGCCATTCCATTATTATGAGTAGAAAAACCACCCGTAGAAAGAGTGGAAAACGAATAACAGATTGCATCAAAGAAAGGCATTCCCCCGATAATCAACAGTGCGATCTCCAGACATGTCAGCAGGGAGTAGATGGCAATAAGACGTTTAGCCGCATCTTTAATTCTGGGATGTATCTTGTCCGTTTGTTGTCCTGAAAATTCAGCCGCTGACACTTGTATATTTAGTGATTTAAATACAGGAATCAAAGAAAGAGAAATAAATATTATTCCTGCTCCTCCCAGCCATTGTGTAAGACTTCTCCAGAAAAGAATCCCGTTTGGCATGGTTTCAACATCTGGTAAGATCGTTGCTCCGGTGGTTGTAAATCCTGACATTGACTCAAAAAATGCATCGCCAAAGCTGGTGATTGAACCACTTATCAGAAAAGGAAGGGTTCCAAAAAGGCTGAAAATAAGCCAGATCCCAGTTACTATAATATATCCCTCCTTGTTTCCATAAATTCTCTCTTCATTACGGAAAGGACTGAAAACCAGAACTCCGGTTACAATTGTAATAATGGCAGAATAACAAAAGGAGGAAGCAGCATGCTCGTGATATAAGAAAGAAACGCCGGCAGAAACCAGCATGAACAAACCTTCAACAATGAGCAAAAGGCTAAACGCCCTGGCTATTATCCGGTAGTTGATCATAAAGGCTAGGTAAAGTATTTAGAAATCTTTTCGTAGGCAGATGGTAATGTGAAAACAACAACCTTATCGTTAGCTTTTATAATTGTATCACCTGTTGCAATAAAAGGTTCCCCATCTCTGGTTCCTCCTCCTACTATAGCATCTTTTGGAAAATCAATACTCCTGAGAGTTCCTTTAGTTATTTTTGAGTTCGCAGGCACATTAAATTCGATAACCTCTGCATCGGTCCCGGTCATATATTTGACCTGAGTCACATTTGGATTGGTCGTATGTCTGAATATCCTGCTTGCAGCTGAAATCTTTTTATTTATAATTGTGTCAATACCTGTATTCTCAGCCAGATTTATAAATTCCATATTTTCAACCTCAGCGATCGTCTTTTTTACACCCATCCTTTTTGCAAGCAGACATAAAAGAATATTTGTTTCAGAATTTCCCGTTACTGCAACAAAAGCATCCATTTTTGTTATACCTTCCTGTTCGAGAAGATCAACATTCCTGCCATCACCATTTATTATCAGTGTATTATCGAGAATTTCAGCAAGATCCTCACATCTGTCGATATTTGAATCAATGAGCTTAACTTCACATGTTTTCTGCAGATACAATGCCACGTGTTTTCCAATCCTGCTTCCCCCTAAAACCATAATGCTTTTGGCTTCAAAATTTTCCTTCCCCGATGTTTCCATCATTTCATCAATTCCTTCATGAGTTGAAATAACGAAGACCATATCTCCAATCTGGAACTGCTCATTTCCTCTGGGGATAATTGTAATGGCGTTCCTCTTTATTGCGACGGCCCTGTACTTGTCGGTTCGCCGGCTTACTGATATCTCCTGCAGGCTTTTGTTAATGATAGGAGCTTTTTCGTCGAGTTTCTGCACATACATAGCGAGTTTGCCACCAGAGAACTCCATAAACTCGGTCGATCCTGTTTCATGAAGCAGACCGAGAACTTCGCGGGCAGCAATCAGCTCAGGATAGATGAGAGAATCAACCCCGATTGATTTAAAGAATTCCTGATTGGCAGGTTCGAGATAGTCCAGATTATCAATGCGTGCGATCGTTTTAATTGCACCGAATCTCTTAGCCAATATAGCCGCTGTGATGTTAGTATCCTCCGAATGAGTAACTGCTATAAAAAGATCAGTTTTTTTGCGGAGAGCATCCTCTAACAACTTGACTGACGTGGCCGATCCCTCGTGTGTCAAAACATCAACAGAACTTTCAATGGGTTTGAGTCTGGATTCTTCGGGATCGATAAGAATAATTTCATGATTTTCATTCGATAACATTTTNNTTTTTTGAAAAAACATGACAAAATAAGAGATAAATCCCTTAATACTCAAGTTTTTTCCGGTTTTTATTTATGAACCATTTATATCCTTTTGACAATCGCCCCTGATTTATTAACAAAATGAATAGAATCAGGTACAACCTGCCCGGGTAAATAGAAACCCCGTTTAACTCCTGCACAGATCATGATTTTTTTTTGAATAAATACAGGATCTAAATCATATGCGAGTTCGGGTTTTGGACCTGTGATCACAATAATATCAGGGATCAGATTATGAATAATTTTATTGTCCAGGTAATTGGTTATGAGTATCTTTTTATTTCCTGCTTTAATGCAGCGAAAACTATGCTTAAGTTGTACCGGATTGATTTTCAGGCCCAGGACAGCGGAGTGACGTTTTACTTCTGGTCCGATCAGGCTGGTATCCGAATAGAGATTTAGTATTTTACCGGTTCTTACTCCGATTGTATTATTTCCCGGTGTATTATAAATGATTAATTCACTGGTGTTTTTGGTTGAGAAATCCTTCAATCCGGCTGCGGAAACAAAAAGAACCAGAAAAACGGTTGGATAAATTATTGGAACAGATTTTTTCTTTAATAAAGACCATGTGAAAAGGAAAATTGTAATTACCAGAAATATGCACTCAGGTACTGTTATTCCAATGTTCTCTATCGTTGAATATGGCAATGAAGCCGCTCTGAAGGTAAGCATTTCAGTGAGCCCGGTCAGATAATTAAGTGCTATAGCTAATATGTGGCATAAAAAATGAACATGGAAAAACAGAGGTATGAGACATCCGGTTATAATCAGCAAGTTTGAAACGGGAACAATCGTGATGTTGGCAAGAATGAAATAAGTGGGAAACCTGTTGAAGAGCATAATAGTTAATGGCAGCGTCCCTGCCTGAGCTACTACTGTAACTACAGCTGATTGCCATATTTTGTCCGTTAACCAGTTCTTAAAGTGTAATTTAAGATATAAATCCTGGTAAAAACAAATGATGTAGATAACTGCTGAATAAGAAAGCTGAAAGCCTGCATCGAAAATTACGGAAGGTCTTATGAGTACAAGAAATAAAGCCGATGCAAGCACAGAATTAATTCCATTTGAAGGTCTTTTCATCAGTTTTCCGACCTGAAGGAAAGAGAACACGAGGGTCGCTCTTAATACTGAAGGAGTCAGCCCGGTCACAAACGCGAAAGCCCACAGGACTATAATTGTTATTATTATTCTGTAAGTATTTAGTTTTCGTTTCATAAAAAACAAAAGATATAGTACGAACATGCTTAGGATAACGGCATGAAGGCCTGAGACAGCCATAATATGCATGACACCTGCTTTCATAAAGCTATTCTTTTGTTCCGGGTCCAGCATACTTTTCTGACCAAGCGTAATTGCCGACACCAGGGCCAGCCGCTCTCCTTTGATTCCGCTGGATCTGAACATATCAATTATCTTTTGTCTGGTAATTAATGCTCTGTGAATCAGTTTTCTGTGAACAGGAGAGGTGTGTTTGATAAAATCGCTGCTGTTTGTAAAAGCAAAGTACCTGATGCCTTGATTTTCCATAAAGAACCTGTAATCAAACTCGTATGGATTTCCCCTGTTCACAATTTCAACCGGAGAGCATCTGATTAAAAGTAAATCACCGGGTATAAGAGTTACAGACGTTAAATCTTTTTTATTGTAGAGCAGAATGGACCCTTTTACCGGAGTGAAATTATTCCCTTCAATTCTGCTATTGAGCTTTACGATAATTCTGACACTGTTTCCCTTTTCCTCGGGATAATCCGACAATGTACAGGTAAACAACGTTTTCCCGGGTTTAAGGGTTGAAAGACTGCTCTTTTCATTTGTATAAAGAATCAAACCGCAAATGAAAAACGAAAATGTCAGTGTAAGTCCATAGAACTGATTAGCCTGATAATTATTGAACCAAAGGCTGATTACAAATCCTGAAATCACGATAACAGCAACGTATATCAGGAAAGTGATATCCGGATGATAATACAGGCCTGAAATGATTCCAAAACATAATGGCAGGCCGATACGAAGAAATGGAATTTCCTTGTGTAGCACAGTCTGCAGCTAATGAGACAGATAAAGTTAAACAAAAAGTTTGAAGTGGCAAAAGATTTAGTATTGAATTCAAGCCTTATACATTTCCCCTCCTTTTTACTACCCTTTTATTGGAAATTGTATCTGATCAAAGGCTCTATATCAATAGACTCAGTATCAACCTTGGAGATGCCTCGCTGACGCTCGGCATGACACTTTTATTTTGATAATGGGAGGTGGAAGAAGCGGCGATTCGAGTAAGAGTGAAAAGATTTTGAATTCATCTTCGAATCGCCGCTTCTTCCACCTTAAAATCCCATAAATGACTGTCATCCCGAGCGTTAGCGAGGGATCTCCTTATCTTTTTAACATAGTTAGTCTAGAATTTTTAACCCCATTTTCCTTACCCTAAAATCCATCTCCAGGAAGTGGAATCCAAGCATTGTTTTTAGCCTTTGTGATACGTTGTGTTGTCCTTTGTGTCCCACCCTGATCTTGCCGAAGGGTGTGGTTAAAGGATTTGGATTTCCTTAGCCTCAACCTTAACCTTTAATTTTCTGCCCAGGAAGAATAGTTTTATAGACGGCTTCAAAATTACCTTTACTGATAGCTGTAAGTTTCCCTTTCAAAAGTCTTTTCCTGAGAGGATTTACTTTATCGGTAAAAAGAATTCCGTTCAGGTGGTCAAATTCATGCTGGATAATTCTTGCCTTATACCCATCGTAAACTTCATCATGATATTCCCAGTTTTCATCATAATATTTTATCCGGATATGCGATTCCCGCATAACCTCTTCTCTTAGATTCGGAATACTTAAACATCCTTCATTCATAGGCTGAAAGTCACCACATTTCTCTGAAATTTCAGGGTTTATAAATACTTTCTTGAAATCAGCAAGTGATGGCTCGTCTTCTGCTGCAGGTTTTCCGTCTATCACAAATATTCTTATTGATTTGCCAATTTGCGGAGCTGCAAGACCTAACCCTTCTGAATTATACATAGTCTCAAAAAGGTCCTCAACCAGTTGTTTAAGTCCCGGATAATCCTGGTCTATCTCCGCTGCGATTTTTCTTAATATCGGATGTCCGTATATAACTATTGGGTAGGTCATTACTCTTTGTTTTCTTTTTTATTAGATCGTTTATCAAGGAAAGATTGCAGGATTATGGAGGCACTTATTTTATCTACCATCGATTTATCCTGTCTGTCTTTCTTTTTCACACCTCCCTCTATCATTGTTCTTAGAGCCATTTGCGAGGTAAATCTTTCATCAGCGAGATATATTTGTTTTTCAGGGAAAGTCTTTTCAAGTTTTTTTATAAACGGGTTGATGTAGATAACAGATTCGCTCGGTTTGTTGTTCATCTGAACCGGATAACCTATGACGAAGGCTTCCACCTCATTCTTTTTCATGTAATCATTAATATACTTGTAAAACTCTTCCTGATTAACTGTAATCAGAGGTGAAGCAAAAATCTGGAATGGGTCCGTAACAGCCAGTCCTATTCTCTTTAAACCGTAATCAACTCCAATTATTCTGCCCATAGTTTTTATCAAGGCACAAAAGTAATAAAAAATGTTTTATGTAGTTTTAAAGTAAAGGTTTAGGTTAAGAGGTTCTCAACCTCAGCCTCATCCAACAAAAAAGCCACCCCAGGGGATGGCTCTTTCTATTCTTGAATAATAATTATTCCGTTTTTGCGAACTCCATTGCAGCCAAACGCTGGTATGATTTATATCTCCATTTGGCGTTTTCTTCGGCAGCTTTAAACAGAATCTCAGCTTCGGCCGGGAATGCTTTAATAAGTGAAGTATATCGTACTTCTGACTTAAGGAAATCCTGGAATCTTGTCCAGTCAGGTTCTTTTGAATCAAGAGTGAAAGGATTTTTCCCCTCTGCCTCAAGAAGAGGATTGAACCTGTACATATGCCAGTAACCAGCTTCGACAGCATGTTTAGTCTCAGCCTGCGTTTTGCCCATTCCATCTCTCAAACCATGGTTAATACAGGGAGCATAGGCAATTATAAGCGATGGACCAGGGAAAGCTTCAGCCTCTTTTATGGCCTTTAAATACTGTGAATTACTTGCACCCATAGCAACCTGAGCAACATAAACATAACCGTAGCTGATCGCCATCATGCCCAGATCTTTCTTACGGATCTTTTTGCCTGATGCAGCAAATTTTGCAACGGCTCCTGCCGGGGTTGATTTGGATGCCTGTCCACCGGTATTCGAATAAACTTCGGTATCGAGCACCAGGATATTAACATCATCGCCGGAAGCTATTACATGATCAAGGCCTCCATAACCAATATCATATGCCCATCCGTCACCACCAAAGATCCAGTGAGATTTTTTAACAAGGTATTGTTTGAGATCAAGTATTTCTTTTGCAATTCCTGATTTTTCTTTTTCGCAAGCTTCAATAACTTTTGCTGATGAGGCACGGGAAGCTTCAGCATGATCTTTTTCTTTCAGCCATTCTTCAAAAGCAGCTTTGGTATCTGCATTTACCGAACCGACAGTAAGAGCTGCTTTCATCTTTAAAGCCAGGCGGTCCCTCAATTTGCTGGCGCCTATTGACAGACCGTAACCATATTCTGCATTATCCTCAAAAAGTGAGTTGGCCCAAGCAGGTCCATGTCCTTCTTTATTTAAGGTGTAGGGCATCGATGGGGCAGATCCTCCATAAATTGATGAACAACCCGTAGCATTGGAGACGATCATCCTGTCACCGAAGAGCTGTGTTATAGCCTTAATATAAGGTGTTTCACCACAACCTGCGCAAGCACCCGAAAATTCAAACAACGGTTGGGAGAATTGGCTGTTCTTGACATTCACAAATTTATCAACAATGGTATCTTTATAGCCAACCTTTTCATGCAGATAAGTCCAGCGTGGAACTTCGTCAAGCTGTGTTTCAAGAGGCTTCATGATTAATGCTTTATTCTTTGAAGGGCACACATCTGCACAGTTGCTGCAACCGGTACAGTCAAGCACACTTACCTGCATTCTGAACTGGTATTGTTTCAGAACGCCTGGTATACCCTGAATGGTCTTGGTTCCGGCTGGTGCATTTTTCAATTCTTCTTCTGTCAACAGGAATGGACGAATAACTGCATGAGGACAAACGTATGAGCACTGGTTGCACTGAATACACTCACTGGGTTGCCATTCAGGAACATTAACTGCTATACCGCGTTTTTCGTAAGCTGCAGTGCCAGCAGGGAAAGTACCGTCTTCTCTTCCTGTAAATGCACTTACAGGAAGATCATCACCCTTCATGCTGTTAATAGGTTCCATTACATCACGGATAAATTCAGGAATATTCCGTTTATCGGCAACTTTTGCTATTTTAATATCTGCCCATTCTGCCGGAATCTCAACCTTTTCAACATTACCACCTTTATCTACAGCAGCATTGTTCATTTTTACAATATTCTCGCCTTTTTTGCCATAACTCTTATAAATAAACTTCTTCATTTCTGATTCAGCTTTTTCATAAGGTATAACATTTGCAACTTTGAAGAATGCAGCCTGCATTATAGTATTGGTTCGCGTGCCCAGACCAAGTTCTTCAGCAAGAGCAGTTGCATTTATTATATAGAAATTAATTTGGTTTTCAGCCATATATTTCTTCATATGGTCGGGAAGACGTTTTTTTGTTTCTTCAGCATCCCATATAGAATTGAGCAGGAAGGTACCGTTTTTCTTCAGCCCTTTCAACATGTCATATTTTTCCAGATAAGACGGTACATGACATCCAACAAAATCAGGTGTGATAACAAGATACGGAGAACGAATAGGTTTGTCTCCGAAACGAAGATGAGATGTGGTAATACCTCCTGATTTCTTGGAGTCGTATGCAAAATATGCCTGGCAATATTTATCGGTTGTTTCACCAATTATCTTGATGGAGTTTTTGTTTGCACCCACAGTGCCATCAGAACCAAGTCCATAAAATTTTGCAGAGTAAGTACCCGGAAGTGCGACATCAATTTCGGGAATTACAGGAAGCGATCTGAATGTTACATCATCAACTATACCTACTGTAAACTGGTTCTTCGGTTCTTTCAGTTTCATGTTCTCAAATACTGACAACATCTGTGCCGGTGTAGTATCTTTTGAACTTAATCCGAATCTTCCACCTATTACTAATGGTCTGACTGCTTTATCATAGAAGATATCTTTTACATCGAGATAAAGTGGATCACCGTTTGCTCCCGGTTCTTTTGTTTTATCGAGTACAGTTATCTTTTTTACTGTTGAAGGAAGAACATTAAATAAATATTTCGCTGAGAAGGGACGATAAAGATGCACGGTGAGGACACCAGCTTTTTCTCCTTTGGCTGTCAGATAATCAATAGTTTCTTTTATAGTCTCATTTACCGAACCCATAGCAATAATAATATTTTCAGCATCAGGGGCTCCGTAATACGTAAATGGTTTATATTCTCTTCCTGTAATTTTCCCGATTTCTGACATATAATTGGCAACGATATCAGGAATTGGTTCGTAAAACTTGTTTGCTGATTCTCTTGCCTGGAAAAAGATATCAGGGTTCTGAGCAGTACCTCTTATAATTCCATGTTCAGGATTTAATGCGTTCTCACGGAATTTTGCAAGAGCTTTCATATCAATAAGCTTCCTCATATCTTCAATGTCCATCACTTCAATTTTCTGCACTTCAGCGGAAGTACGGAAACCATCAAAGAAATGCATGAAAGGAATTCTTGACTTTATTGCTGCAAGATGAGCGACACCGGCCAGGTCCATTATTTCCTGAACGCTGCTGCTTGCAAGCATGGCAAACCCCGTTTGCCTTGTAGCATATATATCACCCTGGTCACCGAAAATTGAGAGAGCATGAGATGCAATTGCTCTTGCACTAACATGAAATACTGCAGGCAATAGTTCTCCTGAAATCTTGTACATATTTGGGATCATAAGAAGCAATCCCTGTGAACATGTAAAAGTGGAACATAATGCTCCGGCCTGAAGTGATCCATGAACTGCACCTGCAGCTCCTGCCTCAGATTGCATCTCAACTACTTTAACCTGTTCTCCGAAAATGTTTTTCACTCCGTTAGCAGCCCATTCATCAATGAATTCTGCCATGGTAGAAGAAGGTGTTATAGGATATATGCAAGCAACCTCGCTAAACATATATGCAACATGCGCTGCGGCCTGATTGCCGTCGCATGTTATAAATTTTTTTGTTCCCATGTGAATTATATAAGGTTTAAAAGGTTAATAAAAAAGAAAGTGCAAAATTATAAAAAAAACATAAATCTTATCCACCGTTCATTGAAATCAAAAATTCTTCGTTTGATTTTGCCTGGAGCAACCTGTCACGCAGGAATTCCATGGCTTCAACTGAATTCATATCGGTGAGGAAATTACGTAATACCCAAATCTTTTGCAGGATATTTTTATTGAGAAGCAAATCTTCTCTTCGTGTGCTTGAAGCAGGTATATCAATTGAGGGGAATATTCTCCTGTTTGAAAGTTTCCGGTCCAACTGTAATTCCATATTACCGGTACCTTTAAATTCTTCAAAGATAACATCATCCATTTTTGATCCTGTTTCTGTAAGAGCTGTAGCCAGAATTGTAAGAGAGCCGCCATTTTCAATATTACGTGCTGCTCCAAAGAATCTTTTTGGTTTATGAAGCGCGTTTGAATCAACTCCACCCGACAATACTTTCCCCGAGGCAGGAGCGGTCGTATTGAAGGCTCTTGCTAAACGTGTTATGGAGTCAAGAAGGATGACAACATCGTGACCGCACTCAACAAGTCTTTTAGCTTTCTCAAGGACAATATTTGCAACCCTGCAATGACGTTCAGCAGGCTCATCAAATGTTGATGCAATGACTTCAGCCTTCACATTTCTTGCCATATCGGTTACCTCCTCAGGACGTTCATCAATAAGCAATATCATAAGATATACCTCGGGATGGTATTTAGCGATTGCATTCGCAATTTCCTGGAGAAGAATAGTTTTCCCGGTTTTTGGCTGTGCAACGATCAGACCACGCTGTCCTTTTCCGATAGGAGTGAACATGTCTATCACTCTAACTGAAAGAGATCCTTCTCCCGGCTGGCAGAGAGTAAATTTCTCATCGGGGAAAAGTGGTGTAAGAAAATCAAATGGAACCCTGTCCCTTATGAAATCCGGACTTCTTCCATTTATCTCATCAACCTTAATAAGAGGAAAGTACTTTTCACCTTCTTTAGGGGGACGTATTGATCCCCTGATAGTGTCTCCGGTTTTCAGACCAAACAATTTTATCTGTGATTGAGAAACGTAAATATCATCCGGTGAATTAAGGTAATTATAATCGGGTGACCTTAGGAAGCCATAACCGTCAGGCATAATCTCCAGGACTCCGGTGTTATAAATAATTCCCTCAAAATCATAAGGTTTTTCTTTTCTTTCTTCTTTCACAGGAGTTACTTCACGAGGAGTCTCCTTAACAGGTGGATCAACTATTATGTCACCAAAATAGACATCAGCTGAAAGTTTATTCTCTTCAAGAGGAATATCTGCATCAACGTTCAGAGCAGTTATCGAATTATCTATTTCTGGCTCCGGAACTGATTCCGCCCTTTTATCAATTCTTACTGGAGGACCTGCGTTATATCTATCGTTTCTTTCAATTTTTTCTTCATATTTTGAATCAGTCCTCCATTTGGGAGCTTTTCTATTATCACGCAATTGTTCAGGTTTCTTAAAGAGATCAGTCTTATCATCAGTTTTCTCAGGTTTTTTTGACTGATCCTGCCAGTCACCCTGCCTTGTATCAGGTCTCTTTACTCCATCAGGAGAAACAGACATCACTGATTCTACAGATCTTTTAACAATAGGTTTAAGAGTCCTTGGACGTTTGCCGCGTCTTAAGGCAGCTGCTTCTTCTGATTCCATGTTTTTGTCTGATTCAGTGGAATTCACTGCTGATTCAGGGGAATTGTCTTCTGATTCATGCTCATTGACAAAAACCGATGTGTTACTGATTTCACTAGGAGAGGGTATCTCCCCAGAGTGGGGCTCACCGGTTCCGGTTTTAACCTGATCTTTATTCTCCGTGGCATCAATCGCCTGCTGATCAAGGATTTTATAAATCAAATCCTGTTTTTTTAAGGATTCTGCTTTTTTAATTTGAAGATCTTTTGCTATATCCTTTAACTCAGGAAGTAGTTTCTTACTTAACTCAAGAATGTCGTACATATTGTAATGATAAATGGAATATAAGAGATTTTAATGATACTGTTGGAAACACAGGCCAAGATGTGAATATCGACCCGATGGATTATGTTACTTTCTTTCAATCTGAAAAAACCGCTGCAATATTAAATAAAATTGCTAATATATATCCTAATAAAAGTTAATAAAATGCAACGGACTGATCAAATCAATTAGTAATTTGATCTTAATATGAAAAATAGCGCTGCAATTTAATCAAAAACTATTACTTACCAAAAAATAAATTGCTAATTATGAAGTTTAATAGTTTTTTTTTTACTAAAATTGTACCTATTGCCTGAAACTTCTCCTAAAAACTAAAAACTGGCCAGTACATGCGTCAGCTTAAGATAACAAAACAGGTTACTAACCGAGAAACTCCATCATTGGATAAATACCTCCAGGAGATTGGCCGTGTTGATCTTATTTCACCCGAAGAAGAGGTTACCCTGGCCAGAAGGATTAAAACAGGCGAAACTGAAGCACTCCGAAAACTAGTTAAGGCTAATCTCCGGTTCGTAGTATCTGTAGCAAAGCAATATCAGAATCAGGGAATGAGCTTACCCGATCTCATAAATGAAGGTAATCTCGGATTGATGAAAGCTGCTCAGCGTTTTGATGAGACCCGGGGATTCAAATTTATATCATATGCCGTTTGGTGGATCCGCCAGGCAATTCTTCAGGCGTTAGCAGAACAAGCAAGGATTGTACGTCTTCCTGTAAATAAGATAGGATCAATCAACAGGATAAACAGAGCATTTGCACGTCTTGAACAGGAGTATGAAAGGGAACCGTCATCCCAGGAAATTGCTGAGATACTCGAAATGATCCCTGAGGAGGTTAAGGAGGCGCTGAAAACGAATGGAAGAACTGTGAGCATGGATGCTCCTATAAGTGCAGAGGAAGACAATAACATGTATGATGTCCTCCAAAGTGGTGACACTCCAAGTCCTGATAAGAACCTGATCAACGAATCCCTTGCCTATGAAATAGAGCGGGCTTTGAGCACACTTTCGCCTCGCGAATCAAAGGTACTGAAGTTATATTTCGGTCTTGGGATGAAGCATCCTTATACACTTGAGGAAATTGGTGAAGAACTTAACCTGACACGGGAAAGAGTGAGACAGATCAAGGAGAAAGCAATAAAAAGAATCCAGTTTACGACTCGCTGCAGAATTCTGAAATCGTACCTGGGATAACAATTTGTTCTATATTTGCCCTAAATTATTTTTAAATGGATCACCTGGTATCACCGTCACTGCTGGCAGCCAATTTTGGTAATCTCGACAGTGAAGTTATGATGGTAAATAAGAGTGAGGCTGACTGGATTCATCTCGACATCATGGATGGCGTTTTTGTCCCAAATATATCATTTGGATTTCCGGTTATCAGAGCAGTAAAAAGAGTTGCTGTTAAACCTCTTGATGTTCATCTGATGATCGTCGATCCTGACCGTTACCTTAATCAGTTCTGTGAAGCCGGGGCGAATAATCTGACCGTTCAATATGAGGCATGTACTCATCTGAACCGGACTGCAACGGAAATCCGCAACCTTGGCATGAAAGCCGGCGTGGCAATTAATCCTCATACTCCTGTTCTGCTTCTAAAGAATATACTCCCTTATGTTGATATGGTTCTTATTATGACCGTTAATCCGGGTTTTGGCGGACAAATTTTTATTAAGGAGAGCTATAATAAGATAACTGAACTTCGTAACATGATTGATAAGGGTCAATACAATGTGCTTATAGAAGTTGATGGTGGAATCGATACCGCGAATGCCATTGATCTTATTGACGCCGGAGCTAATGTTCTCGTTGCCGGAAGTTCGGTTTTTAAATCAAAAGATCCAGCCAAAACAATCAGCCGATTGAAGAAGCTGATCTGAATAAGAAAAGAATACATAAAGGAATCTGTTTCGGGGAGAAAAACCCCTCTGCCGCTTTGCGGCATCTCCCCCTAGGGGGAGAAAAATTAAACTGTTTAGTTGAATTCTCTAAATTACCGAGATTTTCCCCCCCCCTTGGGGGGAATTAAAAGGGGTGTAAATCGCAGTACAATACTCGATTATCTCCTCCACCTGCTCAGGTTGAAACCATCTGATATCCTTCTCCTTTGCCCACCAGGTCAACTGCCTTTTAGCATATCGCCTTGTATTTCTTTTGATAAGTTCTATTGCCTTATCTCGTGTTATTTTGCCATCAATTACATCGAAAAACTCTCTGTAACCGACACACTTCATTGCATTCAGGTTTCTGTAATTATATAGACTGTTTGCTTCTTCTTCCAGTCCGGTTTCAATCATCTCATCAACTCTTTTATCGATTCTGGTATAGAGTTCATTCCGTGGCCTTTCGAGTCCGATTTTAATAATTCCGAATTCTCTTATCCTTTTTTGTTTTTTAAGAAAAGATGAATAGGGTCTTCCGGTTGATTCACAAATTTCGAGAGCTCTTATTATCCGTTTATAATTTTTGAGATCTACATTTGCATAATACTCAGGATCAAGAAGTTTCAAGGTCATTCGCAATCTTTCGATGCCTTCTTCGCTGTACCTTTTCAGAAGTTTTTCTCTGATAGCGGGATCAATATCCGGTATGTCATCAATACCACTGCAAACAGCATCGATATACATTCCGGAACCTCCCGACATGATAGTAACATTATTCTTTTCAAATAGTTGAGGAAGAAGATTGAGCACATCCCTCTCGAAAAGACTTGAGCTGTAATAATCTTTTACTGAAATGAATCTGATAAAATGATGCTTTACTTTTTCGAGCTGAACTTTATCAGGAACTGCCGTTCCAATAATCATTTCTGTGTAAAACTGCCTTGAATCCGATGAAATTATCTCACATTGAAGGTGAGTGGCCAGATTAATAGAAACGTCGGTTTTACCGACTCCTGTCGGACCAAGCAAAACAATCAGAAAATTTTTCATCGGAAAATTAAAACTCCCGGGGCTATTATTCGTCTTCGTTCAGGTTTTCTATATTTTCGAAGTCGGGAAGTGTTTCTTCATCATCTCCATTGAGGAAGAGATCGTCTACTTCCGGTTCTACCTCATCATCGTCATCATCGTCAACGGAAACAACAATATTATTATATAGTTTCCTTGATGTTCCACCAAAAATCACTTGTTTTGGAGGTATCCCTTTAGAATTTGTACAGGAAGGATAATCACGACCATCAACCTCTTTGGCCTCACCTGTGTATTCTACAAAAAGAGATCTTTCATTGAAAAAATCGAATACATAGATTAATTTCTGATTCTTACGGAATATAATATCTTCCAAAACAGCTACTTCCATAGTTGAAGAACCCGTGCCCATGTCAAAAAGAGTAAATTCTTCCTCTTTTTCCCAATTGTCTGTTGCCATAAAAAATGAGGCCATCTGGGATTTATCAAACTCCAATTCNNTAAACCATAATATGTATTAATTCGATGGGTGCAATATAATATTTTTTAGATTACAATATTCCTGCAATTTTTTTTTTTAGTAGAAATTCTATTGTGTCAATTCCATCGGCATAATCCCACAGATGAGGGCACTGGGCCTGGCCAAACGGAATATAATGTTTCCCGATTACACATTGAATTTTTTCCTTCAGAAGTTCCGGAACCTGTTTTACAGCATCCTGCGATCCATAATATTCAAAATATAGTACTGAAACAGGAGAGGAAATTCTAATGTCTTCTTTCATCAACAAATAACCCGTATCATGAAAATTCTCTTTATTGACAATGTAAACTGCCTTATTAAAATCGTAATTGTTTGAGTATTTTGTGTGATTGACTATATCGTGGAAGTTATCCCATTTCTTTGAATGCCTCTTTAAGTCAAATCCTTCCGGAATATAAATTTTCGACACATTCCTGCATCCGAGCCCAAAATATGAAAAGATATCTGTCCCTAGTCCCTGCATCTCCTCATCGGTTTCATCTCCTTCAAGAATAGCTATACTGTTTCTATTCTTCCTTATTATATTCGGATATTTACCAAAATAGTAATCAAAATATCGCGAACTGTTGTCACTTCCGGTTGCAATAACAGCATCAAAATTTGTCAGTGTGCTATCTGTAAATTCTATTCTTTCTTTGAATTCAGGATTTATTTTGCAGAGGATACTGGTTATGACAAGAAGAAGCTCGGAGTCTTTAGAGCTTGTTTTGGCGATTAGTTTATTCCCGGTAATTAAAACCGAAAGAAAATCGTGGAAACCTGCAAGAGGTATATTTCCTGCCATTATTACAGCAACTCTCAGAGGGTTTCCTTCATCATTAATACCATTATATGTGCTTGTCCATTTGATAAGATTTTCCTCAGTAAGCTCATATGCAATTGCGGCAATTGCTCTTCTGACATTTTCAGGTGTGAACCATGGATTGCGGTTAACCTGGGTATCAATTAAAATTCTCAGTAGGGAACGGTCGCGACCGTTTCCTACCGATACGTCTAAATTATTATTTAATGATTTCCGTAATGTCTCACCGAAAAGGGCAAATGATTTTATTCTTTCTTCAATATTCATAATCTGATTAATTGCAGCAGCCAAATTTACTGAATTTGATTGATTATTTTACTGCAAGTATTTAGACATATTTTTATTGTAATGTAAGGGTATTAACAAAAAAAACAGAGACAGATCTCTGACCTGTCTCTGCAATAAAGAAATTGATGGATTATTTTAATGAGAACTGGATCGGGATCATATACCATACTGGTACTTTCTTTCCTGCCAGTAAGCCTGGAGTAAATTTAGGCAGCGTCTTTACTACACGGACGGATTCAGCATCCATAGTGGGACTAACCCCTTTGAGAACGGAAACATTTTCCACTAATCCTTTCGCATTTACGATGAAGCGAACGATTACTTTTCCCTGAATTTTCTGGGTTTTAGCATCTTTTGGATAGCGGGTACTGTCAGAGATATATTTGAGAAGTTCCGTATCTCCTCCGGGGTAAACAGGCATTACATCTACAACCTGGTAAGCTCCGTCTGTCATTCCTTTAACCTGCTTCCTGTCTGATGGCACCGGAGGAGGAGGAGGAGGAGCAACTTCTTTTTCAGTAACAGTGGTTGTTTGCCCTGAAACTCTCAGTGAAAAAACTGAGAGGATAAGGATAATTGCCGGAATAACCAGCATCATTCTCAGGCTAACGGTTTTACCCGGGATTTTTTTTGTTTTCATACTCGTAATTTATTAATGTAAAAGAAATACTCTATAATGATTAATTATTTCAGTGAAAAATCAATTGGAACCATGTACCAGACAGGCACAGGCCTGCCTCCTTGTTTCCCCGGCATAAATTGCGGAAGTGTCCCCACGACTCTGACCGCTTCAGCATCGAGTTCGGGATTAACCGCCTTCAGGACACCGATTCTGTCCACTCCTCCCTTTGAAGTAACACAAAATCTGACTATTACCTTTCCCTGAATTTTGTTTGATTTTGCGGTCTCCGGGTACTTTGTATTTTTGATTATATAAGAGAGGAGAGTACTGTCGCCTCCGGGGAAGATGGGCATTTCCTCAACAACAACGAAGGGCACTTCCTGCTCAGCCGGGCTGGCTTCCTCTTTTACAACTGGTGGTTGGGAGAGAGCTTTTTTCCTTGTAGCACAGGAAGATAAGGCAAGAATGACGAAAAGCACTGCAAGAACCGATAATATTTTCAGCGTTGCGGGCACGATTAAGAGTTTTTTCGTTTTCATAATTTTTTAATTTTTAATTCTGAACTGTTAGTTTTCGTGTGATCAGTTATTCAACAACAAATTTACAACGAAATAATTAGTTATACAACTAAATACTTAATTAAATATAATAGATTACACTTAATTAATTAAATTTTACTAACAGGATTCAGCGAGGATGGATTATTTCAGCGCGAAATTGATTGGTACCATATACCATACCGGAACAGCTTTTCCTCTCTGCTTTCCGGGATTAAATGCCGGCAATGAATTGACAACCCGTAATGCTTCTGTATCAAGATCAGGTGAAACACCTTTAAGAACACTTGCCATGTTTACGCCGCCATCGGCCTTCACACAAAACCGTATAATAACTTTTCCCTGAATGTTTTGAAGTTTAGCATTTTCAGGATATATCGTATTTTCAGAAATGTATTTAAGAAGTTCAGTATCTCCACCTGGGAACATGGGCATCTCCTCAACTATAACGAATGGTTGTTCCTCTGCCGGGGCAGTAGTTTCTTCCTTCACTGTCTGATCAGTCTGATCTTTCTGTTCAGATGCAGTTGCCGGTGGCGGAGGTGGTGCCACCAAGCTGGAACTGGTTTCCAATGGCAGGGATTGGGTTGATAACACTGGCATAAGCTGTTTTATGTAAGCATCAGGAATTCCCCTGAAAGCTGAAACTGCCATAAATACAACTCCTATAAGGGGCAGAACAACCAGGATCTTTGCGTCAGCGAGAGCCGGTGTGCGTTTCTTTGTCATCATAATCATCCTTTTCTTAATAAGCGATGGATTCGAAAAGCTGTTTGTCAGATTGAATGCCCCTGATTTGAAAACCTGACTTAACAGCAGGCTCTGATAATTTACAATCGGGATACCCGAACTTAGACACTCCTTATCGGCCTGGTATTCATGAATAGCGCGCAACGACCTGTTGAACAGGTAAACTGCCGGATTGAACCATTGCAGTGCTTTAAATATTTCAATAAACACAATATCCAGAAAATGATATTGCATGAGGTGGTTTTGCTCATGTCTAATTATCTCGTCTGCATCAGCATTGCTCAGTTTTGAATTTACAAAGATGTATCCCATTGCCGAGAATCCGGAAGTGTCAAATCCGTGAAATCTGATAATATGGCTGTCCTCATTTCTGTGTCGCAGGATCAATAGCAACAGGTTTAAAACGTCAATTATTAGTTTGAAAATGAAAATAATAACAACGATGATATAGGCTGAGTATATAAGTTGCAGAATTCCGGGTAAAGATAAGATATGATGAGGCGCTTTGCCAGGGTTAACGGCTGCAGTGATAAATACTTCGGAAAGAATTTTCCCAAAAAACTGAATATTCCAGGGTTTGAGAGTATGTGAAGTGATTAAAGGTAAGATCAGTGAGGCTAATAATGAGAGAAGGATAAACGCCCTGTTTCGGCCATAAGATGTATCTCTGCTAAGCAATATTGAATATAAAAGGTATAAGGCAATCAGATAAACAGCAACCTTAACCATATATATAAATAGTGTATTCATTATTTTGACTTTTGCTTTTTAACTTCGCCTTCCATTATTTTCATAATCTCTTCCATTTCTTTTACTGAGATTCTCTTCTCTTTGGCAAAGAAGCTTACCATCTTCTCGAATGAATTAGAGAAATAGTCATTTACAAAAGTACTGAGATGTGTCTTGGAATATTCGCTTTTTGAGATCATTGGAAAGTACTCATGTGTTCTTCCATATGCCTTATGAGATACAAATCCTTTGTCCTGCAAAATTCTTACAATTGTACTAACCGTGTTATAGGCTGGTTTTGGTTCATCAAAATGTTCGAGGACTTCTTTAACAAAACCTTTTTTTATTTTCCAGAGGACCTGCATCACTTCTTCTTCCGCTCTTGTTAATTCTCTCATAACTTCATACTTTTAAATCGAAAGTAATTTGTTCCATTATTTCTCGTAATCAAATATACAACGAACATATTAGTTATGCAACTAAAAAGGTAATTATTTTAAAAAAGTAAGAATTTGCGGCATGGCTGAGGAATGAGGAATATCCTGCAATAACAAGATACATAGATTAATTAGTCCTTACTTAACCTAAATATTCAAATAATCGGATTCTGCGTTTTCTAAGAATGAAAAAAAGTGTACTTTTATTTTTTTAATAATGATTTAGAGACAAAGGCATTATAAATGAAGAAGAGTATATTAAAAATTGCAATTTTCAAGGAAAATCTTAAAATTTCTTTTCGTGCAATAAGATCCAACAAGGTACGGGCTATCCTGACAATTTGTATAATAGCCATTGGGATTATGGCACTCGTAGGTATTCTTACGGCAATCGATTCTATTAAATCATCACTGACAAATCAATTCACCATGATGGGTGCAAACTCATTTACCATTACCTCCCGCGGAATGAATATCCAGGTTGGCAACGATAGAAGCAGGACAAAGAATTTCTCGAGGATATCATACAGGGAGGCAGAAGAGTTTAAAAATCGATTTACTGAAGCAGCTTTTGTGTCAATTTCTTTTAATGCATCAGGATTATCAACTGTTAAATATGGCTCAGAGAAAACAAATCCCAACGTAAACCTTATCGGCTCAGACGAGAATCAACTTACAGTTGCAGGTTATGAGATTGAAACAGGCAGAAATTTCAGTGCTGATGAAATACAATCAATACGGCATAATGTGATAATAGGATCTGATATCGTAAAGGATCTTTTTGGTTCAGGTGTTGACCCTTTAGGGAAAGATATTACTGTAGCCGGTATGAAGCTGACAGTCACAGGTGTTTTAAAAACCAAGGGTTCAGGTTTCGGTAATCCTGACCGGGTTTGTTATATGCCCATTACAACTGCACGCCAGTATTTTTCCAGGCCCAACATGACATTTAATATTACAATCATGCCCATAAATGCGGTAAACCTTGATGTTATGACCGGGGAAGCTGAAGCGGTTTTCCGCACTGTCCGCAATCTTAATCCGAAAGATGAATCGGATTTTAATATTTCCAAAAGCGACAATATTGTGAACATGCTTCTGAAAAATATACGGTATGTAACCCTTGCCGCGACTATAATCGGGATTGTAACATTATTTGGGGCTGCTGTCGGTTTAATGAATATCATGCTCGTTTCTGTAACAGAACGGACACGTGAAATTGGTGTCAGAAAAGCTATTGGTGCAAAAACGCAGACAATTAAATATCAGTTTCTTTTCGAATCGATAATGATTGGCCAGCTGGGTGGAATTTTTGGAATTATTCTTGGCATCCTGATCGGAAATGTGGTTTCGTCAATGCTGAAATCCAGTTTTGTGATTCCATGGGTTTGGGTATTTACAGGAATATTTGTATGCTTTATAGTAGGAGTTGTTTCAGGATATGCCCCTGCTGTAAAAGCTGCTAATATAGATCCTATTGAGGCTTTAAGATATGAATAAAATATTCAGAATATGGAAAAATTTGTAATTCAGGAAGAGCTAAAAAACTGTCCGGGTATTGCTTATTATCCTGATGATAACAGGCTTGAAATTGTCGGACGATCCATCCCTGAAAACCCCGAGCTGATCTTTCGTCGTCTGGAAGAGTGGCTTACACTTCATTTTGAAAAGGCCGACGGGCTCGAAGTCAACATTCAGCTGGAATATATTAACAGCGGATCATCAAAGTATCTTTATGCTGTATTAAAAAGATTAACAGGCTATGGAAGATCAGGGAAACTAATCAAAATGAAATGGCTTTACGAAGAAGATGATGAAGGAATGCTTGAACTTGGCGAACACTATCGCGACACAGCTGGTATACCGCTGGAAATTGATATGATAGTCTAAAAATCGTATAGGGACGTTGCATGCACCGTCCCTTTTTGTATGTGCCTGTAATAAAACGATGAAGGGACGTTGCACACGTAACGTCCCTCCTAATTATTATGTAGGGAACGGTCGCGACCGTTCCCTACAATTTATTTCACCGTGTTCATATGAGCAATGAGGTCGAGAAGTTTGCAGGAGTAGCCCCACTCATTATCGTACCATGCAACAACCTTAACAAAGTTATCATTAAGAGAAATACCAGCACCTGCATCGAAGATAGAAGTACGTGAATCACCAACAAAGTCGCTTGATACTACAGCATCTTCAGTATATCCGAGAATTCCTTTGAGAGGACCATCAGCAGCAGTCTTCATGGCTTTTTTGATAGCGTCATAGCTGGCAGGTTTCTCAAGACGGCATGTCAGGTCAACTACTGAAACATCCAGAGTCGGTACCCTGAAAGACATACCGGTAAGTTTTCCTTTAAGTTCAGGGATTACTTTTGTAACAGCTTTGGCTGCTCCTGTTGAGGATGGAATAATGTTGCCGGCAGCTGCACGTCCGCCTCTCCAGTCTTTCTTCGAAGGACCATCGACTGTCTTCTGGGTTGCTGTAGTTGCATGAACAGTTGTCATGAGACCTTCAATTATACCAAAACTATCATTGAGTACCTTGGTTATAGGAGCAAGACAATTTGTTGTGCAGGATGCATTAGATACGACCTGCATATCGGCTGTATATTTTTTATCATTAACACCCATTACAAACATAGGGGTATCATCTTTTGAAGGAGCTGATAAAACAACACGTTTTGCACCTGCTGTGATGTGGCCCATTGCTGTTTCCTTCGTAAGGAAAAGACCGGTACATTCCAGAACATATTCAGCACCAACTTCATTCCATTTCAGCGTTGAAGGATCTTTTTCTGAAGTTATGCGTATGCTCTGTCCGTTTACAATAAGCTTACCATCCTTAACTTCAATTTTCCCATCGAATCTGCCGTGAACAGTGTCGTATTTAAGCATATATGCAATATACTCCACTTCGAGGAGGTCGTTAATTCCGACTATTTCTATATCATTCCTCTTTATGGCAGCTCTGAAGGCCAGTCGGCCGATCCTGCCAAAACCGTTGATACCTACTTTGATTTTTGACATTTCTGTTACTTTAATTAGTTAATAAATTGACTCACAAAAATAGTATTTTCCCCGGAAATGTCAAGAGTTAAAAGAAGATCAGTCATTCTTTTTTCTCTTAAAGATATTTGAAAGTTTATTTGATTCAGGATCAAGAGGATCTAAAATAATCCCAAACCTGTAACTTACAAAAAGTGAAAAAAACAGCGATTTGTTGTTGTTTCCGGCCATTATCGGAATCTTCTTTGGAAAAGCGTTTACCTGACCACCGATTTCTATGGCATGTATGATTTTGTCTTCCTTGCTGTATTCAAAATTGAATCCCAGTTTAGCATATAAACCAGGCATTGCTTTTATTTCATCAAGACCTTTTGTAAATGATGCTTTGCTGTATATATCCAGCGGTGAAGCTATTGTGGCAACGTCAAATTTTTCATCCTTCAGTTCATATTCATTAGTCGTAGTTGGGATCAGATGAATGACCCTGTAGTATATCGGTTTATATATTGCAAAAATGGGCCCTGCCGAGTAGAAATATCTTACGGCAATACCACCGAGATCGGCTTTTTTGAATAGTTCGTGCTGATGACCAATGCCACCTCTCAGGAAAAAAGTAGAATTGAGTTTTCCAAAAATATAAGAACTACCCTGAACATTAACGCTTTCCTGCCTGTACTCCTTAATATTTCTGAGGCTTCCGGCATCTATTTCATAAAGGTTTTTATTCCTGAAATCAATTCTTTTGGCTGCACGGTAACTTACTCCGAGACCGTCGGAGTTGAGGAGAATAGCAAAAGATTTTTCATTGCGGAAGAATACCTTCTGCTGCTCATTTAACTCACCCTGCGCATACAATGAAATTGTACCAAATAAAACTACCGCTAGTATAAGTAGCTTTTTCATTTTTTTGCTGACTTATATAACTGGATGAATCAACGGAGCTATGCAAAATTTCAGATATTCTTATTAGTCTGCTCTGTATTGGCTCTGGAATGACCTTTTGAGTAAGCAGGACACTCTTTCTTGTTGCATGAACTGGCAACTATTGCAGTAACAAAAGCAACAAGCATAATAAAAGCAACCTTTTTCATATCGATTCATTAATTATTATGTACAAAAATATACTTTTCATTCTAAATACAATCTTTATATACAAAATAATCTCAATGAAACTATTTGATACGATATTCTGTTGATTGTACAATACGCCCAATTTGGGCATCTCTATATTTTTTTATTAATTTTTTTTCCTCGAAGTCAGACAAACAGTTAACTTTAACAAGTTTTAATTGAATCTTCTTCGGGAAAATGAATTCAAATAACCACTATGGTCAGCTCTTTCTCAATAAAAGGACAAAGTTTTGGTTCATTCTTACCGGCGTTTTAATATGTCTTATATTTCTTAAATCCGCAAAAGTTGTACTGAATTATACATCATCAGATAAATACTGTGTCTCATGCCATATACATCCGCTGGCCGATCAAAACTGGAAGCTCTCGGCACATTATAATAACCGAACAGGAAATATTGTTCATTGTGTTGCATGTCATCTTCCACCCAAGGGACATTTCGGGTACCTTAATGCCAAAGCAAAACATGGCTTAAAAGATGTATACGGGTATATATTCAAAGATAGCGCTAAGATTAACTGGGATGAAATAAAACTACTCGATAATGCCAAAGGTTATATATATGAGAAATCATGCATGGAATGTCATCAGAATTTGTTTCCTGTAAAATTATCTGTCGATGGCAGTAATGCCCACTTGCTTTATACGACAACCAAAGAACCATTAACCTGTATAAATTGTCATCTCGATATAGGTCATTATGATAAAAATGCGCTGCATGCACACAATACTAACTTTGGTGTTACAGTAACTGTAAACCAGGCTTCATATTCAGAACCCACAAAAGTAGAGAAATTTGAAAATTTCACTGAAAAGATACCCGGATCCGGAGTTTCTTTTGATATGGTGGCAATTCCCGGCGGAAAATTCTTAATGGGAAGTCCTGAAAATGAACCTCTTCGTAAACCTGATGAAGGGCCGCAACGCAATGTGACTCTTTCAAGATATTGGATGGCAAAGACAGAAGTAACCTGGGATGAATACCTGGCATTTTTCAGAGCAACCGGTTCGCAGGGAAGAACAGAAGGACAGGTCGTCACGAAAAAGAATGTAGATGCTATCAGCGGGGCAACACCTCCCTGGGGAGCTCCCGATCAGGGTTGGGGGAAAGCCTCCAGACCAGCAATTACGATGACATGGCACGCAGCAGCTGTGTATTGCCAATGGCTTTCAAAAGTAACCGGTAAAAAGTACAGATTACCTACCGAAGCAGAATGGGAATTCGCCTGCAGAGCTGGAACCGAGACTCCTTATTTCTTCCCGGGAAATCCAAGAAAATTTACTTCCCGGGGTTTGCTTAAAAAGCTTCTTGGTGCTGATACTTCGGTAATTGCATCCAGAATAGTGTACAAAGCAAACAGCAACACAAAGACTAAAGAACCTCAATCAGTTAAAGAAAATCCATTTGGTTTGAAAAATATGTCGGGAAACGTTGCAGAATTCTGCCTTGATTATTATTCACCAGATGCTTACAAATCAGACACTTCAACTGTTAATCCGCGAGGACCTGCAGATGGCCAGGAGCATGTTATCAGAGGCGGCTCTTTTAAAAGTGATGCCAAAGATGTGAGAAGTGCTGCACGCGATTTCACCAAAACAAAGGCGTGGCTTGTAACTGATCCCCAGATGCCAAAGAGTATATGGTGGTATTCCGATTGTATTGATGTCGGATTCAGGGTTGTTTGTGAAGTTGACAGTGCAATAGGAAAATAGTAAAATATTTTAACTCGAAAATATATGCAGAATATTGACAGGAGAAAATTCATTGGTAAAACTGCACTTGCAGGTCTCGCGATAGCGGGAGCAGGTGCTATGATGACAGCATGTATAAAAAAGCCCGCAAATGAAGCTCTTGGGCTTCCTCCAATTCTCCGGGGGGCTCCGAAAGGTAAAAAATTAAGAGCTGGTTTGGTCGGAGTCGGTGCTCGTGGAACAGGCGCAGCCATAAATTTCATAAGCTCGGGTCCCGATCTTGAAATTATAGCTCTTGCTGATGTTTTTCAGGATAAAATAGATGCATGCCGTGAAAGGTTCGCTTCGTTTAAATTGCCGATCCCTGCAGAAAATTGTTTTACCGGATTTGACGGATACAAAAAGCTGATGGCTCTTCCCGATGTTGACGTTGTTATACTTGCAACTCCGTGCAAATTCAGGCCTGAACATTTTCTTGAAGCTGTTAATACAAATAAACATGTCTTCATGGAAAAACCAGTGGCTGTAGATCCGGTTGGTATCAGGTCAATTATTGCTACGGGGAAAAAAGCTGCAGCAATAGGATTGTGTGTTGTAACCGGTACTCAAAGACGTCACCAGGAAGACTATATAGAAACATATAAGCAGGTAGTTGGAGGTGCAATAGGAAAAGTAACATCCGCAAAAGCATACTGGAACCAGGATCATGTATGGTTCCGTGAGCGTGAAAAAGGGTGGGATGACATGACTTACATGATACGTAACTGGAACAATTTCTGCTGGTTATGTGGTGACTTTATCCTTGACACACATGTACATAATATCGATGTTATTAACTGGTTTTTAGGAAAGCACCCTGAAAAAGCGATTGGGTACGGTGGCAGGGCCCGGCGGGTAACCGGTGATCAGTATGACTTCTTCAGTATAGATTTTGATTATGGTCTCGGGGTAAGTTCACATAGTATGTGCAGAGAGATTGACAGTTGTGCAAACACTACCGGTGAACTTATTATTGGAACAGAGGGATATACTAATTGTAATAACAAGATATGGGATCTCAATGGTAAATTAAGATGGGAATTTGAGTACCCGAAAGATGAAAATGGAAATCAGACACAAACGATTAAAATTCCTGCATACGTACAGGAACATATGCATCTTGTTCAGGCTATTCGTACCGGAAAATATGTGAATGAAGCTGAACAGACCGCTATATCAACATTAACAGCAATTATGGGAAGGACAGCAGCCTATACCGGCCGGACTGTCTCATGGGATGATATTTTTAAGTCAGATATGGACCTTGGTCCCAGGAAGATTGAATTCGGTCCGGTTGACATGGTCTTCGAGACGCCAGTCCCCGGTACTCCTGTGGCAATTTAACAATTTAGACGTAACTAAATAAATTGATATGGCAAACAAATCATCGAGAAGAGATTTCGTTAAAAAGTCGGCAGCACTTGTTGCAGGAACTTTTGTACTTCCTCAGATCATACCTTCAACAGCCTTTGGAATGGGCAGAAGGATTGCCCCCAGCGATCGCATAGTTATTGGTTCAATAGGCCTTGGATCGCAGGGCACAAGCAATCTGAATGATTTTTTAAAACTCAAGGGACCTCTGCAATTTGTAGCTGTCTGCGATGTTGATTCGAAGCATCTTGGAAATGCCAAAGAAATAATCGATACTGCAAATAAGAACAAAGATTGCCGTATATATGGTGACTATCGTGAATTTCTGGAAAAAGAGAAACTCGATGCTGTATCCATAGCTCTTCCCGATCACTGGCACGGGCTCATCTACTCCGCCGCTGCCAATAAAGGAATTAATGTTTACGGAGAAAAGCCAATATGCCGTACAATAAATGATGGCAAGGTGATTGTAAATGCAGTAAAGAAGAATAATATCATCTGGCAGACAGGAAGCTGGCAACGTTCACTTTTTAATTTTCGAAGAGGTGCTGAGTTAGCTATAAACGGAAGAGTCGGGAAGATTAAATATATTGAAGTAGGCCTTCCTGATGGAAACAGAGGAATAGGAACTCCTCCTGTCATGCCTGTACCTCCTGACCTGAACTGGGAAATGTGGCTAGGTCCCGCCCTGAAAGTTCCGTATCGTGGAGTTTCTCACTGGGACTGGAGGTGGATTCTAGATTATTCAGGCGGTCAGTTAACTGACTGGGCAGGGCATCATATTGATATAGCTAACTGGGGTGCAGGACTCGAACATACCGGACCTGTTGAAATAGCTGGAGCAGGAGTGTATCCGGTAGACGGTATTTTTAATGTACCTGTGGAATATGACTTTCTCTGTAAATACGCAAACGGCATAGAGATGCGTGTAGTCAATGCAGCACGACTTCCTTTAGGCATGGGAACAACATGGCATGGCGATCTGGGTTGGGTTCATGTTGATCGTGGCGATATCATTACTGCTTCGGATCCGAAAATCCTTGCTGAGGTTATTGGAGAAAATGAGATTCACTTATATAAAAGTGATAACCATTGGCAGAATTTCGTCGATTGTGTCAAGTCTAAGAAACCTGCGATAGCTCCTGTTGAAGTAGCTTATAGGGCAATTTCTATAGCCCTGCTCGGAGAAATTGCAATGACAACCGGTCAGACAATCAAATGGGATCCCGACAAGCAAGAGATTATTGGAAATAATAGAGCATCACATTTGCTAAGCCGTCCTTATCGTCAGCCATGGACTTTACCAACAGTTTAACCGGGATCAATATGAAAAAGCAATATTTACTTCTTATAATCACTGCAGTTATTTTAGGCCTTTTCTCCACCTGTAAAAATGAAACTTCTTACAAAACTTTGATCATTACAGGTCAGAATAACCATAATTGGCAGGCAAGTTCACCAATTCTGAAACAGATTCTTGATGAAACCGGGTTGTTTTCATCTGAAATCATGATAACTCCCAAAACAAGAGGAGACATGAAAACCTTTAATCCGGATTTTTCAAAATACAGGTTGGTTGTTCTTGACTACAATGGCGATTCATGGTCAGAAAAAACGAACAATGCATTTGTTGATTATGTGAAAAACGGAGGCGGAGTAGTAATATATCATGCTGCGGATAATTCGTTTCCTGCCTGGAAGGAATATAATGAAATGACAGGTCTGGGAGGATGGGGTGACCGGAATCAGAAATCAGGGCCATATGTTTATTATAAAAATGATCAGCTCGTTACTGATACTTCAGCCGGAACTGGCGGCACACATGGAAAAAGAAGGGAATTTATTGTCAGAACCCGGATAACTGACCATCCGATAACAAAGGGACTGCCTTCAAGATGGTTACATGGAACTGACGAATTGTACAGTCTGCTTCGTGGACCTGCTAAAAACATGCAGATACTCGCAACAGCTTTTGCCGACAGCGCTGCTGGCGGAGGTACAATGAGAGACGAGCCAATGCTTATGACAATAACTTATGGTAAAGGAAGGATTTTTCACACAACCATGGGTCATGCTGATGAAGGCGGAGGCCCATCAATGCAATGTGTTGGATTTATCACTACTTTGCAAAGAGGTGCTGAATGGGCAGTTACGGGTAATGTAACCCAAAAAGTGCCATGGGACTTTCCCAGTGCTGCCGGAGTTGTTCTTCGTCCTGATTTTAAAGAAATAACAATGGATCAGGTGTTGTCGAATATCGGGGGCTATGATATTGTAAAAAGCACGAAAAATTTCACTTACCTGCAGCAAAAAATTCGTAGTCTGGCTGGTGATGAACAAGGATTGTCAGATCTGGAAAAATCGATGGTGAAAGTTCTTTCAAGTAAAAGAACGACTGTTGAGGCAAAAAAACTTCTTCTTCGCGAACTAAGTTGGATGGGTTCAGATTATTGTGTTCCTGTAATTAAGGAGCTTGAATCAAATGTAGATTTAAAGGATGAAGCAGAATTTGCTTTGGCAAGGCTTAAAAAATAACCCCTATCACAACCTTCCCCCAACTGGGGGGAGGAGTAGAAAATTATAAATGAATTAGGGTATAAAAACATCTGCTTTAAGTCCCTCCCCAAATTGGGAGGGATTTATGGTGGGTTAAAAAGAGAAAATGTTTTCACTGGTAATACCAATATTCAATGAAGAAAAGCTGATTGATGAATTAGTCATACGTACTATTACATCAATTGAATCTTTTATTACGGATTATGAGGTAATCTTTGTTGATGATGGAAGTACCGATTCCAGTCTCCAAAAGATGTTAAGCTGGCATGCAAAAAACAATAAGATTAAAGTATTGTCATTATCAAAAAACTTTGGCCATCAGGCTGCCTTTACTGCAGGATTGGAATACTGCATTGGAGATTTTGTTGGCATGATGGACGGCGACCTACAGGATCCCCCTGAACTTCTTGGTGATATGTACAGGAAGATAACCGTAGAGGAGTTTGATGTAGTCAGCGGCAAAAGAACCGGAAGAAAGGGCAAAAACAGCCGTGATCTTTATGCAGTATTGTTTCACCTGTTATTTAAATATATGGGAGAAATAAAAGATATGGAGAACTCGGGTAATTTTTCTATGATGAAGCGTGAAGCTGTTATCGCCCTGCTCTCAATGAAGGAAAAAGTCAGGTATCTTCCCGGTCTCCGGACATTTATAGGATTCAAACAGGGATATGTAGAATTTGTGCGGGATGATAGGCTTAAGGGTAATCCCAAAATGAGCATTCGGAAACTGTTTATCCTAGCAGCTGATGCATTCTTTTCATTTTCACGTTTTCCAATACGGTTCTGCTGGATACTTGGAACATTAGGAGCTTTTGTTTTCATGTGTGCAGGGATCTATGTACTAATAGCTAAAGCATACGGATTTGCTGTACCAGGGTGGTCATCAACCCTGTTGAGCATTTATTTTCTCGGTTCAATTCAACTCATTTTTATGGGGATTATTGGAGAGTATGTTTATAGAAGCTACAAGGAATCTCAAAACCGTCCCAGCTATTTTGTCAGGAAATTTTATGATGCGGATAAGGAGAAATGATGAATGAAACAAGATTAAAATATATCTTTTATTTTTTCTCTGCATTTCTTTTTGTTTTAATGTTGCTTCTGAGTAAAAATGCAGGTATCTCCTGTGATGAAGTTCTTCATTACGATCAATCGGTGCATGTTTACAATTATTTTGCCACTCATGGCCAGGACAAGTCAGCACTTAATACTCCGGTCACAAATCTGAAGTATTATGGTCAATCATATGACAATCTTGCAACAATTCTTACAAAATGGTTTAATATAGATGATGTTTATGGTTTCAGGAACCTGATGAGCATAATAGCAGGGTGGCTTGTAATTTTTGTTACAGCCCTGTTTTCCATATGGCTTACCGGCTATAAAACAGGGATACTGGTTTTGATTCTGTTTGCAGTTTCACCTGGTTTCATGGGTCACGCACAAAATAATCTTAAAGATGTTCCATTTGCACTCGCGTATATTGCAGGCATTTTTTTCATCTTGAAATTTCTGTTTTCTGTACAGAAATATTCTTACCGTAATTTAATTTTTCTTGCCGCTGCTATTACATTTTCGATAAGCATAAGAGCCGGAGGCTTATTGCTGATATGTTATCTTTACTTTTTCTTTTTTCTTTTTCATCTTTTTGGATATTTCACTGAAGTAAGGACCGATTTTAATGAAATCAGGAAGAAGTTTTTTTTGATCTGCGGAATTACGGTTATTTCATGGTTCTCAGGCATCTTATTATGGCCTTATGCCCTTCAGAGTCCAATAAAAAATGTCATTGATTCGTATCGTGTGATGGCGCATTATCCTTTGACTTTCCGTCAGATATTTGAAGGGAAGGTAGAGTGGTCAGATTATATGCCTTGGTATTATCTTCCTAAATCGATGATAATAACAATTCCAATTGTAGTCACCTCGGGTCTGGTCTTATTTTTTATTTTCTTAAAATCTAAACTCAATCAGAATAACCTTATAAAGTACATACTCATACTTTTTACAATATTTTTCCCGATCGTTTTTGTGGTATATGAAAAGTCGAATATTTATTCGTCATGGAGGCAGTTTTTGTTTCTTTATCCTGGTATCGTCCTGCTTGCCTCAATAGGTTACTGGTATTTTCATGAATTTATCAGGGTCAAATATTTAAAATGGGCGGTAGTCGTCCTTATAGTTTTACTTTCAATACATCCTGTGAAATTCATGCTGAACAATCCGAAGTTCTATTATTTATATTATAATCAGCTGGTTGGAGGATTAAAAGGAGCTTATTCAAATTATGAAACTGATTATTACTATGTTAGTCAGACAGCCGCATCGGAATGGCTGATTGACTATCTTAAAAAAAAGATGTCAGGAGGAAAAGTCAAAGTTAAGGCGACATATACTGTTGACTGGCAGTTCCGGAAGCACCCTGAAATTGAAACATCATATTTCAGATATGAGGAGAGGAGTCTGTCAGACTGGGACTACGCTATAGTAGCAAACAGATATATCTCTCCATTCAAGTTAAAGAAACAAATCTGGCCTCCCAAAAATGCTATACATCTTATTTATGCTGATAATGTACCTGTTTGCGCAATAATTGATCGAAAAACCAAAGATGATTACGCTGGTTACCTGGCTCTTACAGAGCACAGGAACGATGAAGCAATCTCATGTTTTGAAAAAGCAGTAAAAATTGATGATCAGGATGAAATGATTTTTTATAATTTTGCAGCGGCCTTATTTAATTCAGGTCAGTATCAGAAAGCAGACTCACTTTTAAAAAAAGGATTAGAACTAAATCCTGACTTTGAGCCGATACTTATGTACCTTGGTAATATTGCCAGGGCACAAAGCAGGAAAGATGAGGCAATCGGATACTATGAACGGGTTATTGAGGCGAATAGTAAGTATTTCGAAGCGTATGTTGGATTGGCTGAACTATTAACAGAGAAGGATGTCATAAAAGCACGTAAGTTACTGACGACCTGTCTTAATATGAGTCCAGGGTATAAAGCTGCAATTATAGCGTTGGCTGGCACTTATAGGTTGTCAAATCCTGATATAGCGAAGAAATATTACGATTTGGCAGATACGATTAAATGAATTTATTGAGGAGGATACCCCCTTCCCTCCCGATAGCTATCGGGACTTCCCTCAGGGGGGAAGGAGTAAAAACCAAATGAGGGTAGCATTTCCCCCTTGGGGGAAACAGGAACGGGAGTAAAAAATACATATAACAGGACAACAAATAATTATTAATTAATCAATCATAAATAGTTAAGTAATGAAAAAAACAATTTTAGTATTTTTGATGGCAATGCTTCTGATTATTAGTGGATTAAATATGGCATTTGGACAAGAGGCACCAAAACCTAAGAAAGACACCGTTAATATGGATACCAATGCTAAACCAACGTATTATTATCCGGTAGAGGATACAAAAGGAATAGGTTCAGCGGTAAAAATTGCAATCACTGCAGGAGCAATAATTATAATAGGTGGTATCGGATTCTTCCTTCTTAAAAAGAAGAAAGCATAATAAGATCAGTCTAAAAGTGGAGTGAATTAATCCCAACTTTAGGGAGGGCTAAAAATCTTTGCGCCTTTGTGAGAAAGAATTTACACCTTAACCCAGATATTTCCTCCTTTATTAGATTCAACTACCGAATGAATAAATTTCATTCCTCTAACACCATCATGAACAGTAGGGAACTCTCCAGGAGTGAATTTTTCACCTCTGATTGATTTTGCAGTACCTTTATAAATGTTTGCAAGAGCTTCATATATCCCTTCCGGATGACCTGAAGGCATCGTATGACTGCTTTCTGCCAGAGGATCATTAAATCCGTGAGCCGGTTTGAATATTTTTGTTGGTTCCGAATCACTTAACATATAAAGATAATTAGGATTTTCCTGCGCCCATTTGAGACTTGCTTTCGAACCGTAAACAGCAATTGTAAGATTATTCTCTTCTCCTCCGCAAACCTGACTGGCCCTGATAACTCCCTTAAGATTTTTACTGAATCTCAATAAAACTGTTCCATCCAGGTCGAGCTTTACATCATCTTTAACAGGATTGAGGTCAGACAGAACTTCCTTGATTTCTAGTCCTGTAGTATATTCAATAAGATTAAAAGCGTGTACTCCGATGTCCCCCATGCAGCTGCTTGCACCTGCGTGTTTTGGATCAAGTCTCCAGACTCCGGTTATTCTGCTCTCGGTTCCATGGATAATTGAATTGATCCATCCCTGATAATACTGGGCGTCAATGCGTTGAATCGTTCCGAGTAGACCTTTAGAGATCATATCCCTCATCTGTCTGATCATTGGATAACCGGTATAGGTATGAGTAAGAGCGAAGGTTACCTTCTTTCCTGTAACAAGTTTCTCCAGTTCTTCTGCTTCTTTTACAGTTATCGTCATCGGTTTCTCACAAACAACATGAAATCCTGCGCTAAGAAGACTTTTGGCAAACGGGAAATGCAAAGCATTAGGTGTAACTATTGAAACAACCTGCATACGTTTATCAGATGGCAAGGCCAGTTCCGATTTTATCAGTTCATCGACACTCTTGTAGCAACGTTCAGGACTGATTCCCTCATTTTTTGCGAAATGTTTGCTTTTTTCATAGTCGGCATCAAAAACACCACCTACGAGTTCGAAATCATTGCAGATTCTTGAAGCACGACGATGTGCATCACCGATGAAGGCACCAATTCCTCCTCCTATCATACCCATTTTAATCTTTTTCATATTTATAAATTTTGACTTTTTTTCAATAATCTAACGGTCATTGCGAGGAGCTTGCGACGAAGCAATCCCTTAAAATTGAGGTTAAAGTTGAGGTTAAGGTTAAGTTTTATTTCTTTTCAAATGCAGCATCAAAAGCAATTTCTGAAGATGGGAAGTCAACTTTCCTCACAAATTCGCAAGCCTCTTTTGCACCAAATTCCCTGTCCATCCCGCTATCTTCCCATTCAACTGATAACGGACCTTTATATTTAATCGAATTAAGTGCTCTGATAATTTCCTCAAAATCTATGTTCCCATGACCCAGACTCCGGAAATCCCAATATCTGCCTAATGTCCCGAACTCTGTATGGCCTCCGAATACCCCGGCTTCTGTCGGTACTTTTGACCATCCAACATCTTTCATGTGTACATGGAAAATTTTTTCCGAAAATATGTGAATAAACTTTACATAATCAACTCCCTGGTAACCAAAGTGGGAAGGATCAAAATTAAATCCGAATTCAGGATGATTATTAACAGCTTTCAGCGTTCTCCTTGCCGAAACAATATCAAATGCTATCTCGGTCGGATGAGCCTCAAGTGCAAAGCGGATCCCAAGTTCATGGTATTTATTCAGAATTGGCAGCCAGCGGGTTGAAAAGTCGGCATATCCTTCATCTATCATGGCAGGGCTGACCGAAGGAAAGGAGTAGAGAAGGGGCCAGATGGAACTTCCTGTGAAACCGGTTACTGTATTAACTCCAAGTCTTTTAGCCGCTTCCCCTGTTTTCATCATTTCTATTGCCGCTCTTTTCCTTACCCCTTCCGGATCACCATTTCCCCAAACTGAAGCGGGTAAAATGCCCTTATGTCTTTCGTCTATGTGATCACATACCGCCTGACCAGCAAGATGATTTGCAATTGCAAATACCTTGAGTCCGTTCTTAGCAAGGATTTCATTCTTTTTGTCACAATAAGCCTGATCGGCTTTATTTACTTCAAAATGGTCACCCCAGCAAGCTATTTCCAATCCGTCATAACCAAATGATCTGGCCTTTTGACACAAAATTTCAAATGGCATGTCTGCCCATTGACCTGTAAAAAGTGTAACTGGTCTGCTCATGATTTAATTTATTTTTTATGTTTATGCTAAGATATGAAAATCCTATGCTTCATTCCTCAGGTTCAGGTGGAATTTGTTTTCTTTGCATAATATTCTACAAGAAAATATTATGACAGAATTTTCAGGTATTCTGATGGTTCGCCGGACCATTCGTAAATATACGTCCGAACCCATTGATGATAAGCTTCTTAATGAATTGCTCACTATGGGATGCCGTGCTTCCACAACAGGTAATATGCAGGTTTACAGTATTATCATAACAAGGGATGAACAAAAGAAAAAGGACCTTGCTCCATTACATTTTAATCAGAAGATGGTTACTGAAGCTCCTGTTGTCCTTACTTTCTGTGCTGATTTCAACAGATTCAACAAGTGGTGCAGGCAGAGAAAAGCGGAACCCGGTTATGATAATTTCCTGTCTTTTATGACTGCGGCGATTGATGCATTACTCGTCGCGCAAACTGTATGCATAGCAGCGGAATCAAAAGGACTGGGAATATGTTATCTCGGTACAACCACTTACAACGCTCATAAAATTATTGATTTGTTAGAACTCCCAAAAGGAGTTGTTCCGGTAACTACAATAACAGTGGGCTGGCCAGCTGAAAAACCCGATCAGGTTGACAGATTGCCGTTGAAAGCCATAATCCATCCTGAAGTATACAAAGATTATTCAGAAGAAGATATTGAAGAATATTACCGTATAAAAGAGGCACGATCCGATTCGAAACAATTTGTTAAAGAAAGCAATAAAGAAACACTTGCCCATGTATTTACTGATATCAGATACAAGAAGGCAGATAACGTCTATTTTTCAGGAGTCCTTCTGAAGGTATTGAAGGATCAGGGATTTATGAATCTGTTGCTATAATACGCACTTGCCTGCTGAACAGGTGTAACAACCAGATCATTAATACAGACATGGGTTGGTAATGTTGCACAGTAATAAACAATGTTTGCGATATCATCTGCAACAAGAGGCTCAAACCCTTTATATACGGCACCGGCTTTATCTTTATCACCTTTAAAACGTACAAGTGAGAACTCGGTTTCAGCCATACCGGGAGCTATGTGTGTTACTTTTATATTATTTTTAAGAAGATCGATCCTCATTGCTTTCGATAGAGAATCAACTGCTGACTTTGACGCACAGTAAACATTCCCATTCTCATAGATTTCTTTTCCTGCAATCGAACCAATATTGAAAATGTGACCGCAGTTTCTTGCAACCATGAGGGGAGCTACAGCCCTTGTGACATAAAGGAGGCCTTTTACGTTTGTATCAATCATTCTATCCCAGTCATCAATCAGTCCTGTATCGATATGTCCCATACCTGCTGCGAGACCTGCATTATTAACCAATATATCGATAGCTCTCCATTCATCAGGTATTGCTTCGATCACAGATGCTACTTTATTCTGATTCCTTACATCAAAATTCAGTGATAAAACAGATATTTTACCATACCCAAGTAATTCTTTTTCTAAAGCATCAAGCCTTTCCTTCCTTCTGCCGGTAATAATAATATTATACCCATGCTTTGCGAATATTAAAGCAATTGCCTTTCCGAATCCGGAAGTTGCACCGGTGATCATAATAGTTTTGTTCATTGTTACAGATTTTTTTGTACACGTAAAATTAGAAATTAATTCAATCCATCCTTTGGAATTTTTTAACCACAAAGGACAACCATCCCGGTACACTAACCGTTCCTGGAGATTGCTTCGCAGCTTCACTCCTCGCAATGACTGAAACCATCTCACTTGTAGTGTCATTGCGAGGCCGGCGCAGCTGGCCGAAGCAACCCCCGCTATCATCCTCAAACTATATCACTTGTAGTGTCATTGCGAGGCCGGCACGGCCGGACGAAGCAATCCCCAATCTCTTCCCCAAACTTTTATGCCAAAAATCCCTATCTTTGAATTTTATTTTGAAATGGTAGACCAGCCTCAGAAACTTAAGGAAGATAAAAAAGCTTCTGTAGAATCAATGTTTGATTCAATAGCCTGGCGATATGATTTTCTTAATCATTTTCTTTCTTTTAATTTTGACAGGATATGGAGACGCCGGGCAATTAAAATCATTTCCAGGTCATTCATATCCCCGTCGATTCTTGATGTCGCGACCGGAACTGGCGATCTGGCGATAGCAGCCATGAAGCTTAAACCATCGAGAATCTCGGGGATTGATATTTCGAATAAAATGCTGGAAATCGGAAGGGAGAAAATTGCAGGAAAGGGATTAGGGGGAAAGATTGATCTTATAAGTGGTGATTCGGAAAACATTCCATTTAATGATGACTTTTTTGATGTTGCCATGGTAGCTTTTGGTGTCAGAAATTTTTCTGATCCACTCAAGGGTCTCAAAGAGATGAATAGGGTTATCCGAACAGGTGGAATGATAATGGTACTGGAATTCTCTAAACCCAAGCGTTTTCCATTTAAGCCTCTTTATAACTTTTATTTCAAAAACATACTCCCGGTTTTTGGGAGACTTTTTTCCAAAGATAAAACTGCCTATAGTTATTTGCCTGATTCAGTTATGAGGTTTCCTGACAACGAAGAATTTCTTAAATTGCTAGTTCAGGCAGGTTTTTCGGACCAGAAACAGGTTAAACTTACCGGAGGAATAGCAAGTATTTATACTGGCTTCAAATTTCAGAAGCAATAATTGCAATTCAAACGAGTTTATATGTTGAATAAATAAATATTTAATTTCAGGGAAAAGTGAACCGGAAAGCAGCTTTTATATTTTTATTCATCATTTCTCTTCTGAATAATCTTATTTTATCGGGACAGAAGCAAAAGCCTAAGAACGAATCCTGGTATGATGAGAAACTAATCCATTTTGGATTCAGCCTGGGCTTCAATACGATGGACTTCAATATAACACCTTCACAAAAATATTATCAGCAGGATTCTCTGACTCCCAAAGTAAGCATACTAAACCCTGGTATTAATATTCAGATTGTTACTGATTTTCGGCCAGCCGATTATCTTGATATCAGATTTCTTCCCGGAGTGTCTTTTGGTCAGAGAGTTATCAGGTTTTATAAGAACAAGGTACTCGTGAATGAACAGCAAAAACTTGAATCTTCATTTCTTGAATTCCCTCTTCTTCTAAAATTCAAGGGCGACAGACTAAATAATGTGAGACCTTATGTGATCGGAGGGTTGAATTTCAGATATGATCTTGCAGGGAAGAAAGAATTTGATGATTCAAAACCAATTTATATAAGGATCAAACGACCCGATTTGTATTATGAATTTGGTGCAGGTATGGATTTTTACCTGACATACTTTAAACTTTCAGTTGAGATTAAGATGTCGCAGGGAATTGGTAACGTTCTTGTTGAAGAAGCAGCGCCTGGTCATCCACAATACTTTAATGCGATTGAAAAGCTCAAATCACAAATTTGGGTTCTCGCATTTCATTTTGAATAATTATGGGTAAACAGGTTCAGATTAATCTAAGTCCGGCTTCCTTAGCTGACGATGCCGCAATTAAAAAAATCGCAGCATCGCTGTCGGGGATAGATCTGGCAGCTGTTTCGGCCATAAGGGTACTTAAGCGATCAGTTGATGCCAGGAAAAAAAACATCCGCATTAACCTGACTGTTGAAGTGTTCTCCGACAAAGATTCATCAATCCCGGGCATCACTCCATTTATTCCTGTCAATGTTACCAATAAGAAAGAAGTAGTGATTGTTGGAGCAGGGCCTGCTGGTCTCTTCGCCGCACTGAGATTAATTGAAATGGGATTGCGTCCTGTAATATTTGAAAGAGGCAGGGATGTTTCATCACGAAAAATTGATATTGCAAAAATAAGCAGGGAACAGATTGTTGATCCGGATAGTAATTATTGCTTCGGAGAAGGTGGTGCAGGCACTTATTCTGACGGGAAACTGTATACCAGATCAAAGAAAAGGGGCGATAACACCAGGGTTCTTGAATTGCTTTGTCTTCACGGTGCTAATCATAATGTTATGTTTGAAGCGCATCCCCATTTAGGAACCGATAAACTTCCTGGTATTATTTCCGCAATCAGGAAATCGATTCTCGATGCAGGTGGTCTGTTCATGCTTGAAAAGAAGGTAACAGATTTCCTGATTGAAGGCGATACAATACAGGGAATTGTTACATCTGATAATGAAAAATATAAATGTCCTTATGTAATTCTCGCCACCGGACATTCTGCGAGGGATATCTATGATATATGCAATATTAGAGGCATAGAGCTGGAAATGAAGCAATTCGCAATGGGAGTGAGGGTCGAACATCCCCAGGACCTGATTGATAAAATTCAGTATCATGGTAATTCACGGGGCGAATTTCTGCCTGCATCTTCATATAATCTTGCAAAACAGATTGATGGCAGAGGAGTTTATTCTTTTTGCATGTGTCCGGGTGGATTTATTGTGCCTTCTGCCACTGCCCAGGAAGAAGTGGTTGTAAACGGAATGTCACCGTCAGGTAGAAATTCTCCTTATGCTAATTCAGGAATAGTTGTTGAAATAAAACCTGAGGATCTGACTAAATATAGTGCTTCTGGTGCAATGGCAGGAATTGAATTCCAAAAGGAACTTGAGCGTGAAGCATGGAAAAACGGGGGACATACCCAAAGAGCTCCTGCTCAACGTCTTGCTGATTTTGTTGCAGGGAACAGTTCAGATTCTCTACCAAAAGTTTCATATTTCCCCGGAGTGACATCCTCTCCACTTCATAATTGGCTGCCAAAAGGGATAGGAAGAAGACTCCGCGATGGTTTCAGACTATTTGGTCAGTCAATGCATGGTTATCTTACAAATGAGGCAGTTGTTTTAGGTGTGGAATCAAGAACATCTTCACCAGTAAGGATTCCCAGGGATCCTGAAAAGCTTCATCATATAAGAATTTCAGGTCTATACCCATGCGGAGAAGGTTCTGGCTATGCCGGAGGTATAGTTTCATCTGCAGTTGATGGTATGAGGGCCGCCGAAGCTATAGCAAAAGAGATAACGAAGTCTTGAAGGTAATTTTGTCCTCAAAATTTCCACTCACAAAAAATTTACCCCCTTTCTTATTTCCCCCAAAGGGGAAATGATTATTCCAACTCCTTCCCCCGTGGGGGAAGGTTGGGAAGGGGGTAACTAAAATAAAAAATGCTTATTTCTTTTACAAATATTATATAGATTTGTCAGCAAGATATTTGTAATGATAAACCCTTTCAGAAAACCATACGGCCGAATAGAAACTTCAAATGAGAAGATATTTTTTGTCCTGATTTTCGGGCTCTTCATTTTCCTTTTCCTGTTTCTTTTTAAACCTTTCGGGCTTGCTCAACTGAAAACTGAAACACAACTGTTCGTCAATCTGGGTTTCGGTTTAGTGACAATGTTCGTTCTTTCCATTTTCAAATTTATTTTCGAACCTCTTGTTATTAGTGATAAATGGACCTTCGGGAAAAGTATTTTTTGGGGGTTGCTTATTGCTTCAAGTATAGGTGCCGCTAACTACTTCTATGTCAATATTATATTTCATCAGCTGTTTTTTTTTAAATATTTTCTTTATGCGATTTGGACAGCTATTTTAGTTGGGATTTTACCGGTTTCAATAGGCTATATTATTTCATTTAACAGGATCTACAGAACTGCCCTGAAAAAAGCATCAATCTCTCCCGATGACATTTTATGGGAAAATGAAGTCATAATAAGGGGAGGCAATCCAAAAAACGAATGCAAATTAAATCCGAAAAACATAGTATACCTTTGTTCCAATGATAATTATATAACAGTTGTTACAATTAAGGGAGATGCAATAAGCAAGATTCATCTTCGGGGCACCCTTCGTGCTGCAGAAGATGAGCTTGTAAAAAATACTTCCTTTATCAGATGCCATAAATGTTATATAGTTAATACTGCATATGCCGATCATTTAAGCGGGAATATTCAGAATCTGAAAATTAAATTGAAACCTCATGGTTTTGAAATTCCTGTTTCCCGATCAAAAGCTGCTGAAGTCTCTGGTAAATTCAGATGAAACCTGAATTCATTAATTGAATTTCCGGAAATGATGTAACACTTTACCCCATATCCTGGTATTTCACCCCATCTTCTTCACATTTTACCACATTTTTGACTGATGACCACAATTGACTAGGAGTAATATTACTATGCTTTTAGATTTGCAGAAAAAAGTTGATGACAGATTCATTAATACTTGGTCTTAGCAGTGGTTCAGCATGTCTGGCAACATGCGGAATGGTAATGTTCCCTTATTTAATGGCCGGATCAGCCGGTGTCAGAAGAATTGCAATTGACCTTTCACTCTTTTTGCTGACCCGGTTTGTAGTCTACTTTTTTCTGGCAACAATAGCATGGTATTTCGGTCAGGCATTGTTCTCCAACCCGGTCGTCCGAAACATTGTTCCCGGTATTCTTTATATAGTTTTTGCAATTATGCTTGTGCGGTACAGCATAAGTAAAAACAGCAACCGGGATTGTCCGGTGAAAATTGTAAAAACGGTTAATAACCATAAGCTGTTACCTATTTTACTAGGCCTGGTTAACAGTTTGGGATTTTGTCCGGCATTATTTTTAATTCTTACAAAGGGTGCGGCAGAAAAAACATTGGTTCACAGCTATATAGCATTCCTTGCATTTTTTATTGGTTCCTCAATCTGGTTTATCCCGCTACCATTAGCCGGTAAAATACGGAAGAAGGAGGTATTAACAACTATAGGAATTCTGGCAACAGGACTAGCCGGTGTAATTTTCATGATAAAAGGTTTAACAAATTTAATAGGAGGATTAATTAATGGTTAACGATTTAAAAATTGCAGGGACAAGGAAATCTTTGGGGAAATCTCTTTTATACACTCTTCCCATGTTTCTTATAACATTTTTGTTTATTACTGGTGGCAGACCGAATTTTTCAGATCCGTCATCAGCGATTGCGGTTCTTACAGCATTTCTACTTGTAAATGTTCTTTACTTCCTTATGCATTTTACCGGGAAAACCGACCGGTACAGGGCAGTACTTTTCATTATTTTCGCTCTGTCTCTCTCTTACACGTTGATTCATAATATGCTTGAAGTAAGGAATTCAATGTCATTTTCACAGGCTGACATACTGGAGTGTAAAATACCTTTCTGTCATCTTGTTATTCCAATGATGATTCTACCGGCAGTATTTACGAAATCAATCATTTTCCCGGGGAGCATCCTCAATGGGTTTGCTAATATTTCGACAATGATTGTTTTATGGCTGGTAGCTACTCTCGTTCTCGGCAGAGGTTTCTGTAGTTGGGGTTGTTTCTATGGAGGCTGGGATGATGGTTTTTCAAGATTTGGAAAGAAACCTTTAATAAAACGCATTGATGGATTATGGAAATGGATGCCATTTGCAGTATTAATGATGGTAATGTTAACTGCAGCGTTATCGATGATGCCAACTTATTGTTCGTGGATCTGCCCTTTTAAAGCAGTGACTGAATTTGAACAGGTTACATCTGTTGAATCTGCAACAAAAGCAGGCATATTTCTTTCACTGTTTGGGGGCCTTGTAATTGCGTTGCCAATTATGACGAAAAAGAGAACGCAATGCAGCTTTCTTTGCCCATTAGGTGCAATTAATACCCTCTCGAACAAGATAACTCCATTCATGATTAAAATTGACAAAAATGCATGTAATGAATGTTTTAAATGTGTTGAAACATGTCCATTGTATGCATTGACACGCGATGATATTAAAGAAGGAAAAGTTTCAATGTTTTGCAGTAAATGCGGAAAATGCGTCGATGCATGTTCAAAGAATGCAATCCATTACGGAATCAAGGGCGTTCCGGCAGGAACATTGAAGAATTTTTCACGGAACCTGTTTCTGTTTGTCTCATTTCTTTTTATGGCAATATTTTCTGCAGGTTCAATAATTGCATCATTCCAGGGTTTATTAAAATTAATCTTCTAAATTCAGATGTAAAATGAAAAAAATAAAAATAATTGCAGGGATCAGCTGGGCATTTTTTGGTCTTATTTTGATAATCATATTGTTCCCCGGATTGAACAGTTACTCTGTTTCAGTTTCAAAACTTCCCTTCATGAAACTTAACCCAAGATATTCAGGGGGAGAGATTGCTAAACGTATTGTCACCGACAGATGCACTCTTGACATAAGGAAACCCGTTTTTAATGGTTTTATTAAGGAAAGGAACAATGGTTTTGTTCAGCTGGACTGGAGGGGGAACATCTCTGAACTAATCAATGATTCAATTGATTATGATCAGGATGGTATAAAGGATTTTAATATCTCAGTTGACAGAAAAAACTCAAAAACAGTTTTAAATCCTATTAATAGTAAAGTTAAAGATGTGATAATTTCAACTCGGACATCATATGGATGGGCAGTCAGAGTAGGGATAAAAAAACAACTTTAACTTATCCAAGTGAGACTAATTGTTTATTTTTCTTTAGCATTTGCTTTCTCGGAACTAGTGTTGATGCTTGTCAAACGGTCAAAAGAAATCCAGGTAAAGACCCGAAACGACAAAGGTTCACTGATTTTTCTCTGGCTTGTAATAACATGCGGATTCTTCGGTGGTTTTATTCTATCAAAACCGATGAATCAGTTCTGGGCCGGGTTCGGAATCCTGTTTATTATCGCAGGATTAATTATCAGGTGGGTTGCAATCCTTCAGCTTGGTAACTCTTTCACAGTCGATGTTGCTGTTAACAATGCAGCTAAACTTAAAACTGACGGAGTTTATAAAAGAATAAGGCATCCGAGTTATCTTGGAATACTACTTGTTGTAATCGGGTTCTCAACTATAATGAGCAGTTTCTACTCATTTCTTGTTCTGGTGGTTCCTGAATTTTTAGCTATTATTTACAGAATCAGAGTTGAAGAACAATTACTTAAAAATGAATTCGGGGATAGTTATTCCAGGTATTCCAGGGATACAAAAAAACTTATTCCCGGGATTTATTGATCTTAAAAACCCCTTAACGCTTCGCGTGGTCCTCCTAAAGGGGGACTAATTCTCTGTATTTTAATTAATTCATTGATGACGCCAAATTTGTCCCACTTTAGGGGGACAGCCGCGTAGCGGCAGGGGGTGCATACTATTTATTCTGATTACTTAAAATTGTCGACTCTTTCAATCTGAATGACATCAGGATACTCAACACCATTAGTCCAATAAGAAAAATTAACGACCTGGTCATTGAACCCGTAACTTCTGATTTCAGACTATCCATTCCAAATATGAATGCAATTCCTGATACCTGTCCCATAAGTAATAGCATTCCATTTGAAGTACCCTCCGAGGCCGGGTATGTTATTTCTGCTCCATATTGAAATCCTATTGGTCCCGAGCTTAAAAGGAAGAAGCCCAACACCATTCCTGAAGTAAGTAACAGCCAGTAACTTGTCGCAAAGGTGATACCTGCAAGACCAAGGGTCGCACCGGTAAGAGCAATTACAATAAATGGTGTCCTTTTTTTATAGCGATCAGAGAGAATAGGTATAAAAAGTGCTCCGATAATACCGCCAATAATCATTAAACCGCCGGTTATTCCTGCCTGAGTTGCAGAAAAACCTCTTGGCCGGAGGATGTCCTCAATCCAGGTTGTAACTGCATTAAATACTCCGAGTCCTATAAAAAATATTATCATCAGCAAAATGAAATCTTTTGTCTTGAGGGTCTGTTTGAAACCATCAAAGACCAGCGATCTTTCTTCCTGATCAGGCAGACATGGGGCCGTTGGAGGACTTTCTTTAATTAAAACCAGGAATCCTATTGTCGTAATAATTGAAATAATTCCATAGATATATAGCATGCCGCTAATACCTGAACCAATGACCAGATATGGAGTCAATGTCATTCCAAGTAATATTCCAAGATACATTGCGAGAGTACCAAGACCTGCAGCTGTTGCACGTTCCTCCATAGGAAACCATCGTGCAGCAAGTTTCGTAATGGCATTCAGTATGAAAGGCTGACCAATAGCAATTCCTATTTGAGCCAAAAGTAAAATGGTATAATCGGTTCCTGCGAATCCCCGGATTAATCCGAAGACGCCTGTAAAAACAGCACCGATCCCAACTCCTATTCTAATACCATATTTATCAATTATCCATGATGCCGGGATCGAAACAACTATGTAAACAATCATAAAACACATTGAAAGAATACCGATACGCAAGTCGGAAACTCCATAATACTTTGTGGCATCGCCAGTGATCGGAGCGAAGGTTATCCATAGGAGTTGATTTACTGCAACCATGAACATATAAACAGTGAGCATCATCCAGCGGATACGGTATACTTTGAAATCAGATTTTAGCATAATGTCTTAAATTTGAACAAATATAATTTTATTAATCAGTTTTGATTCCCGATTTCCTTAGAAATTCTGAAAAAACCACCGAGGCGGCCATTCCGACATTCAATGAATCAATTCCTTCCTTTGCATTGCTGAATTTCGGGATGCTTATTTTCTCAGTAATAAATGGAATAAGTTCATTAGAAATACCCTTCGATTCATTGCCTAATAAAATAATACCTCTATTGTCAAGTTGATGATTATAAATTGATTTACCGTCAAGCACAGTGCCAAAAACATTCACCGAGTTTTCATATGCAAACTCTAAAAATTTTTTCAGATCGTAGTAGAATACATTTACATGCAGTAAAGCTCCCATACTGGACTGTATAACTTTTGGATTATAAACATCCACGCAATCTGTTGAACAAACGATGTTCTTAATCCCAAACCAGCCAGCGGCTCTTATAATTGTGCCGAAATTCCCTGGATCCTGGATGAAATCGAGCGCTATGCATAATTTCTTAATTATAACAGAAGGTTCAAAATCATGTGCCGGCATATAGATAACCGCAAGAGCATTATGAGGAGTTTTAAGAGAACTTATTTGTTTGAGTTCATCATAAATGACAGTTTCGGTCTTATTGATAGATCTCGTATGTTCAGGTGGGAGACTGTTAATAAATTCAGGTTTTGCAACGAGCATTTTAACGGAAATTCCGGCTGCAAGAAATTCTCTCACAAGCTTATCTCCCTCTATTACAAATAATCTTTGTTCATCCCTTACCTTTTTATTTTGAAGAGACTTTATAAATTTTATTCTGGTTTTACTGATCATTTACTGTTTTAAACTCAATTGTGTTACCTGCAAAAATAAAGAAAAATTGACTATAACCACAAAGAATGCTTTAAGTAGGACCCCTGTCCGCAAGTGCGGGATAATACTCTGATTTTATTTCATGATGGGACTGAAGGATTGCCGCGCCCTCCTGCGTCTGGCTCGCAAAGACGATACAAGTAATGTTAATTCTGGACAGGAGAAGAACGCAGTTAATAAAATTCTCGGTCTTTGCGAGGAACGAAGCGACTAAGTAATCTCATAATCCAAGTCGATTACTGATAAAAGCCAAACCTCGTGAAGACGAAAATGGGAACCAATCCTAACTTCTGAGGCTGATGGCTTTTTAGCTTTCAGTTCAAATTATTATTGATATATTTGACTTTAAGTTTTTAGGGAAGTTTTGAAAAAATACATAGCATATATAATTCTGTATAAAGCTCGTAACTGTATTGTCCTGTTTGTACTTTTTCTATATATAACATCCTGTAATCCAACAAAATATGTACCAGAGGGGGAAAGCCTGTTAAATGCTAATCACATCAAGGTAAACAAGGAAGGCATAAAGAAAAGTGACCTTGTGCCATATATAAAACAAACGCCTAATAAACAGATTTTTGGTACAAGATTTTATCTGGGATTGTATAATCTTTCAAATATTAAAAAAGAAAAATGGCCACATAACTGGCTCAGGAATATAGGTGAAGCGCCGGTTATTTTTGATGAAACGGCCGTAAAAAAAACGAGGGATCAAATTAAATCCTATGTTTATTCCAAAGGCTATTTTGATGGTGATGTGACAGATACCGTTAAGACTGCCAAAAAGAAATCGGATGTATTCTATAATATTAATTTACATCGCCCTTATACCATCCGTAATCTTACATATGATATTGCTGACACAAATATCAAAAAATTCTGTTTTTTTGATTCAGTGAATTGTTTGATCGAGCGTGGTAAACCTTATGATGTGGATGTTTTGCAGGCTGAAAGGACCAGATTTGAAAGATTCATCAGAGATCGTGGATTCTATGGTTTTTCAAGTGATTATATTTCATTTAAGGTCGACAGCACAGTAGGGAACAGAAAGGTTGATATAAAATACAATATCAGGAATTTCACAAGACTCAATTCTGATAATACAGTAACAACCAGCTCTTTCGCTATATATACTGTAAAGAATGTATACATCTATCCCAATTTTGATCCAAAAGAGGCACTGGCGGGCGGGGAGGGTTATCTTAAGAGTATGGATACAACTTTTTACAAAGGATTCTATTTTGTAACACCCAATAAGAAATCCGATGTAAACTATGATCTTATTATTAAGTCTCTTTATGTGAAAGCCGGAGTTATTTTTAATATGACAAATACCGAACAGACACAGACGCATTTATTGACTTTAAAGATATATCGTCTTGTAAATATAAATTATAACGATGCCAGCGAAAATCAAAATCTTACGGGAATTGAACTCCTGCTCGACTGTAATATTCAGCTCACTCTGCTTAGTCAGCAATCATATCGTGTAGAACTTGAAGGTACTAACATGGGAGGTAACCTTGGGGGCGATGTGAACCTTATCTACCAGCATAAAAATCTTTTTCATGGTGCTGAGCTTTTCAGTACCAAATTAAAAGCAGCGTATTCAGCAATAGCTCAATCAAGAACCAGTAGTAATCTTTCGGGTCTCTCAAGCGCACGGGAGTATGGAATTGAGACCAGCCTACGACTTCCCGAATTTATGATGCCCATCTTAAAATTACCGAATTTTGTAAAAAAAAATAATCCTTCCACAGTCATACTTGCTTCGTATAATTATCAGAGTTTACCTGTATATACCAGAACTATTGCGAATGCAACATTTGGCTATGACTGGAAGGCAGGAAATTATCAGGAGCATTTATTGAATCCCGTATTGTTTAATATTGTAAAACTACCGTCCATTAACAAGGATTACCTGGAGCGGATTCTGTCATCCAGCTATCAGGCAAGTGCCTATAAGGATGTTTTAATTCTTGGCAGCGGATATTCCTTCATATATAATAACCAAAGTATAAAAAACTCGAAAGATTATTGGTTTCTACGGGTAAATACAGAAGTAGCAGGTAATTTGCTCGGATTGGTTAAAAAACTTAGTGGGTCGCCAAAACTTATTGACACTACAGGACAGTCTGCATATCACTTACTCGATCAACTTGACACTATAGGACAGTACGCATATCATGTATTTGGTCAACCCTTCGCTCAATATGTAAGGACAGATTTAGATGTCAGGTATAATTACAGATTCAATAATGTAAGCTCAATTGTATACAGGGGTTTTATAGGGTTAGGGATCCCTTATGGAAACTCGAGAGAAATTCCATTTGAAAAACAATATTTTTCCGGAGGAGCGAACGGGATAAGAGCCTGGCAAGTGCGGTCTCTGGGACCGGGTTCATACAATCCTAATGCCGGTCCTATTCGATCTGTTTTTTTAAATGAAACAGCCGATATCAAGCTAGAGGCTAATGCAGAATACAGGTATAAACTTTTCTGGATACTCGAAGGAGCGCTTTTTGTTGATGCCGGGAATATCTGGAGTTATAATAAAGATCCTGCGCGACCGGGAGCTCAATTCACATTTAATCATTTTTATAAGGATATTGCTGTTGGTACCGGAACCGGTTTCAGATTTGACTTTAAATTTGTAATTGCCAGGGTGGATATTGGCATGAAACTGCGCGATCCTCTACTTGTTAGGGGGACTCCTGTAAATAAACAAGGGCCCTATCAGAAACCTGATGATTCAGGCCCCAAGTGGATATTTCTGAACGGTCCTTACCAAATAAAAAATGATTTTACAATAGTTCTGGGAATAGGATATCCTTTCTGATATTCGGAAACCTTTCTGCTTTTCTTGTACCTTCTAACCTAATAAAACAGGTTTTTATTAATTATTTTTTTAAGAAATTTCATAAATTGCATACAGTCTCATTGCATTTTTGATTATATGAAATTTAATACGAAACCAATTAAGGATTGGTTCGGCTTTTCCAGAAGGGAGAGAAGGTCAACATTCGCGTTGCTCGTGGTTGTAGTTATTATAATTGGATTTAAATACATTATACCCGACACTAAAATTACAATTGAAGATATCACCGACTCTTTATTAGTTACTGAGTATATAACTGCAAAAGATTCCGGCAGTAGCAGTGGATCGTATTCATATTCAGGTAATTCAGTTGAAAAAAAGTTTAAATCTACTTATGTCAGAAAGCCAAAAATAGGTCTTTCATCGATTCGGAAAAATGATAGTTATTCAAACCAGAAACAGCCTTTAATTGAAATAAACAGATCTGACTCTGCAACGTTGGTACGACTTCCGGGTATTGGGCCGGTATTGTCCGCCAGAATTATTAAATATCGCCGTTTGCTTGGCGGGTATGCAAGAATTGAGCAATTAAAAGAAGTATACGGTTTGCCGGAAGAAACTTATGAGTTAATTAAAAATCGTATTTCCACTGATTCCACCTTCATTTCCAGAATTAATATTAATACAGCAGATTATAAGGAACTCTCTCATATCCGCTATTTCGAAAAATATGAGATAGCTTCAATTCTGAAGTACAGACAACTAAAGGGTAATATAGCAGGAATGATAGATCTTATTGATAATAAACTTATTACAAAAGAGAAGGCATTCAGAGTTAGTCCTTATTTAAAATTTGATGATAATTAATTTTAATAAATCTATTTAACCACAAACTCACCCACAGCCGCTGCGCGGCTGTCCCCTAAGGGGGCAAAAATGGGATTCAGTCTTAAATTTATTCGCCAAATGTTTTGAAAAGACTTTTTCTATTTCTAACTTTGCGACCTCGTTTAAAAACTGAAATACACATTATGATCATTGTACCATTAAAAGAAGGCGAAAACATTGAGAGAGCTTTAAAAAAGTTCAAGAGAAAATTTGAAAAAACAGGAGTGATTCGCGAATTGCGTTCACGTCAGGCTTTTATTAAACCTTCAGTTCGCCGGAGAGAAGAAATAAAAAAGGCGATGTATGTTCAGAAGATGCAGGAAAGCGAAGAATAGTTCGCGACTGATTATCTTATTTTTATTAACATCACTGATAAAAAGGTTCCTTCATGAATTATAAGGAATCGTTTCTACAATATCTGAAAATCGAGAAGCGGTATTCACAACATACTGTCAGATCATATTTAAACGATCTGGATCAGTTTTATTCATTCCTAACCTCACTCGAACTTCCGGAAGATCCCATACCAGTTACATCGGGCGATATCAGGTCCTGGATTGTAAGTATGCTGGAAAATAATTATTCTACTGTAAGCGTGCACCGAAAAATATCCTGTCTGAGAGTATTCTATCGTTATTTGAGAAAGGAAGGGATAATTAAAAATGATCCGCTTGAAAAGATTGTCCTGCCAAAAAGGAAAAAAACGCTTCCTGTATTTGTAGAAGAAGATGCTATTAACAATCTGTTGGATAATTATAGTTTCGGCGATGGATTTGCTGGTATAAGAAACAGAACAATCATTGAACTTCTCTATACAACAGGAATGAGACGTTCGGAATTAATAGGCTTAAGGGATAACGATCTGGATCTGGCTGAAGGTTCTGTAAAGGTAACCGGAAAAAGGAACAAACAGAGGATCATTCCTTTAGTTAAGCCATTTATTAAACGGCTTGATGAATATATTAAGATCAGGAACGCGAATGTTGAAACTTTAAATAACGGATGGTTCTTTATCACTGATAAAGGGAACAAGTTGTACGATAAATATGTTTATAATATTGTAAATAGCTATCTTGCAATGGTAACCACAATTGAGAAGAAGAGTCCGCATATATTGCGACATACCTTTGCAACACATATGCTCAATAGGGGAGCGGATTTAAACTCGATAAAGGAGTTGCTTGGACATGCAAATTTGTCTGCCACACAGATTTATACGCATAACACCTTTGAGAAACTCAAGAAAGTATATAAACAGGCTCATCCAAGGGCATAAATATTAATCAATAAATGAGGAGGTACTACCATGAACATTCAGATTCATTCAGTGCGGTTTGATGCGGACCAAAAGCTAATTGATTTTGTTAATCAGAAACTGGAAAAGCTGGCACAGTTTGCTGAGGACATTGTTAATGTTGAAGTTTATCTCAGACTTGACAAAGATCAGGAACGCGAGAACAAAATTAGCGAAATCAAGGTGGAGTTACCAGGTGGACCTTTATTTGCCAGAAAGCAAAGTAAGACCTTTGAGGAAGCAACGGATGAGGCGGTGGATGCTCTTAAAAAACAGATTACCAAGCATAAGCAAAAGAAAAGAGGTATCTGATATTTGTATTTTCAAAAATATATAGATTTATTTTGATAAATAAAATTTAAATCCATACATTTGCAAACCGTTTTTTGAGGGTGGATTGTGCCACAGCGGGGCGTTCTTTAAATTGCCGATGTAGCTCAGTTGGTCAGAGCAGCTGATTTGTAATCTGCAGGTCGGGGGTTCGAATCCCTTCATCGGCTCTTGAAAGATTTNNTCGAATCCTGCTCTCCCCACATCAAACGGAAACTGATCGTAACCCGGGGAATTTTGGAGTGGTTGTTTACGAGTCTCTTTGGACGATATCAGGCGGGAGTAGCTCATCCCGATAGCTATCGGGAGGTAGAGCAAAAGCCGATGATAAATGATTGGCGAGTTAATGCGGGAGTAGCTCAGTTGGTAGAGCATTAGCCTTCCAAGCTAAGGGTCGCGGATTCGAGTTCCGTCTCCCGCTCACTTTTTGAGGCCAGAGTAGCTCAGGGGTAGAGCACTTCCTTGGTAAGGAAGGGGTCGGGGGTTCAATTCCCCCCTCCGGCTCAACAGGAAACTTGATTTATAATTGATTATAGATAAACTTAATTTAATACGCTTGGAGTTATGGCAAAAGAAAAATTTGACAGGTCGAAACCGCACGTAAATATTGGTACAATTGGTCACGTTGACCATGGTAAGACCACCTTGACGGCAGCGATCACTATGGTCCTTGCCAAAAAGGGTCTCTCTGAAATCAGGGATTTTGACTCAATTGATAATGCTCCCGAAGAAAAGGAGAGGGGTATTACTATTAACACTGCTCACGTTGAATATCAGACTGCAAAACGTCACTATGCACACGTTGACTGTCCCGGACATGCTGACTATATCAAGAATATGGTTACAGGTGCTGCACAGATGGACGGTGCTATTCTTGTAGTAGCTGCTGACGACGGTCCGATGCCTCAGACACGTGAACACATTCTACTTGCACACCAGGTAAACGTACCTACTGTGCTGGTATTTATGAATAAAGTCGATATGGTTGACGATCTGGAACTTCTTGATCTTGTTGAAATGGAAGTTCGTGATCTCCTTAATTTCTATAAGTTTGATGGAGACAATGCTCCGGTTATCCGTGGTTCTGCACTTGGTGCAATGCATGGAGAACCTAAGTGGGAAGAAAAAGTGATGGAACTGATGGATGCTGTTGATTCATTTATTCCTATACCAAAACGTGAAAATGAGAAACCATTTCTTATGCCTGTTGAAGACGTATTTTCAATCACAGGTCGTGGTACAGTTGCTACAGGCCGTATTGAAACAGGAGTCGTTATTACAGGCGATGAACTCGAATTGATTGGATTAGGCGCAACAAAACGCAAATCAGTATGCACAGGTGTTGAGATGTTCCGTAAGATTCTCGATAGAGGTGAAGCTGGTGATAACGTAGGTTTACTCCTTCGCGGTGTTGATAAAAAAGAGATAAAAAGAGGTATGGTTCTTGCCAAACCAGGTTCAATAACTCCTCACACCAAAATTAAAGCAGAGGTTTATGTTCTTAAAAAAGAAGAAGGCGGACGTCATACTCCATTCCATAATAAATACCGTCCTCAGTTCTATGTTAGAACACTCGATATAACCGGTGAAATTACTCTTCCTGAAGGAACAGAAATGGTAATGCCAGGTGATAATGTTACTATAACAGTTGATCTGATATACCCTGTAGCTATCAATGTTGGTCTTCGTTTCGCTATCCGTGAAGGTGGCAGAACAGTAGGTGCAGGACAGGTTACTCAGATTTTAGAATAAGGTTTTGGATACGGTAATTGTGTTGGGAATGGTCGCGACCATTCCCTATCACAAAAACACGGGTGTAGCTCAGTTGGTAGAGCACTGGTCTCCAAAACCAGGTGTCGGGAGTTCGAGTCTCTCCTCCCGTGCAATAAAATTAGTACTATGAATATAAAAGGATATTTTCAGGAATCATTTACGGAACTTGTACACAAGGTAACCTGGCCAACCTGGAGCGAACTTCAGAACAGCGCTGTTTTAGTAATGGTAACTACATTGATATTTGCTGTCCTGGTTGCTGGCATGGATTTTATCTTTAGCCGATCAATGCAATTCATTTACAGTTTGTTATACTAAACAGGAGAAGGTTCCAATGAGTGACAATATAAAGAAGTGGTATGTGCTTCGGGCTATCGGCGGAAAGGAAAAAAAGGTAAAGGAGTATATCGATAGTGAAGTTGCTCGTCTTAAACTTGAGGATTATGTTGCACAGGTTCTTATCCCGACCGAAAAGGTTTATCAGATAAGAGCAGGCAAGAAAATAAGCAAGGAGAGAACATTCTTTCCAGGTTATGTGCTTGTAGAAGCCATCCTTTCAGGTGAGATACCTCATTTATTAAGGAATGTACCGAATGTTATCGGGTTTCTTGGTTCTAAGGATGGTGAACCTGTACCACTCAGGAAATCTGAAATAAATCGTATTCTTGGTAAAGTTGATGAACTGAATGCAAGTGATGAAGAATTAAATATTCCATTCTTCGTTGGTGAATCTGTAAAAGTAATAGATGGACCATTTAACAGTTTCACCGGAATAATTGAAGAAGTGAATGATGAAAAGAAAAAGCTTAAGGTAATGGTAAAAATATTTGGCAGGAAAACCCCGCTTGAGCTTAGTTTTATGCAAGTAGAAAAAGAAAATTAACAGAAGATATTGATAGTTGTAATATTCATAATGCTTCCTGAATAACTATCAAGCTCTCGCAATAAACACGCAAATTTTAAATTATGGCAAAAGAAGTTGCTGGACTAATCAAATTACAGATTCGTGGCGGAGGTGCTAATCCATCACCACCTGTAGGACCCGCTCTGGGCTCCAAAGGTGTGAATATCATGGATTTCTGTAAGCAATTTAATGCGAGGACTCAGGACAAGGCTGGGAAAGTAATACCGGTTGTAATAACAGTTTATGGAGATAAATCATTTGAATTTGTCACCAAAACACCCCCGGTCGCTGTACAGCTGCTTGAAGTTGCTAAAGCTAAGAAAGGTTCTCAGGAACCTAACAGAGAAAAAATAGCTTCAGTATCCTGGGACCAGGTCAAAACAATTGCTTCAGATAAAATGGAGGATTTAAACTGTTTTACAGTGGAGTCCGCTATGCGAATGGTAGCTGGTACGGCCAGAAGTATGGGGATCACTGTTAAAGGAGAATTCCCGGTAAAATAATTAATTAGTAGAAAAAATGACTAAACTTACCAAGAACCAGAAGTTTGCTCTTGAAAAACTCGAAAAGGACAAACTTTATACATTGAAGGAAGCTTCTTCGTTGGTTAAAGAAATGACTAAAACGAAGTTCGATGCTTCAATCGATTTAGATGTTCGGTTAGGTATAGATCCAAGAAAATCCAATCAAATGGTTCGCGGCGTAGTTTCACTCCCTCACGGAACTGGTAAAGAAACACGTGTACTCGTGCTCTGTACCCCCGATAAGGAAGCAGAAGCTAAAGAAGCCGGTGCTGATTTTGTTGGTCTTGACGACTTTGTTGAAAAGATCAAAGGTGGTTGGACAGATATGGATGTTATAATAACCATGCCATCTGTTATGGGAAAGGTCGGTCAGTTAGGCAGAATACTCGGTCCCCGCGGACTCATGCCTAACCCAAAGAGCGGAACTGTTACTATGGAAATTGGTAAGGCTGTTAAAGAAGTGAAGCAGGGTAAGATTGATTTCAAGGTTGACAAAAGCGGAATCATTCATGCCTCTATCGGAAAAGTCTCATTTGAACCAAATAAGATCGTAGACAATGCAAGAGAGTTTATCTCAATTGTAAACAAACTTAAACCAGCAGCTGCAAAAGGAACCTACATTCGTAGCGTATTCATTTCCAGCACAATGAGTCCTGGGGTTAAGATCGATCCTAAAGGTCTTGATGATTAATTTATTAAGTTAAAACTTGAAGAAATAATGAGACGGGAAGAAAAAAATGCTATCATAGACAGCCTTGCTGAGAGATTAAAAGAGTACAGCCACTTTTATCTGACTGATACTGCTCAGCTTAATGCCGCTGATACCAGTGATCTGAGAAGAAAATGTTTCGAGAATGACATTAAGCTTGTCGTTGTGAAAAACACTCTTCTTAAAAGAGCACTGGAGCAGTCTACTGGAAACTTTGATGAACTTTATCCGGTTCTGAAAGGTACAACGTCCATCATGTTTACGCAATCCGGAAATGGTCCTGCAAAGCTTATCAAGGAATTTCGGAAAAAGCATGATAAACCTGTTCTTAAGGGTGCATACGTTCAGGAATCAGTTTATGTTGGAGAAAATCAGCTTGAAGCTCTTATCTCCGTTAAAACTAAATTTGAACTGATAGGTGATGTAATTATGATATTGCAGTCACCAGCCAAAAACGTCATCGGAGCCCTCCAGTCAGGTGGAACAAAAATTCATGGTGTTCTTGAAACACTATCAAAAAGAAAAGAGTAATTAAAACATAATCAAATTAAAATCGATAAAAAATGGCAGATCTTAAGAAATTTGCAGAAGAACTGGTTAACTTATCTGTAAAAGAAGTAAACGAACTCGCTAAAATACTTAAAGATGAGTATGGTATTGAACCAGCCGCAGCTGCAGTTGTAGCCGCAGGCCCCGCAGCAGGTAGTGATGTCGCAGCTGTTGAAGAGAAATCAACATTCGACGTTATTCTTAAAGCCGCAGGTGGTCAGAAGCTACAGATTGTTAAATTAGTTAAGGATATCACCGGTCTTGGACTTAAAGAAGCTAAAGCAGTAGTTGACGCTGCTCCTTCCCCGGTTAAAGAAGGTGTATCTAAAGATGAAGCTGAAGCAATTAAAAATCAATTAGTAGAAGCAGGAGCTGAAGTTGAACTTAAATAAGCTATACCTAACTGATGGGTTAACAGGTTTAGTCTCGAAACTTCGGGACTAAGCCTTTTTGTTCTTTTAATTATAAGTTCACTTAATCTTTTAATAAATGTCCTCAAAAAATACCGAAAGAATAAGTTTCGCATCCAGAAAAAATCAGCTTGATTATCCTGATTTTCTGGAGGTTCAGTTGAAATCCTTTGGTGAGTTCTTTCAGCTTGGAACTACTCCCGAAAACAGGAAAAAAGAGGGATTATTTAAGGTCTTTACGGAAAACTTCCCGATAACTGACACAAGGAACAATTTTGTTCTTGAATTTCTTGATTATTATATTGATCCTCCACGTTATACAATAGAAGAATGTATCGAGCGCGGACTAACGTTCAGCATTCCGCTTAAAGCAAAACTAAAACTTTACTGTACCGATCCCGAACATGAGGATTTTGATACAGTCATCCAGGATGTCTATCTTGGAACAGTGCCTTATATGACAGAACGTGCAACCTTTGTTATTAATGGTGCTGAAAGAGTTGTTGTTTCACAACTGCACCGTTCACCCGGAGTATTCTTTGGTCAGAGCGTTCATGCAAACGGAACAAAACTATATTCTGCCAGAATAATCCCTTTCAAAGGTTCATGGATAGAATTTGCAACTGACATAAACAATGTTATGTACGCATATATCGACAGGAAGAAAAAACTGCCGGTAACCACACTTCTCCGCGCTATAGGGTTCGAGAGCGATAAGGAGATACTTGAGATTTTTAACCTCGCTGAAGAACATAAAGTATCTAAAACAAACATCAAGAAACTCGTTGGACGTAAACTGGCTGCCAGGGTACTGAAAACATGGGTTGAAGATTTTGTCGATGAAGATACCGGCGAAGTTGTTTCAATTGAAAGAAATGAAGTAATCCTCGACAGGGAAACCGTTATCGAATCAGAACATGTGGATATGATAGTGGATTCCGGAGCCAAAGCAATTCTTTTGCATAAGGATGATACAACTCTGTCTGATTATGCCATAATATATAATACACTCCAGAAAGACCCCTGCAACTCTGAAAAAGAGGCAGTTATCTATATTTACCGTCAACTACGTAATGCTGAACCTCCCGATGAAGCTACAGCACGCGATGTTATCGACAAATTGTTCTTCTCCGATAAAAGATATGATCTTGGGGAAGTCGGCCGGTACAGGATAAATAAGAAACTTGGTCTTAACACAGAAATGAATGTTAAGATTCTTACAAGGGAAGATATTATCAAGATCATTGGTTATCTGATTGAACTTATTAACTCCAAGACAGATATTGATGATATTGATCACCTTAGTAACAGAAGGGTTCGTACTGTAGGAGAACAATTATTTGCTCAGTTTGGTGTTGGACTGGCACGTATGGCCCGTACAATCCGTGAAAGAATGAATGTCAGGGACAATGAGGTGTTTACACCTGTTGATCTGATCAATTCAAAAACTCTTTCATCTGTCATTAATTCCTTCTTCGGAACCAACCAGCTGTCACAGTTCATGGACCAGACAAACCCGCTTGCAGAAATGACTCACAAGCGTCGTATGTCAGCCCTGGGACCTGGAGGTCTTTCACGTGAAAGAGCAGGATTTGAAGTGCGTGATGTTCACTACACACACTACGGACGTCTTTGCCCGATAGAAACACCTGAAGGACCAAACATAGGTCTTATATCATCTCTTTGCGTTTATGCCAAGATCAATACACTCGGATTCATTGAAACTCCATATCTTAAGGTAAAGGATTCACAGGTTGATTTCGGTGAGAATGGCATTGTATGGCTTAGCGCTGAAGAGGAAGAAGAAAAAATGATAGCACAGGCCAATGCTCCGTTGCTTAAAGACGGACATTTCCAGGAACTGAGAGCTAAATGCAGATATGAAGCTGATTATCCATTTGAAGAAGTTTCAAAAATCGACCTTATGGATGTCGCTCCGAATCAGATTGCATCAATCGCTGCTTCTCTTATTCCATTCCTTGAACACGACGATGCCAACAGGGCTCTCATGGGATCTAACATGATGCGCCAGGCTGTTCCCCTTATTAATCCGGAAGCTCCGATAGTAGGAACAGGTCTTGAAGCACAGGTAATAAGCGATAGCCGCATATTATTTGCTGCAGAAGGTGATGGAGTGGTTGAATTTGTCGATTCAAATGAAATCGTTATCAGATACACACGTACTGATGAAGAAAAATTCGTCAGCTTCGATGATGATATCAAACGTTATACCCTTCCAAAATACCGGAAGACAAACCAGAATACATGTATTAATCTTATCCCGGTTGTAAGGAAAGGTGAGAAAGTAACAAAAGGTCAGGTACTGACTGAAGGATACGGAACCAAACATGGCGAACTTGCCCTGGGTAGAAACCTGAAAGTGGCATTCATGCCCTGGAAGGGTTACAATTTCGAGGATGCAATTGTAATCTCCGAGAAAGTGGTTCAGGAAGATTATTTTACTTCAGTTCATATCGATGAATATCAGCTGGAAGTTCGTGATACCAAACGTGGTCTCGAAGAGCTTACCTCCGATATTCCAAATGTGAGCGAGGAAGCAACAAAGAACCTCGACGAGAACGGGCTGATAAGGATTGGAGCACACATCAGACCTGGTGATATCCTTATCGGTAAGATCACACCTAAAGGTGAATCAGATCCTTCTCCTGAAGAGAAACTGCTGAGAGCAATCTTTGGCGATAAAGCCGGAGATGTTAAAGACGCTTCACTCAAAGCAGGACCTTCACTTGATGGCGTTGTTATAGATAAAAAGCTGTTCACCCGTGCAATCAAAGACAGGAAAGCCAAAGCAGTTGAGAAACCGCTACTCGACAAAATTGAAACAGAGTTCAACAGAAGTGCTGACGAACTTAAAGCAAGACTTGTCGACAAGCTTTTCATTCTTGTTAATGGCAAAACATCACAGGGTGTTAAAGATTATCTGAACGTTGATGTTATTCCTAAAGGAAGTAAATTCACTTTGAAACAACTTCAGGAAGTTGATTTCCTGAATGCTAATCCTAATAAGTGGACTACTGATAAGAAGAAAAATGACAGTATCAAACAACTGCTCCATAACTACATAATTAAGTATAAGGAGATTGATGGTGTATATAAACGTAAAAAATATAACATTACAATAGGGGATGAGCTGCCAGCAGGTATCGTTCGTCTCGCTAAAGTGTATATAGCCAAAAAACGTAAAGTTAAAGTTGGAGATAAGATGGCAGGTCGCCATGGTAACAAAGGTATTGTTGCCAGGATCGTAAGGGCTGAAGACATGCCATTCCTTGAAGATGGCACCCCGGTTGATATTGTACTGAACCCTCTTGGTGTACCTTCGAGGATGAACCTTGGCCAGATTTACGAGACAGTTCTCGGATGGGCAGGACAAAAACTCGGTCTTACTTTCTCCACACCAATTTTTGACGGTGCAACAATAAATCAGATCACTGAATATACCGAAGAGGCCGGTCTGCCAAGATATGGAAAGACTTATCTTTATGATGGAGGTACCGGTGAACGATTCGATCAGCCTGCTACCGTAGGCGTTATATACATGCTTAAATTAGGCCACATGGTTGACGATAAGATGCATGCCCGNNAGCGTTTTGGTGAAATGGAAGTTTGGGCACTCGAAGCATTCGGAGCTGCTCATATATTACAGGAAATACTTACAATTAAATCTGATGATGTCGTTGGCCGCGCCAAAGCATACGAAGCAATTGTAAAAGGCGAACCAATGCCTTTACCTGGAATTCCTGAATCACTTAACGTTCTTCTGCATGAACTGAGAGGTCTCGGACTGAGTGTGATACTTGACTAAGTATTACACCCAGGTTTAAGAATTTTTAATTTTTATTTAAAAAATATTCAGCATATGTCATTCAGAAGAGATAACAAAACAAAGACAAGTTACTCGAAAATCTCTATAGGTCTGGCTTCACCTGAAGAAATACTTGATCGTTCAAGTGGTGAAGTACTGAAACCTGAAACAATAAATTACCGTACATATAAGCCTGAACGCGATGGACTTTTCTGCGAGAGGATATTTGGTCCGGTAAAGGATTACGAGTGCCATTGCGGAAAATATAAAAGAATCCGTTATAAAGGCATCGTTTGCGATCGTTGTGGGGTTGAAGTAACAGAAAAGAAAGTGCGTCGCGAAAGAATGGGACATATTTCACTGGTTGTCCCTGTTGCTCATATCTGGTATTTCAGATCATTGCCAAATAAAATCGGTTATCTTCTCGGTCTTCCTACAAAGAAACTCGATTCAATAATTTATTATGAGAGATACGTAGTTATCAATCCTGGTATAAAAGCTATGGATGGTGTGAAATATCTCGATTTTCTTACAGAAGAAGAATATCTTGAGATTACTGAATCACTCCCAAAAGAAAACGCGTATCTTGAAGATAATCACCCTGATAAGTTCGTTGCCGACATGGGTGCAGAAGCTCTCTTTAAACTTCTCAGCCGGATAGATCTCGACGAAATGTCGTATTCACTTCGTCACAGGGCAAATACCGAAACATCACAACAACGTAAGAATGAGGCTCTTAAAAGACTTCAGGTTGTTGAGGCTTTCAGGGATTCAAAACAGGTTAACAAACCTGAATGGATGATCATTAAAGTTGTACCGGTTATCCCGCCGGAATTAAGGCCTCTCGTGCCTCTTGATGGCGGACGGTTTGCAACCAGCGACCTTAACGATCTTTACAGAAGGGTTATCATCAGAAACAACCGTCTTAAGAGACTGATCGAAATCAAAGCTCCGGAAGTAATTCTTCGTAATGAAAAACGTATGCTTCAGGAAGCTGTCGATTCACTTTTCGATAATTCTAGAAAAGCAAACGCAGTAAAAACAGATGCTAACCGTCCTCTTAAATCACTTAGTGATAGTCTTAAAGGAAAACAGGGAAGGTTCCGTCAGAACCTGCTTGGTAAGAGGGTTGACTACTCTGCACGTTCAGTTATCGTTGTTGGTCCCGAGCTGGGATTACATGAATGCGGTTTACCAAAAGATATGGCTGCAGAATTATATAAGCCATTTATTATCCGTAAACTGATTGAACGTGGTATCGTTAAAACAGTAAAATCGGCCAAGAAAATTGTCGACAGGAAGGATCCTGTAGTATGGGATATCCTTGAGAACGTTCTTAAAGGACACCCAGTTCTGCTGAACCGTGCTCCGACACTTCACAGGCTTGGTATTCAGGCTTTCCAGCCAAAACTTATTGAAGGAAAAGCTATTCAGTTGCACCCACTCGTATGCACTGCATTTAATGCTGACTTCGATGGTGACCAGATGGCTGTTCACCTTCCTCTCGGTAACGGAGCAGTGCTGGAAGCCCAGATGCTAATGCTTGCTTCTCATAACATTCTTAACCCTGCAAACGGAGCGCCAATAACAGTTCCATCTCAGGACATGGTTCTTGGTCTCTACTATATTACAAAAGGTAGAAAGAGTACTGAAACTGAAAAAGTAAGAGGTGAAGGACTTATATTCTACTCACCGCAGGAAGTTAACATAGCATACAACGAAGGCGTGATTGACCTTCATGCACATATAAAAGTAAAAGCCAACGACAGAAAAGACGGTGAGTTAGTAAATCACTTGATTGAAACTACTGTAGGAAGGGTCATTTTTAACCAGTTTGTACCTGCAGAGGTAGGTTATATAAATGAGATCCTTACGAAAAAATCATTAAGGGATATCATCGGACGTGTTCTCAAACTTGCCGGTACAGCTAAAACAGCTGATTTCCTTGATGCTATAAAGAACCTTGGATTCTATTCTGCATTTAAAGGCGGCTTGTCATTCAACCTCGATGATGTTATCATTCCTGAAGAAAAAACAAAATTTGTAGCTGAAGGTTACGAGCAGGTTGAAGAAGTGCTGAATAACTACAGCATGGGATTTATAACAAATAACGAACGTTACAACCAGATAATTGATATCTGGACACACGTTAATGCCAGACTTACTCAAACCTTAATGAAACAACTGTCAACAGACAAGCAGGGGTTCAATTCAGTTTACATGATGCTCGACTCTGGCGCCAGGGGTTCGAAGGAACAGATACGTCAGCTGTCAGGTATGAGGGGTCTTATGGCAAAACCTCAGAAATCAGGAGCTACCGGTTCTGAAATTATCGAAAACCCGATCCTTTCAAACTTTAAGGAAGGTCTGTCGGTTTTGGAATACTTCATCTCAACACACGGTGCCAGAAAAGGTCTTGCAGATACCGCTCTTAAAACGGCTGACGCAGGATATCTTACCCGTCGTTTGGTTGACGTCTCACAGGATGTTATCATAAATGAGGAAGACTGCGGAACACTTCGAGGTCTGATTGCTACAGCAATTAAGAAAAATGAAGAGGTTGTTGAATCATTATATGAAAGGATTCTTGGTCGTACAACCGTACATAATGTTTTTCATCCTCTGACAGGTGAACTTATAGTTGAATCAGGACAGGAACTTACTGAAGACCTGGCTAAGAAAATCGATGATTCACCAATTGAACAGGTTGAAATACGTTCGGTTCTTACATGTGAATCGAAAAAGGGGGTATGTGCAAAATGTTATGGACGTAACCTCGCAAACGGACGAATGGTACAGAAAGGTGAAGCTGTCGGTGTAATCGCCGCTCAGAGTATCGGAGAACCTGGTACCCAGCTTACTCTTCGTACATTCCACGTTGGAGGTACTGCATCAAATATTACCACTGAATCACGACTTGTTGCCAGATATGGTGGAATTGCCGAGATTGAAGAGATCAGATCAGTTCCTAAAAAAGATACTGAAAAGGGTGATATAGATATTGTGATCGGTCGTCTTGCAGAATTAAGAATAATCGACAAGAAAACCGGTATTGCACTCACTACACATACAATTCCTTATGGTTCAAAACTTTATATTAAACCAGGTCAGGAAATTGAGAAAGGGAAACTGATTTGCGAATGGGATCCTTTCAATGCCGTAATTATTTCTGAAATGGCAGGAAAGATTGCATATGACTTTCTTATTGAAGGCATAACATTCCGTGAAGAATCAGACGAACAAACCGGATTTAAGGAAAAAGTAATTATTGAGAGCAGGGATAAAACAAAGAACCCCGCTATTAAAATTATGAATGCAAAAGGAGAAGAGTTAAGGGTATATAACCTTCCTGTAGGCTCTCACCTTGTTGTAGATACTAATAAAATGGTTGAAGCCGGTGAAGTTCTTGCGAAGATTCCACGTGCAGTAGGTAAATCGGGTGATATAACGGGAGGTCTTCCCCGCGTTACCGAGTTGTTTGAAGCACGTAACCCGTCGAATCCTGCAATTGTTTCGGAAATCGATGGTGAAGTTACATTCGGCAAAATAAAAAGAGGCAACAGGGAAATCTCAATCAAATCCAAAACAGATGAGACTAAGAAATACCTGGTTCCACTTTCAAAACAAATACTTGTCCAGGAAAATGATTATGTAAAAGCTGGCATTCCGCTTTCCGATGGAGCAATAACACCTTCCGATATCCTCGCTATAAAAGGGCCTACAAAAGTCCAGGAGTATATAGTCAATGAAATTCAGGAAGTTTACCGCCTACAGGGAGTTAAAATCAACGATAAACATTTTGAAATCATTGTTCGCCAGATGATGCGTAAAGTTGAGATAGTTGATCCGGGTGATACAAAATTCCTTGAACGACAGGTAGTTGACAAACTTGAATTCATGGATGAAAATGACTGGATTTACGGCAAAAAGGTAATTATAGATGGAGGTGATTCTCAGACTCTGCGTCCGGGAATGATCATCTCAGCTCGTAAACTGAGGGATGACAATTCTGTTCTTAAACGTCGCGACATGAAAGTCGTTGAAGCAAGGGATGCTATTCCGGCAACATCAAGTCAGGTGCTGCAGGGAATTACCAGAGCTTCTCTTCAGACGAAGAGCTTCTTCTCTGCCGCTTCTTTCCAGGAAACAACAAAAGTTCTTAATGAGGCAGCAATTCTGGGTAAGATTGACAGACTTGAAGGACTTAAGGAAAACGTCATCGTTGGTCACCTTATTCCTGCAGGTACGGGTCAGAGACAGTACAATGGCATTATCGTCGGCTCACTTGAGGAGTATGAAAACCTTGTTGGTGTTGAACAGGAAAGTGAAGCTGAAACAGAGAAATAGTATTAATATCCTGCAGTTATGACAGACCCTAAGAACCCATCACAGATCAGTATTGAACTGAATGAAGAAGTTGCACAGGGAACTTATTCGAATCTTGCAGTAATTACTCATTCAGCATCTGAATTTGTCATCGATTTCATTCGGATAATGCCAGGCATCCCTAAGGCGCAGGTAAAGTCAAGAATAATTCTGACTCCCGAACATGCAAAAAGACTTGTTGCAGCGCTTCAGGATAATATTGCCAAGTATGAATCTGTTCATGGGACAATAAAAGAAGTTAAAGGATCGGGACCGGCAATACCTTTGAGTTTTGGCGGACCTACTGCTCAGGCATGACTTTACTTCCTGTTTAATATACAAGCCGTCAAATTCATTTATTGACGGCTTGATTTTCTGATATAATTGAAATAAAGGTCTACTTTGTCCGTTGATTAATAATAAAAGAAATAGATTATCAAAATGACAGGAAATATTCTAAGAAAAATTGCCATTGCCCTGATTATTATTGTACCAACAATTTTATATTCAGATTGCAAGAAGCAGGCAAAATGTGGTTGTGGTGAAGATGTTTTATCGACTCTTTTGGGGACATCTTCTTATATTCTTTTTAGTGAATCCTATTCATTGTTTTATTTCCAGGTTGTAGGAGACCCCTATTCTCAATATAATATTTGTAATCCTTCTGAGGTTATAAAAAAACTGACAGATGTTAAATCGGGAGATATATTACAGGTCTCCGGGTCTGTCTACTGGGATTGTACTTATGTTTCCCAGGCCAGTAATTCTTCATATCAGAGTCAATATGGAGTCTACCAATGTCAGGTTACTGATATTTTTGTAAATCTGTATGGTAAAGATAAACCGGCAAAGGGAGCACCTTTGAATAATTCAAAACCTGTGAATTAAGTATTAACTTCTTTCATTCTATTGTTTATCCTGAAATCAGGTAATTTTGTACATTTCTGAAAAATTGGACAATGGATCAGAACAACATTTCTTTTGCAGGTGCAGGAAGAGTTGCAGAGGCCTTATGCAAAGAGTTGTTTTCTGCGGGGTATAAAATAGAAATTATTGTTTCAGAAAGTGAGGAAAGAGGCAGTCCGCTTGCTGACTCATGCAATGCAATATGGTCATCAGATCTGGTATATCCTGATTCGACAAGGATAATATTTGTTGCTGTTCCCGATCATAAATTAGGAATGATACTCAATTCTGTTAGGTGTAGTCCCGGCACTGTAGTAGTCCATACAGCCGGCAGTTTCGGACTCGACATTTTTCCACAAAATATCAAAAAGAAAGGAATATTCTACCCTCTTCAGACTTTCTCAAAAAACAGAAATATAAGTTTTACCCACCTGCCTGTTTTACTTGAATCCTCAGATGATAGAACCTCTGCAGTTCTGGTAAAAATAGCCGAATCATTATCTGCAAAAGTGCATTTTGTCGATACCAAACACAGAAGAATGCTTCATATGGCTGCAGTTTTTGTCTCTAATTTTACAAATCATATGCTTACCGAGGGGAAGGAGATAGCATCAGAAGCAGGATTTTCATTTGATATACTCGAGCCATTAATAAGAGAGACATTTCTGAAAGCAATCGATTCGGGCCCTGAAAACGCACAAACAGGTCCTGCCATCAGAAATGATAAGAATACCATCGAAAAACATATGGAATTATTATCTTTCTCCCCTGGTTTGCAGAAGATTTACAATGATCTGACTCAGTCAATTATTGATTACTATAAAGACAAAAGATAAAAGACAAAAGTAAAGAGACAAAAGATTGCTTCGCTCGCAATGACTGTGCAAGTAATCAGGATTGTTTTTTTGAAGAGAACACGAAACACAGAGCAAAAAATGACTATCAACAAGCAACCAGTAACCAGAAACCAGTATTATCATGGCAAACTTTAAAGAAGACCTGGTAAGAGTTAAAGCATTTATTTTTGATATTGATGGGGTATTATCTCTGCAGACCATTATGCTAAACTCCTTCGGTGTACCCAGCCGTACAGTCAACCTTCGTGACGGATATGCACTTCAGCTTGCTGTTAAAAAGGGTTATTATATTGGCATAATTTCGGGAAGCAGCTCCAAGGAGTATCGCAAAAGACTAAAATTACTTGGAATAAATGATGTGTACCTTAAAAGTCGTCGGAAAGTGGATAACTTTAATAACTTTCTTAAAAAGTACAATTTAAATAAATCGGACGTTTTGTTTATGGGTGACGATATTCCTGATTTTGAAGTAATGAAAGAGGCTGGCATACCAGTATGCCCTGCTGATGCAGATAGTGAAATCAGACAGATTTCCGCCTATATTTCTGACAAGAAAGGAGGGGATGGATGTGTCAGAGATGTTATAGAACAGGTTTTAAGACTACATAATAACTGGATGGATTCAGAATCATTTACATGGTGAATTATGAAAGAATTTCTCAAGCTTATCAGATGGAAAAATCTTATTATGATTATTTCGACAATGATTCTGATGAGATATGCAGTTCTTGTGCCACTGGTCGGCAAGATTGGTGTAATATTAATAAAAGGAAGCGGAGAAGAAATATCCATGACTCTCCAGTTTCCGTGGTATGATTTTGCATTACTTGTTGCTGCCACGGTATTTATTACTGCCGGAGGATATGTCATCAACGATTATTTCGATATTAAAACCGATCTTATTAATAAGGGAAAGGTCATCGTTGGAACAAAAATTCCAAGGCGTGAAGCTATTATGTGGCATTCGATTTTCAATATCATCGGTGTTGCCGCCGGCTTTTATGTCTCATATAAATCAGGTTATATCTGGTTGGGAAGTTTGTTCCTTGTAACTTCCGGACTGCTTTATTTTTATTCAGCAAGTTATAAAAGGCAGTTTCTTATAGGGAATATTCTTGTTGCCCTCCTTACTGCAATGGTACCCATGCTCGTTGTATTTTATGAATGGCCTGCCCTGTATCGCTATTATTCTCTAAATGCTATCAGACTTCCTGAAATAAACTTCATTACTTACTGGGTTGGAGGATTTGCTCTGTTTGCTTTTCTAATAAATCTTATACGTGAGATTGTAAAGGATATTGAAGATTTTGAAGGCGATATTACTTACGGCAGAAATACTGTTCCGGTTGTAATCGGAGTGACCACTGCGAAAGTAGTCTCAATCTGTCTTATTGTATTGACTATAGTAATGCTTTATCTCACCTGGCTATTTTTTATTAATGATATAATAACGTTTTCATATATCTCAATCGCGGTAGTTTTGCCTCTTTTATTTGTCATTTATAAGCTTGCGAAAAGCAAGGAAAGAAAACAACTACACAGTGCCAGCAGCTTAATAAAAGTTGTTATGATTACCGGCGTGCTCTACTCATTGGTAGTGAAAGTGATACTTACCTGGAACCTGTTCTGATGATTATTGACAAACTCAATGAATATAAAATAATTCTTGCTTCCCGTTCTCCCCGGCGACAGCAATTGATGCGTGAACTGGGTATTAAGTGTGATGTCGTAATCAAAGAATATAACGAGTTATTTCCTGAAGGTTTAAACGGAGAACAGATTGCAAAACATATCGCTTTTGAAAAGGCTGCTTCATTTAAAGACGAGTTAACCGAAAATGAGATAGTTATTGCTGCAGATACAATTGTGTGGTGTGGCAATAAAGTACTGGGCAAACCACTTAACAGGGAAGATGCGGCATTTATTCTGAAAGAAATTTCAGGCAATACTCATGAAGTCATAACAGGTGTCTCCATCCGTTCATTATCAAAAGAGTTCACTTTCTCCGAATCAACCAAAGTTACATTTGATGCAATTTCAGAAGAGGAAATCTATTACTACATCGATAAATACAAACCTTATGATAAAGCAGGGGCTTATGGAATTCAGGAATGGATAGGTATAGCCGCTTGCAGTCGAATTGAAGGATCTTATTTCAATGTTGTGGGTTTACCGGTGCAGAGACTTTATAAGGAACTTCAACGATTTATATAATGCAAAAATTACGGCCATTATGCACAGAATGATGAGGTCTACATCTGTTTTATAGCTGATAATCACACAACAGGAGGTAACTCCGGGAGCCCTTCAGACTCTGCCTCTTTTTTTGAACTCTTTTAATAACAATTTTCTGGTATTTGGAGTATCGTGCGATGGAAGGAACCGGGTTAAGACATTAGTACCATGTGGCATAATATTTACACCCTTGTCAAGATATTCAGCTTCCAGTTTATTCACCATTACTTTCGCACCATACTCTTTTTTAATCTTTGTAGAATTCTCTGCATGATCATAATGAGTGTGAGTTAGTATGAGATACTCTAATTTATTGATATTAAGGCGGGTTAGCCTGTCCTTAAGTTTTTTCCATTTATAACCGGGGCTACTGTCAATAAGAATATTTTTCCCGTTTCCGGATATTAGGAAGACATTGCTTCTTCCCGGAAGTATATTTGTAATTGTATACCCGCTTTTTGTGTGCCAGACTTTCATAGTATAAAATTATGGTAATATTAACTGAACCACTTTTTTATCGGGATCGGAAAAAATTCAGGAGTATCATTTTTATACTTAATATATTCTTCACCGAAGAATTTTTCAAGTTCATTATATTCCTTCCTGATGCATAATTTAAAGATAATATAACCCGTAATACTTGAGGTCAGGATAAACCAGGAATTTAAGTAAAGCGAGACTGAGGGGATTCCTCATTTCATCCCGGGCTTTAGCGAGAGATCTCCTTATCCGGATACTTTGCTCTATCATCATGCACTATTAACGAGGAATCTTCTAATTCATCAATATTGATTTATTATACCAAAAGCGGTTATAACTTGTCAGAAGACTTGCAAAAAAACATTAACTTTCACAAAAAAACGGATATATGAAGATTATTGCAGATGATAAAATTCCCTTTCTTAAAGGTGCTCTCGAACCTTTCGCTGAAGTGGTTTATGTTCCGGGTAAGCTGATAAATAGCGAAATGTTGAAAGATTCTGATGCAATGTTGATCCGTACAAGAACAAAATGCAGCGATAATCTGCTTGAAGGCACCGGTATAAAGTTTATTGGTACTGCGACAATCGGATTTGATCACATTGATGTACATTATTGTAATAGAAAGAATATAATCTGGACTAATGCTCCGGGATGCAATTCCTCATCGGTGCAACAATATATTGCGGCCTCTTTACTTAAAATTTCATCGGAATTTCACTTTAATCTAAAGGACAAAACTCTGGGCATTGTTGGAGTGGGAAATGTAGGATCGAAAGTGGAAAAGTTTGCCCGGACTTTAGGGATGAATGTTCTTCTTAATGACCCTCCCAGAGCAAGGGAGGAGGGGGGTAAGAATTTTCAAAGTCTCGATACAATTTTGTCTGAATCAGACATTGTGACTCTTCATGTACCTCTTAATGTGGTTGACGAGGATAATACCTATCATCTTTTTAATGAGGAAAGTTTCAAAATAATAAGGAAGGGAGCGTGGTTCATAAATTCCTCTCGTGGTGAGGTAACTGATACTAAGGCATTGAAGAAAGCTCTTGGTTCGGGTAAACTGGGCGGGGCTGTAATAGATGTCTGGGAAAATGAACCTGATATCGATGCAGGACTTTTAAATCAGGCATTTATCGCTACTCCTCATATTGCTGGTTATTCTGCTGATGGGAAAGCAAACGGTACTGCGATGGTTGTCAACTTCTTATGTAAGATTCTTAATCTTCCTCTGGAAAACTGGTATCCAAAAGATATACCTGTTCCGTCTTTACAAAATATTTTAATTGATTGTTCAGGAAAATCGGATGAAGAAATAATAAGGGAAGCCGTCTCATTCGCTTATAACATTGATGAGGATATTGCCAGGCTGCGTTTTAATCCTTTTGATTTTGAAAAACAAAGAGGTGATTATCCTATAAGGAGAGAGTTCACATCTTATACACTAAATTTAGTTAAGCCAACAGAAAAAGTCAGTAAGATGCTTGAAACTTTGGGTTTCAAAGTTACACACGGGAGTTAGGCGAATGTAGGGAACGGTCGCGACCGTTCCCTACATGATGCAAATTCTTTCACCTGGAAAACAAATGCCTGAAGCCTGGTTTCAACAGAAACTGAATCCTGACCGTCAAAGGCAATATTAATGAATGGAATATTATTATGGTCTTTCCTGAGTGAATCACTAACTGAGGCAACTAATGTACCTGGCATGCATGTGAAAGGAAGAATTGCAGCGATTCCCGAAATCCCTCTTTGTGAAAGGGCGACTGACGTACCAATGGAAACAGGTGGATCGCCATCATAAAATTCATTCACGTATTTGTTGCATAAATTGAGCATATCGTGAAGAGAAACGTCCTTTTCATGATCGATAAACTTCTCTAAACCACGAAGCAGAGAAGCTGAAATAACTTCCTGTCCCAAAGCCTGAACTTTGGATTTCAATACACCGTTTTTATCATTTCTCCATATACTGTCGCGTGTAAAACGATATGTCGAATAGGTTATCCATTCAGAAAAAGGAGCAACAATAACTTCAACACCAAGATCCTCCAGCCGTCGTGAAATATTACCGTTGCATGCTGCATTATCGCGCATAAATATCTCCCCAATTATTGAAACGACAGGCTTCCTGTGGCTTTTGTTAACTTTCAGAGCTATAAAATCCGACGCTATTTCCGCAAGGATTTTATGTAAACCTTTGGCTCCATTTTCAATACAATTTTCCAGTTTTAAAAGCGATGCAGAGTAAAGTTTATCTGAGTCACCTTTATTTAATTCATAAGGTCGTGTTTTCCTTAGAATTTTCTGCAGATAATCAGCTACAACAAAACCCTTCCAGGCATTTATCCTGAATTTTTGTCCATGTTCCCCTGCAACATCTTCGTAAGAAGTATCATTTGAAGGTGTTATAAGCTCAGCTTCATGGAATCCCAGCCTGTCAAAAAGAATTCTTTGAAATTGATTATACTGGCCAAATCTGCATGGACCGTTATGGTCAGGCATGAAAAAGCTCATTTTTGAGGGATCAGCCCCGGGTTCCGTGAGTTTTTTGAGAAAACTGCCTGTTGTGCAGATCATTGGGAAACACTCTTTTGATGAAGTGTATTTTCTTCCCAGAGCCAGAATTTCATCAGTCTGTTTCGGAAGTACTTCAGAAGCTATACCTACACTTCGGGCTGCTGCCGAGATCATGTACGCACCATCATTCATATATGGGAAGTATAGAACTCTTCCTTTTTGAGGAGAAGGGGGACTTGGCCTTGGCCGAAAAATTGTCAGTTCTTTTTTCTCATTTTTCTCATAACCGTTAAGGCTATCAAGAAAAGCTTCAATACGTGTTATCATGCCGGCATCAGCTGAATGTTCATCGATCTCAAGGTGAAGGAAGGGTTTCCCTTTGAGTTCTTCAGTAACATAATGCCAGATGAACGAATCGGGCCCGCAACGAAAATTGCTGATATATACAGCATGAAGCTTATCATTTTTTGCAACCAGCTGGGCAGCAGCAATAAGCTTTTGCCCGTTTGGCCAATACATATTTCTGTAATTCGTAAAGATGTTTACAGTTGAAAGATCAAGCATGTCGAGTGGGATCGGCATAACATTCTGGTTTATGAGTTTTTCTACAAGTCCCAGATTAAGATGCTGATCTGTAGTGTTATAAGGTCTTCCAAGGAGCACTACGGGACGAGCGTTTTCTGGTATTGACTCAAGTACTTCTTTACCAAAATTAACCAGCTGCTTTTCGAATGAGCTCTGGACTTCATCTGCAGAATAAACTGCTTTCTTTATCTCAGCTTTATCAATACCGAATTTTTCACTGAAATATTCAGTCATTTCAACAAGAAGGGCCTTCTCAAAAAACCTGAAATGAAGAGTAGGGATAAGTAGCTTCGATTCATCAATTTTTCCTTTCAGGGCAGCCTTTATCATGAAAGGATATGTNNGGAAGAAAAATATAGTCAACACCCTGATCAAGCAGATCAAGAACATGACCATGCATCAATTCGACCGGCAGGCATGTCTCAGTGGTTATTGTTTCAATTGACTTTGTGACAAGCGATTTATCCGATTCTTTTGAAATAACCACTGTAAACCCTAACTGTTCAAAGAAAGTCCTCCAGAATGGGAATTGTTGATAAAATACCATCAGAGCTCTTGGAATCCCTATCGAAGTTGATTTCCATGATTCTTTTTCCACAAATCCTTCCATAAGCATTTCAGTCCTTTTCAGGAACAGATTTGGGATATTATTATTCTGCTTTTTCCTGTCTTCAGTTTCGTATTTTTCACATCGTCCGCCAAAGAAAAGGGACTTCTTCTCACCGGTTATTTTTACCTTGCTGATTTCACAATGGTTGGTACAACCCTTACAAACGAACCTGGTCACATTGTAGGAGACATTTCTTACTCCAAATCCTTTAAATCTGCTAATCTGACCGGATGTCATTGATCTTTTGGCCAGAATAGCGGCTCCGATAGCTCCTGTAACATCAAAATGAGGAGGTATAATTATGCTCTTTCCAAGTACCTGCTCAAAAGCTGCAACAACTGCTTTGTTATTTGTGACACCACCCTGAAAGAAAATTTTGTTTCCTATTCGTCTGTCACCAACTACCTTTTGGAGATAATTATAAACAATTGAATAAGCGAGTCCCCCAACCAGATTTTCATTTCTGGCCCCTTTTTGCATGAATGAATTAAGATCCGATTCCATAAAAACAGTACAGCGGTCGCCTAGTTTTACCGGACATTTTGAACTTAGTGCCAGGCATCCGAATTCCTCTGCAATTTTGATGTTCAGTTTTTCAGCCTGTTCTTCAAGAAATGACCCGGTTCCGGCAGCACAGACCTTATTCATCTCAAAATCAACCACAACCCCATTTTCAATACATATATATTTCGAATCCTGTCCGCCTATCTCAAAAATTGTATCAACCGTAGGGTCATAATCGATAGCAGCAGTAGCCTGGGCAGTAATCTCATTTACAATATTATCAGCACCAATAAAATCGCCTGTGAGGTAACGGCCCGATCCTGTGGTTCCGGCACCAAGCACTATTACATCCTGACCTACTTCATTGAATATTTCTGACAATCCCTGTCTGATTGCTTCAAGCGGTTTCCCGGCCGTTGGTAAGTATCGTCTCGATACGACCCTGTGATTTTCATCAATGAGAACCACATTCGTACTGAGAGAACCGATATCGAGACCAAGGTATACTCCGGTTTTCTTCCCATTGTTTCTGACAAAATCAACAGACTTTCTGTATTCAGCGTTTGATTCCTTCAGGGGAGGAAGACTAGCAAAAGTTGTTGCCGCTCCTGAAAGATATTCCTCGAGTTTTTGTACACCGGAAAAATGGTTCATGGAGAGCTTATTTGCCCGTGCATAATAAACTGCACCTATTGCTCCCATTGCAGAATGGTGTTCAGGTATTATAAGCTCACCGTCTGTGAGGTTCAGGGTCTCCCTGAATGCTCTTATCATGCCTGTATTTGCGGCAACACCTCCTGAAAATACTACTGGTTTCCTTATTTCCTTGCTTCTGGCAACATTGCTTCTAAAATTCCTTGCAAGGGCAAAACATAATCCGGCTACAATATCATGAAGTGGTGTAGCAATTTGTTGATGATGAATCATATCGCTTTTGGCAAAAACGCTGCAACGGCCAGCTATTCTTGGTGGATTAACAGATTTTAAAGCCATCATGCCAAACTCATTTTCAATAGACACTCCGATTCTCCTTGCCTGCTGATCGAGAAAAGAGCCTGTTCCGGCGGCACAGATACTATTCATTTCAAAATCCATAAGTCGGGAATGGCCGTTCTCGGAACTTTTCTCAAGAATAATAAGTTTAGAATCTTCCCCGCCAATCTCAATAACTGTTCTGGCATCAGGAAACAAAATCCCTGTTGATGTGGCTTGCGCGATAATTTCATTGACAAAAACACCACCGATCAGACCTGTCGCAAGTTTGCCTCCTGTACCCGTTATAGCTATTCCCGTAATTGCATTGGAATGGTATTTTTCAAGAACAGAGGATAACCTTTTTTTGAGAACATCAAACGGCTTGCCAAAAACATAATCATAATATTCCTCAATAATACTGTTATCACCATCTATAACCGCAGTATTCAATGAGACAGATCCAATATCGAAACCTAAAAAAATATCAGAATTAGATGAGGATCCTGGCTTTGCCGCCATAAAGAAAAGTTTTGTAAAGTTTTAAAACACACCTCTTGGTACAGTACGGTCAAATATATTAATTTCTGTCCTGATTTGTACATCAAATCAGGTTTCATTCATTTTTAGGTATTTGATATTTATTTGAATTTTCAAATTTTCAAATTTTCAACTTCACACCCATTCTTCCTGCAATACATGACCGCTGATGCCGATAATCATTTTTTTAACCGGAACTTTTCTGGAAGCATTTGCAAATGCAGTTCTTACCATCTCTAACAGACCGCCGCAGCATGGAACTTCCATCATCATAACCGTAATTGTATTAACTTTTGCAGTGTCAATCATTGCGGTTAGTTTTTCGATATAAATATCAGATCCATGGTCAAGCTTAGGACATGCAATTACCAGTGATTTGCCCTTTAGAAAGTTATTGTGAAAATTTCCAATTGAAAATGCCACGCAATCTGCTGCCAGTAAAAGATCTGAATTTCTGAAATAGGAAGCGTTTGGGTTTACAAGATGCATCTGTACAGGCCATTGCCTCAGTTCAGAAGGCTGATCTGACACTTGAATATTTTCATTTCTAACAGGTTTCTCAATTACCATCGCCCTTGAACCAGGGCAGCCGCCACCTTCATGTTCGTGCATTGCAGAAACTTTCATCTGTTCCATTACTTTTGATTCATTGTAAGGTTCTGCTTCTCTGGCCTCGATGGTGATTGCACCTTCAGGGCAATGCCCGATACAGGCACCAAGCCCATCGCACATTAGTTCACTTACCAGTCTTATCTTGCCATCAATAACCTGTAAAGCACCCTCATGGCAGTTCGGAACGCATTGGCCGCAGCCATTGCACAATTCTTCATCAATTTTTAATATATCTCTTTTCATATTGAAGGTTTTAACTTTTTCTTCCGCAAATATGAAGAAATGAAACAAGACTGATTGTAACATATGTTACAAATACAAGAAAAATTTTAAAGAGATCACTTCTTCCCGAAGAACCCCTTTACGTTCCCCCAAGGGGGGAAAAAATCACTTTGTTCTTCTGTATTTTAAATAATGAAAAGAGAATTTCCTCCACTGTGGGGCAGGTGCCCGAAGGGCGGAGGGGTCTAATATTTTAAGCCATTATCATTCGCCATGTTGATTAACGCCACATAGATCATCTTCGATACACCTTCGGGAGTACCGGTGAATCTTCCTTTAAATTACTGGGAACAAAGCTTTTGCAGCCATGTCATCATTTCTTCGTTTTGATGGTATGAAACTGTTTGAGTAATTTTGATTCTGAACTTTCCTGCGAATAAACCAAACGATCTGTTGAAAATAATTATATCAGAACAATGATGAGTATTTTTTTCATTTAACGTGATTTTTTGGAAGTGCTAAATGTAGATGAAAAGACTAATTTTACGAAAAAACGATGGACTATTCAATATTATACGATTCCCCGCTATTCAAAGGAATGACTCCTGCTGATATTGAAGAAATTCTTTCTCTGGTTCCTTATCGGGTAAGGAAGTTTCAAATAGGTTGCATGATTTCGCAAAGCGGAGAAATAGTTGAATCACTTATAATTGTTATGAGCGGGATCGTAAAGGGAGAAATGGTGGACTATGCCGGCAGGGTTATCAAAATTGAGGATATACCCGCTCCGGGAGCTCTTGCATCAGCTTTTATTTTTGGAAATAGAAACATGTTTCCTGTTAATGTAATTGCCATCACTGAAGGAGAATTGCTTATGATCGCGAAATCAGATTTTCTGAGATTGTTAATGAAGTATGACAAACTTCTGGTTAATTTTCTGGATATGATCTCATCACGCTCCCAATTTCTTTCCGAGAAAATAAAGTTTTTGAATTTTAAAACAATAAAAGGAAAACTTGCCTTTTATATCCTGCAGAAATCAGGGATAAATAGTGTATTGATAACCCTTGGAATGACACAAAGTGCTCTCGCTGATTTTTTTGGTGTTGCACGTCCGTCGATTGCCCGCGCCCTGGGCGAACTGGAAGACGAAGGTTATATTGAAGCAAAAGGTAAAAGCATAAAGATTAATGATAAAGAAGGTCTTGCTGAACTCACGATTGACTGACCGGTGTTTCCATATCTTCCAGAATTGTTTCTTTTACCACAGGCAGTTTAATTATAAAACAAGTTCCTTCGCCCAGTTTGCTTTCAACGAATATGTTACCATGATTAATCTTCACTAACTCGTAGCAAAGCTTAAGTCCAAGTCCGGTTCCTTTTTCATTTTCTGTTCCGGGGGTGCTTTCAATTTCTTTTGTAGTAAAAAGATATTTTTGTTTTGTTTCAGGAATACCAATGCCATTATCACATATTTTCAGCATGATTCCTTCTTCATTATTCGTTTTTTCCTTGAGAAGTATACTTATTCTTCCTCCTCTAGGAGTGTATTTGACAGCATTTGATAACAGATTTCTGATAATGATATCAAGAAGATCCTTGTCAAAGAAAGCAATCGGGCTTCCAATCTGAGTGAAATTAACAGAGATTTCTTTTTTATCTGAAGTTTCTTTGAAAATGCTGAGGTTGGTCAAAATGATATCGGCGAGATCGCGTTTTTCCGGTGAATATTTTATTTTATCTTCCTGGTCCCGTCCCCAGACCAGCATATTCTCCAGCAGACTGATAACGAGCTGGGCATATTGAATACTTGAATTTGCAAAAATATCGTATTTCTCCTTATACTCTTTTTCCTTAAGAAGATTAAGCATGTAGAGAATATTTACAACCGGACTTCTCAGATCGTGGGCAATGACAGAAAATATTCTGTTTTTTATTTGTATGGTATCAGATAATTGTTTGTTTTGAATAGCAATCATTGCGTTTTGCTTTTCGATTTCTTCATTTCTTTTTTTCAGCTCAATGGTTCTTTCATTGACAAGCACTTCAAGATTATGATTAACAAAGGCCAGTTCATTCTGAAGTTTTTCCTTGTCATTGAATGCTTTTATCCACTTATACATAATAAGAGCTGTCTGAATGAAAACAAAAAGTACAATAATATATGTAAGAACATATCCCATACTGGTATCAGACTTTCCCAACGATACTCTCAGGTCGTGAGATCCCCCAATAAACAGGAGAATAAAGGCTAAAAAATAAACCAGATCTAACCCTTTTTTCTTTAAAGTTCCCAGGAAACTTTTGTATAAGAGGTAGGAGACCAGTATTATCATTAGAGGATAATAGATAATTGTAGCATAGCTAAAAATACTAACCGGCAGGAAAAGAGTAAATAGCCCAACCACTGAGAACAATATGCTGATCGTCCATGCTGATATTCTGGCGAATTTTGATGGATAAAGATGCAGATCAAACCATGACCATCCGATTATGACCAGGAACAGCATCAGGTATTCAAATCTGATTATCCAGGTCCAATTCATGTTGAACAGATTATTGATAAGGAAATGCGAAGTGAAAAGTGGTCTCAAAGCCAGCCCCATGGTAACAAGGCTAAAAGCGCCCAATAGTTTTTCTGCAGGAATCAAAACATAAAATAACATGAAGAAAATTGAGAATCCAAGAAGCAAACTCATTACGGACCATTCGGCGGCCCAACTGTTTGACATTTTTTTCTGGACTTCAGAAAACGTCCCTAACTTAACCGGGAGCCAGAACCCACCTCGCCTATTATTATAGTTCGAGACGTTTATAATAATTCTAAGTGAATCTGATACCTGGTTAATTCTAAAAAAATTTCTTCGGTACTCGGGTTTGGTCTCATCAGCTGATTTACCCGGAACTCCATTACCACCATAATATTTCCCATTCAGATAGATATCGTAGGAGGAGTCAAAAACAGGGATATCTATGGCTAAAGGTGACTTAAAACCCTTTGGAAACAGTATTGTTAAACAATAAGTTGCATATCCGAATCTGTCAGTTCTGATTGAATCAGCAGGATAGTCGGTCCAATATGATGGTACTTTACCATAATAATCAGGTTTAATTTTAGCAGTTGAAAAATCGAAAGGACGCAATAGCTTTTTCCAGTAGAATTCCCATTCACCATTTAAATTAATTAGAAAATGGTCGGAGTCTTTTAATTCGCGGAGATCGAGTGTCCCCTTTACGGCTCTTTGGGTAGACTCAAGGGCTAAAAGGTTTGATGTATAAAAAGTCAGTAGGATGCATAATAGGATAAGTCGTATTCTCATATCTGAAATTTGTAGAGCAAATATAAGTCTTTTAATAAAACAACAACCTCAGGGTATTTTGCGTTCTTCTTTTTCCCGGTTACACCAATATAAAAAAGTAAAGGCACCGGGCGGTGCCTTTTACTCGATTAACCTAAACCTGATCGTTGAATTCGCCGAATGGCGATTGTAGAGAAATTAAAACCATTTTATATCGTAATTTTCATGACTGCCAAAATGAAAATGAACTTTTAAATTATCTCTTTATATCTTCTTTAATCTATAGACGTTTGGTGTTTAAAATTGTTGCATCCTTTTCTGTTAATGTTTTGTTAATCATTTGTTAAATTTCAAAACCAACCTTTATTATGTTTTTCAATTAAGAAACAAAGAACAGTTGAAAAGGTTCGATAAGTATTAAATAAAAATATTTAACTTGCGCTCAACTAATTTTTCAGATGATCGCAAAAATGAAATATCAATTCATGATGCAGCGTCTTGGCAGAAGGTTATATTGCTGCCTCATGTTTTACAATATCTGATTTTAAATATATTCTGTTCGTCAGAATATTGACCTTCCACAAATCATTTTCCCTATTAAATAATACATTTTTCTTTATGAAAGGACTATTTTTCAGCGTTAAGAGATATTCAATCCATGATGGTCAGGGGATAAGGGTAACCTTTTTCATGAAGGGATGTCCACTCAGATGCAGGTGGTGCCATAATCCGGAAGGAATATCTCCTTTACCCGAATCTGTAGTTCAGACAAACAGGATTGGTACACATAAATTCTCTCATGTTGAAGAAGTAGGGAGGTATTATTCGATTGATTATATACTGGAAATTCTTAATAAGGAGAAGGTATTTATGAATCACTCGAAGGGGGGAGTAACATTTTCTGGAGGTGAGCCTATGCTGCAGGCTGAGTTTCTGCTTGAAGCATTAAAAGTTTGTAAAGAAAAAGGTTATCATACAGCAGTGGACACGTCCGGCTACTCGTCTGTTGAAAATTTTAAGTCGATAATTCCATTTACAGATCTTTTCCTTTTCGATATAAAACACCTGGACGATGTAAAACACATTGAATTAACCGGAGCTTCTAATAAAGACATACTGAATAATTACTTACTTCTGACAAACTGCGAAAAGGATTTATACGTAAGAATACCCATTATTCCTGGTATGAATGACGACATTGATTACCTGGAGAGACTCAGAAATTTCCTGATCTCAACGAAAACTGATTCACTAAAAAGAATTAATCTTTTACCATTCCATAAAATAGGATCATCAAAATATAAAAAGTTCAATATTCCTTATAATATGGAAGGCAAAGAACCACCGGGCAAAGTAAAAATGCAGGAGTTGAAAGAATTTTTCATGGAAACCGGTATTCCTGTGAAGATTGGTGGTTAAAATTTAGCTCCCTGCCGCTACGCGGCTGTCCCCCTAAAGGGGGATTAATTCGATGACATTTAGGACTCTATGAAAGACTGAGAATTTACACCCCTTCAGGGGGGCAGGGGGGCCAACTAAGGGAAATGATTAATATTAATAAGCATATAAAAATATAAGATGAAAATATCGGATCGGGTAAGAAAACTAAGGGATCAAAGCCTTAACGCGGTAGAAAAAATAAGCGCAGAAAGAGCTTTACTGATCACTCAATTCTATAAGAGCGATGAAGCCCGTGAACTGTCATCGCCAATGAAACGAGCCAGAGCCTTTGAATTTCTTCTGAAAAACAAGAAATTGTGTATTAACGAGGGTGAACTGATAGTAGGAGAGAGAGGACCTGCTCCAAAAGAAACGCCTACTTATCCTGAGATCAGTCTGCATTCGTTGAAAGATCTGGAGATTCTCAATTCAAGGGATAAGGTTTCATTCAGGGTTGAAGATGACGTGAAAAATATTTATGAAAAGGAAATTATTCCATTCTGGAAGGGGAAAAGTAATCGCGACAGAATCATGTCTCTGATGACTCCGGAATGGTTGAATGCTTATGATGCAGGGATATTTACAGAATTCCAGGAACAACGTGCTCCAGGACATACTGTTCTTGGTTACAGAATGTTCAAAACAGGATTTCTTTCAGTAAAAAAAGAGATAAGAGCAGCAATAGAAAATCTTGATTTTTTCAATAATAATCAAGCTTTTGAAAAGTTAGAGGAATTAAATGCAATGGATGTTACCTGCGATGCAATAATAATGTACGCAAATCGCCATGCCGATGAACTTGAAAGACTTTCCATTGATGAGAAGGATAATAAAAGGAAAAAAGAACTGATAGAAATGGCGGACATATGCCGGAAAGTTCCTGGTAATCCTCCTGAAACTGTGCACGAAATGCTCCAGCATTACTGGTTTATCCATTTAGGAGTAATTATAGAATTGAATCCATGGGACTCTTTTAATCCGGGCAGACTCGATCAGCATCTGTACCCTGTTTACAAACAGGAAATTGAATCCGGATCGCTGACAGCCGATAGTTTAGATGATCTTCTTGGATGTTTCTGGGTAAAGTTCAATAATCATCCTTCTCCGCCAAAGATGGGAGTAACAGCAAGTGAAAGCAATACATACACCGACTTCTGTCTCATAAATCTCGGAGGAGTGAAACCTGATGGAAAAGATGCCGTCAATGAAATGTCGTACATCCTTCTCGACGTTATTAAAGAGATGCGCATCCTTCAACCCAGTTCAATGATACAGATATCGAAAAAGAGCCCCGACAGGTTCGTCCATAAAGCTCTCGATATTATCAGAACCGGATTCGGGCAACCGTCATGTTTCAATACAGAGGCCATTATCCAGGAATTGCTCAGACAGGGAAAGACATTAACTGATGCACGGAACGGAGGAGCGTCAGGATGTGTTGAAACAGGGGCTTTTGGTACTGAAGCATATTGGCTGACAGGTTATTTCAATCTTCCAAAAATTCTGGAAGTGACTCTCAATAATGGTGTAGATAATAGGACAAAAAAGCTTATCGGACTTAAAACTGGTTCCATAAATGATTTCAGGGTCTTTGATGACCTGATTGAGGCATTTAAACTTCAGGTCAATTATTTTGCCGGCATAAAAATAAGAGGGAATAATGTAATCGAAAAAACATTTGCCAGTTGGCTGCCGGTTCCCTTTCTTTCACTTCTTGTAGAAGATTGTATTGCCAACGGAAAGGATTATAATAATGGTGGGGCAAGGTATAATACATCCTATATTCAGGGAGTCGGACTTGGAAGTATTACGGACATGCTGACCTCTATACGATATAATATTTATGATAACAAAAAGATAAGCTGGAAAGATTTAGCAATTGCTTTGGAAGCAGATTTCTCAGGGCATGAACCATTACAATATGAGTTGATCTATAATACACCCAAGTTCGGTAATGATGATGATTATGCGGATCAGCAAGCCGTTACAGTTTTTGAAATTTTTTACGATTCAATAAACGGGAGGTCAAATACCAGGCACGGAGTACACAGGATCAACATGTTACCAACAACATCTCATGTTTATTTTGGCAGTGTTACCGGAGCCACCTCAGATGGGCGAAATGCTTACCTGCCCCTTTCTGAAGGTATTTCTCCTTTTCAGGGTGCAGATCATAACGGCCCTACTTCTGTCATAAAATCTGCTTCAAAAATTGACCACTTGAGAACAGGAGGAACCCTTTTAAATCAGAAGTTCTCTCCTTCATTTTTTGAAGATGAAGAGAGCTATGAAAAACTGACCGCTTTAATCCGCAGCTATTTTAGTCTCGGCGGCCATCATATTCAATTCAATGTAGTCAATGCCGAAACACTCAAGGATGCACAGAAGTATCCCGAACGGCACAGTGATCTTATTGTTCGTGTAGCTGGTTACAGTGATTACTTCAACGATCTTGGAGAGGATCTGCAGAATGAGATCATCAGGAGAACTGAACATGAGGAGGTTTAACCTCATCCCCCTTTGGTCCCACTTCCCCCCTAAAGGGGGGTTAATTCTCAATTCTTCAGTAAATTCATTATGTTTACCGAATTAGTCCCCCTTTAAGGGGACAGCCGCGCAGCAGCAGGGGGTGCTTTGCAGTTAAAAAAGACTTTGGGGAGAGGTTATTTCTTCTTATCCTTTATCTCATTAAACACCGATGTTGCAGTAGCAATAACTCCCGATATATCAGTCAGATTTGAAGGAATAATTACAGTATTGTTTGTTTTGGCAATATTTCCAAAAGCCATAAGATATTGTTCGGCAATCCTCAGGTTCACAGCATTCAATCCGTTTTCTTCGGATATAGCTGAGGAAATTGCTCTCAATCCATTTGCAGTTGCTTTTGCAAGTTGCTCAATCTCTGATGCACGACCTGCTGCCTCGTTTATACGTTTCTGCATCTCTCCTTCGGACTTTTTAATTAATTCCTGTTTGTCGCCTTCAGCGTTATTTATCTTGGCTTGCTTAGTTCCTTCCGACTCTGCAATTACAGCTCTTTTCTCCCTTTCAGCCCTCATCTGTTTTTCCATTGCGTCTTTTATGCTCTGTGGAGGTGAGATATTTTTCACTTCATAGCGCGTTACTTTAACACCCCATGGTTCACTTGCTTTATCGACAGCTTCAACTATTGTGACGTTAATAGTTTCCCGTTCTTCGAATGTCCTGTCAAGCTCCAGTTTGCCGATTACACTTCTCATTGTTGTCTGAGCTATCTGAATTGATGCAAATCGATAATTATCAATTCCATATGATGCTTTCTGAGGATCAAGAACCTGGAGATATAGTATCCCATCAACCTCAACTGCGATGTTATCGCGAGTGATACATATTTGCGGGGCTACATCAATTGCCTGTTCTTTAAGAGTGTGCCGGTACCTTACTTTATCAAAAAAAGGTATGATTAACTGAAATCCTGCTGTATATGTTCCTTTGTATTTGCCGAGTCTCTCAACGATTATAGCTGTTCTTTGCGGAACAATTTTAATCATTGATACAATCAGTATAAATCCCAGGAAGATAACTCCAACAAGAATAAAAGTAGTGCTTGATCCTTCCATTATAATTAATTTTTAGGTTCCACAATTAGTTTAAAGCTGTTCTTTTCAATAATGATTACTCTTTGTCCTGCTTTAATCTCTGAGGCCGATTCAGCAGTCCAGGTTGTGCCCTTAAACTCAACCTTCCCGTGCTTTATTCCTCCAAAATCGTTTGTGGCAAGAGCTTCTTTTCCTGTAAATTCATCTTCAACCTCCTCAGACTGTGATCCCCTGTTGAAGAACTTTTTCTGAATCATACTTCTGAGTGCTATAAGTAATATAAGGGATGATATAGCGAAAATGATAATCTGCAGGTTATTTCCGGGATGACCAATCAGGCAAATAAGCGCAGTAATCCAGGCGCCAAGGCCAAAGAAGAAAATAATAAATCCGGGCATGACCAATTCCAGCAAGAACAAAACCAGTCCCAGAATGAACCAGAATAGTTCAGGTCTGGGAAAAATATTTGAGATCATAACAGATAGTTTAAATTGATTGGCGAGATGAAAGTTTTGTACAGTAAAGATATAATAAAAAATACAGATAATTCAAATAAGTTAGTTACTCACAATTACATCCTGCCACCTTCTTAATGTGTTCGCAGATTCTCAGATCAAGACTTTTCTTATAGGCATCCCAATCTGTGATAGGATATTTAGCAACATCACTATCCATAGCTGCTTTGGCAACTGCCGGAGCAACTCTCGATATTAGCCTCGGGTCAACAGGTTTTGGTATTATATATTCTTTTCCGAAAGCTAATTTCTCGATATTATAAGCTTTTAAAACAGAATCAGGTACTGGTTCCTTCGCAAGAGCAGCCAATGCTTTTGAAGCTGCCAGTTTCATCTCTTCATTTATAGTAGATGCCCTTACATCCAGTGCACCTCTGAAAATAAAAGGGAATCCCAATACATTGTTTATCTGATTAGGATAATCCGACCTGCCGGTGGCAAAGATCATATCATCCCTGGTTGCCATTGCATCTTCAAAGGTTATTTCAGGATCAGGATTTGCCATTGCAAAAATGATTGGATTGTCTGCCATCGATGCCAGCATTTCTTTCGACATCATACAGGCGGCCGATAGTCCGAGAAACATATCTGCTCCTATTATTGCCTGTTCAATAGTATCCAGATCCCTGCCGGTTATAAATTCTTGTTTATATTTATTCAGATCTTTTCTCTTTTTATTGATGACACCTTTTGAATCACACATCACAATATTCTCCCTCCTCACACCCAGGGCAACATATAATCTTGAACAAGATATTGCGGCAGCTCCCGCACCACAAACGACCAACTTTAAATTCTCTATCTTTCTTCCCGTTATTTCAAGTGAGTTCAGCAGACCTGCGGCTGAGATTATTGCAGTTCCATGCTGGTCGTCATGAAACACCGGTATATCAAGAATTTTTTTTAACTCAGTTTCCACTTCAAAGCACTCCGGCGCCTTTATGTCTTCGAGGTTTATTCCACCAAAGGTTGGAGCAATCTGCCGGCAAAATTCGATGAGCTTCACCGGATCTTTCTCATCTACTTCAATATCGAATACATCAATATCAGCGAATACTTTGAAAAGGAGCCCTTTCCCTTCCATCACAGGTTTCCCCGCCAAAGTACCGATATCACCTAGTCCGAGTACAGCAGTGCCATTAGAGATGACTGCAACAAGGTTACCTTTTGCAGTATATTTGTATGCATCTTCCGGATTCTTTTCAATTTCAAGACATGGATAAGCGACACCAGGAGTATAAGCCATACTCAGATCTGACTGAGTGCAGTATGGTTTTGTTGGTATGACCTCTACTTTACCACGTCTTCCTCTGCTATGATAATGAAGAGCGTCTTCTTTTGTAACTTTTGGCATTTCGGTGTGGTTTTAATTTGAGTTAGGGAAATATACTTAATATCATTTAAATCAGGCAAAATCAATCCCAAGTTAATTATTTAAATTCTAAATATTTATGAGAAAAATCAGGGTTGGAAATAGGTTAGTACTGATCCTTTAAGGATTAATGTCGCTAAATCTCATATTAAGATGCTCTGATTAATCTAAGTAACCTGCTTTAAATCAGTCCTTTTTTAGTTGTGGAATTTAATATTACAGGAATAAATTTTGCATTGCGAACAAAATTAGATATTTTCAACGGTAATTTTGTCAATAGTTATTAATAGATATTAATGAACGTTTCCATGAATAAAAATATTGCAATAGGAACTGATATAGGTGGAAGTCATATCAGTTGTGCCGCCATTGATCTGGTTTCTGGAAAGATACTGAGAGATACCCTGACAGAGAGACAGGTTAACAACCAGGCCCAGGCAAGTACAATAATCGGGATATGGAGCAAGGCTCTGTCAGATGTTTTAGACAAAGTTAAGGTTGAAAATGTAAAAGGGATAGGGTTTGCTATGCCTGGACCGTTTGATTATGTAAAAGGTATATGTTACATCCATGGTGTGGCAAAATATGAAAACCTGTATGGTTTTAATATAACTGATGCTATTTCAAGTAGCCTGGGGGTTCATGATGATTTTCTTATCCGATTTATGAATGATGCTTCTTCTTTTGCAGTGGGCGAGGCCTGGGCAGGGAGCGCATCGAAGTTTAACCGGTCACTCTCAATCACACTCGGTACAGGGTTCGGTTCTGCTTTTATCAGTAATCGTATTCCAATCGTTGACGGGCCAGATGTGCCTAAATTAGGCTGCATTTACCACCTTCCCTATAAAGATGGAATAGCGGATGATTATTTTTCGACACGGGGACTGTTGCTAAGATATAAGAAGCAAACAGGCAAGGAGTTAAATGGAGTGAAAGAACTGGCTGCTCTGGCTGAATCTGATAAAACAGTTTTGGACCTTTTCACCGATTTTGGCGACAATGCAGGATTGTTCCTCTCCCCATGGCTTAAAAAGTTTAAAGCTGAAATACTGGTTGTTGGAGGGAATATTTCTCATGCATACAATCTTTTTGGTGATGTATTTGAAAACAGGTTGAGAACTGAGAATTGTTACTGCGAAGTAGCTATTTCTAAACTAAAAGAAGATGCTGCACTCCTTGGAAGTGCATATTTGCTAAATGATGATTTCTGGGAATCAGTTCAGCATGCTCTGCCATTAATGTAACCCAACGCCCTTAACCTTAACCTTAACCTTAACCTTAAAGATATGACTACAGAGAAAGTGAACATCACTAAAATAATGCCTGTACTTATGGCATTCTTTGTCATGAGTTTTGTTGACCTCGTTGGTATCGGTGTGGACCGTGTGAGTAAAGATATGAACCTGAGTGCTACTCTTGCACAGTTAATACCTTCTGTTGCTTTTCTATGGTTTCTTCTGCTTTCTGTACCTGTTGGCGTTATGCAGTCGCGACTTGGTAAAAAGTTTATGCTAAACGTAGGAATGGTAGTAACCGCATTAGGATTACTGGTACCTTTTTTCTTCTACTCTTTTGCGATGGTCCTTGTCGGATTTGCTTTGCTTGGAATTGGTAACACTATAGTCCAGGTTTCTGCTAATCCACTCATGGTATATGTGGTTCCGGCAAACAGGGCTTCCAGCTTTTTAAGCTTTTCACAATTTGTAAAAGCTATTGGATCAATGATTGGAGCTCCGCTCGCTGCAGTTTTTGCTGCACATTTCACTCATGACTGGAAACTTCTATTTCTGATTTTCGGAGTAGTTTCTATCCTTTCTGTGATATGGCTGGGATTAACTAAAATAGATGAAGGAGAGCTATCGGAAAGCAAAGCAACATTTGGTTCATCTTTCAAACTGCTTGGTACAGGCTTCGTTCTAATGATGGTTATTTCCATTTTCCTTGTGGTAGGAATTGATGTAGGTTTTAACTCAAATTCCGGACATTTCCTGGTGAAACAGTTTGGAATTGATTCTACTGCAGCAGAATCGGGACGAAGTGTTTATTTCTTCGGGCGTATGCTGGGTACCTTTGCCGGAGCAATAATGCTTACAAGGATAACATCGCGCAAATTTTTTATGTGGACCTCAATTCTCGGTATATTAAGTCTGGTAGCAATTTTATTGATCCATTCTACTTCAATCGCATGGGGTCTTGTTTTCATGATCGGGCTTTCAGTTGCCAATATCTTTCCTCTGGTTTTCTCTATTACTGTGGAAAAATATCCAACCCGGAGCAATGAAATTTCTGGACTTATGATGATGGCAATTTCGGGAGGAGCAGTTATTCCTTTACTCATAGGCTGGGTAAGTGATCTGAGCACTGTGGCTATAGGAATGTCAATTCTGATAATATGTATGATATACCTTTTGTCAGTATCATTATATAGCTTAAAAAGATAGAAAATATTAATATTTTCATTATTTTCATATAAAACAGGTACCCGAGCCTGTTTTTTTGTTAATAATCTTCAAAATTCATTGCCATAATATATTGGTTTGATTTGTAACATCATTTTTCATCCAGACAATTTGAGTGTATGTACAGTAAAAGTAATGGTTCATACAAATCCGAACCAAGAAGAGAAATAATAAAAAAGATCACACTAATTTTAATGGTGGTTTAGAAGAGTATGTTGATGCATAAAGAGGGTAAAAATGGGAAATGGGAAACTTATTTCATCCTTTTTATTTCTGTTGTTTTCAGTCTTATTCCTTTTGTTTACATGCTGTAAATATAAAATGGGAAAAGTTGAAAAGAACCCCTCAGGTGGAAGTAGGACTCAGATGACAGAATCTGCTACTTATCCTGCTTATATAAAATATCGGTCTTTTCAAAATCCGGACTCAACATGGGGGTATACAATTTTTGTGAATAGTAAACCTTACCTGCATTATAGCAGGATACCTTTTAAAAGCAAAGGATTCCCCTCGAGAAAAGAGGCTGAAATAGTTGCTGAACTTTTAGTGAAAATGATTAAGAATGGTGACCCGAGTCCGAAATTGAGTAAAAAATTAATAAATAGTCTTGAAGTGAAAATGATAGACACAAGCATAGGTAAATAGATTTAGGTTTAATTTCTCCACTGTTCCGGAGTTCCCCTTTCCCCATTTTCCCAAATTCTCTGGAACATTTCATCCCCCTTCATGGCAACCAGCCGGAAGGGGGTTCTTTTTTCAGGTTTCCGGTTTATTTAAAATAGAACTTTTTCCATTTGTAATTTGAGTATAAAACGTGCAAATTGCAGTATATTCTTTATTCATTATTTCAATTCCTAATTTTCAGTTCATAATTATTTAAATGAAAAAAGTTAAATTAAACAGGCGTGATTTTTTCAGGAAAACAGTGGCTGCAGCTGTCGCTTTAACGATTTTGCCCAGACATGTATTTGGTGGAAATGGTTATACACCTCCCAGTGACCAATTAACGAAAGGTATAGTAGGAGTGGGAGGAATGGGCAGAGGTCATTTTGAATATGAAGGTACACGCCTTCTTGCTGTTTGTGATGTTGATAAAACTCACCTTGCTGACGCCGTAGCAGCTGCAGGTGGTAATATTACAGGTTACCATGATTTTCGCGAACTCATTGCCAGACCTGATATCGATATTGTTCACATTGCCACACCTCCGCACTGGCATGGTATAATATCGAAAACCGCAGCTGAGGCAGGAAAAGATATATGGTGTGAAAAGCCGATGACGAGGACAATCGGTGAAGGAATAAAAGTTGTTGAAGCTGTTCAGAAATATGGAAGAATGTTCCGTCTTAACACATGGTTCAGGTTTAAAGAGCAGTTTTATGGATTAGGAACAGCGGTGAAACCACTCAAAAAACTAGTCGACTCCGGGATACTTGGCTGGCCGCTTAAGGTGACCGTTAGCGGCATTACAGGTTATGACTGGAAATTTTACTGGAGCGGACTTCACAATCTTCAGCCAATGACTGTACCTCCTGAACTTGATTATGATTTCTGGCTCGGACCAGCCCCGTATAAACCATATAATCCTGAACGGGTTCATACTAAATTTCGTGGTTATTGGGATTATGATGGAGGCGGTTTGGGAGACATGGGTCAGCATTATCTCGATCCTGTTCAATATCTGCTTGGCAAAGATGATACCGGACCAGTGTCAGTCGAAATAGATGCCCCTGAGCAACATTATGATGCTGTAGGTTCATGGAGAAGAATTACTTATACATATGCTGATAGATGTCAGATAATTCTGGACGGTGAAAATCGTGACAAAAATGCGGCTTATATCGAAGGACCTCATGGAAAAGTTTTTAAAGGTTTCAAATCGGATATTCCCAATCTTCAGAAACTTATAGATTCACTGCCTGATCCTGTCCCTCAGATTACTACATTCACCGAATCAGTCCTTACACGGAAAAAGTTTGCTCTTAATGAGTCAAATGGTCACCGGTCGTGTTCAATTGTAAACCTTGGAGTCATTGCGCTCCGTCTCGGAAGAAATCTCAGATATGATCCTGTCAAACAGGAATTTATTGATGATGAAGGAGCTAACAGGCTTATTAATCCTCCGATGCGGGGACCCTGGAAAATCTGATCCGTATCTTAATTTGAAAATTTGAAAATCTGATAATATGAAAATTTTAAAAATACTTTCTGTTGGTCTTTCTCTCGTTATGTTTACATTGGTTTCTTACTCCCAGGATAAAAGGACCTCAGAAACAAAGGTTGCCGATCTTCTTGCCCGACTACCCTCCAACGACCAGCAATTCACCAATAAGCTGATGACAGATATGTTATCTCTTGGAGAAACGGGTTTAAGACAGATTTGTAATCAGGTAATTCCAATAGGAAAGGGCGATGATTCGTCCGCAAGATACGCTGTCGAAAGTCTGTCAAGGTATCTCTCAGGGAAAAACCAGGGAAATGCAAGAGATGTGTGGGAAAATATCTGCATAAATTACGCCACAGAACAAACGGACTTTGGCGTTAAAGACTTCTTCATGAAACAGCTTCAGCAATTCGGCGGAACTAAGTCAGCCGAGGCAATGAAAGTCTATCTTACTTCTAAGGAGATCTGTAATCCTGCTCTTGCTGTGATATCTGCCACGGGTGGTAAATCATCTGAATCAATTTTAGCAGGATCGTTAAAGGATAAGGACCTTCAGTGCCCCACAGCAGTAATGAATGCACTTGCATCAATGAACTCACAGGCTGCTGTAAATGAATACATTACATGGGCTTCAATAAACGATGTCAATATTAAAGCTTCAGCTTTCAATGCACTCGCCAGAAGCGGGAATGAAGCGGCATATTCAGTTTTGTTAAATGCAGCTAAGGGAGTAGCTTACCGATGGGAACCCTCTGGTGCCACAGCTTCATTATTGAACTACGCCAGTGTGGTTGGACAGAAAGGTGATATCAAAACAGCGGATAAGATTTGCAGGCTTGTTATGTCAGAATGCGATGACAATATAACAATTCAGAATAAGACGGCTGCTCTCGATATCTATGTCTCATTACATGGTATAAATGCAGCGGATGAATTGCTCAAAGCATCTTCACATTCAAATAGCAAATACAGGAATGCGGCAATACGGATGTCACTCGGAATTCCCGGTAGTGAAATAGTTAGGAAATGGATTGGTTATTTTCCGAAGGCTATTCCAGATGCAAAACCCGAAATAATAAACATGCTGGGTCAAAGGTCAGACCCGGTTGCACTTCCTCTTATAACAGCTTCATTGTCAGATAATGATTCAAAAGTAAGAAAGGAAGCTTCGGCTGCTATAGTCATTATAAATGGTAGCAAATCAATGCCTGCATTGATAGATTATATGATGAAGTTCAGCAACGAAACTGATCAGGAATCCGCAAAATCTGCACTCATGACAGTTATAGGCAATGATAACATTTCACTTTTGCTGCCGGTATTGAAAAGCGGAAATATGGCAGCCAGGAAAAGTACTATTGAACTTCTCGCATGGAATAAAAACAATGAGTATTTCAATGAGGTTCTTCCATTTACATCCTCCGATGAGGAACCATTAAAAGCTGCCTCAGTAAAAGCACTTGGTGATCTGTCTGGTCCATCTGATCAGAATAAATTGATTGAATTGATATACTTAATGGACAAACAAGAGTATGTTGATGAAATTCAGACTGCTATTGCAAATGCTACTCTTAAAATATCTGATCCTGAAAAAAGATCCTTAGTCATAATTAAAGCATTGGAGGGGAGTAATCAAAAAATAAAACTTATTCCGGTCCTCGCTAAAACAGGGGGAACTGAAGCTTTAAAAACCGTACTTAAGGAATTTGAAAATGGAAATTCTGATATCCGTGATGTTTGTTTCAAAACTCTGACAAACTGGAAGGATTATTCAGCAATTTCTGCTTTGTACGAAATATGTGCATCAGGAAATAAGACCTATGAAGCCCCGGCTTTTGAAGCATTTATAAAACAAATAAAATCTGCTGACTTCACTGATGAACAGAAACTTCTCCAATTTAAGAAGATCATGCCATTCGCTTTAAGCTCTGATCGTAAAAATGAAATTCTGACTGAAACAGGAAAACTCAAGACTTATCAGTCACTGTATTTTATAGCTGGTTATCTTGACGATCCTTCAACTTCAGCAGTTGCAGCCAAATCAGCACTAAAAATTGCTTTGCCTTCAGTTGATTCAAAAGCTGGATTATATGGCATTCTTGTTAAAGAAATTCTTACTAAAGCTGCAGGTAAGATCCAGGGTCAGGAAAACGAGTATGACAGGGGAATGATGAATAAATATATTGCAGGCATGCCGTCGGACGAAGGTTTTAAGCCGATGTTTGATGGCAAGGATCTTTCCGGCTGGCAGGGCCTCGTAGAGAATCCTGTTGCAAGGGCTAAGATGAAACCGGCAGAGCTCGCAAAAAAACAGATTGAAGCCGATAAGAAAATAGCAGGAAACTGGAGTGTGAAGGATGGCTGTATCTGGTTTAATGGTGATGGGGACAATCTCTGTTCGATTAAGCAATACGGAGATTTCGAGATGCTGGTTGACTGGAAGATCACAAAAAAAGGCGACAGCGGGATATATTTGAGGGGATCACCCCAGGTTCAGATTTGGGATACCTCCAGGGTAGAAGTAGGGGCTCAGGTTGGTTCGGGTGGTCTTTACAATAACGAGAAGAATTTATCCAAGCCTCTTAAAGTGGCAGATAATCCTGTAGGAGATTGGAATTCCTTCAGAATTGTTATGATCGGAGAAAAGGTATCCGTCTGGCTGAATGGTGAACTTGTTGTTGATAATGTTACACTAGAGAATTATTGGGATCGCAGTATTCCTATTTTCCCAACCGGCTCTATTGAACTTCAGGCTCATGGTACTGATCTTGCATTCAGAGATATCTATGTCAGGGAAATCAGTGAAAAAGAATTTAAACTTACAACAGAGGAAAGATCACAGGGATTTACATCTCTTTTCAACGGCAGGAATCTTGATAACTGGGTTGGCAATAAACAATCATATGCAGCAGAAGACGCAATGATTGTTATCAAACCGGTAGACGATTCAGGTGGAAACCTTTATACTGAAAAAGAGTTTGCCGATTTTGTTTTTCGTTTTGAATTTCAACTTACACCGGCAGCAAATAATGGTATTGGAATACGTGCTCCCCTCACAGGTGATGCTGCTTATGTAGGGATTGAGATCCAGGTCCTGGATAACACTGATCCTGTTTATGCAAATCTTCAGCCTTATCAGTATCACGGATCAGTTTATGGCGTAATTCCGGCCAGGAGAGAATTTCTGAAGCCTCTGGGAGAATGGAATTATGAAGAAATTACTGCTAAAGGGGCTAAAATAACTGTTGTTCTTAACGGAACTACAATTGTTGATGGAGATATTGCAGGACCAAGAGATAATGGGACAATGGATCATAAGGAACATCCCGGTTTAAAAAATCAGACCGGTCATATCGGGTTTCTAGGTCATGGATCACTTGTCAAATTCAGAAACATCAGGATTAAAGAACTATAACCGAATAATTCCCCTCCCAGGAGGGGTTACTACACTTTATACATAAATATTGAAAATAATATTACCCAAATGGCCTTGTTTTAAACCATGGAGATTCCTCGCTCCGCTCGGAATGACACGTCATTTCTTTGTCAGATGGAGGAAGGAAAGAGCATTGAATCNNGATTCAATGCTCTTTCCTTCCTATAACTGCTCTAAACCACACAAAATGTCATTCCGAGCGGAGCGAGGAATCCCTTAATCTTTTTAGCACTCTTTGGAAAGGATTTTTAACAAAATATTTGCGATAATGAAAAAATATCTAACCTTAATTTTCTCAGTTTTTTTTCTTTCATCCTGTTCCCGTGTCAAACCGCCCGAACCTTTTGGTCCGGTTCCTTCTGGCAGACAACTGGCATGGCATGAACTGGAATATTATATGTTTGTCCATTTTATCGTAAATACTTTTACTGATAAAGAATGGGGTTTCGGAGATGAGGAAGAATCTGTCTTTAATCCGACAGATCTCGATTGCCGACAATGGGCAAAAGTTGCAAAGGATGCAGGTATGAAAGGAATAATTATTACAGCAAAACATCATGATGGGTTTTGCCTCTGGCCATCAAAATATACCAGTCATTCAGTTAAGAATTCATCCTGGAAAGACGGAAAGGGTGATGTGTTGAAAGAACTCCGTTCAGCATGTGATGAATATAATCTGAAACTTGGAATTTATCTTTCTCCCTGGGACCGGAATAATGCTTCTTATGGTAGCCCTGAATATCTGACCTATTACAGGAATCAACTCCGTGAGCTACTTACAGAATATGGAGATATTTTTGAAGTTTGGTTCGATGGAGCAAACGGCGGAGACGGTTATTATGGAGGCACAAAAGAAGCGCGGAAAATTGATAACAAAACCTATTACGACTGGACAAATACTCATAAAATAGTGAGGGAGCTTCAGCCATTTGCTGTAATGTTCAGTGATGCAGGACCTGATATCCGTTGGGTTGGAAATGAAAGCGGGATGGGTAGTCAGACAAACTGGTGTCTGCTTAATAAAGACAGCATGTACCCGGGAGGAGATTTTGCAGGTATTCTGGGCGAAGGTCATGAAGACGGTAAATACTGGGTTCCGGCAGAAGTGGATGTTTCTATTCGCCCGGGATGGTTCTATCATCAGAATCAGGATTCACTCGTCAGGTCACCTGAAAACCTGATGGAGCTTTATTACTCTTCAGTTGGACGAAACAGTAGCCTTCTTTTGAATGTACCTCCTGACAGGCGCGGTCTTCTGCATGAAAATGATATAAAATCTCTTCTTGAGTTCAGGGAATTGCTGAAGAAAGAATTTGCGACCGACCTTGCCAAGGAGAATATAGCGACGGCTTCGGCAACCAGGGGGGGAGGATATGAAGCTTCAAATGTTAATGATGGCAACCCTGAAACATACTGGACAACAAAAGATTCCCAGACGACCGGCGATTTAATAATTGACTTTGGGAAGGAAACAGAGGTGAACAGGATAGTCATCCAGGAATTTATTAAACTTGGACAAAGAGTTCAGGAATTTAAAGTGTCAGCTTTAAGCAATGGAAATTGGCAGAATTTGATTGACGGAACTACTATTGGTCATAAAATAATAAGGAAATTCCCTGTTATTAAAGCGACTAAAATAAAACTGACTATCTGCAAATCAAAAGCTTGTCCCGTTATTTCCAATCTTGAATTATACAGGGCTCCGGGCCTGTAGGTAACGGTCGCGACCGTTCCCTACAATTATTACCGTTCCCTACAATAAATACTGATTCATTTTTAATCTACATGCCACATTCTGGCGACTTTAACAGCAGCAGTGACTCTTTTCGTGAGTCCTGTCCAGTTTTTCTTGAGAATATGATCTTTAGTTATCAGATTTGACCCGATACCCACACATGTTACTCCGGCATTAAACCATTCGGTCAGGTTTTCAAGAGTTGGTTCTACACCTCCGGTAGGCATTATGCTTGTCCATGGGCATGGTCCTTTAATTGCCCTTACAAAATCGGGTCCGCCGACAGATGATCCGGGAAATATTTTTACTATTTCGGCACCAAGTTCTTCCGCATAGTTTATTTCCGTAATGGTTCCACAGCCAGGTATCCATAAAATCTTTCTTCGGTTACAGACTTTTGCCATCTCAGGATTAAGAATCGGGGAAACTAAAAAATTGGCACCGAGCTGAATATAAAGGGCGGCTGTTCCGGCGTCTACTATTGATCCCGCACCAATGATAAGGCCGGGTACTTCTTTTTCAGCCCATTTATTGAGCTCACTGAAAAGCTCATGGGCATAGTCGCCCCGATTGGTGAATTCAAACACCTTTATTCCCCCGTCATAGCAGGCTTTGATAACATTGCGGCAAATTTCAGGATCCTTGTGATAGAAAATAGGTACAATACCTGCTTCTTTCATTTTCAGGACAACATCTATTCGGGTAAATCGTGCCATAATTTATTTCGTTTATACAAATGTATTTAAAAAAAGTCTAAAAGTCCATAAAGTCCAAAAGTCTGGTAACTTTTGACTTTTAACTTTTAACTTTTGACTTTTTAATTTTTGACTTCTATAATAATTATCTTAGCAACTCAATCTTAAAGCATGGCCTTAAATTACATCTGGATTAGATTTTTCGTCATTGGGTTTGTTGTTGCACTTGGTCAATTGATTTTTGCAGGAAATACTCAAATATTCAATGACCTTGTAAATTCAGTTTTTGCTAATGCCAAGACAGGTTTCGAAGTTTCATTGGGTTTAACCGGGGCCCTCACTTTATGGATGGGGCTATTGAAGGTTGGAGAAAAGGGTGGAGTGATTGCCATTATGGGCCGGTTTATTGGTCCTCTGTTTGAAAAACTTTTTCCTGGTTTGCCAAAGGGTCATCCTGCTTATGGATCGATTATGCTTAACATTTCGGCGAACATGCTGGGACTTGATAATGCTGCGACTCCAGTGGGTCTTAAAGCAATGAAGGAAATGCAGGAGGTTAATCCCAACAAAGATACAGCTTCCAATGCTCAGATAATGTTTCTCGTTCTTAATGCTGCTGGCCTGACAATTCTTCCCATAAGTATTATTGTATACAGAACTCAGCTTGGCGCGGTAAATCCTGCAGACATATTCATACCGATACTTATTTCGACTTTTGCCGCTTCTCTCACCGGAATGATAAGTGTTGCTATAATTCAGAAAATAAATCTATTCGATAAAGTTATACTTGCATATCTGGGAGGGCTTTCTGCCATTATTATCGGAATAATAATATATTTCAGCGGGTTGCCAAAAGAACAGATTTCTACTGTATCGACTCTGACAGCAAATTTTCTTCTCATGTCAGTTATTATTCTCTTTATAGTACTGGCATTTATTAAAAAGGTTAATGTTTACGATGCCTTTATTGAGGGAGCGAAGGAAGGATTTAATACCTCTATCAGGATTATACCGTTTCTTGTGGCGATTCTTGTGGCTATCGGAGTTTTCAGAGCATCAGGGGCAATGGATTTTATAATTACAGGCATTACAAAATTTTTTGCATGGATGGGTGTTGATACCCAGTTTACAGGTGCCCTGCCTGTTGCATTAATGAAACCACTTTCCGGAACAGGTGCGAGAGGGTTGATGATCGATGCAATGAAAATTCATGGAGCTGATTCATTTATCGGCCGATTGTCGTGCACTATGCAGGGAACAACTGATACAACTTTCTATATTATAGCAGTATATTTTGGCTCAGTGGGAATAAAAAACACAAGATATTCAATAGGTTGCGGGTTATTGGCTGATCTTGTGGGTTTTACAACAGCAATATTTATAGCATATCTCTTTTTTACTTAAACCTGATTCATGAGTGTTTTGCTAAAATCATCATTAGTAGGGATCAGCATTATTGCGATAATTGTTCTTACTTCCAGATTAAAGTTAAAGGCATTTATTGCTCTTTTTCTTGTTTCCATTTTTCTGGCATTTACTACTCTTCCTCCGAATGTGATTGTCAGTACAATCAAGGAAGGATTCGGAAATACGATGGCATCCATAGGATTTCTGATTATTCTTGGAGCAATCATTGGAATTACTCTTGATAAAACCGGAGGAACTATCAGTATTGCAAACTATATACTTTCAAAAACAGGTGAGAATAATAGCGCCCTGGCACTTGGCATTACAGGCTTTATAACAGGATTACCTATTTTTTGCGATTCAGGATTTATAATATTGAGTGGATTAGCAAAATCATTCAGTGCCAAATCAAAGATTTCCATGCCTTTTATGGCAACAGTTCTTGCTAGTTCACTTTATTCAGTACATTGTCTCATTCCTCCACACCCTGGAGCTCTTGCCGCTGCCGGTGTGATAAAAGTGAATATAGGATATCTGATAATTATTGGAATTATTTTTGCGATCCCTGGTGCCTTGGCAGCGTTCTTCTGGTCAAAAATGATGTCAGCGGGAAAAGATTATGCACCTGCCAGCACAAATGAAACTGTCCGGATATCAAAAACTGATCTTCCATCCACTGTGATGTCATTTCTTCCTATTGTAGTTCCTCTGTTACTTATAACTATAAAGTCACTGCTTAATCTTTTAGATAAGGGTGGCCAGACTGTTTTGTCAAAAATATTCTTTTTCCCGGGGGACCCGATCTTTGCCTTATCGATTGGCGTAATACTGGCAATGTTCCTGATAAAGAACAAAACCATCGAATCGATGAATTCGATTTTTGAAATTGCAATCGAAAAGGCCGGACCAATACTTATCGTCACGGCCGCAGGCGGAATGTTTGGTATGGTAATTAAATCTACAGGAACAGGTGAAGCAGTTGGTAAAATTCTGGCGGGAACAAACATTGGTATTATCGTACCATTTCTGATAGCTGTCATAATGAAAACTGCCCAGGGCTCATCCACAGTTGCAATTATTACGACAGCATCTTTCATATCACCTATGTTATCGTTACTTGGGTTGGATTCTGAATGGGGAAGATTACTTACAATGCTGGCAATGGGTGCCGGTTCAATGATTGTATCTCATGCCAATGATTCATATTTCTGGGTTATCTCTAATTTTTCTGATATTGATCCCTCAACAACTTTGAAAGTTTATTCCACTTCAACAATTGTAATGGGGATAGTTGTTTTTGCATGTGTTTGGGTCACATCACTGATAGTTCTCTAGACACTAATAAAATGAATCACAGGGAAATTGCCGAACAAATCTTTCTTGCAGGAGTCGATGGTGTTCTTCCCGCAAACCTGATAAACAGGGAGGTGTCATTAATTGACAATATGCTCAACATCGGGAATTTGTGTTTTCCTCTGGATACAATCGACGACATCTACATTATCGGAGCAGGTAAAGCCACTGCAATGATGGCAATTGAGGTGGAAAGAATTCTTGGTGAAAGAATTAAAGGCGGACATATTATAGTCAAATATGGTTACTCTTGTAAATTAAAATATATTGATGTTACTGAAGCCGGACATCCTGTCCCTGATTCTAACGGATTAATAGCAACACAGGAAATCCTTAAAATAGCAGGAAAGGCTGATTCATCTGATCTGGTGATATGTCTGATTTCGGGAGGCGGATCTTCATTATTATATGATATACCTGAAGGATGCTCTAATGCGGATATGATAAAGATTAACGAGCTCCTGATAAACAGTGGGGCATGCATTAGTGAAATAAATGCTGTACGTAAGCATTTGTCATCTGTAAAGGGTGGTCAGCTTGCGAGGGCCGTTTATCCTGCTACCCTTGTGAATCTTATCCTGTCTGACGTACCTGGTGATCCTCTCGAGGTTATTGCCTCGGGACCTACAGTTCCTGATTCCACTACATTTGAGCAGGCACTTACCGTCCTGTCAGAATATGGGTTAACAGAAGTAATCCCTGACAAGGTATTCCATTTATTGCTGGACGGAGTTAAAGGATTACAACCTGAGACGCCAAAATCGGGAGATAAAATTTTTGACAAAACATTCAACATTCTCATCGGGACAAACAGAAAAGCACTTGATGCGTCTAATAACAAGGCTCTCGAGTATAATATAAATGCTGTTATAATCGACGATCAGTTGCAGGGCGATGTGTTGTCTGTTGCCGAATATATTGTTGAGACTGCAGTCAGATTTAAAAATGACAAAGACGAAGTGAAACCTGTATGTCTGCTTTTTGGCGGTGAAACAACCGTTAAAATGACAGGAAAAGGTTCCGGAGGAAGAAATCAGCATTTTGCATTATTGTCAGCACTGTTGCTTCAATCAAACCCTGGAATTACGATTCTTTCAGCCGGAACAGACGGGACTGACGGCCCGACAGATGCTGCCGGAGCTGTAGTGGATTCAGCTACTATTCATGAAGCTAAATTAAAAAACCTTGACCCTGAGACATATCTGGCTGGTTTTGATTCATATAATTTTTTTAAGAACGCTGGAGGACTTGTTATAACAGGTCCGACAATGACCAATGTAATGGATATCATTGTCGTAATTATTAAATAGTGTATGTAAGATTAGACTGGACTTTGAACAGCCTGTACTTTTATAACTTCCTTTAGATCTAAATAACCCTTCTTTAAGTATTTATCATCTCATTCAATATGTGTGAATGTTGTAACTTTTCTTAAAAGTTGTATAATAATTCACCAAACTAATACACTCATCTTTGTTATTAAACTCTAAAAACTAATCGGGAAATGAAAAATTTAGCTCTTATTTTCAAATCAATGACTTTTTTGTCAATAGCTGTAGCAATATTAATATTCACAAGTTGTACAAACCAAAGCGGAAACATTTCCATAAGTCAGGGGGAGATTGATTCACTTCTAACTCAAATTAAGGAACTTACTAAAGGCAATGAAATGATTGCAAAAAATCTTGTAACATTTGACACACTCGACTACACAATATTTACGAATCAACAATGGACACGATTACATGAAAGCCATTCCAACGATGTTAAAGTAAACTGGCCTGATGGACATTTTACTACTGGTATTGAACGACACATTGCCGATTTGAAAGCTATGTTTGTTTATGCCCCAAATACCAGTATTAAGCAACATCCTGTTCGTTTTGGTTCGAACAATATGACATGCGTAATAGGTGTAATGACAGGCACTTTTACTGCCCCAATGCCAATAGGCAATGGGAAATTTCTTCAACCAACTGGCAAGTCCTTTAAACTTCCAATGTGTACTGTTGGTATTTGGAAAGATAGCGTGATGATTGAAGAATATCTATTTTGGGATAACCAATCGTATATGAATCAAATTGGATTGGGAAAATAGCCACTATTGTTTACGGATTTGAGAATATTCCATAAGTATTTCTTGACCTTTTTGAAGGGAAAAATAAGGGTAAAATGATCGTTAAAATCTAATAATTTATATAATGAAAGGATTTAAAAGTAACATCGAAAAAGACACTCTGGGAAATAGAAATTTCCGGAAAGTATTATACACCGGGAAAAATCTTCAATTAGTACTCATGACCCTTAAGCCGGGAGAAGATATTGGTTTAGAAACTCATCCTCATAATGATCAGTTTTTCAGGTTCGAAAGTGGGAAAGGCAAATGTGTTATTGATGGAAATGAATATAATGTGAAGGAAGGTGATGCCATTCTTGTCCCTGCCGGAGCAAAGCATAATGTACTGAATATCGGTTTGAAAACCGAACTGAAAATGTACACAATTTATGGCCCCCCAAACCACCAGGATGGTACCATAAGAACAACAAAAGAAGAAGCAATAAAAGTAGATGAAAAATTTGATGGTAAAACAAGCGAATAAAATAAATCATCAAAATAGGCACAAACATGAACAATAACGCTGACCGGATTATCTTACAGGATATTGCGCGGAAGGCAATGATCTCAAGAGGATTAGAGCCAGATTTTCCTGATGCAGAAATCTCAGAGTTAAATGAGATATTACTTCCGGCTATCTATAAACCTGATATAGCCAAAGATTTACGCGATCTGATATGGTGTTCAGTGGATAATGCGGATTCACTTGATCTCGATCAATTAACTTATGCTGAATCACTTGAAGGAAATAAAGTGAGAATACTGGTTGCCATTGCGGATGTTGATGCATTGGTGGGTGCCAGATCTAATATTGATAATCATGCCAGCCAGAACACAGCCTCTGTTTATACTGTAGCCAGGATATTTCCAATGCTTCCGGAAAAATTATCAACTAATCTTACGTCACTGTGTTTGGATTCCGATCGTTGTTCTATTGTGGTTGATATGATACTTGGAGATGATGGAATAATTCAACAGTCAGATGTTTATATGGCAATAGTGCGTAATCATGCAAAACTCCAATATGCCAAATTAGCTGCCTGGCTAGAAGAAAACGGTCCTGACTATCCGGAAATTACCAGGGTTAATGGACTGGCTGAGAATATAAAGTTGCAGGACCGTATAGCGCAAATGATGAAAGAGTTGCGCCATGAGCATGGTGCTTTAGAATTAGAAACGTTTGAAGCAATACCGATCTTTGAAGAAGATACCTTGAGTGAGATGAAGGTTGAACAAAAAAACAGGGCCAAAGATTTGATTGAAGATTTTATGATTGCAGCAAATGGGACAACTGCCAGGTTTCTGACCGATAAGCAATTTCCTTCGTTAAGAAGGGTTGTCAGGGTTCCCAAACAGTGGGAAAGAATCGTTGAACTGGCTTCCGAACATGGGTTTTCGCTTCCGGCAAAGGCTGATTCCAAATCCCTTTCTGAATACCTGAAGTTTTTCAAACAGAAAGATCCTCTTCATTTCTCTGATATGTCGCTAAGTATTCTTAAACTTTTAGGATCAGGTGAATATGTAGTGCAAACACCAGGTTCAACTCCGGAAGGTCATTTTGGGCTGGCTGTGATAGATTATGGACATTCAACGGCTCCCAACAGACGATATCCTGATCTGATCACACAACGTTTGCTGAAATCGGCTATCTCAGGCAAGCCTAATCCCTATACAATGGAACAACTGGGCCAGATTGCGACTCATTGTACGATGAAGGAAGATGATGTGAAAAAAGTGGAGCGGCAAGTTGAAAAGTCGGCTAATGCTATACTCATGAAATCCAGAATTGGAGAAATATTTGAAGCAATCGTCAGTGGTGCATCGCCAAAAGGGACATGGATAAGGCTTTTCAATCCGCATGTTGAAGGAAAGCTGGTAAATGGATTTAAAGGATTAAAAGTGGGGCAAAAACTAAAAGCCAGTCTTACATATATCAATGTGGAATTAGGATATATAGATTTTGAAAGGGTTCAATGAGATACTTTAAGTACAATTAAATTGAAAAGCAGGTAAATTCTTACCGCCAGCAACATTCGTATGCAGGCTCTATTATTGGAGTTACAGCTTTGTTCATTCCATTTTTCCAAAAAGCCTTTTTTGTAGTTTTCATGTAATTCAATTTATTTCGGTTGTTCCGATATGAAGGAATTTTCTTGTTTATCTTGTATACAAAAAATATAGATATCAATGTCGTTATTATTGAATAATTTCCCGCAGATTACACTGATCGAAGCAGATCAGATCTGTCTTAATCTACGTTTATCTGCGACATCTGCGGGAAAAGGAAAAGAACATGTACTAATCTATAACGCTTTTTCCTGACAAATATCACTATCCAATTATCTGGATAAACTAATTTTAGGTACGATTTTTAATTACTCTGATTATGAAAAACTTATCCTTCTTCTTCATTATTTTTATATTTATGATATCATGTAATAATTCTTCAAAAACAACTGAAGAGGTTGGAAAAAGACCTTTGACTCAATTTATTGATACTACCGATATGACAAATAATTTTTATGACAACGTTGAGACATATCAGCTTCCTGTTAAGGATTTGTACATAGATGGTGAAATTACTAATCCCGGGAAGGTAGATTTCTCAGATCTGCATGTTCATTCAGTCATCGCTAAAGAAGCATTACTCGATAGTGCCGGCGGTGACAGATTTGTTGGTGCGTACAGATATGACGGGTATTCGCTTTTTGATATTCTTGACAAAAGAATATTAAAGAAATCAAATAGCAATGAATTCAGGCCAATTATTGATTTATACGTTGAAATTGAAAATGATAAAGGGGAAAAAGTTGTTTTCAGCTGGGGAGAAATCTATTATCCGAATAATCTCCACAAGATATTGATTGCCAGTAGTGTGTCGAGGATAGTACCTTCCAAAACAAAAGAATTGTGGCTCCTGCCGGCTGAAAGCAAAATGGTTGACGCAAGTGATCTGGTTACTGAACGGAATATTTCTTCTCCGGTTAAGATTACGGTTAAGTCATATTCACACTCGTTTCCCGTCCAAAAGGGTATGTCACCCATGTTCTCATCATCAATGCTCATTTTCAGTGGACCCAAAAAGATCGGACAAGTGGACGCACTTCCGGCAAACCTTAATAAGATAACTTTTAATACAATATTTTATGGCAGAGGAAAGGGTATTCATAGTACGACACCATTTAAAGGTGTTCTTCTCAATGATATGCTTCTTAAATACTATCCGGTGACAAGGGAGAATCTGAAATCGGGACTAATATGTATTGCCGGGATGGATGGATACAGGAGTGTATTTTCTTATTCTGAATTATTCAACAGGAATGACCAGCAGGAATTCATGCTAATCACGACAAAAGATAAGGAGGACGGAGGTCTTTACAGGATCTTCGCAGCAGCTGATTTTTTCTCTGACAGAGCAATTAAATCGGTAAGTGAAATACATCTGTCGAACGAATAACAGTTTGAAAAATATTCGTTTTCAATTATTATTATGATATTTAACTATTCTAAAAAATTTAATAAATAGGAAATCATGAAAACAAAATTATTAGTACTTCTATTTGTTCTGGCACTTATTTACAGCGGCTGCGGAAATAAGAAACCCGTGGCAGGTTCCCAGGTAGCTGACAGCTTATTGAAAGCTCCCGCTCCTGATTATGGAATGATGATAGTAGCTAAACTATCGGTTAAACCCGAAAAAATTAAAGATTTTATGGAAGCTGCCAAGGTGATGATTGAAAATTCAAACAAAGAACCAGGATGCAAGTCATACCAGCTTTATCAGGATCCGTATGATAATACAAAGTTCGTTTTCGTGGAACAATATACAAATCAGGCTGCAGTTGATGCCCATTTTGCGGCCGAATATTTCAAAGCCTTCGGTCCAAAAGTTGGCAACCTTGTTACAGGGCCTGCACAGATTAAAATAATCAGCATGGCTAAAGAAGTAAATCAATAATGTTTGTTTTAGGCCACGCCATGGCGTGACCCTACATTCAAAACAACTGACAAACGTAGGGACAAGCCTTGGCATGACCTTGTGATCGCAATCCAGTGATTTCATAAATTCTTACTATTTCGTTTACCTGAGATAGCCTTCAGGTTCAATTGCAGGTTCATTAACCTTAACCTTAACCTTAATATGCCTCTACTCATTGTTATCCTCGGAATATGCCTTTTGCTATTCCTGATTCTTGTCCTGAAACTTAATTCGTTTTTATCTTTTGTCATTGTTTCCCTTGTTGTGGGGCTGGGAGAAGGTATGAACCTGAATAATGCTGTAGTTTCGTTAGAAAATGGCATTGGCAGCACGATGGGTTCACTGGTTCTGATACTCAGCTTTGGTTCAATGCTAGGTAAACTTGTGTCAGAGAGTGGTGCAGCACAAAGGATAACAATGTACCTGATACGAGCTTTTGGCATTAAACATATTCAAATGGCCCTGATGCTGACAGGTTTTATAGTTGGAGTTTCATTATTCTTTGATGTTGGATTTTTTATTATGATTCCTCTCGTGTTTACAGTAGCAGCAACTACAGGATTGCCGTTACTATATGTGGGTTTACCGATACTTGCTGCACTTTCTGTGACTCATGGGTTCCTTCCTCCGCATCCTGCTCCTACAGCAATTGTCACTCTTTTTCATGCAGATCTCGGAAAAACATTGATTTATGGTATTATCGCTGCAATTCCTGCAATAATTATTTCCGGACCTATCCTGTCAAAAGTTCTTAGTAAAATAGAAGCCAAGCCATTGGACGAATTTTTAAACCAAAAGGTCATGAGTGAAGAAGAGCTTCCCGGATTCTGGATAAGTTTCATTTCTTCGCTTCTTCCGGTCGTTCTTATAACGGTTTCAACAGTTGCCGGCTTTTTACTACCTGAGGATAACGCAATAAGAAAGACACTTGGATATATTGGAAATCCGGCTATAGCGATGCTTATAGCGGTTTTATTTTCTATATATACTCTTGGTCTGGCCAGGGGAAGAAAAATTACTGACATTATGAATTCACTTGCTCATTCAGTGACAACCATAACAATGATCATGTTACTTATTGCAGGTGCAGGTGCTTTGAAACAGGTACTGGTAGATAGCGGCGTAAGTAAATATATCGGCGATCTGCTAAGCCAGTCTTCCCTTTCACCTCTTTTCCTTGGATGGCTGATTGCCACTATTCTTCGTTTTTGTGTAGGATCAGCCACCGTAGCTGGCATAACCACTGCTGGTATTGTCCTGCCATTGGTTACAGGTGGTTCGGTAAATCCTGAATTAATGGTTCTTGCTATTGGCTCCGGTAGTCTAATGTTCGGACATGTCAATGATGGTGGTTTCTGGCTTTTTAAGGAATATTTCAATCTTAGTATTAAAGACACTCTGAAAACATGGAGTGTGATGGAAACCTCGATTGGCATTTGTGGTTTATTCAGCGTTTTAGTTCTTAGCATTTTTATCAAATAATCGGATTATTCTTTAAGGATTATTGCGCATATTGACATGCGAATTGCGATAAATAGCGAATCTCAGGTTTTTAATTTTCCGGCCAATACTTAATAGTATTGAATTTTTTCTTATACTTTTAATCTTAGAATAAAAGTTGAATATTCTAAGACCTGATTTAAAATGAAGAAAATACTTTTGATTGCTATTTTGATGCTTTTGATTAACCAGTTGAAAGCACAGAACGGAGCTCCCTTCCTTTCTAATTTTAAAGAGAGCAATGAGATAGAAAACCAGAGCTGGGCTATCTGTCAGGATGATAATAATGTTATGTTATTTGCAAACAGGCGCGGCATCCTTGAATATGATGGGCATGGATGGAATGCGGTTTCGATACCTGTAATTCCATACTCTCTGAAATACAATGCAGCAGAAAAAAAAGTTTATGTCGGAGGGGATAACAATTATGGTTACATAGCAAGAGATAACAAGGGAATCTATAGATATATATCACTTTCAGGTGATTCTACCGGAGTTGGAATGATAACAAGGATATTGTTTACTGATTCCACAGTGTATTATTATGGGGAACAAAGTATTAGCAGGCATAATTTAAAATCAGGTAAACTTGAACTGCGTCTTTTACAGAAGGAAAATGAGCCTTTCAGCGGAATGTTTATTACCCCTAAGAATACATTCATTAATGTTATGTCAAAAGGGCTTTATAGACTTGAGAGTGACACCTTGTTTCCGATAGTTACCGGTTATCTCTTTAAAGACGAGGAGATTCTTTTTGGTCTTCCTTATAGTAATAATCTTGTTTTGATAGGAAAAAGTAAAAGCGGTTTATCACTTTTTGATGGGATAAAATCGTATAATTATCAGATCAGGGACCAGGGCTATTTGCAGCAGAGTGTTCTTTTTGAAGGTCTATCTTTTTCAGATAGTCTATATGCTTTTTCAACGCTTGAAGGAGGTGCAATTGTTGTTGGGAAAAAGAGCGGAAAGCTAAAATATATAGTGAATTATAATAATGGTCTGCCCGATGATGAGATCTTTGCCATGGGGGTCGATAACAATCATGGTCTCTGGCTTTCACATCAATTTGGCCTCACACGCGCGGATTTACAATTAACTGTTGAAAACTTCAGCATTTTTCCGGGGCTAAAGGGTAATCTGATAACCTCACTCTGGAACAATAATGAGTTATATGTGGCTACCAGCGAGGGTGTTTATTATCTAAAGGAGGCTAGAAATAACGTTGATGCTGAAGTTGCCGCTAAGTCAAAACAGAATATCATTACTAAAAATGAAAAATCAGTCGAGCAACCAAAAATCAGGAAAAGTATTTTTGCCAGAATATTCGGTAGAAAATCTAAAACAGAGACTGTTGCTGAGAAAGTTGATGTACCAGTAGTAAAACAAACGGTACAAGTTAGACAAACTGAAGGGAAACCTAACTCATTAAACTACAACTTTGTTAAAATTGATCAGATAAATGAGAAATGCAAACAACTGTTACCAGCGGGAAACGAAATTCTTGTAGCAACAAACAAAGGCCTTTTTAGTATATCCGGACACGTTGGGAAAGCAATAGTTAATAATGGCTACATCAATTATATAAGTGCCAAATCCAAAGACAATAAATACTATATAGGAACATCAGAAGGTTGTTTCTATATAACTCCACTTTCTGAAAACAATTGGAATGTAGTTTATCCGGCCCCGTCTTTCAATCACGCTGTTTATTCAATTACCTCAACCGATGAGAACACTATTTGGGCTGGAAGCGACGATAAAGTGTTCAGGATAAATTTTAAAAATGGTGTTGTTTCAGGAAACCCTGAAGAATTTAGTATTAAGAATGATTTGCCACAGAGATATGTTATTCAATTCGTTAATGATACTTTATTCCTTTTTACTCTATCAAAAGTTAAGTACTATAATAGAGATATTAACGCCTTTACAGATTATAAGAAAGATTTTGCAGGGAATATAATGAATTCAAAGTATGTTTTTTCTCAGCCCGGAGTACCATGGATAAAAACTGAGGATGAATGGATAAATTTGAGCGGTGCAGGAGGAATAGCATCTAACGATAAGGCGCTACTTAAAATATTCGTTAATCTGACCTCAATCAGTACTGACAGGGACAATATCTGGATTGTAAATGGAGATAATACTATTTTCAGAATTATCCGAAATAAAATTTCATCCGTTAAACCTGACAATAGTTTATTTTTAAGAAGCATCTCTAATTCTAAAGGGATTAACTACGATCTCTCTGATATCGTATTCGGCAGAGGTGATAATACTGTATATTTTGATCTTATTGCACCGGGGTACCTTAAAGAGAACTCAACTCAATACCAGTATATTGTTAACAAGGCAATGAAACAATGGTCAAAATGGTCCTATAACAATACAGTGAGTCTGATGATTATACCCGGAAAATATACCCTCCAGGTAAGAGCAAAGGATATCTGGGGTAATGTGAGTCAGCCAAGAGTAATTGCATTCATAATAAAGGCCCCTTTTACTCAGACGACACTTTTTTATCTGATAGTTCTTTCTGCTGCAGTATTTATGATAATAAACATTATAAGATTCCGGGAAAGACAACTCAAAAAGGAGAAACAGATACTAGAAACGAAAGTAAGGGAGCGGACAGCTCAGATCGAGGCGCAAAAACAGGAAATTACATCAAGCATTGAATATGCCAGCAGAATTCAAAGAGCCTTACTGCCTGAGGAAGCACATTTCAAAAATTACTTTTCAGATTATTTCATTATTTTCAATCCACGCGACATTGTCAGTGGAGATTTTTACTGGATAGGTGAAGATGAAAAAAGATTTTTCTTCACAGTAGCTGATTGTACAGGTCATGGGGTTCCCGGAGCCTTTATGAGCACACTCGGAATTTCAACTTTGGATGAGATAATCACCAATAATGAAAATCTTAAGGCAAATGCTGTATTGAATCTGTTACGGGAGAAGGTCAAAACATCACTTCATCAGACAGGAAAAGAAGGAGAAGCTGCTGATGGGATGGATGTGGCTTTCTGTACCCTTCATAAAAACAAAAAAATACTCGAATATTCAGGAGCGTATAATCCGCTTTTTATTTTTCAGGGAGGTGAACTGAAAGAATATAAAGCTGACAGGATGCCAATTGGCATTTATTACGGTGAAAAAGAATCATTTACAAATTATGAGATTAACATCCAAAAGGGAGATATAATCTATATTTTCTCAGATGGGTTTATCGATCAGTTTGGAGGTCCCAAAGGATCAAAATATATGAAACATAATCTGAAGAAACTTCTTGCTGAGATCTACCATAAACCTATGGCAGAACAACGCAGGATTCTCGAGCATGAATTTTCAGAATGGAGAGGTACCGGCAATCAGATTGACGATGTCACCATTCTGGGAGTCAAGATTTAAGGAGATTATCGATTAATTATTAAACTTTTCTTTTATTAGTTATTACCCCCTTTCATTTTCCCCNNGAAGGTTGGGAAGGGGGTAAAATTTATAAATTATTGAGTTTATTTTTTCATTTAATAGGTCTATAATACAAACCTCATATTATATATCTTTATTCCCTAAAATTCAATTTAAAATGAAAATAAAATTTATTGGTGCAGCAAGGGAAGTTACAGGAAGCAAACATCTGATTACAACTGAATCTGGTAAAAAAATTCTTCTCGATTGCGGGATGTTTCAGGGTAAGGGTCTGGAAACAGACAGTATGAACAGGGATCTGATGTTCGATCCTTCGCAGATTGATCATATTATTCTTACACATGCACATATTGATCACTCAGGATTAATACCTTATGCATATAAACTGGGTTTTAGGGGTTCTGTAATTTGTACGAACGGAACTCGTGATCTTTGTGCCATAATGCTTGCCGACTCAGCTTTTATCCAGGAACATGATACAATAACGTTTAACAAGCGTCGTATTAAGAAAGGGTTACCGCAGGTAGAACCAATCTATACACAGGCAGACGCAACAGCCTGCCTGAAATTATTCATCGGGGTTCCAAACGACATGAAATTCAGGATCGATGACAATATAAAGGTTAAGTTTACAAATACCGGACACATGCTTGGCAGCGGTGTAGCCAATATAGAAATATCAGAGAACGGGAAAATTAAGAGAATTGCATACACAGGCGATATAGGAAGACCTTCCGATCAGATTCTTACTCCGCCACAGCCTTTCCCTCAGGCAGATGTACTTATTACAGAATCGACCTATGGAGACAGATTGCATCAGGATTCAAAAGAAGCTGAAGAAGAACTTTTGAATATTGTTGTCGATACGTGTGTAAGAAAAGAGGGTAAGCTTATTATACCCGCTTTTAGCGTAGGCCGTACACAGGAGATAGTTTTTTCTCTCAACAACTTTTTCAATGCAGGAAGACTTCCTAAGATTGATATTTTTGTCGATAGTCCGCTTGCAGTGAATGCAACCGCGGTCTTCCGGATGCACCCTGAATGTTTTAATAAGAATTTCAGTGATGTTCTGGAGAAAGACCCTGATCCATTCGGTTTTGACAATCTTTATTACATTAACAAGGTTGAAGATTCAAAGAAACTCAATGATCATAAAAACCCCTGTGTAATAATTTCTGCATCAGGTATGATGGAAGCCGGACGTGTAAAACATCATCTGGCAAACAACATTTCAAACCCCAAAAACACAATTCTTATTGTTGGATATTGTGCTCCTTCTACCCTTGGCGCAAAAATAGGCAGGGGGAATAAAGAAGTTTCAATTTTCGGAACAATCTATCCGGTTAAGGCTGAGGTGAAAAAACTTGAATCATTCAGCGGACATGGTGATTATAAAGAAATGATAAGCTTTTTAAATTGCCAGGATAAAAACTCATTGGGAAGGATGTTTATAGTTCACGGTGAATATGAAACTCAGAAGAAGTATATTTCTTTCCTGACGGATGACGGATTTAAAAATATTGAAGCACCCGCAAAAGGTCAGGAATACGTGCTGTAGCAGGTTGGGAGAATTGGAGATTCCTCATTTCGCTACGCTTCATTCGGAATGACATGTGAAATTAGTCCCACAAAATCCTATGTCATCCTGAGCGGAGCGAAGGATCTCCAAATGCATAAATGGAACCATACTAATTGCGAATCCTTTACCAATAATTCAATTTAAGTATTGTCTATTAGACACATCACTGCACATATTTCTTCAGCTCCTTTCTTACCGGTTTCCAATCGGGGAAAACCTCTGACAGAAGTTCATAAAATTTCGGACCGTGATTATGATGTTTCAAATGGCACAACTCATGAAGAATAACATACTCAATGTAAATATCGGATAGTTTTATCAGTTCTGTACTTAATGTGATGATCCCTTTATTTGAACAACTTCCCCATCGTCTTTTCATAGTTCTTACAATCAGTCCTTTAGGTGTAAAACCCTGGATTTCATGTTCCCTGAGAACTTTACTCATTAATTCAGGAAAATGCTTCAATGCTTCATTTTTATACCCGTTGTACAGTACTTTTTTGACAGCGGCAGAGTTGTCGGTTTTGTCAATCCCGATCTGTATAGTACTATCGAAAAAACGTACATAGGACTTATTTGATTTTTCAATTTCCAGCTTTGAATTATTACCTCTGAAAAGATGAATCTCCCCATTAGAGTATGACCGGTTCAGATTATTATTGTTATGTCTCCTGTAATTATCACGGTGTTTCACAACCCAGTCATACTTTTCCTTCACAATCCTGGCGATTGTTTTCTGAGATGTAAGATAGGGAACCCTAACAATTACTGAAGAATCAGGATGCACACTTATCCCAATAGTTCTCCTTCTTGAATAAATAACTGTGAATTCTAAATCATCTATTTTATATATTCTTTGATCTTTACGCATTAAAAAATCAGTTAATTTCTGAAAATCTTCTTTTTGTTGTATCCATTCTGACAATTGCTCCCCTGATTCGTGAAATATTGTTATTTCTGTATACGCTCTCAGCCTGAGATTGTAAGGAAGAAAGATAATAGGTCAGGCTGGCAGTACCATCCATTGTACATTCGTTTGTGGAATAATCCGCAAAGTCATCATGATAAACTGCCAGTTTTGTCTGGAATTGTGCATATTCATCCTTTTTTGAGAGGTAAATATATTTGAGTGAATTGAAAATTGTGGGATAAACGGGGCCATCTACCAGGCCTCCTGGAACCTGACCACCTCTTGCAACATATGAGGAATGCGAGTTTTGAGGATAATCGCCTTTTTCCGGAAGGCCTACTATCATGCTGGTACCCCATGGATTACACCCAAAAAGCCAGTCGCGGTGAGAAGCTTCCAGATCGGCATAAGAACTGTCGCCTGTTATATCCGAATAGAGATGAGCCTGGGTTAATATTGCAGCTACCAGATTATTAGAGCACCAGATGAAGGGAATTCCAACATGAAAAGGATTTTTCCTTCCTTTAATTTCGGTAAGATCCAGTCCTTTTTTCATATAACCGGCAAATTCATTGGAATTCTGTGTTTTCTCCTGCCTTGCGATAGCAGGGTGTCCCAGATTCACAAAAGGGTACCATTGATAATGGTGGGCTGTATCGCTGCCAATCCATGGGGTGACTAATTCTTTCCGTCCAAATTGTATAGCCTGTTTCAAATATTCCGTTTGCCGCGTTATATTATATAATTCAATGGCTGCCAGTTCCATATCATCAACCCAATTGTCTTCTTCATAAAAATATGGAGCGGTGCCCGGAGCCGTCTGGCATACGCCTGGATTAGCCAGTCCGAACCTGAAAGCTTCTATTGATTTTTTCAACAGTAATTTTGAATATTGAGGATTGATTTTTTCAAAGACTTGCGCTCCTTTTGCAAAAGCTGACGCGAATTTCCCGGCAGTTGAAGCAATTCCTGTTGTCCTGTTTTTATATTTAAATAAACCCTGGGGTTTCCCGGTACAAAAATATACAGGTCTTTCGCGACCTTTTCCATATTTTGCAGTATCCTGATTCGGTAATCTGAATCCTATATGATCACGATCATCGGCGATCTGATTATACATAGTTTCCGGACCGGGATTCATTTTTAGAAGCCAGTCGAGACCCCATTTACTCTCGTCAAGAATATCAGGTAAATTATCCGAACCCTGTAATCCATTTGCGGAATATTCATCACCGAAAGAAGCCGGATTTTCTGAATATGCAAACAACATCTGGTAGGTAGCATTTGCAGAAGTGGCCACATATTGGAGATAATCGGCGGCATCATGCCAACCCCCTGAAACATTAACATGTGCTGAATCGTTTGATTTACCATAAATTTCATAACCATCATGAGTATGGCAAGAGTCCTTCACATATGGATTAAATCCGCTTCGCTGTTGCCTCATATAATTCAACAGGAAATCAGCCGTACCATCGTACACATTTTTCCCAATGGGGAATTCGGGAGACTCAGCATTTCCGGCAACAATTTTGTAAACACCTGTTTGTTTCAGTTTTGTAAACGGTAAACGGTAGCAACTTTTAAAAGGATACAGAGATTCAGTTTTAAAAACTTTATCAAAAGTCATGACCACTTTACCTGATTTTACATCTATTATTTTAAAGGATTTTAGATCCAATGAATTCACTGATAAAAAAACCGCAGTTTTAATGTCATCATTCCTGTAGCCAATCTGGTTGATCCTGATCCATTCGCCTGGTTCATTCCGGCACGATATGACACAAATTAAACTGCAGAATATTAGTGATATAGAGAGGTTTTTCATAATAAGGGTAAAATTTATTTTGGTGCTTCAATTTACTAAAAAATGAATGAAGAATTAAATGGAGATTCTATTGAACCTTTTACAGTTGAATTTGTTGTTATTTGGGAAAGGTTAAAAAATCAAAGGATCATTTTTTCAGGGAATATCAGAACATTCTGTTTTGTCTATTATTAAAATAGTTTTTGAATTTTAATATACCATTACCCGGACTCAAGTGGATGGAAAATTATTCCCAATAATTTATCCTTTCATTTCTTAACAGGTTAGTAGGTTAGTAGGTTTAGTAAAAGATCAAGCGAGGGTAATGTCAACGGGTGGCAGTTTAACTGCTGCCCGTTTCTTTTTTTCTATTGCCGTCGGCTAAAGCCAATGGCAATAGAAAAAATCCGGTGTATAGTGTTATTCCTTTTTTAGAGTAATCACAGTAATTTCGGGAGGCATCCAGATTCTGAAAGGAATTGCCAGACAACCTAGTCCACGATTAACATATTGATACTGACTACCTTCCTGGTAAAGTCCGTTCCAGTGTGGATAGAAATATTTTGCAGGGCTCCATTTGAATTTTTTTGTTATTATTCCCATCTGCATTCCATGTGTATGACCTGAAAAAGAAATTTGAATATCGGTTTTTCCCGTAACTGCTTCTTCCCAATGATTGGGGTCATGGGTTAGGAGTATCTTGAGATCGACACTATCGAGCCCTGCGATTGCCTTATCAAGATTTCCGTGTGTCATATGAGGATGCCTTCCTCCTGTAACAACACCTATCATACCAATTTTAGAATTTCCAACATTAACCTTCTTAAATTCATCATTTAAAACCTGGTAACCCGAGGCTTTAATAAGGTTATTCATTATCAGTATATTGTTATCCCTGTCTGCTTCAGTGAAGAACGGATCATACGTTCCGACGTCATGATTCCCCAGGATTGCGAAATTGCCATATCGGCCCGACGCTTTTGAAAGTATAGTATCGTATCTTTCAAACTCCCTCCACCCGAAGGTTACAAAATCACCTGTATTAATGAGGATGTCAGGTTTTAGCTGATTAACTTTCAGCATAACTTCCTGAAGTTCTTTCGTATGATGATAAAAAGAAGATAGATGCATATCAGAAAGCTGGACTATTCTCAAACCGTCGAGATCCTTATTAAGTCCCTTTATTTTAATTGTAATCTCTTCAGTTGTGAAATTAAATCTTTCATAAAAAGTACTGAGAGCAATAACTAAAAGAACTATGAACATAAAAACCATTCCGAGGTTGGTAAGCCATCTTAAATGATTACCGCTTTTAAGTTTCAAGAATTTCCCGGTGAAATGCAAAATAATAAGAATGATGCGGGGAAAGATTATCGCAGCGAACATCCCTGTCAGATTCATCATCAACCAGACATGCTTAGGGTTGTCGTAAAAGCTGTTGTAGAAAGATAGTTCGAAGAAAAAGATCCAAAGCCAGAGGCTAAGAATTACATGAGATATTATTGATATAAAATGGATGGTTCGCGAAAAATGGTAGAAATGCTGTTGCAGAACTACAATTGTAAGAATCTCTGTAATAATAAGAATGAAGAACAATATCATCGGGGAAATTTTATCCCGTAAATGTAATTAATTAATAAATTATACTAGCAACCTGTTTCCCATAGACTTTGTGTTACTTTGTGCCTGCCTGCCGTGTAGGCAGGGTTAAATTTTTTAAACCTCATTATCCGGAAACTAATATGACCACTGTCAAATTCTATGACCAGCTTTATGTACCTGATTCAAAACTTACGTATTCTGTTATTTCAGCAAAATATCAAGGCAAATGGATTTTTGTCAGACACCAAAAACGGTCAACATGGGAGATTGCCGGTGGACACATTGAACCAGGAGAAACTTCACTTGAAGCAGCCGGCAGGGAATTAATGGAAGAAACCGGAGCAATAAAATTCACTCTTGAATGTCTGGCGACATATTCAGTGACAATTGATGGAGAAACGGGGTGGGGGAGATTATATCTGGCAGATGTTACAGAAATTGGACCAATTCCTGACATTTCCGAAATTGCGGAAGCAATGTTTACGGATCGCCTTCCTGGAAATCTGACACATCCTGATATTCAGCCACATCTGTTCAGAAAAACACTGGAGTATTTAATGAGTGATAAATAATTTTTTTGCCACCAAGGCACAAAGACACAAAGGTTTACGATGAAGAATTCCTTGGTGATACTTGGCGCCTTAGTGTCTTGGTGGCAAATATTAGAATTAACGTAAATATTCAGCGACTAGATATATTCAAACGTAACCTTCTTAAGCCATTTTTCTTCAAGCAGACGTGCTATCCTTTTTACAACGGTTCGCCTGATCTCAAGATCGACCGGAAGATTTGGATCCTGATGTGCGATATTTATTCTGGTACCGATGATAAAATGAATCTCATCGCTTTCCATTATCAGACGTACTATCTTATCGGCAGGACCCTTTCCAAGTTTGATACTGTTATTATAAGTTTTCAGTATTTCGTTTACCTTCTGAAGAGTAAGTATTCCTTCGGTAACGAGATCAATACCTTCCAGGAAACTTTCAGGTGGTAATTCAGGATCTTCAAAAATTAACTCATCAATAATTTTACGGTTCAATTGTCTTGCAATAATATCCGCGGTTGTGCCACCCGAGAGTATCACTTTCCCTTTATAACCAATTACTTTAGCTGCAAGTTCCTTATCTTTTTCCTTTTCGTAAGGGGGCCCTGTGCAGATTAATAATTTTCGTGGTTCCCGAAAATAGATTATTGCGCAGCTGATATCATCACAAGCTTTGTAATTGTCATTTTTATGAGCCATTGTAACAATTTTCCCGGCAAGTATTATAGCTGAAATTGAAGCTTCATTGGTAACAAGAGATGCAGCATAGCTTGCTATACTGTCCCTTTCCCATCCGAAAGGATATGATTCGCTTCCCATCCCGCTTTGCGAAACGCCGTCGGAAAAAAATACTATCCGGTCTTCCTTTTCAGGCATAAAAGAACAGGTCTTGAGTACTTTACCCGTATTTTTCCCTTTTTCAAGTACGACCTTTTTCCATGATGGATCAAAAACCTGGTTACCTCTTAAAACAACACATGATGGATTGTCATATTCAAGGATGGTAACCCTACCAGTATTTTCAATATCGATTATTGTAAATGTTGAATAGCTGATTTTCCTTTCACTGCATACCGGCAGGGTATTCATTATTATCTCAGCAATGCGATCCACTTCTTTATGTTCACGGGTAAAATTAATTGACATGGTAGCCGTAAGGGTTGCCAGGATATTTGCTTTTACACCATGGCCCATACCGTCTGAAAGAACTGCTATAACCCTGTCTTCTTCTTTTATATACCTGTAAAGAAACACATCCCCGCTGATTCTCTCTCCATCGAAGTTCCTTTGCTGACTGTTTACCTCTATAAAAAAGTTTCTGTTCACTTAAAATTATTTCAGGTTGTTTTTCTTATTCATGCTTTTTGTTTTGTACGACTCAATTATAGAGTTAAGCATCTGTTCGGTTTCGGAAGCACCTTCCCCGAGCAGAAATCCTATTTTCTGAACCATTTCAAGGTTTTTCTCAATAACCTCACTCACCCTGCTGGTTACTTCCTCACCCTGAACTTCCGGTGAATAAAGATCACGGATTGTTGCTCCGCAGATTTTATTCTTTTTGATCGGAAATATTGAAATATTAAGCATTTTGTCGTCGAAATGGACATCTTTACTCACAACAGGTTCATCTTCTTTAAGGACAAAAGTGAACATATTATACACGTTGAAAGGGATAAGCGTTTTAATATCAGCACCTGCTAGTCCGGGTATTACATCTGATATGGCTTTTGCATCTTCACCGATGATATTAATAAAGCTCTGATTTGAGTGAAGTATTTTTAGATTATTGTCAACAATCACAACTCCTGTTGGAAGTTTTTCAAGCATATTATTCATCATATCAGAAGCACTCTGAGCAATTTCCTTTTCACGTCGTGCAAGCTCTTCTGATTCCTTAAGGGCCTCTTTAGTGTCTGCAAGTTTCCTGTTTGTCTGCCGGAGAGTTTCAATATACTCCTGTTTATTCCGTAGATTGAATCTGTGGCACATTTCAGGAACTGCAAGCCCTTTCGCAACAGTCGATGCAAAATCACGGCATGACAGATAACCACATGAACCGCAGTTCAGTTCTTCATCGGGATTATCTTTACCGATAATTTTGAGTACTTCAGCTATCGCTTCTTCAGGAGGTTCGGGAATTCGCTGATCATCAGGGGTGAACGTCCTGGAGAAATCAAGCTTTGACCACTTGTCCATATCTTTCTGCCAGACTGCTTTATCTAGTTTGCCAACTCTTTTTTCAGCATATTTCCGTACCAGGGCTCTTCTCCTGAACCGTTCATTATGATGCTGCATGCCAGGTCCCAGGAGACATCCGTGACAGAAGAAAAGATTAAAATGGTGTTGAATAGTATCTATATAACTGTCAAAGTCATTGATTGCTTCAAGAATTTCCTCTTTCCCTGAGGCTGTTATAACACGGCTCGAAACCATATCACGTTTTATACCACCTGCCTGGATAATTCCTGCCGGAAGAGGGTAGAGGGCACCCCAATTTCCATGAGGTGGATCAAAATCTGATATTTTTACCAGTCTTTCCTGGATACTAAATTCATCAAAAAGTTCCCGCAATTCAACAAACGTAAGTACACCGTCAATCAGTTTTCCATCATTATATATAAGGGCTTCATCTTTTGCATCGATGCACGGTCCAATCTGAACACTTGCAACAGCGGGACCATAAAGCTCTTTTACAACCATAGCAGTTGCAACTATCGGAGAGACCATGGGGGCAAGATTCGGAACCAGCTCCGGGTGAAATTTTTCAATAAGTTTAACTATAGATGGACAATTTGCAGTGATCAGATACTTTCCTTCGGCTTTCAGGAAAAGTTTTGCATATGCTGCCGCAATCAGATCAACGCCGAATGAATCTTCATGTACATAATCAAACCCCAGGGCGCGGATCATAGCAACAAACTTCCTGTAATCAGTTATATCATCAAATTCCGATGCTATACTTGGCTCTATCAGAGCTGCTGTTTTTCTGCCTGATGACAAAAGACTCTTTATTTCTTCCTTTGAGTTCCTGAATTCAATGGCATGAGGTGTACATGCTACATAACATAAACCACAGCCAATACATCTGTTTGGAAGAATGTACGGATGAGCTTTCTGTGGCTTAACCTCAATTGCGTTGACAGGGCAGACACGAACGCAGGAATATGAGTTTCTGCATTTCTCATCATTTATGTAAATAACCGGTTTCCTGTTTGCCATGTTAACAAGTTTTAAAGTTTGAAGTGCCTAAAGTGCCTAGAGTGACTAAAGTTTGAACATAATTTTCATGTCAACTTTAAGTATTCCGAACTTCTTTATACCAATTTGCCTAATTCTTTTTCAAGAATGGCTTCTATTTTAGAAAGCGTTACTCCTTCGAGAGTTGTACCATTTATGTTCAGATTTGGGCCGTTGCTGCAATGACCCATACAACGTGCACCCTTAAAGATAACTTTGTCATCAAGGTGGTTTTTTTTGAGGTACTCCCTGATAAACATTACCACGTCTTTATTTCCGCGTGAAAAACATGAACTGCCAAGACAGATTTTCATCTCAACTCTTTGTGCCATATTTTTACTGTTCCAAAATAAACAATCTCTCAAAAGTAATAATTATTTCCGAGGTGCCATAAACCTCATAGAATCCATTATTTCCCCTTTTACCGGGGAAACCCTGGTCTATCTTAACTCAGAATTATCTTAATTATTTCATTGGAAACTTATTAGTAATGAGCAATACATTAGGAATCAATGTATTATAAATAAGTTGATATTTTAAATATATAATGATTTATTGTTAATAAAATAACAATGTTTATTTATTAACAATAAAAACATTTATATTTGTGTTATAATTATTACATTAATTTGCCGGAATGAGTACTGATCTTGATATAATTCTGAAAAAATACAAACAAGGGAAAAGAGAAGATCTTATTCCATTGCTTCAGGAAATACAGGATGATCTGGGATATCTTTCTGAAGAAGCTATTGTAAAAACAGGAAACTTTCTGGGACTAAGTACTACAAAGATTTACGGGCTTGCTACTTTCTACGACCGGTTCAGGTTTATTCCATCCGGAAAAATTCAGATAAAGATCTGTCATGGAACTTCATGCTTTCTTAATGGATCTCAATCCATCATAAATAAAATCAGGGAAGAAACCGGGGTGATGCCAGGGCAAACAACCAGGGATGGGCTTTTCAGTTATGAGATTGTCTCTTGCATGGGAGGTTGTTGCAATGGTCCGGTAATTTACATGAACGGGCAATATAAAACGCATATAAAAGCTGAACACTTACCTGAAATGCTTAAACGTTTAAGGCATGTTATTGAAAATGACTAATTCAGTTAAAATTTCCTGATGGAAGATTTAAAGTCATTCCTGATCGAAAAGGTCCTCACTTATGAGTCCGATACTTTGTCATCTGAAACAGAGAAGGTCTTGTGCAGGGTGAGACGTGAAAAATCTGATAAACCGTTGATCTACGTTTCTTCAGGTACAAGCAGTGTCATTGCCGGATCGGAAAAAACTTGTTCAGCAGTCGACACGTATATTAATGAAAATGAACCATCGGCAGAATTAGTACATGTTGGCTGCACCGGTCCCTCGACTTTTGAACCACTGGTTTGTATTCAGATCCCGGGAAAGAATAAACTCTTTTTCAGGAATATTACAGAAGAGAAAGTGGAGCCTCTTTTGAACGGGGTTTTTCATAATGATATTAATGAGGATGATCTTGCCGGGCAAACAGGTACAAAAGGTTTTGAATTATGGTCAGGGATTCCTTTTATGGATGAATTGCCATTTTTTGCCAACCAGAAAAGAGTGATTCTGAGCAATTGCGGATGTTATGATCCTGAGAATATTGAAGAATACATAGCAAGAGGAGGTTACAGGGCATTTGTAAAGGCAATTAGACATTATACATTTGAAGAAGTTTGCGATATAATTGAAAAGAGCGGACTCAGGGGAAGAAGTGGCGGAGGTTATCTCACAGGTCTTAAATGGAAACATGCCCTTAATACATCTTCAAACGCAAGGTATCTTATTTGCAACGCTAAAGAGAGCGACCCCGGAGCTTTTACTGACAGAACTATCCTGGAAAGCGATCCTCACAGGTTGATAGAAGGTATTGCCATTGCTGCCTATGCCATAGGAGCTTCCAATGCTATAATTTTTATGCGATCGGGTTCCGATCATGCGAAAAACAGGCTTCAGAAAGCAATTGACAAGGCAAGAGATTATGGTGTATTCGGACATAATATTTTCTCGAGCGGTTATAATCTTGACATTATAATCCGTGTAGAGCCTGGTGCCTTCGTATGTGGTGAGGAAACAGCACTTATCAATACTCTTGAAGGTAAACGGGGTATGCCGCAGCTTAAACCTCCATATCCTACTTCGTCGGGACTATTCGGTAAACCAACTGTAATTAATAACGTGGAAACACTAATGAATGTTCCTCTTATTATGCAGAATGGACCTGAATGGTTTCGTTCAATAGGTACGGAAAATAGTCCAGGTACAAAAGTATTTGCAGTTGCCGGTAAAGGCCGGTTATCAGGTGTGGTTGAGATTGAAATGGGTACCACAATCCGGACAATTCTTGAAGATATTGCGGATGGAATCAAAGAAGGGAAAGAATTTAAAGCTATTCAGCTTGGTGGTGTTTCAGGTTCATTTATTACAAGCGATAATCTTGATATTGCCATCGATTACGAGGATTTGAAAGAAAAAGGTATTGGAATGGGAGCAGGTGGCTTTGTAATAATCGATGAGAATACCTGCATGGTCGATCTTGTAAGATATTATATGGAATTTATCCGCAATGAAAGCTGCGGGAAATGTATTCCTTGTCGTGAAGGAACCGGCAGAATGCTCGAAATACTAGAAAGTGTAATAAGGAAGCCATTAAATGAAGATTCGGGAACGACCCTGGAACGCTTTAAAGGAGTAATGCAGCTCGAGACTATAGCCTCTGTTATGAAAGACACTTCACTGTGTGGCCTGGGTCAGACAGCTCCTAATCCATTTATCAGTGCTCTTAAAAACTTCAGGGATGAATTTGAGGAACATATTTTTGACAGGAAATGCAGGGCAAATATTTGCAGGGGACTGAGAACATTTTCAATTGATGTTGATAAATGTACAGGATGCACTGCATGTGCTTCCAAATGCCCGGTAAATGCAATTTATGGAACACGTCTTCAGCCATTCTTTATTGTTGAGGAAAAATGTATCGGATGCGGTATCTGCTTTGACATCTGTAAATTCAGTGCTATAAATGTTAAATAATGTCTATGCTTTTTACAATACAGGTAAATAATAAAAAGATCAAGGCTGAAAAGGGTGAGACTATTCTATCTGCTCTTAATCGCAATGGAATTATCATACCTACTCTCTGCAGGATGAAGGAGTTTACTCCCACCGGTGCCTGCAGAATGTGTGTTGTTGAAGTAGAGGGCCGCGAACGATTAGTAACTGCATGTTCACAGCCAGTTGAAGAATGGATGAAAATTAAAACGCATTCACCACGGGTGATTACTGCAAGAAAAACTATTGTTGAATTGCTTCTTTCAAATCATCCTGATGATTGTCTTTATTGCGACAGAAACCTGAATTGTGAACTCCAGCGTTTGGCTGAGGAACTGAATATCAGGGAGCGGCGAATTCGTGGCAGAAAAATAAAACCTCGTCTCGATCAGTCAAGTCCTGCTATAATCAGGGAACTGTCCAAATGTATTCTTTGCGGACGATGCGTGCGGGTATGCGAAGAAATAATAACTGCAACATCTCTTGATTTTATTAATAAAGGTAAAGAGACACATGTGGGAGCTGCAATGGACAGGGATTTCAACTTTTCAAGTTGTATTCACTGCGGACAGTGTGTCCTGGTATGTCCGACAGGGGCACTACATGAAAAACATAATATTACAGAAGTACAGGAATATCTTAATAAACCCGAAATAGTAAAAGCTATTCAATATACTTCAATGGCAGTTTACGGAATTGCCGAGGAGCTTGGTATGAGATATACCAGGGAATTTGACAAAACGCTTAATGCTATTCTACGGAAGATTGGGTTTGACAAGGTTTATAAAACCGGGTTAGGAACAGATGTATGTATTACTGAAATTGCGGCTCAGCTTTCCGAAAGAATTGAAAATAAATCTGAGAGGCCATTGTATATCTCTGCCTGTCCGGCATGGGTCAAATTTGCAGAGCAATTTATGCCTTCGGTTATTCCTGATCTTTCAACAGTAAAATCTCCGCAGCAGATAACAGGTGTCCTTATTAAAACACTGGTGGCTGATCAGCTTAAGGTTAAGCCTGAAGAGATTTTTTCAGTATCTGCCACTCCCTGCATGGCAATGAAATTTGAAGCTCGTCGCGACGGAATGATGAGAAAAGGTATCAGTGATGTTGATACTGTTCTTACAATAAGGGAACTTGCCAGATTAATAAGATTATATGGTATTGACACCTCAAATATTGAGAATGAACCGGCTGATGAACCTCTGGCAGGACGAAGTTCTGCGGCTATACTTGCAGAAGTATCTGGCGGGATAGCTGAAGGTGTTATAAGGTCATATTATTATCAGAAACTGAAGAAAGAGCCTGATAAACAGATTTTTAAGAAACTCAGATCAGGAGGATCATTCAGGGAATTGTCCGTTTTGATTGATGATAATGAAATCAGGGTAGCTGTAATTGATGGTCTTACCGGTCTTGATAAACTAAAGGTTTCCCTTGCATATGGTAAAAAATATGATCTTATTGAGGTGATGACCTGTCCGGGCGGATGTGTACATGGTGCAGGACTGACATTCAATACTTCAAAAGATGAAATAAAATGCAGATCGAAACTTGTCTACCAGTCAGACGACACGGAAGCAATTAATCAGCCATGTAAATCTCCCTCTCTCATTAACTTGTACGAGAAGCTATTAAAAGAAAATGCCGATATTGCAGATAAAAAGATTTTCTTTACGCATTTTGAAAAAAGAAATGTATTACTCTAATTTTTAACCTTAAATAGTATGCTGGTATACACTATAAAAGAACTTTGCCGTACATGCTATACTTGCGTTAGGGAATGTCCTGCAAAAGCTATCCGGATTGTCGGCGGACAGGCAGAAGTAATAGATGAAAGATGTATCGCATGCGGTAATTGTACTAAAGTATGTAGCCAGGGGGCAAAAGTATTTCTCAATACAACCGATCGGGTTATAAAGCTCCTGGAGACTGAATCGAGAGTAGCCGCAATCATTGCTCCAAGCTTTCCGGCTGAGTTCGGTGATATTCCTGATCACATGATACTTACAGGAATGATCAAAGCACTTGGTTTTATGTATGTTGCTGAGGTTTCCTTTGGTGCTGACCTGGTTGCTGACAGGTATAAAAAATTAGTTTCTGAAAGCAAGAATTTTTATATTTCTTCTGATTGTCCCTCTATCGTAAACTACGTAAAATTCTATCATCCTGCACTTGCAGATAACCTTGCTCCAATAGTCTCACCAATGGTAGCTATGAGCAGGGTTGTTCGTGAAAAATACGGAAAGGACATAAAAATTGTCTTCATAGGTCCATGCATAGCAAAAAAAGCTGAGAGTACTGAGATTGATGAAGCTATTACTTTTACGGAATTGAGAGATATGTTCGCGGACCGTGGAATTACTGCTCAAACTGCCATTCCCGTGGATTTTGATCAGCCTGTCGGCGGACGAGGTGCGATATTCCCGGTTGCCCGTGGTCTCCTTCAGACTGCAAAAATAAGTGATAACGCCATAACCGGAAATATAATAGCAGCTGAAGGAAGAATTGATTTCCAGGGAGCCCTGAAAGAATTTGAAGCAGGCTTGATAAGCAAACAGCATATGGAGTTGCTTTGTTGTGAAGGTTGCATAATGGGACCCGGATTATCAAAAAACGGAAAACAATATAATCGTCGTGCATTGGTTAGTTCTTATGCCAACAGTAAAATGCAGAATATTGATTCTGAAAACTGGCAAAAGTCATTTGAAGAATTTGCAGAACTTGATCTTTCGGTAAGACATAAAGCTGAAGATCGTCGTATTGAGACTCTTAATGAGAATGATGTAAATGACATTTTGATTAAGATGGGGAAAAAGACCAAAAAGGATCAGCTCGATTGTGGTGCCTGTGGGTATGAAAGTTGTGTTGAACATGCGATTGCTATAAAGAAGGGCCTTGCAGAAGTTGAAATGTGTCTCCCTTATACAATTGAGAAGCTCCATAAATCGGTAAAAGATCTGGCATTATCAAATGAGAAGCTCTCATCGATGAAACAGGCTCTTAAACAATCTGAGAAGCTTGCTCACATGGGTCAGCTTTCAGCAGGTATTGCGCATGAATTAAATAATCCTCTCGGGGTAGTAATTATGTATAGCAACATCCTGCTGGAAGAAGCGAAGATGGAAGATCCGGTGAGAGAAGATCTTCAGCTCATTGTCGATCAGGCCGGACGGTGTAAGAAAATTGTCGCCGGATTATTGAATTTTGCACGGAAGAACCAGGTGAACCATCAGATGGTTAGCATTAAAGACCTGGTAAACCATAGCCTGGAAAGCCTTATTATTCCGCCAAAAGTTAAAATCAATATTGATGACCATACCACAAATCCATCAGCAATGCTCGACCAGGAACAGATGATGCAGGTACTGACAAATCTGATAAAGAATGCCATTGATGCTATGCCGGGAGGGGGTACAATAAATATAAAAATGGAAGATACCCTAAGTGACATGATAATAGTTATTAGTGACACAGGTACTGGCATAAAGGAAGAAGACAGGGCAAAGATATTCGAGCCATTCTTTACCACAAAAAGTATTGGTCATGGAACAGGTCTCGGTTTAGCGACAGCTTATGGAGTTGTTAAAATGCATAAAGGTCAGATTACAGCGGATTCAAATAATAATCCGGCTAAAGGCCCGACCGGAACGAGTTTTAAGATTGTGTTGCCAAGGAGAAAAGAATGAGATACGTTGTATGCGGCATGCAATATCCGGTTTTTTTACATCGTACCGCATAACGCACGCCGGATAAAAGAATTTTCAGATATTTGTTGAATAATGAAGAAGAGTGATATAACAATACTGGTTGCTGATGATGATCCTGATTACCTGTTTCAGACAGTTTTTAATCTTGAAAAAGAAGGGTATAAGACTGTTGCAGTGGAAAGTCAGGCTGAGGCAGAAGCAGTAATAACAAGATTCAAACCCAATCTGGCAATATTCGACCTCATGATGGAAAATGATGACAGTGGTTTTATATTATGCTATAAGATGAAAAGAAAATATCCTGATGTTCCGGTTATTCTGGCAACAGCAGTATCTCACGAAACCGGGTTATCGTTCAGTATTGATTCTGAGCAGGAAAAGTCATGGATAAGGGCTGATAAATATCTTGAAAAAGGGATAAGACCTGAGCAGCTCGACCAGGAAGTTATGAAATTATTAAAACTTTGAAATGGCAGTTCTGAAAGTACTCGTTATTGATGATGAACCGGGGATACGATCTGGTGTATCCAGGATACTTAACAACTTTCATGTAACCTATCCTTTCATGGATGAAGATTATACATTCGAGGTTACTGAGGCAGGTACCGGTGAAGAAGGTATTGAAATTCTCGAGCGCGACATGCCTGATATTCTTTTACTTGATAATAAATTGCCCGGGATACAGGGCGTTGAAGTTCTGGAATATATCAGAAAAAGGAATTATGATATTGTAGTGGCAATGATCACATCGTATGCCTCGCTTGATGTTGCAATCAGAGCTACCCGTGATGGTGCGATAGATTTTATTCCGAAGCCATTTACCCCTCAGGAGCTGAAATCGAGTATAGAAAACATAACAAAACAACAGTACCTTAAGAGAATAACCCACCGGATGAAACAGGAGGGAAAGAAAATAAGATACCAGTTCCTTTCGGTATTATCTCACGAATTAAAAGCACCACTTAACGCACTGGAAGGTTACCTGAGAATGATGCAGGGTAAACAGGCCGGCGAACTGATAGATGATTACGCTACACCAATTGAAAGGTCGTTGCAAAGGATCCAGGGAATGCGAAATCTGATAATGGACCTTCTGGATTTCACAAAAATACGTCTCGAAAGAAAAGAGGAAAAAATTCAGGAAGTCAATCTGGCAGAAGTAGCTTCCGCAGCTATGGTGACAGTTCAGCCATATGCGATCCAGATGGATATAAATATCAACATTGATGTAAGGTCGGATGTCACTATAATGGCAGACCCGGATGACATGGAGATTATTTTCAATAATCTTATTTCAAACGCGGTCAAGTATAATAAGATAGGCGGTAAAGCTGAAGTTACAATCGATAGCTCTGATAATGAAGCAATTCTCATCATCTCGGATACAGGAATCGGGATTACTAAAAATGATACTGAAAATCTTTTTACCGAATTTGTACGGATAAAAAATGAAAAAACCAGGAACATTTCCGGAAGCGGATTAGGTTTATCGATTGTAAAAAAAGTGGTAGAATTATATCATGGAACAATAAAAGTTGACAGTACACCCGATGTTGGAACAGTATTTACAATCAGACTGCCTAAAAAACCTGTTACTATTAATTGAAAACCAGGTTAATATAACTAAACTGAATATTTAACAACAATGAAATTACCAGGAAAAACCATTGAAAGGCTCAGTGAGTACAGAAGAACCCTTCTGGAATGCCTGATTGAAAAAAGAAATTACATCTTTTCTCACGACCTGGCAGCACGTCTGCATATCACCGCTGTTCAGGTAAGACGTGATCTGATGCTGATTGGTTATTCGAGTGTTCTCAGAAAAGGATACGATGTACGGGAACTCATCGATACAATCGGTACAATAATCGACAGCAACGAAAGCATGGATGTCGCTGTTGTAGGAATAGGTAATCTGGGAAGAGCAGTTGCTGGTTATTTTAAAGGAAAACGTTCAAAACTTAATCTTGTTGCATCATTCGATAACGATCCGCAAAAGATTAACAAAGTTATTTCAGGAGTAAAATGTTACCCATACAGCGATATAGAAAGAATGATAAAAGAGCTTGACATCAAAATAGCAATTCTGACTGTTCCTCCCGATTTCGCAAGGGAAATATCTGAAGAGATAGTCAGATATGGAGTTAAAGGCATTCTGAATTTTACCACTATTCCTTTAAACGTGCCTTCCGGAGTTTATCTTGAGGAGTATGACATGATAACTTCAATCGAAAAAGTTGCATATTTTGTAAAAGAGAATAAAATTTAGCTCTCTGTATCGGAATGAAGATATTCAAAGGCTTCGGGGAGGTAAAGAATATAATGAATCCTGTTGTAACAACCGGATCATTTGATGGAGTTCATCTCGGACATAAGACCATACTTAACAGGCTCAATAAGCTGGCAGATAAGTATAACGGCGAATCTGTCCTGGTTACATTTGACCCCCATCCCAGAAAAGTACTTTACCCCGAAACAGCCGGAAAAGATCTTAAGCTTATTAATTCACAGGAAGAAAAACTCGACCTTCTTGAAAAGACCGGACTCGACAATGTCATTATTGTGGAATTCACAAGAGATTTCTCAAAAATCACAAGTGAACAATTCGTAAGAGATCTGCTTCACGGAATTCTCCATGCTAAAGTTGTTGTAGTGGGATTCAATCATCATTTTGGATTTAATAAGGAGGGCGATTATAAACAATTATGGGCCTGGCGGGGAAAATACCAGTTTGAAGCCGAAGAAATTCCTGAACAGGAAGTATACAATGAAACAGTAAGTTCCACAAAAATACGGGAAGCTATAAGCCATGGTTATATTCAGAGGGCAAATGCCTATCTCGATCATTACTATATTATAAAAGGGAAACCTGAATTTTATGAGATAGAGAGTTCTTTTAATTTGCCACCTTTTGTTAAGATCCCACTGACTGAAGAATGCAAGATTCTTCCACAATACGGTATATACGCAGTTACTGTTACATCTGAGCTGAATAGTATAAAAGGAATGGTAATTATCCATAAAAGAAGCGATAATTTTTCGGAAGTTCTTCTCAATATTTTTGACATGGGAAATTTTAACAGGGATAGTAAATTGACTATCTCATTTCATAAAATGATTCATGGAGCAGTAAACTTCTCTGACAGCCGGTCCGTTTCAAAAGTCAATCTGGCAAAAGAGGAGATATCGGAACTTATTTATTGAACAGAATCATTACAAGAAGGCCATTTGTTGATTATCTTTGCAGTTAGCTAAAACCTCACCCCAACCCCTCTCCCAAGGGAGAGGGGCTAGAAACCATTTTTTTCTTTCTCCCCTTCTACCCTGGGAGAAGGGGACGGGGGATGAGGTAAAAAAAGGAGTGGTAAAAGAATGTTACTAAAATTATTCTAATGAAGTTTTCACCTGAAAGATTAAGCATACCCGATCAAAGAATGAAGCCATTCATTGATCCTGAAGAAATATGGAAGCTGTTAAACAATACTAAACCCGATAAACTGAGAGTAAGGGAAGTTATTGCTAAATCACTTGATAAGCAGAGACTGACAATGGAAGAAACTGCAGTTCTGATAAATTCTATAGGTACCGGTCTGGCTGATGAAATCAAGCAGGGTGCTCGGGAACTAAAGGAGAAAGTATACGGAAACAGAATTGTACTTTTTGCCCCCCTATATGTTGGGAACCGATGTGTCAATAATTGTCAGTACTGTGGCTTCAGAGTTACGAATGCAGATGCAATAAGGAAAACCCTGAGCGACGATGATATTATTAAGGAAGTTGAGGCTCTTGAAGATAACGGACAGAAAAGGCTGATCCTTGTATATGGCGAACATCCCGACTATTCACCTGAGTACATTGCTCATACTGTGAAAATTGTATATGGAGTCAAAAAAGGTCATGGCGAAATAAGAAGGGTAAATATTAATGCAGCTCCCCTTGATGTAGAGGGATTCAGAATAGTAGGAGAATCTGGCATCGGTACCTACCAGGTATTCCAGGAAACATATGATCCTGAAGCTTATAAATGGTACCATCTGGGAGGGAAAAAAAGAGATTATGAATATCGGCTGACGGCCCTCGACAGGGCACAGGAAGCCGGTATTGATGATGTTGGGATAGGTGCACTTTTCGGTCTCTACGACTGGAGATTTGAAGTGATGGGACTCATCCGTCACACTAATCATCTTGAAGCATGTTATAATGTCGGACCTCATACTATTTCTTTCCCGCGTATCAAGGATGCCCTCAGTCTGAACATTGATGGTAAATATGAAACAAATGACGAAGACTTCAAAAAGCTTATTGCAATATTAAGATTAGCTGTTCCATATACAGGATTGATATTGACTGCAAGGGAATCTCCCGGAGTAAGAAAAGAGGCGATGCAATTTGGTGTATCACAGATAGATGGCGGGACCAAACTTGAAATTGGGTCCTATGCTGATACTAAAAATGAAAAACAGAATCTGAACAGGGAACAGTTTAAAATTAATGATGCAAGATCACTTGCGGAAGTAGTTGATGAACTACTGGATAATGATTATTTGCCTTCATTCTGCACATCATGTTACAGAATGGGACGTACGGGAGAACATTTTATGGAATTTTCAGTTCCTGGATTCATAAAAAGATTCTGCTCACCGAATGCAATCCTAACCCTTTCAGAATATATCTGTGATTATGCTGTTGGTGAAACAGTTAACAAAGGTTGGAAGGCTATTGAAAAAAACCTTGAAAAACTTGAACCTCAGATCGCGGTAAGTACCAGGGAAAAGATTGAGAGGATTAAATCAGGAGAGAGGGATCTCTACTTTTAAGACAAAAGACATCCCGATAGCTATCGGGAGTGAAAAGATAAAAGTTGCTCGCGAAGACGTAAAGTTAAGCTGATAAAGATAACTGATGAACCTTTCTGACTTGGTGTCCCTGCCTACCGGCAGGCAGGTTGGTGGCAAAAAAGTAAAATAGAAACTATCACAGATAGCTACCGAGGAGTACGGATTTACACAGAGATTTTAAAACATAATTTTAGTCATCATGATAAAAGTTCTCGGAATTAAAATAATAGACAGGATAAAAGAAGCCGGTCTTACCCAGGGTATACTTTCCAAACATGCTTCTGTGATAACAACCCGTATGGGATTTCATGAAGTGACAGATGAAATCTGCAGCCGTGAAGCTTATATAATACTCCATCTTAATGGAGATCCTGCTGATACTGAGAAATTGGCATTTGATTTAAAAACCCTTGAGGGAATTGAAATCCGTGAAATGATTTTTACGGTTGAAAATGAAAATTTGAATAAAGAATCAGTTAAAAACAGTGTTGAAATACTTGGTATGCTTGTTGAACGAAACCCATCTGTGATTTCAGCTGTTCAGAAAATTCTTACCTCTTATGGCTGCAATATAAGAACCAGATTGGGAGTGAATGAGGTCTTCTTCGGTGAACCTGCAGGACTTATCATTCTGGAGCTGAGAGGCGATGAAAAACAACGTATCCTGCTTGAAAAAGACCTTAAATCATTAACAAAAGTTCATGTCAGAACCATGGTATTCTAGGTTCTGGGTTCTGGGTTCTGGGTACCAGGTGCTTGGTACTTGGTACTTTCCAAACACCAGAGAGCACCCAGCAGCACCCAGCACCCAGCACCCAGTTTAAAGGCTATCCCCAAAATCTGCTCTGAATTTCGCAACCAGTTTTTCAGGCCAGTTCCCGATTGGAGCCAGACGTCCAGTAAAAAATCTCAGTACCGGTGGTTCTTCAACAAACCTGATCCCTCCGACGAGTTCTCTATTGTGATATAGCCAGTTCAGTCTGTCCATCAGATATTCAGTTTGAGATAAGGTAAATACACGACGGGGGAACGCAAGCCTCATAAGCTCAAGATCAGCAAGTATATCATTTCCCTGTTCATCACGGATACTGCTCATTGTACCACGTTCCATTCCTCTCACGCCGGAGATAATATAGAATGCGGCGACAAGAGCTCCAGCCGGATAGTCAGTCTGAGGTATATGCGAAAGAAATTGTTTGGCATCAACATGACAACCAAGTGCACCTCCAGGCATTATTACAGGTATCCCCAGCTTGTCGAGTTCCTGAACTGCATAGCTTATAAAAGAAGGAGATTGTCCGACAACATCTTCTTCGAGTGTCTCGTACAAACCAACAGTCATTGCTTCAATCTCGCGTATTGAAATTCCACCGTAGGTAAGAAACCCTTCATAAAGAGGAACAAGATCTTTCATTTTATTGAACAATTCCTTACTGTTCGTACAGATTGCGCCACCCCGGGAAGAGCTGACTTTACGACCTGAAAAATATACTATATCAGCCAAATCGCACATCTGAGTCAAAATGAGCCCGATAGACTTATCTTTAAATCCTTCCTCACGTTTCTGAATGAAAAATGCATTCTCACCAATAAGACTGGCGTCCAGTACTATAATTAATTTATATTTATCTGCAATTTTTCTGACATTCTTGAAATTATCCATCGAAAATGGTTGACCACCGATAAGGTTCGTAGAGGCTTCCATCCTTATAAAAGGAACGTTTGCCGGACCGGTTTTAATAATGAGTTCTTCGAGACGAATAATATCAATGTTACCTTTGAAAGGATGAGAGCTTTTGATCTTCATCGCTTCAGGTGTAAAAAGTTCAACAACTTTTCCACCGTTAAGCTGGATATGGGCCAAAGTGGTGGTAAAATGATAGTTCATTGGGATTACTGAACCCTGTTTGATAAAAGTCTGTGAAATAATATTTTCCGCAGCACGACCCTGATGAACAGGCAGTATCAGTTTTTTTCCGAAAACAGTCTCAACGCTCTTTTGAAATTTAACAAAGCTCTGAGAACCTGCATAAGCATCATCAGCAACAAACATTTTTGACAACTGTTCATCACTCATTGCATTTGTTCCGCTATCAGTAAGCATATCAAGAAAAATATCCTTCGTGCCCAGCAGAAACGAGTTATATCCTGCCTCACCGATTGCTTCGAGCCTTCGCTCAACCGGAACAAGCTTTAAACTTTGAACAATGCGCACTTTATGCATTTCCAGGGGGATCTGTTTTCCATTGAAGAATTTTACAGTACCTTTTTTCTGAGTTTTTTCCATGGTTATTTTTATGTTGATTAAATGGTTTAAATAAAAAAGGCTTACCATTTCCCTGGTAAGCCTTATATTTTGAAAGTGATTTCACTTATTATTTATCGGACTTACTTATATATCAGTCTATAATAATAATAATAATAAATACCAATATTCAATTTAAATATACCCATCGCTTAATATCTGATTCAAACCTAGTCTTATTTTTTAAAAATACAAAGAATAATTAGTTAAAATATGTAAATTGTTATGTGAGCCATTGATTCTGGGTGTTAGGTGCTGGGTGCTGGGTGCTGGTTAATTATTACTACTACTTACTACTAACTTCTTTACTTCTCCTTAGCTCATAATGTTTTGAATCCCCCCATTCCCCATAAACAACTTCTGCATCGGCAAGACTCACCCGTGCCTCCAGACAACTCTGACAATCTTCTGCAGAATCTTCTGTGCATGGTTTATTATCATATAATTTATAACTGTCGCGGTACTTGCCGGGTGTGATATTTGGCATCAATATATTTGCACCGATCTTAACTGCCTTTTCTCTTCCCATAGGATCTATTGCCTGCATTGCAGTTGCGGCAACAATATTAATATCTTTCATCATTATCCTGATAACCGCAATCATCTTAAGAGTAAGATCAAATCTGTCTTTTAAAGGCAGAAGTTCATCAGAATATGCAGAGAGCGGTGTATCAACATGTTCAATATACGGACCCATACCACACATATCGATATTGAAATTTTTCATAAAAAGAAGGTCCCCGGCAAGGTCATCAAGTGACTGGAACGGCAACCCTATCATAACGCCTGTCCCGGTCTGATAGCCAATATCCTGGAGGCTTTTTAAACAACCGAGACGACGATTAAAATCATGCTTTGAATCATTGGGATGGATCTTATTATACAGAGCCTGGTTAGTTGCCTCAATACGTAGAAGATACCGGTGGGCACCGGCTTCGTACCATTTCTTGTATACCTTATGTTCCTGTTCACCAACAGACAAGGTTACTCCGAGTGTTCCTTTAGAAAGATCTTTTATTTTGTAAAGCAGGTTTTCAATTCTGCTGGTCACATTCGGGCTTTCCAGTTCGCCTGATTGGAGGGCTAATGATCCGTAATTATTGACATAAGCGAACCTGGCGGCAGCAATAATCTCATCATCTGAAAGATTATACCGGACTAAATTCTTATTTCCTTTTCTGATCCCGCAATAGAGGCAGTCTTTGCTGCAGATATTTGAAAATTCTATTAATCCCCTGAACCATACCTTATTGCCAATGAATTTTTCTTTTATATCCGCTGACTTTTTTAACAGAAGTGTTCTATCAGCTCCTTCAGAATTCAAGAGTGAAATGATGTTTTCCCTGGTGAAATCCTCCCGGTCAAGTATCTCTTTTATTGTCAATTTTTCTTCTTTGATAATCATGATACAAAGATACAAAAATAACCTGCTAGCGGCGGGGGTTAAAACCCTCTTCCAAACATACCCCACAAAGTTATCTTAAGGTCTTCCCATCTTCTCATGGCAGCATCCGCAAAACTGTTGGTATAGGAAGTAACGAATTTCTTTGCTTCATCATTCTTTCCGTCTTTAACAAGCTCAATAACTTTTTTTTCTACAGCCGGCAATTCTGAAAATGCTTTGTCTTCGAATTCCTGAACCGCAGGTTCAATAAGCGCTCTTCCTCTTGACCAGTTCACTGTAGCAAGCCTGTTTGTTTCACGGAATGACCAGATAGCTGCATCAGTTCTGTAGCGTTGCTGACCACATATATTAAATGAAGCGGGAAGATTAAGAACTCCTGAAAATATCGGAATTCGCGGGCTCTCTCCCGGGTTATCGAATGAAAACCATGCTACAGCTCCGACTTCGTCTGGTAACCAGTCACGGCATTGAATTACATGGGAATATGAGCATCCGGCAATTGCAATAGTCCTTTGACGCTCAATTGTTCCGGGTTTTATTTCATTGATCAAAGTTCTGAGATCATTATTCATCCAGTTGCTCATTACGGGAGATTTGATCTGCCTTTCAATTTCGTTTCCATCTTTATCCTTTTCTTTAACCGTCACAAGCAGGTTCTTTGTCATGTCCCATTGCGTGCCTTCATAGGTTTCCCTGAATAATTTCATAATGTCTCTTGGTGATTGTTTTTTCTCTGGTTTTACAGAAAAAGGAAGTTCTTCTGCATCAAAAGAAAGGTTCAATGATGGAGCCAACGAACTTAAAATATAAAATTCCCTTATTGAGAATGGTTTTTTCCCATTAATAATTTTCCAGAATTTCAGAGGCTCTTTTCCATCCCAGTATCCTGATTTTTTTGCCACATTTTGCAAATTGGTACTATACATAAAAAAATCATGATTCTTAAAATCAACAACCGATATTCGGGGAATATTAGCGCAAATCCCAACATTTTCATCGGGGATTCTTTCTGCACACCAGATAGATGAAGGTTTCCCTTTACCTGAACCAGCGATTTCCAGTTGCCATACCTCTTTTGGATCAGCCAGGGTTATACATTCTGCCAGATCAGCATATCCATATTCCTCAGCAAGGCTTCCAATCAATGTTATTGCTTCTCTTGCAGTTTTACATCTCTGAAGGGCTATCTTTTCAAGTTCTTCAATCATAAACATACCATCGGGATTCATAAGTTCCTCTCTCCCGTAAATAGTAGTTTCTCCAATAGCAAGCTGCTTCTCATTAAGACAAGGGTAAGCTGTATTAAGAAAAGCGTAAGTCTCAGGAACCTCTGAGATATTTCCCTTTAAAATAACTTTGGTCATATCCCATGCTTCTTCAGTATGAAGCATTCCGGTGTAAACAGGATGCAATGTTCCAGGCTCATATTTTTGATGCGGATAGATTTCAATCCATGTCCGGTAGTTGCCATCACAGCTGTGTGATGTCATTACTGAGCCGTCAGTAGATGCCAGTTTTCCTACCATTATTGTTGTACAATTCTCACCATATACTGGCCCATCTGTATCTATGTCAGAGTATTGTGCCTGGGCGAAAAGAGAGAAGCACACTAATATAACTATTGTCAAAACGTACCTGGTATTTATGTTTTTCATTTTATAGAGATTACCATCATTACTTGAATCAGACTAATTGCAAAAGTAATTTTTTAAGACATCTGACAAGATTATTCTTTAAATAAATATAGTTATATATAAAGTTCAATTTAATAATGATATGGATATTCCCGAATCATACAATTTTGCGCACAAGAATTTATGACAACCAAAGGAGATTCCTCATTTCGCTACGCTTCATTCGGAATGACATTTTATCTATAAGACATAGGCAGGGCGGAGAAGGCGATTTGCTCAGCAAATCGCCTTCTCCGCCCTGCCTCCCCCCTCCAAAAAAAATAACCGGTCATCCCGAACGGAGTGAGGGATCTCCAAGGGTTAACACAGAGCACACATAAGTAACACTTATCCTTTATTTCGGAATTTGAGAACTAAAATTGTCTCCAAATTATCTGACATTTACAATTGCGAGTCCGACGAAGGAGGACGAAGCAATCTTAAAATCCTATCCTGAATTCATAAAGTACTTGACTTTTTACTATGATAATTATCTTGTTTTTAAACTATTTATTTTTATTAACTTGCCTTAAAAATTAAAGATCGATAATTGGCTGTAAGTTATTATATATCAGAGAATTATTTATTTGTAGTTGCTCTTAACGTCGGCTATCTCAAGCTGTTTTCCGGATTGTAGTTTTCAGTCTGTACGAATTATTGAATTCCAGAATTCAAATTTTTCCCATTTTAACTGACTATGATAAACGAAAAACTTATAAATCCTGCCAGCATTGTTGTTGTAGGAGGATCAGACGATCTTTTCAAACCGGGAGGGAAGGTTCTCAAAAACATAATTGATGGTAGATACTCAGGTAACCTTTATGTAGTAAATCCTAAGCAGGACAAGATACAGGGGATAAAATCCTACAGGGATCTAAATGAAATTCCTGATACAGATCTGGCAATTCTTGCAATATCTGCACCACTCTGTTTATCAGCTGTAAAGACCCTGGTCAGCGACAAAAAAACAAAAGCATTTATTATTATTTCTGCAGGCTTCAGTGAAGCTGGAAGCGAGGGACAGAAACTTGAGCATGAAGTTTCTGAAATCATTGATAAATCAGGAGGTTGTCTTATCGGGCCAAATTGCATTGGTGTTATTACCCAGTCGTATCAGGGAGTCTTTACTTCTCCCGTGCCCAAGCTTAATGCAAGAGGATGTGATTTTGTCTCTGGTTCAGGAGCAACCGCTGTATTTATTTTCGAATCAGCAATGCCTAAAGGTTTGAACTTTTCGAGTGTTTATTCTGTGGGCAACAGTGCACAGACTGGAGTGGAGGAGGTACTTGAATACTGGGATAATACTTACGAACCAGGGGAAAGTTCACCCATAAAACTTATATATGTAGAAAGCATAAGAAATCCTGATAAATTGCTTCATCATGCTTCATCGCTGATAAGAAAAGGGTGCAGAATTGCAGCAATTAAAGCTGGGACAACTGAAGCCGGCAGCAGGGCTGCTTCCTCTCACACAGGAGCAATGGCTTCATCTGATTCAGCGGTGGAAGCATTATTTCGTAAAGCCGGGATAGTCAGATGTTCAGGACGCGAAGAACTTACAACTGTAGCATCGGTATTCTTTCACAAACCACTCAAAGGCAAAAACATAGCAATAATTACACATGCAGGTGGGCCTGCCGTAATGCTTACTGATGCACTGTCAGCCGGTGGAATGAATATTCCAAAAATAACCGGAGAACCTTATGATGATTTACTTGCAATGATGAATCCGGGCGCATCTGCTATCAATCCAATTGATATGATAGCAACTGCCACATACGAACAGCTCGACAGGGTAATTGAATATGTCGATAAGGAACTTCCCCTGATAGATGGTATGAGTGTTATCTTCGGAAGTAATGGTTTGAATAACATGACAGATATTTACGACCTTCTTCATAAGAAAATTAAGGAATGCAATAAACCTCTTTATCCGATATTGCCATCCATCACAAGTTCATCCAAAGAACTGGAATATTTTCTTAATAAGGGTCACATTAATTTCCCCGATGAAGTTGTGCTGGGTCGAGCCCTGACAAAGATATTCAATACTCCTTTGCCGGCGGATGAGAAAATATTCCTTGAAAATATTGATGTTAACCTGGTCAGACAGATAATAGATCAATCATCTGACGGTTATCAGGAACCCGTAATAATCCAACAGCTTCTTAAAGCGGCGAATATACCTGTGGTGAAAGAAAAGGTAGTTACTTCAAAAGAAGAACTTTTAGCAGAAGCCGGTAGAACAGGCTATCCCATTGCATTAAAAGTCGTTGGACCCGTACATAAATCTGATGTGGGGGGAGTAACCCTCAATATCAAATCGGCAAAACATCTCGAAGCTGAATTTACGAGAATGATGCAGATCAAAGATGTGAATGCAGTGCTTATGCAACAGATGCTTTCAGGGACTGAACTTTTTATCGGTGCAAAATATGAACCTCGTTTTGGACATATCATTCTCTGTGGTCTGGGAGGAATTTTTGTTGAAGCCCTGGGAGATGTATCTTCGGGACTTGCTCCGCTGACATTCAGCGAAGCAGAATCAATGATAAGATCTCTGAAAAGTTACAGTATTATAAGAGGGACGAGGGGAAAACCCGGAATTAATGAACCAAAATTTGCTGAGATAATTGTGAGACTCTCTAGTCTGTTGCGATATGCTACTGAAATAAAAGAAATGGATCTGAACCCCTTGATAGGAAGTCAGGACGGGATTACAGTAGTTGATGCCAGGATAAGGATTGAGAGATAAATATCAGTTATGACTAGTGAAAATTTATATTTATATTCGGAAATTCAATTATTTAATAAATAGTTAAAAATATGATTACCCATCAGTTATCAGTTTTTCTTGAAAATAAATCGGGACGACTTACAGAAGTGCTTGAAGTTCTTGGAGAGGAGAATATCAGGATAACTGCATTAAGCGTTGCTGATACTTCTGAATTCGGGATTTTAAGGCTTATTGTATCAGACCCTGATAAGGCGAGAGTATCATTGAAAAAGAAGAATTTCACAGTCAATCTGACTGATGTTATTTCAGTTATGGCTCCCAATGAAGCCAGATACTATGCAAAGATCCTTAGAATATTATCAGATTTGGACATTAGTGTGGAATATACATATGCATTTTCTGTCGGGGCTAAATCAATAATTATTCTTCGGTGTAGCGATACTGAGAAAGCAATAGAAGCTCTTAAAAGACATGAGATGGAATTGCTGAAAGCGAGTGATTTGTATAAGATATAATCAACAAAATGGAAATTTGGAACCGTCCTTTCGAGTGTATGGATCGTAATGGGATCAGACATATTCAAAGTGAAAGGCTTAGAGAGACAGTTGAAAGAGTGTATTTCAATGTGCCTTATTACAGGGACAAAATGCAGAAGGCAGGATTAGGCCCTGAAAACATCAAATCAATTGATGACATCGCAAAACTGCCCTTTACCACAAAACAGGATCTGAGAGACAATTACCCTTTTGGACTGTTTGCCGTTCCCATGAGCGAAATTGTTCGGGTTCACGCCTCCTCGGGAACTACCGGTAAACCTACAGTAGTGGGGTATACTCGTAATGATATCTCCACATGGTCAGAGGTAATGGCCCGCACTCTTACAAGTGCCGGGGCGAACAGGAATGATTTTATCCAGGTCGCATACGGTTATGGTCTTTTTACCGGTGGTCTTGGTTTGCATTATGGTGGCGAAAAAATTGGTGCATCTGTAATTCCAATATCAGGGGGAAATACAATGCGGCAAATTCAGCTAATGCACGATTTCGGAAGCACTGTTCTGGCCTGCACACCATCATATGCTCTTTTTCTTGCTGAAGCAATTCAGGAGAGTGGAATAAAACGTGAAGACTTAAAGTTAAGAGTGGGAGTGTTCGGTGCTGAGCCCTGGACTGAGAATATGAGGCGGGAGATTGAGGATAAGCTGAGAATAAAAGCAATAGATATTTACGGATTAAGTGAAGTAATAGGTCCTGGAGTAGCAAGTGAATGTCTTGTCCAGGAGGGTTTGCATATTGCGGAAGATCATTTCTATCCTGAAATTATCGATCCGGAGACCCTTCAGGTTTTACCATCCGGGAGTGCGGGGGAGCTGGTATTTACAACTATTACAAAAGAAGGATTGCCTCTCATACGTTACCGCACCCGCGACCTCACAAGGTTAACGCATGAAACGTGCAAATGTGGCAGAACAATGGTTAGAATGGAAAAATGTCTCGGACGGAGTGATGATATGCTTATTATCCGCGGGGTAAATCTTTTCCCGTCACAGGTTGAAAGTGTTCTTCTCGAAATGAGCGAAATAAAACCACATTATCTCTTAATAGTTGACAGGATAAATAATCTCGATACGCTTGAATTAAAAGTAGAGGTTGATGAAGCTTTCTTTCAGGACAAAATAAGTCAGCTGGAATCATTGAGGCATAAACTGCAGACAAATCTCGAGAACTCAATAGGACTGGGAATAAAAGTGACTCTCGTCGAACCCAAAGTTCTTGAACGCAGTGAAGGAAAGGCTAAACACGTAATTGATAAGCGGAAATATTAACTTTTATTACAGAAATGACTAACATTCCGATATCTTCTGATCTGATAATGAAGCTGAGTGAGAAGGCTGATATACATTCTCTTAACAAAGCTTCAATTCGCGAAATTGTTTACCTGGTTAATCTGATTGAGGCGGAGACAGGAGTCAAATTCGTCAGGATGGAAATGGGAGTTCCGGGTCTCTCAACTCCGTCAATAGCCATTGAAGCTGAAATAACTGCGTTAAGGAATAATGTCGCATCGATCTATCCCGATATCACAGGAATTGAATCACTCAAAAAGGAAACAGCTCGATTTATTAAGTTATTTCTGAATGTTGATATTGATCCTAAAGGCTGTATTCCTACAGTTGGTTCGATGATGGGAGCAATGGTAAGTTTTCTTGTGGCAAACAGAAATGACAAAACGAAAGAGGGAACGCTTTTTATCGACCCGGGATTTCCCATTCAAAAGCAGCAGGTAAAGATGCTTGGACATGATTACTCTTCATTCGATATCATTAATTACAGGGGGAAGAAACTTAAAGACAAGCTCGAATCATATCTGAAACCCCGGAAAATCTCATCATTACTTTTTTCAAATCCAAATAATCCATCGTGGATTTGCCTGACAGAAGAAGAACTTTCCACTATTGGAGAATTATGTAAAAAGTATGATGTTATCGTAATTGAAGACCTTGCATACTTCGGAATGGACTTCCGGAAAGATTATTCAAATCCAGGGAAACCTCCATTCCAGCCAACAATTGCTCACTATACCGATGAGTATGTTATGCTGATCTCCAGTTCAAAGATATTCAGTTATGCCGGGCAAAGAATAGGTATGATGGCTATATCCGATCATCTCTTTGAAAGATCCTATCCTGATCTTTTAAGATATTATTCAACCGATAAGTTCGGACATTCCGCTATCTTTGGAGCTTTATATGGATTATCTGCCGGTGTTTCTCATTCCGTGCAGTTTGGTTTGGCTGCTCTATTAAAAGCAGTTAACAACGGGGAGTACAAGTATAGGGACGATGTGATGGATTATGGTGAGAAGGCGAGGGAAATGAAAAAAATGTTTATTTCGAATAATTTCCAGATAGTTTACGACAGAGACCTTGATGAGCCATTGGCTGACGGTTTTTATTTTACTGTCTCTTATCCTGGAATGAAGGGAGACGAATTGATCCTGCAGCTTCTAAGATATGGAATAAGCGCCATTTCTCTTGTTACAACGGGCAGCAGCAGACCTTATGGATTGAGAGCGTGCGTTTCTCTTGTTCCTCGTACGCAATTCCCAGACCTTAGTATACGTTTAAAAAAATTTAGTGAGGACCATCCGCTATAACGGAATAAATATATTGAATATGGCAAAAATCAGAGGAAGTATTGTAGTAAATATTGAGAAATGTAAGGGCTGCGAAGTATGCATGGTCACATGTCCGACTGGTACCATCGCAATGGCAAAAGAGGTGAATGGGAAGGGTTACAATTATGCATTTCCTGCAAATCCTGATCTTTGCATCGGGTGTGCCAATTGTGCTATGGTTTGCCCTGATGGAGTTATAACAGTTTATAAAACAAAAATTTAAGCATGGTAATGGAAAAGGAATTAAGGTTAATGAAAGGAAATGAAGCAGTTGCTGAAGCTGCTATCCGTGCCGGGGTAGATGGCTACTTTGGATATCCCATTACACCGCAGACTGAAATAATTGAGTACCTGATGGAAGCTAATCCTTCCAAAACTACCGGAATGGTAGTTCTCCAGGCTGAGAGTGAAATCGCAGCTATTAATATGGTTTATGGGGGTGCGGCATGTGGTAAAAAAGTTATGACATCATCTTCATCACCAGGCATAAGTCTGAAACAGGAAGGTATTACGTATATTGCCGGAGCTGAACTTCCTTGTCTTATAGTGAATGTAGTCAGGGGTGGTCCGGGTCTTGGTACTATCCAGCCTGCTCAATCAGACTATTTTCAGGCTACAAAAGGAGGAGGACATGGTGATTATCACCTTATTGTACTTGCTCCTGCATCAGTCCAGGAGATGGCTGATTTTGTGGATCTCAGTTTCGAGCTGGCTTTTAAATACAGGAATCCCGTAATGATGCTTTCCGATGGCGCCATCGGACAGATGATGGAGAAAGTTTATCTGAGTCCTCAGAAAGAAAGGTCGAAGATTGTTCCCGACTGGGCTACAACGGGTAAACCTGCGACGAGGGAAAGAAATATTATAACTTCACTTGATCTGGATCCTGACAGGCAGGAAATGTTTAACAGGAAACTTGTTGCAAAATATAATGAAATAAGGGAAAAGGAAGTGCGTTTCGAAGAATTTCAGTGCGAAGATGCTGAATATCTCCTGGTTGCTTATGGTACCAGTGCAAGAGTTTGTCAAAAATCAGTGCAGATTGCAAGAGAACAGGGAATAAAAGTTGGTTTGTTGAGGCCAATTACATTATTCCCCTTCCCGACAAAAAGAATTAGTAATCTTGCTGCCAAAGTAAAGGGTATGCTGTCAGTTGAAATGAGTGCCGGACAGATGGTAGAAGACGTACTTCTCTCTGTTAACGGAAAAGTTCCTGTTTATCATTTTGGCAGAATGGGAGGAATTGTTACCACACCTGAAGAGGTGGTTGAAAGTTTGAAATCAAAACTCATAGGAGGTTGACCAATGGTTGAATTTTCGGGAATCAAGGAAATAATAAAACCGGAAAATCTGGTATATAAGAAAACCAATATTATGACAGAGAACACTCTGTCGTACTGTCCCGGTTGCGGACATGGAACCGCTCACAGGATAATTGCTGAAATAATCGGAGAGGAAGGTCTTCAATCAGAAGCTATAGGTGTTTCACCGGTAGGATGTTCTGTCTTTATGTACAACTATATTGACATTGACTGGCAGGAAGCCGCACATGGCAGGGCTCCGGCAGTTGCAACAGCAATAAAACGTTTGTTACCTGGAAAATTTGTATTCACATATCAGGGGGATGGTGATTTGGCTGCGATAGGTACAGCCGAAACCATCCATGCATGTAACAGGGGAGAAAATATCCTGATCATTTTTATAAATAATGGAATTTATGGAATGACGGGTGGACAAATGGCACCAACCACACTTCCAGGGATGAAATCTTCAACATCCCCATACGGCAGGGATGTAAAAACAATGGGTTTTCCTCTTAAAATAACGGATATTGTTGCCACCCTTCCCGGATCCTATTACGTAACAAGGCAGAGTGTACATACTGCAGCAAACGTAAAAAAAACAAAGAAAGCAATAAGAAAAGCAGTTCAATACCAAAAACTTAATAAAGGTACCTGTCTTGTAGAAATAGTATCAAACTGTCCATCAGGCTGGAAGATGACGCCGGTGCAATCGAATAAATGGATGGAAGAAAATATGTTTCCATATTACCCTCTGGGAGATCTTAAAACACCTGAAGAGTTACCAACTAAATAAAGAACCAAAGACAATGACTGAGGAAATAATTATAGCCGGATTCGGAGGACAAGGAGTCCTTTCAATGGGCAAAATTATAGCTTATTCAGGGGTGATTCAGGACATGGAAGTCAGCTGGATGCCTTCATACGGTCCGGAAATGCGAGGCGGGACTGCTAATGTTATCGTAATAATAAGTGATGACAGGATTAGTTCTCCAATTATTAAAAGATTTGATACGGCAATTATACTTAATCAACAATCACTCGATAAGTTCGAGAGTTCAATAAAGCCAGGCGGAGTACTGATTTATGATGGGAATGGTATTACGAGGCATCCGGAACGAAAGGATATAAACATTTACCGTGTTGATGCAGCTGAAGAAGCATCAAGGATGAACAGCCCGAAAACGTTCAATACGATTGTTCTCGGAGGTTTCCTGAAAGTGAAACCGATCATTAAGCTTGAAAACGTCATTAAAGGATTGAAGAAGTCACTTCCTGAAAGATATCATAATCTTATTCCTATGAATGAGAAGGCTCTTATCAGAGGAGAGGAGATTATTACTGAGGTACAGAAAGCTAGTTGACCCCCTCGCCCTATGGGCACTCCCCCCAAGGGCATGGCCGTCAA
>PLNT01000025.1 GCA_003141895.1 Bacteroidales bacterium | reverse complement strand
GTCGCGACTGTTCCCTGCATATCGTCTATTCCTAATTCATCTCCGGTGAATCGGGGAAATCAGCCCACATTCTGTATTTGTTTTTAAAGCTCCTCAGTACTTTCTTCCAGATATCATCACCTCTGTTCAGGACTATGTTTGAATTTACTTTTGCAATGACCCACGAGTTCTCTTTAAGCTCTCTTTCAAGCTGACCCTCAGACCATCCTGAATATCCCAGGAAGAATCTTATCTGGGACTGGTCGATTTTTCCTGCTTTAATCAGATCTCTTATTGTTTTAATATCGCCACCCCAGTATATATCTCCCTCCACATGAACACTCTCAGGGATTTTATCACCCAGGTTATGTAGATAATGAAGTGTATCAGGTGCTACCGGTCCGCCCATACTCAGATTCTCGTTCCATCCTTCAAAGTCTTCTATAGCCGCGCTTACCTGTAGATCAAGTTTTTTATTAAGAATAAATCCTACAGAACCCTGCGCAGTATGGTCAGTCAGATACACAATACTTCTGTTAAAGAATGTATCAGGAAGAAATGGTTCAGAAATAAGAATTTTCCCTTTTTCCGGAATTTTATCTTCCGGTAATATTGCAAAAAAATCAATTTCCGATTGCATAGATCGAATTATAAATATTATACAAAAATAATTAAGTAAAAACTTATCTTCAATTAAATATTATCATATTTTTACCTCAATTGTTAAATAATCTCATGCAAAAAAGTACTTTAAGCATTATTGGGAATAAAGTTGTTCTGAATATCCGTGAGAGGATGTGCGAAACAGCCGAAGAATTGCTGGCAAGTGACAAATTCAGGTTGGTTCTTGATCATTGTATCGCCAATTTAAAAGCAAAGAACTCTCCTTTACTTGAATTCTTTGGTGGCTGCACAGCTGACGAAGATTGTGTAAACGATCTGGTCAAAACTCTCTCAATGCTAGTTAAATACGAAGCCAAAGTTGTCCCTCATATTTTTGAAAAGTCGAATATTTTTCTGAAGAATCTTGATAAGCTCGCTGGCTTTGTAGAATACCTATATGATTATTGGCGCCATTTTGACCGGTTTATAATAAATGATTCAGAAGGTGACCGTCTTGACAAAAGGCCATACAGAACTTTTAATGAAACTATTGAACAACTCACTCATCTTATAAGGACTGTATACAGACATATTCAGGAAAATATAACGGGAAGCCATCCTTCTGTTTACAGACAAGTTCCTGCAGGGGCAGAAATGGCTGTGATTTCCCTGCCAAAAGATATTGCATATAACGGAGCTCAATATAAGAAACTGAATAGTGTACCGGTAATAAGGCAAATGCTTATTTATCCTCCCCTTGTTATCCAGCAACCGACAAATAAGCGAACGGGACATTTTAAAAGGATAACTAAAAATCCGGTTGATCTGGTTTTATTAAAACCGGGCGAATGGATTTGCTATCCGGCAAAAGTCGGGAAACTGCTCATAATGGTTTATTTCCACCTCAATTTTTTTGATCTGGGATTTTCTATGTGTAATCTGTTTCAGTTAGCCGATGATTCAGATCTTGAGAGAAAACCTGATGCGCTTTTTATATACGGAGTACCAGGAAACCTGATTGACGGACTTGCAGAATTTTCGACTGTATTTTACGATGATCAGGAAAACGGGATATTTGTCGGAGCAATACCTGACAGGCCGGAATTCGGATACTTCGGCTATCTCAAAAAGATGATACTGACGCTTCATAATTCGATTGTCATGAAGCTTGGAAATATGCCCTTTCATGGAGCAATGGTGAAAATTCTTCTTCAGGGAAACAAGGAGGCCACTATTCTTATGATGGGCGACACCGGAGCCGGTAAATCAGAAACTCTTGAAGCGTTCAGAGTACTTGCTGAAAAATATATTCGTGAACTGACTATTATTGCCGATGATATGGGTTCAATTGAACTTGATTCAAAAGGCCTTCCGATCGGATACGGCACTGAGATAGGAGCATTTCTACGTCTTGACGATCTGCAACCTGGATATGCCTTCGGACACCTTGACCGTTCGATTATTATGAATCCAAGCCAGGTAAACGCCAGGATTGTATTCCCTGTTACCAATTTTGATACCGTGGTTGCAGGCCATAAAATAGATTACATCCTATACGCAAATAACTACGAAGAGATTGACAGTGAACATCCTGTTATTGAAAAATTTACTTCGGCAGAATGGGCTCTGGATATTTTCCGTGAAGGAGCTGTTATGAGTAAAGGAACGACTACATCAAGCGGACTTGTTCACTCATATTTCGCAAACATCTTTGGCCCGCCAGAGTATAAAGAGGAACATGAAAAAATAACTTCAAAATACTTTGCTTCTTTCTTTAAAAATAATGTTTTTGTCGGTCAGATGAGAACCAGACTTGGTATACCGGGTTATGAATCAAGCGGACCAAAAGAAGCGGCTATGGCATTGTTAAGAATTATTGGTGTTAAAGATATCGACTCTGTGTAACTCTGTTTCCTCTGTGGCACTCTGTGTCAGTTCTTCTTCTGCAACAGATGCTTTATAATTCTTTACCCCCTTTCATTTTCCCCCAAGGGGGAAAGGTTTGGTTATTCCTTCCCCTTTGGGGGAAGGTTAGGAAGGGGGTAATTATCAAGAAAAAGGCAGGACAGAAAAAAACTCTAATACTTATCCGGAACTGCCTCTTTCATTATTCCATAAACCACATCAAATACATCTTCTGCATTTGGTTTGGAGAAATAGTCTCCATCAGTCGTATACGCAGGCCGGTGTTCCTTTGCGGCAAGTGTTTTTGGAGGACTATCAAGAAACTGCCAGCCATTTTGTTTCTCAAGGACTTCCTGCATCATATAGGCTGTTGTTCCTCCAGGGACATCTTCATCGAGAAAAAGGACTCTATTGGTTTTCTTAAGTGACTCAACTATCATTTTATTTATATCAAACGGGACAAGAGTCTGTACATCAATGAGTTCAACTGAAATATCGTGTAATGCAAGCTGTTTTACAGCTTCTACAGCAATCTTTACAGTTGATCCATAAGTTACTATTGTCAGATCTGTTCCGGGGTTCAAAATTTCAGGTATGCCCAGTTGAAGTTTGAATTCACCAAGGTTATCAGGTAATTTTTCCTTTAGTCTGTAACCATTGAGCGGCTCAATAACTATAGCAGGATCATTGCCCTCAAGAAGTGTGTTATAAAAACCTGCAGCTCTGGTCATATCTCTAGGGGCACAGACATAGACCCCTCTGACAGAATTAATAAGCATACTCATTGGAGATCCTGAATGCCAGATCCCTTCCAGGCGATGTCCACGTGTGCTTATGATTAACGGAGCGACCATTCTGCCTGCAGTTCTGTAATGTGTGGTTGCAAGATCGTCACTTAGAATTTGTAGAGCGTACATCAGGTAATCCAGATATTGAATTTCGGCAATCGGACGCATCCCTCTGAGTGCTAATCCAAGGCCCTGTCCAAGTATCGTTGCTTCCCTGATACCTGTATCGGTTATACGCAAATCACCGAATTTTTTCTGCAGTCCTTCAAGTGATTGATTAACACCGCCTATAGCGCCTGTATCTTCTCCAAAAGTGACAAGGAGTGGATATTTCGAAAAAAGTTTATCGTAATTGTCACGTAAAATCTGACGACCAGGCACTTCCGGAGAATCAGCAGAATAAACAGGAGCAACAGGTTTAACATTAAGAACTGAGGTTGGCATTTCATTATAAAGATAAGAGTCATAGCTTTTCAGGGCATCGGAATAATTACGTTTAAGCCAGCCATGAAGTTCCTCATTCAGATTATCGGATTTTATACAAGTGCCACAAATATTCCTTAATATTTTCCTCGCAGTAACGAAATTGTCCTTCCTTATTGGGGCAGGAACTTTCATCAATTCCTCCTTAAAATTATCAACACTGTCTTCTTTTACCTTATCAGTGCACTTGCAGCTGCGATCATTAATGATTTTGACAAGGGCATCGCGTTCGATCTTTATTGGGCTTTGAAATGACTCCCACCCTTTCCTTCTCGATTCCTTTGCTTCTTCTTCAGCTTCAATAACCAATTTATCCAGTTCATTATCAGTAGCAATATCCATACTGAGGATCCATTCTCTCATCTTCTTTATCGGATCAAATTCAATTTCCCATTTAAGACGTTCTTCACTCTTATATCTTTCATGCGAACCTGATGTTGAATGTCCCAGAGGCTGCGTCACTTCCTCGATATGAAATACCACCGGTGTATGCTGTTCGCGGCAAATAGCAATCCCTTCTTCATAAAGCTTTATAAGGCCGGGATAGTCCCATCCTTTCCCTTTAAAAATCCTGATTCCCGGCTTATCTTTCTCAGTTTCAAATCCCTTAAGTATTTCAGAAATGCTGTCTTTTGTTGTCTGATATTTCTTTGGAACTGATATGCCATAGCCGTCATCATAAATCGAAACGGCCATCGGCACCTGGAGAACTCCTGCTGCATTTATTGTTTCCCAGAAGTAACCCTCGGAAGTACTCGCATCACCTATTGATCCGAAGGCAACCTCATTACCGTTTACTGAAAGTTTGGTAAATTGTTTAAGATCTTTGTTTTGTCTGAATAATTTTGAAGCATAAGCCAGGCCTAATAAACGAGGCATTTGACCTGCAGTGGGAGAAATATCTGCTGATGAGTTCTTTTGCTTTGTTAAATCGCGCCAGGTTCCGTCACGATTAATGTTTGGAACAGAAAAGTGGTTGTTGAAAACTCTTCCTCCGCTTCCGGTATCAAACTGATCGTCCGTATTGCCGTATAACTGGTGAAAAAACTCAAGCGAGTCATATAAACCCATTGCCATCATCCAGGTCTGGTCGCGATAATATCCCGAGCGCCAGTCTCCATTCCTGAACTGTTTTGCAAGGGCCATCTGTATTATTTCCTTTCCATCACCGAAAATCCCGAACTTGGCTTTTCCTGTCAAAACCTCACGACGCCCGATAACGCTGCAGTTGCGACTAAGGTTTGCCAGCCTGAAATCGGCCAGAATAAGCTCTTTTTTGAAATATGTCCCTGATAGATTGTTTTTAGGTTTCATCCCGATTGTCTCTGTATTCAAATACTGCCCTGATTGATCATTATTTTGTTTCATCCCTGATTTGAAGTTTAAAGGTTTACTGAAACTAGAAACAATCGAATATCAATGTTGTTTAATCTACTGATTATCTTCCTCAGAAATATAGCTTTTCAACTTATCGGTTGCCCATGTTTTAAAATCACCTTTTTCATCTGAATAGACCAGAAACACTTCAAATTCAGGGTGGTCAGCCAGAAACTCAATAGTTTTATTTTTTCCCATTACTATGAATGCAGTTGCCATACCATCAGCCATTGCACAATCATCTGCAATAACCGAAGCGCTAAGAACACTGTTTTTTGCCGGAAATCCTGTTTTAGGATCAATTTCATGCGAATACTTCACTCCGTTTTCCACATAAAATTTTCTGTAGTTACCTGACGTTGACAATGCTTTATCACTTATTTTAATTATGGCTTCCAATGTTTGTCCCGGAGTCATATTATTATCTACCGGTTTGTCAATACCTATTCTCCATAATTTGCCTGCTTTCTTGCCTTTTGCTCTTACTTCTCCCCCGATCTCAACCAGGTAGTTTTTAATCCCTAGTTTATCGAAAAAGCGACAAACCACATCTACCGAAAATCCCTGTGCAATAGCATTAAGATCGAGACTGATATGTGGATCTGATTTAATCACCTTGCCATTCACAAGGGAGACTTTTTCCATACCCACCAGCTTCATGAGGCTGTCGCGTCTTGCATCAGTAAAGCTTTTATGACCGTCAGGGCCGAAACCCCAGGCTTTTACAAGAGGGCCTACTGTTATATCGAAGGCTCCATCTGATATTTCGAAAATTCTCGATGACTTATTGAATGCCTCCGTAAAAAAAGAATCAACTACAACATCTTCATTCCTGTTGATCTTCGAAATAACTGATGAATCATTGTAAAGAGATAATGATTTATCAAAATCATGAAGTATTTTTTCAACTCTTTGTCTTAACTGCCCCGGATCAAGGTTTTTCTTGTTTTCGTATACAATACTATATGTGGATCCCTGGATGAAACCGTTGAAATTTGAATAAACAGGATTACTGAATTTACACGAGGACAGGAGCAATGCAGCCAATACTATTACAGATAAAATAATCTTTCTCATTTTGTAATTTTATTTTCTGCGAAAATAGCGGTATTAGACTAATAACAGGAATAATTCTGTCAATTAATGCCGGATAAAACTATTCCTCATCGCTTTCGACAATTTGCACTATTTTTGCATTGATACTGTATAAGGACTTTTAATGAGAAAATCAATATTATCAATATTTCTATTTACATCATCAGTTATTTGCTTTGCGGCTGGTGAAAGTGATTCTATTTTTTACACGAATCATGTTTTTGATCAAAAAATAAAAACTGTTCAACTATACAAGGATGGATGGAATCTTTCATATCCGATTATTAAGCTGAACAGTGCAGAGAAACTGGTACTTAATTTTGATTTCCTTGCTGATCAACCCGAATCATATTATTATACTTTTATCCACTGCGATAAAGACTGGAACAAATCCGATACTTTCCCAAATGATTACCTGGTTGGTGACGCTGAGAACCCTGTTGAGGATTATGCCAACTCCTTCAACACTACTGTCAGTTATTATCATTATAAGCTTATTTTCCCAAATGAAAGAATAAGTTTGAGTAAATCAGGTAATTACATATTGAAAATATATCCTTCAGGCAAACCTGACGAACCGGCAATTACACAAAGATTTATTATTACAGAAGATGCCGCTAAAATTAATGTAAGTGTCCACCGACCGCAGATGACGAAAGAGAACAATACTCATCAGCAGGTGGATTTTACTGTTAATTATGCAGGAATATCTCTCATTGATCCCTTCAGGAATGTTTTTGCATTTATTCTTCAGAACGGAAGGTGGGATAATGCCAAAAGAAGCCTCAACCCCGATTTCTATGGGAACAATGAACTTAAATACAATTCTTTATCTGATAAAAATATTTTTCAGGGAGGAAATGAATACAGGTACTTCGACATCAAAAGTATTCGATACCAGACTGAATATGTAAAAAAAATAGATTTTGCTATTCCCAATTATAATGTCTTTCTGTATCCGTCGGATAACAGGGAATTCAAACCTTACTTCTACTGGCAGGATTTTAACGGGAAGTATTATATAGCATTCCAGGAAGGCCACAAACCTGACATCGAATCAGACTATGTATATGTTTATTTTACACTCCCTTCCGATCAGATGATCTCCGGAGGTAAAATGTATATTTCAGGAGGCCTGAGCAACTGGTGTTATGATAAGAATAATCTGATGACATATAATCCCGAAAAAAAACAATATGAATGTACCATGCTTCTGAAACAGGGATGGTATAATTACGAATATGTTTTCCTGAAAGATGGCAAAACCGATGGTACCTCATCACTATTTGAAGGAAGCCATTACGAAACAGAAAATGATTATGTAATACTGGTTTATTACAGAAATCCGCATGACCGTTATGACAGGGTAATCGGAACTGCAATTGCAAATACCCTGAACAAACTCACTAACTAAAAACGTTTATCGTTTATCGTTACCCATTTAAGTTTCGAAATCTACTTGAAGACCCCCTGCGAAGCGGTCAGGGGGCGCCTTTGCGCCATAAAACCCTTAATTATGTTTATCAATTCCATAAAGCATATTAATAGTGTGCTTCAAAGTCTTAACAATTTCGGCCATATACTCCTCAACTGCCTTTACTGATCCTGGCAGAGTATATATTAAAGATTGACTTATAACCCCAGCTATCCCTCTGCTTAATAGAGCATTAGGCTTATCTGTTCCATATTTTATTCTGATGAACTCCATTATGCCAGGAATCTCCTTAGTAAGAAGCGGTTTAACAGTTTCCACGGTAATATCCCTCGGACTAATACCTGTTCCTCCAGTAGTAATAATGATATTATATTTATTCTCCGCGCTGACTAACAGTTCCTTTAACATTTCAGTGTCATCAGGGATAAGGGTTAATTTAATATTGAATAACCACCCGGCAGAATGAAAGAACTCTTCTACCTTTTCTCTCACCTTTGGCCCGCTGAGATCTTCATATTCACCTCTGTGAGCTCTATCACTTAGGGTAATTATTAATATTTCAAATTTCTCTGGAAAGTTCATTTTTTAATTTTTTCGGTAAGATTAATATTGTCTATTATCATATTCTTATCCACCGCTTTACACATATCATAAACTGTAAGAAGAGCAACGCTCACTGCAGTAAGTGCTTCCATTTCAACACCTGTTTTTCCGGTGCATTTTACTTCGCTAACGACTTTTACACCTGTACTGTCAACCCTCGCATCAACATTGACTTTATCTAATACGATATTATGACACAATGGGATCAGTTCAGAAGTTCTTTTAGCAGCAGAGATGCCTGCAATCTGTGATACAGCCAGCACATCGCCTTTTTTAAGAAGATTATCTTCAATAAGCTTTATAGTTTCGGGAGCAAGATGAATATGCCCGTTTGCTCTTGCGATGCGCAGTTGATTCTCTTTATCACCTACATCAACCATTATGGCTTTGCCTTTTTGATCAACATGTGTAAGTTTGTTCATTTCGTTAACCTCCAATATTATAGAATGAGTCAGTTTCATTTATAGATCCACATTCGGGTTTCATGTCAGCAGCCAGTTTAATAGCTTTTTCATAACCAAGCTCCCTGATATCAAATTCAATATTATTGAAAAGACAGGGTTTGAGCTTTCCATTAGATGTTAACCTCAACCTGTTACATAATGCGCAGTCACCGCCGGTACCACCATCAACAACTGAAAAATGTCCCCTAATAAGGTCCATTTGTCGTATGTATCTTATTTCCAAATTATTATCTTTACAAAACCTGGTGACTTCTTTTGCGTCATCTTCTTCTTTTGAATTATTTACAACGCAATTTATTTTGAGAGGAAACAATCCGGCACTTTTTGCTGCATCAATCCCCTCAAATACATCATTGATATTCCCTGAACGGGTAATTAATTTGAATTTATCCGGATCGATGGTATCCAGACTGATATTCACCCTCTGCAGACCGGCTGATTTAAGTTCCCTGGCAAATAGCTTCAGTAATGTGCCATTGGTAGTCATTGAGAGATCTTCAATTCCTGTGATTTCTGAAATCATTCTGACAAGAGCTGTTATTCCCTTTCTGACAAGTGGCTCTCCTCCCGTTAACCTGACCTTAGTTACGCCATTTGCGACTGCTGCTCTGGTGAATCCTGCGATCTCACTAAAAGTCAGAATTTCCTCATGCCCGAATAGTTTAATCCCCTCCTCAGGCATACAATATGTACAACGTAAATTACATCTGTCGGTGACAGAAATGCGTAAATAATTCAGTTCTCGGTTAAATCTGTCTAACATTTACAATTTCTCCTTTTTTCAAAGAGTTCAATCCGGGTTTAAGAGCAATAATTCCTTCAGCACCGGAAAGTGCAGTTAAATGGGCCGATCCGTGAAAATCGACGGGAATAACTTCATTCTTCTCATTTATTGAAACGGGAATAAATCCAAGTCTCGATGAAGATTTTCTCACATAGTCTACTGCCATAGGAAACTTAAATTCAAACGGTTTCCATGCGTAACCCATCATCCTGTTAATGAGCGGTCTTACCAGCAATTCAAATTGCATAAACGATGAAACCGGATTACCAGGTAATCCGAATATAACAGCATTGGAATGAACTCCGAACGTAGTTGGTTTTCCTGGTTGAACATTTACCTTATCAAAAAGGATTTTCACTCCCACACGCTCAAGAACTGCTGGTACAAAATCAAAATCGCCCATTGAGACACCACCAGTTATGATAACAATATCACTTTTATCAATAGCATTTTTTATCCTGTCGTATGTGACTGATTCAATATCAGGGGCAATTCCATAATCAACTGCTTCTCCTCCAGCCCTTTTAACCTGGGCATTCAACTGGCAGGCATTGCTATTGCGAATTTGTGAAATACCTGGAATATCCGATGGTTTTACCAATTCGTTACCTGTACTGATAATGCCCACAGTTGGCCTTTTTCTTACCTTAACATTGATATGGCCGACTGATGCCATTATTGCAACATCCTGAGGTTGAATAAATCTGGATCTCCTGATTACTACATCACCTTTTTTTACGTCCTCGCCTTTAAGGGAAATATTCTTTTTTGGCTCAGTTCCTTTAAACCTGATCTTGCCATTCGGGAGTTTCTCTGATTCTTCCACCATAAATACGACATCACAACCCTCTGGCACTATCGCTCCGGTCATAATTTTGGAACATTGATTTATGCCTACTTTGTGAACAGGTACTTTTCCGGCGGCAATGACTTCAATTACATCCAGGTCAGCATTCAGATCATTCTTATGACAGGCATAGCCATCCATTGCAGACCGGTTGAACGGAGGCATGTCCATATCGCTGAAGATATCCTCATCCATAATTCGTCCGACTGTATCATAAAAAGGAATGATCTCTGAGTGAGTCTCAAAGACCGATTCCATTACAATTCTGTATGCTTCATCAAAACTTATCATTAAAGAATTCATTCAGCAAGAATTAGTTTAATTTCCATTAATTATAACAATTGCATCGGATGGGAAATTAACCCACACTTCTTTATGCTCAACGAGTTTATATTTAATTGCATCAGAGGCAAGAATGTTGACGTAAAATAAATCACCCGCATCCACAGTTACCTCGAGTCCATATTGAGACGGAATTATTTCAGTTACTAATCCTTTTATTGAATTTATCTTCATATCCTCTGATAATTTATCATTCACAGTTATAGTGTCGTTTTTAATTAAAAGAAGATTATCACTTGCAGGGTTCACTCCATTCAGTTTAAACCTGACATCGTGCTCGGTAACACCAATTAAAAACCCATTCTCATGAAGAATGTTAACTTTAAAAAAATTCCTTATACCTGCATATCGTGCTACAAACCGGTTTGACGGATTTGAAAATACATCTTCAACTGATCCTTCCTGAATTATCTTTCCATTATGTATTACTCCCACTCTTTTCGCAAGACTTATGGCATCGCAGTAATCATGAGTAACGTGTATAATTGTCTGACCCGCTTTATTAAGATTCCTTAGTAGTCTTTTCAGATCATCTTTGAGTGAAGTATCAAGAGATGAAAGAGGTTCATCGAGTAAAAGAAGACGTGGAGACTTTATCAGAGTCCTGGCCAGGGCAACTCTTTGCAATTCACCACCTGATAGTTTTTCAGTGCTTCGAGTAAGAATATGGGTTATATTCATTGCTTCCGCTGCTCTCTTCACCTGCTCGTCAATGTTCTTATTATCCTCTTTTCTTGCCCTTAAAGGATAGGCAATGTTTCCATAAACTGTCATATGCGGGAATATGGCGTAATCCTGAAATACAATACCAACTTTTCTGTCCTGAATTTTTTGCTGCGTAATATCAATATTATCGAGAAATATTTTCCCGGAATCAGGATGCTCCAATCCGGCAATAAGCTCGAGTAACTGAGTTTTTCCTGAACCTGATCTTCCAAGGAGTACATAGTATTCCCCGTCAGCAACTTCCAGGTTAACCTCTGACAGTGTAAAATTGCCAAGTCTCCTGTTAATGTTAATCAATCTGAGCATCAGGGTTTACGTATTTTTCTTTTCTTTTCGAAGAAAGAAGTCTTAGACCGACTAAAAACAAAAGAGCTACCAGGATAAAGAAAACAGATGCAGGTCTTGCATAATTAAGACCATAGGAACTGAATCTTTCATAAATAAGAACCGGTGCTATCATAGGGTGGTATGCAATTATTACCACTGCTCCAAACTCACTCATGCCCCTGGCAAACATCATAACAAATCCTGTTATTATGCTTCGCCATGCAAGAGGAAGTGAAATGGTAAAAAAGACTTTTGTCTGACTGGCACCCAGGTTTAGTGCTGCCTTTTCCAGTCTTTCAGGAACAGCTGCAAACCCATCGCGGGCTGCATTAATCAAAAATGGAACACTTACAAAGGCCATTGCAAGGGCTATTCCTGAAGGATGATTCACCAGGTTCAGACCAAAGATGGAAGCCGTTTTGCCAAGGAAACCATCCCTTGAAATAAACCCCAATAAAGCGATTCCGGCAGCAGTATGAGGCAGTACAATGGGAAGATCAATAATCCCCTGTACAAAATTCTTTACCGGGAAATCTTTACGAGCAAGCAGCCAGGCAAAAGGTACAGCTGCTATTGAAAATATTAATGTCGCGGCAAAAGAAACCCAGAGTGTTAACCATACGCTTTGATGAACTTCTTTATCTTTTATGGTTTCTAAAAATTCCGCGCCTCCTGTATGAATAAACATCCCGGCCAACGGAGCAAGAATGAAAAGCAGCACCAGCGATGATAAAATCATCACAATCCATGTAAATATACTGGTCCTGCTCATATTAACATCAGATCTTTTTTATCCCAGTAAGGTACTGCTTTAAGCTTGCAGGCAGAACTCCAAAAGGCTCTGCAACCGGAGGTGATATTGGTTCCTGTCCGTTTTTTCTGAAAATATCCAAGCCTTCGGGACTTAGCAAAAACTCCATAAATTTAATTGCTTCTTCCTTCTGAGGGGCTTTATCGAGAATGGTAATACTGTAATTAATAAGATCTCCGGTTACTTTCATTTTTACTCCAGGCTTATTTCCGGCGACTTCGGTACTCACAGATGAATAGACATCTGTTTTAGATGGGTCCGAAAGATTGATCGCCTTTGGCAGTTCAATATATTTCAATCCATGTTGGATTGCAACTGACTTGTACTGAAACATATAATCAATTGCATTCGATTCCATTAAGGCAACAAGATCTACTTCCTTAGGTCGAATGTAATCTATATTTTTAGTGGTCATCTTTTCGGTTAATCCTGGTCTTTTGTAATACTCCTCAGCCAGCATAAAAGTAAAGATTGTCCTGTAACCGCAAGGGTCGGAATCTGGATCCGCCCTCGAATAGATTACATCCTTTCTTTGAAGAATATCCATCCAGTTGTCAGGCTTAATTTCATTCGAATATTTTGATTTATCGGTATATGCAATTACTATTTCATTGGTTGCAAACCGGATATTCCAACTTGCATAGTCAGGGATAAGTAATTTATTAATTACATAATAATCTGATGAAGCCACAATATCACATGGCTTTTTAAGCTCAATTACCTTTCTGGCACAATCGAGACTCCCTGCTGACTCCAGGTAGATCCTGGTGTCAGGATTCCTTTTTTCATACTCCTGTGCTATTTTTTTCAGGGGAACAGACAGTGATCCGGCATGAAATATGATTAACTCTTTTCTCTCTGCCGGTGATTGACTTTTTGAGTTGGACGGTAGAACAAAAATTGCTAATAACATAGTAAACAAAAATTTCATAATATTTAAGCTCTTAATAGGTATGGAACATCCACAAAATTAATAAAATGCTTTGCAGGGATGGTTTAATTGGATAATAAAAAAGTGATACCACGTAAAATATGCAGAGACGCCCAATTTTGGTGTCTTTAAATTCTGAATTATTGATAATTCTTAACTACCTCTATTACTTCAGGAAAATCCATCCCAATTTTTTTCAGAAATTCTATTTTAGGAACACCATTACTATTCCATCCGCGACGTTTATAAACAGCATCAATAAGTGATTCATACTGGTCCTCCCTGTATTTTCTAAGGACCTTCATTTTCTCGGCAGTTGTCTTTCCTTCCGGGTCAAATCCCGTTTTTTCACTAATCTGTTTATCATACCTTTCTGCACGTGATTCATATTCTTCCACAGTAACCGGACCGGCTGCCCGATAAGGTTGTCTATCGTGTATTCTTGTCCCAAATCCCCGTCTAAGATTAAATACTCTTTGAAAATTGTATACTCTTTCTGAATCTTCCACCAGACGTTTTTTATCAAATTCCCTGCCGGTAACTGCTTTATATATTGTTACGTAATTGTCAACATGCTCCGGAACCTTAGCAGGTTCACCAGTCTGAGCATTATTTTCAGGTTCAACATCATTCCATGGTAGTTTACAAAGACCAACAAGCCCGAACCAGGTACGGAACATTGGAAAATAATGAAGAGCTTCTGCTTTATCTTCAAATGTAGGGATTTGGTTATTAATCATATCCATAAAGATAAGCCAGGCTTCATCATGCTGAGGTCCCTTATTTGTCAGAGCAAATCCACCCTGCTGGGCAAGAGATTCCTTCGACATGTATTGGGAATATTCAAGTCCCTTATTCTCCATTCCGATATCATTCAGGAATGCCGGATCACCCCATCCGTTTTTACTAAAAAGTTCTTTCATTCGCCGAACTCCCGTTCCAGCAATCTTACCGAATCCTTCCCCACGGGCAAGCTGATGTAAAAGTTCCAGGGCTGGACCAGAGTTTCCAAAATTAAGATCCAAGCCTCCGGTTCTCTCTTTATTGAGAATTCCATTCTGGAAACATTCCATTATAAATGCGGTGAGCGTACTCCAGGTTATAGTACAGATCCCATAAGTATCGCAATAAAAATTCGTCTCAATTATATAATCCGGATCGAATATTCCGCAATTTGAACCGAGACCGGCAGCATTTTCATATTCCGGACCATCTACCAATACCGTTTGTCCTTCGTAAGGACCGGTCTTCAGAACAAAATCATCAATCCCTTTGCTGCACGACATGTTACATCCGATCCAGCATCCATCAGGCACATTCTGTGTGAAATTTCGTTTCCAAACCGAAGAATCAATTTTATAAGAATCAGGATGACTCCCGAACTTATAATTCATCACAGGCAACAAGTCATGATCATTCATTACTTCCATGAGATGGGCTGTCCCGATTTCTCTCATCTGGCATTGGTTGGCATCAAGTTCCCTGATCTCACGGTTAAATCGTTTGCCTCTTTCCATAATTGCTTCAAGAGCAACCACATTATTGAGGTTTCCCTTCACTCCCGGAATCTTGCATACAATCGCCTTGATTTTCTTATTACGGAATACGGAACCAATACCTCCTCTGCCGGCTTGTTTCAATCTTACCTTTTTCCGTTTGAGATCGTAGAAACTAAAATTTAACATCCCGATCAATGAATGTTCTGCTGCTGAACCTGTCGACACTATACCAATATTTTTTTTCTCATTTTCATTATCGGCAAATATTTCGGTTAGTTGTTCAGCAAGCAGATGGCTGTCTGCGGTCCCTTCCGGACTCTCGTAAATTTCTACTTTATGGTTTATTCCATCAATATAAACTATGACATCCTCATCAGCTTTCCCCTGCAGTTCAATTGCATCAAATCCTGAAAACTTCAGGAAAGGTCCGAAAAATCCACCAACATTACTGTCCATGACCGAATTTGTCTGCGGTGAAATGGTTACAACCAGGGATTTCCCTGTGCCTGAATACTGGGTTATTCCACCTACAGGGCCCGACGAAATAATGATTTCGTTTTCCGGGTCATCCCATTTTGTTTCAGGTTTTGTAGCATCCCAAAGAAGTCGGAGTCCATATCCTTTCCCTCCAATAAATTTTTCTTTCATAACCCGGGGAACATCCTTATCAATTATTTTTTTGGAGCCCACATTAATATGAAGAATTTTATCGGTATAACCTTTATCCAGAGGAGTCCAGATATAATCCCATCTTTCTAAAAGTTTGTAATGTTCCCTTGTCGAGGCTGTTTCCATAAGTGAATATTATCAGATGCCTGTAATTCCGCTATTTACAACGACAAAATTATAATAATAATACATTATATAGCATGATATTGATCACTAAAAGATGGATATTGTAATGGATAATACTGGCGTCAATGAGAATTGAATATTGGATATTAATCATAACTAAACATGAAAAGGTTTCTTATCTTTCGGGAGGATTCAGACCTGGCAAAAAATGTACAATGAGATACTCCGAAATTAAAGCACATCTTTCAAAATTCAGAATCGGAATTGCAGGTGCAGGAGGATTAGGATCAAACTGTGCCGTATCGCTTGCACGAAGCGGTGTGGGGACACTTGTCATCGCCGATTTTGACATTATTGAGGAACCTAATCTTAACAGACAATATTATTTCACCGATCAGATAGGTCAGAAAAAAACTATTGCCCTGAAAGAAAATATTTCAAGAATAAATCCCAACGTATCAGTTATTATCCATCAGACAAAAATTAACAGGTCAAATATTGTTGAATTCTTTTCCGGTTGTCATATAATTGTTGAAGCATTTGACAGTGCGGAAATGAAAGAAATGCTCATCGAGACTATACAACAAAATATGCCTGGCATTCCTCTCGTTGTAGGTTCAGGAATGGCTGGTTGGGGAAAGACAAATGATATCACCTGCAGAAAAATAGACGATACACTTTATGTCTGCGGAGATGAATGTTCGGAAGTATCAGAATACCTTCCGCCTATTGCTCCAAGGGTTGGAATTGTTGCTAATATGCAGGCAAATGTTGTACTCGAACTTCTTATGAATATTAAGTAATTGAAATGAACATCTTATTAAATAACAGGGAAGAAAAATTTATACAGGAGACAATCAGTGTATCAGAAATGCTCCTGCTAAAGAAGTTTTCATTCAAGATGAGGATAATAAAGATAAATGGGACCCTTGTTTCAAAAGAGAATTACGACACAACTTTTATTCATGATGGAGATGATGTGCAGATGATATATCTTATGAGTGGAGGTTAAAAAATAAATTGTAGGTTTGCGTCATGGTTCTCAGATTTGATTTTAAAGACAAAATCCCTCCTTTCTTCCGGAATAAATATATCCTGACGATCATCATATTTATTGTCTGGGTTTCTCTTCTGGATTCTAATAATCTGATAACCAGATACAAAGATATGAAAGAATTGCATAAACTTAAGATTGACAGGGAGTACTATATCAAACGTATAGAAGAAGACAAACGCAAGCTTCATGAATTAAAAACTGACAACCACAATCTTGAAAAATTTGCACGGGAGCAGTACCGGATGAAGAAACCCGATGAAGATCTTTATATTATTCTCACTCCTTCAGAGGATCGTAAAAACAAAAGAAGCAATAAATAAAAATCCAACTCTTGGCCCCCCTGCCCCCCTTAAGGGGGGTTAATTCTCAGTCATTCAATGAATTCATCATGGAAACCGAATTAGTCCCCCTTTAGGGGGACATCCCGATAGCTATCGGGAGCGCAGCGGCAGGGGGTGCGGGTTCTTTTCCAGTTTCCTGTAATAAAGAAGCAAGTCAACAGGTTTTTTTGATTCTATTGAAATTCCCTTTACCTGCAGTAATTCATATGCTGCAATTTCAACAGGTATCTTTTCAAAAAAATCTTTGTGAACGAAGTTCAGGTACTTTACAATTTTAAACATATTAAACCATCCGAAAAACCTCTTTTTAAATGACAATAATCCTGAAGTATTATTTTTTAACTCGGTCATTTTTCCGGTCAATTCAGTCTCGTCAATAAAAGATTTCAACCCATCAGGAATCATATTATAGCATTCCTTTAAATCATGGCTCTCAAAGAAAACTTCTGCTAAATTAAAAAACTTCCGGAGCTCTTTGAAAGCCATGATATTATAAGATAGAAGCGTTGTACTACCCTCAAAATTCATTTTTCCAATTGAAGCTCCTGTGCCGAAAGGAACCCTTGAGGAAATCCTTGGGGATGGGTATACTGTTGTTGAATTTAAATTGAAATACCCGCCGGTTGGAACAAGCTTCTGAATAAAATAGAAATCTTCTCCTGCCTGTCGCCTATTCATTCCTCCGGCTTTTACATAGGATATGGCTTTCACAGCAAGTGCTGATCCCATTGTATGAAAAACGTACGGGAATCCTGAGTAAGCAAGTCCCTGGTAATAGTATCGAAGGTGAAGCTCATAGAGAGTGATATATCTGATTATCTTTTCATGATAAATATTACCTGAAAGAGAATGTTCAAAATATATTGAACAAGCTGTCCGGTCATTTCTGTTCAGACATTCATTATTTATGGACAGAAAATAATTCTGATCAACTATACAATCTGCATCAAGATTAAGAATAACTCCATCTGGTCTGTTGATGCTATTGAACCGTCGCACAGCTTCATCCATTCCTGTTTTTCGGGCCAAACCGACTCCCCAGCCTTTAATTGAATGATTCCCGACAATAAAAGCAAAAAGCCGGAAGAAACAATTTACATTTTGTTTCCTCCAGCTTTCAATATCATTAAATGCTTTACTATTATTTTCAATGCTCTCCGCGGATGCATTTTCAGGAGCGTTTATTACGATAATCACTTCCACTTTACAAAGTGGTTCCTCGCATTTGGAAAGAGAGTCAAGTAATCTGGTTATTTCCGGCTCATTATATGTCGGTACAACTACTATTATCCCTGTATTATCATCAGGTGCCTCTTTAATTTCCTGAGAGAACAAAGTCCTTTCTTCAAGATAGGTCGAGGCAAAACCCATAGATTATTATTTTTTTTCTCCTTTATATTTCTTGTTAATAGCATCAAGCAATTTTTGAGTTATATCAAGAGAATTGTCTCCATACAAAACAACGCTTCCAAAGCTCTTACCAAGAATATACTGATAGTTATACTCGGATCTGTTTTCTTCAAGAAATTTTGTAATATACTCAAGAACCTGACGATTCATTACCTGCTCTTCTTCGACAAGATTTTGCTGGAGTTTGTCGCGCAAGGATACAAGTTCCTGTTGCTGCTGAACCAGAGCCTGTTCCATCTGTGCAGCGGTAGTCCTTGTTATGAGTCCCTTGTTTACCTTATCCTGATAATCCTTTGCTCCTTTTTGATACTCACCTCCTTTAGTATTCAGTTCTGCTTCAGCGTTCTTCTGTTTTGATACGAGATCATTCCGGCGGTCCAAAAACATATCAAACTTAAAAATAACCGAATCTATATTTATATATGCAATTCCCTGCCCAGGAGATGAAATTGCATTACCAGTTGTTTCATTCTTTTTTGCATGCCTATTTCCTGAAAAATGCAAAAAATAAAGTCCTGCTATAGCCAGGAACATAACAACATACAGAATTACAGATAGTCTCTTCATTTCAAATAGAATATTTGTTTAGATATTAGTCAGGCGCAAATATAAACAAATTAATATATGAGAACCACTCCCAATAAAAAAATTACGGAGTAAAGGACATTAGAAACCCCCATCCCTCCTAAAGGGGGGTAAACAATCGTAAGTAATCAGGTGTTTTTTACTCAGGCTGAATTAATCCCACTTTATGGGGATCCCATGAAGCGGGAGGGGGTTTAGAATTCGGGGCAGGGAATTGCTTTTATTCGTTTTTTCAATTGACCCAGTGAAAGGTTATTGAATTCATATACAAGGGAAATCTCATGAGCTCCTCCGGTTGAACTTATCAGGTTTGATATTGTAAAGTCATAGCTATATCCGATATGGAGTTGTGCGGTTTTTATTCCGATGAGACCAATAATGGCATCGCCAGCCTGCGATGTGACAAGAGGTATACCCCTGTACCATAAGCCAAATATGAGAGGATTCTTAAAATAATACAAACCAAGATCGGTTTGATAGAATTTGCCTTGCTTCTGGAAGTTCATAGCTACCGACATTACTTCCTGCATTTTTACCCGTAGTCTTGTTTTTTTCAAAATCTGGGTTCCACCATATAAATTTAACTTAATTGGAACAGTTGATGCGTCGCCATAAAAAGAAGTTTTCGGCTTAAGCAGATGATCAAGTGTTAATCCGGCCCAGGTACTTTCATTATAAACAAGTGCTGAAGTTGCAAAATCCACATCAGCCACATTATCAAACGGAGGAGGTGTCACCGATGGCGATACTCCGCTCCCGGTTATCTGACTGTTAAATACAAGCTTACCAATATCCAGACCCAGATAGTAGAATTTAAAGTTAACGCCTGGCCGGATATGCCAATCCTTATTAACGTTGAAATCATATGAATATAAAAGTCCGATGTTTGTTGTGCTAAGATTTCCTGATCCTGCAACATCATAGGTGGCAAGAACACCAATTCCAGAGTTAAAACTTGTTAATGCTTTATCAAACGAAATTGAGTATGTATTGAAGACTCCGGGAACTGCAGGCCATTGATTTCTGTAGTTTAATGCAAATCTGTATTCATTAGTTGCGCCGGCAAATGATGGCGAAAGATATAAAGCATTGGCATAAAACTGGGAGAATGTAGGATCCTGACCAAAACTATCTATAAAAGTGATGAATGACAGTACAAGTAAATATATAATCCGCTTCACCAAGATCGATCCCGTTAGGTTTATACTGACGAAAATAGTCAAATGAAATTAAAAACTAATATGATTTAACGAATTTTATATCTAAAAGATTCGTCTTCTTGGATTTATTTTAAAAATCGTTGAAAGAAAAATGGGCAATATCTGATTCGAAAAAGGAAAGAAGTTTAACATTTTCGGGTATTTCCGAAACAATTTATATTTAGTTTTTTAGAAGGGTAACGTCGCCCATCTTTACGAAGGGTTCTCCGTTCCTGAATTTGCCCCGGACCTTCCAGATATAAACACCGGGTTCACATAACTGATCTTTATTATATCCGTCCCAACCTAAATTTACATCATTACTTTCAAAAATCGGTATTCCGAGTTTACTAAATATTTTTAACTGATAGTCAGATACTCCTGAAAATGATGGATGAAAAACCTGAGCCGCTTCATCACTTTTAGATGAATAATATCCGCCGGAAGGTCCCTGCTGATTCGGAATAAAAGCATTTGGAAAATCAATTTTGTAGTCCGACCCTGAAAATGCGTTCATAACAGTAAGAGAATCAGAACAACCAAATTCTGAAAATACGGTAAGACGAACGTTGTAATTACTGACTTTTGCATAGGTATGGTTAGGCTCGAAGAAGTCTGATGTCGACCCATCCCCAAAATCCCATCTGAATCTGACAGCATTTGAGGAATAGTTCAGGAACCTAATCTCATTGTTAGGAAGAACAGCTTTTTCGGGAGAGATTTCAAAATGCACTTTTGGCCTGGGGTACACTGTTACGGTCGCAACAGATGTCAATATTTTACCATTATGATTATAAACCAGCAAACCAATCCTGTATTCACCTTCTACGTCAAATATCCAATCTGCATCTCTTTGCGTAGAAAAACCTCCGTCACCAAAAGTCCATCTGCAAGAGTCATATGAGCTTAAATTATTGTGAAAATTTACCTTAAGAGGAGCACATCCGGCTGTAACCTGTGGATCGACTAAAAAAGATTCAGATTTAAGACTGTTCTGCAGTAATTTCTTATCAATTGTATCCTGATTAAATATGTTGTTTTTAGCGAAAGATTTATGTAAAACTGAGGGAACAGAAATATTTTTCTCCATCGGTTCTTTGATGGTTGGAGTTTCCGGATTTAATTTAACTACAGAATTAACGATATGAGTAGTATTGATTGATTCTTTTCCTGGTTTTGTTGAAAAAACAGGACTTTCTTTGAGAGGTTTTTCAACCTGTATTTCAATATAATTACTGTCAGTAGAAGATATCGCAGGGGATTCAACTGATTTGTTCAAATTATTGGAGCCCGAAAAAAGAAGCATACCTGTTGTTATCCCGGCGACAACGATTCCTCCAAGGTAAAAGACATTAAAATTCCCCGGATTGAAACGCAGAAATTCCTGTCTGGCTGCTTTTTGCATTATTTTTGCGTTCAGATCAATATCAGGCGTAACCTCAGCAAGCTCCAGCTTCTTTCTGAATAATTCCCTTATAGTAATATTTGTCTTTTTCTTTTTCAATCACCTTTATTTTTCAGCTATTCTCAGAATAGCTATTTCTCAGTTTTCCCAGCTTTTCAAGTTTATCTCTTATTACTGCTTTTGCTCTGCTATACTGTGATTTTGATGTATTTGTATCGATTCCCAGCATTTCAGCAATTTCTTTATGTTTATAGCCTTCAACGGCGTACAGGTTGAAAACCATTCTATACCCGGGAGGTAGTTCATTAAGTACCATATACAATTCATCAGAGGTAAAAAAATCCTCTTCAAAACTCGTTACACCTGTTTCAGTTGAAACAAATTCCTCAATCTCAATATGATATCTATATTTGAGATTTTTGTGATAATGAGTTATTGCAGTATTTACTGCAACTTTTCTTAACCAGCCTATGAAAGAACCTGAACCTGTAAAATCTTTTATACTATAAAATATCTTCAAAAAACTATCCTGCAAAATATCCTCCGCCTCAGCCCTGTCAGTTGCATACCTCAAACAGACACCAAGCAGGAGACGGGAATACTTATCATATAACTCCTGTTGCGCCTTTCTGTTATGCTTAGCACACAACTCTATTATTTGGGGGTCACTCATCATAAACAGAGGACAATTCTAAGACATTTTATTAAAAAGAAAGGTTGCATAATCCGCAAATTTTTCTCTAAAGTAAGGCAAATAATGCTTTTTTCATGTTTTCTGAATGACAAAGGTCATTAAAAAATAATTTGGGATCTATTTAATTAGCGGTTTGAAACAGATAAAAAGAAAGTTAAGTTATTCAGTATAAAAAATCAAATTATGTTCAACAAATTTATCGCGGCTATATTGCCTTATTTCCCGAAGAAATTTATATGGATCTTTTCAAGATCATATATATCAGGGGAAAACATTGATGATGCAATGCGTGCATCTAAAGATCTGAACAGCAAAAACATAAAAGTAACTCTCGATGTTCTGGGAGAGTTTATAAAAACTCTTGATGAAGCCGAGTCAAATAAGCAGGAATATCTGAATCTGATCGATATTACTTATAAAAACAAAATTGATGGTCATTTTTCTCTGAAACCAACTAGCTTCGGATTACTGATCGATAAGAATATCTGTTATAATCATATCAGGGAAATAATAATAAAGGCGGCTTCTTATGGTGGTTTCATAAGGATTGATATGGAGGACTCACCCTGCACTGAAGATGAGATTACTTTATTCCGTAAATTAAAAACTGAATATCCGGAAAACGTAGGTCTCGTGATGCAGGCATATTTAAGAAGAACTTTGAATGATCTGCAATCGATGCTTGATCTTAACTCCCCTGAAATTCCTTTAAATTTCAGGTTATGCAAAGGCATCTATGTTGAACCTGAGGCAATCGCATTTAAAAAATATGAGGAGGTTAACATGCATTATCTTGAAGACCTTGAATTTCTTTTAAGCAACAAAATATTTGTTGGTATTGCAACTCACGACAAACCTCTGATAGAAGGTGCATATGACCTTATCAGGAAATATAATATTCCGAAGAACATGTATGAATTCCAGATGTTATATGGAGTAACTCCAAAACTTCGTGAAAGCATTGTAAATGAAAAACATAATATGAGAGTTTATGTGCCCTTTGGTAAACAGTGGTTTGGTTATTCAACCCGCCGTTTGAAAGAAAATCCCAAAATGGCTTCTCATATTATTAAAGCAATATTCTATAAGGGATAAACTTCTGATTGCTTTTTTAACCACAAAGAACACACCCCCAGCCGCTGCGCGGCTGTCCCCCTAAAGGGCCCAAAGTCGCTATTTAGGCTGGTCTTGTAACTGGATATATTCAAGATATTTCTCGTTAATCTGTTCGATTTCCTGGTTGGTTAATTTCTTTTCCATAGGTGCAGGTCTTTCAGGTAACCCATGAAAAAGAAGGTAGGCTGCAGGTATCAATAAAAACGGATTTATTCCTGAAATCATATCAGAGGGAATACCACCTTTTTCATAAGCATCAATATTTTGTCTTTTTCGCAGGAGACTGTAGTTAGATGCCGGATCTCCCAGTTTTCCCTGTGTGGTTCGTCCCTGGTATCCTGAAATTGCAACATTATACCTGGCATTGTCCATTTCAGGAGTTACTCTGCTGGGAGCATTCATTATTTCCGATCTGAGATTGGTAAAGTGGGGAACAATTATAACCTCACCAATTGACACAGTGTCGGTATGCATATAGATACCCGCGTTAAACTCGCTGCCCTTAAGACTGTCCGAAACCAACCACTCTGTTGCTTTATACCCCAGATGTTTGAACAGTACAGTATCATTCCTCAAAACATAAAATGCAAATGTTCCGTCAGTATTGCTGACATATGAAAAAGCATTATTGATCAGGATCTGCGTATTTGAGACTGGAACCATTGTAATGGCATCCATAATAATTCCATGAAACAGGATTGTAGGTTTTGTGATTTCTTGCTGGCAGAAGCAGGAATTAACTATCAAATAAAATGTAACAATAAACAGAAAAATGCGTTTCATTGATATTTACACTATTTAAGCTTAATTATCAGCTCTTTGAGACTCCTTTTCGGAACGTGGTGAATTTTGTTATTATCCCTCCAGTATTTTACATTAGAATCTTTGATATCCTCAATAATTACTTTTTCAACCGGTTTTCCAAGTGCCAGTATCAATAGTATATCGAAGTTATCAGGGAAAGAAAGCTCACTACTTAATTCGGTTCGTTTAATTGACCCGATGATGCAACCGCCCAACCCGGATTCTGCTGCTCCAAGCATAATAGTCTGCGCAGCAATCCCATGATCAACACCAAAAAGATCAGAAATTGATTTATCACCGGCAATTAAAATATATGCTGAAGGCCTCTCACCTTTTTCCGGTCCGGCCCAATCAGTTAAATATCCTGCCCAGGCGATATACGGAAAGATCCTGCTGCACTCATCCGGTGTGTTAAAATACAAGAACTTGAGAGGTTGCTTATTCGCTCCGGTTGGTGATAATCGTGCAAGTTCAATTAAAGCTTCGAGTGTTTTAGTATCAATCTTAAATGATTCATCAAAACGACGATATGACCTGCTTTTCAATACCAGTTCCTTTAAGTTCATTGGCTGAATATTAGTTAGTTTGAAGATTATTTACGGTATCAATCCTAAAAAGTAAGTCTTAATATTTCAAAAATCGTTAAAATCTTTTTGAAATAATATCCCAATCAAGAATTTCCCAGAAGGATTTTATATAGTCGGGCCGCTTATTCCTATAATCAATATAATAGGCATGCTCCCAGACATCGCAGGTTACCAGAGGCTTAAGTCCTTTGCGTAGAGGGTTTCCTGCATTTGATTCCTGCATGATCTGCAAAGTGCCGTCTTCTTTTTTTGCGAGCCAGGCCCAGCCTGCTCCGAATAATGAAGCAGCCGCTTTATTAAATTGCTCTTTGAATGAATCAAATGAACCAAATGAACCATTTATTGCTTCAGAGATGTCACCATTCGGAACTCTTCTGCCATCATGACCAAATGATTCAAAATAAAACGTATGATTCCATACCTGTGCTGCATTATTAAAGATGCCGCCTTCAGCCTTCTTGATAATAGTCTCCAGATCAGCCTTTTCAAATTCGGTTCCCGGGATAAGTCCATTCAGGTTATTAACATAAGCCTGATGATGTTTTCCATAGTGGAAATCAAGCGTCTCCTCACTGATGTAAGGAACAAGTGCGTTTAACTTGTACGGTAGTTTTGGGAGTTCAAATGCCATGATTTTAATAATTTGAATTAATACTTTCAAGACTTAAAACAATGAACATTTATGTATGTTCAAATTTACTATTTTTAAACGTCATGGTTTTTAAAGGGAAGTAAGGAAAATCCTTTCCGGAACGCGCGCGATAACACCTTTCTCTACAGCATACCGGAATAGTTCAACTATAGCTTCTCTGCCTTTGCTTCCGAGGTTAAGTGTAAATTCATTCACGAATAATTTGATGTGGTTATTCATAATTGTACTATCCATCTCCCTGGCATTTCCGAAGACAAAATCGTAAGAAGCAAACGAATCTTTGTAAGCGTATTCAAGACTTCTTCGCACTACCCTGTTAACCTTCAGAGCAATATCATCAGGAATATTTCTATTTATAACAATTGCCCCAAGCGGTACGGGAAGACCAGTAAGTGATTCCCAGTATTCACCCATATCGGCTAATTTTTGAAGGCCTCTTTTATAATATGTAAATCTGTTTTCGTGGATTATAAGTCCGGCATCAACTTCATCTTCAAGGATGGCATCTTCTATTTTCGAAAAAATGTATTCTTTTTTATTGACGATTTCCGGCCAGGCTATACTAAAAAGAAGATTTGCAGTAGTATACTTACCGGGAATTGCTATTTTCAGACCTGGCAGATCAGAAATTTCTAACTTGCGTTTACTTATAAGAAGTGGTCCGTTTCTGTGCCCAAGGGCACTCCCTGCATCGAGAATCAGATAGTTTTGTGAAACATAAGCATAAGCATGATAGCTTATCTTTGTAATATCAACATCGGAAGACAAAGCCTTCCTGTTTAATTCTTCAACATCTGTGAGAAAATAATCAAATTCCAGTCCTTCCGTATCAATTCTTCCATGCACCATCGCATCAAAAATAAATGTATCATTCGGACATGGCGAAAAACCCAAACTTAATCTCATATATTCATCCCAGTGTTAAAAGTATCTCTATAAGCTTTCCTGACAGATTATTAAGGGCAAGAGAAATGTTCCAGTTGTTTTTATTTCGTGGTTCAACCTTGTTCGAGATAGCCCTTATGGCCAAAAAAGGAATTTCTTCAAGTGTGCAAATATAGAAAAAAGTTGCGCCTTCCAAAGTCTCAATGTCAGGATTAAATTTTTTCATCCATTTAGCTCTCGATATTTCCGAGCCGGTAGCAGTATTAAGAGTTATTGCTTTTACAGGTTTAATAATATCCTTCAATTTATTAAAGTATACAGGATCTGAATATAAACGACCATCCTTATACGGGAATTCGTTTGCATTTGCCAAGCCTGCTTCAAAAAGTGTAAAATAATTTCCGTTGTCTTCTATGCCGGCATCTGCAAAACAGTCGGTGTAAGTCATTACTACATCACCCGGGATAAGTTCTTCAGTATAACTTCCGGCAATTCCACCATTGATTGCCAGATCGGGTTTCCCATTAACTGCAAACCAGTTTTTCATTGCCCAGGCAGTTGCAACTGATCCGACTCCTGTTACAAGAGACAGTATCTCAAAATTATTCCCGGTAGCGGGCTTTAATTCAATGATTCTTTTAAGAGCAATGGCTTCAGCGGCGGTTGCAGTTACATACAATATTTTGAATGACATGTTATCTGAGGTTCTATTTAGATTGAAGCATGAGTAAATATATCGCTTTTATGATTTATAAAGATCAAATTTATTGGTTAATATTGCATTGTAATATAACAATGTATGATATACCTGACTCGACGAGAGAGATTCTGTGCTGCCCACAGGATGTTCAGGAAGGAATGGTCTGATGAGGACAACTTAAGAGTATTTGGAAAATGCTCTAATCCAAACTGGCACGGACACAATTATATATTATGGGTGACTATCAAGGGAGAACCGTCGGAGGAACTCGGATTTATTATGAATATTAATATTCTGAAGCAAATAATCCTTGACAGTGTAATAAATAAGGTCGACCATAAAAACATTAATCTTGAAGTTGATTTTATGAAAGGGAAGATTGCAACAACTGAAAACCTTGCAATAGCTATCTGGAATGAACTCAGCCCGATTATCGAGAAGGAAGGTGCCAGTCTCTATTGTGTTAAAATTGAAGAAACAGAAAATAATTCTATAGAATATTATGGTGAAAAAGATCGAATCAATCAATAACGGTACCGGCATTTTGCTCAACGGATATAATAAAGTTGAGACCTGGGATAAGGAAAAACTTGACGAATTATCATCACTCTACTATCAAGTTTTAAATCTCATTGGAGAAGATCCGGAACGCGAAGGACTTAAAGGAACTCCTGTAAGGGTTGCCAAATCCCTCTATTTTCTGACGAACGGATATCAGCAGAATCCTTGTAACATTATTAACTCGGCCAAGTTTAAAGAAGATTATAAACAAATGGTATTGGTAAAAGATATTGATCTCTATTCAATGTGTGAACATCATATGCTTCCGTTTTTCGGAAAAGCGCATGTTGCTTATATACCCGACGGGTACATTACTGGGCTGAGTAAAATAGCACGCGTTGTCGAAGCTTTCAGCAGAAGACTCCAGGTACAGGAGAGACTTACCACTCAGATAAGGAATTGTATTCAGGACTGTCTTAGTCCTGCAGGTGTTGCTGTTGTAATTGAGGCACAACATTTGTGTATGCAGATGAGGGGAATACAGAAACAAAATTCTGTAACAACCACCTCAGCTTTCACAGGAATTTTTCTTGAGAAACTGAATACCCGTGAAGAATTTATTCACCTTATTGGTTCCAGACTTCATTAATTCTAATGTCCCGCAGATGTCGCAGATTTTCGCTGATCTGCGATATCTGCGGGAAAATAAGATTCATTCGATTTGACAATTTTTTCTATTTTTGCACTCCGCGGATAAAATAATATTAAACAAAAAATAAGCGAATATGAAAGCATACGTATTCCCTGGCCAGGGAGCTCAATTTATTGGAATGGGTAAGGATTTGTATGATAAATCTGAAAAGGCAAAGGGCTTATTTGAAAATGCGAATTCCATTCTTGGCTTCCGTATAACTGATCTTATGTTTTCAGGAACTGATGAGGACCTAAAACAAACCAGAGTAACACAACCTGCTATTTTTCTTCATTCTACGGTCCTGGCTGCAATACTTGGCAATTCATTCAGACCCGATATGGTAGCCGGACATTCTCTGGGTGAATTTTCAGCTCTTGTGGCAAATAAGACGCTTACATTTGAAGATGGATTACATCTTGTTTCAAAAAGAGCGCTTGCAATGCAGAAAGCCTGTGAGAAAACACCTTCTACAATGGCTGCAATCCTTGGGCTGGACGATAATATTATCGAGGAAGTTTGTAAATCAATAAATGAGGTTGTTGTTCCGGCAAATTATAACAGCCCAGGTCAGGTTGTTATCTCCGGTTCAAACGAGGGCATTGACAAAGCTATTACGATACTGCAGGAAAAAGGAGCTAAAAGAGCTCTAAAACTTTCAGTCGGAGGTGCCTTCCACTCTCCTCTTATGGAACCTGCCCGACATGAACTTGAAGAAGCCATAGAAAACACAACATTTAACATACCAAACTGTCCGGTTTATCAAAATGTAAATGCCCTGCCTTCCACAGACCCTGCAATTATTAAGTTAAACCTTGTTTCGCAGCTTACATCACCTGTAAGATGGACACAATGCATTCTTAACATGATTGCAGGAGGAGCAACTTCGTTTATTGAGGTTGGTCCCGGAAACGTGTTATCGGGATTGATTAAAAAAATAAGCAGAGATGTTGTTACCGAAAGTGCATCATTCACCATCTAATAATGTAGGGAACGGTCGCGACCGTTCCTTACATAGACGACCGTTCCTTATATTGGTTTCAGAATAACTCCATGGTGTGATTTGCCGTCTATCATTATTTCCAGAGGGCTATCAAACCTTACATGTCTGATATATCGGTCCTCGTAAATTACATTAAGTTTATTCAGATACTCAACATCGTAATAACCTTCGTTTATATAGGGATTAATTGTAAAATACCCTACCCTGAAAGAGGTTAGATTCTGAAAAAAATGCGTACCCTGACTCGGATCTATCCTGTAGTTCTTCAATCCAGATTCAATAATAATCCTGGCAGCAGAAATCTGGTGCCATTTAACAGGTATTCCGAGCCAGGGATCAGTGGAGCCCCACCTTCCGGGACCAATTAGCACATACCCTTTCCCCTGCTTTACAAACAAAGAGTTAATCTTTTCAATTTCCAATGCGACATTTTTATTATTTGAGGCATTAAATGATTCCGGTTTAATATAAACCAGATCGTTTATTCCTTTAAAGAGTCCATTTCCAAGGGCCGATTCAGAAAATACTATTGTCTGTTCTTTCTTTACATGATCCAGATTTATGTTATGAGCTTCTTCGGTATGAACTATAGGCCTTACCTGCAGAAAATTAAATATTTTCGGATTTCCAGGAGGCGTTTCCAGGTTGGCAGCAAATTCAATTTCAATCGGATTATTCATTTCCTGTTGGCCAATTTCCAGAAGCGTACTTAATATTTCAGCAATCGGGAATGTTTTATGTTGAAGAATGTTAGAAAAGGTTATTACCCGTTTCCCCGGGTAATTTATCCCGTCGCGCAAAACATTATTGTTCCTGTCGTAAGTTGAAGCGACATATTTCAGTGCAGCTTCATTTTCAATGTTTTTGATATCAATCCTGAGTATATTAATCCCGTCATCAGTTGAAGGAATAAAACTATTGATATTCAGATCGAGTGCACAAAATTCTTTCTGCGAATCTCTCAGAGCAGCATCAGGAGATGAAAGCTGAAGTATTTTTTTTGGATATTTCGGTGAAAATCTCAGCGACATACCGCCCTCAACAATAAGCTTTCCCAGACCGAACGCAATATTAACAATACCATCTTCAGCCTTTTCCGACCCTATAGGATAGTAATTTATTGATCGCGCTACGCCAGATAATGTGGGATAATATATTTCTCCATGCCTGCTGCCGCACACTTCCTGTAATATAATTCCCATCTTTTCTTCATCTATAACATTAGCCGTAGCGGTCATATATGCCTTACTGGCCTTGTAATATACTGAAGCATAAACTTCTTTTATGGCGTCAGACAACATCTTAACCATAAGCTTGTTATCGGAAAGCCGAGGAATCATATAGGTTGAATATATCCCGGCAAAAGGCTGATAGTGAGAATCTTCTAATTTACTCGATGAACGCACTGCTATCGGATAGTTTCTTGAGACTTCGAGGAAGGCGTAGAAATCCTGGTAAACATGTCCTGGCAGTTCAGCATTAATAAACCTGTTTAGTATCTCATCATCAGTCAGATCAGACAGTGCGATTGAATACAGATTGTTCTGATCCATAAACTCATCAAAAATATCCGTACTTAAAACGACTGTTCGGGGGATAGTAATAAGAACATCAGGAAATCTGTTAAACAGTTTGTTGTTTTTAATTATACTGTTTATAAAAGCCAGACCCCTGGCTTTTCCTCCGATTGATCCTTCACCTATACGTGAAAATATCTGATATTCATCAAAGCTGGTTTTGTCAAATTTTGCTATCACTCCCCTGCCCTTTCCAAGTCTGAAGCTCGAAATTGCGACATATAGAAAACGCCTCATCTCGTCCATTGTTTCAAAATCCTCTTTCCTGATATATTTAAACATCTGGGCAACAGGAAACAGAGCTCTTGCGTTTAACCATTTCGAAAAATGGTTACGGGTAGCATGATATTCAAGAGTATTATCGGGGATCGTAAGGAGTTTCTGCTGAAGACTCTGAAGATCTGTTGCAATGGCAATTGGTTCGAGAGTTACAGGATTTCTGAATACAAATGGTCCGAATGCTAGATACTGAATAATAAAGTTCCTGAGTTCTAGGGACAAAGATTTGGAGTACTTATTTATGAAACCTGCTCCGAGTTCTTCAGCTGCTTTCTTATGCGTTGTACTTGATGATTGTATCAGGAAGGGCACTTTGTCGTCGTCTGCCATAACGGCTTTACAAAGCTCAATACCTGCACTCTCATCAGTAATGTTATCTCTTTTGTAACTTATATCAGATATAACGCCCAGTACGTTGTACTTATATTTCTTATAAAGACTTAGCGCATCATTGTAATTATTCGCAAGGAGTATTTTTGGCCTTCCTCTCATTTTGAGCATCCTTTGATGTTCATTCAGAGCCTCTCGCTGAAAATCAAGTGATTGCAATAATATAATCCTGTATATATTAGGAAGATAAGATGAAATATACCTGATGGAGTTTTCAACCAGGATGATCGCTTGAACACCAATATGTTCTATATCGTAATCGGCGTTCATCTTGTCTTCTATAAGTTTAATGATAGCCAGTATAAGAGAGGCGTCGCCGAGCCAGCAAAACACATAATCGATTGCACTCAGATCCTCTCCCTCAAGCCGCAGAGATACCTCCCTTGAAAAATAGGTAAGTACAACTATTGGTATGTTTTCATATTTTGTTTTGATTTTTTTTGCAAGTGCAAATACATCAGTCCCCTTAAGGCTCAACATTGAGATAACCAGATCAATATTCCCTTCCTGAAGAATTCTGAAAGCATCTTCAGCATTATCAGTCTGAACAAAAGTAGGCGGATATCGCAGGTTTAAAGAGGCATATTCATTGAAAATCTGTTCATCAATCCTGCCATCCTCTTCAAGCATGTAGTTATCATAATTACTGCATATCACAAGAACACGATGAATTCGCCTCTGCATCAGGAGGTCGAAGGAAGTATCGGTAAAATCATACTGTTGCAGATCAAGAATTCCCTCAATAATGTTCATACTGCTTTTATTAATTATTCAATGAGATTACTGCCATGCCTTTTTTCCCATCCATCCGTATAAGCAAAGGCTTTTTGAACCTTATATGCCGGAAGAATTTACCGTCTTCAATAATCTTCTGATCCTTAAGTTTGTCCCACATGATGGATCCGTCATTTGATTCATGGTTAATTGAAAAATATCCCACGTTCATTGAAGTGACATTATGAAAGAAATGTGAGCCAAGTGATGCATCCACGTGGAAATCAGGGAGTCCAACTTCAACGATAATTTTTGCATTCGAGATCTGAGGCCATACAACAGGTATCCCCAGGAACCTGTCTCTTGTTCCCCATCTTCCTGGACCCAGAAGTACATATTTGCGATTTTCCTGAAGCATCTTTTCATTCATCGCATCAATTTCCTCAGCCATTTCATTTGTCAGTTTGTTGTTGAATTTTTCAGGAATCAGATAGATGAAATCTGTTATATCATCAATGACACCGTTACCCATGCTCTTTTTGGTAATGAGAATGGTATTTTCGTTGTTAATACTGTCTGCATCAATTGAGTATCCTGCTCCGTTTCCCACAAGAGGTTTTATTTGAAGTAAATAGAATGAAGCATTTCCGTCTTTATCTTTTGTAAGGTCAACAGCAAATTCGATTTCAACTGGTGTACCAAAGGCTTCCGTTACAACATCGAGTACTACCCTGAGTGTAGAAGCAAGGGGAATATAATCATACTTCAGGATATCAGCAAAATTTATTACCCGAGGACCTGCTGCATCCAGTCCCGGGATAATTGTATCGTTATCCATATTCAGAACTGAGGCTGAATGTTTAAGCGTTCCGTGCTTTTCTGCATGAGAGATATCGAGAGTCACGAGCCCGGCATTTTCACCTTCCAGAAGGTTGAGTTCTCTTTTAGCCATATCAACAGCATAGAACATAACCTGTGAATTTTTATAAAGATCTTTATGTGAAATAATATCAAGTGAAGGATAAGCAGGTGAGAACCGGAATGCCCTTTCTCCCTCAACAACATAGTGTCCCAGGCCAACTGCCATTACCGCAAATCCATCGGGGGGTTTCATATGAGATACCGGATAAAAATTGAATGACTGAGCAGTTCCGCTAATATGCGGGTAAAATGCATCTTCAAACCGATTGCCTACAACTTCCTGTATGACCACGGCCATCTTTTCCTGTTCAACCTTATAATTAATAGCCTCAAAATAGGTGCGGGCATTCCGCGAGTATATAGACGAGAAGACGAGTTTGATAGCTTCAGATAATTGCTTCAGGCGAATCTCAGGTTCCGAATGATTATTCGGAAGAAGATAAGTTCCAAAAATGCCTGAGAATGGCTGACTCATTGAATCTTCAAACAGACTGGATGAACGTACTGCTAATGGTTTATTTATGAGCCGGATAAATATCCTGAGCTCTTTTTCCAGAGTATAGCTCAGACTGCCTTCAAGGAAATATTTCTGAAGAGTGACATAGTCCTTTTCTGATTTCACTTTATCCCACAGATGATTTCTTTCCATGAACATATCAAATTCATCCGTCCCGATAATTGCAGTCACAGGTGTCTTGATATTTATTCCCGGGAGTAAGCGGCCGAGTTCAAAACTATAAATGAGTGTATTGACAAATGCAAGGCCACGGCCTTTTCCTCCAAGAGAACCGCCTGAAAGGCTTACAATGTTTGTCTCATCAATTACCGCAGATTCTTCAAAATTTACAACTTTACCCTTGTTCATTTCTCTCCGACGTTTCCTTATGATATCGATGAGGAATTCCCGGAGTTCTTTGAGGCTATTGAAGTCCGATACAGCTATCGGATTAATCATTTTTGCGATTTTCACTTCTCCTCTTGCCATCAGCCAGAGCGAAAAATGATTTTTCATTGAGTGGTAAACGAGAGAATCTTCCGGCACAGTCTGAAGATATGCCTCAAATTCTTTCATTGATTTGGCTACGGCTATCTGACGGCCTTTTGTATCCCTGTAAACAAAATGTCCAAATCCCAGGTAATAATTTATAAACGATTTGAGATCCTGAAGAAGGCTTTCAGAATTTTTATTTATAAAATTCGATTTCAAAGAATGTGCAAACTTTGCATTCTCCGGATCTGATGACTGCAGGACAGATGGAAGGTTTGGAAAATCTTTTTTAATATGTTTGATAAGCTCGAATCCGGCCATATCATTCATAACACCATTCTTAGGGAACCTCATATCTGAAATGACACACAAAAGGCTATCCTTGTATTTGTTGTAAATTGTGATTGAATCTTCATAATCCGACGCAAGAAGGATCTTTGGTCGTGCCCTGAGTTTAAGCACTTTGTATAATTCATCGGTTGAAACATCCTCTATGAGGTTTCTGGTCTGCTCCATAACCAGGGTATAAAGCATTGGCAAATAACTTGAATAGTATGATGCAGAATCTTCAATCAGCAATATTACTCTGGTCAGTCCTTTTTTAGTATCATTCTCCACGTTTACCTTATCTTCGAGGAGCTTTACCATTGCAAAGAAAACTTTCGATTCACCGGTCCACACAAAATAGTTGTCAAAAGGTATTCCGATAGATTTCTGTTTTTTTACAAAGGATACATCACCAGGGTTATTAAGCAGGAGGAATGTAGGAATGTACGGATACTTTTCCTTGATCTTTTTACAGAGAATCATAGGGATCTCTTTATCAACCCCGATCATTATTATGATCATATCGTAATGACGGGCTTTCAACCTGGCAAATGCTTCGTCCTCGCCAGAGACTCCGGTAACCCTGGGTATTGATGTCAGACTCAACTGATAATATTCTCCCAGCATATGGTCCGAAAACCGTCCTTCCCCTTCTATTGAGTATGCATCGTACAGATTGGCAACAAGAAGTATCTCTTTTACTTTGAATGGCTGAAGGTCGTGAAAGACATCTCTTTCGGCATTATGACGATCAAGAAATTTCTGGAGAAGCTTCCTGCTTGAGACATCTTTTATATCTTCCTCTTCTTTTTGAACAAGCTGCGACAGTCTGATAATATCTCTCGCTTTATAACTGTTAATATATCCGGTCAACAGACTTGCTATATTCTGAATGAGATCCCGTTCCTCTTTTAAAAAAGGACCTTCGTTTTCATTATTAAATTCAGTTGTATAATAAATCTCAATTGTTCCTTTTTCATCATCAATGGTGATGAATTCCTGAATCATTTTCCAGTTTGTTTCCCTGAAATCTACAGACTCAAAATCCTTCCTCATGAATCTTATACGTGCAACCGTGTATTCAGGATACTGCCAGGCGGCCGGAAGAAGAAGCACTATTTGCTGTATTGATTCTTCAAGGGGTTTGAACTCTTTCAGAATAGATGTAGTACTGTTTATGCATGCCAGCTCCTTTAACCGTTCACGTTGATCATGCAGCAAGCGGTTATATTCCGGACTATTTTGAGTCATTTCATCCATTGGCACAATACCTGTTTGAAACAGGTTTTAAAAGGGACTATCCTACGCTCCAGGTTGAACCACTCTTCAGAAGGTCATCCATGCACTTGATTTTAGAAGTCTTTTTAACTCCTTCAATCTGTTCTTTCACTGACATCTCATAGGTAGGCCCTTCAACCGATCTAATAACTCCCAGAGCTACAGGATATTCAGGATATTTCATATTAGCCAGCATATACTGGATTCCGGGATTTGGTTCATTGGCATCGTGAATGAGGATGTTCTTTTCAGTAATTCCATTCTCGCCGATCTTCACAGCTTTAAGCTTTCTGCAACCTTCAAGTATGAGGCCCTTGTCATTATTTTTACCAAAAATCATTGGCTGCCCATGTTTCAGAATCAGAGTTCTGTCGTCTCTTACCTCTTTTTCGGCTATAGTATCGTGAATACCATCATTAAAAATAACGCAGTTCTGAAGAACTTCTATTACTGAAGTTCCCTTATGTTTTGCAGCTTCAATGTAAATCTGAGTCGACAGATTGATATTTGTGTCGATAGTACGCGCAAAAAATTTCCCCTTCGCTCCGATTACAAGTTCACCGACTGAAAATGGTTCTTCAACAGTACCAAACGGAGATGTTTTTGTTACAAGACCTTTATTTGAAGTGGGGGAATACTGACCTTTCGTAAGGCCGTAGATTTCATTATTGAACAGAATAATATTGATATCAATATTACGCCTTATGGCATGAATAAAGTGATTACCTCCAATCGCCAGAGCATCTCCATCACCTGTAATCTGCCAAACTGATAATTCGGGATTAGCAGTCTTTACCCCTGAGGCAATTGCTGTTGCACGTCCATGTATACTATGAAAACCATAAGTATCCATGTAATACGGAAACCGTGATGAACAACCTATTCCTGAAATAAAAGCAAATTTCTCTTTAGAAATATTCAGTTCAGCGAGAGCTCTCTGAACAGAACTCAGAACGGCATGATCACCACAGCCCGGACACCATCTTACTTCCTGATCACTTTTAAAATCTTTTGCGGTATATTTAAAAACTGTTGTTTCTGTCATTTTATTTACCCTCCAGCAATTTGATGCATTTTTCCTTAATATCGTTCACAGTAAACGGGAGACCCTGAATCTTATTTAATTGTTCGTATTTAAACTCCTGATGTTTTATGCGCAAATAATCAGCAAATTGTCCCATGTTTAATTCGCATACAACAATCTTTTTGAATTTGCTGAAAACGGCCTTTACATTCCATGGCATCGGATTTATATAGTTGAAATTCACCAGGCTTACTTTGTGTCCTTCTTCCTGTAATTCACGGACAGCTGTAATCAGATATCCATAAGATCCTCCCCAACCTACAACGAGTAAATCTCCGGTTTTGGCGCCATAAACTTCAAGACTTGGTATTTCGTGCACAACACGTGCAACTTTCTCAGCTCTCAGCTTTACCATTTCTTCATGATTTTCAGGAACATATGAAACCGTTCCTTTAACTGTTTTCTCCAGACCTCCGATCCTGTGTTCCAAACCTGGTATTCCAGGGATTGCCCATTTCCGGGCGAGTTTGTCATCATCGCGCTTATACGGTAAAAAAGGAATTTCTGACTTATCAGCGAACGGGGGTTTAATTTTTGGAAGCTCTTTCATTTCCGGTATACGCCAGGGTTCTGTTCCATTGGCAAGATAACTGTCTGAAAGGAGCAAAACGGGAGTCATATGCTCCAATGCAATTCTGGCGGCTTCAAAAGCAAAATGGAAACAATCCGATGGCGTACTTGATGCAATAACAACAACTGGGCATTCACCATTGCGGCCATAGAGAGCCTGCATAAGGTCAGTCTGTTCCGTCTTGGTTGGAAGACCTGTAGAGGGACCTCCTCTTTGTACGTTAATAATCACAATTGGAAGTTCCGCCATTACAGCAAGACCGATAGCTTCTGATTTAAGGGCCAGACCCGGTCCGGAAGTCGAAGTGACAGCGAGATGTCCGGCAAAACTTGCACCAAGAGAAGTGCAAATACCGGCTATTTCATCCTCAGCCTGAAAACTCTTAACACCCAGATCTTTACGGGCGGCCAGCTCTTCCAGTATTCCTGTTGCCGGGGTGATAGGATATGATCCGATGAAAAGATCCAGCCCGGCTTTTTCTGCTGCAGCCATAAAACCCCATGCGGTCGCTGAATTTCCATTAATATTACGATACGTACCTTTTGCTATCTCAGCAGGAAGAATTTTATAAGTAGGAGTCAGTGCCTCTATAGTCTCAGCATAATAATAACCTGCTCTTAAAGCAACCTTATTTGCTTCAGCCATGCCAGGTTTATTCTTAAACTTTTTCTCAAAATAATCTTCCGTATACTTAAGCTGACGGTCAAAAAGCCAGTACACCATTCCCAATGCAAACATGTTTTTTGTTCTCAGAACAGATTTCGGATCAAGTCCAAAGTCCTTAAGGGCTTCTTTTACCATGGAAGAAATGGGAGCTGCTATCACATTATAATTCTCCAGATTTTCTTCAGATATCGGATCTTTCAGATAACCGGCTTTCTCAATATTTTTTTCGGTAAAATTTCCTTCATCGTAAATAATTGTCCCGCCCGGTTTGATCCATTTAGCATTTGCTTTAATAGCTGCAGGATTCATAGCAACCAACACATCGGAAAAATCGCCTGGAGTATTAATTTTTGAATGACCAAGATGCACCTGGAAACCTGAAACCCCTCCCACGGTACCCTGAGGCGCTCTGATCTCGGCAGGATAATCAGGGAAAGTTGATAAATCATTACCGAACAAGGCGGCCGTATCTGAGAACAGAGTTCCTGTCAGTTGCATACCATCACCCGAATCTCCTGAAAAACGAATAACCACTTCTTCCCGTTCGATGACTTCTGATTTTTTACCCATAATTATCTTCTTTTATTTCATTTTAGCCTGAAAAATAAGCTAACTAACTGCAAATAATGTACAAAATTAACTTTTAAAGATTGAAAATCATATAAAAAAAGAGTTTTGAGTATGATATTGATCATGTTTGAATAAAACGGTATTACGGCGTAAAGGCATAACGGCGTAAAGGCGTAAAGGGCACAGAGCGCAAGGCTCAGTGATAAGAGTCAATACATCGACACTTGCCAATGAAACATGTACATTTTAAACCATGGAGTAACGCGGTGTTTGGACGAAGTTACACGAAGTGAATTCCACTGAGCTCTGAGCACTGTGCCCTGTGCCAGAACATCACCTATCGCCTATAATACATAATACATTTTTTCAGCCCCAGATATCTGCTTTTTTCAGGTTTATCTCGCCTTCGAAGAACATCCCTGCTATTTTTTCAAAATAGGTTGTGTAATCCGAAATGAAGAACTGATCTTTTACTTTTCCTGAATCATTTAGCAGATTGTTTTTTTCCAGAGTTTGTCTCAGTATCATTGATACTACTCGTGCGGAATCAACGACTTCAACATTAAAATTAAAAAATTTGCTTATCTGATTTTTTATAATGGGATAATGTGTACATCCCAGTATTAAAGCCTGAATTCCTGCGAGTGATTCACTCGACAGATAAGTTCTGATAATTGCATTGCTTATATCGTCAAAAATGAATCCCTCCTCAATCATAGGAACAAGCAACGGCGTAGCCATTGAGATAACCCGGGTTGAGGGAGATTTTTCTTTTATTTTCAGTTCATAAGTACCGGAGCTGATTGTCCGTTTTGTACCAATAACACCTATCTTATTAAAATTTCGTGTACTTAAGTAATCTACAACGGGATCAATAACATTGATAAGTATTGTTTTCTTTCCAAATTTTCCCTTCAGTGAATCAAATGCTGATGCAGACGCCGAATTACAAGCAATTACTATGACTTTTGAATCGTGTTCCAGCAGGAATTCAGTTATTCGCTGAGAGTAATTTCTGATAGATTCAGCCGATTTGTCTCCATATGGAAGATGAGCAGTGTCTCCGAAATAAATCAGACTCTCTCCCGGTAGAATCTGTTTAATAGCATGAGCTACAGTTAATCCGCCTACTCCGGAATCAAAGATTCCTATTGGTTGTTCTTTCACTTTAAAATATAATTAAAAAAATGACCATCCTCCAGATGGAGAATGGTCAAATGTATAATAATTTAATAATTATTTTAATCCAAGCTTCGTTTTAACAAGGGGCATTACATTAACACTCTTTGTTTCATCAAAATATAGAAGAGCTCCTTTAGCAACATCGAATACGTAAAAGAAACTGTTTTCTTTACCAACATCTTTTATTGCTTTGTCAACTTTGGCGTAGATAGGTTGAAATACCTCAGTCTGTTTATTCTGAAGCTGTGTCTGAGCATTAGCCTGGAAATCCTGAATTCTTTTATTCATATCTATTAATTCCTGCTCTTTTGTCTGTTTTACGATATCACTAAGATTTTTTGAATCTTTTTGATATGCTTCATTCTTATTGTTTAATTCAACTGACATTAATTCCAGAGCATTGACCAGTTCCTTACGGAATTTTTCGAGTTTAACGGTGGCTGAGTCATATTCCGGCATAGCTTGTATAAGTTCATCACTGTTTATATGACCAAACTTAAAATTCTGAGCCATTGCATTTTTCCCTGCAAAAGCAATAACAACTATCAACACCGCTATACTTACAAATCTTTTCATTTTAAATAATTTTATTAAACGATTTAGCAAAAGTAATTAATTAATTTTTATAACCTAATTTTTCAAGAACCTGATCGCTGATGTCAAATTTCGGATTGGCAAATAAGATATTTCCGCCAGCGGCAGTGTCAAAGATGACTGCATAGCTACCGTCAACAGCAACTTCTTTTATAGCCTTTAGAATTTCATCCTGGATTGGTTTAACGAGCTCTTCTCTTTTTTTAAAAAGATCTCCTTCAACACCAAAGTATTTATTTTGAAGGTCTTTCATTTCTTTTTCCTTGGCAACAATAGCTTCTTCCCTTTTTGTTTTCATTTCCTGGGAAAGGAGAACAGATTCATTCTGATAAGATTTATACATCTGTTCAACAACGGCATATCCGTCTGCGACTTCCTTTTCCCATTGTTTAGAGAGCTTATCAAGCTGATCCTGGGCTGTGGTGAAAGCCGGAATGTTTTTTCGTATATATTCAGAATCGACAAAAGCATATTTCTGAGCAACTGCCATAGCTGAAGTCAGAATAATTAATCCAATGAATGCACCTATTTTCTTCATAACAGTTAAGATTTATTTCATTATTAAAATTCTTGTCCGATAGTAAACTGGAACTGTGAATGATTACCATTTGGATAAATAGAAGTATTAACCGGATCAAAACCATAGCCCCAATCGACGCCCAGTAGTCCGAACATCGGAAGATTTGCCCTTACACCTATACCCGCTGACCGGTTCATTTTGAATGGATTATAATCCTTTAGCTGATACCACGCTTTCCCTGCTTCAAGAAAAGTGAGAACATATATTGTGGCCTGAGGATTAAGAGATACAGGGTATCGTAATTCAAGTGTTAATTTCGAATAGACGTTACCCGCCGGTATGCCCTTCTGATCGACCGGGGTAAGAGCTCCTGCTCCGTTACTGCCCGAACCGTAACCCCTTAATTTTATCATTTCACGGCCATAGAAACTATAACCCGTCATCCCATCTCCTCCAACCGAAAAGTTTTCGAAAGGAGACGGGCCGATATCTTTATTATAATATCCCAGGTATCCAAAGTTAAACCGGGTATAAAGAACCATTTTATTGTTCTTCGTCAGTGGGTAATAGTAATCTGCCTTAAACGTCCATTTATGGAATTCGATCCACCTGTATTTCTCCTGATCGGTGACTCCTTTCATTTTCTGTCCGCTTATCAGAGAGTAGGGCGGGGTTGCCTGAAGAGAGAGAGTAAATGAAGAGCCGGTTTCAGGATAAATCAGGTTTGGACCTGTTGAAAACCTCATTAGTTTTGTTGTTAAGCTAAAAAGGTTGGAATTCCCGTTATCGAACAGGAAAGCGTAAACAGTATAGTTATTCAGATTGTACCTCTGATAATTTAATTCCCCATATAGCGAGAAATAGTCGTCGGGCCAGGAAAGTCTCTTCCCTAAACCCACTGATACGCCATCAATAATCATAGATTGACGTCCGTCCTCTCCTACCTTTTTCCCATTTGTCATTATGGACCTGTAAAGTGAAACTGAAAAAGTATTCGGATTTTTACCACCAAGCCATGGCTCAACAAATGAAATATTATATGACGAATATATCCGGCCATTGGATTGTGCTCTTAAGCTTATTGATTGTCCGTCACCCGAAGGATACGGATGCCAATCTTTCAGCTTAAAGAAGTTACGCATTGCAAAGTTATTGAACCGGACTCCAATAGTACCTACCAGCATTCCTGCTCCCCAGCCTCCGGATATTTCAAACTGATCATCTGCTTTTTCTTCAAGTTTATACAGAAGATCAACAGTCCCGTTTGTAATATCAGGAAGTGGTGTAGGATTAATTTTTTCAGGATCAAAATGTCCAAGTACTCCCAGCTGCCTGATAGATCGTATAATTTTACTTTTGCTGAATAGATCTCCCGGTAAAGTGTAGAGTTCACGACGGGCTATATGTTCATTTGTTCTTGTATTTCCACTTATAAGAACATTATTCAGATAAGCCTGGTCTCCTTCGTAGATTCTTATTTCGAGGTCAATTGAATCATGATCGACCTTTGCCTCAACAGGGGTAAGACGTGAGAAGAGATAACCGAAATCCTGATATAAATTGCTTACAGCATCCTGGGCACCAGCAGATCCGTTCAACCTGTCCTCTATCAGAGACTGGTTATAGACTGCTCCTTTTTTCACATTGAATGTTCTTGTTAAATCTTCTTTTTTATAAACGCTGTTCCCCACCCAGTCAACGTTTCTAAGAAAATACTGTTTCCCTTCGTCAATTTTTATCTTCAGGCCTATACGTTTTTCTGAAACAGTATAAAGGGAATCTGACAAGATGGTAAAATCCTTGAACCCATTATCATTATAGAAAGTTGTAAGTTTTTCTTTATCCTCAATAAACTTGTCTTTAATAAATTTTGACGCCCTGAAAAAATTCAGATTTTTTACTTTTGTCGATTTTAATTTACTCCTGAGCTTTGATTCTTTAAAGTATTCATTACCAACGAATGTAATATTGGCAATTTTTACTTTTTGCTTCTTGTCGACATTTATGCTCAGGATCACATTATTTGGCTGATCAGGATCGTCTTTCTGAACAAATGTGACTTCCGTATTCAGAAATCCTTTCGAAATAAAATGGTCTTTAATAATTTTTTGAGCGGTGTTCAGTAGGTATGCTGTGACCTGGGAACCTATAGGAAGATTTATTTTCTTGTTCAGATCAGTTTTTTCAGAGTTTTTTAACCCATTCAGCTTAACTGAAGAAATCCTTGGCCTTTCCTGTAAATTAATATCAAGAAATACAGTGTCTGACTGTATTTTTGTTATTGAAATCCTTACGTCTGAAAATAATCCCTGTTGCCATAATTTCTGCTCTGCAGTAGTAATAGCATCTCCCGGAATAGTAACCTCTTCTCCAACCCGCAGACCGGAAATTCCAATAAGTGCATTGGCATCAAGAAATCTGACTCCTGTTATTGATACGCCCCCAACTATATAATCTTCAGACGTCATAAAATTGACGATCTTCTGTTTTTCCTGCGCATTTAGTGAAAGGCTCAACAGGGCAAGAGATATTACTATAAAAGTCCTTCTAAGTTTATTAATCACCATTATTTTATCATTTTTCCGAAACTTGTTCACTCGTTTTTCCGAATCTTCGTTCTCTTTTCTGGAAGTCAATTATAGCATTATAGAAATCATTCTTACCAAAATCAGGCCAAAGTTTATCTGTAAAATAAAATTCAGCATACGCCGCCTGCCATAAGAGAAAATTGCTTATTCGTAACTCCCCACTGGTTCTGATCATTAGTTCAGGATCAGGAATACCATTTGTTGTGAGATATTTTTCAAAATCGTGCTCCGATATTAATTCGGGGTTAACAATTCCTTTTTTTGCATCACTTGAAATTTTCTTTGCTGCCATCGTAATTTCCCATCGCGAACTATAGCTCAGAGCAATTATGAGATTAAGCCCGGTACATAAAGAAGTTAGCTTCATTGTTTCAAAGAGTCTTTCCCTTACCTCAACTGAAAGTCTTTCTGTATCACCAATAGTTCTGAGACGAATGTTGTTTTTTAATAATGTATCCGTCTCGTTACTAAGTGACTGAATCATTATTCCCATTAATGCAGAAACCTCCACATCGGGTCTTTCCCAGTTTTCAGTAGAGAATGCATAAAGTGTAAGGAATCCTATTTTCAGTTCAGCAGCAGCTTCTATTATTTCTCTTACTGCATTAACTCCCTGCTGATGACCAAATACCCTGTCAAGACCCCTCTGGCGTGCCCACCTTCCGTTCCCATCCATAATAATTGCCACATGTGAAGGCAATTTATTGTAATCTATCTCTTTCTTCAACTGCATAATACTTACCGTTTCCTTTTAGAATCCACTTCTCCATAAGCAGGACAACCGGCTAATTTATTATAGATTTTCCACGTAACTGCTAATCCTGTGAAAGTATACCAGTCATTGTTATGTATCCATGAATGATCTGACGGGGCAACTAAATCTGTTAAGCCGTCAAAGTTATCATAAAAAGTTTTACGAAAGCCATATTCGGCTTCCAATCCTATATTTTTATAAATATTAACTTTAAAACCGAACGAAAAAGGAATGACAGGAATGAAAGCACCAGTGTTGGTAACATAAGCAACGCCTCCTCCAGCTGCAAAATATGGAGTATAATCCCATTGTTTTCCAGCGGTTGAATAGGGGAAAAAATTGAATTCAAACTGAAGTGCCCATTCGCCCACTGTTCCTGAAAAAGATGCTGCCCTTGATTTTTGAAAACTATTATTAAAATCAAGGTCATTTGCTCTCAGGCCTCCAAATAAAAGATTGGTTCTTAATGCCTCACGTGGATTTAAGTTATATCTGAAAAAAATGCCACCTGCCGGAAGTGGAGAATACAAAAGTCTGTTAGGATTGATGTCACCGATATAGCTTGATACTCCCAACATAACACCATAATCAGCATTTCGCTGACCTGATAAGGAGAGTGAAAAGATCAAAAATAGTAGTAACCAGCGAATTTTTTTCATCAAAACTGAACCAGCTCTTTATCATCTGAAGGATGGCAATCCGTTTGGACCGGTCTTCAGCTTATAAGTAATAGTGAAATTGAAAAAATAATAAACGTCATTTGAGCTGGAATATTGTGATGTATAACCATCAAGATTATCAGAAAATGAATATCGGCCAGTCAATTCTAATCCAAAATTAAAATTGCTTGAATATATAAGGTTAGTCCCAACTCCGCCGGGAATAACAGCATTAAATCCTCCGCGTTTTGTCATAATGGCCTCAAGTGCACTATTCCCTTTTACAGAATAACTGCATCCTCCTATTCCTGTAAATACATAAAAATCGAGTGATTTAAAAATACCGCCCAATCCTGTCTGATGTCCTTTACTGAAAAGATAACTGCTCTCCCTTTTATTTTTAATGAAATAATACTCACCAATAAGAGCTGGCTCTATAAAAAAAGTAGTGGCTTCGTATAATCTGCTTTCATTTGATCCTCTTATATCTGTTGCATGGAAAACTCCCGACGTAACACTCAGTCTTATATTAAGATCTTCCAAAATCTTGTACTTTGCATTAACGTTAATATTAAATCTCGTCTGCTTCAACGTAAAATCCCTGATTCCCAATACATTTATGCCCTTTGAATATCCGCCAATATCTCCAAAGAAAAATGAGGGTCCTATTCCAACTGATGCTTCATATCTCTTCGTTTTCCACAACTGGGCATTGGTGAATGAAATAATGAAACAAAGAAGTATTAAGGTTAGAAAGGACCTTTTCATAAATATTTCTGTTTTATTATAATGGCAAATATAGTAATCAATTATTATGAGGATAAAATAATAAAAGATAAATATAAGAAATTATGCCTATTCTCACATTGAATCGATTACCAAAAGGTCAATTTCTAAAGTCAGCTCCCCACATCAGCTTGCTTCTAAGAGTGCTGTAAAAGTCCCTCCCATTTAACATAACAGTTTTAATTTTAACACCCGACCGTTTAATATGAACTTCCTCGCTGAATGGAAGCTTCTTCGACCGAAAGTCGCAGGTTGCCAGGTATTCACTGCTCCTTCCTTCAATTATCATTCTGATTATTCCTTTTCCTGAGAGAATAATTGGCCTTATAGTAAGGTTGTGAGGAGCTATTGGCGAAATGATTATGCTTTCGTCTTCAGGTGACAATATAGGACCACCAACACTTAAATTATAAGCAGTTGAACCTGTGGCGGTGGAAACAATCAATCCGTCAGCCCAATATGTATTAAGATGAGTTTCATCAAGAAATACGTTTATTGTTATCATACTCATATCGGCTTTCTGGATTGTTATCTCATTCAGAGCCAGTGAAGAACTTTCTTTAAATAAGCCTGACGGCCTTGAAATTTCGAGAAGGCAACGTTCTATAGTTTCATATTCATTATTACACAGCATATCAATTGATTTTCCTATCTCATCCGCCGAAATGTTAGCCAGAAAACCCATCCTTCCTGTATTGACACCTGCTATAGGTATGCCCATATCCTTAACATTAAGCACTGTCTCCAGGAAAGTCCCGTCACCTCCGACACTAAGAACAAGATTGGGCAATTCCTTACTAAATGACAACTTGCCGGCCTTTTCAACAATTTTCCAGACTGGCCCTGTTACGGGTGTTATTATTTTCTGATGGATCCTGATTTTAATTCCCCGCTTATGAAATTCATCAATAAGCCTGTTAACACTATCCAGAGTCTTTGCATTATTATCCTTGAAATAGATTGCCACTCTCTCCAGCATATTTCAAATATTAAGATATTTCATCAGCATGTCAAATCGTTCATTATAGAATCGGTCCATTGAATCATTATCAGAAACCCACGTCTTAACTTCATAATTATAACGTTCAAAAGTTCTTATAACTGAAGACAGATCTCCACTGTTCACTTTTAGTGTAACTTCGAGTTTCGTTGATTCCGGTGGAGATGTGATATACATGCTGAGCACTTTAACGTTATTACCTTCAACAATCTGGGCTATCTGTGAGAGTGAATAATCTCTTGCAACAAGTTCAAGTACTATAATACCGCCAGGCTGATCAATAGCAGATATTCCGGCTATATGCCTTATAAGATCGCTCGTTGTAATTACTCCTAAAAAATGATTTTTACTATCAAGTACCGGAACAATCGAAAGTTTTAAACGCGAGGCCAGACCAATGACCTCAAAAATATGCTGTTCAGCATCAACATAAGGCTTGAATAATTTCAGAGAATGATTTCCTATAGGTTCCTCAGGCTGATTCATATCATAGATGTCAGAATCCGAAATAAGACCAAGAAAGTCCTGGTTATTTACTATCGGCAGATGTGATACCCGGAATATCTCCATCCAGTTCAAAGCCGTCTGACCCAAATCGGATGTTTTGAGTGATGGGATAACTTCTGATATTAAATCTTTAGCAACCATTTAACCTTTTATTTTCAACTAAAATAGTAAAAAAAAATGCAGTTATCGTACTTTTGCTTTACATTCACAATACAAAAAATTCTTACAAATATTACAATGACAAAGTTAAGCGTAAATATTAACAAGATAGCAACTCTCAGAAATGCAAGGGGAGGAAATGTCCCAAATGTACTGACAGCAACAGTAAATTGTCAGCTTTTCGGTGCCGATGGGATCACTGTTCACCCCCGCCCCGACGAGAGACATATAAGATATAATGACGTTGTGGATATCAAACCACTAATCACCACCGAGTTTAATATTGAAGGTTATCCATCGAAAGAATTCATTGCACTTGTTCTTTCGGTTGTACCCGACCAGGTAACATTAGTTCCCGATCCTCATGATGCAATCACATCAAATGCGGGGTGGGATACTCTTAAAAACAGGGTTTTTCTGTCCGATATAGTTTCAATATTCAGAGAAAAAGGAATCAGGACGTCGCTCTTTGTAGATACTAATCCTGTTAATATCGATAACGCAGTTTTAACAGGAACTGACCGTATAGAACTTTATACCGAACCGTATGCTTCACTGTTCAGCCAGAATGCCATTGAAGCTATTGAACCATTTATTAAAGCCGCAGAGCTGGCAAGGAAATCGGGATTGGGATTAAATGCAGGGCATGATCTCAGTCTCGAAAATCTTAGCTATTTTCACCAGCATATCCCCTGGATTGATGAGGTTTCAATAGGTCATGCACTTATTTCCGATGCCCTTTATCTTGGTCTTGAAAACACAATCCAGATGTACAAGCGTCAACTTGCCTGATTATTTTTGATATGAAACTTTTCCGTCGGATATACGGCAATGGACCTCCTCTGATAATTCTTCATGGACTGTACGGAACTTCTGACAATTGGGTGACAATTGCCAGGAATCTGAGTGACAGTTTTACCGTCATTCTTCCCGATCAGCGAAACCATGGCCAGTCGCTACACAGTGAAATACATGATTATGATTCAATGAGGGATGATCTTTTTGAACTCGTGGGCGATTTATCAATTAAGAAATTTTTCCTCGCCGGTCATAGTATGGGAGGAAAAACTGCAATTTCATTTGCGCTTAAATGGCCTGAGATGCTAAATGGTTTGCTGATTGCTGACATATCTCCTTTTACAACTAAAAATACACAGAATTCAATCTATACTCAACATACTGTAATTCTTAATGCAATCTTATCGCTTGATTTGCAAAAAGTTAATAACAGGAAAGATGCCGAATCACTTTTATCGGTAAAAATACCATCGGCAAAAGAAAGAGGTCTCATTCTCAAAAACCTTGAAAGAACTTCCGAAAACACTTTTGCCTGGAAACTGAATGCACAATCATTATCAAAGAACCTGGACAAAATAATGGTGGGAGTTGAAAGGCCGTCTGATTATAACAGACAGATTACAGGCTTTCCAATTATTTTTCTTAAAGGTGGTGATTCAGAATACATTCCAAACAATGATTATAAGGACATTCTGAAAGTCTTCCCGGCTGCTGAAATTATAGTAATTCCGGGAGCAGGGCATTGGATTCAGGTTGACAAGCCTGAGGAAGTTGTTAGGTATATAAGAAGATTGTTGCAATGAGTCTAAGTGGCTCTCTGCAAAAACAATTTGTTACTGAAATGTTACTGACTCAATATTCTCCTCATCGATCCCGGGCAGGTTCATGAACCGCAAAAGTACCCTGGCTATGGCAAGAACATCTTTTTCACAATACCTGACAATTCTTTCAATATCATCCTCCTTGTAAAATATCCCAGCAACCTGGCTTCCGTCAATATCATCTTTGGGTGTTTGTATTCCCAGGATGGTAGTGAGAAGATCGAGTGAAGTATAGTTTTTATAATCACCAAACTTCCATAAATCCATTGTATCGAGAAGCTTTATTTCCCATGGTTTCTTCCCGGCATTATTAAGGATTTCCGGTAACGGAATCCTGTTTATAACCATCCTTCTGGCGATATACGGAAAGTCGAATTCTTTCCCGTTATGAGCACATAGAACAGATTCGGTATTATTCTTTGAGAATTTAGTCAGCATTTCAGAAAACTCCATGAGAAGTGACTTTTCATCTTTTCCAAAAAAAGATTTAAGCCTGAAGCGGCAGGGATTTTTTTCCCTGATAAGTCCAACAGAAATACAAATAATTTTACCGAATTCTGAGTAGATACCTGCCCGCTCATAAACATCCTGTCCTGTCTGGTCAGGTGATCTGAACTGCTTTGATTTCTTTTCCCAAAGGTTTTGCATTACCGGATTTAAAAGATCGAAAGAGCCAGAGTCCGGCACTGTTTCAATGTCTAGAAACATAACATCCTGTATCTTAATCTTATCCAACATAATATTATGAATTACTTTTAGAAAGATGCTTTTCAATTATTGAAATCAATATCTGTATTCCTACCTGGTTTTCTCCTCCTCCGGGAATGATAATATCTGCATACCTCTTTGACGGTTCAATAAACTGCAAATGTGAGGGTTTAACTGTGTCATGATACCTTTCGAGTACTTTAAGTACTGAACGTCCGCGTTTGATAATATCTCTTTTTATAACCCGGCCCAACCTGTCATCTGCATCTGCATCCACATAAACTTTTATGTCTAACATATTCCGTAATCCCGGATCAGTCAGGATCAGTATACCTTCAACCAAAACGACTCTTGCCGGTTTAATGGTAATTGTTTCCTTTGCCCTAAGACAGGTGAGATAAGAATAAATGGGCATTTCAATTGATCCCTTCTTTTTCAGATGTTTAAGATGTTCAATAAGCAGCTTCCATTCTACAGAATCGGGATGATCAAAATTTATTTTCTGCCTTTCTTCGAGAGTAATATCTCTGTTATCTTTATAATAGGAATCCTGCGGAATGACTATAACCTCATCATTTGGAAATACTTCCATTACTTTCCTTACAACTGTGGTTTTTCCTGAACCAGTTCCACCTGCTATTCCTACTATCAACATATTTGTATAATTTTGCGCTAATTCTTATCAAAAATAAGAAGAAGTTTGGAGTGAGCTAAAGTTTAGAGTGACTAAAGTTTAAAAAAATATTTTATAACTCTAGTCACTCTGGGCACTTTAGGCACTTAAGTCACTTAATATAACTTACATGGTTAAACATATAGTTTTCTTTAAGCTTAAAAAATTCAATTCCCTGAAGGAAAAACAATCGCAGTTGAAAAGACTTGTTGAAATATTTTCTCCTCTAGGACACATACTACCTTTCATTGTTGATTTCAAAACAGGCATTAACTATAATGAAGCTTCCCATGCATGGGATTTCGTTATTGATTCAATTTTCAGAAATAAGGAAGACCAGGAGAAATATATGGAAAGCGAAGAACATCTGAAAGCTGTTAAAACAGCTTCAGAAATTGAAAAGACTAAAGCTGTAATTGATTATGAATTTTAAACATATTGTATGTCAGAATTATATCCGTTTAAATTTGAAACTGTTTTAAAAGAAAAAGTCTGGGGAGGAAATGCACTTGCCACCCGTTTCAATAAAAAAACAACCGGATCCAATCACATTGGAGAAAGCTGGGAATTATCGGCTATTACTGATGACCAGTCTGTAATAAGCAATGGTTTCCTGGCCGGTAACAACATCGAGGAACTTATCGAAGTTTATATGGGCGATATAACAGGTGATCAGATATATGAAAAGTTCGGAAATGAGTTCCCCTTACTGATCAAGTTCATTGAAGCGCAGGAAGATTTGTCTATCCAGGTTCATCCCAATAATGAACTGGCCAAAAAAAGGCATAAGGCGTATGGCAAGACAGAAATGTGGTATATTCTCGAATGTAAAAAGAACTCAAAGATTTATACTGGTTTCAAAAACGGAGTTACAAAGGAAATCTATGAAGAGGCATTGAAGAACAACAGGATTGAAGATATAATGAACGTTGAAACTGTTGAACCGGGAAATGCATTTTTCACTCCTGCAGGAAGGGTTCATGCAATCGGAGCAGGTATAGTACTGGTTGAAATACAGCAAACTTCTGATATTACCTACAGGATTTTCGACTGGAACCGGAAGGGAAGCGGAAAAGAAAAAAGAGAGTTGCATACTGATCTTGCCCTTGACGCTATTGACTTTAATCAGAATGGTAGTAATAAGTTAAGTAAATTACCGGTGCTTAATAATAATCTGAATCTGGTAAATTGTGAGTTTTTTAATACAAACTTTCTTTGGTTTAACAAAGCAATTGACAAAGAGTATCACTTTATTGATTCATTTGTTGTGTACATTTGCACTGATGGTGAATTTCAGATTTGCTGGGATGGCAATACAGAGAAGGTCATAAAAGGTGAGACTGTGCTACTGCCTGCAATGATTAAGGAAGTAGCATTGAAACCTTTGAATGAAGCAAGTTTACTGGAAGTATATATTAATTCCGTAGATATCATCTAAGGATAAAAGATAAAAGTCACAAGATAAAAGTAACGAGTTGATGCAAAATCAATAATTGAAGTACTTTAAGGACTTAACAGACTTTACAGACTTAAATAACAAATCATGAAAAATATTTTCCAATTCTTTTTTTTAATCTTAACCATCTCTTACCTGACAGGATGCAATGGAAAAGGATCAGCAAAAAAGGAACAAGTTGTTGTAAGTGATTCATCATCAGTTTCGGATACAGGATATACAGGAATTAAGCAGTACATGAGTGGCAAAACTCTTGTAAAACTTGTTACATTTAAAAATGGTGTCAGAGAAGGACTTATGAGATCATTTTATCAAACAGGTGAACTGCGTCAGACATGGATATACAAAAATGGTCAGAGAGAAGATTCTTCAATCTGGTTTTATCAGCAGGGACAACCTTTCAGGTCAACTCCTTATAAGAATGATACAATTGATGGAATTCAAAGACAATATTACAGAACAGGAAGTCTGAAAGCAAAAATTGGTTATTCAAAAGGTCTGCGCACAACCTTTCTTCAGGAATTTACACTTGATGGGAAGCTTATTCATGCTTATCCCGATCTTGAAATCAAAGTTGCTGATGAATACAAAACCAAATCTCTGTACAGGCTTTCACTGGGATTAACAAATAAGTCAATCAATGTCAGATATTATCGTGGAGATATTTCAAATGGTATTTTTGATACAGCACACTGCAAACCAATAAAGTCGATTAAAGGGATCGGTACTCTGGAATTGAAAAAAACAGGATCAACAAAAACTTCCACTTTAGGTGTAATTGCCGAAGTCCTGACAGATTTTGGAAATAATTATCTGATATACAAAAAGGTAGAATTACCATATCATGATCTAAATTAGGGTTTTACATGATAATTCATTCAGCTGCATTCATAAAAAGCAGCCCGACAATAAAAGAGTGCCCGGCTCCGGAAAAACCAGAATTCGGATTTATTGGAAGGTCAAATGTTGGGAAATCATCATTGATAAACATGCTGACAGGCTGGTCAAAGCTCGCCAAGACATCTGTTCAACCGGGGAAAACGAGAACAATAAACCATTTTGTAGTAAATGACAGCTGGTACCTTGTTGATCTTCCGGGGTATGGATATGCGAAGGTACCGGTAAAACTTAGAGAGAAGTGGGTGAAGGCAACGGAACAATATATTCTGCGCAGGGAAAACCTGGTTTCTCTGTTTGTTCTTCTCGATGTAAGACATAAACCTCAGAAATCTGATCTTGAATTCATGGAATTTCTTGGAAATAATAGCATACCCTTTGCAAGAGTCTTCACAAAGAGCGATAAACTTACAATTACAGCTCTGGAAAATTCTGTAATTCAGTACAATACTGAAATGCTGAAGAATTGGGAATCGTTGCCGGTATCATTCATAACTTCAGCAGTTAAAGCCAACGGCCGGGATGAAATTCTGAACTATATTGAAGAATCTGTAAACAATTTTTCAAATGGCGCATAATTTCGGGATGGAATTTATAATTTTGCATAGAAATTTGATCTCTTTTTAAATCATTAATAATATCGTGAAATGTTTGGAACGGCACCAATGAAAGTCTTTTCCTGCAGGTCTTCAAAAGGTCTGGCTGAGAAGATTACGGACAAACTAGGAATTGAACTTGGCAAAAGTTCCGTTACAAGCTTCAGTGATGGGGAATTTCAACCTTGTTTTGATGAATCGGTAAGGGGTTGCATGGTTTTTATAATACAGTCTACAAATCCTCCGGCAGAGAATCTCTTCGAACTGCTGCTTATGATCGATGCTGCAAAGAGAGCGTCGGCTTACAAAGTAATTGCGGTTATTCCATACTACGGATTTGCACGTCAGGACAGGAAAGACAGACCACGGGTGTCAATCGGTTCAAAGCTTTCAGCTGATCTTCTGAGTACGGCAGGCGTTGACAGAGTGATTACAATGGATCTTCATGCTGATCAAATCCAGGGTTTCTTCAATGTACCGGTTGATCATCTTTTCGGATCAGCCATTTTTGCTCCGTACATAGCAAATCTTAAACTAAATAATCTTTGCGTTTCTGCTCCCGACATGGGAGGATCAAAAAGGGCAAATGCTTACTCCAGGCATCTTCAGTCGGAGATGGTATTATGTTACAAGCTCCGTAAAAAACCAAATGTTATTGAGGAAATGTCGATTATCGGTGAAGTTGAAGGACGAAACGTGGTGATTATTGATGACATGGTTGATACCGCAGGTACCCTTGCACTTGCAGCAAACATGATGAAAGACAGGGGAGCCTTGAGTATCAGGGCTTTTGCCACTCATCCGATACTCTCGGGGAATGCCATTCAGAAAATAAATGATTCGGCTATTGAGGAACTTGTGGTAAGCGATTCAGTTCCTTTTACAAATAGTTCTAAAAAAATTAAAGTGCTCTCAATTGCTGATATTTTTGCTAAAACAATTCAGGCAGTAACAGAAAATCAGTCTATTAGCACAAATTTTGTATTCTGATTCCTTTGTTCTATATTTGCAGGCCAAATTTTTAATTAATGTCAAACGTGTAATGGGGAATTACCGGGATGATAATTCTTAGTAGCACAATAACTCTTAAATAATGAAGACAATTGAAATTAATGGAACTTTCAGAACAGAATTAGGGAAAAAGAGTTCCAAAGAATTAAGAAAAGCAGGTAACGTACCATGCGTTATATATGGGAAAGAAAAGAATATCCACTTTTTTGTTCACGAAAACAGTTTTAAAAATCTTGTATATACACACGAAGCCCATCTCGTACAACTTAATATAGAAGATAAGGTGTATAGTGCGGTTCTTAAAGATATGCAGTTCCATCCGGTAAAAGATAACATTCTTCATGCGGATTTTATTGAACTGTTTCCTCATAAATCTGTAGTAATCAACATTCCTGTTAAAGTGTCAGGTGATTCAGCCGGAGTTCTGGCCGGAGGAAAATTAAGTATAAAAAGAAGGACTTTGAAGGTAAAAGGGTTAGCTGAGAATCTTCCTGAGTATCTTCCAATTGACATTACCAACCTGAAAATCCACGAGGGTATTAAAGTAGGTGAGTTGACATACGACAAGATTGAATTGCTTGATCCAAAAAAATCGATGGTTCTTACAATTGCCACATCACGTGTTGCACAGAAAACCGATGAAGAAGTTCTTGCTGAAGAAACAGCTGCAGCTGCAGCAGCAGCTACCACAGCAGCAGCTACCACAGCAGCAACTCCTGGAACACCGGCAGCCGAGTAACCTGTTTTTATAAAAATATTCAGGCTTGATGAAATATCTGATAGTTGGCCTGGGAAATATAGGTGAAGGGTATAAAGACACCCGACATAATATCGGATTTACAGTATTGGATGCCATGGCTACGGCGTCCAATATTTCTTTTAGCGACAAGCGTTATGGTGCTATTTGTAAAATCAGTTACAAAGGACGCGACCTGCTCCTTCTGAAACCATCGACATTTATGAATCTCAGCGGAAACGCGGTGAGTTACTGGCTTAAAAAGGAAAATATACCTATTGAAAACCTGCTTGTAATTGTTGACGATTTAGCCTTGCCCCCGGGGAGCATAAGATTAAGATCAAAAGGGAATGATGGCGGACACAATGGTCTTGCACATATAAACTCTATCCTTGGTACAAACGAGTATGCAAGGATCAGGATCGGAATTGGAAGCAGTTTCCATAAAGGGGCACAAATCAATTTTGTGCTTGGAAAGTGGGGCGTTGAGGAAAAGAAGTTCATGGACGATAGAACTTCTATTGTTATCAATATGATCAGATCATTCGCATTTTCCGGAGTGGAGCTGACAATGACAGCTTATAATAAAATTGGGAAAGTTGTGCCCCCGGTTGACCCCCCAACCCCCTAAAGGGGGGCTAATTCTCAGCGGTAGAGTACAATTCTCTAAATGTCACAGTATTAATCCCCCTCTAGGGGGATCCCGCGAAGCGGGAGGGGGTGTCATCTAGCGGTCGAAAAATCTTTTATGTTAATTTATTTTTATGATCAAAGAGTAATAAGATGGCTGACAAAAAAGAAATCCGGATAGATAAGTTCCTATGGTCCGTAAGGATATATAAAACCAGGAGTATCGCTTCAGATGAATGCCGGAAAGGAAGGATTGTCATCAATGATATCCAAATAAAACCCTCCAGAATAGTCTTAAAAAATGAAATAATTACGGTAAAAAAACCTCCGGTCAATCATTCTTACAGGGTGATCGAGCCAATTGAAAACCGTGTAGGGGCTAAACTTGTCGCACAATTTATAGAAGATTTGACTCCTGAGGAAGAAAAATTTAAACTCCAATTAGGGCAAACCGGTGGTATGGTTTACAGAGATAAAGGGACAGGCCGGCCCACAAAAAAAGAGCGGAGACAGATCGACAGGATCAAAGACAATATACAGGAGTAAGGTAGAGGTTGAGGTTAAGGTTAAGATTATTGACAAACTGGTTTCTCAACCTCTACCTCAACCTTAACCTGATAATGGTGGTATAAAGACGTAATATTTCAAAAATCCTCTTAAAAGTAATTCTGCTTTAACAACAACATTTTACTTTTTTTTAACTTGCACTCAACAACTTCAGAATATCATATATATGATGTGGTGCAGGTGCATATTCTATTTTTAAATGGGGAAAGAAAACATCGAAAAGTATTCAGCCAGATACGCTCTCTTAAAGTCTGTAGCCGGTTTCTGGCATAATAATGTCTTCTATAGGAAAGTCATTGTACTTGGTCGCGAAAACATTAATCCCAACGATCCTTTGATCTTTGCACCTAACCATCAAAACGCATTGATGGATGCCCTTGCTGTCTTATTTACTCACAAAGGCCAGCCAATTTTTCTGGCAAGAGCCGATATTTTTAAACGGAAATCCATCGCAGCTATCCTATATTTTCTTAAAATACTCCCTGTTTACAGAATAAGAGATGGATTCAGCAGCCTGAAGGCTAATGACGAAATCTTTGTCAAGACAATTGATGTTTTGAAGAACAAGAACGGAGTAGTGATCCTTCCTGAAGGGGATCATGCGGGATTCAGAAGGTTGAGACAATTGAAAAAAGGTATCTGCCGTGTTGCTTTTCAGTCGGACGAGGCTACAGGATTCAGCCTGAAGATTAAAATTATTCCTGTTGGTCTGGAGTTCTCAAACTATAGCAGATTCAGACAGGTTCTGACTGTAGCATACGGAAAACCGATTGAGGTGTCAGAATACTTTGACTCGTATAAAGCAAATCCTGAGAGAGCATTAAATGAGTTGCGTTCACGACTTTCGAATGAGATGAAGAGTATAATGATTCATATAGAATCGGAGGAAGACTATGAAGCAATTGATGAACTCCGAAGTATGATCAATGGAAGGTTCAGTGACGATATCAGGTTTTCAAAATTATTCAGGGACAGAATCCTGGTAAACAAAATGAATCTATTAAAATCATCTGAGCAATCTCTTTACGAGAGAATATGTTCCCTCAGCCTTAAAATAAAAAGGAAAGCTAAAGAGCTTAAGACCGACTACAGATTGCTTGAGAAAAGAAAACATCCGCTCGGTTGGCTGGTTGCCGGCATGGTTGGTATTATTATTGCATTTCCGCTGTTTATTTACGGGAATATTTTTAACCTGACTTTTCTTGAAATTCCTAATCTGCAGATACGAAAAATAAAAGATCCGCAATTTCACTCCTCTATCAGATATGGAATATCACTGGCACTTGCATTCGTTTTCCTCCCACTCTACCTTATTTTTTCACTTTTTATTTTTTCATCATGGTGGCTTGGGCTAATTATTTTTTTTACCCTGCCCCTGTCGGGACTTTTTGCATGGAATTATTATCTCCAGTTTCATAGAATTATTGGAGGATTCAGAGTAAGAAATTATATCAGACAAAAAAACAAAGATTTTCAACTTCTCAGATGCAATTATGATGAACTTGTTAATCTGGTAGCAAAACTCTAGAATGAAAAAAAAGATTTTTATTGGTAAAGTAGCATGGATTACAGGTGCTTCGTCAGGTATTGGGGAGTCATTGGTCTATGAATTTGTAAGCAGAGGTGCCGAAGTAATAGCATCATCAAATGATGTTGCAGGACTGGAAAGAGTAAAAGCAGGTTGCAAAAACGAATCGGATATGGTCCGTTGCGTCCCTTTTAACCTCGATGACACTTCTGAAATTGGCAAAATAGCAGAGGAGCAGTTAAGATTATCCGGAAAAATTGATTATTTACTCAATATAGGCGGAATTAGTCAGAGAGCAAGTATTGAAGAAACACCCTTATGGCTTGACAGGAAGATATTTGAGATCAACTATTTTGGAACAATATCTCTTACAAAAGCTGTTTTGCCTTTCATGATTAAACAGAAATCGGGTCATATCCTGGCAACCAGCAGCATATCTGGTAGATTTGGGTTTCCGCTTCGCTCTGCATATTCAGCGTCCAAACAGGCTTTACATGGGTTTATCGAAACCCTCTATCTTGAAAATAAAAAATTCAACATAAGAGCATCTGTAATAATTCCAGGCAGGGTCAGAACCGCAATATCAGTTCATGCGCTCGATGCTTATGGTAAGGAACACGGTAAGCTTGATGAAGGCCAGGCAAAAGGACTACTGCCAAAGAGGGCAGCTGAAATAATAATTAGAGGAATCCTCCGGAACAAACGTGAGATCCTGGTAGGTAAAAGTGAATTATTAATGCTGCATATAAGAAGATACTGCCCATGGCTGTTCTTCAGAATTGCGGATAAAATAAATTCAATGTAAATAAGAAGTTACAAAGAGAAAGGTACACGCAATCACAGCTTTAGACACTAAAGGCACTTTAAACTTTAAACTCTATAATATGAAAGGTTATTTAATCAGTGGCATACAGCAAATGGGTATTGGTGTAGAAAATGTGCAAGAAGCATGGCAATGGTACATCGAACAGTTTGGAATGGATTGCCGCATTTTTGATGATAATGCACCGGCTAAACTTATGCTTCCATATACCGGAGGAGAACCAAGGAACAAACACGCCATCCTTGTTATGAACCTGCAAAGCGGAGGGGGGTTCGAAATATGGCAGCATACAGAACGAATACCAGTCAAAATTAAGGAGGAAATCCGTATAGGTGACCTTGGCATAATAGCATGTAAGATTAAGGCCAGGAGTGTTCAGGAGTCATTCGTATTATTTCAACAGAGAGGGGTACAGGTCCTTTCTGAAACAGTTGAAGACCCGTCAGGCAAAACTACTTTATTCATGAAAGATCCTTTTGGGAATATCTTTCAGCTTGCAGAGGCCAGCGATTGGTTCATGAACGAGAAAAAAGCGACAGGCGGTGCCTATGGGGCAATAATTGGAGTATCTGACATTGATAAAGCGAGGGTTGTTTACTCTGATATCCTTGGATACGATGAAGTTATTTATGACCGTTCCGGTGTTTTCAAAGATCTGTCAGTATTGCCAGGAGGGAAAGAAGAGTGCAGAAGAGTTCTTCTTAAATGTTCTAAACCTTTCCGTGGTGCTTTTAGTAAGATGTTCGGTGATAGTGTAATAGAGCTTATTTCAACAGCTAAACCAGGGAAAAAAACACTCGAAGGACGGTTGTGGGGTGACCCCGGGTTTATCCATTTGTGTTTTGACATGCATGGCATGGACGAGTTGAAAGCTTTTTGTGAGAGCAAAGGACATCCATTTACAGTCGACAGTAAAAAAAGTCACGAAGGAAATAGCTTTGACATGGGTGAGGCTGCCGGCTATTTCTCTTACATAGAGGACCCTGATGGAACACTCATCGAATTTGTTGAAACACATAAAGTGCCCATTCTTAAAAAGATTGGATGGTATCTTGATATGACTAAAAGAGATCCTGAAAAACCTTTGCCTGACTGGATTGTAAAAACTTTAAGATTTTCACGGGTACCTCACCCCAAACCCTCTCCCAAGGGAGAGGAGCTTAAAGGGAAGCAGGTCTAACCTTCCATCCCCCGCTCTCTTGGGAGCGGGGGACAGGAGGGGGTGAGGCAAAGGGCTACATTTTTTTAGCGTAATCCTCAACTTTCTGCATTACCCTCATAATATTTCCGCCCCATATTTTTGTAATATCCTGTTTTGAATATCCGCGGCGCAGAAGCTCAATTGTAATATTTTTCATGTCAGCAGCTGTTCTGCATCCATCAACTCCCCCACCTCCATCAAAATCAGTTCCGATGCCTACATAATCAATTCCGATTACCTGAACGACATGGTCGATATGGTCGACAACATCTTTCACAGTTGCAGGTTTTTCATATGTCTTCAGAATATTTTTGAACTCGTTCCGTACTATTTTCTTTGTTGAATCATTAAGGCTATCATATTCACCGTATTTTGTCTTTAATTCTTTAAGTTTCTGATCCAGTTCAGGGTTAGGTTCGGGGGTCTTAAGAAAATTACCCAGTATACAAATTTGAATAACACCTCCATTTTCTTTGAGAGCAACCAGCATATCGTCTGAAAGATTTCTTGGACTTCCGCATAAAGCTCTGCAAGAGGAATGGGATGCGATTACTGGAGAAGCTGTTACTTTAAGTACATCGAAGAAAGATTTATCAGAAATATGTGAAATATCAACCATCATTCCCAGTCGGTTCATTTCTTTTACAACCTGAGTTCCAAAAGAAGAAAGACCTCCATTTTCTTGTCCCTCAGGATCAGTGGAAGAATCGCAGATATCATTATTTTTTGTATGAGCAAGGGTTATATACCTGGCACCCAGATCGAAATATTGTTTTATCCGGGTCAGATCTTTTCCGATCGGATAACCATTTTCCATTCCAATGAAAGCGGCAATCTTACCCTGTTTCTTCAAGCGGTAGGCATCATCAGGAGTTGTCGCAATACATGCAACTGAAGAATTTTTCTCAACATTCTGTATTATCGCATTGAAAATATCGATTGCCTTTTTATGGACTATGTTATATGTAGAATCATTTCTTGGACCTTGTCCGGTGAATATTGCAAAAAATTCTGCATTAAGACCACCTTCAATCATTTTAGGGAAATCAACACATCCATCAGAACTTCTTATACCCATATCAAAGCCAGGATCAGCTAATTCCATCGGAGTATCACAATGAGTATCCACTGTGAGTATAGATGCCTGAATTCTGTTGGCTTTTCTGATAAGCTTTTTTTCAGAATTCCCGCAACCAGCTAAAATGAAAGTTACTACTAAGAAAATGACTGGTAATTTCATGTTTTTATTGTTGAATTCGGCCGCAATATAATTAAAATGAATCCGACCCATTCTGTTTTTGAGATGTTTAACCTATTTTAACAATGACGCAAAGGCAGTTAAACAAAAAAAGCCCCTGACAAGTCAGGGGCAGCCATGAAAAGAATGAAATTTGCTTTTTGGACAGCAAAAAGCGTATTTATTGAATGCAAAATTATACTAATTCAGTAGAAAAAACAACTTTTTATTCAGAGTATCAAAAAATTGTACGAACTACAATTTCAGAGGAGTAAACACGCTAAGCAGAACAATTACACCTATTATTAATATTATAATTCCTGCTATTTTAGTTAATCTGACAATCATCCGCAACCTGATATTCTTTTTGAACCTGCTTACAAAATAACTGAGGAAGAACCACCATCCAATTGTACCGATTAAAACACCAGGTACCAAAAAAAATGGTACCAGTTCAGGTTTCACATTTCCATTGATCTGCACACCTGAGAAAAAGGCTACATATATAAAAATAGTGTAAGGATTTGAAATTGAAAGAACAAAAACCGAGTAGTAATCGCGCCATAAAGATTTATCTGTCTTTTCGCGGTTCCTGATGTCTTTAACCGGGTTAGATAAGAATACCTTCAATCCTACCCCGATTATAATTAATCCGGCGATAATGCTGATAATAAATCTCTCTTCCTTAATAAAACTTAATATGACTGTAAATCCGACTCCGGCCAGCAGGGCGAGCAGGGTATCGGCAGTGGCCAGACCAAGCCCGGAAAAGAAACCTGAAAGCATGCCTCTTTTAATTGTCCGGTTAATAAGTATAATACCTATAGGTCCCAGAGGCATCGAAACTGTAAGCCCCAGCAGAATTCCTTTAAGCATTAAGACCAAAGCAGTAATCATCTTTCCGGATTTGGTCAACAAATATAAGAGTTTATTTAGCCTCAAAAGGAAAATAATTTAGAATAGTATGTTAGCCGCAAAGCAAGCAAAGTCTGCCGCACCCCCTGCCGCTACGCTCCCGATAGCTATCGGGATGTCCCCCTAAAGGGGGACTAATTTCGGTGTCATTAATAAATTAATTAAAAACTGCGAATTTACCCCCCCCCTTAGGGGCATAGCCGTCAAGCTAA
>PLNT01000033.1 GCA_003141895.1 Bacteroidales bacterium | reverse complement strand
TAGAGAGTGAACTGGGGAAAGGGAGTGATTTTAAATTTACTTTGCCAATATTTACAGATGAAAAGATCCCTCAATAACAAAATGACAAGCCAAATGTCACAAAATTCATCAGAAAAGACAAAAGAAAAGAAATTGCTTGAAGATGAGCGTAAAAGACTCCGTACCCTTATTGAAACTATTCCTGATTTGGTATGGCTTAAAGATACGGAAGGAATTTATCTTTTATGTAATCCCAAATTTGAGAGGCTTTATGGTGTCAAAGAATCTGAAATGATTGGCAAGACCGATTTTGATTTTGTATCAAAAGAGCTTGCTCAGTTTTTCAGAAGGAAAGATAAAGAAGCCTTGGAAGCAGGAGAACCTTCAACAAATATTGAATGGTTGACCTATGCCGATGACGGCCATCGTGAACTGGTTGAGACTATAAAGACCCCGATGTATAGTGCAGATGGAAAAATCATTGGTATTCTTGGAATTGCGCGCGACATAACGGCACGCTCCATTGCGGAGAACGATTTACGTAAATTTATGTTAGGTATCGAAAATTCTTCCGATGCAATATTTGTTACTGACATCAATGGGACAATTGATTTCATCAATCCTGCTTTTGAAAAAACATATGGATTCTCCAGACCGGAAGCTTTGGGAAAGACTCCACGTATAATTAAATCTGGACTTATACCTCCTGAATCTTATAAATATCTCTGGGATACTTTACTGGCTGGTGAACCGGTTAAAGGTGAATTAAAAAACAAGACTAAGGATGGAAGAATCATCGATATTGAAGCTTCAAATAACCCGATAATTGACGAAAAAGGTATTATTGAAGGGTTTCTTTCTATTAACCGAGATATCACTGAAAGAAAGCAGGAATTGGCAGAATTAATCCTGGCCAAGGAAAAAGCTGAGCAATCGGATAAGCTTAAATCAGCATTCCTGGCTAACATGTCACATGAGATAAGGACGCCATTGAATGCGATCCTGGGCAGTTCAGCCCTAATGCAGGACCGATCAACAACCCCTGCTGAAATGGAAGAATATTACAAAATGATGGAAACGAGCGGCAACGATCTTATAAATCTTATCGATGACATTTTAGACATCTCACGTATTGAAGCAAACCAAATAGAAATAAATTTCCATGAGACTCCTGTTGCTCAGTTTGCAGAAGAGGTTTTCAGAACTTTCAAACATTCATTGTATTCTGAAAACCATGATAATCCGGTCATTCCTCTTTTTGTTACCCCTTCTGGGAACGTAGATTATGTGCTGAATACAGACCCTCTCCGGCTTAAACAAATACTTTTAAACATCTTAAACAATTCAATAAAATTTACCCTGGAAGGTTCTATAGAATTTTGTTATTCCCCTAATGAGGCGAAAACTCGCATGATTTTTTATATAAAGGATACAGGGATTGGAATTGCTAAAGACCAGCAGGAAAAAATATTCGAACGATTCACAAAAGTTGCCGATATAAAAACAAAACTCTACAGGGGAACCGGACTTGGTTTATCTATTGCATTGAAACTTACACAATTGCTTAATGGTGATATTTGTATAGAATCTGAATTGGATGTAGGATCGGTGTTTTATCTGTCTTTCCCTTTGAGCAAGGTACTCTCTCCTGTTGCTGTTGCTATCCCTGAGCAGAAACCCAAAGATGAGTCGCTTGCTTTCCTTTCCGGGAAAGTAATTCTTATAGCTGAAGATGTTGAATACAATTATAGGTATCTCGATATAGTACTCAGAAAAAACCAGGATGTAAAGATAATCTGGGCCAAAAACGGAATTGAAGCTGTTGATTTTTGTAAGAAGAATCCTGAAATTAATATTGTTCTGATGGATATTCAGCTTCCTGAAATGAATGGCCTCGATGCCGTAAGATTAATCAAGTCGCAAAACATGAACCTTCCCGTCATTGCTCAGACTGCTTACGCAACTCCCATCGATATTGAAGGGTGTCGTAACGCTGGTTGTGATGATGTCCTGGTTAAACCTATAAACAGAATAACTCTTCTTCAGCTTTTGAAAAAGTACATTACATGACCGGTAAAAAATTGTCAGATTGTCCGGCTTTTCTAACTTTAGTGCTTTTAACAAAAAATTGGCTCTTCATTTAATAGCCATTTGATTAAATTGATATAATTTTATCCCTGCAATACTAATATCATGTCAATAAACTATTTAATATTAAATTCTGGGAACTATGCTAAAAAAAATTATCTGGAGTAATGATTATTGTATAGGACTATCGGAAATAGACTCTCAACACAGCAAAATTATTGACCAGATAAACTATCTGATCGATAATCATAATTGTAAAGCCAAAGCTTCTCTGAACCAGGAAATAATCTTGTTCCTTGATAAATATGCAGATGAACACTTTTCTACCGAGGAGGAATACTTAAGAAAGATCAATTACCCAGACCTTGACAATCACATCAAGTTGCATCAATCTTTTAAATTGAAGACAGTCGAATCGGCTGTAAAGGTTATGAAAGGTCAGGAAGATGTCACGGAAGATTCAATAACCTTTCTTAAGTTTTGGTGGACAGATCATATACTTAAGGCTGATATGGAATTTAAAAACTTCATCTCAAAGAGCTAATCTTTGCGGACCAGGATTCTATCCTATATTATTTGACTAGGGAAAACCCATTAATCAGGGTTGGCCTAATAATGGAATCCTAATGTGAAATAAATCATAATTCTTCTGTTTAGAAAGAGAATTAAAGGGCAATTGGCAAAGCTGGATGCCCTGACCACATTTGGCCGGTATGATTACAATTAACAAATATCACTAAACAACAAAGACTTAACTCCGGCTTTTTGTGGTCAATATTATCCGGCCAACTATGGTCAAGCCCACAGGTTGTCTCGTCCTAGAAAAACCT
>PLNT01000004.1 GCA_003141895.1 Bacteroidales bacterium | reverse complement strand
AGCAGTGAAGGAAGTAAAAGCAATAAAGGAAGTAAAGGAAGTAAAGCCGGTTAAAGAGTCAAAACCAAAAGAGAAAGCCGAAAGCAAATCACCCAAACCTGCAAAAGAAAAGAAAGAGGTAAAGGAAGAGAAGAAAGAATTAAAACCGAAAAAAGAGAAGAAGAGCTAAAAATATTGATGGAAATATTTTTTGAAGGAGTTATTCTCAGACCATGGGCAATTACTGACGCCCCGCAACTTGCACTTGTTGCCAATAATAAAAAAATAGCCGACAACATTCGCGATGGGCTGCCGATTCCTTATACAATTAAAGATGGACAGGATTGGTTGAATCTAATAATATCCGAAAACAATCCTCCACGTTTTTTTGCTATAATAACAGATAAAGAAGTGGTTGGTAATATTGGGATTGTCTCCAAAAAGGATATCTACAGGAAAAACTTAGAAATCGGGTTTTTTATTTCAGAAAAATTCTGGGGTAAAGGTATTGCAACAAGGGCAATTAAAGCAGCTGTATCATACGCATTCAGGGAGTTTGATATTGTAAGGGTTTATGCGGAAGTTTTCTCGGATAATATTGGTTCACGCCGGGCACTTGAAAAAGCAGGACTTAAGCTTGAAGCAACTATTAAGAAAAATATAATCAAAAACGGCATTATAAAGGATGGTTGTATCTATTCTGTTTTGAGAGAAGATTTTCAACCATTCGTTGTAGAGGTTAAGGTTTAGGTTAGGTAGGGAACAGTCGCGACTGTTCCCTACATGCCACTGACCAATGTCCTCAGCCCCTTTTCACAATCAGCCACTTATAATCTTCAGGATCGATAACCGCGTTAATGATAATTGGTTCATGAACGGAAAGAGCCTCAATTACAGCCCGTCTCATTGTTTCAATCGAATTAGCTTTTAAAACGGGAACTCCAAGGAAAACTTCCGAATCAAAGAGGTCATTCTGATAAAGCAGCGTACCATATGCCGGAAGGTCCTTCCACGATTGTTTGACTTTAATGAGATTTAGTTCCCCATCTGAGAAAATGACTATAATAACAGGAAGATTATATCTTCTTAAGGTTATAACCTCACCGGCCATCATAAGAAAACCTCCATCACCAGTAACGCAAACCACAGTAGCATCCGGTTTATTCATCTGTGCTGCCATCGCTGCTGGAATGCCAAAACCCATTGCTGACCACCCGTTTGTCATTATTAATTTTCCTTTATTGTGACAGTTCCAGAATTGGCCAATAAGATGAAGATGAGACCCGACATCAGATGTAAGGATAGCGTCTTCGGGTAATTCATCCTGAAGTATCTTTAATGCAGCAGCAGGTCCAAAATGTCCTGTGAACCCATTAAATACTGAAATCATCTCATCACGGATTCCTTTAAGGATTTTATCTTCAAATATCAATGAGCTAATATTCAGATTTTTGAGTATGGCAAACCATTCTTCCGCTGGTCCAATAAATTGAGTTATATCCTTCTTTGCAGGCATATCAGTCTCTTTAAGATCAAAATGTAGCAGAGGCACATCCGGCATCCATGTCTCGTAGTTTAACTCAACGGGATCATATCCAATTCCGATCACAAGATCGGCCTTTTCATAAATATCTTCAAGGTAATCACTCAGGGAATGGAATAATACACCTGCATAACAGGGATGATCAATTGGGATCAATCCTTTTGCCATAGGAGTGACTGCCACAGGAATTTTATATGTTTCAAGAAAGGACAATAGTTCATCCTTTAATCCCAGGCGTTCAGCAGTAAGACCCACTGCGATAAGTGGACGGCGTGTCGATTCAAGCAGGGAAATAGTTTTTTGAACATTATTCTGATAGTAACTGGTTTCTGTGATTATCTCCCCAGATGAAACGTCAGTCATTTCAGTATCGGAAATATCTGATGGTAAACCGATATGGACAGGACCAGGGTAGAGTTCCTCGCAAAGTCTGAATGCTGATGCCATGACTTCAGCTGCATTTTCAACCGTTAGTCTGAAAGTTCCCTTAGTTAATGGTCCGAACAATTTCTGATGGTTTATATTCATCTGGGTTGTCCGGTTCAGCATGCTGTCATTCATTTCACTGGTAAATACTATAACAGGAGACCGGTCAAGTAATGCTCCTCCCACCCCCGTTGTGATATTAGTGGCTCCGGGCCCGAAGGTGGCATGACAAATGCCCGGGATGCCGGTTAATCTGGCTGTCACATCAGCCATTACACCTGCTGATGCTTCATTTGATGTCAGAATGAACTCAATGCCTGCTGATTTGAAGGCTTCCATATACGGTATCGATGGTCCTCCGGGGATGCCGAAAACATATCTTACTCCATGAGTAAATAATTGATCTGCAATGTAATCAGCAACAGTCATCTTTTCCAGGTTAGATAAGCAAAAATATTAAATATTATTGTGCAAAGCTCATGTTTGTGGCGCTATATATTTTCATGGCGTACATCAAATAGTTTGGCTGTAAATTGAATGCTGAAAAAATGATTTTTTTTCTGATATTTGAGGCCTAATAATATTTCTTTGAACAGTAAAGGCAACACTATATTCTGGGCATTAATTGCATGCCTCTTATGGTCGACTGCATATGCAGGTATTAAAATTGGACTACAATATGATTCACCGTTTCATTTTGCCGGCGTACGGTTTATTATTTCAGGACTTCTTGTTCTTCCATTTACTGTAAAGCCTACAATATATATCAGAATGATACGGGAAAACTGGAGTGTCTTTGTATGGGTAACATTACTCCAGATTGTGATTAACTATTCATTGTTCTACCAGGGTTTGAATCTGGTACCGGGTGCCCTTGGAGCAGTCGTTTATGGAGCACAGCCTCTTATTATTGCATGTGTTGCAGCTCTATCGGGCAACGATGATAAACTTACTAAGAAAAAAATCATCACGATCGTATTTGGGATCTCAGGTGTTATACTCGTGAGTGTCGGAAGACAGGCCTTCAAATTGGGTTCGGATATTGAACTTCTTGGAATTGGCATGATCCTTATCGCCAATGTAGCCACAGGAGCAAGCAACGTAATAATATCTCATAAAAGCAGGGATATCAATCCATTGGTTCTAAGTTCCTTTTCCCTGTTTTTCGGAGGTGTGATACTTTATCTTATTTCAATCCCCGTCGAAGGTGTAGTAAATAATTCAATGCCTGTTCAATATTGGTTAACTTTAGCGTGGTTAAGTTTTATGGCAGCGGCTGCTTTTTCGATCTGGTATAAATTATTGCAGCGACCAGGCGTAAAGGTATCAGAACTGAATTTATGGAAATTCATTACTCCGGTTGCAGGGGCAATATTCAGTTGGATGTTAATAAAGGACGAACATCCTGAATGGCTGACCTTTTTTGGGATGATCGTTATTACAATTGCATTGGTTTTATACTACAGGAATCCCAAAAAAGCTTCAGTATAGAAAAATTTAAATTACGAGGATGAAAAGAAGACTCATTGCTATTTGCTGTTATACATTATTCTGGATTATATTTTTCTTTGTCGCCAGACTGTTTTTCATTTTAGTGCAATATCATTCCTCATTTCAAAATAGTGTATGGCATCTTTTGGGGACCTTCTGGCATGGAGCAAAACTTGATTTCTCCACGACAGGTTATTATCTGCTGATACCTTTTCTGTTAATTATACCCGGAGTATATTTCAATGGAAACTGGTTCAAAATACTGTTGCGGTGGTACACGTATATCATGATCGTCTTCTCTTCAGTAATTATTGTTTCCGATGCGAATCTATACTCGTATTGGGGATTCAGAATGGATTATACCCCTATGTTTTATCTGAAAACACCCGGAGAAGCTATGGCTTCTGTGAGTACAGTTAAGATTATTCTTTTTTTTATTTCTATTGTGCTATTGGCATCAATTGTTATTTATTTTTATAACAAACTGGTCGACAGGTTATTCACGAACTTTGACAGGATGCGGTTATGGTTACCTGCAGTTTTGTTTTTCACTTTAGTATGGGCGTCACTGATAATACCGATAAGAGGTGGATTTGGAGTTGCACCTATAAATGCTGGATCAGTTTATTTCAGCAAAAACATGTTTCTCAATCATACCGCAATAAATGCAGTGTGGAACGTTGGTACAACTGCTTTCACTCAGAAGCCGGTAAAAAATCCTTATGTTTTCGGTGATCTTTCGCCGGCAAGAAGTATTGTTGATTCGCTGACAGTAAAAACCGGGCATCCGGAAAAAGTGTTAAATACAGCCCGCCCAAATATTATTATAATCGTTCTCGAAAGTTTCAGCGGGTACCTTATCGGACCTCTTGGAGGAGACTCTCTGGTAACTCCTAATTTTAACAGATATTCAAAAGAGGGGATCCTTTTTTCAGAATTCTATGCCTCAGGCACTCGAACAGACAAGGCAATACCGGCGATACTCGATGGATATCCCGCACAGCCTGCCCAGTCAATAATCAAAGAGCCCAAGAAGAGCCAGACATTACCCAGTCTTGTTAAAATTCTGATCGAAAATGGATATCAGAGTTCATTCTGGTATGGAGGAGAGATTAATTTTGCAAATTTCAATTCCTTCGTCATCGGTTCGGGGTTCACTGAAATCATTACCAAAAGTAATTTTAAGCCATCAGATTATAACTCTAAATGGGGAGTTCACGATCATATTCTTTTCCAGGCAATTAAGGATTCAATGACCATGGTAAAGGAGCCATTTCTGAAAGTAATACTAACATTATCAAGCCATGAACCATTTGATGTTCCAATGGTGCCTGTCTTTACAGGTTCTGATATTGGCAACAAATACAGGAACTCAATTTACTATACTGACAAAACTCTCGGATCTTTCCTCGATTGGGCCAGAACGACTGACTGGTGGAAAAACACTCTGATCATAATGGTGGCGGACCATGCGGCTCGTATTTACGACGATATGCCAAATTATAAGCAGAATGTATTCAAAATCCCCATGCTCTGGGTTGGAGGAGCTTTGACAAAACATGGTGTAAGAATCAGTAAAATTGGCAGCCAGGTTGATATACCAATTACACTACTAGACCAGCTTGGACTCACAGGAAATTTCCCTTTCGCAAAAGATTTATTATCCGATAAATCAAAATCTTTTGCCTTCTATACATACAATGAAGGGTTTGGTTTTATAACAGATAGCTCGGCAGTTGGTTTTGATCTGAAGAGCAGAACATCAATGATGGATGAAGGTAAAGATCCTATATCCGCTGAGAACAAAGGAAAAGCTTTTCTTCAGGTTTTATTTAATGATTATTTAAAAAGATAAACCGGAATTTGGATGACTAAAGACGGAGGAAATTTTGATAGTAAAGGAATAATCCTGACAAAACGGATCCCTTATGTGGTTATCATGCTTGGCGTGGTTAGTCTACTCACAGACGCTGCATCGGAAATGATTTATCCGCTTGTTCCTGTTTATATAGCTGCTCTTGGTTCAGGTGCCATACTTCTTGGAATTATTGAAGGAGTTGCCGAGACAACAGCATCAATGCTTAAACTGCTAAGTGGAATATGGTCCGACAAAACGGGAAAGAGAAAAGTTTTTGTCCTGGTTGGATATTCGATATCATCATTAATCAGACCCTTAACAGGAATTGTGACATCCGGATGGCAGATCATTTTTGTCAGAATGTTTGACCGGGTGGGGAAGGGAATCAGAACATCTCCCAGGGACGCCATGATCGCATCAACTGTAGATGAAAGCATACGGGGAAAATCATATGGCTTTGAACGGGCAATGGATCATATCGGTGCCGTAGTCGGCCCTGTACTGGCAATAATTACTCTTATTATTATTTTTGTTGGGTTCGGGTTAAAAGATCCTTTGCTGGCATTAAGATGGACATTTATTGCCGCGATTATTCCGGGTACACTGACTATCATTACTTTAGTTATTTTTGTAAAAGAAGGTCCTTCGCAAAAAAAAGCCGAAAAGACATTTACTTTTTCTCTTAAAAACTTTGACAGAAACTTCAAAAATTATCTTCTGGTAATGGTATTGTTCACCCTGGGCAATTCTTCGGACGCTTTTCTTCTATTCAGAGTTGAGGAAGCCATCCATAAAAGCGGAACTGTTGTCAATTTTGTACACAGGGTAGGTCCTCTTAACCGGATAGTCTCAAATTTCGGTGATCCGTCGACTCAAACAACTGTTATCAACATACTCTTCCTGCCTCTTGTCTGGGCATTTTTCCATATTATAAAAGCTTCATTTTCAACACCTTTAGGAACCCTGTCAGACAGGATAGGCAGGAAAATTGTTATTAATACAGGCTGGGCAATTTATGCATTTGTTTATATTTCATTTTCCTTGCTTGTTTTCCTTCCTTCATCGTGGGAGATAATTGCAACCTTTGTGCTTTTTGCAATTTATGCATTGTTCTATGCTTTTACAGAAGGTACAGAAAAGGCATTTGTTGCCGATCTGGTATCTGACGAAAACAGGGGAACAGCATTTGGGTTATTCAATTTTTCTATAGGACTTGGAGCACTCCCGGCAAGTATATTATTCGGATTCCTTTATAGCTATTTTGATAAGTTGTGGCCCGGTTATGGTGGAACAGTTGCTTTTGGTTTTGGAGGTACAATAGCTATTATTTCAATGATCCTTCTGGCTATCAAGGTAAAAGAACCTTCGAAGATCCGTCTTAAATAAGGTTAAGGTTAAGGTTGAGGTTGAGAATTCTTAACCTTAACCTCAACCTCAGCCCTTAGTTATCGGCTGTATTTCTTTTTATCCTTGCGGCCGAATCTGCTTTCTTTTTTATAGTCTTTACCTCTGCTTTCTGATCTTCCCTGATTTCTCTTTTCAGGCTTCCTGTCGGACCATTTCGCCGGTTTCTTGGAAGTATAATCACCACCCTGTCTTGGTTTATCGGTTTTTTCCTGGGCAATTTCTACGGCGACCCTTCTATCCATGAATGTTGTGTCACTTAAAGCTGCAATCAAACCGTCTGCAAAACTTGCTTCAACTTCAAAAAATGAAAATGTTTTGAGAAGGTCAATCTTCCCGATAGGAACTTTTGGTCCCTTTGTATTGCTGTTAACAAGTTCAATAAGCTGTTCAGGGTAGAAGCCATCAGATTTACCAAGATTAATAAAGAGCCTTTTGTAATTGCCATTATATTCCCTGTCCCTGCCGTCTCTTTCCCTGCCATCTCTTCTGCCGGATCTTCCTCCTCCGCCATCTCTTCCATCTCTTTCAGCGACAGGTGAGATTAGATCTTCACCATGACGGTAATCATCAAGGAATCGGTCAAATTCAAGCGATACTACTCTTTTCAGCAGTTCTTCCCTGTCAAGGCCAGCTAGCTTTTCTTTGATATCCGGAAGAAACTTTTCAATTTCCTGATGATCGGTAACTACATTTTCGAGCTTCGTGACCCAATTATATAATTGTTTGCCACATATTTCAGTTCCAGTAGGAATAGGTAAGGCTTTAAAAGGTTTTTTTACCATACGTTCGATCTGCTGAAGAATGTGTCTTTCTCTCAGGTGCACGAGTGATATTGATATTCCTGTTTTTCCTGCCCTTCCTGTCCTTCCGCTTCTGTGAGTATAAACTTCATTGTCATCTGGCAGGCTGTAATTAATTACATGTGTAAGGTCATCTACATCAAGTCCGCGGGCAGCAACATCAGTAGCTACAAGAAGCTGAAGATTTCTTACCCTGAACTTCTGCATTACGGCATCACGTTGCATCTGTGACAGGTCGCCATGAAGTGCATCAGCATTATAACCATCGTCAATAAGCTTTGATGCTACTTCTTGTGTTTCATTACGGGTACGGCAGAAAACAATTCCATAGATATCAGGTTCAAAATCTGCAATTCGTTTCAGAACTTTGTATTTATCTTTTGCGTGAATAAGATAATACGCGTGACTAACATTGTCAGCAGAAGAATTCTTGGTTCCAATTGTTACTTCAACGGGTGAATTCATATATTTTCTGGCGATCGAAGCGATTTCCTTTGACATTGTTGCAGAAAATAAAAGTGTTCTTCTTCCATCCGGAACTTCCTCAAGTATTTCATTTATACTGTCAAGAAATCCCATATTCAGCATTTCATCAGCTTCGTCAAGTATAACAGTGGTCACAGCTGATAATCTTGCTGCTCCTCTTCCTATCAGATCAATGAGTCTTCCGGGTGTTGCAACAATAATATGAACGCCTTTTTTTAAACCTCTGATCTGGTTATCAATACTTGCACCTCCATAAACAGCCAGTATTTTAAGTTTGCCTGTAAATCTGGCATAATCTGTAAGGTCACCGGTAATCTGCATACACAGTTCGCGTGTAGGACAAAGAATAAGGGCCTGAGTATTGTTTATTTCTGTATCGGTAGCCTGAACAAGAGGCAACCCGAAGGCTGCAGTTTTACCTGTTCCGGTCTGTGCAAGGGCAATAATATCAACCTCACCGCCCAGCATAAGTGGAATAACTTTTTCCTGCACGGGCATCGGGCTTTCAAATCCGAGCTCCTGAATTGCTTTCAGGATACCGGGAGTGAATCCCATCTCTTCAAAATTTATCATTCGTATAATTTATGATGTGGTCTCGGGAGCGAGGGATTTGCTATCCCGGCCGAAATGAACTCATATGCAGACTGGGCAAAATGCCTAACAACGCTTCGTGGAAATCACCTTGTTAATTAGGGGGCGAAGATAAGGAAAATATTCTGATTGCAATGTAATAATGGCGTAAAGGCTCAAAGGTATAAAGGCATACGGGCAGGAAATGCCATTATAATGTTGCACAGCAACAACTTTTGTCGTGCTGTTATGCCATTACGACACGAAATAAATACTTTCATAATATCTGGTTAATTAACAACTATTTACATAAATTTGTAAGTATGGAGTCACGACCCGTTAAAATATTTTCGACATACGACACTCCCCGGTTGAGGTACATTGCAGATATTATTCTTGGGGATATACTCGGGTTGAAATGGGAGGTTGTTACTGACCGGAGGAAGCTGGGCAAAAATCCTGTTATAAATTATTCGAACGAAAAACTGACAGGATCATTTAAGATCAATCCGGAATCACTATTATTTGAAACCGGAATAACCCAGAAGCAAATCATGATTAGTGAATGGAAAGGATTGCCCACTTTTTTTCAAACTTCGTTCGAATCTGATCTTCCTTTTGATATTTTTGCTGCTTCATTTTTTCTTGTAAGCAGATATGAGGAATATCTTGAATTCAAGCCTGATATCCATGGAAGATTTCCTTCTTCATCTTCAGTCGCCTGTAAAAATGGTTTTTTGAATAAACCAGTTGTTGATCTTTGGGCAAGGGAACTGGCAAAGACTCTCCTTAAGAAATTTCCCAATCTTGTTTTTATTCGAAATGAATATAAGGCTTTGCTGACAATTGACACCGATGAAGCGTTTGCTTATCGCGGCAAAAATATTTTCAGATCAATAGGAGTTTTATTTAATGACAAAAACGCTCATCAGAAAAATGTTAATGAAAAATACCGGATAATTTCCAAAACTGAAAAAGATCCATTTGATGTTTTTGATTACATTATTGAGAGTATTGAGAAAAATGGTATAGATTCCAGGTTTTTTTTCCCGGTTGGGGACTCTTCTAAATTCGACAAGAACCCATCCTGGAAAAATGATGAATACAGAGACTTGATTAATAAAGTTGCGGACAAGTTTATTACAGGTTTGCATCCATCTTATGTTGCAGGCGGAAATGGTGCCACGATCAACACTGAAGCAAATCGTCTTAAGTCAATCATTCGAAAGGAAATCAGGTCAGGCAGATTTCATTATCTGAGATTAGTTATGCCCAGATCATATAATAATACTCTTAAAGCGGGCATTTCGGAAGACTATTCCATGGGATATCCCGACGAACCAGGATTCCGAGCCGGGATTGCACGACCGTATGCTTTTTATAATGTTATTGAAGATAAGAGGACAACTCTAAGGATTATACCTTTCCAGGTGATGGACGCTACACTTTTTGAATACAAAAAGCTTGACCCTGACCAGGCAAAAGAAATAATATTAAAACTGATAAAAGAGACGAGAAAAGCAGGAGGCCTTTTTGCGAGTATCTGGCACAATACCTCATTGCTTGAAAATGATTCAGGTAAAAAGTGGCGGGAAGTGTTTGAATTTATGATTAAAAACCAAAAACCATAGCCTTTAAAAAAACAGATTTGGTCCCCCTTTAAGGGGACATCCCGATAGCTATCGGGAGCGTAGCGGCAGGGGGTCGCCCACTTAGTGAACTAAGTTAGGGGTCATATCAGAAATTCCATTTCCTGATCATCAATAACATCTTTCATCTCTCCGTTATCGCATTTAATGGTTCTGGCAGTAAATTTCTTAAGCAATGTGTAATTATGTGTTGCAACAATTACCGCTCTTCCTGTCCGGCTTATATCTGTAAGTAATCGTACTATACCCTCAGATGTTTCAGGATCCAGGTTCCCTGTTGGCTCATCCGCCAGGATTATCTCAGGGTCATTCAACAGGGCCCTGCCGATTACAACACGTTGCTGTTCACCGCCCGATAGCTGATGAGGCATCTTGTATCTTTTTAAACTCAGACCAACTTTTTCAAGAACTTCACCGATACGCATATCTATTTCAAACTTACTTTTCCACCCAGTTGCTTTCAGTACAAAAGCAAGATTTTCATTAACGGTTCTGTCGGTGAGTAGTTGAAAATCCTGAAAGACAATACCGATTTTCCGGCGAAGGTGTGGGACCTCTCTTTTTTTAATTTTCGACAGGTCATAACCTGCAACAAGCCCGATTCCTTCCTTTAAAGGTAACTGAGCATTTAGTGTTTTGATAAGACTTGATTTTCCACTTCCAACCCTCCCTACCAGGTAAATAAACTCTCCTTTTCCTACCCGTAAATTAACATGAGACAGAACTAAATGATTTTGCTGCCATATAGAACAGTCTGTCAGCTCAATAATAACATCAAGTGGAAGATTTTCGGACATTTGCATGCAAATTAAAGTGCAAAATAAGGAAAGAATTGATAATTAACATTTATATGTTGATAAAATCAATAATAAAGCACCGTTGACGGCGTTTTATAGTTGTATTTTTACGATTATTTAAAAAAAGTCTATTCGGTATTATATGTAGCTTTTAATCAGTATGTTACGTGTTAATGAATAATCTCTTATATAATACTGTGTTTTTTTGTGAGGAGTCAATAATAAATAAGTTATGAACAAGAAATCAAATATATTTTATCACAAAGAAGCACTATGCGCCTTTAAGCATATTTCATTTCTGGTAATCTTATTGTTCTGTCTTTCGCTGAAGGGGCTTACAGGTCAGGTGCCTTTTGCAGCAAATGAAACAGGGTCAGAGTATAACAGGGGGCTGGAGTTATTCAATAAAGAGAAATACCCAGCAGCAATCAGACTTTTTGATTCTTTTATCAAAAATGGTGACAAGTCAAACCCTCTGCTTACTTCAGATGCAGAATACTTCAGTTCACTTGCCGCAATAAGATTATTTAACCCTGATGCTGAATACAGGATGTTGATGTATATATATTCTCATCCTGAGAGTTCGCATATTAATGATGCCAGGCTTGAACTGGCAGATTATTTTTATCAGAACAAGAATTACAGGAAAGCTGCCGGATATTATGAAAGTGTCAACAGGCAGCAATTGAAATCCGATAAGCTTGCTGAATATTTTTTCAGGTTCGGTTATTCACTTTATATCAAAGGAGATCAAAGTAAGGCTCTTCTTATGTTCTCTGAGATAAAAGATATCGATACAGAATATACTCCACCCGCAATTTATTATTTTTCACAGATAGCGTATGAACAAAAAATGTACGAAACCGCACTTGAAGGATTTATGAAGCTGAAAGATGATGAAACATTTGGCGGGGTTGTGCCATTTTATATTGTTCAGATACTTTATCTCAAAAAAGACTATGATGGGATTCTTTCAATGGCGCCTGATTTGCTCAAGTCGGCAGGTAAAAGAAGGGCTATTGAATTGTACAGATTTATTGGTGATGCTTATTATAGTAAGGAGAACTATAAAGAAGCATTGCCATATCTTGAAAAGTATTCGACCGGCGCAAAAGCCAGTGCCCGTGAGGATAAATATGAGTTAGGCTACTGTTATTATAAAACCGGGGACCTTGATAAAGCAGTTAAAATATTTCTCGAAGTTGATATAAAAAGTGATCTTCTGAGTCAGAATATCTGGAATATCCTGGGTGATTGTTATTTGCAGAATGGTGATAAGGTACGTGCCCGGTTAGCTTTCGGACAGGCATCAGTTCTGAATTTTGACAAAAAAATTAAAGAAGAGTCACTCTTTAATTTTGCTAAATTGACCTATGAGACTGCATACGCACCTTTTGGGGAAGCTATTGCAGCCTTTCAGGAGTACATAGAGCTTTATCCCGGGTCAAAAAGAATTCAGGAGGTATATGATTACCTTGTCGGAACATTCATGCAGATTAAAAACTATAAAGCTGCTCTTGCTGCTCTTGATAAGCTGGGAAATAAGGACAGCAGGCTTGAAGAGGCTTATCAGAAAGTTGCATTTTTCAGGGGTTTGGAGCTGTTTAATAATCTCGAGATGGAAGCTTCAATCGATATGTTTGATAAATCGCTGAAATATGACAAATATAACAGACTGATAAGGGCAAGAGCAATATACTGGAGAGCGGAAGCCAATTACAGACTAGGCTATTACGACTTGTCTAAACAGGACTATGAGTTATTCATGAGTCTGCCGGGCTCATCATCACTAAGCGAATTTAACCTGATAAAATATAATCTCGGGTATACTTTTTTTAATCAGAAGGCTTACCCCGCTGCATTGAGTAATTTTAAAACATTCGAATCGGGAAATACAAATACAAAACCGGAAGTTACAGCTGATGTCAGGAACAGAATTGCTGATTGCTTTTATATTGAAACAAATTATACTTCTGCAATAACTTATTACGATAAGGTTATTGATTATGGAAGTCTGGATGCTGATTATGCAATGTTTCAGAAAGGTTTTTGCCTTGGACTAATGAACGATATGAGAGGTAAAATCGATGTGATGACTTCTTTACAGTTAAAATATCCCTCTTCGTCATATATCCCTAACGCTATTTTTGAGAGAGGAAGGGCATACCTGGTGCTTGAAGATTTTAAGAAAGGGGAAACAGATTTCAATACAATTCTTTCAAATTATCCGGGCAGTACCTTTGTGCCCCGTTCCATGGTTCAGCTTGGTCTTCTTTATTATAACATTGGCGACAACGACAAGGCCATCGCTGAATATAAGAAAGTTATTGAAAACTTCAAATCAACTCCTGAGGCAAGAGATGCTTTGACTGGACTGAGGAACACATATGTTGATATGAATGAAGTCGATGCTTATTTTACTTATGTCAAAACTCTGGATGGATATGGTGATGTCAATCTTGCACAGAAAGACTCCTTATTATATACATCAGGTGAAAATCTTTTCATGTCAGGCAAATATGACAAGGCAATCGATGTACTGAAAAACTATCTGAATGAATTTCCTGAAGGCAGTTTCAGACAAGATGCTCAATATTACCTGGCTGAAAGCCTGAGAACACAAGGCAATAAAGAGGATGCTTTGAAACTCTACATTGCAGTTTCGGACCAGCCTAATAATCAATTCCTTGAGCAGTCATTAATTGAGGCTTCATCAATACTCTACGGTAAAGAAGATTATACAACAGCCCTTGAATACTATGAGAAACTGGAAAAGGTTTCCTCAAATGATGCTAACAGCCTCTTAGCCCTGAAAGGAGAATTAAGCTCTGCCTATCAGGCCGGTGACGCACTTAAAACTATAACAGCTGCGGGGGAAATAAATAATTATCGTAACCTACCTGAAGAGTTGACACGTGAAGCAACATTCATGAGTGCAAAAGCAAATTATAGTCTGAATAATTTTGATGAAGCACTCAGAGATTTCAGAAAAGTCGGGACCGAAGTCACCAGTATTGAGGGAGCAGAATCAAAATACAGGGTTGCTGAGCTCCTGTATAAAAAAGATAAACAGGCTGAAGCTGAAAAGACTATTACAGAATTTATCGATCAGAAAACTCCTCATCAGTATTGGATGGCTAAAGTGTTCCTTCTGCTTGCCGATATCAGTATAAAGAAAGGCGATTCACTGCAGGCTCGTGCAACACTGCAGAGTCTGAAGGACAATTACAGTGTTGATAGCGACGGAATACTGGATGAGGTAAAAGCCAAATTGAGCTCATTGGATGAAACTAAGTCGGAAACTGATAAAATTGATAAGGTGCAAAACAATGTGCAACAATAATTCCAAAATGATAAAGAAATTGATCTGACATGCTAAAAAGATACCTTATTATACTAATAATCATAACCTTCTCTTTATCAGCCTCGGCTCAGGTGAAGAAACAAGAGTCCTCTTTAAAAAGAGAGGTTACTCTGTACAATCCTTATAAACCTTCACTTCCGGATTCTAAAAAGAGAAGCTTTTTGCCGGAAATCAGCGATACTTCAAAAATCAGGCCTGACTTCCATTATGATGTTAGAACTACACCATTTTTACCGGAATATACTATCAGTCCGATAAAAGCGGCAGCTTTATTGCCTGATCCATTGCCAAAACTTTATAAAAGTTACGTTAACCTTGGTGTAGGGAATTATCTTACTCCGCTTGCAGAAATCAGTATTACAAATGAACGGTCAAAGAATGGCTCAATTGGCTTTTATGCAAAGCATTTTTCAACAAACGCGAAAATGGACCTCGAGAACATGAAAAAAGTGTTTGCAGGGTACATGGATAATGATGCTTCTCTTTTTGGTAAAAGATTCTTTAGAAAAAATATTCTTGAAGGATCATTGGATTTTACTCAGAAAGTCAGACATGCTTATGGCTATAATCCTCAGATCTTTGACTATGATCCATCTAATAAAGATATAAGAATTCCTTACAATAATTTCGGAGTGAAAACCGGATTATCCTCCATAAATTTAGATTCAGCGGCTTTTTCTTATAAATATAATGTTTCATTCGACTATTTCACTGCGGAGAACAATATGTATCAGAGGAAGATCAGTGTTGATGGTATTATGGCTAAATCGTTTAAAGGATTCTATATCGGCTCAGGCATAAGCTATGATTACTACAAAATACCTGACTTTTTACTTGCTGCACCCAAATACATCTTTTCGGTAAGTCCCTTTGTTAAAAAGAGTTCGGAACTCTGGAATTTCAAACTTGGTTTGCAGGTTTTGCTTGACAGGAATATGAGTACAACAGCCAAAGTGCATGTTTACCCGGATATTGATTTCGACTTCAGTCTGGTGCCGACTTATATCAATTTTTTTGCAGGATTATCGGGGAAGCTTGATAAAAACGAACCCCTGAAAATAATTACAGAAAATCCTTTCGTGATCGGAGATGGAAGTCTTTTTAAAGTTCCAAATACAAGTCACGATCTCATTATTTCGTCTGGATTTAAGGGAAACACTGGCATAGGAGGTAATTACATATTGTCAGCTTCCTATTCTCTTATTAGTGATATGCTTTTCTTTTCAAACATCTTATCAGGTACTGAAAATGGAAATTATTTCTTACCGCTTACTGATGACGTGGAACTATTTAATATTCATGGAGAGATGAACGGACCTGTTACCGACAAGTTATCGTTCAACACATCAGCGAATTACTTTAAATACACACTCTCTAATTTTGCATATGCCTGGAATAAACCCGACTGGGATTCGAAGCTTGGGTTAAAATACAACCTTCGTGATAAGATTATTGCGGGAGTAGAAATATCTGTTCAGGGTAAACGAAAAGAGATAGTAAACGGAGACAGAGCAGTGCTTTTTGATGTTCCCGGAGCTGTTATCTTTGATATGCCAGCTCATTTTAACCTTAATCTCAATGCTGAATATCGTTTTTCGAAGATTCTCTCATTCTGGACTAAACTGGATAATATCTCAAATAAACGCTATTTCGAATGGTCTTATTATCCAACACACGGATTTCTATTCATGCTGGGGTTCACGTATAGTTTATAAATTGGTCAAACGAATTCCAATAAGAAATCAGGGTCATTGCGAGCAAAGCGAAGCAATCTTCCAGAGTTAATCAGTATCCAAATTTCTGCTTACTTAAGGAGATTGCTTCGTCGCAAGCTCCTCGCAATGACGCTGTAATTAATTTGAATATAGTTTTACCCCCTCTGGAGAACAACTCATTTTATTGTTAATTTCTTGATAAAAATTGTGCATTTATTTTTGTTTTTTTTAAGGAAAAACAATTTAAAATCCGTATATTTGTAGGCATAATTAATAACCATAATATCAATAATTTATAATAGGAAAAGTGAGGGTGATTCTAACAGCTGAAAACAGCGAAAAAGATATCCTGATTTTATTACCAAAAAACAAGATTTTGTATTAATAATTGGAGTCAGAAAATAATGACTTCTGAATAATATTTTGGTAATCGTTATTTATTGTTGATAATAATATTTTCGGACTTAAAACACAAAGAATGAGCGAGACAGAAAAGAAATTACAGGACAGTAAAGATTATTCAGCAGATAATATCCAGGTACTTGAGGGTCTTGAGGCTGTTAGAAAAAGACCAGCGATGTATATCGGGGATATTGGAGTGAAGGGGTTGCATCATCTTGTATATGAGGTTATTGATAATTCTATTGACGAAGCCATAGGTGGATTTTGCACTAAGATTGAAGTTATAATTAATGAGGATGGCTCCGTTACAGTAAATGATGATGGCCGCGGTATCCCTACAGGTATTATGGAGAAAGAGAAAAAGTCAGCTCTTGAAGTCGTAATGACTGTTTTGCACGCGGGAGGAAAATTCGACAAGGATTCATATAAAGTTTCAGGCGGACTTCATGGAGTAGGGGTGTCCTGCGTAAATGCTCTTTCAAATCAGCTTTCAGCAGTAGTAATGCGCGAAGGCAAGATCTACAGACAGCAATATGAAAAAGGGAAACCCGTAACTGCAGTGGAAGTCATTGGGAAATCGGATAAGTCAGGAACCTCAATAACTTTTAAACCTGACGGTTCAATATTCCAGACCACTGAGTTCAATTTTGAAATTTTATCAGCACGTCTGCGTGAACTGGCATTTCTTAACAAAGGAATTTTGCTTACGATTAAAGACATGCGTGAGCTTGTAGATGATGGTAATGGAGGAACAGCACGTTATGAGGAGTTTCGTTCTGAAGCGGGTCTGAAGGAGTTTGTCGAGTATCTCGATGCAAACAGGGAGAGGCTTATTGAAAAGATTATTCATATAACATTTGATAAGACTGAGATTCCTGTTGAAATTGCCCTTCAGTACAATAATTCCTTCTCAGAGAATGTACATTCTTACGTGAATAATATTAATACAATTGAAGGAGGAACTCATCTTGCAGGTTTCAGGCGGGGGTTAACCCGTACTCTTAAAAAATATGCTGAAGACTCCGGTGCTACTTCAAAACTTAAATTCGATATCAACGGTGATGATTTCAGGGAAGGCCTTACAGCAATTATCTCTGTGAAAGTAGCAGAACCCCAATTTGAAGGTCAGACCAAAACAAAACTTGGAAACTCTGAAGTTATGGGTGCTGTTGATCAGGCTGTAAGTACTATGTTAACAAACTACCTTGAAGAGAATCCAAAAGATGCCAGGATAATTGTTCAAAAGGTGATTCTTGCAGCAACAGCACGGCATGCCGCCCGTAAGGCAAGAGAGCTTGTTCAGCGCAAGAATGTTTTATCCGGTTCAGGTCTCCCGGGAAAGCTCGCTGATTGTGCCGATAGAGATCCCGCTAATTGCGAGATTTACCTGGTGGAAGGTGATTCTGCCGGTGGCACAGCAAAACAGGGACGCGATCGTGGCTTCCAGGCAATTCTTCCATTAAGAGGTAAAATTCTGAATGTCGAGAAAGCAATGCAACACAGGATCTATGAAAGTGAAGAAATAAAAAACATTTTCACAGCACTTGGAGTAAATATCGGTACTGAAGATGACAGTAAAGCACTTAATACCTCAGGGCTACGCTATCATAAAATAATTATAATGACTGATGCTGATGTGGATGGGTCACATATTACGACACTTATAATGACATTCTTTTTCAGATATATGCAGGATCTGATAAAGGGCGGAAATATTTACATCGCTACACCACCACTTTACCTTATTAAAAAAGGAAAATCTGAACGTTATTGCTGGACAGAAGAAGAACGGGATCTGGCAGTACTGGAAATGGGACAGGGAAAAGAATCCTCGGTGGGAATTCAGAGATACAAAGGTCTTGGTGAAATGAATGCTGAACAACTATGGTCAACGACAATGAATCCTGAAACAAGAACACTCCGCCAGGTAACAATAGAAAGCGCCGCTGAAGCCGATCATATATTTTCTATGCTGATGGGTGATGAAGTTCCTCCGCGCAGAGAGTTTATTGAAACTCATGCAAAATATGCTAAAATTGATGTTTAAGAGACTGTAAGTGAGAAGGTTAATAGCAGTTACTATTCTGTTCCTTATTCTCAATGGGTTAAAGGCGCAGGATACAGGGAAAATAATACGATCGATCTTTGATGAAGCTTTGACCGACAGGACGGCTTATAACAATCTCGAATATTTGTGCAAGAACACAAAAGGTAGGATCGCTGGTTCTCCAGCCGCTGAAAAAGCAGTCGTATTTTTAAAACAGGCTCTGTTAAATGCTGGTGCAGATTCTGTCTGGCTTCAGAAAGTACCCGTACCTAAATGGGTAAGAGGCAAGGAAAAATGCAGGGTTACTTCATCTGTCCATGGAAGAAAAGATCTGGCAATAACAGCCCTGGGACTTTCTGTCGGTACTCCCGAAAAAGGATTGACATCGAAAGTTATAGAAGTGCATGATTTTGATGAACTAAAGGCCCTTGGCACTCAGAATATTCAGGGGAAAATAGTATTCTTTAATCGTCCTTTTGACAATAAAGCAGTTAATTCTTTCGCTGCCTATGGCGGAGCTGTAAATCAGCGTACTGCAGGACCCTCAGAAGCCTCCAAATACGGGGCAGTTGCAGTAATTGTAAGATCAATGACTCAATCACTTGACAATTTTCCGCACACCGGGGTTACCAGGTATGCCGATAATGTAAATAAAATACCTGCAGTTGCAGTTTCCACATTAGATGCAGATCTTCTAAGTCAGTGGCTGAAAACTGACGCTTCGCTTTCTGTTCACCTGGTTTCCACTTGTGTGAATTATCCTGATACCTGGTCATACAACGTTATTGGTGAAATTTACGGATCAGTCAAACCAAATGAATTCATTACGGTTGGCGGACATATTGATGCCTGGGACATTGCAGAGGGAGCTAATGATGACGGAGGTGGTTGTGTTCAGGCTATTGAACTGATAAGGATTTATAAAAAGCTGGGGATAAAACCTGAGAGAACAATCCGTGCAGTAATGTTTATGAATGAAGAAATTTCGGGAACCGGAGGGAAAACTTATGCGGAAGAGGCAAAGAGAAAGGGTGAAATTCATATTGCGGCCCTGGAATCTGACGGAGGTGTTATGGCTCCCCGTGGATTCGGATTTGATGCCACTGATCAGAAACTCGAAAAACTACGGTCTTTTTCATCCTGGTTTGAATCATATGATATAAAAGATTTCGATAAAGGAGGTGGTGGTTCAGATATTTCCCCTCTGAAAGGATTAGGAGCTGTATTAATTGGTTATAAATGTGATGCACAGAAATACTTCTGGTACCATCATTCTGCAAATGACACATTTGAACATGTGAATATCCGTGAACTTCAAATGGGTAGTGCAGCGATTGCATCTTTAATCTATCTGATTGACCAAGGGGATTTTTAGCAGAAAAAATTATACTCCAAAAACTTTCCTTCTTATCTGAACCGCATTATCAGTACAAACTTCACTGCAGCAGAAGCATCTGATACATTTCTTGTCTGTCAGTATTATATGCGTCTTTTTTATTGGTAACGGTGCGATTGCCTCAACCGGACAGATATTTACGCATTTCTGACACCCTGTACAGTTTTCATGTATAAATACCGGTCTCCGTTCGAGCTTTTTCAGGAATTTAATCCTTTTCATTACAAACTTCAATGCAATATTATTTGTAGTTGAAATCGGGATTTTTGTAAATCCTTTCTTAATGATACTGCCTATTTCCGGACCATCATAAATTATTTCATCCTCCGATTGTAACCATTTTTTCCTGAAAAAAGCAGCTCTTGAAGTCGGAACTATTAAAGGTTCATAACCTGCAATCCGGCTTGCAATAATATCAAGAGCAAGCGGATTTGTTGATCCTATCAATAATCCGATCTCAACCGGCCATCCGCGGCCGGGTCCCGGACCCTCCATTCCCATAATGGCATCCATCAGAAAATAGTCAGGTGTCACAGCTTCATTAAGGTCGACAAGAAATTCTCCGAACTTGCTTCTGTCCTGATGCAAAGCATGTTGCTTTCCTTTGCTGAAACCAGGTACCAGTCCGAGCGTGTTTTTAATTGCACCGGTAAAATAGACAAGCTCATGATTCTTGAATTTTGGAAGGGAAATGATGAGGTCAACCTGTTGTGTAATAGCAGCGACCCTGATCTTTCCTTTTCTTAATGGTTTTTCTATTGGATTTGCCATGAAATCAACCCAGTTGGCTCCGGTAGATTCGCATACTTTGAAGATACCAGATTTCTCCCCCCTGAACCTTTGTGTGTGAACAGCAGGAGAGTCACCAACAACAACAATAGCTCCCTCAGACTGAAGAAACCTTACCATAGCTTCTACAACAACAGGATTGGTACTTATGCATTTTGCCGGATCGTCATCTGTAAGGATGTTAGGTTTAACAAGAACTTTTTTGCCTTTTACATCAGGCCCGTCAGTATTTTTATAAATCTCAGAAATTATGTTAAAGACTTCATGAAGATCGTATTCCTTACATTTTCTGATGGCTATCTTACTGTTCATTGTTTTTTACAATTGAAGAGGACAAATATAAGGTCAATTTATGGGAACAGGTGGATGTAACTGCTTTTTATCCTTTTTACCCACTTTCATTTTCCCCCAAGGGGGAAAGGTTTGGTCCACTCCTTCCCCCGTGGGGGAAGGTTGGGAAGGGGGTATTAAATAAAAATATCAATTACATCTATTTGATAATATGTGAATTGCAGAGAGTTGCTATTAGTAACGAAGTGAGGGATCTCCATCTCCTGTTACAGACATCTCATTCGAGTCAACCTTGATTAGTTATTTATTATCAGATCTTTGATATTTTCTTCAATTGCCGAGGTAATTATTTTTGAAGGACCTGAGTAGTTGTTAATTATTATACTGAAGACCATTTTTTTACCTGAAACTGTAGTAAAATATCCGGCAAAGCTCCTGACTCTTGTCATTGAACCGCTTTTTACTCTTAACCTTGATTCAAATACCGGATCAGTAAAGCAATTTTTAAGAGTCCCGTTTTTTCCTGCGTCAGGCAAAGACGAATAAAACTCATTGAAATACTTTCCTTTATTCCTTAAAAAGACAAGCAAACTGACTAATTCTCTCGTATTGACTGCATTTAGAGGTGACAGCCCGCTTCCATCTTCAATGAACGACCCATTTATATCAACCCCGGAACTTTTGAGGAATTCATAAATAACCTGGGCTCCGGAAACAGTTGAACCATTATTTTTGAATTTTTTTCCTAGTTCTTTTATAAGATGTTCTGCGAAAAGATTAACACTTTCATGATTTAATACGGTAACTATTTCTGCGAGGGTGGGGGAGACGGTTTCAGTAATGGGTATTACTTTCGAAGCCTGATAATTATGTTCCAGCCTCAGACTATTCGGATCACCTGAGATTTTTATACCAAATGCTTTTAGTCTTTCATTAAATAACCTGGCAAGGAAAAGAGGAGGATCGGTAATAGAAGCTTTCAGAACAAAATCCTGCTGATTCACGGGAATGGCGCCGGCAATCCATCCTGCTGTGCTGTAAGGAGCGGCAAAAACGTAACCCTCATCAGTAGTACCTGAAGATATCAGGAAATCAGATAATTCAGATTTGCATTCATTTGGAATTATCTCATTCATTGACGGCAAAGTGTTCTCCGATGATGTTTTAAAATGAATTTCATAAGTATTGTCGTAAACCGACAATCCGTAAGCACCTGCACCATAATAATTACCAATGTCTTCCCAAATCCATTTACCTGGAACAGGCAGATAATCATAATATGAGTCATCGGTGATAACTTTGCCTTTTATTTTTTTAATTCCAAGTTTTTTGATTTCCGATAACCAGTTATTAAGGAAATTGCTGTAATGATCAGGAAAATACTTTGAACCCAGTGCCGGATCCCCTCCTCCATGAATTATTATGTTGCCTTTTAATAATCCGGATCTCTTATTCAGTGTTCCTGTATAGCCTACTGTAGTTTTAAATGTGTAATCAGGTCCAAGTAATTCAAGTGCTGCAGATGAAGTAATTATTTTCATCACCGATGCCGGGATCAGGCTGATTCCGGCATTATATTCAATTGTGATATTCCCGCTTATAGCGTCTGCCACGCATAATGAAACCGACGCATGTGCCAGGGAGGAATCCGCATGAAACGTATCAGAGGTGATGTTTTGCGAAAAAGAACAGATACTGGAACATGTGAGTAAAATGATAAAAAATATCCTCATCTCTTTAAAGTGATTTATTTTGCTGAATTGTAGATAACAGACCGCAGGCTGCCTGAATGTCAACACCGCGGCTCTCTCTGATTGTTGTGAATAAACCTTTGTCATTAAGCGAATCTTTGAATTTTATTGTTGCTTCTATATCCGGACTCTCGAATTCAGAACCCGGAATCGGATGAAAGCGGATAATATTAATGCGGCATTTAATCCCGTTGAGAATTCTGGCAAGTTCCTTAACATGGGCTGGAGTATCATTCAGACCTTTAAAGAGAATATACTCAAAGTAAACCCGACGCTGACTATTAAAATCAAAATTCCGGATTATATCCAGTACTCCTTTTACTGTATTTGTGCGTTGAACGGGCATAAGTTTTCGCCGTTCCTCATCGAACGGAGAATGCAGGCTTACAGCAAGATGACAACGGCTTTTCTCAAGAAAATCCCTCATTCCGGTTATTAATCCGACTGTGCTGACCGTAATCCTCGTCGGACTCCATGCGTATCCCCATTCGCTGGTAAGAATATCCAGACTTTTAAGTACTTCGGTGACATTATCTAAAGGTTCGCCCATTCCCATATAAACCATATTAGACAGGGTACCAAACTCGGGTAAGCTTCTGAATTGGTTAAGTATTTCATTTGCTGAAAGGTTTCCCTGGAAACCCTGTTTTCCGGTCATACAGAAAATACAACCCATTTTACATCCAACCTGGGAGGAGACACATATAGTGGCACGATCTTCATCAGGAATATAAGCTGTCTCTATAAATTTGTCATTCATTACCTTATAGAGATATTTCTTTGTTCCGTCAGAACTTTTGGATTCATTTACCGGAGCTGACAGACCTATTTCATAATCTGATGAAAGGAGTTCTCTGGTTTTCTTTGACAGGTTTGTCAATTCGTCAATTGACTGAATCTCTTTTTTATATAACCAGTCAGATATTTGCTTGGCTGCAAACCCCGGTAATCCTAACCGTTTTGTAACAACAATCAGTTCATTTAGTGTCTTCCCGTATAGTTTTTCTTTCTGCATCCTCCTACTTTCTCGTTTCTCGTTTCTCGTTTTTCGTTGTTCATCTACAATTGTGCCGTTGCACCTTTGTGCCATTGTACCGTTATACCTTTATACCGTTGTACCTTTTATATGTCACAATGTCCTGAACTGACTGAAGTAATGTCAGAAAACTTAATGAAGAGTCTGAGGAACATCTTTTTTTCAATCAATATTGTTTTGATAGCGGTAATGAAATCGGAACCAGTTCCGTAATATTTGTTAAATATTTTTGTCATCATCGTTAAAGAGTTGTTAATTCTGCGTAATTTGTTGAAAATGATTTGAAAAATGCATGATCTTTGTAAACAAATGATGACAGATTAAGGTTATAAAGATATTAAACTTTTATGAAGGATTTTGATCCTTCGACAAAAGGACTGATTAATTAAAAACAAAAAAGATATGAAATTAAAGTATTTATTAGGCGCGTTATTAATGGCAATTTTTGGGGCAGCAATTGCACTTTTTGCTTATACAAAAATAGTTGACAAACCAGTAATAGCCGCAATGAAAGATAGTTCAGGCATTGAAGTTCAAAAGGCAAGAGCTTATCTTACCTCACTTCAGACGCAGGAAGGCCAGATCGATTTCACCTATGCAGCTGAACTGACTGTTCATGCTGTTGTACATGTACATATAAAAATGACCGGATCACCTGATAATCCGATAATGCAATGGTTTTACGGCGATCGTAATTCAAAACAGAGAGAGGTGAATGGCTACGGTTCTGGAGTTATTATTTCCAGCGATGGATATATCATTACCAACAATCATGTCGTAGAAAGTGCTGAATCTGTTGATGTTACTTTAAATGATAAAAGAACTTTTACAGCTAAAGTAGTAGGTCGTGATCCGGGAACTGACATTGCTTTGCTTAAAATAAAAGCTGACAATCTACCTTTTATAAAATATGGAGATTCCGAACAGCTTAAACTGGGCGAATGGGTACTTGCTGTAGGAAATCCATTCAATCTTACATCTACAGTAACGGCCGGTATTGTAAGTGCAAAGGGAAGAGGAGGTCTGAATCTGAACGAAGGCCCTTATTCTATCGAATCATTTATTCAGACTGATGCAGCGCTGAATATGGGTAATAGTGGCGGGGCCCTCGTAAATACAAAGGGATTACTTGTTGGGATTACTTCTGCAATTTTATCTCCAAATGGTGCTTACGCCGGTAATTCATTTGCTATTCCGGTAACGATTGTAAAGAAAGTTGTAAATGACCTTAAAGAATTTGGTCATGTTCAAAGGGCTCTTATCGGGGTTAATATTAAAGACGTTGAATCAGATGATGCTGATAAATTAAAACTCCCGGAAGTTAGAGGTATTCTTATAACAAGAGTCACTGATGATGGTTCAGCAAAAGCTGCAGGACTTAAGGAGAACGATGTTATTATGAAATTCGATGGGACCGATGTAAATACTGTTGCTGAACTGCAGGAACAGGTTGGACAGCACCGTCCCGGTGACAAAGCAACTGTAACGTTTCTCAGAAACGGTAAAGAAAATACCGTTCCCCTCGTTTTGAAAAATCAGGCTGGAAATACAAGTGTGGTAACAGCCTCAATGGATGGTGCAGGAGAACTAGTCTTCGGTGCACGTCTTGAACCTCTCGGAACCCCGGAAATGAACTCGCTCGACATCGATTATGGAGTCAAAGTCACTGACATTAACGACGGGAAATTCAAAGATATTAGCATGGCCAAGGGATACATTATACTGAGTGTCAATGGTAAAAAAGTAAAAACCGCCCAGGATGTTAAAGACTATACCAATAACGAAAAATCGCTTAAATCCATAAGCGGTATTCAACCTGACGGAACAATCCTGAATTATCAGTTCGGTAATTAATATTAGATATTTTATAAATCATTAAAATTCAGGGGATTTATAAAAAAATAGATCTCCTTTTTTACAACAATAGTATATAATTTTTGTTATTATATAATAAAGCAATATCTTTGCGAAAATTTTTTGGGAGGCATAAATGAGACAACTAAAGATTACCAAATCCATAACAAACAGAGAGAGTGCATCACTCGACAAATATTTGCAGGAAATTGGTAAGGAAGAGTTGATATCGGTAGAAGAAGAAGTTGAATTGGCTCAACGGATCAAGAAAGGCGACAGAGCTGCTCTTGAAAAACTCACAAAAGCAAATTTACGTTTTGTTGTTTCTGTTGCAAAACAATATCAAAACCAGGGACTTAGTCTCCCCGATCTTATCAACGAAGGAAACTTGGGCCTTATCAAGGCTGCTGAAAAATTTGATGAAACACGTGGTTTCAAGTTTATTTCCTATGCAGTATGGTGGATAAGACAGTCAATCCTTCAGGCTCTTGCAGAACAGTCGAGAATAGTAAGATTACCGCTTAACCAGGTTGGTTCTCTCAATAAGATCAATAAAGCATTCTCGAAATTTGAACAGGAAAACGAAAGAACGCCTTCTCCTGAGGAGTTGGCCGATGTGCTTGAACTGCCAAAGGAAAAAGTAACTGATACCTTGAAGGTCTCAGGACGTCATGTATCTGTTGATGCTCCTTTTATCGAAGGAGAAGATAACAGTTTACTGGATGTGCTTACAAACTCCGATTCGCCGGTTGCTGATAAGCTCCTGATGGATGAATCACTTTCAAGAGAGATATATCGGGCGCTTGCCACACTTACTGAGAGAGAAAGAGATATTATCAGATTCTTTTTCGGAATTGGCTGCCAGGAGATGACTCTCGAAGAAATAGGAGAAAAATTTGGTCTTACACGTGAAAGAGTCCGTCAGATTAAGGAAAAAGCCATAAGAAGATTAAGACACACTTCACGGAGCAGATTATTAAAAGGATATTTAGGTTAATAAACCGCATAATGACTGAAAAGGTGCTTCCAAAGAGCACCTTTTCTATTTGCTCAAGTTGTTTGGATGACGTGTTGTATGGAACGGTCGCGACCGTTCCATACAGTTATTGTCGTTAATGGATGTTTTCTTACTTTTGTAAACTTTTATTGCGCTGTAATTATGGATTTCAAACTAATATCCGATTTTCAACCTACCGGGGATCAGCCTGAAGCTATTGACCAGCTTGTTGACGGACTTAATAAGGGTGTGCCCTTCCAGACTCTGCTGGGAGTTACAGGATCGGGCAAAACATTTACCATTGCCAATGTAATTGAGAAAGTTAACAGGCCTTGCCTCGTATTAAGTCACAATAAGACTCTTGCAGCGCAACTTTATGGTGAATTCAAACAGTTTTTTCCTGAAAACAAGGTAGAATACTTTGTTTCATATTATGACTACTACCAGCCTGAAGCATATCTCCCGGTTTCGGACACGTACATTGAGAAAGATCTGTCGATTAACGAGGAAATTGAGAAGCTTCGGCTTAGTGCAACATCATCACTTCTCTCCGGTAGAACAGATGTGATTGTAGTTTCTTCAGTTTCATGTATTTATGGTATTGGCAACCCCGATGATTTTCATTCCAATACAGTCCATATAAAGAAAGGACAAATTATTGGACGAAACCTGCTGCTGCGTAGACTTGTCGACAGTCTTTATTCGCGTAATGAACTCGAATTTAAACATGGAACATTCAGGGTCCGTGGTGATACTATCGATGTTTTTCCGGCATATGCGGACATTGCTGTGCGTGTGATATTTTTTGGTGACCAGATTGAGGAATTAAATACATTCGATCCTGTTACAGGTCAGAGACTGGAAATTCTAAATGAATACATCATTTACCCTGCAAATATCTTTGTAACAACCCGGGAAAGAATTAACATGGCAGTAAGCGACATTCAGGACGATATGGTCCGCCAGGTTACTTATTTCAATGATATAGGAAAAAGAGAGGAAGCCAAGAGGCTTGAACAGAGGGTCTTATATGATCTTGAAATGATAAAGGAGCTTGGATATTGCAGCGGCATTGAAAACTATTCACGTTATTTTGACGGAAGAAGACCAGGCACCAGACCATTCTGCCTGCTTGATTATTTTCCAAAGGACTTTATAACAGTAATTGATGAAAGTCATGTGAGTGTGCCTCAGATAAGAGCTATGTTCGGAGGTGATCATTCCAGGAAACAAACATTGGTTGAATACGGATTCAGACTCCCTGCAGCACTTGATAACAGACCAATGAGAATCGAAGAGTTCGAATCTCTCACCGGTCAGACAATTTTTGTAAGTGCCACTCCTGCAGATTATGAGCTGGAAAAAAGCGAAGGAGTATTTGTCGATCAGGTCATACGGCCGACAGGGCTTCTTGATCCCCCGATCGAAGTCCGTCCAAGCTTAAACCAGATCGACAATCTGATGGGAGAGATACGTTCAAGAGCAAAATTGGGCGAAAGAACGCTTGTTACTACTATTACCAAGCGTATGGCCGAAGAGCTTTCTTCATACCTTATTAAATATGATATTAAATGCAGTTATATTCATTCAGATATCGATACTCTCGACCGGATTGATATAATGGAAGAACTTCGTACCGGTTCAATAGACGTCCTGGTCGGAGTAAACCTGCTGAGGGAGGGTCTGGATCTTCCCGAAGTATCTCTTGTTGCAATTCTTGATGCCGATAAAGAAGGATTCTTAAGATCTTCGCGTTCACTTACACAGACTGCAGGGAGAGCAGCCCGAAATTTAAATGGTAAGGTAATAATGTATGCCGATGTTGTCACAAGGAGCATGAAACAGACTATTGATGAAACAAACAGACGTCGAAGCAAGCAGTTGAAATATAATGAAGAGATGGGTATTATTCCGGCCCAGATAATAAGAAAGGCAGGTTCTGCTTTGAGTGGTTTAGGCAGGAAAGGAGCTGCTGCGAAAGCATATATTGAACCTGAGAGGCCGGATGTAGCTGCCGATCCCGTCGTAAAATATATGAACAGGGAAGCCCTGGAAAAGGCTATTGAAAAATCAAGAAAAAGTATGGAAAAAGCTGCTGCTGAACTTGATTTTATTGAAGCGGCCAGATTCAGGGATGAAATGGCTGATCTTCAGAGTCTTCTCAGAGGTAAAGTTTAGTTAATATTCAAGGAGATCCCTCACTTCGTTCGGGATGACAATTCAATGGGGTCTAAAAGAGGAAGGGTTGGCGATTTGCTCAGCAAATCGCCAACCCTTCCTCCTATATCCACATATTCAATAAGATAGCTGTCATCCCGAGCGTCAGCGAGGGATCTCCTTATCTTTTATCAGTATTAATTAAAATGACTTTTAACCCTGAGGAAGGGAAGGAAGTAATTGCCTTTAAAAGAACAATAAATGTTATTTGATCAACCCTTTTACATATTTCGCAATTGCAATTGATGACGTCAGTCCCGGCGATTCCATCCCGATAAGATTTATAAAACCTTTGCATCCTCTTTCAGATTCTTCAGCGATATAGAAGTCTCTCAAAGGTTCACCGGGTTTTTGAATCTTTGGACGAATTCCAGCCATTTCGGGCGACAGGTCATCAAACTCCAGAAAAGGAAGGAACTTTTTGGCAGATTTATAGAATGCTTCCTGTTTTGAGGCGGTTACCTTATAATCATAAATATTTGATTCGAGATATCTGACATCCGGACCAAGTTTTACCCCGCCTCCCAGGTCAATTGTTACATGGATTCCGATACCTTCCATATTATGATGGGGAACTGGATAAACAAGCCTATTGATCAACCTGTTTTTAGGAGGATTTAGTCTGAAATACTCACCTTTGCAGAATAGAATTTTAAGATTATCATCTTCAATACCAATCATTCCGGAAATTTTGTCTGATGTCAGACCCGCAGAATTGATAATTATCTTTGTAGTAAATATGTAGTCTTTATTATCTGAATCAAGCAGGCTTACTTTGTAGCCGTCTCTTATCCGCTCTATTCCTGTGACTTCACTTCCATAAACGATCTGACAACCATTATTTACAGCATTTGTCTCATATTGTTTCATCAGAGAATGCGAATCAACGATTCCCGTTGATGGAGAAAAAAGTGCTCTGAGAGCGAATATATTAGGTTCCAGTTCAGCTATTTGTTCTCTATCGAAGAACTGCAAATCATCAACTCCGTTTCTTATCGCAGTCTGTCTTATTCCCTCAATTTTTGCAATCTCTTCTTCAGAAGTTGCTACGATAAGTTTACCGCAATTTTTAAAAGGAATATCATATTTACTGCAGTAATCATAAAGAAGCCTTTTACCTTCGATACAGAGTTTTGATTTAAGGCTGTCTTTCCTGTAATAAATTCCTGCGTGTATAACTTCACTATTCCGACTGCTTGTTTCCTGTCCGAAGGAGAGATGCTTCTCAATCAGGAATACATTTTTGTATTCTTCCGACATCGTTTCAGCAATTGCGAGCCCAATTACTCCTGCCCCAATGATTGTGATTTCTGCATCCATATAATCCCGATTTCCAGAAAAATCTGTTGTTAAAGTCTCATTTGGAAACCTCAAAATAAGTGAAAAACCGGTAGCTATTCTAATAGATCGTTATTATATTTACTTTTACCATAAGGGAATCTAAATAGCCTTTATCAAAATTACACGATCTATGAATGCATTAATCCTCTTCCTCTGTTTTTTTACTCTTTCTGCCCAGAAAACCGAGCCGTCCTGGAAACTTGTATGGTCAGATGAATTCAACTACAATGGATTACCAGATTCAACCAAATGGGGATATGATGTTGGATATATAGCCAATAATGAGCTACAGTATTATACTAAAAGCCGTTTAGAAAACAGTAGGGTTATTGGTGGTAACCTGTTGATTATCGGCAAAAAGGAATTATATAATAATTCAAATTATACCTCAGCCAGATTGATTACAGATGGCAAATATAGCTGGACATATGGGAAGGTAGAAGCACGGATGAAGCTCCCCAAAGGACAGGGAATGTGGCCGGCATTCTGGATGTTGGGACAGAACATTCATTCCGAAGGATGGCCGAAGTGCGGTGAAATTGACATCATGGAACATATTAATAATGAGGAACTTTTGCATGGGACATTACATTGGTTTAATAAAGAACATATTTCCTCAGGAGGGACTACTCGATGTGATGTTACTAAATTTCATACTTATTCTATTGAATGGGATAAAGAATCAATAAAACTTCTTCTTGATGGTAACAAATACTGGGAAGTAAGTATCAAAGATGGTGTCAACAGCACAGAAGAATTTCACAAACCACAATACATCATTCTCAACCTTGCTATCGGTGGCGACTGGCCGAAAAATCCTGATCAGACAACCGTCTTTCCCGATACGATGTATGTTGATTATGTAAGAGTGTATCAGAATATTTCCAAATAATTAGTACTGCGGATTAACAAAAATCTCGTCAGAGAGGATAAATTGTCCTATGCCATTTATAGCATAAACCCGTACGAATCTTGCGGTTTCGTTTAAATGATCGGCTGTAGAAATATCTATCCAGCAATCATACCTGTCGTTGGGGACCTGATCCATTGTAACGGTCTTTAATGTCCTGAATTTTTTACCATCGTCCGATATTGAAAACTCAACGCTTGTAGGTAAAAAGATATTTTTTGGTTTATAGCTTAAGAATCTTGCAGCCAGGTTTTCTATTTTTTGGTTAGCACCAAGATCAATCGTTGCAATCATATCCTTCCTGTCAAATCCCAGCCAGTTTTTATCGGTATTGTCCTCTGCCCCAAGGTTACCGTCGGTCAGATTACCATCAGGATACATGGAGGATGCAGCATTGATAAAAGTCACTGGTTTGGATATGCCATCATGTTTGAGATTTTTATAGAATGACGCTTCCAGTAAAGGCCAACGCCCTTCACCGTCTTTCCACTCCATATATTCCTTATAAGCTTTGGTTGCATAAATTGGTTGACCGATTGGTGTTTTTGAATCAGGTTTGTCATATATCCCTGTTATCGCAAAACTTATTACCTCATCCACTTTTGCTTTGGTAACACCAACCAGTTGAGACAAAAATCTTGGGAAAGGAGCTGGGATCAATGCAGATGGACGAACATTCAGTCCTTTTTCCCATGTAAAAGATTCATCATTCGCCCACAACTCAATTTTTGTCTTGTCGTGAACTTCCCTCAGGTGTTTGAAATTATCTTTCATATGAGATAAGGGAGTGGGTTCCACGACACACCCGATTTCGTCCTGGTATGCTATAATGTCAACTTTTAGTTTTGCTATCTGGTCTGCGAACTGACTATTATTAAAATTCGCTGATTTTAATCCATATGGAGAGATAAGGACTTTTGCATTGGGAGTAAGTGCCTTTGCTTCGGCAGTTAATGAATTTGCAGCATCAACAGCATTTTGTGATAAGTAAGGTCCGACAACGTCTTCACATGGCAGATACCAGCCATAAAAAGATTTATGCTTTGAAAACAGACTGGCCGTCTCGTGCATTATCTTTATCTGTATTGCACGTATTTCAGGCAAACGAGGGTCATCATCCTGATCATGAGCCCACCCTGTGCTCATAAATACCTTCATATTATTCTCATCTGCTGCATTCATTACTGCTTCAACAGGGCTTTCTTTTCCGGCCGGATAGGCGTGAGGCATAAAATCTGAAGGGTAAAATGATTTGTCTTTATTTGCAACATACATGATTATAACATACTCAATCCCCATATCTGAGAGCTCCTTTATCTTCAAACGCCAGAGTTCCGGAGACATCTCATCGACATCTTCAGGATTCATATATTTATTGCGTTCATCCTGATAAGCGAAGTTTATAAATGTTCCATGAACCTTTTTAGTCTCATAAAGAGACTGTCCAAAACTGGTCGATGCCAATAGCATTGCTGCTATAATAATCTTTATCCTGGTATTCATTTTATCCGTTATTAATCTGACCTGAATGTACATTGTTATATTAATTTCTAAATGTACAATTTTAAATATTATTAGTGAACAGTTAGTCAGTTACCTGGACTTACTTATCAATTATAAACAACTGAACAAAGCCAATATTACAATTTACTGATGGAAATTCAAAGATTTGTAAATCAGCCAATGAAGTGGAGTGTTATAATTGAAATTTTAAGGTAAACTCAGATCCTTTATTAAGAGCAGAGTTCACTGAAATTGTGCCATCATGATTTTGCATTATTTGCTTTGACAGGCTTAGTCCTATTCCTGATCCATTTTCTTTGGTTGTATAAAATGGCACAAAAATATCTTCAATAATATCACCGGATATTCCAATTCCATTATCTTCAACTTGAATTATTTTACCATCATCGGAATAGAATGCTTTCAGTTGAATTGTTCCGTTCCTCTTGCCGGATAAAGCTTCAATAGCGTTTTTTATTAAATTTATAAGAATTTGTTCAACCTGGGCATAGTCTGCTACTATTGAAATATCTTCAGGATAAACACTTGTAGTGATTTTTATGCTATTTGAAATATTTGATTCCATGAGGATTTTGCATTTCCGGAACAGACTATCAATAGTGAATTTGCTTAAATTAGGTTTTGGCAATGATGTTAAGCTTCTGTATTTATCAACAAAATCCAATAATCCTTTCCCCGTTTCTTCAATGGTATTCAATCCGGAAAGTGTTTTAGAAACTATTTTATGATCAATAAGTTCCAATGGAACCGGGTTTTCGTCATCCTTCTTTTTAAAGTACCCTGAAATTACTCCTGTGAGAGAGGTAATGGGACTTATGGAATTCATGATCTCATGGGTTAACACCCGGATTAATCTTTGCCAGGAATCCAATTCTTTTTTATCGAGTTCATTGGTAATATCCTGAAATGAGACCAGTTTAATTGTCTTGCTTTCAAATTTTAACTCGATGGCTTTAATCAGAATGCTTTGCAGATGATTGTTTATTATCATTTTATGCAATATCTCCTGCCCAGGTTTTATAGTATTTATAATTTTAAATAATTCATCATTCATAGTTTTTAAAGACGATAGTTGCCTGGGTTGCTGAACATTTAAATATCGTTTTGCAGCCCTGTTATATATTTCTATCCTTCCATTCTCATTGAATGATAAAAGTCCGATATCAACATGGTCAACCACAGTTTGAAGGAATTGGCTGGTCTTCTCGTTTTCAATTTTAACACTCTGAATGATCGTATTTAAATAGTTCATTCTGTCATGCAATTTTCTGAATGAGTCATTCTTAGTATTTTCAGAAAATCTAACGGATGAGTCATGATCCTGAACCGATGAAAAGAATTTTTCCAGATCTGCATTTGTTTTATTAACCTGATTTACCAGCAAATAGGCTTGAAAAACGATCATGAAAATCATACCTGCCAATGTGTAATAGTATCCACGATCGAGATGTGGTAAAATAATTCCCAAAACAACACTGGTTAATACGATAAAAATCACCCGGACAGATACATTGATAAAGAATTTATTTAATAACATGATTGCGGCTTTCTAGAGGTTATACTTTTGCATTTTATTGTACATGGTTTGTCTAGCTATGTCCAATTCTTTTGAAGCTTTTAAAACACTTCCATTATTGTTGTTCAGAGCGATAAGCAAAGTCTGCTTTTCTATTTCGGCAAATGTCGGCGGTTTTAGGTTAAGGGAAGGTTGTTGAGTTAAATGTGAGATTATGAAATCTTCAGGCATTAAGATGGCAGAATCACATAATATTACTGCTTTTTCAATTGTATGACGCAGCTCCCTCACATTTCCCGGCCAGTTATATTTCATGAGTTTGTCAAGGGTTTTACTGCTGAATTTCAGACTGAATTTCTCGTATTTAGCTGCATACTCCTTTAAGAAATGCTCTGCCAGTAAAACAATATCTTCACCACGATCACGCAAAGGAGGTAATTCGATCACAATTGTATTTATCCGGTAATACAAATCCTCGCGGAAAAGATTTTTTGAGACCATCTCTTCCAGGTTCTTATTAGTTGCGCAGACAAGTCGGATATCAAAAGGGATGGGGGTTTTTGATCCGACCTTGTATATTACCCTGTTTTGAATTGCTGCAAGCAGTTTGGATTGCATGTTAAGGGAAAGATTGCCTATTTCGTCCAGGAACAATGTTCCGTCCGAGGCTGTTTCGAACCACCCGGTTTTATCTTCTTTAGCATCAGTAAATGCACCTTTAATATGACCGAACATCTCGCTCTCAAATAACGTCTCAGCAATTGTTCCTATATCAATACTGATAAACACTTCATCGGCTCTCCGTGAATTATTATGAATTTCTCTAACAATCAATTCTTTACCTGTTCCATTCTCGCCTACGACCAGAACATTTGCTTCTGTCCTGGCTATCTTGTTAATTACCTTCAATACATTTTCCAGTGGCTGTGATTTTCCAATCAACGGAGTATCCTGTTTACAAATTCCCTTGTTTATCTGCTTTTGCCTCTCGCGGAGCTTTTTGTTCTCAATCTTTGATTTCCTGAGTTTAAATGCTGTCTGCATGGTGGTAATAAGTTTATTATTGTCCCATGGCTTTACTACGAAATCGGTGGCACCTTCTTTAATCGCCCTGACAGCCAGGTTTACGTCTGAATATGCAGTTATCATGACAACGGCTGCAAGGGGATCTGATTTTAGTATTCTATTGAGCCAATATATACCTTCATTGCCTGTATTGACCCCGGCTGAAAAGTTCATGTCGAGGAGGATTATATCATACTCCTCTTTGTTTATATAACTTATGATCTGATTTGGATTTGAAATACCGGTGATATTGTCAAATTCCGGTTCAAGCAACTGAATCAACGCTTTTAGAACCTGTTTATGGTCATCAACAATCAATAGTTTGCCATTCATCTTGTAATACTGTTAATTAAAGATAATTAAGAACTTACACGGAATTAGATAAATTGAACATTGAGTTGCAAAGAATTAAACTCCTCTTTTTTATTTTGAACCCCCTTTCGTTTTCCCCCAAGGGGGAAATGTTTAGCTACTCCTTCCCCCCTGGGGGAAGTCCCGATAGCTATCGGGAGAGAAGGGGGTAAAGAACTGACTAACCATTTTAAAATCCATTTTTATGTCTATATTATGGACATTATATGTCCTATTATTAGGCAAATATAAATATTATTATTTTGATGCTATTGCTTAAATGACTAATTTTCAAAGAGTAAAAAATATTGGTATGGTAATTGGAAGTGGAGAGTGAGGAGTGGTAAGGAAGAGGAGATAAGGAGATTGCTTCGCTTCGCTCGCAATGACTTACATGTAATTAAGTTGCGGTTATCCCAGAACAAGCAACCAGCACCAAGTAACCAGTAACCAGTACCAAGTAACCAGTACCAGGCAACTATGATCAAGAGCTACTTCAAAATCGCTATCCGGAATATCAAAAGGTATTCAACATATTCAATTCTGAATATAAGTGGCATGGCTATAGGCATGGCCTGCTCAATTCTGATTCTTTTATGGGTACAGGATGAATGGAGCTACGACAGACATTTCAAAGACGCCGATAATCTGTATCGTGTGCTTGAAAAAACAGTAAGTATCGATGGTCACCTGTTTCAGGAAGCCAAGCCACCGACAGCGCTGTCAGCCGCTTTAAAGGAGCAATATCCTGAAGTAATAAGGGCTTCAAAATACCTGACATTTAACTGGTCATTTCAAAAAGGCGAGGAATTTATACCCGAAAAGGTTGCTTTCGCTGATGAGGACTTTTTAAAAATGTTTGATATCGAATTTAAACGTGGTGATACAAGCAGCGCTTTTAACGGGCCCATGAACATTGTTCTGACTGAAGAGATGGCCCATAAATATTTTGGTAACGATGATCCTATAGGTAAAACATTGAAACCTACGGGTGTTACAGTCACGGGTGTAGTAAAGAGTTTCCCTCGAAATAGTCACTTGCATTTTGATTTTCTGATTCCTTCTGAATTTTTAAAAAATAAAGGTTTTAATCTGAATGACTGGGGATCTCACGGTGATTGTTTTTCCTATATAGAGCTTAAATCAGGAACTGACAGTAAGCTTTTTGAAAATAAAATTAAAGATATTGTCCAGAGAAATTCGAAAAATTTGGATTTAAAGCCGGAACTCTTTCTTCAAAACGTAAAAAAGATTCATTTGTATTCTTCAGGTAAATTTGCTTTCGATCTTCCCGGTATGGGTGATATAACATTCGTAAGGCTCCTGGGCCTTGTTGCTGTTTTGATTCTCGTAATTGCAAGCATTAACTTTATGAGTCTGGCAACAGCGCAATCAACCAGAAGGGCAAAGGAAATAGGAATGCGCAAAGTATCAGGTGCAAATAAAACAAAAATAATCCTCCAGTTTTTAGGAGAAACACTGCTGATCGTATTGGCGGCTCATGTAATTGCGATGATTTTAGTAGAATTGTTTCTGCATGGCTTTAATAATCTGACAGGAAAACAATTGTTTGTTGATTACCAAAACGCGGGATTATATGTTGGTCTGATCACAGTTGTATTGATTTGCACTTTATTGGCCGGAAGTTATCCCGCATTGTATTTGTCTTCTTTAAAGCCTTTGAATACTATAAATGGTATTATAAATAAACCCGGGAAGGCAGGATTCCGGAGGGTAATGGTTGTTCTCCAGTTTTCTCTGTCTTTCCTGCTTATCATATTCACTCTGATTGCCGGAAATCAGCTTAAATATTTGCAGCATAAGAATCTTGGCCTTAATATTGATAACATAGGTCATTTCACATTCAGATACGGTATGCATAACGAAACTTTAAAAGCAGAACTTGGCAACAATACTGCTATATTGAGTACAACAATAGAAGCTCCGGATGTTTTCGATGCTGATGGCACCGCGCAAAGTTTTGACTGGGAAGGCAACAAGGTCAATGGTGAGTTTTATTTCAGCGCTCTTTATACTGACGCGGATTTTGCAAAAACATTTCAACTTGAGCTTAAGGACGGACGTTTCTTTTCTCCTGATTTTCCTGGTGACAGTACTTCAGTGGTGATCAATGAAACAGCAACTGAAATCATTGGTTTTAAGGAACCAATTGGAAAAATATTATCAAGTAGTGGAATTAAATTCAGAATTATCGGGGTAGTAAAAGATTTTCATATTAAATCATTACACACAAAAATTGAACCACTTGCTATTATGAAAATGAACGGAATGGGTGGTAATTGCTATATCAGAATGAAACCTGGTCATATTAGTTCAACCGTTGATTATATAAAGAAGATTTTTAAATCACATAACCTTGATTATCCGTTGCAGTTTAAATTTCTTGATGATGAGTATGATAAGTTGTACCGGACAGAACAGAGAATAGGTAAAATACTTGGTTACTCCTCTTTTCTGGCTATTATAATATCATGTATGGGGCTAATAGGATTATCATTATTCATGATTGAAATCCGCACAAAAGAGATAGGGATAAGGAAAGTGAATGGAGCTAAAGCAATTAAGATATTCTTATTGCTGTCAAGAGAATATCTTGTTTTGGTATTGATTTCAATAATAATCGCAAGCCCCATTGCCTGGTTTGGAATAAATAAATGGTTGCAAAGCTATGCATACCGGATTACTTTAAATCCATGGATTTTTGCTGTGATTGGCCTGATTGTTCTGTTTATTGCATTGCTTACGGTAGGCCTTCAATCGTATAAAGCCGCAAGAAAAAATCCGGTCGATGCACTGAGGTATGAGTAGGAAAAGGCACAGGGTACAGGGGAAGAAGGTATGAGGAGTGAGGTGTGAGGTGTGTAATTAAGGATATTCGGAATAGATTTTGCTGTTAATAGTTTAACAGTTAATCAATGCTAGTAGAGAATCCTATGAAGACCAGGACCCTTATATATTCTTAAGACGAGACACTACTTAAATAGAAAAAGATGATACGACACATAATCATTATTTGGTTACTGTTCTCGATTAATCATCCTGTAATTTACTGCCAGCAGCCTGATTTTATAAGAGGGAAAGTAATTGATTCCAAAACATCGGAACCAATACCATTCGCAACGGTACGTCTGAAAAACGCCCAGGTTGGAGTCATTTCAAATGCTGTAGGTGATTTCAGAATATTAAACAATCCCGAATTTCAATCCGATAGTCTTATCGTTTCCTGTATTGGATTTCACGGGCTTACAGTGGCCTTTAGTAAATTAAATCCCACTGGAATGAACAACATTAAGCTTGTACCCTATATCTATAGTCTGAATGAGGTCAAGGTATCTGCCAGAAAAAAGAGACTTAGTTCGCAAATTATAATTGGCAGAGCTCTCGCGAACATTAAGAAAAATAATCCGACTATACCGTTCAGTTATGTATCATATTACCGTGATTACCAGAAGGATAGCATCAATTATCTTAATCTGAACGAGGGGATCATCCAGACACTGGATAAAGGCTTTGCCTATTCATCAGACTCAAACAGATACAGATTACTCGATTTCAAAAAGAACATAGATTTCACCCGGACAAGTATTACTCCATATTATGATCTTCCGGAAACTGATCATTCTGATGTATGGTTTAAAAAAGTACCAAATGCTATAGTTGGTGATCAATACGGCAATGAACTTTTTATATTGCTGGTTCACGATGCAATCAGAAATTGTGATACAAGATCGTTTTCATTTGTTGATACTCTGACTAAGAATTTTATCAGAAATCATGTGTTTTCAAATCCAACCGGAGTTCATGAGGGAAATACATTATTATATAAAATCGATTTCACCGTAAAACGTAAGATTACTGGCGATAGCGTCCATATGAAAGGTGCAATATTTATTCAGCCCGATGATTATTCGATACACAGACTTGAGTATTCTGCATCATTTTCAAATTCAGGAAATAAGAACAAGGAGATTTTCAATATTGAGATCGAATATGGGCCTGAGACAGCAGTTAATTCCAAGATGTGTCTTAAATACATATCTTTCAATAATTCTTTCTCTATACCTGATGCGAATGACAATGATTTCTTTAAAATTTTGGGAACAGTATGGAAGCAACCCGGTGGCCCTTATTTTCGTAAGACCGATATGGAAATCATAGCTTATTTCAATAGGGATCTCGATGCTGTTTCGGGTGGCGAAATAGGAAATTACGTCTTGACAATCGGTAAAAGAAAAGCGAAGATCAAGACTGTTGAAGTTAATGGCCCCAAATTGTATATAACAGTAAGAGATGACAAGTTCACCTACAAAGAACTTGATTCCTGTAATTTAAATGTAAAAAACCTGAAAGACATTAATGGTAAATTTATTAACAAACGAAGAGAGCTTGAATTTCGTCAGTTTAGGGAACTATTTGTACAGGAATATAATAAACCACTCGAAATTCAGGATAATTATTTTATACAGGCCATGCCCCTTGAACAGAACCAGATTTCCAGCTCTGACAAATCAGGAAGATTTTGGATGAATACACCATTAAAAGCTGAAGAAAAGAAACAAGATTCTGAGAATCTGAAATAACTATTATCACGACGCATAGAATCCACTTAAATCGAAAAGAGATGATACGACCCTTAACCATTATTTGTTTACTAATTTCGATTAATCATCCATTAATTTATTGCCAGCAGCCCGATTATATCAGAGGGAAAGTGATTGATTCCAAAACATCGCTGCCTGTACCATACGCAACAATATGGCTTAAAAACTCCGAGGTTGGGATCCATACAAATGCTGAAGGAGATTTCAGAATAATGAACAGTCCCGAATTTCAATCCGACAGCCTGATCGTAACCTGTATCGGATTTCGCAGGCTATCTTTGGCCTTTACTGTCCTGAAAATGTCCGAAATGAATAATCTTAAGCTTGTACCCAATATCTATGGTCTGAAAGAGGTCATGGTAACTGCCAGAAAAAGAAGACTCAGCCCGGAAATGATAATAGCCAGAGCGCTTAGGAATATTAAAAAAAATTATCCTGACAAACCGTTCAGTTATGTATCCTATTACCGCGATTATCTAAAGGACAGCAGTAATTATCTTAATCTGAATGAGGCTATTATCCAGACTCTGGATAAAGGCTTTACCTGGGCATCAGATTCAAGCAAGCACAGATTGCTCGAATTCAGAAAAAATATTGATTTCAAGAGGATAAATATTTCTCCTTATTATGACATTCCGGGATCAGTTCATTCTGATATCTCATTTAAACAAATGCCCTTGGGATATGTTGGCGACCAATACGGGAATGAGTTTTTCATTTTACTTGCCCACGATGCAATAAGAAATTTCGATAAGAAGGAATTTTCATTTGTCGATACTCTGACTCAGAGTTTTATTAAAAACCACAGATTTTCAGCACCTGATGGTATTTATGATGGAAATACATTATTATATAAGATTAACTTTACAGCAAAACCTCAGCTAACTGGAGATATTTACCAGGTTAAAGGTGCAATATTCATTCAGCCTGCCGACTATTCAATACACAGACTTGAATATTCAGCTTCATTTTTCGATTCAGACAAGAAGAAAAAGGGAATATACAATATTGAGATTGAATACGGGCATGAACCGGCTCTCAATTCCAAAATGTGTCTTAGATACATATCATTCAATAATGCATTCATCATACCAGATTCAACTGACAACAATTTCTTTAAAATCGAGAGCGGGCACTGGGTTTCAGTAGAGCCGTATAAGGATAATTTATCTGATTTGACAGCCGTGGTAGTTTTCAATAATGAAATAGATTCACTATCAGCAAAAGATAGAAAAATCTATGATATAACAATAAGAGATGTAAAAGCTAGAATAAGAAAAATCAAAGTAGATAGTGACACCCTATATCTTACCCTTTTTAATGACAATTATAATGTAACTAATGATTTCTGCAGAATAAATATTACCGGCCTGAAAGATATTAATGGCAATATTCTTAATAAGCAGAGAGATCGTGAAATCCGTCAGTTCAGGGAACTGTTCGTGCAGGAATATAATAAGCCTCTCGAATTTAAAAATGACTGTTTTATAGAGTATATGCCGCTTGATCAAAATTGTATTTCGAGCTCAAAGAATGCTGACAGTTTCTGGATGAATACTCCCTTAAAAGCTAAAGAAAAACAACAAGATTCTGAGAATCTGAAATAACTAATCATGGCCCGCAAATGCGTATCATATTAGAAAACTTTAAATTGGAAGGAGATGATTAAGCGCTTAATCTTTATTGCTTTCCTATTCTCTATTAATCATCCTGTAATATATTGCCAGCAAAGGGATTATATAAGAGGGAAAGTTATTGATTCTAAAACAGCTGAACCTGTACCATATGCGACAGTGCGGCTTTTAAACTATCAGCTTATGGTCATATCAAATGCTGAGGGTGATTTCAGAATATTGAACATTGCCGGATTTCAATCTGACAGTCTGATCGTGACCTGTATCGGATTTAACAGGCTTTCAGTGGCTTTTAGTGTTCTAAAAACATCTGTAATGAACAACTTTAAACTCGTACCCAATATCAACGCACTTAATGAAGTCAGTGAAAGTGCCAGAAAAAGAACACTTATCCCGGAAATTATAATAGACAGGGCGCTCAGAAATATTAAGAAAAATAGTCCGGCAATACCGTTCAGTTTTGTATCATATTACCGGGATTATCAGAAGGACGGCAATAATTATCTTGATCTGAATGAGGGGATTATTCATACTCTTGATAAGGGCTTTACCTTCTCCTCTGATTCAAACAGGTACAGATTACTCGATTTCAAAAAGAATATGGATTTTTTGAGATTGAATATAAGTCCCTACCATAATGCAATGGTTGGCGATCAAAACAGCAATGATCTTTTTATTCTGCTGGCTCACGATGCAATTAGAAATTTCGACAAAAGCTCATTCTCATACGTTGATACTCTGACGAAGAATTTTATCAGAAATCACAGGTTTTCAACGCCAATCGGAATCTATGATGGAAGTACATTGTTATATGAGATCGATTTCACCGCAAAACAAGAGATCACAGGAGATAACATCCAGATGAAAGGTGCAATATACATTCAGACAGATGACTATTCGATCCACAAGCTTGAGTACTCTGCATCAGTTTTAAATACAGAAATAAAGAACAAAGAGATTTTCAATATTGAGATTGAATATGGGCATGAGCCAGCACTTAATTCCAAGATGTGTCTTAAATATATATCTTTCAATAATTCATTCACTATTCCTGATCCGAATGACAATAACTTCTTTAAAATTAAGAAAGTAGAATGGAGGCAAGAAGGGGGTCCTTATGCTGACCGCAGGTTGATTGATATGACTATTACGGCTTTTTTTAACAGGAAAATAGATACTGTTTCGGGGCATAGAATGGAAAATTACGATATAACCATTGGTAAAAGAAAAGCAAAAATTACAAGGATTGGAGTCGCCGGCCCCAACTTGTATATAACCATCAGAGATGATAAATTTTCCTACCAGGAAATTAATTCCATGTATTTAAACATTGCGAGCCTGAAAGATATTAATGGCAATATTCTAAACAAACGAAAAGAAATGGAATTTCGTCAGTTCAGAGAACTTTTTGTGCAGGAATATAATAAGCTGGTGCAATTTCAGAATAATTGTTTTATACAGGCCATGCCCCTTGAACAGAACCAGATTTCCAGCTCTGACAAATCAGGAAGATTTTGGATGAATACACCATTAAAAGCTGAAGAAAAGCAACAGGATTCTCAGAATCATTGATTGCAGCTATTAATTTGGAATAAGACTTTTTGATTAATAATGGCATTATCATGATGAGCGTATGCATATCACTTTAGAAATCTTCAATGGTAAAAAGACTTTAATTACAACTATACAACTTTATAACAAATAAAAACAATGATTAGGAATTACCTGAAAATCGCTTTCCGGAATATCAAAAGAAATTCAACTTATTCAATCCTGAATATCAGCGGTATGGCCATTGGAATGGCTTCTGCAATTTTAATTCTTTTATGGGTGCAGGATGAATGGAGCTTTGACAGACATTTCAAAAATGCCGGTGATCTGTACCGTGTGATTGAAAACCAACATCTTTCCGGGAGAGAAGGTCCTATGATAGTACCAACTCCAGGTGCATTAGCCGCTGGTTTAAAAGCAGAATATCCTGAAATAATACGGTCTTCGAGATACACGCCTAACCCACTAACATTAAAACATGGTGATGAATTTATAGAAGAAACGGTTACATCGGTTGATAAGGATTTTTTAAAGATGTTCAATATCAAGTTTGTTCGTGGAGATATAAACAGCGCTTTAAATGATCCTCACAATATTGTTATCACAGAAGAAATGGCAAAGAAATACTTCGTTGATGAGGATGCACTTGGTAAAACAATTCAATCACGGGGTTATGTGGTAACTGTAACCGGTGTTGTAAAGAGTTTACCTCATAACAGTCACATTCAGTTTAAGTTTTTAGTACCTATCCAATGGTTAACCGGATTAGGGGCACAGATTGATAGTTGGCGCGACCGGTTTTACACATATATTGAACTTAAAAAAGGTACAGACAGTAAAATTGTTGATGAGAAAATTCTGGATTTCATCAAGAAGCATAACAGCGGATCAAACTCGGAGATTTTCCTTCAAAACATCAAAAAGATTCATCTGTTCTCTTCAGGAAAATATGAAGCAGATATTTACGGCAATGGTGATATTACTTACGTCAGAATTCTAGGCCTCATAGCTGTTTTCATACTTGTTATTGCCTGCATCAACTTCCTGAACCTGTCTACTGCTCAATCAACCAGAAGGGCAATGGAGATCGGGGTACGTAAAGTGGCAGGAGCAGGAAAACGAAAAATAGTCGTCCAGTTCCTGGGAGAATCTCTGCTGATTGTATTGGTGGCCCATGTAATTGCAATGATTTTTGTTGAATTGCTTTTGCCCGGCTTTAATAATCTTACAGGGAAGCAGTTGAGTGTTAATTATCATAGTTTTGGTTTATATATTGGGTTAATCACCGTTATATTGTTTTGCAGCTTATTGGCAGGAAGTTATCCGGCATTGTATTTGTCTTCCTTTAAGCCACTTGATATAATTAAAGGAAACATTAATAAGAATCCGGGTAAAGCCGGATTCAGAAGAGTTCTGGTTATTTTTCAGTTTACACTCTCTATCCTGCTTATTATTTGCACTTTAATAGTTAAAACGCAACTGAAATATATTCAAAATAAAAACCTTGGATTTAATAAAGACAACATAGGATATTTTATGTTCCCAACACGCCCTGATGATCCCAAGCTGGAAACTTTTAAAAAGGAGCTCAGCAACAATCCTGATATACTGAGCGTAACAAGGGCATCGAATCCGTTCTACAACGACGGTGTTTCCAATGGTTTTAAATGGGAAGGGAAAAAGGTTGGAGATGATGTATTGTTTCATCAGCTTGGTGCTGACGTCGATTATGCTAAAACCTATAAACTTGAGCAAAAGGAAGGGAGATTCTTTTCTTCTGAATATTCAACTGATAATTCAGCGATAGTTATAAATGAACAGGCAGAAAGAGTCCTGGGTTTTAAAGATCCTATTGGTCAAAAAATAATATCACCATGGGGATCTGAATTGAATATAATTGGGGTGGTAAAAGATTTTCACATTCAATCGTTGCATTACAAAATCGGTCCGCTCATCATGCAACCAGGTTCGTCCAACAATTTCTATGTCAAAATGAAACCCGATAAAATACTCTCAATAGTAGAATTTATAAAAAAAACATATAAATCATTTGATCCCGGGCTACCTATTGATTTTCATTATCTTGATGATGATTATGATAATCTTTACAGGACAGAACAAAGAATGGGTAAAATATTTAGTTATTTCTCTTTCCTTGCAATTATCATTTCATGTCTCGGGCTTATAGGGTTATCATCATTTATGACAGAACGCAGGACAAAAGAGATAGGGATAAGGAAAATAAACGGGGCAAAGTCCATGGAGATATTCTCACTGCTGTCAGGAGAATATATTATTTGGATATTAATCTCAATTATAATTGCCTGTCCGATTGCCTGGTATGCCATGAATAATTGGCTTCAAAACTTTGCATACCGGATAAACATCAGCTGGTGGGTATTTGGAATGGCAGGCACTATAGCTTTGCTTATTGCATTGCTGACAGTAAGTTTCCAATCGTATAAAGCAGCAAGTAAAAATCCGGTTGAGGCGCTGAGGTATGAGTAAGAAAAGTTTGGAGTGAGCTGGAGTTTGGATTCCTTCATAAAGGATTATTAAAAATCCTTAATTGGAGAGGGCCGGCTTTCATTGCAAAACTGTTTATGATATGGAATTAAAGAAAAACATCTTTCAGAACCTCTGAAAGCTTTTATGTATATGGTCAGGGAGATGTTTTAATAGATTAATGTCCCTCTTTGATACTCAGTTGCCTGCAGCAGAAGAGTACATTATTTTAGCTGCAAGTTTACATTGTTGCATAATCGGAATAGTTGATTATTTTTGCATAAGTTTTTTTGAGCCATTGCTTAAGCATTGGAGTATAATCGGGGTGTGGCGCATCCCGATAGCTATCGGGAGGCAGTGCACTTGATTTTTTAAATTTTTTCGGGGTGTGGCGCAGTTGGCTAGCGCACTTGCATGGGGTGCAAGGGGTCGTCTGTTCGAGTCAGATCACCCCGACAATTTAAAAGCCCATCTATCATATTATCTGATAGATGGGTTTTTTGTTTCCCCGCTGTTTATCCACAAACTCTAGAACTGGTCCTTTTAACTCACTTTCCAGGTATTTGAGAGATACGCTGAAAATTAAGCCGATTAATTTTAAAAAATAGAGTACTTAGGTTGTCGTAAAACACGACACCCCTGCTCAATTTTGGGCAGGGCTATCCGAAAATCGGATAGGTTAATTGAAACTGTAAAAGAGATATGCTCAGTTTTGAGCGTATCGATGACCTCCGCAGTAATGAGAGTTCTTTTGCCATATCAAGAGTCAGGGCATACTCTACCGTTGGTCGCCCTCCTGTACTTTTCCCCAGAATTGTGGAAAAGTCCTTATTTATTTGCACACGATTTGCACTACAAATCTTTAGAACTGGTCCTTTTTTTCACTAATTCAGTCGGTATGATTTTCTTCATAGCGACCGGCGTATCACAGTGACACACCAGCTGACCGTATCAAAACCTTTTCTGGGTATCAGTGTGTCACCGTAACACAT
>PLNT01000006.1 GCA_003141895.1 Bacteroidales bacterium | reverse complement strand
ACTGGAAGGAGTTATTCAAAAGGTAACAATCAAGATCACCGTCATAGTCATAATCGAAAAATGCTGCATGGTTTGATAATCCCATATCATCAAGGCCATATTCAGCAGCTTTCTCTGTGAAAGTAAGATCCCCGTTATTAATAAATAATTCATTGTGACGATGAGGTCCCCCGGGTTTGCCTGATTTACAAACATAAATATCGGGCCAGCCATCACCATTAATGTCAACAATACTTACTCCGGTAGACCATGAACCCTTGCAGGCCACACCAGCCTTTTCGGTTACATCTTCAAAAACAAAATTGCCCTTATTTATATATAGTTTATTTCCAACCTGGTTACCACAAAAATATATATCAGGCAATCCATCATTGTTAAAGTCGCCGATACCCACTCCGGCACCATTATAAAAGTTCCTGTAGGTGTATGTATTGAATTCCTCAGTATATTCCAGTTTGTTCTGGAAATCAATATGAGTTTGCTTTTTGTCTAGCAGAGTAAACAAAGGTTTATTGGCGAGGTTGGAATGTCCTGATTTACATGAGGATATCAATATGAATATCGCTATAAACGAGTCCACAATTAATCTTCTGAATCTAGAAATATCCATTTTTATTTTTCCTCTGCATTATCCCCCTTGCCCTTCTCTTTTGTTTACTTCTCTTTTGTTTACTCTCCCTAAATCCCTCCCCCAGGGGGGAGGGACTTAAGAAACTTATCCCCGCATTTCTTTGTTCCCATTCTCCAATAATAGAAGGTTTTGCCCCTCCCCCAAGGGGGAGGGGTTGGGGAGAGGCATCAATAAAACAAAGAGAGCAGGCAAATATAATAATTGCCTGCTCTCTTAAAGAATTTATTTAAATATTATTACTCATAACCCGGGTTCTGATGAAGATTGGAGTTAGCAGCCATTTTTGGTTTAGGAATTGGATACAGAGTAAGATAATCACCTGTTTTTGCATCCACAACATCTGTAGTATTGTGATGTGGAAGAACCCATTTATTAACCGAGTTCCATAATCCAAACCGGATCAGATCCTGACGCCTGGAATGCTCAGCGAACATCTCACGTCCTCTTTCGTTGAATAATTCACCACCGGAAACACTTCCGCCTGCCAGATCAAAACTCAGTGCGCCATCCAACGAAGTAAGACCTGTTAAGCCAGCGCGTGTTCTGATCTGGTTAACAAGTGCCAGTGCATTAGCATCAGTAGCACTACCGCTCTTACGCCATAAAGCTTCTGCTTTCATCAACAGCACGTCTGCATAACGGAATACTGAATAATCATTGCTCATATCTGATGAACCACCTATCTCAAATTCCCATTTACCTATTCTTACACCTGACTGACGCCATGCCTGAGGACCCAGTTCATTGATTTGCGGGGCTGGTAGTCCATTGACCATGTCACCTATATTTCCAAGATTAACGTTTTTCCCATCGGGGTCAGTGAGATCAGCGCCATCGTCTTTCGCTATGGTTTTTCCATCAGCCAGGTATTGATAACCTGCTATGAAATTACCACGTTTTGTGGCCGGGCCTGCCAGTGTACCAGCATCACCTCTTCGCAAGTCAGTGGCATCATATGAATTATAGAACTTTTCCAGTGAACAGTATCCATTCCATGGCTGGAATGTAAGGTTATATGTAAACTGACTGACATAGTGCAAAGATGCAGCATTCATGTTGAAACCGGTGAAGAATATCTTATCGTAAGGTATTGCAAAGATAAATTCTTTTGATCCGGAATTGTTCACATTGAAATTGGCAAAATAATTGGATTCCAGATTGTATTTGCCTGAATTGATAATCTCATCACATGCAGCGATCACTTTGTCCAATTGTTCGGTGCCGGAATAAACCTTGGAATTAAGGTATAACTTTGCCTCTAAGAATTTTCCTGCCCAATAATTCATACGACCATAGGTTGTTCCATCAACATTTTTAGTCAACAAGGGAACATTAGTTTCCAGATCGGCAACAACATTGGCAAAAACCGTGGCTCTTGGAATTTGAGATGGAGCAGGGTTGGCATTTGCAAAATCATTATCATAAGGTACGTTTCCGTACATATCAACCAGCTGCCAGTAAAAGAAACTACGCAGTGCAGTCAGTTCTGCAAGATATGCAGCAGCAACATCAGCGCTTACCTGTCCACCAGTAGACAAAGTCTGGAACTGGTAAATCAGCCTGTTAGCTGTACTTACGCCGGAATAACAAAAATCCCATGGAGTACTCATAAATCCATCATCATACCCCCATGAATGTAAATGAAGTCTTCTCTGGGTACCGCCATCATCCCAGTCAGATCCCCTGGTAGGAACAGCTACTTCATCAGTGGTCATCTCCTGAACTTCGTTCATATCACCTGTAGCATAGCCCCCCAATTGAGTATATGCAGAGCCGAGTGCAGAAACAAACTCTGCATCACTCTTGAAGAAATTGGATGGTGTTACCTGACTGTAAAGCTTTTCATCCAGTTTTGTACAAGACTGGCTTATGATAGTTGCTCCAAAGAGGAACATTCCTATCCTTATCAGATATCGTGTTTTTTTCATTTTATTTCTTTCTTTTGATTTCATATCTTATTCATTTTCAGAATTAAAAAACAAAGTTTGCACCAAAAGTCACGGACCTGGTCCTGAACCATGTATTTCTTCGGTCAATACCAGTGACAAGCGGACTATTATAAGTACCCAAAGTAAGATCACTATCTGTATATCTCGGGTTTGGATCCGCGCCAGAATATTTGGTAATATAGAAAAGGTTATTACCGGCAAGATATAACCGTATCTTACTGAATACTGAACTTTTTGGTAAATTGAAGTTATAGCCCAAAGCCAGGTTGTCGAGAGAAACAAAGTCTCCTTTTTCAACATACTTGCTCGATAGTGTACCTGAAGTAACTGCCAGAAGTGTTCCGGCAGCACTTCTCATATCTGATGTTGTCTTGGGCAGGTTGTATGAAGTGATGTAAGCGGGTACTTCATAAAATGCGCGGAATGAATTGACAAGGTCGTGTCCGAATACACCGCGGAAGAAAATATTCAGATCCCAGTTTTTATAAGTAAGCGTATTGCCAAATCCCATCAGAAAATTGGGTAAACCGTTACCTGTTACCACACGGTCAGCAGCGCTGATTGTGCCGTCGCCGTTTGTGTCTTTAAAGATAAACTTACCGGATGCATCAATTCCCTCATACACATATGACAGAATCTGTCCGAGCGGCTTGCCTTCTTCTACCACTGCTATAGGAGTTCCGTTCTGACCTGGCGAACCCATATCACCCAGTTCCTGTCTTCCATAATTAAGCACAGAGCCATTATAAGTACCAGATAGTTTAACAAGTGTGTTCTCAAGTATATAGGAAGGTGTGAGTGAAATGCTATAAGCGAAGTCGGCTTTCTTAACGATATTATAATTGATCGATAACTCCAAACCACTACTTTTTATTTTCCCAAGGTTCAGCCATGCCTGATTATAAAGGTTTGGTGGAACAGGTACATTATATTGGAACAGCAAGTTGGATGTTGTTCTTGTATAAAAGTCAAATGAACCTGACAGTTTTGAATTATAGAGCGAAAAATCAACTCCGGCATCAAACTCACCTTTCTTTTCCCATTTAAGATCAGCATTTGCATTGCTTACAGGAGAATAGCCCGGAACAAAACTGCCGTTGTAGTAGAAATTGCCCTGAGGACCAAGACGCAGCAATGACAAATAGCTGTCGTTAGGCCGGTTCCCTGTAATACCATAGTTAACGCGCAATTTGAGGTTGTCAATAGCACTTACGTTTATAAGCTTGGATAAATCGGCACCGCCACCAATAGCCGGAAACAAGCCCCACTTATTGTTGGTACCAAATCTTGAAGAACCTTCATACCTGGCACTGGCAGTTACAAACCACATACTGTTGATGTTTACATTTACCCGACCAAAAAAGGCAATCAGTTTTTCTGAGTTTTTAAAACTTGTCACTGTGCCTTTTCCGTTTTTCCAGTCAAGAGCAGCAGCAAGGTTATTGTAGGCAAAATCATCTGTCAGGAAGTTGCCAGCCTGAAGATATGATTGGTCATTTACAAATTCCTGGTAAGAATAGCCACCCAATGCACTAATATTTAATGCAGAAGTTACATCACCGGTATAATGCAGGGTAGATTCAAAAAGTTTACTTTCTGCGTTATCATCCTGCTCTGTAGCTAGACCATTTCTGTTCATTCCACCGAAATAATCATATTTACTCATGTATTCATTTCTGTGTTTGTTCGAGGTCTGGAATGAATAAAATGCATCTAAGGCCAGGCCTTTAGCGATCTCATAAGTACCTTTTACTGACATGTTAAGAAGTCTGTCTTTCTGGTTCTGAGTATCTAATTTCAGGATAGCTACAGGGTTATAATAATCGAAAAGTACCTGTTGGAAATATCCACCATACTGTGTATATGCTGGATCTGTGCTGGTTACGGGTGCGGTTGGATTGTAGATTGATGCATAACGGAATGCATCGTCGTGACCGAGCTGTTTGTTATTTTCAGTAGCACCAAGATTTAAATCCAACGTGAATTTATCATTTAATGCTTTCTGTGTAAGATTGATTCTACCGTTGAGCTGTTGATTCCCTGTTGTAATCATTATACCTTCATTGTCACGGTAGTTGATTGAAGCCCTGTAGGAGGTTTTATCAGAACCGCCTGACATTGAGATGTTATGTGTCTGAGAAAAGGCAGTCTGTTCAATTTGCTTGAACCAGTCGGTGCTTGATCCAAAGTCTGTTCCCGATCCTACTTCAGCTGACATTGCTCTCCATTCTGCCGCATTCATAACATTTGTATTCTTGGCAACCATTTCTGCTGTAGCATAAACATTATAGTCTATAACAGCTGTACCTTTTTTACCTTTCTTTGTTGTTACAAGAATAACACCACTGGAACCTCTTGTTCCATAAATGGCTGCCGCAGAACCATCCTTTAAAACGTTTATTGATTCAATATCATTAGGATCGACGTTATTAAGATCTCCGCCAATCACACCGTCTATAATCACCAGTGGTCCCAGGTTGGCACCAATGGTACTCATTCCTCTCAACCTTATATCATACATGCCGTTAGGGTTACCTCCGGGTTTACTGATAGATAATCCGGCAACTTTTCCCTGAATCAATGCTACAGGATCGCTAACGCTACCTTTATTGAATTCATCGGATTTTACGCTTGTAATGGAACTTGTTACCTCTCTCTTTTTCTGGGTACCATATCCTGTTACAACAACTTCGTTCAGTGCACTGAGTGCAGGAGCCAGAACCACATCAATAGTTGATTGGGTGCCGACAGTTACTGTTTGAGTTGTGTAACTGATAAATGAAAAGATCAGGACTGCCTGCGGACCAGGAACGTTAATGCTGTAGTTACCACCGGCATCGGTCATAGTACCGGTTGTGGTTCCCTGCAGCACAATGTTCACTCCCGGAAGCGGTCCTTCAGCTTCGGATGTTACTTTGCCTTTAACAGTACTCACCTGCGCGCAGGCGAAACTGATTGCAAAGCCAAAAAGAAGAAGCGTCAGGATGCCTCTCCTCCATAAAAAAACAAAATTTCGCAATGTTGCCATAGTTGGTTTTTTTTAGGTTAGCTAATTTTTAGTAGTACAAATTTTTCTTTTCAATATAAAATAAAACGCCGCCATTCTGACAAATGACAGAGCTTAAAATCCGCAAGAGTTAAATAAAAAATAAAATTAATTTCAGGTATAGAGGTCATCAAATATCTTTCAATAATACTGAAATATCGCTGTTGTACAAATATAGATATTAAATATTTATTAAAACAACATTAAAAACACATTAATTGATCAAAAGCGAAAAAAAATCAGTACAATTATATGATAGTGAAAATAAAAAAAAATAAAATTCTTTGGATTGCCTGATATATTGACTTTGTTTCAAACGTTTTCTGAATGAAACATGAATTTGTCATATTTTCGCAGATACACAGTGAATGCAGTGTTGAAAAAAACAAATAATAATTTTAAAAAATTAAATTTATGTTACCGGAATGGCAATTTTCAACCATTTAGTAAAGGATATTGCACGAAAAATACAGTTTAAGATGCAAATGAAATGAAGAAAACTGACTAGTTTTTTGAAGTAGATCCTTTAATTATCAGCTTTGTTTTAATAATCTTTGTCTGATACGGAAGTTGAAATTTACTTTCAATTCTATCGATAAGCATTCTCACTGCTTCCTTACCTATAAGATAACCATTCTGTTCGACAGATGTAAGAGTTGGATTTGTTATATCTGAAATAAGTCCGCTTGTAAATCCCACAACAGCAATATCATCCGGTATCCGGGATCCAATTTCATTTATAATTCTCATTGCCGACGCTGCCGTCAGATCATTTACTGCAAAAATCCCATCAGGTTTATTTGCTCTGTGTAATAATTGGGGAACGATTAATGCAGCATCTTCCATAGAGTCGCACCTTATTACATTGTTTTCATTAAAGGGAATATTGTGTTCTCTGAGAGCTCTCATATATCCTTCCTTTCGATTTTTTCCTATTAACAGATTAGGAGGCCCTGAAAGATGGAAAATATTCTTGCACCCTATATTTATAAGATGAGTAACGGCGTCGAAGGCTCCCGTCTCATCATCGACAATTACTCTGTCGGTATCAATTTCATCACAGATCCTGTCAAAAAACACCAGCGGAATATCGTTATCCTGAATTTTTCTGAAATGATCAAAGTTTTCAGTCATCTTGGATACTGAGACGAGTATCCCGTCTACCCGGCTGGAGAGGAGTGTCTCAACCGCCTTAACTTCCCGTTCATACAATTCACTCGACTGACAAAACATTACATGATATCCTGAATCGTATGCCAGATCTTCAATCCCCCCAATTATAGTCGAAAAGAAATAATGAACTATTTCCGGAACAATTACTCCTATAGCATTGGATAAACCGCTCTTTAAACTTAACGCTATCTGGTCAGGCTTATAATTCCATTTCTCGGCCAGCTCTTTTACTGATTGTTTCGTTGAACTGCTGATATCGCGATGCCCCTTCAGAGCTTTTGATACAGTTGAGGGAGAAATCCCAAGTTCGGTGGCAATATCCTTTATAGTTATTTTCCCTTTATGCATTCTATTGTGTGTCCTGTCAGAGCCTTTGATAATGAAAGCTAAAATAGTTGATTTTTACGGAATAAAAAATTAAAAAGTCGTTACAGGAGTTAATAATAGTTAAGTGATGTTGACATATGCATTATTCTGAACCTGTAAACAATTGGAGCTCCCTCGCTGGCGTTCGTTATGACAAATGATAAGGGAAAGATATCATTAGGTTTTTAAAAAATCCCACATTATATTTGTGTAAAATATCTGCAGCATATGTTAATACTCAGGTTTGCGGATTATATAATTTAATCTAATTCAAAATAAAAAACATGAAAAAACTATTAATTATCTCTTCAATGTTGCTTGCATGTGTTTATGTTACAGGACAAACACAACCGACAACAAAACCAGCTGTTACAAAGTATCCTGAACTTGAAAAGATGACGCCGGGGATGACTGAAATATGGGAACCCGAAGTACCTATAATTCAATCAGGAACTACCAACTCTGATGCTCCTTCAGATGCTATCGTTTTATTTAACGGATCAGACGTAAATGCTGAATGGACTGACATGCAGGGAAATCCAACAAAATGGACTATTAAAGATGGAACATTAGTTAGTGTAAGGGGAGCAGGTTTTATAAAGAGTAAACGTAAATTCGGAAATTTTCAGTTACACATTGAGTGGAAAACACCTTCTGAAGTAACGGGTGAAAGCCAGGGAAGAGGTAATAGTGGAGTCTTTTTACAGGAGCTTTATGAAGTTCAGGTACTCGATAGTTACAATAACCGAACTTATCGTAACGGACAGGCAGGAGCTATGTACAAACAATATGCTCCGCTTGTAAATGTCTGCAAAAAACCGGGTGAATGGCAAACATATGATATTATTTATACAGCACCTGTTTTTGGTAATGACTCTACTCGTTATGCAGTTTCACCAAGAGTTACCGTTCTTCAAAACGGTGTGCTGATTCAAAATAATGTAGTACTTAGAGGTCCAACAGAATATATCGGAATACCTGAGTATTTTATTAAGAAACATGGCCCGGGCAGTCTTGAATTACAGGATCACGGAAATCCTGTTGCATATCGGAACATCTGGATAAGAGAATTGTAGATTTCTTAATATGTTCTTAAATATGGTATATCATATGCGTGACTTAATAATAATTAATTAATTTTATGCTTCAATTATAAATTTTAATTTACCTGAGATGAAAGAAAATTCAAAACACATTACACGCCGGAGGTTTCTTGGAACCACAGGTGCTGTTGCTGCAGGTTTGACTATACTCCCGAGTAAAGTTGTCAGTGGCTTAGGCCACAAAGCTCCCAGCGATAAGCTTAATATAGCGGTCGTCGGTATTGGTGGTATGGGTAATTCAAACCTGATGCATGTTTCCCCAACAGAAAATATTGTCGCTCTTTGCGATGTCGACTGGGGTTATGCAAAAAGAGTATTTGCTGCAAATCCTAATGCAAAACCATATTGGGATTGGCGAAAGATGTACGATGAAATGGCTAAATCTATAGATGCTGTTATAGTTGCAACAGCGGACCATTCACATTGCTTAGTCGCTTCAAATGCAATTCAGCTTGGTAAACACGTTTATTGCCAGAAGCCTTTAACACATTCTGTATATGAATCTCGTTTATTAACCAAACTGGCAGCAAAATATAAAGTTGCTACACAGATGGGAAACCAGGGTTCATCAGATGAGGGTGTAAACCAGACAATTGAATGGATACAAAATGGCGAGATCGGTGAAGTGAAAAAAGTTGAAGCATTTACTGATCGCCCAATCTGGCCTCAGGGACTTAATATTCCAAAAGGTGAATGGGTTCCTGATACACTTAACTGGGATCTTTTTATAGGACCTACAAAAATGCGTCCTTATAATAGCGTTTACACGCCATGGAATTGGAGAGGCTGGTGGGATTTTGGAACCGGTGCACTTGGCGATATGGCTTGCCATATTATGCATCCTATTTTTAAAGGTCTTAAATTAGGTTACCCTATTAAAGCTCAGGGAAGTTCAACACTTTTATTAACCGACTGTGCACCAAACGCCCAGATGGTTACCCTTACTTTCCCGGAAAGAGTTGCTCCAAAAGGCGCAAAAATCAAATATCCCGAGGTAGTTGTTACCTGGTATGATGGTGGATTAGAGCCTCCGAAACCAGCTGGCTGGCCTGCAGGAAAAGATATGAATGATTCGGGTGGTGGAGTTATCTTCTACGGTTCAAAAGACACTCTTATCTGTGGTTGCTATGGTGTAAGACCATGGCTGTTATCGGGACGCAAACCTACTGTTCCTCAAACTGAAAGAAGAATTGCTAAAGCAATGGACGGCGGACATGAAATGGATTGGGTACGTGCTTGTAAGGAAACTGCTGAAAGCAGAGTTAAAACAAAATCTGATTTTTCAGAATCAGGTCCATTCAATGAAATGGTTGTTATGGGTGTTCTGGCAGTCAGACTTCAGGGTCTTAATAAAGAACTTGAATGGAACGGTGAAAAAATGGAATTCACAAATATTACCGATGCTGATAATGTAAAAATCTGTATTTCTGACAACTTTACCATTACCAACGGTGATCCGAAATTTGACAGAAAATGGACCAATCCAATGCCGGCAAAACAATTTGCTGCTGAAATGGTCAAACACACTTACCGTCCGGGATTTACCCTGCCGGAAATGCCAGCATAATTAAATTGAGTCACAGGTAATTTATTTACCTGTGACTTTAACTTATTAAATATTAAAGTATTATGAAGCTAGTAAACATTTTTTTATCGTGCATTATTGTTATGGGACTATCATTATTGGATGGCTCTGCACAAAAAGCTAACGCCAGTAAATCACAAAAACTTGATGCTGGTTTTGTTTCCATTTTTGACGGTAAAACTACTACCGGATGGCGTGGATATAACAAACCAACATTCCCGGCAGCAGGATGGAATGTTGTTGATGGTACTCTCCATTGCATAGGCTCAGGAACAGGTGAAGCAGGCAGTGGTGGTGATGTTATCTATGACAAGAAATTAACCAATTTCGAACTCGACCTTGAATGGAAGATTTCCGAAGGAGGAAACAGCGGGATCTTTATTCTTGCTCAGGAACTACCTGGTGAACCAATTTGGAAATCTGCCCCTGAAATGCAGATACTGGATAACGAAAAACATCCTGATGCAAAATTAGGAGTCGATGGTGATCGCATGGCTGGTTCTCTTTATGACCTTATTCCTGCCAAACCGCAGAATACAAAACCTGCTGGTCAATGGAATCATGTTCATATTCTTGTATATAAGGGAACTGTTGTATATTCCCAGAATGGTGCTAATGTAGTTGAATATCATCTTTGGACAGAGGATTGGCATAAAATGATCACCAATTCGAAATTCAAAGATTTTAAATGGATTATGGACCCGGCCAAAGAAGGTTATATAGGCCTTCAGGATCATGGTGATGATGTCTGGTTCAGGAATATCAAACTCAAGATTACACAGTAATTCACTGCATGAAATTTTAAAAAGCCGATCGATTGACCGGCTTTTTTTGTTTTTTGGCCTCATCCCCCCAACCCAATCTCCTTTGCAACAGTCCTCATACCCATTATGCAGTCGGTGATAAGCTCATCGAGACTTACCCCAAGCATTTCAGCTCCTTTTTCAATTACTGAGCGGTTAACTCCTGCTGCAAATTTTTTATCATTCCATTTCTTTTTTACCGATCGTGCTTCCATGTCAAGAACGCTTTTTGAAGGGCGAACGAGAGCACTTGTAGCAACAAGTCCTGTCAGCTCATCTACCGCAAAGATTGTTTTCTCCAGCAATGAAACCGGTTTGACATCAGTTGCCAGACCCCATCCATGACAAAGTACCGCCCTGATATATTCCTCCGGCCATTCATTTTCTTTTAAAATCTTCTCAGTCATTTTGCAGTGCTGATCGGGATACATTTCATAATCAAGATCATGGACTAAACCAATAATTCCCCATTTTTCCTCATCCTCACCGATTTTTTTTGCCATGAACCGCATAACGCTTTCAACTGAAAAGTCAAATGATGTTTGTATTATATTTTAAGTATATTTGTTGTTGAACTAACGCTCAAAGATATGAAAAAAAATGCAATTGCCTATTACAGAATAAGTAAAAGCACTGGCAAGACCGAGCGACAGAAAGAAAATGTACAGGAGTACTGTAAGACCAACAGTATTGAGATTGTCAAGACCTTCGAAGAGAAGATGTCAGGAGCAAAGAAAAACAGACCTGTTGTGAAACAGATGTTTGAATACCTCGAAAACAATCCCGTTGATTGTTGTGTCATTTCAGAATTATCACGCTATGGCAGAACCAACGAAGTTATGATACTGACAGACCGATTGAAAGAACTGAAAGTATGTCTTATCAGCCTTAAAGAGGGTATTAAGACCATAAATGAAGACCCGAAGGAAGATGCACGGGCAGAGTTTATAATTAACATTTGGGCAGGGATGAACAAGTACGAACTTGAAAACATCCGCTATCGTGTGAAGTCGGGGAGAGATTATGCCGTATTGAACTTAGGTTCTTGGACAGGTAGCAACAAATATCCGTTAGGCTATAAGACCATACCATCATACAAGAGCACTCCAAGTAAGTTAGTGGTGAACGAAGATGAGAGACCATATGCTGAACTGATATTCAATAAGTTTAACAGTGGGTGGGGATGCGTGAAGATAGCCAATTATCTCAGTGCCCAAGGCATACCAACACGAACGGGCAAAGCACAGTGGGCACGGACAACCATTATGCAGATATTGACCAACAAACTATACATCGGAAAGCGTGTGTATAATGACTCACTTATTGAAGTACCTGAACTTCGAATCATCAGTGACCATACATTTAATACGGCACAGAAAAGACTGACTGAGCGTAAAAGCAACTCGCAGGAGTTTTCAAAGTTGAAGAAGTACTCATATTTGTTTGACAATAGGCTTATCAAATGTACCGCATGTGGTAAGCACTTTATGGGAGTTTATAGGTATAACGTATATAAATGCATCAGTAAGAAATATGCCAAAGGATGCGATAATACATCCGTACAGATGTCGTGGCTTGAAACATCAGTTCTATTATATTTATTTGAGCATATGAATGACCTTCTGAATAATGATTCAGCATCAGAGCAACAGGAAGCACAGAAGATTAGTCTTATGTTACAACAGCAGGAGAGAGACAGGACACAGCAGAAACTCCAAAGAATTCGTGAACTATATACGGACGGAGCATACAACAAAGCAGAATATCAATTGAAGACAGAACAGACAAAAGCCATACTCCAAAAGATATCTGATGCAATACAGACCATCGAAGAACAACAGCAAGTAAGCACAGTCATAAGAACAGCATATATAAAGCAGACATATAGCAAAGGTGAACCAATTGAAGCATCGTGGAGCAAAGAGACACTGCACGCAATTATTAAAGAGATACGAGTAGACCACGGCACAGTAACAGTTGAAATGATTAACGGACAATCATTCTTACTAACACAACCACCGCATTTAATAAATCAATATAAGTAATTCCTGCCTCATAAAAGGTTTTTGCGGTTTCTAAAGAGTTAGCATAATTGTTATGGCTCTCTCTGTGATAATTTTTCGACTTGTATTATCATGACCAAATCATTATCTTTCCTGTGACCAAGACTGGATAAAGCCATATTGAAGTAGTTATCCTCATAAGTCTTGCAATGATATGCATATCTGTATATTACGATGTGTATTGGTCGTAGTTTTTGCGGGTCTTGGTTACAAACATGCTTTACTTCAACTAATTATATGTGATATGAAAAGGATAAAGAGAAATTTTAACTATGAATATTTGCCACAGGGTTTAATTAAAAGGTTAAAGGTGTTGTTTTCTTCATACAGGGAGTATCGGACACGTAACAACATATTATTAATTGTAAGTACTATCTGCATGAAGCAGATTACTGATGACACTTTCGGGTATGCTTATGTGCCATTGTCCGTAGAATACTGGCGTAAGGTCATTGGTTCTCATTATTCATCGTACTTATCAACACTTCTTAAAGATAACATTATTCAGACTGAATGGGTTTCATATGAATCAGACTCAGGTGAAATCTCTCGTGTCAAGGGTTACAGAGTTAATCCTACTATGCTAAATGATGAGTTCTCGTTGATTAAATATCTTGGCAGTAAAGCTGAAACCGATTCATCAGATGTTCTGACCAGCATGGCTGAAGAAAATAAACCACTGATAAGTCTCGGATTTAATCCCGAATTAATTATTATGCAAAAGCAGAAGGCATTGGATTACGTTAGCACTGGCTTATCAGATATCGTCAGTAGTTATAAAAACATGGATTATGTTTCTGGAGTGCCAAAGACCCTGCCTGTACTGGTAAGAATCTTCAATGAAGACGATTCATTTAATTCCATTCATTTGTCGGTCGAAGCAGCACAGAAAATTGCAGAAGAACATGGCAACCAATTATTTTATTACAAAGACAAGTTTATAATCGCAAAGGATGACCAGTTAAACCGTGTCGCACTTCATAATCTCATGGTTAATTATCAATGGCAAATCAGGAGTTTTTTACCTGAGAAATTTAACTTTATGCGAAATACTGGTACGCTAAGAGTTTACTCTAAATTATCGAATTTGCCCACAGCACTGCTTCCATTCATTAGAATATACGGACAATACATAATGCAAGCCGACCTTAAATGCAGCCAGTTTACGATATTTGGTAACCTTATCAACTACTACCTTAATCATTCTGGCGATGAACTTGTTGGATTGTTTAAAAAGAAACATGCCAAGACCTTTGTATCTAACCTTGTAAATGTTTTTAAGAAACATATTAGTGAATTCCCCGATGAAGGACTGAGTACCAAAAAGCCACAGGAAGACCACCATAATGCTAACGATATTTACAAATTTCTTGTCGATTCATTGATGCATGATTTTTATGGCATTATCCGAAGCGAATTAAATCTACCACAACGACAACATGGTAAAGGAATCGCTTTCAGGACTGTTTTCGCCAAGCCAAAACCAGAAAACGAACTGGTAAGACAATTTAGATACTTATACCCGTCAGTAATTAGTATTATCAATGATTTCAAGGAAAAATACGGGTACAACCAATTCGCCATTGGATTACAATGTCTTGAAGCAGAAATTTTCATCGACCATATCTGGAAGAAGGTAAAGGCACAGGGTATCATTTCATTCACAAGACATGATTCATTGGTCTTTCCGATATCCAAGAAGAAGGAAGCGGAAGAAATAATTACTGGTGTGTTTGCCGATTTTGACTTCATATACAGAGTCGAATATGAAGTGTTTAATGCCGAAGAAATTGAAACACGACTGGTGGATGAAACGAACTATGTGGATTCTTTGGAAGACTATGATGAGGCATTCTTTTATACGATGATTGAAGCCAAGAAGGAAGCACGCAAGCAAGAACGGGTGAACCACCTTTATGAACCGTTAGAAGATATTGACCTGCCAGAATTTATAAAAGATGATTACTATGAAGACGTTACGTTGGATACGTTATTTGCTCTTATTGAATTAGATGGTATTACTATCGAAACAAGACTTGCATTGGAAGAAGATATTGCGAATCTTCAGTCGAATTACCCTGCATATGGTTTTCAGGATAAGACCAACAGCTTTATACGTAAGTTGGTAAAAATGATAAACTGATGCTGCAACAATCAGTTATTCCATTCCAGAAAAGAATTCATCCAGAGTGATATCATAAACATCAATTATATCGAATAATAATTGTACCGTAATGTTCTTTGAGTTCTCTGAACGGGAAATACTATGCCGTGATTTGTTTATTTGTTCTCCGAGTTCCTGTTGTGTATAGCCATACGTGAAACGAAATTCACGCAGCATCATAGATACGGAATTTAAGTGTTTATTCTGGATTACGTTAGGCAGTTTTCTGGACATTAGTTTATGTACGTTATTATGTATAAATACCTTTGACCAATAGATTTTACATTAACCTGTACGTTAATCGTCATAAACTATCCGTTAAACTGACAATATTCATTCTTATGCGTACCAATGAATAGTCAAGTGTCGGTGAAAATGTCATTATTTACGGTAAAACAACCATTTTTTAGATAAAACTGGCTTATAATGTGCCATACATGTGAAGCATCACGTCAAAAATTATAAAATATATGGGGAAATATGAAATTCAGAAAATTGCATGAGTAATTAACCCGTATTTTTTCGCAATGCGTTTTACCTTAATGACGGTTTTGTTACTGCTCTCCGTGCATTTACAGATTTCTCTTATGGTTCTTTGTTTGTTTAAGTATTTGACAATTTCTCTGCTCTTGACCTTTTCGATAAACTTTCTCTCTCCTTCACATGCTCCCTCTGGTCTTCCTAATTTGCCCCCAC
>PLNT01000034.1:39061-112711 GCA_003141895.1 Bacteroidales bacterium | reverse complement strand
GACGGCTATGCCCTAAAGGGGAGGTAAATTCTCAGTATATCAATAGTTTCATCAAGTACGCCGAATTAGTCCCCATTTTAGGGTGACATCCCGATAGCTATCGGGAGCGTAGCTGCAGGGGGCTCTTCTACTTAGCGCACTTTACCAATCATTTCGTACTTTTGAGTTTTAATTTTGGCAGGTTTCAATTTTCTTTTCATAAATGGCTAAGGTTCCTAAAAGCAAATTATTGAATTTCAGAAAGATCATTCTCATCACCTGGCCTTTTCTTCTTGCGATGCTGGTATTCCTGGGGGTAAGAATAGCTATCCGGCACAGCACTTTTGTTGAATCAGTATATTCAGAGCGTATCTATCCCGTAATTGCTGCAACCTCTTCATATCTAAGTCGTTATTTCCCTTTTTCATTATGGGATATATTTTGGATATTGATAATATTAGCGATGCTTATTGCATTGGTCCTTGTAATAATTAAAAAAATAAAATTTGGATGGTATATTTTACGTATACTACAGCTTGTGGCTTTACTATATTCATGTTTCTATATATCATGGGGGTACAATTATTTCAGGCCAAACATTGAAAAGAGATTAAAATGGGAGAAACCGCCGGCAGAGGAGAAGTTATTCCGATCAGTTCTGGATACCCTGATTGCTGAGACCAATAAAAATTATACTTCTTCTACATCAGCTGATTATCCTGAATTCGATAAGCTTATCGAGGAGTCATACCTAAGAAATGCTCCTGAACTCGATATTGCCTATCCTAACGGAACACGGAGGCCAAAAACGATGATATTCAGTTCCTTTTTCTCAAAAGTAGGAGTGAGTGGTTATTTCGGACCTTTTTTTAATGAAATTCATTTAAACAGTTACAATCTTCCTATGGATTATCCTTTTGTCCTTGCGCATGAAAAAGCACATCAGTTTGGATTTACAAGTGAGTCAGAAGCTAACCTGGTTGCATTTGTAATTTGTATAAAATCAGAAGATAAGCGAGTCAGATATTCCGGTTTCCAGTCCCTTCTTCTTTACTTGCTCAAGGATGCGTCGCGGATGAAGGATTACAAAGATTTTATAAGTAAAATCGACACGGTTGTTATCAAAGATTTTCACATGCGTCAGAAATATTATCAGGGACTGGAGAACAAAAATCTTTCAAGGGTGCAAACAAAAGCAAATGATATTTATTTAAAAGCTAATAAAGTTGATAAAGGAGTAAAGAACTACAATCAGGTTGTCTCTCTGGTGACTTGCTGGTATTATAACTCTGTTATGAAAAATGGAGGAACTAAAACTGGCAGATCCAGTCCATTCTGAAAATACACCTTATTACGCGGTCCTTAAAATCCTAAGAATTATTAACTTTGGCCGCTTTCTTTAAAAAACCCTGGACTAAAATCAGGGCAAATTATGGCAATGAAAAAACATCATCTCGACATTAAAAAACTCTCCTTTGCTGGTCTGATAATAACATTAGGTGTAGTTTATGGCGATTTGGGAACCAGTCCTCTTTACACGATGCGGGCTATTCTGCTTGCCGGGAAAGCCAATATAAATGAACTTCTTATTTACGGATCATTATCCTGTATTTTCTGGACTCTAACATTACAGACCACAATAAAATACATTATCATAACTCTTCGGTCGGATAATAATGGTGAAGGAGGAATTTTTGCATTGTTTGCCCTGATAAAGAAGAAATCGGGATGGGCAGCGCTCCTTACGATGATTGGTGGGGCGGCACTTCTTGCAGACGGAGTTATAACACCTTCAATTACAGTAACATCAGCAATTGAAGGTTTGAAACTCTTTAATACTGATATACCGGTAATCCCAATAGTACTCATAATATTCGGTGCTTTGTTTTTTATACAGCAGTTTGGTACCAACTTTGTCGGAGGCTCATTTGGTCCGATAATGGTAGTCTGGTTTTCAATGCTTGGAATACTTGGATTTTCACAACTAATGTATTATCCTGACATTTTACGTGCTTTCAGTCCAATGTTTGCGGTGAAGTTTCTGAGTGAGTATCCCGGAGGATTTATCCTGCTTGGCGCTGTCTTTCTGTGTACTACAGGAGCCGAAGCCCTTTATTCCGACCTTGGTCATTGCGGAAGAGCCAATATACGGGTATCATGGATCTTTGTAAAGATTACCCTGCTGCTGAACTATTTCGGACAGGGAGCGTGGGTAATGATGCATAACGTCAATGGCGGGCAATTAAATCCGTTTTATGCAATCATGCCGAAATGGTTCCTGTTACCAGGAATATTGATATCAACTGCAGCTGCAATAATAGCAAGTCAGGCATTAATAAGCGGATCCTATACACTTTTAAGTGAGGCTGTTTCACTGAATTTCTGGCCCAAAGTAAGAATTTTGCATCCAACATTTATACAGGGTCAGGTATATCTGCCATTCGTAAACTGGTTTTTATGGATCACATGCAGCCTTGTTGTATTCTTTTTCAAAGAATCGGCGAATATGGAAGCCGCTTACGGATTGGCGATAACAATCACAATGATAATGACAACCTTATTATTGTCATATTACTCCTATCAAAGTGGATGGAACCACCGGCTGGTTCTGCTGATGCTGATTGTTTACCTTTCCATTGAAGGCAGTTTTTTGATTGCAAACCTCCATAAATTCAAATACGGCGGATGGTTCACATTATTGCTGGCATCTATGTATTTCATTATAATGTTTGGTTGGTATTTCGGGAGAAAGTTGAAAAACAGGTATGTAACTTTTACTGATCTGTACAAATATATTGATCTGTTCAAAGACCTTTCCAAAGACAATTCTGTTCCTAAAACAGCCACAAACCTGGTTTATATCATCAAAGCTAACAGACCTGATCAGGTCGAATCAAAGGTTATCTATTCTATCTTTCAGAAACAACCCAAAAGGGCAGATACCTATTGGTTTATACATGTGGACAGGATTGACGAGCCTGATAGAATTGACTATCAGGTAAATCAGATAATTCCCGGAATTCTTATAAGGGTGGATTTTCATATAGGATTTAAGGTCGAACCCAAAATCAATCTTTATTTCAAAGAGGTTCTGGAAGATATGATTGCATCAGGCGAAATAAAGCTTGAAAGTACGTTTGATTCGCTCAAAAAACATTCAATGCCTGCTGATTTCAAATATATCCTTATCGACAGGATCATGCCTCGTGATTATAAGCTCTCAGGGATGGATAATGTAACTCTCGCATTGCATAGCTTATCGAGATTGCTGTGTATTTCAGATGTCAAAGCCCTACAGCTTGATTCCGCAAATACAATCGAGGAACAGGTACCAATTACAATTGATCAGCCTATTGAGACCAGGATAACAAGGTTGAAATAACATCTTTATCCATGTTTTCATAACTTGGAACGGTCGCGACCGTACCCTACACGCGGAGGTTCACAGAGAAAATCAAATATTTATTCAGCAGGTGTTATACGTGAATTTGTACCACCCAGCATTAAATCGTCAGAATTGAGTAACAACTCAACGTACTGGGCTCTTTTATAAATGAAAGGATTGTTGCTGAGTTTGTTTTTAGACAATTTACCACGGAATTCATCAATGCTATTGTAATTTTTATTATCCATCCATGCTTCAAGCTCTCCCTTGATCTTACTAATCTGGGTTAACCCGTTTCTGTATATTGTGCTTACAATCTGAATACATGTGGCACCTGATAATAAGAGTTTAACTACGTCTTCCCCGTTGAAAACTCCCTGACTGCTGCAAATATCAGCTTTAATGTTATCGAACAAGAGACCTGCATATCGTAAAGATTTTTTATAGTCACCTTCACGACTTAGATTCGACTTTTTAATATGCTTTTCATTTGTAATGTTTATGTCGGGTTGGAAAAAGGAATTAAAAAGTACAAATGCATCAACACCTGTATTATCAAGTTTTTTAATAAAATTCAGGATATTTGAATAATCGGGACTTAATTTTACGCTAATAGGGATAGAAATGCTTTTTCGTATCTCTTTAAGTGTTTTAATTTGTTCTTCTTCAATTTCGTTTCCGCTTTTATTAAAATCGAGAGGGATCTGGTAAAAATTAAGTTCGAGAGCATCGATGCCTGTTTCGGTAAGGAGTTTCGCATATCTTACCCAAGTGTCATTATTAATACAGTTCAGACTAGCTATAACCGGCACCGAAAGACTTTCAGCTGCCTTTCTGACATTAAGAAGATGTTCATCAGGACCTCCATGCTCAATATCAGGATGTATTGTTACCATTTCGGCATTGAGATCATTAAACTCCGTAAGTTTTTCATCAAGCTGATAGCTTTCGAGTTGTATCTCTTCCTCGAAAAGTGATTTATATACTATAGCCCCAACGCCCAGATCTTCTGCTTTCTTAAGGGTATCTATATTTCTAACCAGATTCGATGCACCAAGAATGATGGGATTATCCAGTTCCAATCCCATATACTTTGTTTTAAGTTTATTCATGCGAAAAATATTATTCTGAAAATTTTATGACTTCTACCGGACAATTATCTGCGGCTTCCTTTATCTTTTCTGTATAATCAGCATAACTAACACCCTCAATTATGGTTGCCTCGTCTTTCAGTTTAAATACTTCCGGACAAATGTCTTCGCACAATCCGCATGCTGTGCATCCTTCTTCTATCCAAACTTTTTTTATTGCCATGGACCTCTTTTTAGTTAATTGTAATCTTCTTCAAGATCATTATGATTATCTCCTCCGAGACTGTAATAGTTATTTTCTTCATCCTCATCACCGTTTATTTCCAGATCATCATCGAGTTCAGAGCCAGGAATATCAAGGTCATCACCCGACATATTCTCTGAAAATTCCTCCTCATTATTTTGTCTCTTTTTACGAAAATCAGCCTGATCTTTAATCTTTGAAGTATCCTCCGGATTATTTTTTGCTTTTTGATATTTTCCATATATATCTTCAGTAGAAGGGTAAGATGGATATCCTTGCGGATCATCTTCATCAATATGTTCATTAAGATTATCTTTCATATGATCAAGAGTTGTATTAATGTCCAATCAGAAAAAAGTTACTACCGCTTTAAACAAATTCATGACTTTTATTGTTCATTGTTTGAATTGAATTTTTACTCTAACCTTGAAACAATACTTAACACCACTGATCACACATAAATCAGTTTATTCACACTTAGTAATTGTTAAACTTAAAAAATCATTATATATTTAAAGTAGTGCGATTTTAAATATAGATGAAGTAATAACCTTCATTCAACACCTTGTAAATTATGTTGTTGGTACAAGATATTACTTTCTGGCCTTTTATAGTTTTTGCATTTATTGTAATTTCCCTCGTTGGCATAATGATAGGTCTTTCATGGGTGCTTGGTGAGCGTCATAAGGAAAAGACAACAGATGAGCCATACGAATCGGGTATACCACCTACAGGCAATGCCCGTTTAAGATTTTCTTCCGGTTTTTATATTATCGCAATGTTCTTCGTCATTTTTGACCTTGATGCTGCCTTCATAATGCTTTGGGCAGTGTCATTTCGTGAACTTGGCGTAGCCGGTTATATTGGTATTCTATTTTTCATTGGGTTGCTAGTTGTTTTACTTATTTATGAATTAAGTATTGGAGCTCTGGATTTTGGACCTAATGGAAGAAAAATACTGAAAGCCAAAAACCTTAAAGAACTACTTAAATGATAAAACCTGAATCCATGAAAAAAGAAGAGCAATTGGTTATTCCGGATGAATTAAGCAGAACGGTTTTAATGGGAAAGCTCGACGATATGATCGGATGGGGACGGAAGAATTCAATGTGGCCATTCGGGTTTGGGTTATCGTGTTGTTTCGTGGAAATGGCTACAGCGCTGACAAGTCGTTATGATATTGCTCGTTTCGGGGGTGAAGTAATCAGGGGTACTCCGAGGGAATCAGATGTGATAGTAATTGCAGGCACAGTATTTATAAAAATGGCGCCGATAATCCAACGGCTTTATGATCAGATGATGGCTCCCAAATGGGTCATTTCAATGGGATCGTGCGCAAACTCAGGCGGAATGTACGATATATATAGTGTTGTTCAGGGTGTCGATAAGTTCCTGCCTGTAGATGTTTACGTTTCTGGCTGCCCTCCGCGTCCTGATGCCTTTCTTGAAGGGCTTTTATTACTCAGGGATTCTGTGGGTAAAGAAGAGCGCCCTTTTAGCTGGGTTATTGGACCTCAGGGAATACATAAACCTGTTAAAATCTCTTTACGGGATAAAAAAATGGAAGAAAGATCCAAAATGGGTACTATAAGACCAATGAATGAAATTTAATGCTCTGGAATGGACCAAAAGAATCCCAATATTATTTCTGAACTAAAATCGAGATTTGATGAAAAAGTAATTCTCTATTATCAGCAGACTATAGACAGTACGCCGACTTTATGGCTGGACCGGAATAATCTGATTGAGGTTCTGAAATATCTCAAATACGAAATTACAAATCCATATACGCTGTTATACGACCTGACAGCTATCGATGAAAGGGTTCGACGAAAACGTAATGGACAACCAGAAAGTGATTTTACTGTTGTTTACTACCTTACATCCTTTGAAAGAAATTCAGATTTAAGATTAAAAGTTGCCCTCAAAAATGGAATCCTATCTCTCCCCAGTATAACTTCTGTTTGGGAATCAGCAAACTGGTACGAGCGCGAAGTTTTTGATATGTTTGGAATCGACTTCAGCGGTCATCCCAGATTAACAAGAATACTGATGCCAAAAACCTGGAAAGGATATCCCCTGAGAAAAGAACACCCTGCAAGAGCTACTGAACTGGAACCATTTGTTCTTACGGATGCTATCAGGGATGAAGAGGAAGCAAATCTAAAATTCAGCCCGCAGGAATATGGTTTAGCGACGGAAAGTGACGACAGTGATTTTATGTTCCTGAACATAGGTCCACAGCATCCGGGTACTCATGGTCTGTTGAGACTCATAGTTCAATTACATGGGGAAGATATTGTGAACGTTATCCCTGATATAGGGTTTCACCACCGGGGTGCTGAGAAAATGGGGGAAAGACAATCATGGCATACCTATATTCCATATACCGACCGTATCGATTACCTGAGCGGAGTAATGAATAACCATGCTTATCTTCTCTCGGTTGAAAAATTAGCCGGAATTGAAGTTCCCGACCGGGCAAGCATGATTCGCATTATGATGAGCGAGCTTTTCCGCATTGCAAGTCATTTGGTATGGCTCGGGACTTTCGCACAGGATATGGGACAGTTATCGCCAGTTTTCTATACATTTAATGACAGGGAGCGAATTTTTGATATCGTTTCTTCAATAACAGGAGGACGAATGCATCCTTCATGGTTCAGAATCGGAGGTGTTGCTCATGATCTGCCTGATGGATGGGATAAGCCCATGCAGACTTTTGTTAATTACCTACCGAAAAGACTTAAAGAATTTGACAATATTATCATTAAGAACCGCATATTTAAAGCGCGCACCATTGGTATCGGTGTCTATACTGCCAAAGAAGCTGTTGATTGGGGAATTACCGGATCAGGACTCAGAGCCACCGGATTCAACTGGGATTATAGGAAGAAAAGGCCATATTCAGGTATTGACAAATTGGAATTTGATATACCATTAGGGAAAAATGGTGACTGTTACGACAGGGCATTGGTACGCATGGAAGAGATGCGTCAGAGTCTTCGGATCATTCAACAATGTATAGACAATATGCCATCCGGTCATTTTAAGTCGGATCATCCTCTTGCTATCCCGCCAAGGAAAGCAAAAACAATGACTGACATAGAGACCCTGATCAATCATTTTGTTGGTGTATCGTGGGGTCCGGTTATACCAGCCGGAGAAGCAATGGTGCCATATGAAGGAGCTAAAGGAGGGAACGGTTACTATCTTATAAGCGATGGAAGTACATCGTCCTATCGTTCAAGGATACGGACACCGTCTTTTCCCCATATGCAGATGCTGCCTTTAATCGCAAAAGGATATACTATCCCCGATCTGCTGGCAATTCTGGGAGCAATGGATTTTGTGTTGGCAGATCTTGACCGTTAATTTTGAAACAGTATTAAGAACATTCCAATAATGCTGAGTGTAGAAGAAATAAATGAGATACAGAACGAGATAAAGCAATATCCTTATCCGAAAGTTGCCTGCATAGATGCTTTGAAAATAGTTCAACAACATCGCGCATGGGTTTCTGATGAGTCTGTCAGCGATATTGCAGAACTGTTAGGTATGTCGGCCGAGGAGGTTGACGGTATCGCTACATTCTACAGCCGCATTTACCGCCAACCTGTTGGCAGAAACATAATACTTATCTGTGATAGTGTTAGTTGTATGATAATGGGTTATGAATCATTATATGAATATCTTTCAAAAAAACTTAAGATCAGATTTGGAGAGACGACATCTGACGGCCGGTTCACTATTCTTCCGAATTCCTGTCTGGGTGATTGCGATAACGCTCCTGCTATGATGGTTAACAATGATCATTTTAACCGGCTTACAATTGAAAAATTGGATGAGATACTTGACAGATATAAATAGTAATTAAATGGAAAGACCTTTAACACAACATATTATATCAGATACTTCCGTCAGGAATCTCGAAAATTACAGAAAAGTGGGCGGATATTCATGTCTCCAAAAAGTACTGAAAAGTATGACTCCGGGTGAAGTGACAAATGTTGTAAAAGTCTCAAATTTGCTTGGTCGTGGTGGTGCCGGTTTCCCTACCGGAGCAAAATGGAGCCTTGTGCCAATGGATACTGTAAAATCAAATCTTCCAAAATACCTTGTTTGTAATGCAGATGAAATGGAACCTGGTACATTCAAAGACAGATATCTTTTGGAAGGAAATCCTCATCAGCTGATAGAAGGAATGATCATTGCAGCATATGCTATACAAGCGGAAAAGTCTTATATTTTTCTGCGGTGGGCTTATAAAAAAGCTGAAAAGGTATTGCGTACAGCTATTGAGGAAGCTTATAGCGCCGGTTATCTCGGCAATAACATTCTCGGATCAGATTTCAATCTTGACATGCATGTCCACTCAAGTGCCGGAAGGTATATTTGCGGTGAAGAAACAGCTTTGCTTAATTCTCTTGAGGGAAAAAGAGCTCTTCCACGTGCTAAACCTCCTTATCCGGCTTTAAATGGTCTCTTTGGCAGACCGACTGTTGTAAACAACGTCGAAACTTTATCATGGATTTCTCATATTGTTGAGAAAGGCGCTGAATGGTTTAAGGGATTAAGTCTGACAGGAACCGGAGGTACAAAACTGTTTGGTGTAAGCGGGAAAGTTAGAAAACCCGGAACCTGGGAATTACCGCTTGGAATAACATTCAGGGAGCTTCTTGAGGAACACGCCGGCGGTATGATTGATGGACATAAGTTCAGAGGTGCGTTACCGGGTGGAGCATCAACCGACTTTATTGTTGAAGAACATCTCGATGTTCAGATGGATTTTAAAACCGTTGCTGCTGTAGGAAGCAGGCTTGGAACCGGAACAATGATCGTACTTGATGATAAAACCTGTCCGGTTTCATTTATTCATAATGTCGAAAAGTTTTTTGCTCTTGAAAGCTGTGGCTGGTGTACGCCTTGCAGGGAAGGGCTTCCCTGGGTTGAAAAGATGCTTTCATCTATTGAAGAAGGCACTGGTAAAATTGAATATCTCGATCTGCTGAGTTTCAGTGCAAAATATATGAGTCCAGGAAATACATTCTGTGCGCATGCTCCTGGTGCTGCAGAACCTTTGCAGAGTGGTCTGAAGTACTTTCATGATGATTTCGTAAAGCATATTACTGATAAAAAATGTCCCTGGAGGTAAGAATGGTAAAGATTACGATAGACGGGAAATCATACGAGGTTAAGGCGGAGAAAAATCTTCTTGAAACTTGCCTTTCTCTGGGAATAGACATTCCTCATTTCTGCTATCATCCTGCGCTAGGTTCTGTTGGAGCTTGCCGGCTATGTGCGGTAAAAAAATTCAGAGATAAAGATGATACAAAGGGAAGGATTGTAATGTCATGTATGGAACCTGTGACCGAAGGTTTAATAGTATCTGTTGAGGATCCGGAAGCAAGATCTTTCAGAGCTTCTGTAATTGAAAGCCTCATGACAAATCATCCGCACGATTGTCCGGTTTGTGATGAGGGCGGTGAATGCCATTTACAGGATATGACGATAATGTCGGGTCATACTTACAGACGGTTTGATTTCCCAAAAAGGACATATGTAAATCAGGATCTCGGACCGTTTATCAATCATGAAATGAACCGCTGTATCCAGTGTTACAGATGTGTGAGGTTCTATCGCGATTATGCCGGTGGCAGAGACCTGAATGTGTTCTCATCGAGGAATCATGTTTATTTTGGAAGACACAAGGATGGTACACTTCAGAATGAATTCAGCGGTAATCTGGTTGAGGTTTGTCCGACAGGTGTTTTCACTGATAAAACTCTGAAGAAACATTTCACGCGAAAATGGGACCTCTCAAATGCACCATCAGTATGTGTTCATTGCAGTGTGGGATGTAATACCATAGCCAGTGAACGCTATGGATCGCTGAGGCGCATTATGAGCAGGTATAATGGAGCCGTAAACGGATATTTCATCTGTGACCGAGGACGGTTCGGATATGAATTTGTGAATGATGAAAAAAGAATAAAAACTGTAATGTTGCGTGCGGACAAAGGAGCTGAACTTGAACCGATTAATGACGAAAAACTTTATTCAAATCTGAATCAATCATTTTCAAAGAAAAAGAATATTACAGGTATTGGATCCCCCAGGGCAACCCTGGAGTCGAATTATGCTTTAATGACTCTTGCAGGGAAGGAGAACTTCTATCACGGAATCTCAAAGAAGGAATATCTCCTGACAAAGACTATTTCAGACTATTTTCTGACAAGTGGAATTCACACACCTTCTTTAAAAGAGATAGAAAAGGCAGACACCATTTTTATTCTTGGTGAAGATCTCACAAATACCGCTCCGATGGTAGCCCTGGCAGTACGTCAGGCTGCCAGAAACATCCCCAATGAAGAAGCAAAAAAGAACCACATACCATTATGGAATGACATAGCTGTGAGAGAATTGGGGCAAAATGAGGTCAGCCCCATATTTATCGCTACCACGTATAACGATTCTCTCGATGAAATTGCAGAAAAGGCGTTCCGGTCTTCAGTTCACGAAATAGCAAACCTGGGTTATTCGATCGCCAGGAATGTTGATGAAAAGGCACCAGATGCAAAAAGTGAGTTAAAAGATCTGCCAGAACTGGCAGTGAGAATATCTGCAGCATTATTAAAAGCGAAGAATCCATTAATAATTTCAGGTGTCAGCAATGGAGATGAAGGAATTGTAGATGCAGCCTTAAATATTGCATCAGTACTTCGGTCAAAACGTTCAAATGTGATGCTCAGTATGATTTTGCCGGAATGCAACAGCATGGGACTATCATTAATGCCAGGGACGTCTTTTGAAGATCTCGGAAATAAGGAATCAGACACACTTATAATTCTGGAAAATGATTTATACAGAAGGTCAGGAAATGATTTTGTGAATGATCTTTTTAAGAAGAGTAGCCAGATAATCGTTCTCGATCATCTTAATAATAGAACAACAGAAAAATCTGATATTTTGTTGCCCGCTGCAACTTTCGCGGAATCTGAAGGAACGATAATAAATAATGAAGGCAGAGCTCAACGTTTTTATAAAGCAGTTGAAAACAAAAATCAGGTAAAGGAAAGCTGGAAATGGTTAGTTGACTTTATACAAATAAGAGAATCAGATCATTCATATTCATGGAACAGGCTGGATGATATTGTTGAGTCATTAGCTAATGAATTACCTGTTTTCTCCAAATTAACAAAATACATGCCTGATGCAGATTTCAGGATGCTGAACACCAAAATCCCCCGACAAACAATGCGCTATAGTGGGAGGACTGCAATAAATGCAAATATAGCAGTAAGTGAAACCGGGCTTCCGGCGGATCCCGATTCACCTCTGAAGTTCAGTATGGAAGGACAACAGGAAAATCCTCCGTCATCGCTTGTCCCGTTTTATTGGACACCAGGATGGAATTCTGTGCAGGCAATGTATAATTATCTTAATGAACCTGACGGATCAATGAAAGGGGGAGATCCGGGGATCAGACTTTTCGAACCCGTTCCCGCAGCTGATAATAAATATTTTAAGCCAGAGATCCGGAGTGCGGAAGTTAAAAAAGATGAGTTGCAGATTTTTCCTTTGTATCGGATTTTTGGAAGTGAAGAACTAAGCTCTATGAGCCCATCGGTTTCTCAAATGATACAGGAACCATCTTTACTTATAAATGAGAAAGATGCAGTTAATCTGATGGTTAATGATGGTGATCTTGTTATGCTTGAAATTTTAAATGATAAAATAAAAGTAAAATTAAAGATTGGTTATGGTGTTCAGCCAGGCATGGCTGCATTGTCAATGAATCTGCCAGGTATGCAATATTTTGAGCTACCAGGTAGCGGGAAATTTCATAAACTTTAATTTGTTGTTAATGAAATATGTTTTTATCATAGCCGGGGTACTCTTGATTGCGCTGTCTATCGCGGCCGGACTGATTTGGGTTGAACGAAGACTGCTCTCAGTCTGGCAGGACAGACTGGGTCCAAACAGGGTCGGTCCATTTGGCATCGGTCAGGTTGTTGCCGATACAATAAAATTGTTTTTTAAAGAGGATTGGGTTCCTCCATTCTCTGACCGTCCGGTATTTGTATTGGCTCCGGGAATACTGATGGCAACTATTTTACTAACCTTCGCAGTTATTCCATTCGGACCAAATTTTGTGGTTTTTGATTCTAATATCGGCATACTATTTTTCCTTGGTAATTCATCTCTTGGTGTTTATAGTATTGTACTTGGCGGCTGGGCATCAAATAACAAGTATTCCTTGATAGGAGCAATGAGAGCATCGGCACAGATGCTTACCTACGAGGTATTCATGGGATTATCGTTAATGGGAGTAGTAATGATGGCCGATAGCTTTAGTTTCTATAAGATTGTGGAAGCACAGAAGGGAGCATGGTTTTTTATTCCCCAGTTTGTTGGCTTTATAGTATTCTTCATTGCAGGTATAGCTGAAACTCACAGGCTCCCATTTGACATTCCTGAGGCAGAAGGAGAACTTGTTGCAGGGTATCATTCTGAATATTCAGGCATGAAATTTGGGATGTTTTTTGTAGGCGAATACCTGGGAATTACGCTGATATCAGGTATTATTGCTACCTTGTTTTTCGGAGGCTGGCTCGGACCTTCTTTTCTTCCTCCGGTATTCTGGTTCTTGTTTAAGACTTTCTTTTTTATTTGTGTGTTTATCCTGCTACGTGCTTCCTTACCAAGACCAAGATATGATCAGTTGATGGAGCTGGGCTGGAAAATATTATTGCCGTTGTCTTTACTTAATTTATTAATAACCGGAGCGATACTGATATTTTTAAAATGAAAGGAATTAATAAATTTCATATGGTTGTTACCCCCTTTCTTATTTCCCCCAAGGGGGAAAAGATTGACTTACTCCTTCCCCCGTGGGGGAAGGTAGGGAAGGGGGTAAAAGCAAACAAAAACAATATGTCTTTCATTAATATTTACAATTAGTTATGATAAGCATTCTCCGAAGTATGTGGCTGACTTTCCTTCATGTGTTTCACAAAACAGAAACCGTGGAATATCCTGAAGTTAAGCCATATCTTGCTCCACGATACAGGGGGAGGATCGTTCTTACAAGGGATGCTGATAAGAAAGAAAGGTGCGTTGCATGTTATTTATGCGCCGCCGCATGTCCGGTTGATTGTATTTCTCTTCAGGCTGCTGAGGGTGAAGATGGGCGGAGATATCCCGAATTTTTCAGGATCAATTTTTCAAGATGTATCTTCTGCGGTTTTTGTGAAGAAGCATGTCCTACTTATGCAATTCAGCTGGTACCGGATTTTGAGATGGCTGAATATGACAGGCAAAATATGGTTTACGAAAAAGAGCATTTGCTTATCAGTGGTGAAGGAAAATATCCGGGGTATAACTTCTATAAAAATGCTGGTGTCGATATGGGTGTAAAAGGAAAAGGAGAAGGGGAAAATGAAGAGAAACCAGTTGATGTAAATGATCTTTTACCATAGACTAAGATGATATGAATGTATTTTTCTATATAGCAGCCATTGTGGCAATAGTATCGACGATTATGGCGATTTCAGGTAAGAATGCGATCCATTCGTTGCTCTATCTCATCTTATCGCTGCTAGCAGTATCAGTAATATTTTACCTTTTGAGCGCTCCTTTTATCGCAGCGCTGGAGGTGATTATTTATGCCGGTGCAATAATGGTGCTTTTTATTTTTGTCACAATGATGCTAAACATTGGCCTTGAGCGTGAATCAGAAAATAAGTGGCTAAAACCCCGAATGTGGATTGTGCCTTCAATACTGGCAGTTATTCTGCTTGTTACATTGATTATGTCATTAAAAAATGTTGCACCTGTATCTCCGGATAAAGAAGCTATATTACCGAAGCAGGTTGGGATTTCACTCTTCTCAACATATCTATTGGGAGTTGAAATAGCTGCTATTTTATTGATGGCCGGGGTAATTGGCGCTTACCACCTGGGAAGCCAGAAGAAAAAAGTAATACATCGTTTTCTTAAAACAAATTAAAAACCATGCTTACAGTACCTGTCGGAACACAAATAATATTTGCAGGAATACTCTTCTTCCTGGGACTGATTGGTTTGCTGGTGCGAAGGAATATGATCTTTATGTTAATGTCAATCGAAGTCATGTTTAACAGTGCCGGTCTGGTTTTTATTATTGCGGGTACACACTGGAAACAACCTGATGGACAGGTTATGTTTATTTTCATTCTGGCGGTTACGGCTGTTGAGGTATCAATAGCACTGGCCTTGATACTACAGGTTTACCATCATTTTAAAACACTTGATGCAGATGCAGTTAATAATTTGAAAGATACGAATTAATATAAAAATGAGTACACTCATTGCACTAATTCCATCTATTCCCTTTTTGAGTTTTCTCATACTTGCTCTTTCCGGCAATAAACTCAGCCGGAAGACAGCAGGTTATATTGGCGCGGGATCTATTGGGATCATTGCAGTTCTTACATTAATAACGGGTTTCTCATTTTTAAAGTCACTTCCTGAAGTAAAATCTTATTCAGTTAATCTATGGCAATGGATCAGTGCCGGCAATCTTAAAGTTGACATTTCATTCAGTCTTGATGCTCTTTCCCTGGTTTTCTGTTTTGTTATAACTTTTGTTGGCTTCCTGATCCATTTATACTCGGTTGAATTCATGGCAAAAGACGAAGGATTTACACGATTCTTTGCCTACATGAATCTCTTTGTTGGCTCGATGCTTGTTCTCGTTCTGGCTGATAATATCTTACTTATGTATCTTGGTTGGGAGGGTGTAGGCTTATGTAGTTACCTTCTTATAGGCTTCTGGTATAAAGAGCCATCGAATGGATATGCAGCCAGGAAAGCTTTTATTATTACGCGCATAGGTGATACTGCAATGATAATTGGGATCTTCATCCTTTTCCTGAATTTTGGAACTGTCAATATAAATGAACTGATGCAAAATGCATCTGAAAAATGGGCGGTTGGATCTTCAATTGCTGTACTTACCGCAGCTTTATTACTTGGCGGTGCATTGGGTAAATCTGCCCAACTGCCTTTACAGACATGGCTTCCCGATGCAATGGCAGGTCCATCACCAGTCAGTGCATTGATCCATGCTGCCACAATGGTTACTGCCGGAGTTTACCTGATTGCCAGAACTCATGTCTTATTTAGCCTTGCACCTGTTGTACAGGCGGCAATAGCAATTATCGGTGCATTGACTTTGCTGATCGCAGGTTTCAGCGCTCTGGCGCAACATGATCTGAAAAGAATTCTTGCTTATTCAACTATCAGCCAGATAGGTTATATGTTTCTTGCTCTTGGAGTAGGGGCATGGTCAGCTGCGGTATTCCACTTCATGATACATGCTTTTTTTAAAGCCCTCCTTTTCCTCGGTGCCGGAGTTGTAATTTTAGTACTCGATGAAGAGCATGACATATTCAAAATGGGAGGGCTAAGAAAGAAATTGCCTGTCATATTCTACACATTTCTGATAGGGTCCGCCTCTCTATCTGCACTACCATTGATAACAGCAGGTTTTTACAGTAAGGACCAGATTTTGTGGTACTCATTTTCATCGCAAAGCGGGAATGTATTGTTATGGCTGGCTGGCGTTACAGGTGCATTGCTCACTGCTCTTTACTCTTTCAGAATGATATTTATTACTTTCTATGGTGAGGCTAAAACGCAACCGTCTTTTCTTCCGGGAAAACTTATGACAGTGCCTCTGATAATCCTTGCTGTACTATCCCTTTTTGGAGGATTTATTGAACTTCCGGCTTCAATTGGGCACATTCATTTGTTTTCAAATCTTATAAACAATACATTACCAGTTGTAGTTACTAAAGCCGGTGAGCATAATGAATTTTTGTTTCAGGTGCTCTCAGCGATTGTTGCTCTTTCCGGAATTTATATTGCATATATTATATATTTCAAAAAGCCTTCATTATCTGAACCATTCAGTCATAGCCGGATTAACAAATTCTTTGAAAAAGGGTGGGGCTTTGACAAACTGTACGATATTGTGTTTGTTAAGCCGGTAATATGGTTATCAATAATTGATAAGAATGATTTTATAGATTATTGGAACAAATGGCTTTCTCGTCTTGCACTTTCCGGGAACAGGATACTCAGTCTCACTCAAAATGGTAAAATCAGATGGTATTTGCTTTCTTTCGCAATCGGTATCGCAATAATATTAACTTTTATGCTTAGCAAATGATACTTGTTTACCTGATTATAGTATTGCTTTCAGCCGCTTTTCTCGCGTGGATTACCGGAAAACGGAACCCCCGATGGGCAAGGTTTATTTCACTGATAGCATTATCGGTTGATCTTATTCTGCTTATTTTAAATGTTAACCAGTCTGTTGTACCGGATAATGGATGGTTGATTAATATTAAACTTGACTGGATTCCTGCTTTCGGTATCAGCCTTCACTTTGCACTTGACGGACTCAGTCTTGTAATGCTCTTTCTGACTTTTTTTCTTGGGATAATCTCTGTCATAATTTCCTGGAAAGAAATAGATTCCCGGGTCGGATTCTTTCATTTCAATCTTCTCCTCATTTTAGCAGGAATCACAGGAGTTTTCCTTTCTCTTGATCTGTTTTTATTTTATTTTTTCTGGGAACTGATGCTTGTCCCGATGTATTTCCTTATTGGTATCTGGGGACATGAGAACAGAACTGCTGCATCGAATAAATTCTTTCTTTATACCCAGGCAAGCGGACTTCTGATGTTCATTGCTATTATAACTTTATATTTTGTGCACGGAAAGTATACCGGGGTTTACACTTTTGATTATATGCAGCTTCTGGGCACTGAGATGCCTGAGTCAACCGGGTTCCTTATAATGCTGGGCTTTCTTGCTGCTTTTCTTGTTAAATTACCTGTTGTTCCTTTACATAACTGGTTACCCGATGCTCACACTGAAGCTCCAACTGCTGGAAGCCTCATCCTGGCGGCTTTACTGTTGAAGACTGGTGCATATGGTCTTTTGCGGTTTATTGTTCCTTTATTTCCTTCAGAAGCGGTTACATTTGCTCCTGTTGGTATGCTCCTTGGTGTTGTGGGTATATTATATGGTGCTAAACTGGCCTTCGCACAGACTGATCTGAAACGTCTTGTTGCTTATACCAGTGTCAGTCATATGGGATTTGTAATTCTGGGTGTATTTTCATTTAATGAACTTGCTTATCAGGGTGTTGTGGTTCAGATGATAGCACATGGGATCAGTACCGGAGCATTATTTGTACTGGTCGGGCAACTATATGAGCGTGTTCATACCCGCGATCTGAATAAGATGGGAGGTCTGTGGGAAAAAGTTCCTGTTATGGGCGCTATCGGTCTCATTTTTTCCATGGCATCATTAGGATTACCCGGTTTAGGTAATTTTATAGCTGAACTTCTGATACTTATCGGCGCTTTCAAAGCAAACATTCTGATGTCCTGTCTGGCAAGTCTTGGACTTATTGCTGCTACAATATATTCGCTAAGGATTGTTCAGAAGGTGTTCCTGGGAAGCAAAAACACTGATTGGAAAATGAATGATCTGAATCTCAGGGAAAAGGTGGTATCTGCTTTACTGGTTATAGCAATTGTATGGCTCGGATTGTTTCCGAAACCTGTGATCGATGCTGCAAAACCAGCTATTTTGAAGACATTGAATAATCAAAAAGAATTAACTTATTTTCAAGAGCCCCCCTGCCCCCCTAAAGGGGGGTTAAATCTCAATCTTTTAATTAATTCATTTAAATTATCAGATTTTGTCTTCCTTCAGGGGGACCCCGCGAAGCGGGAGGGGGTGTTTAAGAGATTTAAATTTTTAATTTAGATATGACCGAAAAAGATTTTTTGAGTTTGACACCCTTCCTCATTATTGCTATAGCACCTGTTGTAATCATGCTTGTTATTTCAATATTAAGGAATTACAGAGTTGTATTCTGGTTTTCGGTTCTTGCGTTTTTAGCAGCATTTGTTTCGATTTTCTTCATTCTTACTTCAATTCCAAATACAATTGGCACATTATTTATTATTGATAATTATGGATTGTTCTTTCTTGGAATACTCCTTATATCTGCATTACTAGTCACTTTTATTTCTTATGAATATATAAAACAGCTTGAGGGCGTAAGAGAAGAATACTATATTATTCTTTTCACTTCAACTCTTGGAGCAGCGCTTCTGGCCATTGCTAATCACTTTGTAATTTTCTTCCTGGGTATCGAAACACTAAGCATATCGTTGTACATACTAATTGCGTTCCAGAAGTCAAAAAGCAATTCCATTGAAGCCGGAATTAAATATCTGATTCTGGCCTCAGTGTCTTCTGCCTTTTTATTGTTTGGCATGGCTCTTATTTATACCGCATCGGGAACAATGCAATTCACTGAGATAGTAAAAGCATTTGGTGAAGGAGATCAGCTATCACCTCTGATTATTTCAGGTTTTGGAATGATGATGGTAGGAATAGGTTTCAAACTGGCATTGGTACCTTTTCATATGTGGACACCCGACGTTTACCAGGGAGCTCCGGCACCAGTTTCGGCATTTGTCGCTACAGTTTCTAAAGGCGCCGTGATGGCAATTCTGATACGATTCTTCTTTAGTCTCAAGGGATTCAATAACCACTATTTATTCGTAACGATATCCGGAATTGCAATTCTTTCAATGTTTTTTGGCAACATTCTTGCGATAAGACAGAAGAACCTGAAACGATTATTAGGATATTCATCCATCGCAAACATGGGTTATCTGATAATAATTTTACTTGTTGGTACAAACAGGGGAATACATGCATCAGTTTTTTACCTGATTTCATATTTCATTACCACAATAGGAGCTTTTGGCGTAATATCCCTTCTGTCGTCTGACAAATATGAGGCAGAGAATATTGAAGATTATAAAGGCCTTTTTTGGAGAAAACCCTGGATAGCTATTGTTTTGACACTTTCACTATTATCGCTGGCCGGGATACCTTTAACTTCAGGATTCATTGCAAAATTCTATGTCATTTTTGAAGGGATGAAGGCTGGGCTTTTAGTCCTTATTATTTCATTGTTAATCAATAGCGTAATTGGTTTATATTATTATCTGAGAGTAATAACAGCTCTGTTCTCTTCAGTGGGTGATAGTAAACTTCCCGAATTGACTTCGTGGGGGAATATTACACTCGCAATAATCGCTATAAGCATTTTAGTCTTAGGCATCTATCCGGGATGGTTAATTGATATTATTATTAGACTGGTCTCCCTTTAAACTTAATTATTTCTTCAAATATTGAAACTCCGCGCCTGCCTGCCGAAAAATCCTTTTAATAATAGCGTTAAAAAGATAAGGAGATTCCTTCCTCTTTTATGACTCTCACGAATTGTCATCCCGAGTTTTTATACAAAAATTTTGCACCTCAGGTATTATGACAAATATACTATTGGCTTTTTACCCCCTTTCTTATTTCCCCCACGGGGGAAATGGTGGTTTTGCTCCTTCCCCCTTGGGGGAAGGTTGGGAAGGGGGTAATAGACTTAGAGACAAATGGTCACCTAACTGACAATCAGCGTTTTCAAATAAGATGTCATTAGCAACGAAGTGAGGGATCTCCCAGGGTATGTAGTGAGCACTTACAAAACTACTTATTAACAGGATTTTTAATTTTCCCGTCATTATATAGATCCTTCCTTTCAATATTAAATCGATCGATTAGAACATTTTTTTTGTTCTGGAATATCCTTTAATCTGTTTTTCTCGGGCTATTGCTTCCTCTATCATATCGAAAATCTCAAAATAGACAAGCTTATCGATATTTTACTTCTGAATAAATCCGTTTATTAGTTTCTTTTTGTGCTCTGAGCATCTTCTTTCTAAATCATTAGTTACTCCAGTATACAAAACTGTATTAAGAGCATTTGTTAATAGATAAATTTAATACAGGTTCATTTTCAGCGATCAGTATAAAGCAAAACTATATAATTGTATGCAATTCAAATTCAGTGAAACGATTTGGAGATTCCTCATTTCACTTCGCTCCATTCGGAATGACATGCAGTTTTAGGGTAGTATGAGGGCGGAGAAGGCGATTTGCCGAGCAAATCGCCTTCTCCGCCCTGCCCCCTCCCAAAAAAATAACCGGTCATCCCGAACAAAGTGAGGGATCTCCAAGGGTATGTAGTGAACTCGCAAAACTATTTATTAATAGGATCTTTAATATTGCCGTCATTTTATAGATCCTTCAAAAAGAAAAGGCTGTCCTTTTGAGACAGCCTCTTCATAATATTATAAGAATATTCTATTTACCGGTATTTTGGTTAAGAATCTGATATCCTGTGCCGTAATAAACGTCCTGAACTATTATATCACCAGGTTTTATCCCGGAATAGTTAGTATTAGGATGGTCAGGAAAATCACGTGCATACCCGGTGTTTCCAGATTTTTTATAATCATTTACATTTTGTACATATTTCATACCCGGGTTTGTAATGAAAATTCCCGAAACGGCACCGGAAATATCAACTGTTGCTTTTGCAACTGCACCGCTACCGTATCCGGCTAAGGTTGTGAGTGTAACTGCAGGAGGAGCGTCAGGGTTATAACCTGATCCGCCCGAAGCAACATCAATTGAGTAAACAGTACTATCAGCATTTATGCTCCAGGTATTAACTGTCAAAATTGCAGGCTTGGAAGTTGGGTTTACAACTGTGAAAACAGGTGCAGATGCGAATGAATAAGATGTTGCGGCAAGCAAAGTATCTCCATTTGCTTTACTTCTAATGATTCCTCCGTAAATTGTAGCATAATTTGAAAGGATCGCGCTATTTCCCAGATTTACTGTTGACCAGTCATTGATATCAGGATCAACAGCTATAACCTTTGTGCCAGAATTATAAGTTTCTGTTTCGACTGAAACCAAGGGGAAGGTATTATAACCGGTTCCTCTGTTTGAGATATATATTTTATAAGTCGGTTGGAAGTTTATAGATATGACTGCAGGAGTGGTCGCTCCATTTTGGTTCAACGTAGGGGTTGAGGAATACGTTGCTCCATTATCAATAAACCAGTCAATATTTGTAATTTTACCTCCGGTAATATCAACCTGGAGTTTAGCAGACACCCCATGAGGATCAGGGCTTAAAGTAAGCTGATAATTGTTTATACTTACTCCTCCGTTATAACCGGCTCCTCCGTCGATTAAGGTAGCTGTTGCGTAGCTAGATAATAATACTCTGTTAGCTTTGGAACTTAAAGCAAATCCTGAACCGGCAGCAGCTGGTGGTGCGGCAACAGTAGCATAAACACTAGGGATCGCGGGGATATTATAAAGGTCACCAAGTGGAGAATTATCACTGCTGTATAAAACAGAACGGGTAACAACTCCAATGGAATTATCCGGTTTGACAATTGCAAGCGTTTGATTAGTTGTAAAATCGGGATAGTATAGTGTAATATTATCACCACTGCTAGAAACGGGTACTGAAATTGAATATTTACCATCAGCATCAGTGACTGCAGTAAATAACTGCCCGGTAATACCAGAATAAATTAAATTATTATTTTTTGCCTTAACTGTAAAGCCTGCAGCCGGTTCTCTGTTCCTGTTTGTCAGATCGCTCTGCATAGTTAATCTTCCCTGGAAGGTTGCCATCTTGGTTGGATCTATTGAGTAAAGATTTACTATTGCGGAAACCTGTGTCTGTCTGTAACTATCCGGATTAGTAGAAACCGTTGTCAGAACAGATGTAAAGTCAGTTTTGGATACCGAAACTGTGGCTTCTCCTCCGATCTTGATACTTGGAAATACCACTATACCATTAGCATTTGTTGTTTTAGTAACGATTGTACTATCACTGACCAGAACTACTGTTGCGCCATCCACGGGAGCCATTGATGTTGAAGCATCAATTACAGTTACTAAAAGATCAACCGTTTGCTGTGAGTTGAGGGCATCTTTTTCACTGAATTTATCTTTGTTACAAGAAAAAAGCAGCATAATAGGTACCATGAGCAGGATTAATTTGGAAATCTGTTTTTTCATAATTATTAGATTAAATTAGACATATTATCTATTGTTTTAAAAGCCAAAACCTAGTGTGAAGTATAATGTGTTTGTACGCAGATCGCCCTGTACCTGATAAATTCCCAGGTAGCTGTATCCAGGGTAGGTTTTATTCAGGCTATATCTGTATCTTATATCGAACATTAAAGTGTGCTTTCCAACAGGAGTTTCGAAGCCTAATCCTCCTACAGCTCCATATTGCCACGATTTGATATCACTGCTGATATTATCTTCCTGATGGAAGTAATAATAAACTGGAATTTCATCAACCGATCTTGCCGATACATCGGTTTGCGTTTCTGTTCTGATATTATATGCAATAGTCGGTCCGGCAACAGCAAAAACCTTCAGGCCTCCTACAGGAATTTCAAATTTTATCAGCAGGGGAAGATCAATATTGTGGAATGTGATTCTCTGGTCCCTGACCTCAAATAAAAAAGGAGGATCGGGCACAAGTAACAACGGATAATCTAAAATTGAGATCAGATTTCCACCCTGCTGAATATAAGTTGGTTCCAGTTGTAAGGCAAAACTTTCTGACAATTTATATGAAATGAAAACACCACCCATTAATCCGGGTTTGTAATTAGTATGTGGCTGTTCAGTTGAAAATGTACTCAGAGTAGCACCAACCTTTATTCCATACGTAATCTTACTCATGAAACCGCTTTGACTCTTCTTAACCGAATCAGCCTGACCGGAAACAGAAAGAGTAAAGAGGAATAAACATATCAGAGAAAATTCAATTTTTAATATATTCTTTAGTCTTTTCATAGAGATAATATTTTGTTAATTATTTTTATTATAAAGGTTTTATAATATAGGAAATAATATAAATATAGTCCTATATTTTTCTGGTTTGATTAACATGTAAAATAATATCAGGTGTAGATTATTGGTTAAAAGTAATGAAACATATTCGAATAAAATAAATATTAGTCAAAAAAATTTACAGATTAATATTTTTAATAGGTCAAAATATGATAAATCCGGGCGACCCGGACAATTCTTAGGTTTTGCTTTGAACTATGATAGAACGTCAGTCGACAAGATTAATCATAAGACCAAAAGGTTGTGCAGAAATTGCTGATAATTATTCAATGCCTGAATAAAGCTTCATGAACTGAACCCTTTCAATAGCAGTTGGATTTTCAAGATTAGACTTACTTAGTTGATTTTTAATAATTATTAAGGATCAACTATTTATACTATAAACAAAGTTAACAATTCAGAATAAATCCTGGCAACCATGATCTAGCTGGTTTTAAAGAAATCTTGGTGTATCTTAGTGTCCTAGTGGCATAAAAATGTTCACGCAAAGACGCAAAGGCGAAAAAATTTAATAATTAACCATTATGAGGCATTTTATCATTCTTATCCTTGCTATCGTCTTAATAACCACGACTTCACAGGCACAAGATCCTCGCACAGTGATAAATCTAAACGGAACATGGGATTTTGATCAGACTACTACTGCATTTCCTCCTGAGAAATTTACAAGGACAATTCCGGTACCAGGGTTGATTCATCTTGCCGAACCAAAAATAACAGAATATGACAAGTTCTTTAAACGTCCCGACAAAGTGGAAGCTAAAGAGCAATTTAATCTTTATAATCTTGATTATATACCACGTTACAGCTGGTACAGGAAAAAAATATTCATTCCAAAAGAGATGGAAGGCAAAGAAGGAATGATCACTATAAAGAAAAGTCAGTATGTAACCCAGGTATATATCAACGGGATTGATTTAGGTACATCTATGGCTTGTTACACACCAATTGAGTTTCCAATAAACAAGGCAATTAAATTTGGAACAGAGAATGAGATTCTGATCAAAGTCGGGGAAAGAATATGGCTTCCGGCAGAGGCAGCCGGAGGCACAGATAAGGAAAAAGAACATTACCTTCCCGGAATATGGGATGATGTGTTTCTTTCATTCACGGGCAATATCAGGATCAATAGATTACTGGTCCTCCCATCGGTCGCAAATAAAATTCTGACAATAAAAACCCAGATCAGGAGCCTGATTCCAGCGCAGATTTTTTACGGTGATCCAATGGATGACTCTATAAATCTTGAAGTTATAATTACTGAGAAGAAATCTGGCAAAAGAGTCGCAACTTCAACAGGAAAATTTTCAGCAAAAAGGGATAACCTGAGTGAAGCATCTCTTGAAATGCCTTTTTCAGATTTTACTGTATGGACACCAGAAGCTCCTTATCTGTATACCGCAACTGTGACGCTCAAGACAAAGGAAGGATTATCCGATGAAGTGAGTCATCAGTTTGGAATGCGCGATTTTAATGCCAAAGGAAAATTCTTTTATCTGAATGGCGAAAAATATATTCTGCGGGGAACCAATATTACTCTCCAGCGCTTTTTTGAAGATCCCGACTGTGGAAATCTTGTATGGGATAGAGAATGGGTTAAAAAACTTCTTGTTAATTACCCAAAACAGCTTAACTGGAATGCAATGCGTATATGCGTAGGCATTGTTCCCGATTTCTGGTATGACATTGCCGATGAGAATGGATTACTGTTTCAGAATGAATGGTTTTACTGGCAGAATCATGGATGGGACGAAGAGATCAGAAAAGAATATACCGATTGGGTATGGAGTGATGGGAATCATCCATGTATTGCAATATGGGATGCCATAAATGAGAATACCGATATGTTTATCGGGAATACGCTGATTCCTGAATTGAAGAAACTTGACCCGACAAGAGTCTGGGACGCAGGTTACATGCGTGAAGGCCTTATGAAAACAGACGAAATGGATGAACCGCATCCCTATCAGACATATATCTTTTATTCACAGATGGATATGAAAAGTTTCTCATATCCTCTTGGCAATCTTGATTATAAACCTGAAATACTTCAGATGATCAGAAATGCCGGTGTTCCGCAGCTGGTTAATGAATACGGATGGATATGGCTGTGGAGGAACGGTTTGCCAAGTAAGCTTACGGTGGATACATACAATTACTACCTGGGAGCCAATTCGACTCCCTCACAGAACCGCGAATTTCAGGCGTATCTTCTCCAGCTCGAAACTGAATGGCTCAGGAGTGAACCGAGTATTGCAGGAGTTATGGCATTCTGCTATCTGGCAAATAATTACGGTTATACCGGTGATTGGTTTACAGGTAATGCAAAAGATCTGACACCTGCTCCGGCACTCGAATGGTTTGAAGATGCATTTGCCCCTTCGGCAGTGTTTATAAACTTAACAGATGAAAGATATGTTAAACAGGCAGTTCCTCATAAACCTGGTGAAAAGCTGACATTTAAACTAGAGAAGATCAATGATCTGTCTCAGGATGTTTCTGGAAAGATAACCTTAAGCATTATCAGCAGCGAGGGGAAAACTGTTTCAAAAAAAATCATTCCTGTTGTATTTTCTCCATTTGATAGGTCCTCCCTTCCTGCAGAAATATCATTACCCGGGAGTTCGGGTGGGTATCTTCTTATGGCAGAGTTTAAAGCCGATGGAAGCAATAAATCTGCTCTTTCGCGCCGCTTTATTAAAGTAGGTAAGCTTCCAGATTATAAATTCTATGAAATTCAACCTCCAATACTGAAAAAGTAAAATGAAAATAGGCTCAAAGTTAAGCTCACTCTTATTTTCAGTAAAATGTCAAATCGAATGGCCATTTATCCAGTGGAAAAAACATTGGCAGTAACGTATAAAAAGATTAATATTGCCGTCGATCCGATTTCTGTGAATGTTTTTATTTTAACTATCAAGGAATAAATTATGGAGTTTTTTCAGACGCTTTTCGATTGGTACATGGCCAATCTGAATTATTTCACTATTTTTCTTCTTATGCTGATTGAAAGCACATTTCTTCCTCTACCTTCAGAAGTTGTAATCCCTTTTGCAGCTTATAAGGCAGGACAAGGAGATCTGAATGTATTCATTGTGGTTATTGCAGGTACAATAGGTGCCCTTTCCGGATCATTAATCAATTATACTCTGGCTTATTACCTTGGACGACCATTGGTGTACAAATTTGCAGGATCGAAACTTGGAAAAATATTCCTTTTATCGGAAGAAAAAGTGAAGCATGCCGAAGAGTATTTCATAAAGAATGGAAAAACATCCACATTTATCGGTCGTCTTGTGCCGGGCATACGTCATTTGATCTCGATTCCTGCAGGATTAGCAAAAATGAGTCTGCGTGATTTTCTGTTGTTTACTTTTATAGGTGCAGGTATATGGAATATTATCCTGGCTATTATTGGCTATTATTTATATGCTGTCAGAGAACAGATATTCCCCTATCTAGGACATATCCTGCTCGGCGTTGGATTAATATTTGTTGTGTACCTGATAATAAAAGCCAGGAAGAACAAAAAGAAATTATGATTTTTATATTAAAACCTTAAAGATAAACAACTTAATCCCCCGTCTACCTTTCTGAATTCTGATACATTATTTCGTCCGGAGGTTTTTTGCAGTCTCATAAAGAGACTTGTCTTCTTCAGTCACAGGGGTGATTTTAAGATAATGTGGCGAAGGTCTGGTATTCTCATCTACATGAATAAAAGTAACAAAACCATCAACCAGCGGTTTCTCTGCACCGTTATTCTCAACATGAATATATGAGGTTATGCTTGAGTTTCCTGCAAAAACAACTTTGGATGAAAATTTCAGAACATCTCCTGATACAGCAGGTTTTGTGAAGAACATGCCGTGGATCTTAAGGCAAACAATGTTCTGAGGATTTAATAATGCTGCTGCTGCAATAAAGCCAGATTCTACGAACCATTCAGCCGTCCGTCCTGCAAAAAGGGTTCCGTGATGATTAAGATCTTCACTTTTAATGAGTCTCATAGTTACTGTACATGAAGGGCAGATAGTTTTTGTTTCCATTTGGATTTTTTCCAAATTTACTCAATTTCAAACAGATGAAAAGATGATTTGTGTCAGAAAGGAATAGTGTTGTCTCTGTTGACTAAGTCCATGGCGAATGCCGGAAGGCAGACTGCTATATATTCTGCGCCACCTTCAAAAGGTGTACTGTATTGTACCCACTCATTTTTTCCTGTCATAACCCCCTGACCTTCAGAAACAATAAATTCTTCATTCTTTGTAGTTATCTTGAGTTTCCCCTTCAGGACAACAGTATATTCATTGAATTTCGGACTCTGACCCGGTTCTACCCATCCCTCAGGGCTTTTCATTTGAGCAATACTGACTTCAGCTGTTTTGCTGTTTACATGACCAAAAAACTCCTTAATGATCTTTTCTTTATTGCCTGCTGCTTTTACAATCGACGGTGAATTAATGAATTGTGCCATAGGATATAATATTCTTAAATTAGTCCTCAAGATAGCCAAATTTACCATTTTTAAAATCATCAAAAGCCTGTTTTATTTCAGCCTCTGTATTCATAACAAACGGCCCATATGATGCTATTGGTTCGCGAATCGGTTCTCCGCTCATTACAAGGACAATAGATTGTTTAACAGCTTCAATCACAATATCTTCTCCATCATGCTTAAAAAGGATCAGATTATCTTCAGGAGCTGTTTCAGAATCATTGATTCTGATTTCTCCCTCAATAACAAGCATACCTGTATTATAATTTTTATTAAAACTGAACCTGGCTTTATCACCCTTTAGCAGTTTTGCATTAAATAGATTTACAGGTGAAAATGTTGTTGCAGGCCCTTTCATTTCATCATATTCACCAGCAATAACTTCAACATTACTTTTCCCATCATCTAAAAAAACCTTAATCAGGTCTTTCTTTTCAAGGGACTGATATTTTGCTGGTGTCATTTTGACTTTTGCAGGAAGATTAATCCATAACTGAACCATCTGGAATAATCCACCTTTTTTGCTGAATTCTTTCTCATGATACTCCTTGTGGAGGACACCCGCTCCTGCTGTCATCCATTGAACATCACCTTCACCTATGACTCCGCTGTTTCCGCCACTATCGTGATGGGCAACTTTACCATGATATGCAATAGTTACAGTTTCAAATCCCCTGTGCGGATGTACTCCCACACCTCGTGGCTTATCTGATGGAGGAACAAGCCATTTTGAACCGTAATCCAGTAGGAAGAACGGACTCATTCCATTCAGTCCTATTCTGGGATTTGAGGGAAAGAAATTGTGAACCTTAAAGCCATCTCCAACCATATGCGAAGCAGGCGGAGGTAGAATAGCCTCAATTGATTTTATCTTATTATCCATATTGATTTTTACTTACACAACAAATAGTTGCGTAAATAGTTTTAACCAAAATACTCTTTTGAAAAGTGAATCAGGTTTAGTCATGTTTTTCCTACCGGACAGGCTGAAACACAAATCCCGCAGACACGTGCATCCTGACCGAGCTTTATTCTACCAAATTCAGCACATTTATTGCGGCATTTCCAGGGATCATAGAACTCGTTTCTGTCAATTTTTATATTCCATAATTTTCCATTAGCTGCTTTTGCAGGACATATGTCAACGCAAATACTGCATTTGCCGCATCGGCTTTTATCAACAGGCCTTGATTTAGCTTTAACCGGAGTTTTTAAAAGAATTGAAACCAGCCTCAATCTTGGTCCAAACTCTTTTGATACAAAGAGATCGGTTTTCCCTATCCAGCCTAAACCTGCTCTTGTTGCAACCATTTTATGCGATAGGTCAGTACGAAGAGAATCAAAATATATTGTATCAAGATCGGATGTTGATACGGTGGGAGTAATAGCTAATGATTCGATATTATTAAGGGCCAGTTCTTCAGAGATACACCTGGTTAACATTGCAAGATCATTATTGGCCTGCCTGTAATGTGAAAAATATTCAGGAGTTGGTCCATTTATTACTTTATCAACTATTTCTGAATCGAGTTTGATGCCGATTGAAATTCCGTAATTGAATCCGATAAATTTTTTATCAAGTAACCCGGTCAGATCAGAAAATCCATAAATAAATTTTTCAGAAGGGACAAGATGTTTTTGAACAATATCTTCAATAGCAGACATCGATATCTTGATTGTAAAATCGTATGTACTATTCTAAGTGCAATGTCCGTTTTAACCAGTGTTCCGCAAGCAATGGCCATGTTTTGGCAGCAATTTTACCTGGTCGTACTCCATAACCATGTCCCCCTTCGGGAAGCAGATGCATTTCAACAGGAAGTTTAGCATTTCTTAAAGCTGAAGCAATTACCAGGGCACTATTGCCATAAGGGTCATCAGAAGTCTGAAAAACAAATATTGGTGGAACATTTTTATTTAATTCCAATTCGGGAGTTAAGGATAAATTAGGACCCTGATCAAGATAGGCAGGATAGATAAGCATGGTGAAAGATGGTCTGCATGATAAGCTGTCAGATTTATCTACAGGAGAATAAGTTTTTTTATTAAAAAGGATACTTGCCCTTGCGCTAAGGCTTCCGCCTGCTGAAAAGCCCATTATCCCGATCCTGTCAGGGTCAATATTCCACTTTTTGCAATTATCCCTTACAACTCTCATTGCACGCTGGGCATCCTGCAGAGCACCTTCTTTTTTATTCGGGATTCTGTATTGAAGAACAAATGCTGTAAATCCCATTTTATTCAGCCAGGCAGCAATTTCTGTTCCCTCAAGATCATAGGCAAGAATCTGATATCCTCCTCCCGGACAAATAATTACTGCGGATTGGCTATTAGTTCCAGGTTTAGGAAGAAAAACTTCAAGAGCTGGATTTGTCACTTCTGAAAACCTGATTATGGCATCCTTTTGAGATGTATCAACAGATGGAGCCGTCTTTTCTTTTACTTCTCCGGGAACTTTTCCAGGCCAGAGATAGATCATTTCATGTTTTTGTGAGAACGCACTTAGAGAACACATCATTAATAAAATTGCAAAAGATTTTTTCATATAGAGTAGTATATAAGTTTATAGCCTCACCTTCTCATGTTTATTTGCCTCACATCTCCTTTAACCCGTCCCCATGAATTTTGCCTCACCCCCTCCTGTCCCCCGCCCCCAGGAGGGCGGGGGATGTTAGTTTTAACATAACCTCATTAATATGCGTTATGACTGTAGCTTGATTGTAAAGAACCTGATCGTTAGTGAATCTTATGACTGTTATTCCAAAATTTTCCATAACGCCTGAACGTCCGTCATCATGCTCCAGCGATTCAGCGTTGAAATGAACCGCACCATCAACTTCAATAACCAATTTTATTTTATGGCAATAAAAATCGGCAATAAAAATATAAATTGGATGTTGCTGACTAAAAAGAAATCCCTTTTTTCTGTATTTTCTTAATATATTCCATAAAATTCTTTCAGTTTCAGTTGGATTCTTACGCATTTCTTTGGCCAGTTCAAATAGGTCAGGTTTGGCTCCAAAGTACATTTCACGTTCAATTGATTTTCCAAGATTGGCCATAACGCTGAATTTAAGTCCCTCCCCCCTGGCGGAGGGATTTAGGGAGAGGTTATTTGGTTTTATTCCACTATCTCAGCATTATCAAATCTCTGATTCTGAATATGTACACGGTTGGTTCTCATTTTATTTGCCCCTTTGCTTCCTAAGAAACCCCAACCGCCGCTGCCAAGCAGAAATCCCAACGCATATAGCCCGCCATTATTATTTTGGGCATACATCGTAATTTTATCGTTAAAAAGCATTCCGATAAAATCAAATGGAGCTATAAATCCATGCCATAAGCCGCCGAAAAATCCATAAGTGTGTCCGGTAAGGCATTGTTTAACTGCCTCATTGTTTGCACAGCCGGGAAGAAGAATTACAATGCTAAGAATAATTATTAACATTAAGTTCCTTTGAGAAATGAAGGTTTTCATTGTTTGCAGTTTAAGTTAGTAGTTGTCTTGATCATCTCAAAAAAATTTCGGATTTCGGATTTAATTCCGGTATCAAAAATCCGCAATCCCCAATTATTATCTGTTAGAGGTCGATTTGATAAATTTTTTGTTTCTGAATCTTAAGGCTGACCAATCCTTGTCTACAGCAACCAACCGGATACCAAGAAGCCCGGAATCATTAAGAATTTTCCATCCGTGGTCGCGATCGATATCTGATTTAAATGCTTTTGAGGTTTTTTTAGGATAACAGAACCATAAAATACCGTCAGCTATGAGGTTGTGAATCGTCATCGGTGCGAACATCCCTACTTCCGCTTCGCTCTTCACAAATATAATTATAAACTCATAGGGATACCGCGGATCAATTTTCTGATCAATAATTACGTCTTTTAAATCACCCGAGATGGAACTTATGAAAACTTTTTCGGCATTTAAAACAGCTATCCTTTTCTGTCCCTTATAATTAAGTTTTTCAACCATATTTTTCATCTCTCACGGATTTGAACGCTAATTTAACAATTAATTGATAAATCTGTTAAAAGATAGTACCTTTGACATATCAATGAATGGGGTGCCTTACAATTACGGGCTGAGATCATACCCTTAAACCTGATCCGGATAATGCCGGCGGAGGGAAGAAAGAGTATCATACAAATCAGCAAATCATAACAACCTCATTTTCTTGATATTGAAAATAAATATTCAAAAAAATGAGGAAAACATTTTGTTTTATTGTTTTTGTCTTACTCCACTCCGTTATCCAGGCTAAAGCATATCAGGAAAATGGTTTGGTTCTTAGAGGTATAGTGACTGATATAAACGGGTCGCCATTAACGGGCACAAGTATTACTGTTGAAAATTCAATTCTTGGAGTTCATAGTGATCAGGACGGAAATTTTGCATTACAGGTTTTCAGGGAAGGAAATTATATAATCCATTTCTCGTTTATCGGCTATGAATCGGAAATCAGAAATGTCAGTCTGAAAGCCGATACTGTTTTGAACGTAACACTTTTATCAAAGTCATTTATGACAGAGGAGGTTCTTGTTAATTCAACAAGGGCAGGTGAACATACACCAATGGCATACTCAACCGTTACAAAAGATGATATTTCGAAAGCTAATATTGCTCAGGATGTTCCTTACCTGTTGGGCTATACTCCATCACTTGTGGTATCTTCCGATGCCGGAACGGGAGTGGGATACACATATATAAACATAAGAGGAACCGATGTAAACAGGATCAATGTAACAGTTGACGGAATTCCCGTTAATGATGCTGAATCCCATGGAGTGTGGTGGGTCGATATGCCTGATCTTGCATCTTCTGCTGATAACATTCAGATACAGAGGGGGGTAGGTACCTCAACCAATGGTGCTGGGGCTTTCGGTGCTACAATAAATTTTCAGACTTCTGATCTGAGGAAAGATCCATATGCAGAGGTCAACTCCTCATATGGATCCTTTAATACTTCAAAAAACACAGTTAACTTTGGTACAGGATTAATAAATAAGAAGTTTGCTGTTGATGGCAGGTTTTCTAAAATCTGGTCTGACGGATATATCGACCGGGCCTTTAGTGATTTAAAATCTTTCTATATATCAGGTACACTTTACGGGGAAACAAGCATCCTGAAATTAATTATTTTTTCAGGGGTCGAACATACCTATCAGGCATGGAACGGAGTCCCCAAAGATTCTCTTAAAACACACAGAACTTATAATGCATATTCTTATAAAAATGAAACAGATAATTACTGGCAGGATAATTATCAGCTCCATTACTCAAAAGTAATCAGCAGTGATTTCAGTGCCAATGCTGCTTTACATTATACCAGGGGCAAAGGCTATTATGAAAACCTTGTACCCGGTACCAATTACAGTTCATTTAATTTACCCAATGCAATTATTAATTCAGACACCATCAGTACTTCTGATTTTATAACACAGCGTTGGCTTCGAAATGACTTTTATGGCTTTACCTATTCATTGAATTACACAAAAAATAAAGTTAATGCCGTAATTGGAGGCGGATGGAACCAATATATTGGAAATCATTTTGGGGATATAATCTGGGCTAAAATTGTTACGTTCAGTGGTGAAAGCTTCCGGTGGTACCAGGGCACCGGAAATAAAAAGGATTTAAATACCTTTCTGAAAGTAAACTATTCGTTTTCAGAGAAATTAAATCTGTATGGAGATATGCAATTCCGGAAAATAGATTATTTAATCGGTGGGTTTGATGAGAATCTCAAAGATGTGACGCAAAATCACAGGTATAACTTCTTTAATCCAAAAGCGGGTTTTACTTATAACTTTAATAAAAACCAAAAACTGTATGCTTCATTTGGAGTTTCTCAAAGGGAACCTGTACGAAGTGATTTTACCGATGCAGATCCTGGAAAATCACCTGTTCCGGAAAAATTATTTGATTACGAGACTGCTTATGAATATCACTCATCAGGGATAATGTTCAAGGTGAATTTATACTATATGGACTACAAAGATCAATTAATTTTAACAGGAAGAATAAACAATGTGGGATCTGCGATATACACAAATGTGACAAAAAGCTACAGGCAAGGAATTGAGTTTGAAACAGGTTTACAGGTACTTAAAAACTTAAACTGGAATGCCAACATGACTCTGAGCAGAAACATTATTCCGGTTTTTATAGATTATACCGATAACTGGGATACTTCGATACAGGATCAGGAGACATTAAAGAATAAAACAATCTCATTTTCACCATCTGTAATTGCTGCCTCAGTTATTGATTACTATCCATTCACTGATTTTCATGTAATTTTGAATTCCAAATATATAGGGAAACAATACATTGATAACACTCAGAACAATGACAGGATGTTAAATGCCTATTTTCTTCAGAATATATCTTTTCTTTACACTATAAAAAGTAAATTATTTAAAGAACTGACATGTCAGTTTGCCGTAAATAACTTATTTGACACCAAATACGAAACAAATGCCTGGGTTTACAAATATGATGAAGGAGGATCGACTCACATTCTGGACGGTTATTTTCCGCAGGCAGGCATCAATTATATGTTTAAGGTTGGGATAAAATTCTGAATACAATCACATGTCAGTACCTGATTGGATATCAAATAATTATATTGAAATATTCGGAGCAATCACCGGGATAATCTATGTATTTCTTGAAATAAGACAAACTATCTGGCTCTGGCCGGTAGGCATCCTTACCTCTGCGGTTTATATCTGGGTTTTTTTCACCAGTAAAATTTACGCTGACATGAGCCTCCAGGGTTACTATCTAGCGATCAGCTTTCTGGGATGGTATTGGTGGACTAAAGGCACAGGGCACAGGGCACAGGGCACAGAGCTAGAAAACAACGTGGTGAGTGGGAAAAAGGGGCAAGGGGAGAAAGAAGTATTGCAGGTTTCCAGAATAACCTTAAAGACCGGTTTAGTTCTTACCTGCGTTTTTGTTCTGTTGTATTGTTCGATGTGGTTTATACTTACCAGGTTGACTGATTCCCCGGTTCCTGTAAGAGATGCATTTATCACATCTCTGTCGATTGTCGCAACATGGATGCTGGCGAGAAAGATATATGAACATTGGTATTTATGGATTGTTGTGAATTTTGTATCTGCTGTCCTCTTTTTGACTCGCGGATTGTATCCTACAGTAATACTGTATGTTGTATATGGTGTAATGTCGTTCGCAGGTCTGGTTACATGGAAGAAGACTGTTAAAACTCTATAAATAAATAATTGCAAAGCCAATGAATTATTTTCAGCCTGAATCTTACACAGTAATAGTTGCAGACGGAACGTTTCCACAACATGAGGTCCCTCTCAGTTATCTTAAAAATGCCAAAAGGATAGTTTGCTGCGACGGAAGTGCATCAAGCCTTGTCCTGTCAGGGATGGAGCCTGTTGCTATTGTAGGTGATATGGATTCATTGAATGAAGATCTTGCCGACCGGTTTGCCGATCGCATCTTCAGGGATGAAAATCAGGATACAAACGATCTGACTAAAGTAGTTGAATGGTGCAGGGGAAATAATTACAGAGATATTATTATTGTCGGAGCAACAGGGAAAAGAGAGGATCATACATTGGGAAATATCTCGCTGCTTGCAGAATATGCTAAAGACATGAATGTGGTAATGGTAACCGATACAGGCATTTTGCGTCCCTATCTTACGGATGCTGAAATTGTTACTTTTCCCGGACAGCAGGTTTCTGTCTTTTCAATTGACCCTGATACGGAAGTTACATCCCATGGCTTAAAATATCCTTTAACCCGGACAAAAATAACTAATTGGTGGTATGCTACATTGAATGAGGCACTTGGAGATAGTTTTTTCCTCGAATTTAGCGAGGGCAGGTTAATTGTTTACCAGAAATATTCTTCTTTTTCTGCTTTATAACGTAAATTTTGAAAGACAGTGCTGCCAGGAGGAAGTAAACCAGCATCTGTACCATCATAAACATCAATTCCGGGCGAACGTCGGTAATTGAAACACCCATTGTTCTTATCCTTAGGTAAGCCGGAATCATAATAGTGCTTGGAAAGACATGGGCGATATGGTATAAAATTGGCGGAATCGAGGTTTGAGGCCACGGTAACCCGCTTAGAAATAAAATGACCGGGGAAATAAAAACCAATGCCATGATGGCATGTTCACGGCGGTGAAAAAGCATTGAGATGATAAATCCAAAGAATATTACAGAAAAGAGAAATGGGACCACTAAAATTAGAACATCACTAAAATGTCCTTTGTCAGGAAACCCAAACCAATGCGGAAGATAAACCAGTGAAAAGATGATGTGCACCAAATAGATCATGAAATATGCCAGTCCTTTTCCGAAAACTACTGAAAACATGCCATTTCTGACTCTTATGCCGGGGATGACCTCCTGGTTGTTTCGCCGTTCCTTTCCCGCCCCTCCGATCATACCAATGCCCACTAATAAAGTTTGCTGAAGAATAATCAGGATCAACCCAGGCATAAGATATGATCCGTATCCTCCTGATGGATTATACAGATTTATAAATTTTGCCGGAAGCGGATCGTGCTGAACCATTGCCGCTTCCTCACTGGTTCCTGCAGCCAGGAGTCTTTTAATCTCCACGCCTGCAGACAATGTTCCGGATGATGCAATGGTGCCGTTAAGCGTTTCTTTGTATATAAGAAAATTACTTGCATCGCAATATACACTTAAAGATGATTGTGATCCTTTTAACAGATTTTTTTCAAAACCTTCAGGAATAAGGATAACTCCTTTTGAACCGCCATCCCAGAATTGCTGCTTTGCTTCTCCCAGACTTCCGGCTTCGCTGGAAATCCTGACTTCCTTAGTAGCATCGATCATTCTAATCATTTGCCGGCTGGTGGAAGTGTGATCAAGGTCAACAATAGTAACCGGAATATCACGGACAACATTATTTTTATAAGCAATCGAATAGACGATAGGGTAGATGATAGCTGCAGCAAACATGAGTAGTGCACCATTGTCACGGACGATCGTTTTAAGTTCATCAATAAATGAAAATGCGGTCAGTTCCAGGCCAGAGATTATATTTTTTCGGATAATTTTTAATTTCATCGGGAATTTTAAAAAAATTATTGATTCAGGTTATCTATAGTTCTTATAGTTATTCTCTGAACCAATATACTGGATCAGAGAGTTTTCGTTTTGTTCCCGGAAAGGCCAGGAATCCTGCAAGAATAAACGGGATAAAAGCCAGAAAAGAATAAATTGTCTCGGCGGCAGGCTCACCTCTTAGCGTTTGACTCATAAAAATATGCAGCCAGTAAGTATAAGGAAAAACATATGAAAAAAGTTTAGCGGCCAAAGGCATCGCCATTACAGGAAAAGTCAGACCCGAGAAGGTGAGGGCCATCATAGTGTATGCACTTCCCAGCGAGAGTGATAATCTGAGGTTTGCGGTCAGTTTTAAAAACAATATGGCAAGCAACTGATAGGAGACGATAAGTAGAATTTCCGAAGCCAGGATGAGGGCTAAGCTGCCACGAAGAGGCGTACCTAACGTTCGTACTAAAAAAAGATCCATGATAAGCATACTTATAAAAAACAGGAAGGTGTAAGGAAGCATTTTCCCGCTGAGTGCGACAGTAATATTATTCCCAGCCTCAGATATAAGATCGCCTGCAGTTCCTTCCTTAAATTCCATCCCCAGAGCATAGACCGATCCAAGAAATATAAAGACAACAGACAGAAGTGGTAACAATCCGAGAACAAGAAAATAAGCGTAGTTTCCAAAAGGATTAAATAGCAGATGAACATTTGCTTTTACAGGTCTTGCTTTTTCAATTGCCTGTTCCGGATTTTGTCCTTTTTTGACAGCAATCTGTACTTTAACCCCTGCTGATACATTCGATAAAGTAGTATATAATCCTGATTTCAGTGCGCCTCCCTTACCAAGATATGTGTTGTTTATATTGACCTCAACCGCCGGGGATTCGATATTCATCATCTTTTGCTCCAGGTTTGGCGGTAGAATGATAAATGCGTCAATCCTGCCTTCATCCATCATTTTTTTAGCTTCATAAACTGAATTAAGTCGACAATATACTTTACATACACTTGCTGCATCAATCAGTCGGGTGACTTTAAATGAGAAAGCCGTTTGGTCCATATCTACCACTGCAACAGGTAGGTTCCTGACAACACTAGCTGAAAATAGCCAGATAATTATAACAAATGTTGAAACCGGGGCTATCACAGTAGAAAAGACTAATATCCAACTGTTAGCTATCCGGCTGTTTTCACGCCTGACGACCTTTATTAATGGATTATTTATTAATTTCTGAAGCATTATTAATTTGAGCTGTGTGATTGAATTATTTGCCGGTTGCCAATAGTTGTTTTTTTACCTCATCCCAGTTAACCAATGCTGACATTCCCGGTCTTAATCCTGTGGTATTTTCGACAGGAACAGCATGAACTTCAAAGGATTTCACATCAAAATCACCGGAAGTTTTGGTTGCGTTCCAGGTTGCAAATTCGCCAAGGGCATTTATATAATTTACCTTTAGCATAACCTCCTTCATTCCAAGCGCCGGAAAGCGTACTATAAATGTTGACCCTTTATGAATTGAGGCTAGTAAATCCTCGCGAAGATTAAAGGTCACCCATTCATCATTCAGATCGACAATCGTAATAATAGGATAACCGGCAGGAACCAGTTCTCCACGCTCAGCAATGATGTTGGCAATTTCTCCATTTATCGGAGCTGCAATACGGGTTTCACTCAGATATGAACTAACTTCATTGATGACCCCATCGGCTTGTGCTACCAAAGCTTCGGCAGCACCTTTATCTTCATATCTTGCTCCTTTATTTGCCTTATTATAAAGCGACATTGCTGCCTTCTCAGTTTCAACTGCAGCCTTCATTCGCGTTTCAGCTTCATCTTTCTGTTGTTCTGCTACAACCCCTGATTTGAATAGGTTATCTATCCGCTGAAATGTTTTTTTTGCCAATTCTGATGATGCCAGGGCAGTCTGCCAGGAATTGAAGGCTGCCTGGATATCTTCCTTCTGGGCGCCGTTATCGGCCTTCTCTTTTTGAAATCCAACTGCTTTACGGACGGCAGAAGCTTGTAAATATCTGGCATCCAGTTCGGGACTAGTAATAGTAAACAAGAGCATGCCAGCGGTAACATCATCACCCTTATGGACCAGGAGTGAGGCTATCCTGCCTGTGAGTTTGAAGCAACCTTAATTTGTGTTGCCTCCACTTCGCCCTGAATTTCAATTGGAACCGGACGGGCAATAATCCATATCGCATATCCAATAAAGAGGATCATTGCAAAAATTGCACATGCAACCAGGTAATTCTTTCTTTTGTTCATTACTCAATTATTTCTTTAATTTTCAGTTTTAATTTTGTTTTTTAAGTTGCCTATCTAGCTCTTTACAAGAAACTCAAAACCTCTCCTGTTTTGCTTCAGAGAGGTTCATGTAATCCAAAAACCTGTCTGACATTCCGGAGTAATAAAGCAGTTTTGACAATGCAACATCCCATGAATAGATAGCCTGCAACCGGTCAATTTTTGTTTTGGCGACCGCAAGATTGGCATCTGAAACCTGCGTTGCCGTTGCCATTCCTTCGGAGAATGCTTTTTCTCTTGCAAGAGAATATTCCTTGGTGAATTCCATTGCGGCATCCAGTTCATTGATCTGTTCGAGATACATGTTTAACTCCTCAAAGCATTTATTAATTTCTGTAAGGATATCAGAAGATGCTTTCGCATAAAAATCTTCTGCCTGAACCTCCTGCATCCTGGCGGCCTTTAATTTCCAGCTTCGTGAATTACCTTCGAAAAGACTCAACTGTACTCCTAAACCAACCATATATTTAGGTATGTCAGGGGACAAATCTTTATTCACTATATCATATGTGCCACCTGCGGCTACAGTTGGCAAAAAAGCTGATCGTTCTACTTTTATCCCCTGTTGCGCCAACTCCTTTTTTTTGTTGATCTGCCCCAGAAGCGGACTTTTCTCTATTGCATTTTTTCTAAAAAAATCAACAGATTCAATTTTTGTCAGGTAAAAAAGATCCGAAACAGGATTAATATTTTTATTTTCATCGTCGGCTAATGTATTCAATACGGCCTGGTTAATTATTACCAGCTGACGTTCAGCCTTCTTTAATTCCCGGTCAGCATCGGCCAGGTATACTTTTGCATTTAGAACTTCAACCCTTGCAATCATACCCTGGTCTGCCAGCTTTTGTGCATCATCGAAATGGTCTGCCCATAAAGACAAATCCCGGCCACCAGCAAAATAAAAGTTAATATTTTAGATTTCATTGAAATGATTTTAAAAAAGAAGGCCGGTACCTGATGGCAGACGGCCTTTCGAACTAAACCTGTTGAAACTTAAAACCTATATCCAATTGTTATACCAATACCTTTATTTCGCAGATCAGTATCCAGCTTATCAACTCTGTTCAGTCCCATCTGATACCTGATCTCACCTATAATTGCTCCGTCATTAGCCAGTTTATATGCAACACCTGTTCCGAAAATTATTCCCCAGTCCTTTTTCTCAGCCTGTCCGGCTATGTCGACATCAGTAGTAATCGTGCCGGTTTTTAAGTTAGAATTTGCAGATGTAAGATATCCAAGGTACGGACCTGTAAAAAAAGAAAAGTCATATTTATCACCGAGTGTTTCATCCCGGAAGTTAACCTTTACCAGAAGTGGTACTGTAATATAATTGAATTCTCTTTTTTCTGTCGATTCGTTTCCTTCAATTGTTGAAGTGATTTTGCTTCCTTTCTTCTGATAATTGAGTTCAGTCTGAAGTGACAATTTTAATCCGGTTTTATATTCGAGAAATCCTCCGATCAGGAAACCTTGGTAGAGATCTACATTATTCCAGAGCTGACCCCAAGGGGCCTGTGCTTCAAGGTTTCCTGCAGCATGTACGCCAAATTTAAATTGGGCCTGCAGAGGCTGGCAGGTAAACAGCAATACTGTAAATCCTGCGATAAGAAAAATCTTTGTTTTCATTTATGTGCAATTTTTAAATTTTAGTTTTTTAATCGATAAAATAGTTTTCCATTTCCCAGCTGCAAACCGTCAGCATTTTGTCACTGTTGCCTGCATTTTCTTTATTGATATTTCTGAATATGTTAAGAATCATTTTTGATTTTATGCTGTCTGTTATTTGCATGGTTATTGTAACATTATGCTCCCGACTATCGTCAGTATTTTGACCAGGTTTCCCTTTTATATCTTGTGAAATAATCGTATCCGCAACCTGGTAGTTTTTAACTTTAATTGTTTCCAGAGTATCTGTAATCCTTCCGAGCATAGCTGCATTACAAGTGCAATAAATAAAATTCATAACATTGGGCTTTATTTGTTTTGACTATTAGACTATTTGACTATTAGACATTATTACTATTAGACTAAAAACGTATTAAGGTCGAATATTGGCCAAAAAAAATTATCTTTTGACTATTCCATAAAAAAGAAAATTAATGAGGTTATTCATTCTGACTTCAAAGTTTCCGTGTTCCTTGCTTACAAAAATTGGAATTTCGAGTCCTTTCATTGCTGTTACAATTGCGATTGCACTCAGGTTTGGATCATCAACAGTAAATTTTCCTTTTTCGATCCCGTCCTGAATTATACCTGCAACAGCTTTTACCTCATCACGATCATAACTCTTGCGAATTTCTTCAATAAATTCAAATTGACTCAGGTAATCGCTCTTGAGGGCGCTATAGATATTAGTGAGTTTGTTAATTTTTCGCATCCTGACTGTGATATAGATTTTTAATCGTTCAACCGGATCTTCTACACCAGAAATCTTTTTATACAATTCAGATTGGATTTCTTCAGCTTCCTTTTCGACTACGGCCTTAAAAATATCTTCCTTGCTGTTGAAATAATAGTAAATCGAGGATTTCCCTTTCCTGGTTGCCTGGGCAATTTCTTCCATTGTGGTCTTTTTAAAACCAAAATGAGAGAAGATACCGCGTGCAATTTCAATTATCTTCAATCTTGCCTCTTCGTGTTGTACCAGCATTCCTTTAAAAATTACTTTGGAAATTGATTCAGCAAAACTAGGATATTAAAAATCAATCTCCAAATATTATATCGACTATTTGACAAAAAAGGTCGAATCGTATTAAAATATTGAAATCCGGATGCTAGAATAATTTCAGTTCTTTCACAAGATAAATAAGCTGGACTCTGCTTTTTACATTTGTCTTTATATAAATCCGGTGAGTATGGTCTTTCACAGTCTGCAGGCTGATAAAAAGTTTTTCTGATATTTCCTTATTACTTAATCCTTTGCATATTTCTCGTACGATATCTGTTTCACGGGGAGAAACTTCGAATTTTTTACAGAATTCTTCAAATGAAATATCCCTTGAAGGTTCAGATGTAAATACAGTAAAGAGTGTACCGTAATTAAGATATATGGGAAGGAATGTGTTACTTACAAAGAAAACAAAGGTGAAAAGTATAGCGATATATGGCTGCGACTCATAGAAAAGTAATGGCACACATTGCACCAGCATTACAAGAAATATTCCCGGACCAATTCTTTTCCTGTCAAAATCATGGATGATTGATTTCCCTTTTTGAGGAAATAAAATCAATGAAGAGGATATAAGGGAATACAGGAACAACATTGTGATGAAATAGTATTTTATCAGAGAAGCAGGTTTAAAGGTGCCCCCTTTTGCAACGAAATATCCCAGAATTATAATTATGGAAAAATTCATCATGAGAAACCATAAAACAAACCAATTGTTATTCTTTCTCCCTGATAATCCTGCCGAGAATTGGATAAGCATAAGCCATGCAAAAACAAGAAATGGCAATCCGAGCAGCATTGCAATATCTGAAAATCTTGTAAGTAATTCAGCTGAAATATAAGCTGACAGAAATACTTTGATTATTTCCTGCCCCCAGATTCCATAAAATCCGAAAGTGAAAATAAATACCTGGAAATAAAGCAAAGTAGAAAATATATCGTGATGATGTTTTTTCCTCAAACGCGAGGACAATACGATACCTCCTGCGGCCAATGCAACCGACAAAATAAAAATTAAATATCCAAGGTAAACCATCATTCTTTAAAGATATTAAAATCCTCTGATTCCTCGCCTTAAAATTAACTCCTACCAAAGTATTGGTATACATACTAAAGTAGGAAAAATTAAAAACACTACTATAGTATGAAGTCAGGTAAAAACTGCCATCATAAATTTGCTGAAACTTAAAAGAACACAACATGGAAACAAATAATGATTACAGATTAGCACCCGGATTTGGAAATAGTTTTAGCACCGGATGGAGAGTAATGACGGATAATTTCCTCAGGTTATTTCTGGTTATCCTCATTCTTGCAATAGTAACTGGCCCTTTCAAAATGTTCCATCATTTTAACATATCAGACTGGCCCTGGAATTGGGGAAATGCCTGGGGTCATCATTTCTCTGAGAGTCCATTGCATTGGGGAAATGAATGGGGTCAAAATCTATTCAGATTAGGCACTTTTGGGATATTTGCTGCATTCTTTGGATTACTTGCAATGTTATATACGTTTCTCGTCAAACCTGTTTTCGAATATGGCGGTAATTTTATTTTTGTCCAGGCTGTAAGGAAAGTAAAACCCGATTTTGAATATCTTATTAAAGGATTTATGGAGAACTATCTTCATATAATACTTGCAAACCTCCTTGTATTTGCCCTGGTTGTGCTCGGCTTGTTTGCGCTTATAATACCTGGTATTATCATCGGATGCCGCCTCGCTTTTGTATCATATATCATTATGGATAAGAAGCTCGATCCAATCGAAGCAGTTGAATTTAGCTGGAAGCTGACAAGAGGTCATGGTTGGCAGATTTTCTTTATGGGGTTTGTCTCAATATTTATAGTAATATTCGGATTATGCATGTTAATAGTCGGAATCTTCCCGGCAATCATGTGGATCTGCAGTTCGTTTGCATCGCTCTATGAATCAGTTCTCAGGGAGAAGGAAAAACCAGCAGAAGTTGCAGCAGCGTAAACAAATTGCGAGTGCTAATAAGTAAAACAAGATGAACACAAAGGTGAAACAGGATAATTAACAACTACAGATTTATATAATTAGAAGAGGAGAGGTTGCATGAAAATGTGACCTTTTTTTTAATCGGAAAGTTTTGTAACTTTATACTCTAAACTATAAAAATCTTGATCATGAAAACACGTTCAGTTTTTCTTTTACTGCTTTTAGCTTTGATGTTGCCCGTCACGTCAAATGCTCAGTTTGGAGTCCTGAGAAAAGCGATTAACAAAAAAATCGATAACAAAGTAGATTCTGCAGCTGATAAAAGCGCAAAGGATGATGCCAGGAAGAAAGAACAGGCTGATCAGAATAAGTCTGGCAGTTCTGCTGCCCAGAGTAATGGCGGAACCAAGGAAACGGGACGTGGGCTCTTTGGAGGGAAGATTGATATCAAATACAATGATGAATATAAATTCACCGGAAGGATCTATATGCAGATGGAAACATACAATAATAAAGATGTAACAAAAGCTGACTATTATACATATTTTAACGGCGATAGTCCTAATGCAGGAATTGAAATGATGCCAACAGAAGTTAAAGAAGGTAATAAAGCAGTCCTCACAACTTTTCTTTTTGATGGGGACAGCAGGTGCTTTATGATGCTTCTCGAGAATGGAGATTCCAAAACAGGAATTATCTCAACAATGCCTTCTGATTCTGCCATCGCTGCTCAGGCAAAAAATCAAAAAGGATCAAATCCGGAAAAAGCAACGATAACAAAAACCGGAAACACACGTGTAATAGCCGGCTATAATTGCGATGAGTATAAAATAGTAGATCCGGAAAAAGGCGGATATTCAAATGTATGGATGACCAAGGATGTAAAGTTGAAAGCTGATAAAAAGTACTGGAGCAAAGCAGGAATGCCTACATATTATAACTATCCAGGATTTGAGGGGTCAATGATGCTCGCTATGGAGTCGTTCGATAAGAAAGACAAACCTGAGATGAAGATGGAGACCAAAGAGATTAATGAAACATTTCCTAAAACAATTTCTACTGTAGGCTATACTTTTATGAAGATGAACTGGGGACAAGCCGGTAAGAAATAGGAGTCCTAAACTTTCCGGAGTTTTGCAAATCTTAAGAGCAATTTTTTGCTTCCGTTATTATCAAATTCAACAGTAGCAGTTGTATTTGGAGGTTGTCCCTCAATTGATGTTATCATTCCTTTACCAAATCTCTCATGTTCAACTATATCACCTTCTATAAAAAGTGACGAGTCGCTTCCAGTAAAAGGAACATCCGAATTATTGTTAGTACTTGTCATCTTTTTAAACCTGTCATCCCTGCTGTAAGGTTTAGATTCTTCACGAAGGGAGGAAGGCTTTTCCTTCTGAGGAAAATTATTGTTTTGAAAAGGTTTTCCGCCAGTCTGAGGATAATGGAGAAACTTCTGATCGATTTCACGAAGGAAGCGGCTCGGACTGCATCTCTCAAGATTTCCCCACTTATATCTGTTAAGTGCGTAGCTGAATGTTGCCTGTTTTTCTGCCCGAGTGACCGCCACGTAAAAAAGGCGCCTTTCCTCTTCTAATTCACGTGCGCTACCCGACGACATAGGAGAGGGAAATAATGTGTCTTCCATCCCCACAATATATACATGCTTGAATTCAAGACCTTTGGCTGAATGCATTGTCATGAGGGTTACCTTATTACGGTCCTCATCGTTTTCCGTATCCTGGTCAGTCAGCAAGGCAACATTTGCCATATATGCTTCTAACGTTGAGGGCTCACCATTGGTTTCTGCAGACTCTGTAAAAACTTTAATTGCATTTAACAATTCCTCAAGGTTTTCATACCGACTGACTTCCTCTGGCAATCTGCCTTCCTTAAGCTCCTTCATTATCCCTGACCCAAGAGCAATCTCCCTGGCTTTTTTGAAGGCATCTTCAGTATCGGAATTCAATCGAAGATTATTTATTACTTCACAATAACCTGTTAATTTCTTGGCTGTCCCCAGATTAAAATGCTCCGGATATTTCCGTGCTTCATTCAAAATACTCCAGGGAGTTACATTGAAAGTTGCAGCCAACTCAAAAATCTTCGAAATTGTTGTATCACCAATACCCCTTTTCGGATAATTAATGGATCTTTTAAGAGCTTCTTCATCTTCAGGATTAATGACCATTCGGAAGTATGAGAGAATGTCTTTTATCTCTTTACGTTCGTAGAAAGATAATCCTCCATAAATTTTATATGGTATATTTTTTCGACGCAGAGTTTCTTCGAAGATCCTCGACTGTGCATTTGTTCTGTATAAGATTGCAAAATCCGACCAGTTTAATTGTTGCGAAAGCTTCTTATCGAATATATCGGATGAAACATTAAACCCTTCTTCAGAATCGGTCATAGCCTGCATAACCTGAATTTTTTCACCCGCTTCATTCATAGAATAAACATTCTTACGGATCTGACCTTCATTATTTGCGATGATTGTATTTGCTGCATTTACAATCATCTGTGTCGACCGGTAGTTTTGTTCAAGTTTGAAAAGCTGGTAATCGGCATAGTCATTTTTAAATTCAAGTATATTTTCAATCCTTGCACCCCTGAAAGAATATATACTTTGAGCATCATCACCTACAACGCAGATATTATGATGCGAGGATGCAAGTTTCTTAACTATAAGATATTGAGAATAATTGGTGTCCTGATACTCATCAACAAGGACATAAATAAACTTTTGCTGATATTTCACCAGAATATCAGGAAAATCTCTGAAAAGTATGTTCGTATTTAGCAGCAAATCATCAAAGTCCATCGCATTTGCCTTGAAACATCTTGCCGCATACATCTTGTAAATATCGGCAAGTAAAGGCATACGGCTCGATCTGTCATAATCCTGCATAGAGACATCAGAAGCATACATACTTGATGTGACAAGGTTATTTTTTGAAGCCGATATTCTTGAAGAAATAACTCCCGGTTTGTAAACATTATCATCAAGATTTAATTCCCTGATAATAGACCTGATAAGGCTTTTAGAATCGGAGGAATCATAGATTGTATAGTTTGATTTGTAACCGAGTTTCTCACCGTCCATCCTTAATATCTTTGAAAAAATAGAGTGAAATGTACCCATCCAGAGATATCGGGCAATTTCAGGACTTACAATTCTTGTGATACGTTCCTTCATTTCCTTTGCAGCTTTGTTGGTGAAAGTCAATGCAAGGATTTTACCCGCAGGAACTTCTTTATGAAGAAGATGAACTATCCGGTAAGTCAGTACTCTTGTTTTTCCCGCACCGGCACCGGCAATGACAAGAGATGGACCTTCAGTATTGATAACTGCTTGTTTCTGAGATTCATTCAGATCGTCCAGATAATCCATTTTCTTGTTTTAATTTGAATTACAGAGTATGGCCGGGCAAATTTAGTAAATACAAGATCAGTGACGTCTTTATCAACTGATAAAATCAATAATTTTATTAACATGGGTTTTAGAGACGTGCAATTTGCGTGTCTCTTCCGAAATTTATTGCCCTAATTTTAGTATAATTGCAGAAAAGTATACCAAAGAGTTCCCGAAAGCGTTATATATTCAAAGTTCTGACAACCTGTGCGTTATTTTTTATTAATAATGATTTTGCTGGTACCGGCTATCTCTGAAGCTCAGCTTTCGGCACCAGGAATGAGTACCGTAAGATATACTTCATATCCGTCTGCCCCAACAGTTAAAGACCCTGTATTTATATATTGCAACGACTCCGGATCTCAAAAAGGATTATTAAATGCAAGCAGTTCCGGAGGAACCGGTCCGTCTAATTTTTCATGGTATAAATGGAGCAATACAACAAAAAGTTTCAGCGTTTTTCTTAAAACTGAAACCGGGGTTTTAACATCGTCTTCCGGAGATCTTGATGAAGGAGGATATAAAGTTATTTTGAGTGGCGGTATAGATACGAGCTTTACAGGATGGATCTTTATAGATAAGCCCTTTGCATCGGCAGCACTTCAGAATTTTACCTGCGATTATGTAGCATTAAAAGGTAAGATCGCGATTGATACTTTTTATTATAATAATATCTCTAATGGAATTCCCGTAAAGTTGCCTGATGGAGTCCGGTTCTTATGGTCCTCAGATCCCTCTTCGACTATTCCTTATCCCGATTTCTTATTGAACCCCCAGACTTTCGATCCCCCGCTGGTTGATGTTACGTATAAACTTCAGGTAACTGACAGTTTCGGTTGTATGAGCCAATCATCTTTCTTTTATCAGACAATTCGTGTTAAAGCAGATTTTACTGCCAATCCTGATAATGGTGAAGCGCCTCTCGGAGTGACTTTTACTGATAATTCGGTAAGGGCATCTACTTATAAATGGGATTTTGGTGATAAGGATACTACAAATTCAACGCTTAGAGATCCCGGAGAGCACATATATTACAAACCGGGAGAATATTCGGTCAAGCTTACTGTGCAAAATGATGTTTCTTTTTGTATAGATTCATTGCGGCTTGACAAAAAAATTGTTGTAGATCCGTCTGAACTCCATATTCCAAATGTCTTTACACCTAACGGCGATGGGATCAATGATAATTTTATGGTTGAATCAAAATCGCTGAGGAATCTTAGTATGGAAGTATACAGTCGCAGCGGATTGAAAGTATATTCCTTTATTGGTGATGGAGAGAAGTTGAAGAATTGGAAAGGTTGGGATGGAAATATTAATTCGTCTTCAGCCAAAGCAACCCCTGGTGTCTATTTCTATCTTATTAAAGCTTATGGATGGGATGATATTAACTATGACAGTAAAGAGTACCGGGGGTTCGTATACCTTTACAGGTAAGGGCTTAAAGGCTCAAAGGCACAACGGTTCAACGGTTAATAGGACTGAAAACTATTGATTTGCTGCCTTTGCTCCCTTACGCCATTATGCCTTTAAGCCGTTTAAACTGGGAGATTCTTTTTAAGAAATGAGATCCAGTTTTTACTTAAAACATTTTGAATATCCGAATCAGAATAACCGGCTTCAGATAGCATCTCCGGAACTTTTTGAAGATCTGCAATCGTATTAAGGTCATAAGGACATTGTTCAGTTCCAAAAGCCCCGTCAAGATCAGATCCGATTGCGGCATGCGAAGAATTGCCGGTGAGCTGGCAAATGTGATCGATATTATTAATCATAAGTTTGAGAGATACCCCCATCTCTTTAGGATCAGATTTTCCTCTTACCCAATCTCTGACCATCATCCAGGCATCAAGGGCTATACCGATAACTGCGCCTCTGTCTGCCAGTTCAACAATCTGTTCATCTGAGAATTGTCTGTTATGAGGCACGAATTTCCGGCAGTTATTATGACTCGCCCAAACTGGACCATGAAATGTGTCCAAAGCTTCCCTGAAACTTTCGTCACAAAGGTGTGTGGCATCGAGAATTATTCCGAGTCTTTCCATCTCTTTAAGCAGTAACCGGCCTTTATTTCCGATACCGCCGGTTGAATCAGTTCCCTGGGCATAAGTTCCAGGGCCATAATGGGCAGGCCCAATTGCACGAAGTCCACAGCTGAATGCCTTTTCAAGGTAATCCATTGAAATGATGGAATCAGCACCTTCCAGACTCAATATGTAACCGATTGGTGTACTTTGGTTAGGATTCTTCCAATGCTGAAGATGTTTTTCCAGATCATTTCCGGAACAAATCTGTACCATTTCACCAGCTTCTTCCATGGTTTTATACCAGGCGAGCTGTCCCTGCGTTTGTGCCCAGGCTTGTTCAGGTGATTTCCATCCCGGGATATTGTTTCCGGGTTTTACAAATCTGGCTATCTGAGTAGCCACACATAATCCTACATGACCTTCGCGCATTGATGGAAAGCTTACTGTTCCCTTAGCCCTGTCGGGTTTGTCGGTCATCCCTTCTTCGCTTTTTCTTATTTCTTCTACTTTCCATCTTAAATCGCGGTTCCACTCAAGTGCATTCATCGACAAATCGAGATGCCCATCAAAAATCAAAGGAGTATTTAACATTTGTAGATATGGATCAGAGAGTTATCATTCTTCTTCTTGCTTCAACATTCCATTTTCCTGTGGCATTATGGTCATTAACTACACAAACCGTATCATAACGATCCACAGTTGGGCATATATGCCACGGGATACCGTACAGAACTTCACCTATTCTGTGTTTATCTGCTTCAGCTGTTCTGATTACCATGTGCTCTTCATTATGATTGATGATAGAATATTTTTGGATATCCAGTATTTTAATTCTGGGTTGCGGCATTTCTGATGCGATTGCCTTATGTCCCAGATCGATACAAATCAAATCCTTTCCTGGTTTGCTGATAATTCTGGTCAGAAGTACGGCAGCATGGGAAAAATTCATGTCAGAGAAAGAGCTGCTGTAACCCCAATCCCAAAGTATCAGGGTACCTGGACTGGTTTCCACATCCTTCCGAACAGCATGGATCGGAAAGGTAGGAGTTCCACCTGCTACTACATTTATTGGTGATATACCTTCGTTTTTTAATTCTTCTATCAAACTTAAAACAGGTAGAAATAAATCATTACAGATTTGCTGACGTTTTATAAAATCAGATTCGTGAATATGACCGTCATATACATGAAGCCCTTCAGCATTAAGCATTGGCGAGTCCATGATCCTTTTGAACAATCTTGACGCTTTTTCGCCGGGTATCACACCGGTGCGATTCATTCCATTATTGATGTCGAGCCATATATGTGTTTCAAGTCCGGTTTTCCTGGCCATATCCGAGAGCTGTATAATGATCTCTTCATTGTCAGCTATACAAGATATTTTCAGGTCATTAAACTCCTGTTTTAATTTAAAGAATCTTTCAATATTAGGGCCTACGGGCTGAATGGCAACCAGAATATCCGGGGCTCCGCATCGGGCAACCATCTCGGCTTCTGAAATAGTGGCGCATTTGAATTTGTATATGCCATATTTCATCTGAAGTTTTATAATCTCGGCCATTTTATGCGTCTTAACATGAGGCCGCAGATGTTCCACTCCACCCGCAATTTCGATTGTTTTTCTGATATTGCTCTCTATTCGATCCGGATATACAAGCAGAGAAGGAGAGGAGACTTCATCGCTGTTACCAATCTGATACCAATTATTATTTGATTCGGAGGTATTTTTCATTAACTGCATCAATTAAAAAAGATGATTCTTAATCCAATAACCACTGAAGGTCACACCCCCCAACCTCCCCCAAGGAGGGGCTTAATACTTTTACATATTATATGTAATTCATTAAAAGAACAGTTTTAGCCCCCCTTTAGGGGGGCAGCCGCGCAGCGGCAGGGGGTGTGTACTTTGTGGTTAAAAAAATTAGTATAATTCAAACATTGCTTCTATCTCAACAGCAATATTCGTTGGTAGCATTGCTCCGACTGCACTTCTGACTCCGACTCCATTTTCTTCGCCGAAAACTTCTGCCATGAGTTCACTGAATCCGTTGATAACGGCAGGGTGACTTTCAAAATCAGGAGTACTGTTAACCATGCCAAGGGTTTTTACTATCCTTTTAATTTTTTTCAAGTCTCCGAAATGAGTCTTGATAGTTGAAAGCATCGTCAATCCAACCTGCCTGGCAGCCAGTTTACCTGCAGCAAGATCGAGATCTGCCCCAACCTTACCTTTCATCATTGTTCCATCGGCTAAAATAGGACCTTGTCCTGAAACATATAGAAATTTATCAATCACCAGAACGGGTTTATAAACTCCAACAGGTTTTGGAGCCGGTGGCAGGATTAATCCTAACTCTTTTATTCTCAAATCAATGTCTTGTTTCATAGTGTGTGTTTCTGATATGTGAAATATACAAAATATTTATTGCAGTGCAAAGATGTGAGATGGTGGGGCAAATTCAATTACACAAACAACTCTGCCTTAAAAATAGTTTTAGCCTGACCTGAAATTTCGACTCTGTCGCCTTTTAGAGACACTTTAAGTATACCTTCTCTTTTTGATACCTGGTGAGAGTTTAAATCAGTACGTCCGGTTTTTTCCGACCAGAAAGGAGTAAGTGCGCAGTGGGCCGAGCCAGTTACCGGATCTTCATCAATTCCGACTCCGGGTGCGAAACACCTGACACAAAAGTCGTATGCCGGATCACCTGAGGGCGCAGTTACAATCAGATCGCCGAATACCGAACTTTTCATAAGTGAGAAATGCGGTTTTATATTTCTTACCTCCGCTTCATTCTTCATCAAAGCAAGGGTCCATCCAAAACCAGCCGTATATAATTCTTGTGCTTCAGTGCCAGTGACTCTTTTGAATTCAGGGGTCATCTCCATTTTCTCAAGTGGATATACCGGGAAATTCATTGTCAGCCAGTCACCTTTTTTCTTAACAATCAATTCGCCGGCTTTAGATGAAAAACGGATTTCCTCATTACTCTTTACTTTTCCTGTTTCATACAGGATATGTGAAGCTGATAATGTAGCATGACCGCATAATTTCATTTCTGTTTCGGGTGTGTAGAATCTGATGAACATGAAATTCTTTCCCGGGAAGACGAATGCAGTTTCAGAAAGATTCATCTCCATAGCCATATTCTGCATCCATACTGTATCAGGTTCTTGATCGAGTATGCTGACTCCGGCAGGATTGCCTTTAAATGGTTGGGTTGTGAATGCATCAACCTGATAAATAATTTGTTGTGTTTTCATCCTTAAAACTTTTAAATCTTCATTAGTTTTTACCCCCTTTCTTATTTCCCCCAAGGGGGAAAAGTTTATACTGCTCCTTCCCCCTTGGGGGAAGGTTGGGAAGGGGGTAATTCATATTTGAAAAATCAAATTCTACTCATTAACAATATTTTATATTGCGGATGTAAGAACACTTAAAATATTTATTTGGCTCATCCGTCTAGGACTTTATATGCCAACTTCAACCAAATTTCTTATGCCTTTAAGCTGTTGCGCCCTTACGCCTTTTCTTCCATTCACCGGTAAAAATACTTGTTTAACTGAATTTATCCGAAACTTAACATATAAAACTTTGTAAACTAAAATAGTTTTATCATTTTTGCTCTGTAGAAAATAAAACCTGATGGACATAAAAGACCGGATAATAGAGGGAAGTGCTGAATTATTTAAGACTTACGGGATAAAATCTGTAACAATGGATTCTATTGCAAGTCATTTTGGTATATCAAAAAGAACAATCTATGAGATTTTTTCTGATAAAGATGAACTTTTAATGGATGTTTTGGCAAAAATGGCTCAGCAGCAAAAGGACCTTGCAAAAAGAGTACTCGATGAATCTGAGAATTCACTTGTTGCGATTTTCCGAATGTTTGAAATCAACAGGACTATTTTTCAAACTATGAGTCCTGCATTTCAGAATGACCTTAAGAAGTTCCATTACGACATTCTGATTATGAATTCTGAAAATATTGAGCTGCCCGATTACAGAAATAACTTTCAGATTATCGAGAAGGGAATTAAGGAAGGTCTCTTCAGGAAAGATGTTAATCCCGAATTGGCCAACCGGTGCCTTTTTAACCTTGGGAGATCTATTATGGATAATGAACTGTTTCCTTACGAACAGTTCTCAAGGAGGGACGTAATCAGAAATATTTTCTTCAATTATCTAAGGGGAATATCTACTGTAAAAGGTCTTGGACTTATTAACAGGCTTGAAGAAGATTTTTTAGAGAAAACAGATTAACTTAATACGTACTGGAAACAATTAATTAAAATGAAAAGAAAAGAAATCGTAACTATTCTGCTATTATTCTTATCAATGACTGGTGGAATTTTGTCAGCTCAGGACAATAAAAGCGAACTGAATCTTACATTAAAAGATGCACAGGAATATGCATTGATAAATAACAAAATGATCAAATCGGCAAAATTTACTGTACTAACTTCTCAGAAAGATGTATGGACAGCAATCTCTTCAGGTTTACCACAGGTTTCTGCCGGTGCGAACTTGACAGATAATCTTAAACTTGGAGTATTTGTACTGAGTATGAATGGTGTACCTACAATAATAACTATGGGAACTACATATACACTCCCTGTCGCAGTGCAGGCATCGATGCCTTTGTTTAGTGCACCTTATTACATCGGAATTGAAACTTCCAAGCTCGCACAGAAAATGGCAGAATCAAATTTGCAAAGCACAGAAATTGATACCCGCCAGGCTGTTGCTTCAGCATATTATCTTATTCTGATTTCTGAAGAGTCATTAAGGATTCTTAAAGACAATCTTTCAAATTTACGTGAGACGTTAAAGTCAACCAAAGCGATGTATAACTCCGGTCTTGCTGAAGCAACAGACGTTGATCAGATGGCATCAAACGTAACAATGATGGAAAATTCATTCAGCAATCTTCAGAACACTATTGAAATGAATTATAACCTTTTACGATTTCAGCTTGGTGTTAAATTTGACACTAAAATTATTCTTCAGGAGACTATTGATGACCTGGTCAAAGATATAAATGTTGAAGCGCTTCTCTCTCAGAATTTAAATACTGCTGCAAACATCCAATATGATCTTGTTGATAAGCAGGAGAAGTTGTCCGCACTCGATCTGAAAGCTCAAAAGGCCATGGCATTACCTTCATTGTCAGGTGTTTATTCGACTTCAACATCCGGAATGGCAATGAAAATGTCAGATCTGAAATGGTATCCAAGCTCCTATCTTGGTTTGAATTTATCTGTGCCGATATTTGCCAGCGGACAAAGGTATTCCAATATACAAAAGGCGAAGATTAATCTTGAGAAGGCCAGAAATACAAAAGAAATGGTTTCTGACCAGCTGCATATGCAGGATAAGCAATTAAGGTATAATCTGGAAAACGCGGATATTCAGTACAAGAGCCAGAAAGGTAATGTGGATGTATCTAAAAGAGTGTATTCAAGTATGGAGAACAAGTATAAGCAAGGTATGGCGTCAAGTCTTGAACTAATAGAGTCAAACAGCCTCTATCTGCAAGCGGAAAACAATTATATATCATCTCTTATGAATTTACTTCAGACAAAACTTGCATTGGATAAACTTTTGAGTAACAAGAATTAATCAATCAGAAACCATCAAATAAATTTATAATGAAATATTTAAGTACAATCCCGGTAATCCTGATATGCGGACTCTTCATTTCAGGCTGTTCTTCAAAAGCAAAACATGCAACAGAAGCAACGCTAAATGCAGCACCCGTGGAAAAGGCTGCAATTCCTGTAAAGGTTGCAACTCTGGCAAAAACGAAAATTGCACGAACAATCGATTATACTGCTTCTGTACTTCCTTTTCAGGAAGTAAATATGGCTCCATCCACACCCGGACGGATTGATAAGATTTATGTTGAAGTAGGAGATAAAGTTAACAGGGACGATAAGCTATTCCTGATGGACCGCACACAGCTTTACCAGTTAAAACTTCAGATGAGCAGTCTTACAAAAGACCTCTCACGGCTTGATACTCTTCTTCGGTCAGGAAGCGTGAAACAACAACAGTATGATCAATTAAAAACCCAGTATGACGTCACAAAAACAAATGTTGATTTCATGGAGCAAAACACTCTTATGAAAGCTCCTTTTTCAGGGATCGTTACCGGTAAATACTTTGAGGATGGGGAGGTTTATTCCGGAGCACCAACTACACAGACCGGCAGATCGGCAGTAATAACTCTCATGGAGATTAATCCTTTGAAGGTAAATGTCAGCATCTCTGAGCAGTACTATCCATTAATAAAAAAAGGAATGAAAGCAGATATTACTGCTGATGTCTATAAAAATGAAAAATTCACAGGTACTGTTTACAGGATTTCTCCAACGATTAATACCGGAACAAGAGCATTCAATGTGGAACTGGAACTTCCCAATAAGAATGATCTGCTTAAGCCAGGTATGTTTGTAAGAGTATCTATGGATCTGGGTGAAGTTGAAACATTTGTTGTACCGGCATACACCGTTATGGTACAGGAAGGTACAAATACCAGGTTTGTTTATGTTGAAAGGTCAAAACAGGCCACAAGAATTGAAGTCAGCATCGGGAAAAGATTTGATGATCAGCTTGAGATTATTTCCGACAATCTGAAAGAAGGAGATAATCTTGTGACGGAAGGACAGGCAAGATTGATCAATGGTGACCTGATAGAAATAGTAATGTAATAAGAATTCAACTATAATAAAATGAGTATATATAGTGCTTCCGTAAAAAGACCCGTAACAACCATCCTGATCTTTGTAGGATTAATGGTTATGGGTTTATATTCACTGACACAATTACCTGTGGATCTATATCCTGAGATGGAATTGCCTTTTGTGGTGGTATACACAAATTATCCTGGGGCAAGTGCATCTGATATAGAATCAAATGTCACCCGGCCTATTGAGAACGCTCTCAACTCTGTGAGCAAACTGAAAGAGATCACATCCACCTCGAGCGATGCTACATCGGTGGTATTTATGAATTTCGAATATGGGACAAACCTCGATGAGGCATCAAATGACATAAGAAGTGCGCTCAGCTTTACCGAGCGGATATTGCCTGAAGACTGCGATAAACCGACAATTATTAAATTCAGCACCAGTATGATGCCAATTGTCTTCTACGCCATAACAGCGAAGGAGAGCTATGCTGGCCTGGAAAAGATACTCGACGAAAAAATAGTGAACCCGTTAAACAGAATCGAAGGGGTTGGCTCAGTAGCTCTGGCAGGAGTGCCCGGACGAAAGGTATATATCGATGTTGACCCAAGAAAGATGGAGGCGTATAACCTTACAATTGAGCAGATTGGCAATGTAATAAGGGCAGAAAACCTTAATATGCCTGCAGGGTATATCGAAATGGGGAAAACCGATTATCCTCTGCGTATTCAGGGAGAGTTTCCCGAGAGTGATGTGGTAAAGAATTTGGTTATAAGCAATTATAATGGCAGCAGTGTTTATCTAAAAGATATTGCCCAGGTCCGTGACACGATAAGGGAATCAAAACTCGATACCAGGATTAATGGTGCGAGAGGGATGAGCTTGTATATACAGAAGCAGTCAGGTGGCAATACTGTCAAAGTTACCAGAGAAGTAGAGAAGACACTTGCATCTCTGAAAAAGGATCTGCCACAGGATGTTAAAATTGAAAAATTATTTGACAGTGCTTCATTCATCACCGGTTCGATCAGCAACCTGACCGAGACACTTATGTATGCCGCTATCTTTGTTGTACTGGTTGTATTGTTTTTCCTTGGCAGATGGAGGGCTACATTTATTGTTATTCTCACAATTCCAATATCTCTCATTGTAGCCTTTATTTATCTTTATGTAACGGGTGCTTCAATAAATATTATATCGCTGACATCGTTGTCAATAGCGATAGGAATGGTGGTCGACGATGCCATAGTAGTTCTGGAGAATATTACAAAACATATTGAACGGGGGAGCCGGCCCAGGGAAGCATCTATTTATGCTACAAATGAAGTATGGCTTGCTGTTATTGTAACAACACTTACAGTGGTTGCGGTATTCTTTCCGCTTACATTTATCAAAGGACTGACAGGAGTGCTATTCAAACAGCTAGGTATGATTGTGACTATCACAATTATAACATCCGTATTTGCAGCCATAACATTGACGCCGACTCTTAGTGCTCTGCTATTAAAATGGTACCCCATTAATAAAAATGCAAAATTCTGGACCTATGATGGAAGTATCAGAAAGTGGCTTGACAATCTGGATCATTTTTATGAAAGAACCTTGCGCTGGGCCCTTCATCATAAAACTATTATTTCCATAAGCGCACTGGTTATTTTTATTGTTTCGATGAGTCTCTTTGGGATTATTAAAACTGAGTTCTTTCCGCAGGCAGACGAATCGAGGATTTCTGCAACCATTGAGCTGCAAACAGGTACAAGGGTAGACCAGACCATAATAACAGCCAATTACCTGGATGAGATGATCAAAAAGAAATACCCCGAAGTCAAAATCATTGCAACTTCTACGGGTACTGATGATCAGGGAGGATTTGCTTCAATATTTAATGCTGGAGGAACACATACAATTACTTATAGTCTGAGTCTTGTGCCAATAGAAGCCCGAAAGAAATCAGTATTCGAGATAGTTGAAGAAATGAGAAGTGATTTTGCGAAAAGGCCTGAAATCATCAACTTCACTCTTAGTACTTCTGATAATATGGGAAGTTTCGGAGGAAGTACTGTCGATGTCGAGGTCTATGGTTATAATATATCCGAAACAAATCTTGTTGCCGAGGAATTGTCGAATAAAATAAAGAATATAGCAGGCTGTAAGGATGTCAAAATTAGCCGTGCAAAATCAAAACCTGAGTTACAGTTGATTTTTGACCAGAACAAAATGAGTGCTAATGGCCTGAATACGGCTATGGTGTCAACAGCAGTCAAAAACAGGGTTGACGGACTCACAGCAACACGTCTGCGTCAGTTTGGTGACGAATATGATGTGGTTGTACGCTTAAAGAAAGATGCCCGAAGCACACTTACCGATATTGAAAATCTTGGCATCACAAACCCGATGGGTCAAATAATAAGACTTGGTGAAATTGCAAAGATTAAGGAGTACTGGTCGCCGCCTAATATTGAGCGCAAACGCAAGGAACGTATAGTGCGTGTTTCATTTACTCCTTATAAAAGATCACTTACTGATATACAGAACGATGTACAGAAAGCTATCGACGCGACAGTAATGCCGGGAGGTGTGATGGTTCAGATATCAGGTGCTATCAAAGACCAGATGGATGCATTTATGGATATTGCAAAGCTTATGATGATAAGTCTGATATTGGTCTACCTTATCATGGCTTCACAGTTTGAATCACTAAAGATGCCGTTTATCATAATGTTCTCTATTCCCTTCGCATTTTCAGGAGTCGCAATTGCACTATTCATAACCGATACTCCGCTTAGTGTTATTTCAGGAATCGGAGCGGTGATGCTTATAGGCATAGTTGTAAAAAATGCTATTGTACTGGTTGACTTTATCAACCTCATGCGCGAAAGAGGACATGAACTATATGAAGCAATAGCAATTTCAGGTCGTTCACGTCTGAGGCCGGTAATTATGACATCTGCTACAACTATTCTTGGAATGTTACCACTTGCAATGAGCAAAGGATCAGGTTCGGAATTATGGAGCCCGATGGGAGTTGCTGTTATCGGTGGATTGATTTTCTCTACTATGGTAACCCTGGTTCTTGTCCCTGTTGTTTATGCGATGTTTGCAAAAAGGGGAGAGAGAAATAAGAATCTTGCCGTTTATTCAGAATTTGATTTCATGAATGGTAATGAGACAAAACAAATTAACTAGACCTGAAAAAAATTGAATATGAAAGCAATAATGATAGTATATAATCAGGCACATACTGAAAAAGTTGAATACCTTCTCGACAAACTCGGCATTAAAGGATACTCACTCTGGGAAAATGTGCAGGGCAGGGGTACAACTACAGGAGTTCCTCACCTTGGCACACATGCCTGGCCTGAAATAAATAAAAGTGTACTCACAATCGTCGAAGATGGAATAGTTGACAGTGTTCTGGAAAATGTTAAAAGGATCGATGCTATTAACACTGAGGTTGGTATCAGGGCATTTGTGTGGGATGTACTGAAGATGGTGTAGATTTAAACAGGTAGGGAACGGTCGCGACCGTTCCCTACGATATTATTAATAAAATGTATTCAATCTTCTATTCTTCCTCTTCTTCTTCAGAGTATGCTTTGATAACAGCATCCTGAACATCACCAGGAACCTGTGCATATTCTGCAAACTTCATTGTATACATTGCACGACCCCCAGTTATTGAACTGAGAGCTGTGGAATATTTATTCATTTCTGCAAGAGGAACTTTTGCTTTGATAACCTCAAAACGTCTTTCACTTGACATTCCCAGAACCATTCCGCGTCTTCCCTGAAGATCGCTTATAACATCGCCCATACGATCGGAAGGAACAAAAATTTCAACATCATAAACCGGTTCAAGGATTTTTGGTCCGGCTATTTTGAACGCCTGACTAAATGCATTTCTTCCTGCCAGACGGAAAGATATTTCATTGGAGTCAACCGGATGCATTTTCCCGTCATATACATAGACCCTGATATCACGTGCATAAGATCCGGTAAGCGGTCCAATTTCCATCTTCTCCATAATACCTTTCAGTATTGCCGGCATGAACCTGGCGTCAATTGATCCACCAACTATACTATTCACATAAACAAGTTTTCCTCCCCAGGGAAGGGTAATTTCTTCCTTGTCACGTACTGAAATTTTTACCTCCTTGCCATTGATCTTCTGCATTGTTGCTTCCTTTGAACCTTCTTCATAAGGTTCGATGATCATATGAACCTCGCCGAACTGACCAGCACCGCCTGACTGTTTCCTGTGTCTGTAATCAGCCACAGCAGTTTTTGTTATTGTTTCACGATATGGTATTTTCGGCAGATTGTAGTTTGTGGGGATCTTATAAATATTATCAAGATGCCATCTCATAATATTAAGGTGGTATTCCCCCTGGCCATGTACAATAATCTGTTTTAATTCCTTCGAGTATTCGATAACTATTGTGGGATCTTCAAGGTGAATTTTATTGAGTGCTTCGCCCAGCTTCTCATCATCACTTTCACTCTGAGCTTTTATTGCGGTCCTGTATTTTGGTTCAGGAAATTTAACTCCCTCATATTTCCAGTCGTTACCCGGGGCATTAAGGGTATGACCTGTTTTTGTATTTTTTAATTTGACAAATGCACCTATATCTCCTACATGAAGTTCAGGTACTCTTGTCCTGTTCTTTCCTGCGTTTACATAAAGCTGGGCAAGTCGTTCCTTAGATCCATTATTGGTATTAATAACATCGAGGTTTTCTGTGATCTTGCCGGAATAAACCCTGAAATAATTTATTTCTCCGATGTGTTCTTCAATTGATGATTTGAAAACATATACAGAAGCTGGTCCTGCAGAATCGGGTTTAATTTCATTGCCTTTGTTGTTAATGGGAGCAGGCATGTCAGAAATTGATGGAGCTTCAGTTGTGATAAATTCCATTAACCTGTCAACTCCGATATTATTTTTTGAAGAAAGACATAAAATCGGAAACATACCCCTTGTTCTTATACCTTTTGCGATCCCTTTTCTAATTTCATCTTCAGTAAGAGAATCGTTTGAAAAGAACAGTTCCATAAGGGTTTCATCACTCTCGGCTGCTTTTTCCACAAGGGCGCTGTGCAACTCAGCAGCTCTTGCTGCCTGGTCTGCAGGGATATCAACCACTTCAGCCTTACCGCCGTCTTTTGCATAACGAAGCATTTTCATTTTAAGAACGTCGATAATAGAATTGAATCCTGTCCCTTCGTTTAAAGGATATTGGATCAATATAACGTTGCTGCTTAATCTCTCCCTGAGCATTTCGAGAGTCTTCTCGAAATTTGCTTTTTCATGATCCAGGCCGTTAACAACAATTATAAGAGGCTTGTTTTCTTTTTCAGCGTGACGGAAATGAATTTCGGTACCTACTTCAACACCGTTCTGAACATTTATCGTCATAACAGCGACATCGGAAGCAAACAATGACGATATTACTCCTCCACTGAAATCATCGAGGCCAGGGGTATCAAAAATATTTATTTTGTGATTCAGAAATTCAGTATACAAAACTGTCGAATAAATTGAATTACCATTTTCATGTTCAATAGGCCGATAGTCTGAAACTGTATTTTTTGCTTCAATTGTACCCCTTCTTTCGATTATACCTCCGTTAAAAAGCAATGCTTCTGCGAGGGTAGTCTTACCTGAACCTGAGTTACCCAGAAGAGCAATGTTTTTAATCTGGTCCGCCTGGAATGTTTTCATGTTTCGCTGGATATTATTATGTAATAATTATTTATTATACGATGCTTAGGAGGGCACAAAAATAATAATTTTTTAAAAACAGTTTAATAAAGAGGTGAGAATTACAAATTTTTTATTTCCTTTGCACAAGTTTTTTGAAATACAGGAGTACCGTTTTTTCTGCCATTGTAAGTTTACAAAACGTTTTTCACTGGAAAGATCGGGAAGGAACCTGTTGGTAACTTACATTTTTAGTAAGATTTCTTGTTTTGAAAAATGCTTAAGTGCCTGAATATTCATTATACTCAGGTAATTTGAAGTAATGTCTTATTTTTTTAAAAAAATAATGCAAACCGATTTTGATTTGAAAATAAAAACAATACCTTTGCAAACCATTTTTTTAAGTAAAATTTAATGCTAAAATAATTGGAAATATGCCGACAATTCANNACCAACCAGAAAGAAGTCAACGCTTATATTCCGGGTGAAGGTCATAACCTGCAGGAACACTCGATCGTTCTGATCAGAGGTGGCAGAGTTAAAGATCTTCCTGGTGTTCGTTATCATCTGGTTCGTGGAGCTCTCGACACTTCAGGAGTTGATGGCCGTACACAGAGAAGATCAAAATATGGTGCTAAAAGGCCTAAGAAGTAACAGTTAAAGGAATAAGACAATGAGAAAGTCAAGACCAAAGAAGAGGATTCTGTTGCCGGATCCAAAATACAAAGATCCGTACGTAACAAGGTTTGTGAATAATCTTATGTTCAGTGGTAAAAAAAATCTGGCTTTTAAGATTTTCTACGACTCACTGGAAATAGTCGGTGATAAATTTAAAAGCGAAGGCAAAACTCCTCTTGAAATTTTCAAGCAGGCGCTGGATAATGTTACACCACAGGTTGAAGTTAAAGCCCGCCGTGTTGGTGGTGCCACTTTCCAGGTTCCTATGGAGATCAGAACCGACAGGAAAGTAAGTATTAGTATGAAGAATATGATCTCTTTTGCACGAAAAAGAACAGGTCATTCAATGGCTGAGAGGCTTGCCGCTGAACTTATGGCAGCTTATAAGCTTGAAGGCGGTGCATATAAGAAAAAAGAAGATACACACAGGATGGCTGAAGCAAATAAAGCTTTTGCACATTTCCGGTTTTAGTTGAAAAAGAGCGGTTGCGTAAAAGAATAGATGGATAAAAACCTGAAATATACCAGAAACATCGGAATCATGGCCCACATTGATGCCGGTAAGACCACTACAACAGAACGTATTCTGTTCTTTACCGGTCGTACCCATCGTATGGGAGAGGTACATGATGGCAATGCCCAGATGGACTGGATGGTTCAGGAACAGGAGAGAGGAATTACAATTACCTCTGCTGCTACGACAACTTATTGGAAATTTAAGAATGATGATTATAAGATAAATATCATCGATACTCCCGGGCATGTTGACTTTACTGTTGAAGTAGAAAGATCCCTCAGAGTTCTCGATGGTGCAGTTGCTGTCTTCTGTGCTGTTGGCGGTGTTGAACCCCAATCAGAAACTGTTTGGCGGCAGGCAAATAAATATGTAGTGCCCCGGATTGCTTTTGTAAATAAAATGGATCGGGCGGGCGCTGATTTTTACAGCGTTGTTCAGCAGATCCAGGAAAAACTCGGAGCAAATCCGGTCCCTGTTCAGATTCCAATCGGCGCAGAAGAAAATTTCACCGGGGTTATTGACCTTGTTAAAATGAAAGCTATTATCTATAACACTGATGAAGCAGATGTAACAAGTTTCAGCACCGAGGAGATACCTGCTGACATGAGGGCAGAGGCTGAAGAGTGGAGGGGGAAACTGGTTGAAGTTGTTGCCGGTGTTGATGATACTCTTTTAGCACGATATCTGGAAGATCATAAATTAATAACCGAAGATGAAATTATGGTTGCCCTTCGTAAGGTAACTATTGACGGTCTGGCAATACCCGTTATCTGCGGCTCTGCTTTTAAAAATAAAGGTGTTCAGAGTCTTCTCGATTCTATAGTGGCATTTCTTCCGTCACCTGTTGATAAAGGATCTGTTATTGGAATTGACCCGAGAAATGACGAAGAAATCATTCGTGAACCCGATGATGAAGCTCCATTAGCAGCACTTGCATTCAAAATTGCCACCGATCCATTTGTCGGACGTTTAGCTTTCCTGCGTATTTATTCAGGTATATTAAAGGCAGGCGATACTGTTCTGAACGTAAGAACCGGGAAAAGAGAACGTATAAACCGCCTCTTTCAGATGCATGCCAATAAACAAAATCCGAAAGAAAGTATTTCAGCTGGCGACATATGTGCAGGTGTTGGTTTTAAAGATATAAAGACTGGCGATACATTATGCGCAATTAATAAACCCATCTTACTCGAATCGATGGATTTTCCAGAACCTGTAATTGGCGTTGCGATAGAGCCTAAAACCCAGGCAGATGTTGATAAATTATCGATGGCTCTCAATAAACTTGCAGAAGAAGATCCGACATTCCAGGTAAGAACTGATCCCGATAGCGGGCAGACTATCATCAATGGAATGGGCGAACTTCACCTGGAAATCCTTATTGACCGTCTGAAAAGGGAATTTAAAGTTGAATGTAATCAGGGAGCACCCCAGGTCGCATATAAAGAAGCTATTACAACCACAGCAGAGTTCCGTGAAGTATTTAAGAAGCAGACCGGTGGCCGTGGAAAATTTGCCGATATGACATTTGATTTAGCACCGGCAGATGCTAATGTAAGGGGTCTTCAGTTCATTAATGAAGTTAAGGGGGGACATATTCCCAAGGAATATATTCCATCAATTGAAAAGGGATTCCGTGAGGCAATGGTTAATGGGCCGCTTGCAGGATTTCCACTCGATAGCCTTAAAGTAGTACTCAAAGACGGTTCATATCATCCGGTTGACTCTGATGCTCTTTCATTTGAAATCGCAGCCAAACAGGCCTTCAGGAAATTTGCAGGAAAATGTAATCCTGTAATTCTTGAGCCCATCATGTCTACAGAAGTTGTAACTCCTGAAGAATATGTTGGCGATGTTATTGGCGATTTCAACAGAAGAAGGGGCAGAGTGGAAGGTATGGAATCGAAAGCAGGCGCAAGAGTAGTCAAAGCAAAAGTACCTCTGGCCGAGAAATTCGGTTATGTTACAGTACTTCGTACTCTTACCTCGGGAAGAGCAACATCAACAATGGAGTTCTCCCATTATGAAAAGGTACCTGCAGATATATCAAACAAAATTGTAGAAGTTACTAAAGGAAAAATTCTTTAAAAGATGAGTCAGAAAATTCGTATTAAACTGAAATCTTATGATCATAATCTCGTGGATAAATCTGCAGAGAAGATCGTAAAAACAGTGAAATCAACTGGTGCAGTTGTCAGCGGACCTATTCCACTGCCTACACACAAAAAGATTTATACAGTACTTCGTTCTCCTTTCGTCAACAAAAAAGCAAGAGAACAGTTTGAGCTCTCATCATACAAAAGATTGCTCGACATTTACAGCTCAACGCCTAAAACCATCGATGCACTGATGAAACTTGAGCTTCCAAGCGGAGTTGAAGTAGAAATTAAAGTGTGAAACCAGTAAAGCAATAAAGAAATGCAGGGATTAATTGGTAAAAAAGTAGGAATGACCTCCATTTTTGATGAAAATGGGAAGAATATTCCATGTACGGTTCTGCAAGCCGGTCCATGTGTTGTTACACAGGTTAAAACGGTGGAAAAGGATGGCTATAATGCCGTGCAGCTAGGATTCGAAGATAAAAAGGAAAAACACACTACCAAAGCTGAAATGGGACATTTCAAGAAGGCTAACACCACGCCAAAAAGAAAAGTTCTTGAGTTCATCGGCTTTGAGGTAGGTCAGTGTAAAGAAGGAGATGTACTTACAGCAGAACTCTTCAGACCCGACAGCATAGTTGATGTTAGAGGCTGGTCGAAAGGAAGAGGATTTCAGGGTGTTGTAAAACGTTATGGTTTCAGTGGAGTAGGTGGAACTACTCACGGACAAAGTGACAGGCTCAGGCACCCCGGATCACTTGGTGCTTCTTCTTTTCCTTCAAGAGTATTACCCGGTATGAGAATGGGTGGACGAATGGGAGGAAACCAGGTTATGGCTATGGATATGAAAGTTGTAAAACTCATGGCTGAGAATGATATTATAATTGTAAAAGGATCAGTTCCGGGTCCAAAAGGTGGTTACGTAATAATTACAAAATAATGGAATTAGCAATTGTAAATACTAGCGGTAAGGAAACCGGGAGGAAAATCGATCTCAATGATGCGATTTTCGGTATTGAACCTAACGACCATGCTATTTATCTCGATACAAAACAGTTTCTTGCCAATCAGAGGCAGGGTACTCATAAATCAAAAGAACGCGGTGAAGTAGCAGGTAGTACAAGGAAGATAAAGAAACAAAAAGGAACCGGTACTGCACGTGCAGGAAATATCAGGAACCCTCTGTATCGTGGAGGAGGCCGGGTATTCGGTCCCAAACCACGGTTCTATGGCTTCAAGCTTAACAAGAAAGTTAAAGAATTAGCCAGAAAATCAGCACTTTCCTATAAGGCTTCGACAAATAATATTATTATACTGGAAGACTTCTCACTTGAGTCACCTAAAACAAAGGAGATCATCAAAATGGGGAATAACCTGAATATTGTAAATAAAAAATCAGTATTTGTTTTACCGGAACAAAATAATAATATATATTTGTCAACCCGAAATGTACCAGGCGTTGAAATTGTATTAGCCAGTGAGTTAAACACTTATAAGATTATGAAGGCTTCAACATTGATACTTGTGGAGAGTGCAGTTGACGTTTTGCAGGCAACATTTGAAAACTAGAAAAGATTGAGTAATGAATATTTTGCTTAAACCGATTGTAACGGAAAAGATGACAAGCCAGGGCGATAAATTTAACCGCTATGGTTTTCTCGTTGCCAGAAGCGCAAATAAGTTACAAATAAAAAAAGCCGTTGAAGAACTGTACACTGTTACAGTTGATTCGGTAAATACGATGAGATATGGCGGGAAAATAAAATCCCGTAATACTAAATCGGGACTTCTTACAGGAAAAACATCAGCTACTAAAAAAGCTATTGTTACGCTGGCAGAGGGGAATAAAATTGATTTCTATAGCAATATTTAAAAACCGATATGGCAGTCAGAAAAATCAAGCCTGTAACACCAGGCCAGCGACATAAAATCGCAAGCACTTTTGATACTCTCACTAGTGCTACACCGGAGAAATCCTTACTTCGACCGCACAGAAAATCAGGAGGAAGGAATGTTAACGGTAAACGGACTATGAGATACATCGGAGGCGGTCATAAAAAGATGTACAGAGAAATCGATTTCCTCAGGGAAAAAGATGGTATGCAGGCAACAGTCAAAACAATTGAGTACGATCCGAATCGTTCTTCAAGAATTGCACTTGTTGTCTATAAGGATGGTGAGAAGAGATATATTGTAGCACCGGTTGGACTACAGGTCGGCCAGACTTTACTTTCGGGTAAAGAAGCTGCTCCGGAAATCGGTAATACTCTTTTTCTGAGCGATATTCCTATGGGAACTATTATTCATAATATTGAGCTTAAACCTGGCAAAGGCGGGGCAATTGCCCGCAGTGCCGGAACTTATGCACAATTATCAGCCCGCGACGGGAAATATGCCACAATCAAACTTCCTTCAGGGGAAACAAGATTGATACTTACAACCTGCCGTGCAACTATCGGAACTGTTTCTAATCCTGACCATAACCTGGAGAGATCCGGTAAGGCAGGCCGTTCACGCTGGCAGGGACGCCGTCCAAGAGTAAGAGGTGTTGTTATGAACCCGGTCGATCACCCGATGGGTGGTGGTGAAGGAAGAGCTTCAGGCGGACATCCGCGTTCACGTAAAGGTATTCCTGCAAAAGGTTTCAAAACCAGGGATAAGAAGAAATACTCTGCAAAATTCATTGTTGAAAGAAGGAAAAAATAACTGATATATTATGAGTAGATCAATTAAAAAAGGCCCATTCATCGATTTCAAACTCGGCAAAAGAGTTCTTGAAATGAATGAAGGACAAAAAAAATCGGTGATAAAAACATGGTCAAGAAGATCGGTTATCTCACCTGATTTTGTAGGACATACTATAGCAGTTCATAACGGGAACAAATTTATCCCCGTTTACATTACGGAAAATATGGTAGGACATAAACTTGGAGAATTCTCACCTACCCGTACTTTCAGGGGTCATTCTGGTAATAAATAAGTAATGTAAACATTGAAAATCATTTAGAAATGGGTGCAAGAAAAAGAAATTCAGCTGACCAGAAAAAAGAGGCAGCCAAGAGCAGATACCAGGCGATCCTCAGAAACTGTCCTACATCACCACGAAAGATGAGGCTTGTAACACAGCTCATAAGTGGAAAAGATGTAAATAAAGCACTTGATATCCTCAAGTACAGTTCACAGGAGGCATCACGCAGAATGGAGAAGCTTCTCCTTTCAGCAATTGCCAACTGGCAGGCAAAAAATGAAGGTGTGAGAGTTGAAGAAAGTAACCTCTATGTAAAGCTTGTTCATGTCGACGGTGGCCGTGCATTGAAAAGATTGCAGACAGCACCTCAGGGAAGAGCTTACAGGGTAAGAAAAAGATCAAACCATATAACTCTTGTGCTTGACAGTAAGATTAATGAAGTTGAAAATACATCAAATTAGATCAGATGGGACAAAAAGTAAATCCGATTGGTAACAGATTAGGCATAATCAAAGGGTGGGATTCAAACTGGTACGGTGGAAAAGATTTTTCCGGTAAGCTTGTAGAAGATACCAAGATCAGGGAATATCTGAATGTCAGACTTGCAAAAGCCAGCCTTTCCAAAATTATTATTGAGAGAACTCTTAAGCTTATTACTGTCACAGTTAATACAGCCCGTCCGGGAATTATCATTGGTAAAGGCGGACAGGAAGTTGACAAACTGAAAGAAGAACTCAAGAAGATAACCAAAAAAGAAGTCCAGATAAACATCTTTGAGGTTAAACGTCCGGAACTTGATGCTAATATAGTTGCAAACAATATTGCCCGTCAACTTGAAGGAAAAATTTCTTACAGGCGTGCAATTAAGATGTCAATCGCTTCAACAATAAGAATGGGAGCAGAGGGTATTAAGATTATGATCTCAGGTCGTTTGGGCGGTGCTGAAATGGCAAGGAGCGAATCGTACAAAGAGGGTCGTATTCCGCTTCATACCTTGCGTGCTGACATTGATTATGCTTTGGCTGAAGCACATACGAAGGTTGGATTGCTGGGAGTGAAAGTATGGATATGCAACGGAGAAGTATTCGGTAAGAGAGATCTCAGTCCGAATATCGGAGCAAGAAATGCAAAGAGCAAGAGCCTGAAAAGGAAAACAAAAAAATAAGAGACTTAGTATATAATTTATAACAATATTTGAGCAATGTTACAACCGAAAAGGACCAAATTCAGGAGAGCCCAGAAGGGAAGAATGAAAGGTAATGCACAAAGAGGCAACCAGCTGGCATTCGGGTCATTTGGTATCAAAGCACTTGAGGAGAGCTGGATCACCGGAAGGCAGATCGAAGCAGCTCGACAGGCTGTGACACGTCACATGAAACGTGAAGGTCAGTTGTGGATCAGAGTTTTCCCCGATAAACCTATAACAAAGAAACCTGCTGAGGTTCGTATGGGTAAAGGAAAAGGAGCACCTGAAGGATTTGTTGTACCGGTTACGCCAGGCAGAATTCTGCTTGAAGCTGAAGGAGTACCATATGAAGTTGCAAAAGAAGCACTTCGTCTGGGTGCCCAGAAGCTTCCTATTACGACAAAATTTATTGTCAGACGTGATTACCTAATGGAATAAAACTTAGAAGATAAATGAAAACTTCAGAAATAAAGGAATTAAGCACTTCAGATCTTCTCGAAAGAATTGATACCGAAAAGACAATGCTTGTAAGGATGAAGCTTAACCATGCAATCACGCCTCTAGATAACCCTCAGAAGGTGAGAGAAGTGAAGCTCACGATTGCACGCTTGCAGACTGAATTGCGCGCCAGAGAGTTAAATAAGAAATCTAATAGCTAGATCAGCAAATGGAAAGGAATCTTAGAAAAGAACGTATAGGTGTGGTTGTCAGTACCAAAATGGACAAATCCATCGTAGTAGTCATAAAGAGGAAAGTTAAACATCCTATCTATGGCAAGTTTATAAACAGGACAAAAAAGCTGATGGCTCATGATGAGGCAAATTCATGCAAAATTGGCGATACCGTACGCATATCGGAGACCAGGCCTCTGAGCAAAAACAAAACCTGGAGATTAATCGAAATAATCGAAAGAGCTAAGTAATCATGATACAACAGGAAAGCAGACTAACCGTAGCTGATAACTCAGGCGCAAAAGAAGTTTTGTGCATCAGGGTACTCGGTGGTAGCAAAAAAAGATATGCTACCGTAGGTGATAAAATTGTCGTGAGTGTGAAATCCGCACTTCCTTCAGGTGAAGCAAAAAAAGGAACAGTGAGCAAAGCAGTTGTTGTCAGAACAACTAAAGAGATCCGTCGTCCCGATGGTTCTTATATCCGTTTCGACGATAATGCGGTTGTTCTTCTTAACAATGTTAATGAAGTACGCGGGACACGTATTTTCGGACCGGTTGCAAGGGAATTACGTGATAAGTATATGAAGATTGTTTCATTGGCACCTGAAGTGTTGTAATATATTTAAATACACAACGATGCAGAAGAAAATACACATAAAAAAGGGAGATTCGGTTATTGTGATAACCGGAGAATCAAAAGGTCAGAAAGGCAGAATTCTCGAAGTCGACAGAGATAAGAACAGAGCAATTGTAGAAGGTGTAAACCTGGTATCAAAACATACCAAGCCGAATACAAAAGCTCCACAGGGCGGGATATTAAAAAAAGAAGCTCCGGTGCATCTTTCAAATCTGATGCTTATTGATCCGACTACAGGAAAGCCTACACGTGTTGGCAAGAAACTTAATGATAATAATAAATTAGTGCGTTATTCTAAAAAATCAGGAGAGGAGATCAAGTAATGTACATACCTGCGCTACAAACCAAGTATAAAGACGAGATCGTCCCTGCATTGATGAAGGAATTCGGGTACAGTACCATAATGCAGGTCCCAAAGTTGAAAAAGATTGTTATCAACCAGGGGGTAGGACAGGCTATAGCCGATAAGAAACTACTTGAATACGGTGTTAAGGAATTATCGGATATTGCTGGTCAGAAAGCTGTTCAGACAATGTCAACAAAAGATATTTCAAATTTCAAATTAAGAAAAAATATGCCTATCGGTATAATGGTTACATTACGCCGCGACAGGATGTTTGAATTTCTTGAGAGACTCATATCTGTTGCTCTTCCACGTATCCGCGACTTTAAAGGGATCAATTCCAAGCTCGACGGCCGTGGCAATTATACACTCGGTATTACCGAGCAGATAATTTTCCCTGAGATCGATCTTGATAAGATCGCAAAGATCATGGGTCTTCAGATCACATTTGTGACCTCAGCTGACTCTGATGAAGAAGCTTTAGCACTTCTCAAACAGTTTGGTTTACCTTTTAAAAATACTAAAAACTAGTTATATGGCTAAAGAATCGATGATAGCCCGCGAAGTAAAACGCGCAAGACTGACCCAGAAATATGCTGCAAAAAGAGCTGCACTTAAAGCTGCCGGCGATTATGTCGGACTAAGCCGTCTGCCCAGAAATTCTAACCCTAACAGAATGCATAACCGTTGNNGAATAATTATAAACTATATTAAATAATAGAAGATGACTGATCCAATTGCAGATTTACTGACCAGAATAAGGAACGCCATCATGGCCGGTCATAAAGTCGTGGAAGCACCAGCATCCAATCTTAAGAAAGAGGTTGCCAGAATTCTTTTCGAAAAAGGATATATCCTCAGCTATAAGGTTATTGATGGTGAAGGACCGCAGGGTGTGTTGAAAATTGCTCTGAAATATAATTCCAAGAGCAAGAAGCCTGCAATAAAAGAAATACAAAGAGTAAGCCGTCCTGGTCTCCGTCAGTATATCGGAGTTGATGAAATGCCAAGGGTTCTTAACGGACTGGGTATTGCAATCATTTCTACCTCAAAAGGACTGATGACTGATAAAGAGGCGAAAAAGGAAAAAATAGGCGGTGAAGTATTATGTTATGTTTACTAATTAGGAGGATAGCTTAATGTCACGAATAGGAAAATTACCTGTAAACCTGCCAAAAGGCGTCACTGTAAGTGTCAGCGACACCAACATGGTAAGAGTGAAAGGCCCCCTTGGAGAGTTGACTCAACCAGTCGACAAAGATCTGAAGGTGGAAGTGGTGGGGAACGAAGTCATATTGTCACGACCATCAGAATCAAAGAATCATAAGTCTTTGCATGGCCTTTACCGTGCATTAATACACAATATGGTTGTCGGAGTATCGGAAGGATACAAGAAAGAACTTGAACTTGTCGGAGTAGGTTACCGTGCTGAGGCAAAAGGACAGAATCTTGAAATGAGTCTTGGTTTTTCTCATGAAGTGATCCTTCAGCTCCCGAATGAAGTAAAAGTCGAGACTAAAACAGAAAGAAGGGCCAACCCAATAATAACCCTTACTTGTATCGACAAACAACTTATCGGGCATGTTGCTGCAAAAATCAGATCTCTCCGTCCGCCTGAACCTTACAAAGGAAAAGGAATTAAGTTTGTTGGAGAACAGCTCAGAAGGAAGGCTGGAAAATCTGCTAGTGTTTAATCTGGTAAAAGTAAAAAATCATGGCCTTAACAAAGTTGGAAAGAAGAACGAGGATCAAAATGAGGATCCGGAAGAAAATAAACGGTACTGCTGCATTACCACGACTGGCAGTCTATCGTAGCAATAAACAGATTTATGTTCAGGTTGTTGACGATCTGAGCGGAGTTACTCTTCTGTCGGCCTGCTCTAAAGAAAAAGAAGTAGCAGCCCAAACAGGTGTTAAAAAAATTGAACAGGCTAAGCTTGTCGGAAAACTTCTCGCAACAAAATGCAAAGAAAAAGGTATCGAGAAAGTTGTTTTCGACAGAAGCGGATATAAATATCATGGCAGAGTAAAATCATTGGCTGATGCAGCCCGCGAGGGCGGTTTAAAATTCTAATGAATTATGGGAAACGGTATAAGAAAAGTTAAAACCAGCGATCTCGAACTTAAGGATAGGCTTGTCAGCATCCAGAGAGTAACAAAAGTTACAAAAGGGGGACGTACATTCAGTTTTTCAGCTATAGTAGTTGTAGGAAATGAAGATGGTATTGTAGGACACGGACTTGGTAAAGCAAGTGAAGTAACCACGGCTATTGCAAAAGGTATCGAAGATGCAAAAAAGAACCTGATAAAAGTACCTGTTATTAATGGTACAATTCCTCACGAACAGGTTGCAAAATTCGGTGGTGCCAAGGTATTTATCAAACCGGCTTCAGAAGGTACCGGTGTTAAGGCTGGTGGTGCTATGCGTGCTGTTCTGGAAAGTGTGGGAGTGAAGAACGTACTCGCTAAATCCAAGGGATCATCAAACCCTCATAATCTGGTAAAAGCAACATTTGCTGCTCTTCTTGAAATGAGAGACGCCTTCACAGTTGCTGAACACAGAAGTGTCACAATGGACAAAGTTTTTAACGGTTAGAAAA
>PLNT01000034.1:0-39041 GCA_003141895.1 Bacteroidales bacterium | reverse complement strand
ATAAAGTTATGGATTTGAGTAACTTAAGACCTGCAAAAGGATCTATCAAAAAAAATAAGCGTCTGGGTCGCGGACAGGGTTCCGGTAAGGGTGGAACTTCCACCAGAGGACATAAAGGTGCGAAATCCAGATCAGGTTACAGCAGAAAAATAGGATTTGAAGGCGGCCAGATGCCACTTCAGAGGCGTGTTCCGAAATATGGATTTAAAAATATTAACCGCAAAGAATATAAGGGTATTAACATCAGTACCCTTCAGACTCTCGCGGAATCACATAATATTGAAAAAATCGATTTTGAAGTTCTTGTAATGGCCGGACTTGTTTCTAAAAATGCTTTGGTAAAGATACTGGGAAAAGGAACTCTCGAAAGAAAACTCGAAGTTCATGCCCACGCATTCAGCAAATCAGCAATAGAAGCAATCGAAGCTAAAAAGGGAACCGCTGTAATACTATAATTTCATGAGACTGATTCAGACTATAAAAAATATCTTTAAGATAGAAGATCTACGGGCGAGATTACTCTATACTTTTGGAATCATTTTATTGTACAGACTGGGTAAATATGTTACCCTTCCCGGTATAGATCCAGCTCAGCTGGCGAATTTACATCGTCAGACGCAATCTGGTCTTATGGGACTTCTTGATATGTTTTCCGGTGGAGCATTTTCTCAGGCTTCTATATTCGCTCTCGGAATAATGCCCTATATCTCAGCATCAATTGTAGTTCAGTTGCTTGGTATAGTTTTCCCATATTTCCAGAAGCTTCAGAAAGAGGGTGAAAGCGGAAGGCGTAAAATGAATCAGTATACACGTTACCTTACAATTGCTGTGCTTGTGCTTCAGGCTCCGACTTACCTCCTGAATCTGACACATACTCTGCCAGCTTCCGCATTTATACTGGGAGGATCCTTCTTCCAGGTGTCCTCTGTAATTATTCTTACTGCGGGTACGATGTTTGTTATGTGGTTGGGAGAAAAGATAACTGATAAGGGTATCGGTAACGGGATTTCTCTAATAATCATGATTGGAATTGTTGCCAGGATGCCTCAGAATTTTATTTTTGAAGTAGGTGTAAGAATGAATGGCGCTGGTGGTGCAATAGGTCTTATTGTAGAGATATTGTTTTTGTTTGTTGTTGTATTGGGAGTAATTCTTCTCGTTCAGGGTACACGCCGTGTTCCTGTACAGTATGCACGCAGGATTGTCGGTAATAAACAATATGGTGGTGTTCGTCAGTACATACCTCTTAAAGTAAATGCTGCCGGAGTAATGCCTATTATTTTCGCACAGGCGATCATGATGCTGCCAATGATAATCGCAGGGTACACAAATTCAGGATCTGGCTTTGTTGTGGCATTCTCAAATATGTATGGATTCTGGTATAATCTTGTAACCGCAATTTTTATTATTGTCTTTACGTATTTTTATACCGCTATTACAATAAATCCGGTGCAGATGGCAGAAGATATGAAGAAAAACGGCGGATTCATTCCAGGTATTAAACCGGGGAGAAAAACTGTTGAGTTTCTTGATACAATAATGTCACGTATTACATTCCCGGGTTCAATTTTCCTTGCAATAGTGGCAATAATGCCCTCTATTGCAGTGAAAGCAACTGTATCACCACAGTTTGCACAATTCTATGGAGGCACATCACTTCTGATCCTCGTTGGAGTTATCCTTGATACACTTCAGCAGATTGAAAGTCATTTGCTTATGCGTCATTATGATGGTCTGATGAAAACCGGCCGTGTAAAAGGAAGATCGGGTTCAGTTACATCGATATAATTAGTTTAGCGTTCTTTGATGTTGTATTTAAAGACTAATGAAGAGGTAGGGTTGTTAAAAGAGAGCAATTTGCTGGTGTCGAGAACACTTGCGGAAATGGCTTCTCTGATTAAACCCGGGATTACTACTCTTTATCTCGATAGTATAGCCGAATCATTTATCCGCGATCACGGAGCAACTCCGGCTTTCAAGGGATATGGTGGTTTTCCGAATACTCTCTGCACATCTGTTAACGACGAGGTGGTTCATGGTATTCCATCCAACTATATTCTTAAAGAAGGGGATATAATATCGGTTGATTGCGGGGTAATATTGAATGGATGGTATGGCGACAGTGCCTTTACATTTCCTGTAGGAGAAATTTCAAAGGAAGTGAGACGGCTGCTTGATTTTACCAGGGCTTCTCTTGAAGAAGGAGTTAAAGAAGCAATCATAGGAAACAGGGTTGGAGATATCTCTTATGCGGTTCAAACCAAAGCCGAAAGCGGTGGATATACAGTGGTAAGAGAATTGGTTGGTCATGGTATCGGAAGGAAACTTCATGAACAGCCTGAAGTTGCTAACTGGGGCAAACAGGGAACAGGACCAAAAATGGAAAAAGGACTTGTAATTTGTATTGAACCAATGATAAACTCAGGAAAGAAGGAGACAATACAGATGCGTGACGGATGGACCATAAAGACTGCTGATGGCAAACCTTCGGCACATTTTGAATACGCCGTTGCAATTGACAAGGGGAAAGCTGAGGTACTAACGACTTTTGAATTTATCGAAAAAGTTCTAAATAAAATGTAAGTGTATGGCTAAACAACCATCAATTGAGCAAGACGGTACTATCATCGAAGCCCTTTCAAATGCAATGTTCAGGGTTGAACTCGAAAATGGACACGTGATCACAGCACATATTTCGGGTAAGATGAGAATGCACTACATAAAAATCTTGCCAGGAGATAAAGTAAAAGTTGAAATGTCACCATATGATTTAACAAAAGGAAGAATAACATTCAGGTATAAATAAGAAATATTAAGGTAATGAAAGTAAGAGCATCTGTAAAAAAGCGCAGCGCTGACTGTAAAATAGTCAGGAGAAAAGGTCGCATTTACGTTATTAATAAGAAAAATCCCAAGTTCAAACAGAGACAGGGATAATTTTAACTAATTTTGCAACTCATTTAAGAAAAGTATTATATGGCACGTATTGTTGGTGTGGATTTACCAAGAAATAAAAGAGGCGAAGTTGGCCTGACTTACATCTATGGAGTAGGCAGGAGCATTGCACAGAGAGTACTCGACGAGGCTGGCGTTGACAGGAATGCAAAGGTCCAGGACTGGACTGATGATCAGATCAATTCCATTCGTAGAATTCTAAACGATAATTATAAGCTTGAAGGTGAGCTTCGTTCGGAGACACAAATGAACATTAAAAGGCTTATGGATATTGGCTGCTACAGAGGTGTCCGTCACAGAATCGGTCTTCCTGTAAGAGGACAAAGCACCAAAAATAACGCCAGAACCCGTAAAGGGAGAAAGAAAACCGTTGCAAACAAGAAAAAAGCTACTAAATAAATAGATTATGGCAAAGAAGACTGGAGCATTAAAAAAGAGGGTCGTAAAGGTTGAACCATCAGGCCAGGCACACGTTCATTCATCATTTAATAATATCATAGTTACTCTGACTAATAATTCCGGTCAGGTAATATCGTGGGCATCTGCTGGTAAAATGGGATTTAAAGGTTCAAAGAAAAATACTCCTTACGCTGCTCAAATGGCCTCTGAAGAATGTGGTAAAGTGGCTTATGACCTGGGATTAAGAAAGGTGAAAGTATTTGTAAAAGGCCCAGGATCTGGACGTGAGTCAGCAATCAGATCAATAAGTAATGTTGGTATAGAGGTTACTGAAATTGTCGATGTAACTCCGATGCCTCATAACGGTTGCCGTGCTCCCGGTAGAAGAAGAGTATAATTAAAAAAATAATTGATTATTTGAAAGTTATAAATTTTTAGCAAATGGCAAGATATACTGGCCCAAGAACAAGAATTGCAAGGAAATTCGGTGAACCGATATTCGGACCCGACAAACATGCAGAGAGGAAGAATTTTCCTCCCGGACAGCATGGAATGAATAAGAAGAGGAAGAAGACTTCAGAATATGGCGTTCAGCTTAGAGAAAAGCAAAAAGCAAAATATACTTATGGTATGCTTGAACGTCAGTTCCGTAACACATTTGAGAAAGCATCAAGAACAAAAGGCGTTACCGGTTCGGTACTTCTACAGCTTCTCGAATCACGGCTCGACAATGTTGTTTACCGTCTGGGTGTTGCACCTACAAGAGCAGCTGCTCGCCAATTGGTTTCACACCGTCACATCACAGTTAATGGCAAAGTCGTGAATATTCCTTCATTCCAGCTAAAACCAGGTGATATTATCGGTGTCCGTGAGAAATCAAAATCTCTGGAGACGATAGTTGATTCCCTTACAACGAAAAAGTATTCAAAGCTTACATGGCTAGAGTGGGATGACGCACAAATGGCAGGTAAATTTATGAACGTACCTGAACGTACTGATATTCCTGAGAACATCAAGGAACAACTAATAGTTGAATTGTATTCTAAATAATAATATTAAGAAAAATCCTATGGCCATTTTATCATTCCAGAAGCCTGATAAAGTAATAATGCTGGAAGCGGACGACAAACACGGAAAATTTGAATTCCGTCCGCTTGAACCTGGCTATGGTATTACTGTCGGCAATGCACTAAGAAGAATTCTTCTCTCCTCATTGGAGGGTTTTGCCATTACAACAGTTAAAATCGAGGGCATTGACCATGAGTTCTCCACTATAACCGGAGTAATGGAAGATGTTACCGAGATAATACTGAACCTGAAACAGGTCCGGTTTAAAAGAATTGTTGATGACGTTGATCATGAGAAGGTTACGATCAAGGTCAGTGGTCAGGATGTATTTAAAGCCGGGAACCTTAATAACGCTCTCAGCGGATTTGAGGTACTTAACCCTGAACTGGTTATCTTCAGAATGGAACCCGATGTTAAGTTACAAATTGAGATAACTATCAATAAGGGAAGAGGATATGTCCCAGCAGAAGAAAATGAACCTGTTGACAGTGAATTCGGACTTATTGCTATCGATGCTATTTTTACTCCTACACGGAATGTAAAGTATACCATTGAAAATTACCGAGTTGAGCAAAAAACCGACTATGAGAAACTTCTTTTTGAGATTGAGACTGATGGTTCAATTCATCCGAAAGATGCTCTGAAAGAAGCCGCTAAAATTCTCATATATCATTTTATGCTCTTTTCCGATGAGAAGATAACACTCGATTCGGACGACAAGATGGCAAACGAGGAGTTTGATGAAGAAGTATTGCATATGAGACAATTGCTCAAGACAAAACTGGTCGATCTCGACCTTTCCGTAAGAGCATTAAATTGTCTGAAAGCCGCTGAAGTTGAAACGCTTGGTGATCTGGTGAAATTTAATAAGAATGATCTTCTTAAATTTAGAAATTTTGGCAAGAAATCACTTACAGAGCTTGATGAGTTGCTCGAATCAATGAGCCTTTCATTTGGTATGGATGTAAGCAAATATAAATTAGAGAAAGATTAATATAAACTGGTTAAGGAAATAGAGAAATGCGACATAATAAAGTTATTAACCATTTAGGAAGAACAAGTTCACACAGGAAGGCGATGCTTTCAAACATGGCAACATCACTTATCCTTCATAAAAGGATCACGACAACAACTGCCAAAGCCAAGGCACTTCGTACCTTTGTAGAACCTCTTATTACTAAATCCAAGGAAGATTCCACACATTCAAGGAGAATTGTCTTCAGCTATCTGAAAGATAAGACTGCCGTGGCTGAATTATTCAGAGAAGTATCACCCAAAGTCGCTGAGCGTCCGGGTGGCTATACACGCATCTTAAAAACCGGAAACAGAATAGGCGATAATGCTGACATGTGCATTCTGGAACTTGTTGATTACAATGAAGCTATGCTCGGAGGAGAAGCAGCAAAAACAAAAACAACAAGAAGAAGAAGAACATCAAAAAAGAAAGATGAAACTGTAGCTGAGACAAAAGCACCAAAGACTGCTAAAGTAAAAACAGAAAAAGCAGAAAAACCTGCTGAAAAATCTGAAGAAGTTGCCGAAAAATCAGTTCCAGAATAATAATAATATGATTAAAATATTTAAAATACGAAAAGGGATGAATTTATCAATCCCTTTTTTTGTATATATCTTTATGGGTTAACAATTAAATAAAAAATTATGGGTCAGATAGTTAGTGTTCATGCTCGTGAGATTCTTGATTCCCGCGGCAATCCAACAATTGAAGTTGATGTAATGACAACCAGTGGTTATTTTGGAAGGGCAGCAGTTCCTTCCGGAGCATCAACCGGAGAAAATGAAGCACTTGAACTCAGAGATGAAGATAAGAAACGCTATCTTGGAAAAGGTGTTCTTAAAGCAGTTCATAACGTGAATAACGTTATTGCTGAAGAAGTAATCGGAATGGATGTGACAGATCAGGCGGGGATCGATAAAAAAATGATCGACCTCGATGGTACAAAAACAAAAAGCAATCTCGGAGCCAATGCAATACTAGGTGTCTCTCTGGCAGTAGCTAAAGCGGCAGCTTCATATCATGGGCTTCCATTGTTCCGTTATATTGGTGGGACTAATGCTGTAACATTACCAATTCCAATGATGAATATTGTTAACGGAGGATCTCATTCAGATGCCCCGATAGCTTGCCAGGAATTCATGATCAGACCAATTGGCGCGCCATCCTTCAGTGAAGGATTACGTATGGGAACAGAAGTGTTCCATGCCTTAAAAAAAGTCATAAAGGAACGTGGACTCAGTACAGCAGTTGGTGATGAAGGTGGATTTGCACCTAAATTAGAAGGAACGGAAGACGCACTTGATACAATTGTTAAAGCGATCACTGCAGCCGGGTACAAACCGGGGACTGATGTAACTATTGCTCTTGATCCGGCATCCTCAGAATTCTATGTAGACGGGATGTACAATTATTCGAAATTTGAAGGACCAAAAGGTGCAAGGAAAACATCAAAAGAGCAGGTGGATTATTTTGAGCAACTGATAAATAAATATCCAATTGATTCTATCGAAGACGGAATGGCTGAAAATGATTGGGATGGGTGGAAGTTAATGACAGACAGGCTGGGTAAGAGAATCCAGATAGTAGGCGACGATGTTTTTGTAACAAACGTTGACTACCTTAAGAAAGGTATAGATATGGGTTGCGCAAACTCAATCCTTATCAAAGTAAATCAGATCGGAACTCTTACTGAAACACTCAATGCCATTGAAATGGCTCACAGAGCGGGTTACACAACTGTTACTTCACATCGTTCAGGCGAAACTGAGGATACGACAATCGCAGATATAGCAGTTGCTACAAATTCGGGACAGATCAAAACCGGATCGGCAAGCAGAACCGACAGAATCGCAAAATACAACCAATTGCTCAGAATCGAGGAAACTCTGGGTAACCTGGCTGTGTACGGATATAAGAAATAAGATGAAATAAGTAGAAATAAATTGAAGGCTGCCTGAGAGGGCGGCCTTTTTTATTATAATGTTAAGGTGTAATGTCACTTCCCGATGTTATGAACATTTTTTGAACCATACTGTTTATATTGCGTGTATAAGATAGAAGATTATATTGATTGTTATATCGTTTCCTTAATATAAATTTGATCTTATCAGATGAGCGATAAAAGACTGCTCAAAAGATGTGGAAATGGAAAGGGTTACTTAAATGAAACAACTTCCGTTTCAGTCAGACCTTCGGGACTGCGCATCAGGAGAGCCGAGGCCTGAACCAGTTGAACTTCGCGTTCAAAATGTTCAGAAAATCACTGAGAAAACGGAAACGTTCTTTTTAAAGATTGAGTCACAGGGCTTCAGGAAATGAAGGGCTTCGGCCCCAGGTTATCTGAGACTGATGCAAAATCCTCCGGGATTATGTACAGAGCCTGAAAGACGCTTCGTCCCGGAAAGCCGCGTAAGCGGATGAAAGGACAGCCGGAAGGTTTTGCTGTAACAGGCATTACCCGAAAGCCAGGGGTTGCAGAAAGGGCTAAGTACCCAGGAATGCAGCCGGTCAGAATAACAGTAATCTGACATCATTAACAGCCTCGGTTGCTAACGGTGAATGGGAACTAATCCTAGTGATGAGTTCCCATTATTGTTTTATATACCCCCAACATTGAGCTTGAGACCTGCACGGATTCTAATTATGTAAACAGTCATTGCGAGGAGCTTGCGACGAAGCAATCCGTTTTATGCAAAACAAATCTACATGGATTATTCGTCACGTCGGGAGATTGCTTCGCTTTGCTCGCAATGACCATAATTTACCCAATATTTTTATTTACTCTTCTCCTTATTGAATATCTTTGATTTTCATTTGTGCATTTATGAGCTATTCAGGACTTAAGGAATTTATTACGGATCTAGAGAAAAAAGATGAGTTGGTAAGGATCAAACAATTCGTTGATCCGGTTCTCGAAATCACTGAGATAACCGACAGAATAACCAAAACAGGTGGAAAAGCTCTTTTATTTGAAAATACCGGCACCGACTTTCCGGTTTTGATAAATGCATATGGATCGGATTTGAGGATGGCCATGGCATTGGGAAGGAAAAATCTCGACGATGCCGGCATTGAAATAGAAAATCTTTTTAATAATGTTTCAATAAGAAAAGAGACATTATTCCGGAAAATTGCTACCCTTCCATCACTTCTTAAACTTGGTGGGTTTTTCCCATCGCGTATTAGAAGAAAAGGCATATGCCAGCAGCAAATACATCATGTACCGGATCTTGATATTTTTCCTGTTCTGAAATGCTGGCCGTATGATGGAGGTCGTTTTATCACCCTCCCAATGGTGCATACCATGCATCCTGAAACCGGTAGTACAAATGTTGGCATGTACAGGATGCAGATTCTTGATAAGAATACCACAGGAATGCACTGGCAGCGGCATAAAACAGGAGCAAACCACTTTGAAGCCTGGAAAAAAACAGGCAAAAAAATGCCTGTTTCTGTTGCCCTTGGCGGAGATCCTGTTTATGCATATTCTGCAACTGCCCCATTGCCTGAAAATATAAATGAATATATTCTTGCCGGTTTTTTGAGGAAGAAGAAGGTTAATCTGGTGAAATGTATTACCAACGATCTGTATGTTCCGGAAGATGCAGATATTATTCTGGAAGGTTTCGTTGATCCGTCCGAAAAACTAATATGGGAAGGACCTTTTGGAGATCATACCGGATTCTATTCCCTGGCTGATTGGTACCCTAAATTTCATGTTACCTGTATAACTTATTCAGATGAAGCAGTATATCCTGCAACTATAGTTGGAATACCACCACAGGAAGATTCCTGGATCGCAAAAGCCACGGAGAGATTATTCCTTGCCCCGGTTCGGATGACGCTACAACCAGAAATTGTAGATTTTCATATGCCCGATGCCGGTATTGCACATAACCTTGTTATTGTAAAAATTAAAAAAAGTTATCCCGGACAAGGGATGAAAATATTACACTCATTGACAGGAACAGGGCAGATGATGTTTACCAAGTATATGGTGGTAGTTAGCGGTGAAATTGAGATCAGAAATTATAGGGCATTACTCATTCATGTCCTTGAAAATTCTGATTTCAGTCACGACTTATTATTCAGTAATGGACCACTTGATGTTCTTGATCATTCTTCAGATAGCTTTTCATTTGGTGGCAAAGTAGGACTCGATGCTACAATAAAACACCCGGAAGAAATCTCATTAAGAAACCATAGTACAAAATCAACTGATTCTGACATCAGAGTTGATTTTCTTGACAATAATTTAATTAAGGATTTTAATGTCAGCCTGATTGAAAAAAAAATACCTGTTCTTATAATTTCAGTTAACTGTGTCGAGGATAGCGATGTGATTGAAAAGGTTAAAAATCTTTTCAGAAAAAATGACCCGTCTGGAAATTTTAAATTGATTATTACAGTTGATCATACAGTTGATGTTAATGATTTATTTATGGTAGTATGGCAGCTTCTTGGCAATTCCGATCCCAGACGCGATCATGAGTTTATTTCTCCATGCTCCATATTACTTGATGGAACAATAAAAGCCTTCAGGAAAGGAGGATTTCCAAGAAAATGGCCGAATATTGTAAGCTCATCCGCCGAAACGGTATCAGCAGTCGACCATAAATGGGACAAACTTGGAATTGGATATATTGTTATCTCTCCATCATCCGGATACACAAGGTTATGCCGTGGTGGAAAGGATGAAATTCTTATTGATTAACTGTTAACCTAAATTTCAATACTACTGAAAACATTCCGATTTTTCGTTTATTTTTGTGTTATCTGATGGAAATCAAATACTTTATATATTTATCCTTAATTAACAGAGTGATAACTGTTAATGGTGATATTACCAATCTACCCGTAGTTACATATCATTTTATGCTCTATGGTTCCATAATAGTATCAATTGTCCTTCTGTTTATACTGTCCCAAACACGAATTCTTGTTAAAACAAGGAAGCTTCTCAGAGAAAAAGAGCAGGCGTATGCACTTATTGAATTGCAAAAAGCAGGGCTGGAACTGAGAGATAAAAATATAACCGATAGTCTTATATATGCTCAGCGAATACAGGAAGCTCTTTTACCCTCAGAATTGTATTTCAGGAATCACTTTTCTGATTCCTTCATATTATTCAAACCTAAAAATATTGTAAGCGGCGATTTCTACTGGATTGAAGAAAAAGGTGACAAGATTTTTATAGTGGCTGCCGATTGTACAGGTCACGGGATACCGGGTGCACTTATGTCGATGATTGGATTGGATATAGTCGAAAAAACAATAAATGAGGATAATATTGAAATCCCTTCCAAAATTCTTGCCGTAATGAATAAAGGACTCGAAAAAACATTCAGCAGAGAAAAAAATATTGGAACGATAATCAGGGATGGAATGGATATCGGGCTATGTGTAATAGACAGAAACAGAAAAAAGGTACAATATGCCGGGGCCTTTTTCCCTCTTTATCTTATCCGCAATGGAAGTCTCGTTGAAATACCTGCTGATAAGATTATCATTGGTATGAATCCTGATGGAGTTCCATATACTGACCACGAAATAGATTTGATTGAAGATGATATGTTCTACATCTTCTCGGATGGTTATGTAGATCAGTTCGGCGGGACTGAAAACAAAAAATTCATGTACAGGCGATTTCGGTATCTGTTGCTTAGTATTCATAATTTTCCTGTGAATGATCAGAAAGCCATTCTTGATGAAAACATGAGGACATGGATGGGATCGAATGAACAGGTTGACGATATTATGGTTATAGGTTTCAGACCATTGATCAAAGACGTCAAATGATTTTCTTTATTCTATCAATTAATGCAGCAGGTTGAAAAGGTTTGCTTATATAATCATCAATGCCTGCTGAGAGGCATTTCTCTTTATCCCCAATCATTGCATTTGCAGTTATCGCTATTATAGGAACATGTGAATTGGTTGCAGATTCAAGAGCTCTGATTTTTTCCGCTGCAACCAGTCCGCTCATTACCGGCATCTGGATATCCATAAGTATCAGATCGAAGTTATTGGTGCCGAACCTGTCAAGTGCTTCTTTCCCATTTGAGGCGGTGTCGATACTGTAAACAAGAGGCTTAAGAGTAAGCAGAGTAATCTTCTGGTTAATGAGATTATCTTCAACTAAAAGTATTTTGAGATCCTTAAGATCTTTGTGAACTTTATCTTTCTGACTTAGTTCTTCAATCTTTTGCGAAGCACTTGTCTGCTTTGTTTCAGGAACAGGATTTGCATAAGGAAGATAAATATTTAATACAGTGGTATTAGTCCCGATCTCCTGCGTAAATGTACCTTTTCCCGAGGATATGAATCTTGCTGCAAGACTTTTTTCCATTCCCATATCATTTATCAGAACAATAGGATTATCAGTCTGAATCCTAAGCGCAATCGTGCTTTCAGTCCCGCTTTCCCTGGTTTTTTTAAGATTTATTGCAACTTTGGTGACTCTCTCTGAGGATTGATTCTCGATAGTATTGAATAAATCGAGAAATATCTGTTTGAGAATTATCGGGTCGCCATAACATTCAAAATCGCTAAACTCTTTTTTGTTCAGAATGAAGTCAATCTTAGCCTGATCCTTAAGACTGTACAACTCAATAGTGTTCTGAATAGTTGAAAAGAGATTAAACTTTATAGCTTTCCGGTGCTCATAACTCAGGTTTCCAGCCGACTGCATTGTCAATTCATTAACAGTCGTAACCATATTATTGGTTGAAGCAATGAAAGTCTCGAGTAATTCTTTTTGTTTCTTTTGAAGACCCGATTCCATGAGCATATCAGAGATTATAACAAGGTTGTTGAGAGGTTCCCTGATCCGATGCGAGAAGTCGGTTATCACATCATTCTTCCTTTCGTTAAGGGAAGAAAATTCATTTAATGATTCTTTAAAACTTTTATTAAGGTCAGATGTTTTCCTGATGTTAAATAAGATAAGACATGCACCTGCAATTATCATACAGCCTGCTGGAAGTTTTAAATTAAATGAGACTAGTAATGCAGCTGATACAAGGATGAAGAGAGCTATTATTGAGTAAGTTTCAATGCTTTTCCTTTCTTTTTCGAAGATTTCCTCATTTGGCTTATTTAATCCGTTAAATTTAGCGCTGTTTCCCGTTTCACTGACCATAAATAGAAATTTTGAGGTTATGTAAATTTACACAAAATAAGTAATCAAATATACATAAGCCGAAATTAACAACCTTTGAAGGAAATACCTAAATTTGTAACACATTAACGAATTTGAACCAATAAAGAAAAACGTCGTATGCTATGTTGAAAGTGCAAAGGATATTTCTTTTTATGAGTTTATTTTCATTTACCATTCCATCTTTGCAATCAGCCGGGCAGGAAGATAAAACAGGAATGGTAAAATACACTCCCGATTTCAGATTCAATGATGGCATCTACCTTAATTTTGATCAGGTTAAAATGAATAGCCCGATACCCAAAGCGAAATTGCTCACATCGGTAGATTACAATGACAGGGAATTTTTCAAGAAAATATTTGAAGGAGATAAAGTCTACTTCTATGATAATATGGGGATAAGGCAGGAAATTGCCAAGAACAACATCTGGGGCTATTCTCGCAATGGAGTATTATACGTTCAGATCCAGGAAAACTTCAACAGAATAACATTCGTAGGTAACATTTGTCATTTCGTTGCCGATGTTACTACCAATGATTCGCGCAACTATGGTTCACCTTATTATTACGATCCTTATTATTCACCTTATGGCTATAGCAATTATTATAGTCCGTATAACCCATATTATTCACCTTACAGACAATCAAGTCTGCAGCGAAGCGAGTTAAAACAATATCTCATCGATTTTGAAAGCGGGAAAATATTGGAATTTGATGTCGACAATACAGAACTTATGCTAATGAAGGATAGTCAACTTTATGATGAGTATGTTCAATTGTCGAGGCGGAAGAAAAAAGATCTTATGTTTGTATATATCCGTAAATTTAACGAAAAGAATCCATTGTATATTCCAATACCTGTCCAATAATTCCAATTATGAGAACCTTACTTTTAAGCCTTGTTCTTGTTTTTTCAACTGTAACATTAACCGGACAGACGCCATTCCCCGATAAAAATGAAATACAACAATTTGACGCGTCAAAGACCTGTATTGTTCTTGAGGATAATCCGTTTTCGGAATATAACTTATCTATCAAGGATGCAGTTAATTCATACTGGAAAATTACTCCCTTTGAGTTTATTGCCGTAAAGGATTTTAACGTCAGACGTTTGAATCCGGCTTACTCATTTATAGTGCTTACCCAGACAAATTTTGAAAAAGACAAATCCAATGCTGTGTATAATTTTTTAAATCTTCTCCAGGGCAAAAACGTTAACAAGCTCGGAGAGATGCCTGAAATTTGTGCTATTCCTCTTTCTTTTGCAGGTGCAAGTGATCTTGACTATAGCTATAAACTGGGTGCTATTCTTTTGTTTATGCAGCGACATGCAAAAATGATATCAGAAGATCCTTCACTCACTGGCAGAAAATATCTGAATTATTATAATAAAAACATTCCTGACATTAAGAACAAAACAATACTTATAAAGCAGGAGGATTTGGCTCCTTCAATTGCCTCCTATGATTTGATAAAGAGAGTGTATATACATAATATTGAGATTGTTACTGAAGATGATATAATTAAAGCTATCGAGAATAAAGCTCCAAACACACTTATCTTCCATAAGGTTGGACCAATGGGTAAAAAAGTAGGAGGTATTTGCTTTAAAATGTTAATTGGAACAGATGATTCAGAACTTTATTACTATAATCAACATAAAATTGAACCAGACAGTCCGAATGGATTATTGCCGGCAGATCTGAAAAAGCTTGAGAAATAACATGCAGCACACGTCAGCGAAACCCGTCTTTAAATAAACACTTAGAAATCATGGAAGAGAACAGGATATTATCGGAAACAGAAAGAAATTGGTCGATGCTGTGCCATCTCTCAGCTTTTGCTGGTTTCTTTTTCCCCTTTGGCGGGATAATCGGGCCCCTGATTTGCTGGCTGACAAGAAGAGATGAATCTTCATGGGTAAATATTAACGGAAAGGCATCTCTTAACTTTCAGTTATCTATGCTGCTTTATATGTTCCTGACTATTCCTTTATGTTTCATCATTATCGGAATTCCAATAATCGTTGCATTAGGAACGATTAAGGTTATTTGCGTTATTATTGCAAGTGTAAAAGCTCCTAAAGGAGAACTTTTCAAATACCCGCTGGTGATACCGTTCATACAATAAAACTATAAATGTTCGCTTTTCCAAAAATTTTTGATAATTTTCTGTTTCATTAATATTCTACATCATGGCACACAATAAAGAAAAAAATCCGGTAAAAGGGAAATCTAACGGTAAAGACGACCTTTATCATGATATAGAACAGGAAAAAAAGAAAAAACTTGGTTCGGAAGAATACGAAGATCTCCTCAGGGATCTTGAAATTGAACTCGTAAAACTTCAGGAATGGGTTAAGACTAACAAATTACGCGTTGTTGTGGTATTTGAAGGCAGGGATGCCGCAGGTAAGGGTGGTGTAATCAAAACAATTGCCGGTTGTCTTAATCCCAGGATATGCAGAATAGCTGCTTTGGGCATTCCTACTGAAAAAGAAAAGTCTCAGTGGTATTTCCAGAGATATGTATCTGAATTACCTGCGGGAGGAGAAATCACTCTCTTCGACAGAAGCTGGTATAACAGGGCTGGCGTTGAACAGGTGATGGGTTATTGCACGAATGATGAATATGAAGAATTCCTGAGATCATGCCCCGAGTTTGAAAGAATGTTGATTCGGTCGGGTATTATACTTGTAAAATACTGGTTTTCAGTTAGTGATCATGAACAGGAAAGGAGATTCCAGGACAGAATCACCGATCCTACAAAAAGATGGAAAATAAGTCCGATGGATATAGAATCGCGAGATAAATGGGTTGAATATTCAATGGCAAAAGATAAAATGTTCTCCTATACCGATACCAAACAATCGCCCTGGTATGTTGTACGTGCCGATGATAAAAAAAGAGCCAGGCTGAATTGTATGAGTCATCTGCTTTCGCTTATTCCATATGAAGATCTTACACCAAAGCCACTTAAGCTGCCTCCCCTTAAACATGATGTAGCTTACGTAAGGCCACCGGTTACAGAACAAACATTCGTTCCGGAAAAATACTAAAGTTTAAGAGGCGACCCCCTGCCGCTGCGCTCCCGATAGCTATCGGGATGTCCCCCTAAAGGGGGACTAATTCGGTGTCCTTAATAAGATTATTGATAGACTAAGATTTTACCCCCTTTTATGGGGTCAGGGGGCAAATACTTTTGACTTTCGACTTTATTGACTTTCGACTTATATGTATACTTTTGTCTTTATACTTTTATCTTTTGTCTTTAATATCTGACTATGTCTTCCAAACCATCAATACCAAAAGGAACAAGAGATTTCTCTACAGGGGAGATGCTGAAACGTGAATATATTTTTGAATCGATAAAGAATATTTTCAGGTTATACGGCTATCAGCCAATCGAAACTCCTGCAATTGAAAATCTGACCACTCTTCTTGGAAAATATGGAGAGGAAGGGGACAAGCTTTTGTTCAGAATACTTAATTCAGGCGATTTTCTCTCAGCTGTAGATGATAAAGACCTGACTAACCGGGAATTAGGAAAATTATCTTCAATGATATGCGAAAAGGGATTGAGATATGATCTTACAGTTCCATTCGCTCGCTACGTTGTTCAGCATCGGGATGAAATTGTATTCCCCTTTAAAAGATATCAGATACAGCCCGTTTGGAGAGCCGACAGGCCGCAAAAAGGCAGGTACAGGGAATTTTTCCAGTGTGATGTAGACGTAATAGGTAGCGACTCATTATTAAATGAATATGAATTACTCAGAATAATAGATGATGTGTTCAGGAAATTCCGGATTTCAACCGTCATTAAAATTAACAACCGGAAGGTTCTCGCTGGAATTGCTTCTTATATCGGTGGATCCGACAGAATTATTGACATCACGGTTGCACTCGACAAATTTGATAAGATAGGAGCCGAAAATGTTAATTCCGAATTGAGAAGTAAAGGTTTATCTGATAATTCTATATCAGGTCTCCAACCTTTCTTGCAGCTGACGGGCAATTTTTCAGAAAAACTTAACGTATTGAGCGAATTATTGTCGGGTTCTGCAGTAGGATTAAAAGGAATAGAAGAATTAAAGACACTGTTTGAATTAATTCAAGGCAGCTTATTTAACTCCAGGATTGAACTGGATCTTACACTTGCACGCGGATTGAATTATTATACCGGGGCAATAATCGAGGTAAAGTCGTCAGATGTAGGCATTGGAAGTATCTGTGGCGGAGGTCGTTATGATAATCTTACAGGAGTTTTTGGCATGGAAGGAGTATCGGGGGTTGGGATTTCTTTCGGAGCCGACAGAATTTATGATGTTTTGAACCAGTTAAATTTATTTGATGAGAGTAAAGCTTCTTCAACCCAGGTTATGATAGTCAACTTTGGAGACAATGAGACTTTGTATGCTCTGAAAATCCTTGATTTATTACATGGGTTGAATATAAGAAGTGAGTTGTATCCCGATTCTGCAAAGCTTAAGAAACAGATTTCTTATGCCGATTCAAAAAAGATCCCATACGTCATAATTGCAGGAGAAGATGAAATTACAAATGATAATCTCACTATTAAAATAATGTCAACAGGGGAGCAGAAAAAACTGAAATTAAAAGAGCTACCTTCCTTTGTTGAAAATGAAATTGGCCGCAAAAATGAATGAAATCCATTCACAAAGATCATATCTCCCAATCCCCCCAAAGGGGGGCTATTTGCTACTTTATGCTTTTAGAAATTTAATTAAAAACCATATTAGTCTCCCTTTAGGGGAACGGCCGCGCAGCGACCAGGGGGTGCACCTTCTTTGCATGCTTTGTGATTTAAAAATATACTTAATAAAACTATTTTCAAATGAATTTTAAGATATCACCTGAAGACCTGAAGATTGAAGTAATATGGGATCTTCTTAGGAAGAATGGGAAAATTTCACTTTCTAAGGAATCAATTAACCTTATTACCATTTGCAGAAATTATCTCGACAGTAAGCTGGAGAACAACACATCACCTATCTATGGTATTACTACGGGGTTTGGGTCACTTCATAATAAAACTATAAGCAATGATCAGCTTAACAAACTCCAGGAAAACCTTGTTATGTCTCATGCTTGCGGAACAGGACCCGTAGTCAGAGAGGATATTGTCAGACTCATGCTTTTACTCAAAATTCATGCATTAAGTCTTGGAAAATCAGGAGTACAGGTTTCAACAGTACAACGACTTATAGATTTCTTTAATGAAGGCATCGTTTCGGTGGTTTATGAGCAGGGATCCCTGGGAGCATCAGGCGATCTTGCACCGCTGGCACATCTTGTACTTCCGCTGCTTGGAATGGGAGAGGTGATCTACAAAGGCAAAAAAACAGAAGCAAGTGTGATCCTTAAAAAATTTGGCTGGTATCCTGTTGAACTTAAATCAAAAGAAGGTCTTGCACTCCTTAACGGAACACAATTCATGAGTTCCTACGGAGTATATATTATAACTCTGGCTGAAAGACTTTCAGCCTTCGCTGACCTGACTTCGGCAATATCGCTGGAGGCTTATGATGGCCGGCTTGATCCGTTTTTTGAGTGCATACATAAAATACGTCCGCATAAAGGACAGGTTACTACTGCAGCTGCTTTCAGAAAAATGCTGAAAGGGAGCGAGCTTATTTCCCGGAGTAAAGCACATGTTCAGGATCCATATTCATTCCGCTGTATTCCTCAGGTTCATGGAGCCAGTAAAGACACGATTAGCTATTCAAAATCGGTTATTCTCACAGAGATAAACTCAGTCACAGATAATCCAACTATTTTCCCCGATGAAGATATGATAGTCTCAGGAGGAAATTTCCATGGTCAGCCTCTTGCTCTGATCTTCGACTATCTCTCGATTGCCCTGGCCGAGTTGGGTAGTATTTCAGAAAGAAGGGTTTACAGGTTGATTGCAGGACAAAGAGACCTTCCTGAATTCCTTGTTGCAAATCCCGGATTGAACAGTGGATTCATGATCCCTCAATATACTGCCGCTTCAATTGTAAGTCAGAATAAGCAACTATGTACACCATCTTCTGTTGATTCTATACCTTCTTCAAATGAGCAGGAGGATCATGTGAGCATGGGAGCAAATGGCGCAACAAAACTATTGCGGGTTACCGAAAATCTTGAAAGAATTTTAGCTATTGAACTTTTTACAGCGATACAGGCTTTAGAATTCAGAAGACCATTGAGATCGTCTGAATTGATAGAAAATGTAGTTAAATCCTTCCGTGAAGTAGTCCCATTTATTAAAGACGATAAGGTTATGTATACTGAAATTGAAAAGGCTGTAGACTTTATAAGGGAATTTAAACTTCAGGTTTCCTAATTTCTCTACCCCATTTCATTTTCCCCCAAGGGAGGGCCAAGCGTATGAAAATTGCCTGGTAGGCAATTTTAGCGAAGGCGCCAGACTGCCGCGTTAGCCACCTCTCATACTGGCCCCTCCCTAAAATTAGCCAAAGGGCTAATTTCTTAACGGTCGGTCCCCCCCGTGGGGAAAGGTTGGGAAGGGGGTAAACTAAAGTTTGATAGAGAGGCCAGATTCTTAAAAGTTTCGTCCCTGTCTGAGTCCCTTTTGTTGTTGTTTTGCATTCTGCAATTCATTAAGCAGCTGTAGTTTATACTGGTTCTCTGCCTGGTAATATCTTATCACTTTTGCGGGTGGTAACAGTTCCTTCAGTTTTTTATGAAATGAGACTGCCAGGTTTGATTCCCTGACAAGACAATCTACCAACTTATCACCTATTTCTTCCAGCTGGACATCATTCAGTGAATTTTCGTTTTCATTAAAATTCCTGTTAAGCTTCAGCTTTTCAAGTTGTATCTGATTCCTCTGGCTTTGATAATCATTATAAGCGGGCCAGAATTTTTCTGCTTCTGCTGATGTAAGATTAATTTTTTTTGTAAAGAAACCTATTTTATAGTTATTCAGTTTTTCCAGATTTGTATTCTGAGCTTCAGTTCTGATCATCGGGAAAGTCAGAATTATGATTATTAAAAATATTATTCTTTTCATGTTGTTAGTATTATAGCCGTTCATAAATATCATTAATTTCAATATTTTCAAGCAAAAGATAATCAATAATATCCTTTTTGCTTACATCAGGTCCCTCCTGTGGAACGATCAGTGATGATGCACTTTCCTCAAGTGAAGAGATGTCAATATCGTTAATAAGTGAATCAGGATTTATTTCGTGCAGCATTTCTGAAACTGACGAATTTGATCTGTCGGAAGAAAATAGTCTTACTGCATTGTAACTTATAATGATAAAACCTGCAACAGAAGCTGCAATAAGGATACTTGTTCTGAATTTGTTGTAAATACTGATTTTCCTGACTTCAGGCTCAATATCCGAGGCAGCAGAAATTATTTTCCTGTTTACATCATCAAAGTAATTGTCAGGTACTTTGTATGGATTTTTTGGCGGTATGTCATTTAACTTTGTCATTATTATCTTAGATAGTTTAGTATTGATAAAGTTTAATCATTAATTAACATTTTCTCAATTTTCTTTACTGCGTGGTGATACGATGCTTTCAATGCACCCTCTGAAGTTTTCAGTACCTTGCTCATTTCTTCATAAGTAATATCGCCATAATATTTCAGGTTAAAAACAATGCGCTGTTTTTCAGGAAGTTTCAGGATTGCATTTTGAAGCTTGAGTTGAGCTTCATCACCATCGAACCATGTGCTTCCTTCCTGTGAACTCTCAAAATAGCCGCTTAAATCATCAATGGAAACAGAAGCATTTCTTTTCCTTTTATTTATTAGCGTAAGAGCTTCGTTAGTGGCGATGGTATAAAGCCAGGTGTAAAGAGAACTTTCACTTCTGAAATTTCCGATGCTTTTCCAGACATTGATAAAAGTATTCTGAAGGGCATCATCTGCATCCTCATGAAGAATCACCAGACGCCGGATGTGCCAGTATAGCTTCTGGCTATATGTTTCAACCAGAAGCCTGAAACCCTTATTCAGATCTGCTTTTATTAAATCAGAAATATTATCGTCTGTCCCGCTATTCTTCAATTAATAATAATTTTCATCTTAGATAGAAAATATGTCTGAAGGTTTAAAGATACAAATTTCAATTCATTGCCTTCATCTCTTTTGGCCCCCGGCCCCCCTAAAGGGGGGTCAATTCTCTGTACTAAACCAAGTCCTTAATATAACCGAATTATTCCCCCTTTAGGGGGAAGTCCGCGAAGCGGACAGGGGGCGCCTCGGGAGAGGATTTTTTTGGTATTGAATTATCCCCGGAATTATGATAAATTTGCGTCGAATCAATTAATCCGGATTACTGATGGCTCTTCAATGTGGAATTATTGGGATAACCAATGTTGGAAAAACTACAATCTTTAATTGCATATCCAATACCAAGGGCGAAACAAACGCTTTCGCGTTCAGTGCTACCAAATCAAACATGGGAGTGGTTCAGGTTCCTGATCCAAGGCTTTACGAGCTTGAAAAACATCAGGTCACAGACAGGATCGTCCATACAACTGTAGAAATAGTTGATATTCCCGGATTGGCAAAAGGATCTAATAAGGGTGAAGGAGTGGGCAATAAGTTTCTGGGTGATATAAGAAATACCGACGCGCTGATCCATGTTCTCCGTTGCTTTGATGATGAGGCGCTTCCTCATATTGATGGTTCGGTTGACCCTGTGCGCGACCTTGAAACTATAGACCTCGAATTACAGGTTAAGGACCTTGAGTCAGTCGAAAAAAAGATAGAACGTCTCGGACGCGCAGCAAAAACCGGCGACAAGGATGCAAAACATGGTGTTGAAATATTACATCAGTATCGTGAGCATTTTGAAGATTTTAAAAATGCAAGAACTCTCGAGATAAAGGAGGATGACAAGAAATATGTGGATGATCTCTTTCTCCTGACGATGAAACCAGTAATGTATGTGTGCAATGTTGATGAAAAGTCAGCCATTACAGGAAATAAGTATGTTGAAAGGGTTAAGGAATTTCTTAAAGGAACTAACGCCGAAATTCTGGTAATCGCAGGTGCTACAGAAGCTGAGATTGCTGAACTCGAAAGCACTGAAGACCGTCTGGCGTTTCTTAAAGATGCTGGGTTGACTGAACCGGGAGTCGATAAACTTGTAAGAGCTGCATATAAAATGCTGAATCTGCAGACATTCTTCACAGTTGGAGAGATGGAGATCAGAGCATGGACAATAAAAACAGGTATGACCGCTCCAAAAGCAGCAGGCGTGATCCATAGTGACCTGGAACGAGGATTTATACGAGCTGAGGTTATGAAATACCACGATTTTGTTACACTTGGTTCTGAACATGCCTGTAAAGAGGCAGGGAAATTCTATATTGAAGGAAAGAATTATATTGTTGAAGACGGCGATATTCTGCATATAAGATTTAATGTATAAAATCCTTATGTCAAAACAGTTCCTGATATTAATAGTCATATCCGGTCTTTCTGTTTTAAATTGTAATTCACAGGTTGTAAATTCTGATGAAAGGCTGCGTCTGACAGTGATGCAGTATGGTCAGGCGGAAGTTACAATTCCATATAGCAACATAATTAATATTGATCTGCTTACAACAAATGTTTCAATTTTGTCGGTTAAGGATAAAGTTGTATATATCAGATTATCAGCGCTGACTGTTGAATGGTTTATTCAGCAAAAGTTTAATTATCAGATAGCAGAACTACAAGTAATTAAAACACTACCGGTGGTCACAAAGGTGCTGCCGATGCAATGGGATAAGTATCCCACATATCCTCAGTATGACTCCATAATGCATACTTTTTTAAATCTTTATCCATCATTATGCCGCCTGGATACAATTGGCACCAGCATCAATGGAAAACTTGTTCTTGCATTGAGAATTTCAGCTAGTACAAATATAAAACCTGCAGTTTTTTATACATCCACAATTCATGGCGATGAGATAGGTGGTTTTATCCTGATGCTTCATTTAGCAGATTATCTGCTGAAGAATTACGGAGTTAGCATCAGGGTGAAATCGCTGCTGGATAATCTTGAGATATGGATCAATCCTCTCGCAAATCCTGACGGTACCTATGGCACAGGGAACACAATCAGCTCACCTGTACGCTTTAATGCAAACGGTTATGATCTTAATCGTAATTTTCCTGATCCTATAACACCAAATACAATTAAGCAGAAAGAGACGCTTGACATGATAAAATTTATGAGGAAGCATAAATTTGTACTTTCTGCGAATTTTCACTCAGGATCGGAGGTTGTTAATTATCCCTGGGACAGGTGGCTTTCAAAATTTCATGCCGATGATACATGGTTCAATTCCATCAGCAGATCGTATGCCGATACAGCACATGTTTATGCAGGACCTGCATATATGAATATGCTTGATAATGGAGTTACCCGTGGTGCCCTGTGGTATATTATTTATGGAGGGAGGCAGGATTTTATGACCTGGGAATTAAATGGGAGGGAAGTCACTATTGAACTGGACAATCAGTACCTTACTCCTGAAGCCCAGTTGCCTCTTTTATGGCAGAACAACTGGCATTCATTGATCGGGTATCTCGAAAATGCACTTTATGGTATTCATGGCCATGTTGAAAATACTGCCACACACGCTCCTGTTCCGGCAAAGGTGTCTATTAAAGGTCATGATAAAGACAGCTCGCAGGTTTATTCAGACACACTTACCGGCAATTTCGTAAGATTTCTTTCGCCCGGATCGTGGGATCTGACCTTTTCTGCGCCAGGCTATTTCCCGTTAACTATAAATAGTGTTATAGTGAGTCCGGGACAAAGAACTGATCTGTCTGTTGACATGTCGCCTATAGCTAGTAAAATTGAACCCGCAGTTTCAGAATCGCGGATTGTTCTCTATCCTAATCCTGCAAAAAGTGTTATTAATGCCTTATTGCCAGACAAGATTGCAGGGAACGTAGACATCAGAATTATAAATGAATCTGGTATTTTATTATCAGAATATAATGTCGAAATCACAAAGGGAACTCCTGTTATAATCGACCTGAAACGGATGTCAGAAGGCATTTATACCATTGTCTTTACAAACACAGACACAAGATCTTCATTTCATGGAAGGTTTGTGGTTATTAAATAAACCTCTTCATTTGGTTCTGTAATTAAAACAAGTATTTTTGCACAGAACTGTCATTGGAGAGCTCGCTTGATACTGTTATAGTAAGATCAGTATCTAATTCTTTAATAATCAGCATCTAAATATGAAAAAATATATAACAACTATATTATTGAGTCTTGTACTAGTCAAGCTATTGGGTCAGGGCGCATATCTGCCACCCGATAAACCAAAGCTTGTCATAGCGATTGTTGTGGAGGAAATGAAATACGACCAGCTTGAAAAATTCAGGGATAAATTAGGAGAAAACGGGATAAAAAAGCTGATTAATGAAGGGACATACTTTAAAAATGCGTCTTTTCAATATATGCTCACCCAATCCGCCCCGGGTCATGCAACTATTGCAACCGGAGCAGAACCTTCGGTTAACGGCATTACCTCTGACGACTGGTATGTACCTCTAAAAAATGAACTGATCAACTGTTCAAAAGATATAAATGTCAACGCAGTTGGCGGAAGCTTTGAATCGGGATTGCATTCTCCTGTAAACCTTCTGGTATCGACCTTCTCTGATGAACTGGCTTTGTCCACCAACAGGGAGGCAAAAGTTTTTGGGGTGGGCTTAAGGGAAAGTTCTGCAATTTTTTCTGCAGGGCATGCAGCAAATGCTGCATACTGGTTTGATAATACTACGGGAACAATGATGTCAAGCTCGTATTATATTAAAGAGCTCCCTACATGGGTTAACGACTTTAATGCGATGAAGTTTTCGGATGTGTATCTGAATTCCACCTGGAGTCTGTTAAGACCCAAAAAAGATTATGTAGATTGTCTGCCTGATTCAAATAAATTCGAAATTGGTTTCAACGGTATAAACTATTTTCCTTACGATCTGAAAAAGATCAGGGCAAAAAGTGGCACAAAAGATTATTCCTTATTAAGAGAAACTCCTTTTGGCAACTCCCTGACAACCGATTTTGCCATCAGACTTATTAAGAATGAACGATTAGGTAAGCACGATGTGACCGATTATCTTTCAATATGTTATTCAGCAACAGACTATATAGCTCACCGGTTTGGACCCTCTTCGGTTGAAATGGGAGATGCTATTTTAAGACTGGATGATGATATTAAAAATCTGCTAACTTTCGTAAATGACAGTATAGGCAAGAAGAATGTTCTGATCTATTTTACTGCAGCCCATGGGATTTCAGAAATTCCCGAAGTGCTTGAAATGAACCGGATTCCTTCGGGATATTTTCAGCAGAACCAGGCTCTGCAGTTGCTCAGGACCTATCTGAATGCTGTTTATGGCGAAGGGGATTGGGTAAAAGGCTATTCCGAACGACAGATATTTTTGAATAGAACGCTCATAGAAGATGCACGTTTATCGCTCGATGATGTGCAGAAGAAAGTTGCACGTTTTCTTGTTCAGTTTACCGGTGTCGCAGCTGCATATCCTTATTCAGCTTTTGAAGCAAACGATTTCAGTACCGGAAATCTTAAACGAATCATAAATAATTTCAGCCCTCAGCGATCGGGAGATGTTATTGTTGCATTAAACCCTGGCTGGGTAGAGAAACAAAGCGATTACGTTACAAATCATAACTCACCATATGAATATGATACTCATGTTCCCCTGATATGGTACGGATGGACTGTGAACAGGGCCACTGTAATGAGGCAGGTGAATATGACGGATATTGCTGCTACGTTATCAACACTTTGCAAGATATCATATCCAAATGCCTGTACAGGTGAACCGATGTTTGAGTTGTTCAGATAATAAGGCTCAAAGGCGTAAAGGTGTAAAGGCTTAAAGGAACTGAGAAAACAAAGATATCGGACAAAGGCTATTTCCGGAATTTATCCCTTATCCTGCAGGCCTCCTTAAGCAACTCAGGATTTTTCTCACAAGAATTACCAAGCACTATCAGATCAGCTCCGGCATTAAATATTTCTTTGACATCATTTTTAGTTCTTATACCACCGCCGACTACCAGGGGAACGGAAACATTTTGTCTTACTGCTTCGATAAGATTTATTGGAACCGGATTTACTGCTCCGCTGCCTCCTTCAAGATATATCATCCGTAAACCAAGCATTTCACCGGCTATAGCTGTGGCAACTGCAATCTCCGGTTTATCTGATGGAATAGCCTCTGTCTGACTTATATATTCAACAGATGTCGTATTTCCACAATTAATAAGAATATATCCCACAGAAACAAGTTTTTCCCTAACGTCTTTAAGGTGTGGTGCTGCAACAACATGATTACCGATAAGTAATTCGGGATTGCGGCCGGAAATAAGTGATAAAAGCAGAATAATATCAGCATTTAAAGTAAGCTGAAGCAGGTTCCCGGGGAACAATACTATTGGTATTGATGATAAGTGTCTGATTTCATCAATCAGGTTGTCAATACCGTTAAATGTGAGGCTTCCGCCTGTAAAGATATAGTCAGTTTTGCAATCATTTGCGATGTTGAGTAATTCCCGGAGGGTTTCTCCTTTTGCTTTATCAGGATCAAGCAGTAGAGCAATACTTTTTTTATGTGGAAAATTATTGGTTTTCATTTATGTGATACTAACTCAATTGTGAGATATTTTTACCCCCTTCCCAGCCTTCCCCCAAGGGGGAAGGAGTAAATCAAACATTTCCCCCTTGGGGGAAAATGAAAGGGGGTATCAATTAATAACAAAAATAGTTCTGAGTTAAACAGGATCAAATAGATATGAGTTCATTATTGATCAATTTGGTTTGGTTTTGGAGCAATGGGGTCATAATTCTTCTTTGTCCAGACGATGGCATAATTATCATATCTTGAATAGAACAAATCGAATGATTCATTTATCTTATTCGTATGGACCCGTCCTTTTATCTCTCCGGCTTCTTCTACAACGAATGGTTCAATGGTGATATTGTTTCTTATGTTTATACCTTCTTTGTCACAGATTTTATATAGGGCTTCTTTTGCACACCAGTGAATATAGAGATGATATCTTCGCTTTTCAATTTCTTTTGAAACTTTTTCCTTCACGTTTATGAATTTGAAAGCCAGGGCTGCAATGTTTGAACTCATGAACTCAAGATCTATACCCACCTTTTCATTTGTACTCAACAAAATAGCCGTAAGTTTATGTGAGTGGGATATACTGATGAATCTTGATCCGTCATTCAGGAATGGTTTGTTATTCTTGTTATAAACAATCTTAGTATCTTTTCCAATGAGTTCAGAAAGCAAGGCTCTTACACTTAAAAATTCGAGTTTCCGCGAAGTACTGCTGAATCCTTTATACTTCTTCTTTTCATCATTATCAAGTGAAACAAGTTCGAACAAAGTATTCAGATCTTCTTCAATTTTCCATACCCCAAGAATGGAGAATTCATTAAGATAATGTTTTGTTATACAACCCATGGTTAACTATAAGTGTTATTTTTTCCACTTAAGAGTTTCAATCAGATGCATGATATCTTCTCTGAAAAAATCAATTACCGGTGCGAGTGAATCTGCGTTTGGCTCAGAGGCGAAATAAAGAGAACCTCTAAGATAATGCTTTATACTGTCGGTCACATAAAACTCAACGGCTGATGCAGTATTTCCTTTTAAATCATATAATATTCCATATACTTTATTTTCGCTATTGTTAAGAACCTGTTCGTTAATTGCGTCCGCTTTTGAGACGTGGTATTTTACATTCAGATCGTAACTCTGTGCAAGAAGACTGTCTATATCATCATTAACATCCTTATATGTAAGATATATCTTAGCCTTGTATTTCGGGAATTCAATATTAAACCAACCCGGATGAATACCCTTTTCTTCCTGAAAGGTAAGGTGCCCATACACGGGATATTCAAATGAAAGCGGAATATTAGGATTATTTACCGTTTTTTCATCGAATTGAACATACTGACGTTCAGGCAGATCAATCCTGAAATGCCCCCTGGGTTTAGGAACAGCCACCTCTCTGCATCCTACGGAAGGAGCAATAATGAATAGAAATAATAATATTCTAGCTCTGCTTAAAATCACCATCAGCTTTATTTATTTCAACACGAATCTCCTTGATCCTTCTTTTATCAGCAGATTCAATTTTAAAAACAAAATTTCTGAATTTTATAACCCGGTCCTTTTTCGGAATTTCTCCGGTAAGTTCAAGAATCAGTCCGGCAAGAGTTTCAGATTCTCCTCTTACATCTTCAAACATGTCTTCTTCGATTTCCATAACTTTGCAAAAATCATTTAACAGGATCTTGGCTTCGAAGATGTAGGTCTTATCGTCGAGCTTATGGAATAACAAAGAATCTTCATCGCCTTCACTTCCTATCTCTCCGACTATTTCCTCCAGGATATCTTCAAGAGTTATCAATCCTGATGTTCCTCCGTACTCATCTATAACGATTGCCATGTGCATCTTTTTCGTTTGAAATTCCTTTAAAAGATCATTAATTTTTTTTGTTTCGGGTACAAAATAAGGAGGCCTTAACAAAGATTGCCATTTAAATCCTGGTGGATTATTTGTGTAAGGAAGAACATCTTTGGCATATAAGATTCCTTTTACAGTATCAAAGGAGTTTGAATAAACCGGAATTCTTGAAAAACCTGAACTGATTATAACTGAAATTATTTTATCAAACCCCGACTTGATATCTACTGCTGTAACATCCGTTCGGGAGCACATTATAGCATTGACATTGATATTTCCGAAGTTGACAATGCCTTTAAGTATTTTTTCATCCTCATTAAAGTCCTCCGAAGTGAGTTCAAGAGCGTCGGAGAGGTCATCCATACTGATGTTTGTATGTCTGGGCCCTGTTCTCCTTTTCACTAATGAGGAGGAGAAGATAAGCAAGGACGTAACCGGTCTGAATATTTTTTCAAGTGCAGATAAAGGAAAAGCCATCAGATGGGCTATTTTTATATGATTTCTTGATGCATAAACCTTTGGCATAACCTCACCAAAGAAGAGAAGTAAGAAGGTTATTGCCACAACATTTATGATAAATCCTAAAACAGGTTCGGAGCTGAAATTAAACATTTTCGAACTTAAGAACGCCGCTAAAAGAACTATAGTAATATTTATAGTATTATTTGCTACAAGTATGGTGCTCAGCAATTTTTCAGGATTGTTATATAGTCTGAGAATGGTTTTAGACTTTTTATCCTTCTTTGATTTAAAAGTTTGAATATCATCAGGGCGGAAAGAAAAAAAAGCCACTTCGGTCGCCGACATCAGTGCTGAGCCCATAAGAAGAAATATAATTACCAAAAAACCTATAATGATTTTTAAATCAGGACTATTGATTACAATTCCGGAAACAGGTAACAAAAATAATGATGTGTAAACCGGTTCCAACTGGGTTTATTTTAGTAAGAATACTATCTAAAAAGGCAGATCATCTTCATTCTGAGAATTATCAGGCCTTATGTCAGGACTTAATTCGTCATTGGAAGGATTACCTTTATCAGCATTGGCCGGCTGGTATGAAGCAGGAGGTTCATTTACAGCTGATTGACCGGAACCATCTGATTTTGACTGTCCGGAACTATTAACTTGAGTCTGTTTTTTCTCAAGAACCAGCAGAGTATCGGCAAGAATTTCAGTAATGTATTTATTAACGCCGTCTTTATCAACATACGAGCGTGTTTTAATTTTCCCGACAATATAAACCTGGGCACCTTTCTTTATGGTTTTTTCAGCTACTTCAGCCAGGGCTCGCCATAAAACTATATTATGCCATTCAGTAGAAGTTATTGTTTCTCCCTGCTGATTGGTATAAGTCTCGCTTGTTGCAAGTGGAAATGTTGCTTTGGCAACACCCTTGTCAAAATATCTGACTACTGGATCTTTTCCAACATTTCCTACAAGTATAACTTTATTGATTGACATATAGTTATATATTTATTATTAAGACAATTTCCGGATTGTAAAGGTAATAAAAAATCACTTTCGGCAACCATGCTCCGGATTAATTGAATAAAATCCAATCCATCAATAATTTGAAATATTTCAGAATATTCCATTTTGTTATAAATATGGTGGTAAAGCGATGGAGTCATTTATCTATTTCATTGTATTTAAGGCATTAATAAAAGCAAATAAAAAAAATTATTATGTAAGTGTTTCTATTTAAACAAATAATATATTTATATTTGCACAGTTGAAAAAACGAAGACACAAAATAATTTGTTGAATTTTAAACTTCACGAAAAATGACTAAAGCAGACATTGTTAATGAAATTGCCAAGAACACTGGTATTGAAAAGGTAACAGTTCAGAAAGCTGTAGAATCCTTAATGGAAACTGTAAAAGATTCTATGGTAAAAGGTAATAACGTTTATCTCAGGGGTTTCGGAAGCTTCATCGTTAAGAAAAGAGCCAAGAAAACAGCTAGGAATATTTCTAAGAATACTACCATTATTATTCCTGCACACAATATTCCAGCTTTCAAGCCGGCCAAATCCTTCATCACGAAAGTAAAATCACACGTAAAGAAATAATTCTGTATGCCAAGCGGTAAAAAAAGAAAAAGACATAAAATGGCCACTCACAAACGCAAAAAGCGTTTGCGGAAGAATAGACATAAAAAGAAGTAAAAGATCGTAAGTGGTCTGTCATCAAACGTATTAAACCTAAAGATCTTATGGTCTTTAGGTTTATTGTATTAGTATATCAGGTGTGGTTGATAATATATTAACTCAGATTAATATAGTGAAGTGGTAAATAAGGATTTAATCATCGATGTTGGTGATTCCGAAGTTTCTTTAGCCTTGTTGGAAGACAAGCAGTTAATTGAACTAAACAAGGAAAAGCGTAATGTAAAATTTTCGGTCGGGGATATTTACCTTGGAAAGGTAAAGAAGATCATGCCCGGGCTGAATGCTGCATTTATTAATGTAGGTTATGAACGCGATGCATTTCTGCACTACCTAGATCTTGGTGCACAATTCAGAACCCAGCACAAGTACTATCAGGCCGCTCTTCAAAAACAGGGCAAAGTTACTCCTGTCCATAAATTCAAACCTGAACCCGACATTGATAAAGATGGCAAAATTACTGATGTTCTGGTCTCTGGTCAGACCGTGATCGTTCAGATCACAAAAGAACCTATTTCAACAAAAGGTCCACGTCTTGCATCTGAAATTTCACTTGCCGGACGAAACCTTGTGTTGATGCCTTACTCCGATAAAGTTTCAATTTCATCGAAAATTGAGAGTATTGAAGAGAAAAATCGGCTTAAAGCTCTGGTTCAGAGCATTAAACCAAGGAATTACGGTGTTATTGTCCGGACTGTAGCAGAGGGAAAGAAAGTAGCACAGCTTGATGCTGAACTCAGAGAACTTGTGCAGAAGTGGGAATCTGCATTCCTTTCTGTAAAAAAGGAGGTAAAATCACCAAAACTGTTTATTGGAGAGATGAACCGTACGTCAACAATCCTGCGCGATATGCTTAATGTTACATTCAACAGCATACATATTAATGAACCCACTCTCGCAGAAGATATAAAAGCATATATAAGGGAAATTGCTCCTGAGAAAGAAAAAATAGTCAAATTCTATAAAGGAACACTTCCGATATTTGACCATTTTGGCATTAATAAGCAGATAAAAGGACTTTTCGGGAAAACTGTTTCTTTCAAACATGGAGCTTATCTCATAATTGAGCATACTGAAGCGTTGCATGTTATTGATGTAAATAGCGGGAACAGGTCAAGATCGGGAAATAATCAGGAATCAAATGCTCTTGAAGTTAACATGGAAGCCGCAACTGAGATAGCCAGGCAATTGAGGCTCAGAGATATGGGAGGTATTATTGTTGTCGATTTTATCGATATGCAATCGCAGGAAAACAAACAACAGCTTTACGACAAGGTAAAGGATGCTATGGCGAATGACAGAACAAAGCATAATATCCTTCCTCTTACAAAATTTGGTCTGATGCAGATTACCAGGCAACGGGTTCGTCCGGAAATGAGTATTATTACAAACGAAAAATGTCCTTCCTGTCACGGAACCGGAGAAACCAAACCAACAATATTGTTTACAGATGAACTCGAGAGAGGTCTTTCATTTATTGTTGATAAAATCAAAACCCGAAAACTCATACTAAATGTTCATCCTTTCGTTTCCTCCTACCTTAAAAAGGGCCTGTTCCCGATTTTCAGGAAATGGAATCTTAAATACAAGGTAAGCATCAAAGTACAGGCTGTGACGTCATATCATATGCTCGAATATCATTTCTACGATCATTTTAATAATGAAATTGATCTGGCCTAGTTCATCATACTCATTATAGATTTATTACTTTTGTTTAATTCTTTGCCCCCCAACCCCCCTAAAGGGGGGCTAATAAACTGCCTTCAAGTAATTTCATTGATGGTACATAATTAATCCCGCTTTGCGGGATCCCGCGAAGCGGGAGGGGCGCTTCCCTGGCGACATGAGGTTAGTAAGTTATTAACGTATTACGATGAAAAAACTTTCTTTTCTTATATCATTAATTCTTCTTGCATCATTCACATCAGCCCAGATATATGATCCTGTTACATGGGATTTCAGTTATGAAAAGAAAACAGATAAACAATATGAGCTGATTTTCACCGCTACTATTGAAAGGAATTCTCACATATATGCGATGGATATTCCATCCGGTGGACCTATTCCAACATCTTTCAAATTTGATTCGATACCTGGTTACAAACCCGATGGAAATACATACGAGGTTACAAAACCGGTTGAAGTTATGGATGATGCCTTTGGTTTTAAAATCAAAACTTTTAGTAACAAAGCCGAATTCCGACAGAAGATAACTGCATTGAAACCTTCTTTTACGGTCTCCGGTACTGTTAATTATATGGCATGCAATAATTCCACCTGTTCACCCCCGAAAGATGTTGAATTCTCAATTAAAATTGGTGAGAAAACAGGAACTACGGCAATTAAAAACAAAGTTGATTCAGGAGTTAGTCCCTCTCCGGTTAAACCGGACAGGGGATTACTGAAATATTTTCTTATTTCCCTTCTGGCAGGATTTGCTGGTGTACTGACTCCGTGTGTGTTTCCAATGATTCCTATGACTGTTGCTTTCTTCTCACAGGGTTCCGAAAACAGGGGCAAAGCAATTTTTAAAGCTCTTATTTTTGGTCTTTCAATTGTGCTGATTTATTCATCGCTTGGAATAATTGTTTCCCTTACCAGTGCAGGAGCCGGTTTTGCTAATGCTCTGAGCACTCACTGGCTTCCGAATACTATTTTCTTCGCCTTATTTGTAATATTTGCTGTTTCCTTCTTTGGAGCATTTGAGATACTTCTTCCAAATAGCTGGGTTACCAGCGCCGATACAAAAGTGGATAAGGGTGGTGTTCTGGCCGCATTTTTCATGGGATTAACAACAGTTGTTGTTTCCTTTTCGTGTACAGGTCCAATTATTGGCGCTCTTCTGGTAGAAGCAGCAAGCGGGGATGTTTTAAGACCCACCTTCGGCATGATCGGATTCGGAGTCGCGTTCGCTCTCCCATTTACAGTATTTGCACTGTTCCCTTCTATTATGAGCCGCATACCCAAATCAGGAGGCTGGCTGAATTCAATCAAAGTTGTTCTTGGATTTATTATGCTCGCGTTCAGCATGAAGTTTCTGATGACTATTGACAGTGTTTATTCACTGGGAATACTTTCAAGATCTTTATTTCTGGCTATCTGGATAGTTCTTTTCTCGCTGTTAGGTCTTTACCTGATGGGGAAAATGAAATTTTCACATGACAGTGATCTTCCGCATATCGGTACTTTCAGATTATTCCTGATAATTGCGGTATTTACATTTGTGGTATACCTGATACCCGGACTTTTCGGTGCTCCGCTAAATAGTTTATCATCTTTTCTGCCTACTCAGAAATCATCAGATTTCAATCTTCCCCGGCTGATATCTGAAAACCGTGGTTCATCAGTTAACATTACTCAGGGTACTTTAGGCAATGTGCTTTGTTCGGAGCCAAAATATAATGACATTTTTGAAATGCCACTTGGGCTCAATGGATATTTTGATTATAAGCAGGGTCTTGCATGCGCAAAAGAAAAGGGAATGCCGGTATTTATCGACTTTAAAGGTCATGCATGTGCTAACTGCAAAAGGATGGAAGCCAAAGTATGGTCCGATCCGGAAGTCTTTCAAAGACTACGTGACAATTTTGTAATAATAGAACTTTATGTTGATGACCGGACTCAGTTACCTGAAAATGAATGGATCGTTTCTGCAATTGACAGGAAACAAAAGAAGAGTATTGGTAAATTATGCGAAGATCTGGAAATTTCAAAGTTTAAGACGAATGCATTACCTCTTTATGTTATAGCAGATTATGAAGGTAATCCAATGAATGCTCCCATGCCAACAAATCTGAATATTGAGGAATATAAGAAATGGCTCGATGAGGGAGTGGCAGCGTTTAGAGCCAAAAAACAGTAATAATTCAGAATTTCCCAAACTTATACCCCGTAAATAGTCTTTTTGAGTAAAGACAGTTAAACATTTTCAGGGTTGCATAAAAGATGGAAAATTATTTCAGGTAGATATTCCCCCGGTTTGCATCAATTTTTACCCTTGATTTCCCCGGATTTTTACCAACAGTTGCAGTTGTTATATACTCCTTCTTGCTCTCATCAAGAGTTTTTTCTTCAGTTTGAATATTTCTGTCGGGCAGAACAAGGAATGCATTCAAATGCCTGACATCCAAAGTATACGATGAAACAGGATCAAATTTTAACGAAATGTCAGAATAGCCGGAATTTATGTTTATTGATTCAAAACCTTTTTCAATCATGTCGGCATTGACACTTCCGTACTTCGCACTTAGATTCATCTCTTTTTTTAAGTTGCTGATTTTATAGTCTGTGAAATAAGAATTGCCATTGAGTGATTCAATATTATCGATATAGAATTTATCCCGTTTCGATTCGCCATGTAAAATTCCGGCTTTTTTAATGTCATATTTCGATGAGATTGAGTTAATTGTCAGATCTTCAATTGTCCCTAATGAGATTTCAGAGAAAGAGGCATCAATATTTCCAGATACCATCGAATTGATTTTAGCGTCGCAAAAGACCATTGTTATTGAAGAATTCTTACCAATAGAATTAGCTCTGAAAGAACCGTTGGAAATAGTAAGTCTCAGTTCACCTGTATTATCATCCATATAAACATCACCATATTTGTTTTCAATTTTCAGATTAAGATATTCAGGAATATTTATGTAGTAATTAATCTCAACCCGGCTATCGTAAGATATTATCTTGCTGGTCATCCCTTTAAAGCTTTCGAATAATGTATTAAGGTTTGAAGTGAATTCAGTTTGTGCTCTTACAATGTACTTAGTATCAGTAATATTTACAGTTATCCCATCAAACATCTTACCCAGTTTTGATCCATCTTTGGCATAGGCTTTCACCTCAGCTCTGATAGATGCTGAATCTCTGTTCCAGGTTGTAATCTCAACCTTTCCGTATTTATTCGATACCTCGAGAGTTGTTTCTTTCCCCACGGGAACCATTTTCATGAAATTCCGCGTCTCCGATTCTTTTTGAGCAGATAATGAACCTGATATTAGAAATATCAAGCTGATTATTATGATCATTCTATAGTTCATGGCTTTTCTTTTTTTCAGGATTGTTTTCATTTTCCTTCAGTACTGTAAGCATATCTTCCAGAATGCTGATTTTGGTTCTGTAATTCTGTATTAATGCCTCAACAACCTCCTGGTTTGAGATATTGTCTTTCAAATCTTTCTTAATGTCAATGCAGATACTATCGATTTGCGATAAGTCGGTATTAAGTTCTTTTTTTACATCCGGATTATTTATGAGTAATGGTGCTGCTTCTTTATAAAGTGAGTTTACAAGATTGTTATAGTATATTTCGGTTTCTTTCAGTTGCGGATATGTCCGTGCTGTGCTATCGTTTTCCTTATCAGTCCATCTGAACTGAGGCTTGAAGAAAATTATCGCTGTACCCAGAACAACAACTATCATCGCTGCCAGAGAAATCCATTTTCTCAGCATTGGTTTTCCAATCCCCAGTTCCTTCTTTATCCTTCTCCGGATTACTGATGGCGGATTGTACTTGTCAAGGTTCTCCCTGTTCTTTCTTATATGTTCTTCAAGCATATCCATATTCTTAAATTTTTGAAAGTATATTTCTTAACTTTTCTTTTGCCCTCGAATACTGCGACTTGGAAGTTGACTCGGAAATACTGAGTATCTGTGAAATTTCATTATGGTCATACCCCTCTAGCAGATAAAGTGTTAAAATTATTCTGTAGCCATCGGGAAGCAGCTCAATGCTTTTGATTATTTTCTCAGTTGAGTATGTAACTTCCTTTTCTTCATCTTCTTCGTAGATGGTTTGTGGAAGTGTCTCACAGAGTGTCATATCTATCTTTTTTTTCTTTATCTGGTTTATGCATTTGTTGACAATTATCTTTTTAAGCCATGCTCCGAATGTTGATTCAAATCTGAATGTTTCGAGGTTCCTGAAACATTCTACAAATGCTTCCTGCAGAATATCCTCAGCATCCTCCCTGTTATTCAATATCCTGAATGCCAGGTTGTACATGGCTTTTGAGTATTGGTCGTAGAGACTGAACTGAGCTTTGTTGTTTCCCTTCCTGCACTCCTCAATTAAAGGTGCGTTTATATAAATGTTCAAATTATCCACCTGATAAGCTTACCTGGTTATAAAGACAACAGGATATTATAAGAGTTGCACTAATTAACCTGATTAAAGAATTTTTTTTTGACCGGCCGGATAATGAAAACAACCAAAATGATAATTAGGCTTAAGCAGCTAGCTATCTGCAGAAGATAATCCCCATGTTTTACATAGAAAGTTATCCTGGTTTCGGGACAGATATTTCCTTTTATTACTGATTTTCTCCACCAATCTGTCTCAATGGTTCTTTTGCCTCTTATATCAATAATGCACGATACACCGGTATTGGCAGCTCTGGCGACCGGTCTTCTTGTTTCAATTGCTCTTAATGATGCAAAGTCTAAGTGTTGCTTATATCCAATTGTGTTTTTCCACCAGCCGTCATTTGTAATAATAAAGATAGCTTCGGCTCCTTTTTTAATATAGTCTGCAACAAATTTCCCAAATACAGACTCATAACAGATAACCGGAGCTACTTTCATTGAGGTTGAACTATGGGTGAAACATGCCCGTTCTTTCTGCATGCCATAACCCCATTTTGTACCGCCAAGATAAGGTAATATTCTTGTAATAAATCTCCCCGGACCATTTGAAAACTGCATTTCAATTCCCGGTACAAGTTTGGATTTGTGGTATACATTTAAAAAATATCCGCTGTTAATCTGAACGGCAGAATTGAAATGGTCATAATACGACCCGGATGCATCTATCTTTCTCGCACTGACAGTAGGTGCCTCTTCCATTTTAGGATAGAGCCGGTACGTAACCAGTCCTGTAACTATGTTTATATCAGGATAATGTGATATCATTTCTTTAAACATCTTAATATATTTATCATTGGCTAGGTCGTCAAGATTAGCCGGGTCGTCAATAGTTGTTTCAGGGGTTATGACCCAACGCGTTTTTTCTGTAATTCCCGAATTTGCCTGTGTTATTACTTTTTTCAATTGATCAACAAAGGGGATGGTGAACTTTTCAGTATAGGGATCTGTATTTGGTTGAATGATCACCACTTCTGAGGGTTCCATTGTGTTTTGCTTTATGGTATAATACCTGCAGAATGAGATAGCTGATGGTATTATAATTATCATCAGCCAGATTACGATATACTTAACAATTCTTCTTTTTCTTGTCAGAGAATTCACCAGAATTATTGTCAGTAAAAGATTTGAAGTGAGAATCCATAACGAACCGCCTCCAGTTCCCGTATATTCATACCATTGAATAAACAGTATATCTTTTGAAAGTCCGTTGCCCAGGTTTAACCAGGGCGAAATAATATTTATGTTCAGACTTATATACTCATAGCTGAGCCAGAATGCTATCAGAGTAATAATTCCTGCTAAGTTCCCTGCCCTGAGGCGAACAATATGTGCGAGCCATGTAGTGAAAGACATGAGAAAAGATAACCCCATTATCACACAAATTGCTCCGGTAATACTCGCAATTCTCATCCATCCGAGTGAAATGATGCTGAAGATTACAAATCCAGGGAGGATGTAGATAAAAAAAGCATCAGGAGAAAATCTTTTGGGATTCTCAAAAAGAAAGTTTTCAATCAGGAAAAAAGGAACAAAAGCGATCAGAAGAACAAGACCCGAGCACCAGCTTGTCCATGCCAATCCTGAGAGTATCCCTCCAATAACTGACAGACTAACCAGGGTATATTTATTCATCTGAAATTGGACTCTTTTTTCTAAAAAAGTCAGGTTTGTTAATTATAAATACTCCGGCAAAAATAAAAACAATTGAGATAATCATTGATGAAGAAAAGTGCTCATTATCTGCGAGTCCCCACATAGTAGCAACAATTGATATGAAATATGAAACCGACGATGCAAAAATGGGAGATGAATCTCTGATAAGCAGATAGTAGATAAGCAGGGCTATTGCACTTCCAAGAGCTGCCAGAATTCCTATGAAACACAGATTTCTCACCCAGTTTTCAGTATGTATTGGCACTGAAAAATCTGAGAACAACAGGTAAATAATTGCCACAGGGCTGGTTACAAAGAAAGAGAGGGCGGTTATCCTGATTCCGTTCAGCCCTTTCACCCTGCTTACTTCATTTGAACTTATTCCGGAGAGGACCGTTGCCAGAACAACAAAAAGTCCAAATAGATTAAAAGTGAATGATCCGGTATAAAGTAATCCGGTAGCTCCGACTAATCCAAGAAACACTCCGGCAACCTGTGTTTTTATTAATTTCCGATTGTAGATAGATATGCCAAACAACAGTGTAAAGACAGGGCTTAGAGAGTTGAGCATACCTGCAAGTGAACTGCTGATTTTAGTCTCGGCAAGAGGAAAAAGAAATGCAGGAATTACACTTCCGAACAATCCAATAATAGTGATTGAGAATATGTTAGTCCGGTTGAGGTGTTTAAAATGTTTCAACGCAAGAGGGAGCAGGCAGATAAATGTTATAAAAATCCTCAAAGCTCCGACCTGCAGCGGAGAAAATGATTCAAGACCCTTTTTCATTAGTATATAACTGGTTCCCCATATCAGGGAAAGGATCCCAAACGCCAGCCAGTGCCAGACTTTTCTTTTTTCAGACATAATATTAAAAATCTACCAAAAGTAACAGAAATTCTCAACTCCAGGGCCCCCCTGCCCCCCTAAGGGCATGGCCGTCAAGCTAA
>PLNT01000021.1 GCA_003141895.1 Bacteroidales bacterium | reverse complement strand
TTAGCTTGACGGCTATGCCCCAAGGGAGAGGGACTTAAATTCTTTGGAAGTGATATTCGCAGATTAAAGATCATCCAGCGAAAAACCTAATTTCAAGAGATTTCCGGGTTCCAGAATGGATTTGAGTTTTGTTTCGTCAATCAGCTTTAGAATACCGTTGGCTTCAAAGATGCTGATCTTCTTTTCTTTCATCAGGGAAGCGAGCTCAGCTGCCTTGTGATAGCCGATATTAGGACTTAATGCGGTAGTGATTGATGGATTATTGATAACAACTTCATAACCTGCTGTTTCATTGATGATAAGCCCTGCGAAAAGATTGTTTAGTAAAGTAATATCACATGCAATTAGCAAATTAATGCTTTCAATTACAGCACACCCTATGGCCGGGAGGTACGCATTCAGCTCGAGTGTTCCCTGCCCGCTCAACGATGAGATAAGTACATCGTTTGCATATATTTTATGAGAAGAGGAAATGACGAATTCAGGAATGACCGGATTAATTTTCCCGGGCATAATTGAGCTTCCAACCTGACGGTCGGGGATTGAGATAATTTTGTCCCCTGTAAGATCTGATGCAAGAATACGTAAGTCGGAAGTCATTTTTTCAAGGTTAACGGCATGAGCCTTCAGGGTAGCATGAATCTCGACCCATTTATCCATATTTGATGTTGCATCCGACAGGTTCTCACTATGAGCAAGCGGAAGACCTGTAAGATCACGAAGTTCAGGCACCACTTCCATTATGAAAAAACGCGGCAACGATAATCCGGTACCAATTGCACCGCCACCGAGATTAACTTGTTTGATTCTCTCGGAACATTTCGATACTCTCCACCAGTCGCGGGACAGAGCCTCATTATATGTACTGAATAAAAGGCCAAACGATGACGGCACAGCTGCCTGCATCTGGGTATAACCCTGACGCAGATTCTCGCGGGTTTTCTTTTCAAATTCCTCAACCTTTTGCCTCAATAAATTTATTTTTTCCTCGAGAGACTGTAGTAGTCTCATTACTGCTACGGTGAGCGCAGTAGGGATTACATCATTTGTTGACTGATAGATATTCGCATGCTCAAGAGGATCAATAAAAATGTATTCTCCAGCTTTGTGCCTGCATTTTAAAAGTGCTGAATTTGTAATTATTTCATTGATATTCATGTTAATACTCGTTCCTGCACCTCCCTGGATACCTGGAATTATAAAATGCTCAAAATGCAGTCCGTCAGTGACTTCCTTTGATGATGCAATAAGAGCATTTAGAATGTCATCATGAATAATCTTAAAAGGAAGATTCTTTCCCAATTTATCCTCCGATGCTACCCGGAACTTCCTGTAAGTACTATAACAGGCCAGTTTAGTGATCCCAACAGATTTGTACCATTCAACAGGAAAAAGAGAATTACCCGGAAAATTTTCTCTTGCTCTTTCCGAATGAATGCCATACAAGGCATTAGATGGGATTTTTTTATTGCCTAAACTATCTTTTTCAATCCGGTACATAAGCAGACCCCCTTATTTATTTTCTAGATATTACTACCTGAAACAGGTTTTGCATAAGTCAGAACATCATTACCCGTAATTTCGACAGGGCAAAGTATTATAAGTCTTTCAATAACGTTTCTGAATTCCCTTATATTACCTGTCCATCGGATCTTTTGAAGTTCATTTAATGCATCCTCTTTAACGATCCTTTTACTCATTCCGTATTCACTGCAGATCAATGAATTAAAATATTCTGCCAGGATTGGAATATCAGCTTCTCTTTCATTCAGGGTAGGAACATTAATAAGAATTACACTAAGCCGGTGATATAAATCTTCACGGAAATTATTATTTTCTATCTCTTTCCTGATATTCTTATTTGTTGCCGTAATGACCCGCACATTTACATGAATATCTTTGTCTGATCCAACCCTGCTGATTTTATTTTCCTGAAGAGCACGTAAAACTTTAGCCTGGGCTGATAAGCTCATGTCACCAATTTCATCGAGAAAGAGTGTTCCCCCGTTTGCCTGTTCAAATTTACCAATCCTTTGCTTTATGGCGGAGGTAAAGGAACCCTTCTCGTGACCAAAAAGTTCACTTTCAATAAGTTCCGATGGTATAGCTGCACAATTGACTTCAATAAAAGGGCCTTTTGCCCTGCTGCTTTTTTCGTGTATCTGATGGGCTACCAGTTCTTTACCAGTCCCATTCGATCCGGTTATCAGGACCCTTGCTTCGGTGGGAGCAACCTTGTCGATCATACTTTTCACTTTCTCAATAGCCTCCGATTCACCTACAATTTCGTACATCTTGCTCACCTTATTCTTCAGCACCTGAGTCTGGGTAATGAGGGTGGATTTATCCATGGCATTACGGATTGTGATAAGAAGCCTGTTCAGGTCGAGAGGTTTTTCAAGAAAATCGTATGCTCCCTTCTTTATTGCTTCAACCGCTGTATCTATGTTACCATGTCCGGAGATCATTACTACAGGAGTGTCCGATGAAATTTCTATAATTTTCCCAAGAACTTCAATGCCATCCATCTTAGCCATTTTGATGTCGCAGAGAATAATATCATATGAATTGGCAGAAAATAATTCAAGTCCTTTTGGTCCGTCCTCTGCCAGGTCCACTTCATGTTTTTCATATTCCAGAACTTCTTTCAGTGTATTCCTGATAGCCCGCTCATCATCAATGACTAATATTTTCGACATGTTCCTTATATTAAATCAACTCGAGTTCTTCTGAAATGCTAAGTGAAGTTTTTAAACTTCGCTTTTAAAATATTGCGACGAAGTCTGAAGACTTCGCCGAGCTAAGAACACGGATTTGCCCTGGGCCCTGAGCTCTGAGCCATCTATCCGCTATACCTCAGCCACTTCCACATCTCTTTCCACGAAGTTTTCTTTCCATACATAAGTATACCTGTTCTGTACACCTTTGCTGCCATCCATACAAACGAAGCGAAAGTTATCAGCATAATTGCCATTGAAACAGCTATCTGCCAGTATGGAACTCCGAATGGGATCCTGGCCATCATTACTATAGGTGCAGTAAGTGGTATGATGGAGCACCAGAATGATAATGGGCTTTCGGGATTCTGCATTGTTCCCATTGCCACCATCAATCCAAGTATAATAGGTATTGTAACGGGAAGCATGAATTGCTGAGTTTCAGTTTCATTGTCAACCGCCGATCCTATTGCGGCAAATACTGAAGCATAAAGAAGGTATCCGGTCACAAAATAAAAGACAAAACAGAATATTATCAATCCCCAGGGCTGATTCATTGCGCTATCGAACATCTTTGAGAATTCAGCAACCTGTGGTGACATTTCTGAAACCTGCTTTGTTCCCGTGGCCTGCTGATTTCCTGACATCATACTCTGAGGCATCACCTGTGATACCTCTGTTATATTTGTTTTAGGAAGAATCGTTGTTTTCAGAACTGTAACAATTCCGACAGTGAGAAATATCCATATCATAAACTGGGTAAGACCAACAAGAGCAATACCGATTATTTTACCCATCATTAGCTGTACAGGTTTTACTGAAGAAATTATAACTTCTACTACCCGGCTCGTTTTTTCCTCAATTACACCTCTCATTACCTGGGCACCGAAAATGAAAACCAGCATATACATAAGGAATCCAAGTAAATAGGCAAGTGCCATCGCAATACCCGTACTGGTGCCTTTTTCCATTCCGAATTCATCGAGCTTTTTTGTCTGTACAGAAACATTTGTCTCAACGCTTTTCATTATATCATCAAGATTTTCAATCTTGTATGCTAATAACTTCTGACGTTCAATTTCCTTTTTGAGTGAGTTTTCAATATATTGAAGAAGTCCGATCGGAGGTTGTTTTTTTGAGATCATATAAACTGCATTCGGGGTATGTATCAGCTCGGGAGAAATATACAGAATTCCATAGTAGCCCGAAGTCTCGAAAGTTTTTTTAAGATCGTCAACTTTTGTGTTTGGCAGATATACAAATTCGGCATCTTTAGTATTCTTTATAACACCTTGAAAAAGATCGGAATTGTCTTCAACGACAGCAATTTTTTTAAATTCACCGCTTTGATTCATCATAAGCAGGGTAGGTACTATGATGATGGCTGCCATCAGAACCGGAGCAAGAATGGTCATTATGATGAATGATTTTTTTCTGACCCTGGTTATGTATTCTCTTTTAATAATTACAGATATCTTATTCATATTTGGAAGGTTTCGAAGTTAATATCAGGATTTAATTACGGGCTTCAATTACCCTGATAAAGATCTCATTCATCGAAGGCAAAGCCGGGTTAAATGAAATGATATTGCCCGATTTCATAACAATCTGAAGGATCTCGTTCGTATTTATTTCGCTTGTAGTTTTCAATCTGATTGCACTTTTTTTAGTATCTGTCTGCTGTTTCAGAATGTTGTAATATCCATTTCCTTCAATTGTCACATCACCTTCAAAGACCAGATCATATTCATTCGCAGCCCATCTTCTTCTTATTTCATGAACGCTTCCCTCAAGAATTGTTTTTGCCTTATTGATGAGAGTGATATTATCGCAAAGCTCTTCTACTGATTCCATGTTATGAGTCGAAAAAATTATAGTTGCTCCTCTATCCCTCAGAAAAAGTATTTCATCTTTTATAATTTTTGTGTTCAGGGGATCAAATCCTGTAAACGGCTCATCGAAAATTAGAAGTTTTGGTTCATGAAGAATAGTGATTACAAACTGAACTTTTTGTTGCATCCCTTTTGAAAGTTCTTCAACTTTTTTACCCCACCAGTCTATGATTTCAAGTTTTTTAAACCAGTATTTCAGCCTTTTCATGGCCTCAGCTTTCGGGAGACCTTTTAACTGAGCAAAATACAGAGCCTGTTCGCCCACCTTCATTTTTTTATATAAGCCCCTCTCTTCAGGAAGATAGCCTATAAGTTGAACATCGGAAGGCATCAGCTTTTTGCCATTCAGAAATAACTCGCCTGAATCGGGTCCCGTAATCTGATTAATAATCCTGATAAGAGTGGTTTTTCCGGCTCCGTTTGGGCCCAGTAGCCCGTAAATGCATTGTTCCGGAACAGAAATACTTACATTATCGAGTGCCAGCTGATTACCGTATTGTTTAGTGACATTCTTTGCTTCAAAAAGTGCCATAAGAGATTTTGTTTTAATATATTTTCAATAGACGTGTAAATATAAAAAAACTCCGGGAAACTCAACATCGAAATAAGATAAGAGATTACCGTTGGTGAGCTCGTCGGCTTTATTGTAGATTCGGTCTATTACTTTTGGAGATCCCTCGCTGGCGCTCGGGATGACAATTCATGGGGGTTATTATAGAGGAAGGGTTGGCGATTTGCTCAGCAAACTTCCAACCCTTCCTCTATCTTCCTCAAAATAACTTGTCATTCCGAATGTAGCGCAGCGGAATGAGGAATCTCCCGGGGTTAAACCTTATGATTCCTATTCAAAGTACCCTTTCATTCTTTCGAAAAAGTCCTTATCGTTTTTATCGGGAGCCGGAATAAAGGATTCAGAATCTTTAAATTTCTCAAAGACCTTTAATTCCTCTTTGCTCATACTTTTAGGAATCCACACGTTGACATTAACCAGCAGATCGCCGCGTCCATATCCGTTAACTTCGGGCAATCCCTTCCCGCGAAGGCGCAGGATCTTACCTGGTTGTGTACCGGGCTCAATTTTTATCTTAACATTGGTGTCGACAGTAGGAACTTCAACATGAGTTCCTAATACTGCGTCGGGTATACTAATAAATAGATTATAAATCAAATCATTGCCTTCCCTTATGAGTTCGGGATGTTCTTCCTCGTCAATTACAACGATAAGATCACCGTTTTCCCCGCCCCGGCGCGGTGCATTACCTTTACCGCTCACGGTCATCTGCATTCCTTTGCCGACACCTGCTGGAATAGTGATTTTGATAATATCTTCTTTTTGTACAACTCCTTCACCATAACAGGTGGTACATTTTTTTGTAATTGTTTTTCCTTCCCCACCACATGAAGGGCAGACCGAAGTAGTCTGCATCTGGCCTAACATAGTGTTTGTGAGCCTGGTAACCTGGCCTGATCCATGGCATGTTGCACAGGTCGAAATGCTCGATGCACTTGCTGCTCCGGTTCCAGCACAAGTGTCGCAGATATCATATTTGTTAACCTTGATTTTTTTTTCAGCCCCGTTTGCCACTTCCTGGAGGGTGAGCTTTACTTTTACCCGTAAATTACTTCCCTTGTTTATTCTTCGACCGCGTCTTGCACCACCGAAACCTCCAAAACCGCCAAAAGCATCTCCAAAAATATCACCGAATGAAGAGAAAATGTCATCCATTGTCATTCCCTGGCCTGAGAATCCTCCACCATTGTTTCCAAGGCCGGCGTGGCCATAACGATCATAACGGGCTTTCTTCTCATCATTACTCAACACTTCATAAGCTTCAGCTGCTTCCTTGAAATTTTCTTCAGAGGCCTTATCACCAGGATTCTTATCAGGATGATATTTCAAGGCCTGCTTTCTGTAAGCTTTCTTTATTTCTTCCTTTTTGGCCTCTTTCGATAATCCAAGCACCTCATAGTAATCTCTTTTTCCCATCCCTATTGAATTTTATTGTAATCAGCCACTAATTAACCGTTCTGATTTGGTTTTATTCTCCTACTATTACTTTTGAAAACCGTAAAACTTTGTCCTGTAAATAATAACCCTTTTCAACGACATCAATTACTTTTCCTTTTCTTTCAGGTTCCTCAACCGGAACTTTAGCAACAGCCTCATGAAGGTCAACATTGAAATTACTATTAAGCGATTCTATTTCCTTTACTCCATTCTGTTTGAGAAATTCACTGAATTTACCGTAAATAATGTCAATTCCATCTTTCATAGCGACGCAATCCGGGGCAGTATCCATATGTCTTAAAGCGCGCTCAAAATCATCCATAAGGGGAATGATATCAAGGAACAGATTTTCCCCCGCATACTTGGATAAATCCATTTTTTCACGAAGAGTCCTTTTCCTGTAATTGTCAAATTCAGCAGAAAGACGAACATACTTATCCTGCATTTCTGCCAGTTTTTCTTCGGCAGCCTTAACTTCAAGCACCATTTTGTCAGCATTCAACTCTTCAAACTCCCCGTTTTCCGGATTGGTTTTAATTGGTCCGTTCAGTTCGGAATCTGCGCTGGTGTTATCAGGATTATAAGTATTTTCTTTATTCTCAATTGATTTGTCAATACTATTTTGTGTTGTTTCCTCCTGTTCCTTAAACTTTCTTTTCATCATTACACCATAATTTCAATTTCATATCATAATTAACAAAAGGCCTGCCAACCCTAAATATTTGACAAATTGGCAGAGGAACTAAAGGCTTAACGGCCCCTTATTAGAAGGTTCTGACTCTGGATCAAGAGATTGCTTCGTCGCTTCGCTTCTCGCAATGACTCTGCATTTTATCAGATTTGGCTCAATCCCTAACTGATCTTGATTACTTACTTCGTCATTGCGAGCAAAGCGAAGCAATCTCAACCAATCTGGTCAGACTCTTTGAATATCCGCTCCCAGGGCATTGAGCCTGCTATCAATATTCTGATACCCCCGATCGATCTGTTCGATATTATGGATGACACTTCTGCCTTCTGCAGAGAGAGCAGCAATAAGAAGAGCTACCCCGGCCCTGATATCGGGTGATGACATAACAGTACCTTTTAATCTGATCATTTTGTCCTGACCGATTACAGTGGCCCTGTGAGGATCGCAAAGAATAATCTGCGCACCCATGTCTATTAGTTTATCCACAAAAAACAAACGGCTTTCAAACATTTTCTGATGAATCAGAACAGCCCCTTTTGCCTGAGTAGCAACGACAAGGAATACACTGAGCAGGTCGGGAGTCAGTCCTGGCCAGATAGCATCAGAAATAGTCATTATTGATCCGTCAATGAAGGTTTCTATTTCATAGTGTTTCTGGCTTGGGATAAAAATATCATCACCTCTTCGTTCGAAGTTAATACCAAGACGCCGGAATGAGTCAGGAATAATACCAAGATTTTCGTATGAAGTATTTTTAATTGTTATTTCTGATTCGGTTATGGCTGCCATTCCGATAAATGATCCGATTTCTACCATATCGGGAAGAATGGTATGGGTGCATCCGCTAAGACCTGTAACTCCGTCGATATAAAGCAGGTTTGAACCAATGCCATTAATTTTTGCTCCCATTGAAACGAGCATTCTGCAGAGTTGCTGGACATATGGTTCACAGGCAGCATTGTATATAGTTGTCCGACCCCTGGCAAGAACTGCAGCCATAATAATATTTGCCGTGCCGGTGACCGACGCCTCATCAAGGTGCATATATGTGCCTGTTAGTGAGGGTGCTTCAACTTTAAAAAACGGGTCAGAGGAATCAAATTCAAAACGTGCCCCAAGCTTCTGGAATCCGGTGAAATGTGTATCGACTCTGCGCCGGCCGATTTTATCACCTCCGGGTTTAGGAATAAATGCTTTGCCAAAGCGTGCAAGGAGTGGTCCTACAATCATGATAGAGCCTCTCAGGCTTGAGCTCTGTTTCCTGAATTCACTTGTCTGAAGATAATCGAGGTTGACATCGACCGCTTCAAAGCTTACTATAGATGAGGATTCTTTTTTGACATTGACGCCCATGCAGCCAATCAGTTCGATCAGCATATTCACGTCGCTTATGTCAGGAACATTCCGGATTGTTATCTTTTCTGAAGTCAGCAGAGTTGCACAGATTACCTGCAAAGCTTCATTTTTCGCTCCCTGAGGTGTTATTTCTCCCTTGAGAGATTTACCTCCCTGAACAATGAATGTACTCATTAATGTCGGCTGTGTCCTTTTTTCTTAACGAATTGTTTATTCTGCTGTTTGCCATGAGGTTTTCCAAGAGGTTTCCTTTTTACAGGAGGAATAAGTTCCCTGACTTCAAGAATTCTTACTCCCTCGGTCATTAACAGTTTCCCTTTAGATAATAATTTCATATCTTTAATTATGACCTCATCGGCTACCTGCCCTCTGTTCCAGGTAATGTACGATTTTTTCATCTGATTGACAATCAAAGTCGTAAGGTACTCCTTCTCTGGTCCTTCATTCATTTCAACTGCTGCATCGATCATGAGTTCAATAATGCGTCCATAGTGAAGAAACCTTATATCACCCTGTTTATATGGAACCTGCTTTGGTTTCTCAATGAACTTCGATGGTTCAGGTACTGGATATGGTGAATCAATGTCGAGCTCAAAACTTGCAATCAGCGCAAGATGATCCCATAATTTATGTTTAAAATCGCCGACATCGCGAAGATGGGGATTAAGATTACCCATGATTGAGATAATGGTCTTTGCAGCACGATTTCTCTCTGTCCTGTCTTCAATAGTCTTTATATGATCAACCATTTTCTGAACATTTCTTCCATATTCCGGCAGAGCCATTCTTTTCCTCTGAGTATTATAATCGTAATTCATTGCGAGCATTTTATTTTATGCAAAGCTAGTAATTTATAGCAAATTCAAGATAAATTGCATGACGGTAAAAAAGTATTGAATTTTTATTTAGAAATTATGAAGCAACACAATATGAAGATAATATCATCAATTGTTTTTTTCCTGTATTCCTTCATCACAGTTGAAGGCAATGATGGATATAAACGAAATTATTCAGTTGATATTTTAAATTACAATTTTTCAATATCTGTGAATGATACAAATAATATTATTTTAGGACATAGTGAGATAACGTTACATTTTGTCGGAGCCATCAAAACTCTTGCTTTTGATTTGAAGAATAAAAGCATTGACGGCAGAGGAATGAGTGTGCAAAATGTGAGCTTTGATAAAGGATCACTTATATGGACTCACATTGATAACAAGATTATTATAACATTCACAGATTCAGTAAGGCCTGATACACAGGGTATTGTATCTATCGATTACTCCGGAGTACCAGGTGATGGATTGATAATATCGGATAATAAATTCGGAATGAGAACTTTCTTTGCAGACAACTGGCCGGACCGGGCCCGTAACTGGCTTCCATGCATTGATCATCCCTACGATAAAGCGACTGTGGATTTTAAAGTCACCTCGCCCGATCATTATGAAGTTGTAGGAAGCGGTCAACTGGTCGAGGAAAGCTGTATGCCTCACCACACAAAACTAACTCACTGGAAGGAAGATGTTCCTCTTGCTACTAAGGTCATGGCAATCGGAATTGCAAATTTTGCTTCCAGGTTAGAAGGAAACATAAATGGTACTCCGGTCTGGAGCTGGGTTTTCGCTGAAAACAGAACAGAAGGGTTTAATGATTATTCGGCAGGGATGAAACCATTGGCATTTTATTGCAAGCTTTTAGGACCATACCCATACGAGAAACTTGCAAATGTTCAATCAAAAACAATTTTTGGAGGATTAGAAAATGCAGGGTGTATTTTCTATTCTGAAAATTCTGTCACCGGTAAAGGCAAAGCTGAGAATCTTATGGCTCATGAAATTGCTCATCAATGGTTTGGGAATTCAGTTACTGAAAATGACTGGCATCATATATGGCTCAGTGAAGGATTTGCCACTTACCTGACCGCGGTATATCAGGAAAAGACTTATGGTAAGGAGAAGTTTGATGAAACAATGAAAACAGCTAGGGATAGTGTGATCAGTTTATATTTACGTAAACCAGGACCAATAGTGGATACAACAGTAACGGATCTGATGAAATTGCTGAATCATAATACGTATCAAAAAGGAGCATGGGTTCTGCATATGTTAAGAAGGGAGCTCGGGGACGAGGTATTTTGGCAAGGGATGAAGTCATATTATGAAAAATTCAGAGATAAAAATGCACTTACAATAGATTTTCAGAGAGAAATGGAGAAAGCAAGCAGAAAGGATTTGAACAGTTTTTTCAAACAGTGGCTTTTTGTTGCCGGTCAGCCTGATTTGAAGATCAAATCAATTAATGCGGATAAGAAGGGATTTATTGATATAATAATTGAGCAGACACAGAATCGTTTGTTTAGTTTTGATATTGAATTGCAAATAAAAGATTCAAAGAGTTCTTATTTGCTCAAAATTCCGGTATCTGAAAGAATTACAATAAAAACTATTAAAACACAGGAGATTACAGAAATTATTCCTGATCCGAATACAAATCTCTTGTTCAGGTTAATTTTGCCACCAAGGCACAAAGACTCAAAGGGTTCACCAAGATAATACCAGCAGGAAATAATTTGGTGTTACCTGGTGACTTTGTGTCTTAGTGGCAGGAAAAAAACTAATTATTCAGCACCCACGCTTCGCCGTTAAAAATGAACTCTTTTACGTTAACATTTTGTTCATTAAGAAGTTTTCTTGAATCGCTGATGAATTTTTTCATCAGCGAGAACGCTTCAGGTTTATCGAAAAAATCAGGTTTATCTTCAAACTCTGAACAAGGCAGAATAAAGAATTTTTTCCTGTAATTTACAATTGGAGTATAGACCCATGTAAGATAATATCCAGCATTAGAAACACCATATTTATCGCCGTCTTTCGTAAGTTCCACTCTTACAACCGATCCTCCGTCGGTTTTTGGTTTACGCTGATTCGATATAAAATTACCCAGAGAGTAGACCACAAGTTTATTTTCTTTTGTTGTTGAATCCCTGTTCATTATCATTTTCTGGATCACGTGAGGATGTGATCCTATTACCAGATTAACACCAATTGATCGGAAATATCTTGCCATATCTGTTTGATCTCTTGAAGGAATTGTATCATATTCTGTTCCCCAGTGCAAAAAGAGAATAATTATATCAGCTTTTTTATTCTTAGCTTTTTCCACATCTTTCGTGATCGATTCTTTATCAAGCATGTTTACGATCACAGGTTCAGGCACAGGTAATCCGTTTGTGCTGAAAGTATAATTTATCAGGGCTACTGAAGTACCGTTTTTGTAAATCATAAGAGGAGAAAGGCTGTCGCGTGCAGAGGCATTGAGAAAGGTACCGGTATGAGGAATTCCTATGCTGTCGAGTTTTGTGATAGTGCTGATTATTCCTTTTTTACCCCTGTCTGCTGTATGATTATTAGCTGTAACAAGATAATCAATACCTGCATTTTTACATGCAGAAGCAAGATCAGCAGGGGAACTGAACTGTGGATATCCCATGTATGGTGGTCCGGAGAGTGTGACTTCAAAATTTGCAATAGCAATATCTGCTTCGCTTATAACCGGTTTAATATATTTGAATACTTCATCATAATTAAAGGTATGGGTTTCCCTGTTTTCGGCTGACCATATCTGTTCATCATGACCCATAATATCGCCTATAAATAGTAAGGAAATTTTTTTTGGAGATGTTTGAATATCCTGACTTCTGGCGGAAGGAAATACAGAAATACAGAGGAAAAGGGAAAAAACTGTTTTAAATTTTAAAGATATACGGTTCATAATTACACTACTTATTTAAAATTCATCCTTTCCTGACAAAGATACATTAATTAGATTTTAATCGCCCTCCTTCCCCCCTAAAGGGCATGGCCGT
>PLNT01000003.1:186188-186641 GCA_003141895.1 Bacteroidales bacterium | reverse complement strand
CTGATCGATCTTTTCAAAGCTACCTGGTTCATTATTCTCAAGCTCTTCCCTGGCTACAGATTCAGCATATCTCCATAATTCATCCAGCTGTTTCTTTATCCTCTCCTTGCTCTTACTTATGCTGCGCCCCCAGACAAAAGTGTAGCGATTAGCATTAGCCTCGATCTTGGTCCCATCAGGATAAGCTTCCTTCAATGTTATTATTCCTTTCTCAACCAGTAACAAAACTACCTGACTGAAAATCTCCTTCAAAACACCATTTAACCTGTCACCCCGAAAACGATTTATAGTGTTGTGATCAGGATAGCTCATTGCGCTAAGCCACATAAAATGTATATTCTGCTTTGTTGCCTGTTCTATTTTACGGCTGGAGTATTGGTTAGAAAGATAACCATATACCAGAAGCTTAAGTAGTAAACGGGGATGATAACTTGAGCATCCTCCTCCCTTATA
>PLNT01000003.1:0-186039 GCA_003141895.1 Bacteroidales bacterium | reverse complement strand
GGTGCCCTTTTGAGACACCCTCTTTCATTTCATACTATGTCAATATGGTTTTAAAGTAAAGTTGGATAAAAGTGAATATATTCAAATTGTTTGAAAGTCGTAATTAATGCTTTGAAATTTGTTATAAAGATTCTCAGCAACCATCGTTCTTTGTATTGTGAAATCCTCTAATAAATAAACAGATGATATGTTCAGACCTCGCCATGGCGAGGCACTAGGCTCAGGATCAGGTTATTATGTAGAATCATGCCATGGTATGGCCCGTACTTTATGATATTTTATTTGAAATTTGTAATTTTGCAGGCATGGAAAAGATTGAAACAATAGAAGAATTTTATAAAAGAAAATTTGACTGGATGCCGGATAATTTAAAAAATGAAATCGGGCATTTTAATGTCTTCAACTTAGAGCCTTTTGTCGGGGACAAGGCTCAGCCTGTACCATAAACGGCGTGATTTTTATAAAATAATGCTTGTAAAGGGAAACAGCCAGGTCCATTATGCCGATATAGTTGTGGAGGTTAAAAAACAGGCACTCTCCTTTTCCAATCCCCAGATACCTTATAAATGGGAACATCTTGATACCGTCCGGAACGGTTTCTTTTGTATTTTCAATCAACATTTTTTCCATCAATACGGAGACCTGAATCAATATTCAGTATTCCAGCCAAACGGTACACATATATTTGAATTATCGGATGAACAGGTAGAAAAATCTGCTGCCATTTACGAACGGATGTTTGAAGAAATCAATTCTGAATATCAACATAAATACGATGTATTAAGGAATCTGGTTTTTGAACTGCTTCATTTTGCATTGAAACTTCAGCCAACAACAAATTTTGATAAGCAACAAATAAACGCTGCCAAAAGAATTTCGGTTTTATTTTTAGAACTTTTGGAGCGTCAGTTCCCCATTGACGACCTGCACCAGAGATTCAACCTGCGTTCAGCATCTGATTTTGCAAACCAGTTAAACATTCATGTAAACCATCTAAACAGATCAATAAAAGAGACAACACAAAAAACAACATCTCAGGTTATAGCTGAACGCATTTTGCAGGAATCAAAAATCCTGTTAAAGCATAGTCATTGGAGCGTCTCTGAAATTGCATATGCTTTGGGTTTTACAGAAGTGACCCATTTCAATAACTTCTTTAAAAAGCATGTTCAGATAAGTCCCTTGAAGTTCAGAAATGTTTGATTTTCGTAATTTATTGTTTTGTTTTAGTTATTTTATGATTTGTTTCAGATTTATCTTTGTACTTTAATTATAACGTATAATTATGGAAACAAAAATTCAAAAACGCAAATTAGGGAAAAGCGACCTGGAAGTCTCTGCCCTTGGACTTGGTTGTATGGGAATGAGCTTTGGCTACGGAACTATTGCCGATAAGAAGGAGATGATTACACTTATTCACAAAGCAGTGGAAAGCGGAGTTACTTTTTTCGATACAGCTGAAGCTTACGGACCGTATATTAATGAAGAACTCGTAGGAGAAGCTCTGGCTCCCTTTCGCGGGAAAGTGGTGATTGCCACAAAGTTTGGCTTCGACACAACCGGTGCTTCTGCACTTGACAGTCGCCCTGGGCATATCAAACAAGTTGCTGAGGCTTCGCTCAAAAGACTGAAGGTAGAAGTCATTGATTTATTCTACCAGCATCGGGTTGACCCAAATGTTCCAATTGAAGACGTTGCAGGTGCAGTGAAAGACCTTATAAAAGAAGGAAAAGTGAAACACTTCGGACTTTCCGAAGCGGGTGTGAAGGTAATCCGCCGAGCTCATGCTGAACAAGCTGTTACAGCACTTCAGAGCGAATATTCTCTGTGGTGGCGGGAACCTGAAGAAGAAATACTCCCCACTCTGGAAGAACTTGGAATTGGCTTTGTACCATTCAGTCCGCTTGGTAAGGGTTTCCTGACAGGGAAAATGGACAAAAACACAACTTTCGACAGTAAAGACTTCCGAAGCACTGTACCTCGTTTATCGGCAGAAAATCTTAAAGCAAATATGGCTTTTGTTGATTTGCTGACAGAAGTTGCCAAACGAAAAAATGTTACACCCGCTCAGATTGCACTCGCATGGTTACTGGCGCAAAAACCGTGGATAGTTCCGATTCCGGGCACTACAAAGTTGCATCGGTTAAACGAGAATCTCGGAGCTGCAACAGTAAAACTCTCATCTGAGGAACTTCAGGAAATAAACACCGGATCATCAAAAATCAAGGTTCAAGGTGATAGATATTCAGGTGGTAATGCGAAATTGATAAATCGCTAGTTATCAAAATGTCATAAGTTGTTTATATTATCTGATAACTGGGTAATTGGACACCGCACGTGAAAATTAATTTGTTAAAAAATAATAAAATTCTACCCGGTGTGTCTAAAAACTGTTAAACTATTGTATAATAGTTTCTATCTTAGAAACTTGAGATTCTAAATCATTAAATATTAAATTTAAAATGAAAGGAGTACGGAAAATGAAGCTATGCAAGATGTTTATACCGACTATTGTCTTATTAGTTTGCATATCGAATATCTATGCACAAGACTGGCCTCAGTATTTCGGACCCAACAGAAATGGTGTGTCAATCCAGAAAAATATTTTACGTACATGGCCTCAGCAGGGACCAGAAGTGCTCTGGACTACCAATGTGGGCATAGGTTATGGCGGACCTGTTATCAAAGACGGAAAGGTCTATTTACTGGATAGAGATGATAAGATTGGCGATAACATGAGATGTTTTGACCTCTCCAGTGGAAAAGAACTATGGAATTTTGCTTATCCTGCTGCCGGATCTGTTATGTTTCCAGGCTCACGAAGCGTACCTGCTATAGACGGAAATCTGATCTTTTCATGCGGTCCTTATGGTAATCTTTATTGCATAGACATCAACACCCACAAACCTGTCTGGAATAAGAACGTCTGGACCGATTTTGGTGGCGGCGAAATACCGAGATGGGCAATTACTCAGTGTCCTGTTGTTTATGGTGATTTGCTTATTGTGGCTTCTCAGGCTCCTAAAGCAGGAGTTGTGGCTTATGAAAAACTCACCGGTAAAGTTAAATGGACGACACCTTCTCTTGGAGAAGTCGGATATGTTAGTCCGGCAATCATAAAAATTGGCGGAGCCAGCCATGTTGTTATGATAACCGCTTCAGCTGGTCGCGGAGCAGACGCCAGTGGCGGGAAAATCGTTGGAATTGATCCGCTTACCGGGAAGATTCTTTGGGAATATACAAACTGGCAATGCGGAATTCCAGTCCCGGGGCCGGTTGATGCCGGTGAAGGAAGAATTCTCATTACAGGCGGATACCAGGCCGGTGCAGCGATGATAAAAGTTGAGAAGAAAGCTGATGGCAGCTACGGCGTTAAAGAACTTTATAAAAATGCTGATTTCGGTGCACATACGCAGCAGCCAGTTCTGGTTAACGGCTATTTCTATGGTCAGTATACAACCAACGAAAGAAAAGATGGCCTTGTTTGTATGAGTATGGACGGACAGATCAAATGGAAAACCGGAAGGACACCATTATTTGACAAAGGTGGCATGATTCTCGCCGATGGTTTGCTGTTCAGCACTGATGGAAGCAGTAAGCTGTATCTTATTGAGCCTGATCCTACAGCCTTTAAGCCGGTTGCAACATCAGATTTGCTCAAACCAGAACCAGGCGATAAAAAAGCTTCAAATCAAAACTGGGCACCACTGGCACTTGCCGATGGCAAACTCCTGATCAGAGATCAAAGCCGGTTAATGTGTGTCAAAGTTGCCAAGTGATGGGTGTTTCAATTGAAAACGGATGACTTTCTAGGTAACTTAGCCAGATTCTTAAAATTGAATTATCATTAATGTCCTGTAGACCAATGAAAAACCTACTTATTTTCATTTTCTTTTATTTATTTCCTTTATCCTATTCTGCCATAGATGGAAAGCGACCTGTGCAAACAAGTGATCAGGTTATTCATATCCAGGACGTCTACAAAACAATCGACACATTTAAACTTAAAGTGGATATCTTTTATACAGGCCAAACGTTTCAAAAACAGAATAATACGGCTATTGTTTTCTTTCATGGAGGGGGATGGGCATATGGCACACCGAATGAGTTTTTTACAACCTGTGAACGATATGCGAAAATGGGTATTGTTACGTTTTCAGTAGATTATCGTTTGTCAATTGAAAACGGGATAACCCCGAGTAAGACCATTAGCCCGATTGAATGTATAATGGATGCTAAATCAGCAATGCGCTGGGTTCGGGAAAATGCCGGAAAATTCCATATCGACAGAAATAAAATAGTTGCAGCAGGTCAATCTGCAGGGGGGCATCTTGCATTATGCACAGCCATGATTGATGATTACAATGAAAAATCGGATAATCTCAGTATTAGCTGTTCCCCGAATGCGGTTCTATTGTTTTCAGCTTGCGTAAATGCAGTTGAGGGCTGGTGTGATCGCTTGCTGGGAGATCGCAGAAATAAAATATGGAGCATCTCTCCTGCTCATAATATAAAAAAAGGATTACCTCCAATGATTGAGTTTCATGGAACCGATGATGAACAGGTTCCTAAATGGACAGTTCAGTTTTTTGAAACTGCCATGGAAAAAGAAGGCAATTATTTTGAACAGCATATGTTCGAGGGAAGGAAACATTATCTGGGCGATGGTAACACAAAATATTCACGCTATTATGATGATGAAATACTGAAGACTGCAGATGATTTTCTTCGAAAGATTAATCTTTTGAATTAAAATAGAGCATCCTTTGTGTTTTTGTCCTGCTCCTTATTTTTTGTTTCTTCCTTATAATCATTTCTCTGGAAGTATTTTATTCTATCTTTAATGGTCAGGTTGTCGTTTAGTCAGACGATCTGTGCCAATAATATATGTATTGACTCACATGTTACTAACGAAATGAGGTACATAATAATTTTTCCTATCCTGGCTCTCAGTTTAATAACGAAAGGTCAGGTGCCGATAAAAGTGAATTTTCAGAATTCTGCATTATCCCGATGGCTTGCCAAAGAAGTACTTGACACAAGAGTTCTCGACAGTATGGAAAATCTGGAACATTGGGTTCCCTTTTCAACCGGAGCTATTTCATTAGTGGATTCACGAACTTCCATTAAAACAGCTGAATCAGAAACTACTGTTACTGAACTGAAGCTTACAGATAAAGAATCTCATGGCAGCGGCAAATCGATTCTTGTAAAGTTCCCTTCAAAATTGAACAGTCCCGGACCCAAAAACGGCCGGGGTTGGGGAAATGCTGGTATCAGAAGGATTTTCGATAATGAAGACTGGAGTAAATTCAACAGGATATCGTTATGGATCTATCCCGATAATCCGGGAGCATATCAGAACTGGCTTGAAATCAGGCTTTTTAATGAAGGCCGGGAAAAATTGCCAGCAGCTTTCGGACAGGAGGGCGAGAATACTGTGAACATGAAAAACCATGAGTGGAATCATGTAGTCTGGGAAATTGGCAATGTCGCTCGTGATAAAATATCAAAGCTCGAAATATCAGGAATTATGTCGGGGAATGAACCAGAATCTGCCGACACTTTATCTTTTTATTTTGATGATCTTGAACTTGAAAAAGTAGAACCGGATTATATTGAAGGATGGTCTGTTTGGCCCGGACGAATATCATTCAGTCATTCCGGGTATATGTTAGCTTCTCCTAAAAGTGCGATAGCAAATGATCTGAAGGTCAGTGAATTCAGTATTGTTGAAGAAAAATCAGGTCAAACGGTGCTCAAAAAACCGGTTCAGACAATTACATCTCACCTGGGCAAGTTCCAGGTTCTCGATTTTTCTGAGATTCAACAAAGTGGTTCATATCATATTGAAGCAGGTTATACTGTTACGAAACCGTTTCGCATCGATAATGATATCTGGGAACAAACCCTATGGAACGCATTGAACTTTTTTTATAATGAACGATGCGGCATGGCAATTCCTGGCGTTCATGGGGAATGCCATCGCGACTGGACCTGTGTCCACGGCGATAAAAGAATAATAATAAACGGCGGGTGGCACGACGCAGGTGACTTCACACAGGGATTACGTAATACAGGGGAAGCAGTATATGCAATGTTCAGCTTCGCAGAACAAATGAAGAAAAAAGAAGGAGACTCATTGCTTTATAAACGATTGATTGAAGAGGCCAGTTGGGGTCTTAACTGGATTTTAAAAACAAGTTTTGGTGATGGGTTCCGGAATGAAGGATCAGTAAACAGCCGACGAACAAACGGAATTATAGGAGATTATGACGATATTACATCAATTGCAAAAAATACTCCCAAATCAAATTTTATAGCTTCATCCGCTGAAGCTATTGCTTACAGAGTCTTAAAAGAGAAAGATCCCCGCCTGGCAGTATATTCCCTGAAAATGGCGGAAGCTGACTGGCAGTTTGCTGTTGAGAAACTTGTCTTAGATGAAGAAACGGATTCTACTGCATCCTGGAGTGTAACTTTCGATTCAGGAAATATTCTACACGAAGTGGCATCTGCCGGTATCCTTGCTTCAGTGGAATTGTGGTATGCTACCGGGGATAGCTGTTATGCACGCAAAGGAATAGAGCTTGCAAAATTCATCCTTGAATCACAACAACGCAAAATCCTACCAACGGACATTCCATTGAACGGCTTCTTTTACACCAGTCCTTCAAAAAAACATATCATGCATTATTGCCATAATGGAAGAGAACAGGAACCAATCGCCGCACTTACTTTGCTTTGCGAAGCCTTTCCGAATCATCCCGACTGGATGAAATGGTATTCTGCGGTAGTTTTACATTCTGAGTACCTGAAAACTATTGTTAAATTCACCGAACCTTATATGGTAATGCCTGCTTCTATCTATACTGACAAAGACTATCTCCAGGTACCTGAAAGCAGGAGGCAGTCGTTTCGTCAGCAGGTTCTGACCGGGATCCCAATGGGTAAAGGATATTACCTTCGTATTTTCCCGGTCTGGATGGATTACAGGGGACATTTCGGAACCATTCTCCCTCAGGCGCAATCGCTCAACTACGCTGCACGTCTGCGTGGTGATGCTGAATCGGCAAATCTTGCTGTTCATCAGCTTGAATGGGTAGCTGGTCGTAATCCGTTTTCACAGAGTACAATGTATGGGGAAGGATATGATTTCACGCCATTATATACACTTTCATCAGGAGATATCACCGGGGCTTTGCCAGTTGGTATCCAGACTCGTTCTGAAAGTGACATACCATACTGGCCGGTACAGAGCACCTGGACATACAAAGAGGTTTGGGTACATCCTGTAAGTCAATGGATCGGGATTGTGCGGGATGTTAGCAACCCTTCATTAGAACAGGAAAAAGCTGAAAGGTCAGTTATCTTTGAAGTTACAAAAGAGTCAAAGTCTAAGGGTGAAGTTACAATTACAGCCAGAATAGAAGGCAGTGGAAGTCATAAATTCTTCATAAGAACAAGTAACCTGAAAATCAAAGATCCATCAAAACAGGTAGATTTGAAATCAGGTAAAAAAGCGACCCTGGTATGGCATGCAAAAACAGAATCTGTCGATGAGAGGTGGGTTGCTGTCATTGTAGCTGATAATGACCTTAAAAACCACAAAGAACTTGTTGGAAGCTACTGAAATCACTGATTTAATTATCTTGTGGTCTTGTGGTCTTGCAGTCATGAAGTCATCCAGTCTCATCTAATACCCGATAGTAAATCTTTCATGGTGGTGGGCTGGTTTTTCGAACTCATCGATCATGGCTACCGCATAATCCTGCACAGATATTTTACTTTCTCCTGTTTTATTAACAATCAGATCATCCTTCCCAAGACGAAACTTTCCGGTTCGTATACCTGGTTCGATAACCCCGGCTGGAGAGAAAAACGCCCAATCGATACTTTTTTCTGCTGCCAGATCAACCATATACACATCAGCGAGGGCCCTTACTGCAGGCTGGAATGATTCCGGAATTACTCCAGCATCCATCAGTCTTTTTCCTGGTGAAATAAAAAGAGATGCAGCTCCGCCAACTACCAGGAACCGTTTCACTCCTGACTTCTTTACTCCTTCAATTATTGCCTTATAAACCCGTGTAGTTTCTTTTGCAATGTCCGGATTCTTCCATCCCGGGTTGTAAGCACTTATTACAGCATCAGCACCTATACAAACTCCGGTTACAGTATCTGTAAGTGAAACATCACCTTTTTTAATAATCAGGTTTTTGTGCTCCGTGGTTATTTTTTCCGGATGGCGCACAACCGCTGTAACTTTGTGACCCCTGGCGAGCGCCTCATTAAGAATAGCCGATCCAATAAAACCGCTGGCTCCAATCAGTACAATTTTTTTCATGCAAGTTTCTTGTTAGTTTATATATTTCTAAATAACCATTAAAGAAAATTCCAGTTGTAATAAAAATATATCTAATTCCTGACATTTGTGACAATATCTGCAACATTCGTAAATTAGTGAATTCCATGCGGGAATTGTTCATCATGCAACATAAAATGTTCAGCTGGCTTCAAGGTTAAAGATAAGATTCTTGATATTGCACGTCTGAAAGATTTTCCATCAGATTTTATTCAGGACTGACAGGTATTGATACAATAAATTGAAAAAGCCATTTAGTAAAAATGATTTCACCAAATGGCTTTCGTCAGGTCCGGGAACAACGTTCCTGAATAGAACTTTCTCTCAGGATTATTTCACGAAATCTGATTTCAGAAGATAGTCTGCACTTTGCTTAAGACCGTCAAGAGATGTTTTAAGTTCTTCTGCAACTACTTTTGGATCTTTTGGACCGCGACCAGCAGGAGGAAGAGGTTTGCCATCTTTATCCTTAGGTTGATTTTTTGACATCTCAGCCATCATATCCTGCATGGTACCACCCTTAGCCTGAACATTTTTCATTGCCTCCATCCTAGCCATTGATTTTTCTCTCTCCTCTTTAGTCATTTTACCTTCCATCTCGACGAACCATACATCATGTCCATTTTTGTAGAATTGATCGAAAATTGCCTTATAATCGAGTTTACCGCTTTCACCAACAACATATTCGTCTTTAATATGCAGAGCCTGGAAGCGAGTTGGATATTTCTTCAGATAAGCAACCGGATCCTGTCCACCTATAGTGATCCAATATACATCCATTTCAAAGAATACTTTACCTGGATCGGTGTTGGCAATAAGAAAATCCTCATAGAGCTGTTTAGTATCAGCTACAGTAGCAAACTCCATATTGTGATTGTGATAGCCGAATTTAATTCCCCTTTTATTAGCCTCATCACCGATTTTGTTCATCAGATCACACTCAGCCTTCAGGCCTGTAACAGTGCCTGCCCACATATTCATTGGGAAAACAACATATTTGCATCCCATTATTTTATGGTCGTCAAATAATTTTCCCCAGGCTGCAATTGTTCCGGCCTCGTCTTTGACGTCAAATTTAGCACGGGCGTGGCTCGAGAGAACCTCCATACCGTACTTCTTTACCAAAGCCGCAAACTCGGCAGGTTTGTACCCAGCGACTAATCCTGTGTTAGCATCGTAATTGGCAAGTTCCAACTCGACATAACCTTCATCAGCAAGAGTTTTGAGTGAGCCGGGAACATCAGATTCAAAGCCCTTTACGGAATAAACTTGTACCCCCATGTGCTTTTTCGGGGCTGTTGCTCCTGATAAAGCTGAAGATGTAAGAAACAGTGCCATAACAGACACAACAAATAAGCTTAAAAACTTTTTCATAAAAATTATTGGTTTAATGAACATTTAAAAATATTTGGATCGATTACTTTTCGTTCAGATTGACAATACAATTCCGTTCTCCAGTGCTTCATCATACTTGATTTTGTTAAATATATATAAAAACGGAGACCGGTGAGGACCTATATTTCTTCTCTCGTCTAATTTGGTTATTATACCCGTAGCTAAAAGTTTTTTTGAAAAGTTCCTGTCATCAAGTTTCTTGTCGAGGATGGTCTCATAGAGTGATGTTATTTCAGGAAGTGTAAATTTCTCCGGTAATAATTTATACCCGATTGGGTAATTATATAAGTGAAGCCGTAATGCTTTCAAAGCCTCTTCAATTATCAGCTTATGATCAAAAAGTAATGCTGGAAGTTTTAATATGTCCCACCACTGACATTCTTCAGCAGATAATTCCCCGGTTGGTCTGACCAGCTCAAATTCAGTAAGTGTGTAAAATCCAAGTGAAACAAAATAGTCAAGCATCCAGTTGTTTTTTTCTGTACTATGATCAATATGTTCATTAATAAATTTTACAGTGATCGCGCTGTCTCTCGTTCTTGTCGGGTTGCCAAAAGCTTTAAACTGTTTAAGAAACAGATCCTCCAATCCTGTTCTCTCCCTGGCAATACGCGCAGCTGCTTCGTCAATAGTTTCAGTCCTTTTTATGTAACCGCCGCAAAGTGTCCATTTAGCTAATCCATGGGGGCGTTGCAATAAAACTTTTAATTCTTTATTATGATACACCAGAATAACATTGTCAATAGATACATTATGGAGGTATTGATTATGCTCATTTAAAATTACGTCCTGTATAATATCCAATTCCTTCATAAAATATATAAACCATAATATTACGTATTTTTTACGGAATAAAGGAAAAAAAACTAATTTTGAATATCACTCCTTATAATAAACTATAAAATGAAATTAAACTAAACATTAAAATATGAAAAAGGCATCAATTATTATCTCAACGATTATTCTGGCGTTTTTTATAAATACCGGATCAGTAAATGCCCAGGCTAAAAATACGGATGAACAATTTTTTATCGGTAAATGGAATCTTATGATATATGGAGTACCCGATGGTGATACGAAAATTGTACTTAATATTGAAAAGAAAGATGATAAATTAACCGGAAACCTTGCTGATCCGGTTAAGACAGACCCACCTATGGAACTGTCGGGTATCGAGGTAGCTGACAGCACATTCAAAGCTACGTTTAATGCTCAGGGTATGGACATTTCACTGATGCTGAAAATAAAAGACGAGAAAAACGTTACAGGTAGTATGATGGATCAGTTTGATATCAAAGGGACAAAAGAAAATCAATAGTCAGACTCTTCGCTTTAATTCGGTAATATATATCAAAACTCTATGTCTAATAACTAGTTGCCATGTAGTGCACCATACCTGCTTTCCGTAAGAACTCCGAAATCTCCAGAGGTTTTAAGGGTAAGATATCTAAAGCGGTGTCAGAAGTTCTGAGTCTGCCTCTTTTTCCAGTGCCACAGGCTGAATATCCTGCAAAGCCTTAATACGCGATACTAAAAGCGAAATACCGAGTCCAAAAATACCAATCACTGCAAAAGAATAACGCAGACCGGCAATCTGGGCAATATGCCCGATAAGAGGAGGCCCCATCAAAAAACCAAGAAAACTTACGCTTGAAACGGTTGCCAGAGCAATTCCGGGAGGAATCTTGCTGTGCCTTCCGGCAGCACTGTATACTGTGGGTACAATGCTGGAAACGCCTAACCCAACCAGCATAAAAGCAAATGTACAGGTTACCAGATTAGGGAACAGAACTGAGGTAAATAAACCTGTTGAGATCATTACACCACAAATCTGAAGCAGCTTTTTCCGTCCGATTTTAGTGATCACATAATCGGCTACAAAACGACCTGTAGCCATCATAATCATGAAAGAAGTATAACCTAAGATGACAAGAGATGATGGTGCTTTAACCACATCTTTAAAATAAACGCCACTCCAGTCAAACATAGCACCCTCACTGGCCATACTGCAAAAACCAATGATTCCGAGCTGAAGTAATATGCTGTCGGGCCTTGAGAAAAATTTACGTTTAGGTTCATCTTTGTTAAATCCAGCTTTGCCTTTAACCAGGAAAGGATGATTTATCCACACTATTACCCATACGATAAGTATGATAGTTAAAAAATGCCAGTAAGGTGCAACTTTCAGGTTGATCATAAGCAATCCGATGAGTGCACCGGCAAATCCCGCAAGGCTCCACCCACCGTGAAATGAGGACATGATAGGACGTTGGTATAGCTTTTCGGTTGTAACACCCTGAGTATTGATCGAAATATTGCAAAGGTTTCCTGCAAGTCCGAACAAAAACAGGGCAATTGCCAGTTGCCATCCTTCTTTTACCAGACCAATATTGCTGAGGCAAACCGTGTATAAAGGAAGTGCAAAAAGTATAACCCGCCGGCTTCCGAAGTGGGTCACCAGCTTTCCTGAAAAGGGCATCATCAGAAACTGTCCGACCGGCAATGCAAACAGAATACTACCGAGCATGGCATCGTTTAAATGAAGTGATGTTTTGATATCCGGAATTCTGCTGGCCCATGAGGCAAAACATAGTCCCATACAAAAATAAACCATTGCTACAGCAATGCGGATGCGACCCTTTTCCATTCTTTTCAAAGTCTGGCTTTGTCAAAATAGTTTCTCATGAACAACATCTGATACTTCACGGCATTGGTACAAGATAATTTTTTGCACATGATATTATGAGATTGAATTCTAAAATTACACGTATTTCTTAAGAATAACTGACATTATAACAGATTATTCCAAAATCCTGACACAGTGAACCAGTAGGATAAGGAATCAAATTTACATTTCTAGTACACGCCTCGCTTCTCAAGCTTAATTTATAATATTCAGGTAAAAAGCCGATTTTTAAACATAAGTGGCCATTCCTTGTTTACATAGACTATCAAATAATGAAGAAATGAATATTATTAAGACAAGCAAAACATCTTTCCTTTTAATTTTATTTCAAATAATTGCAGTATTCACCTTGCTGCCAAGTGCTTGTGGTGCGACAACTAATAAAAAAAAACAGATGGAAAATAAAGACAATTTTACCTCGGTAGCTGAAACGAGTCAAGTCGGAAACCCGTCATCATATGATACCCTTACCCTTGGGGGTGGATGCTTCTGGTGCGTGGAAGCAGTTTTTGAAATGCTTGATGGTGTAGTAAAGGTAGAATCAGGCTATTCAGGCGGCACAGTAAAAAATCCATCTTACAAGGAAGTTTGCACTGGGTTAACAGAACATGCAGAGGTTGCACAGATTACGTTTGATAATTCTAAGACCTCTGTCGATGAAATTCTGAAAGTGTTTTTTACTGTTCATGATCCAACATCATTAAATAAACAGGGGGATGATGTCGGTACCCAATACCGGTCAGTTATTTTTTACAGAAATGATAATCAGCGTGAAATTGCCAAAAGCATTATTGATGATTTAAATAATGATAATGTGTATACAAAACCAATTGTTACTCAATTGGTTCCGTTCACTAATTTTTACAAAGCAGAAGATTATCATCAGGATTATTATAACCAGCACAAAGAGGCTCCTTATTGCAAATTGGTTATACAACCTAAATTAGAGAAATTTGAAAAAATATTTAAAGACCGTTTAAAGAAATAATGTTGATATATTTTAATAGAAAATTATTATGAAAATACTTGAGTCAATTTCTATCAGGATCATAATAATATTATCCCTGGAAATATCACTTATCTTGAGTGTGTGCGGACAAAGTAGAAACATAAATCAATCGTCTTTAAACATGAAAACTATTAGTAAACCAGAAAATCCATACTATTCACACATAGATACGATCAAAATAAATCTTACTGATGCTGAGTGGAAAAAGGTACTGTCAAAAGATGTTTATGAAGTGTCCAGACATGCCGCTACTGAACGGCCATTTACCGGAACGTATTGGAATGCTTTTGTAAAAGGGACCTATTACTGTGCAGCCTGCGGCAATGAACTATTCCGCTCAGAAGCTAAATTTGCCAGCACATGTGGCTGGCCAAGCTTTTTTAAGCAAGACAATCCGAAAAGCACTGTATTCAGGCAAGATACCTCACTGGGCATGGAGAGGACTGAAGTCCTTTGCGGAAGATGTGGTGGACATTTAGGACATATATTTGATGATGGCCCTGCACCAACAGGAAAGAGATACTGTATGAATTCTATTGCCCTGGAATTCATTCCCGATAATAAATAGTTGAACAATCTTTCCTAATTTTATGCTTTCGAATTATTCAGGTACTGACAAACGAAAATCTTAACCACAAGTGAAAAAATTTATTCCTTTTGAAATCGTAGAAAAATTTATGGTGAATGTTATGGTAAAGGCAGGCATTCCCGAAAAAGATGCAAAGATAGTGGGTGATGTATTGATTCAGGCCGACAAACTTGGATTTGACTCACATGGAGTAAACCGACTGAAGAGCATCTACCTTGACCGGATTAAATCAGGTATTGTAAATCCTGTTACAAATTTTAAAATAGTAAGAGAGGGGCCCACAACAGCTGTGATAGACGGTCAGAACGGAATGGGCCATGTTATATCTTACAATGCCATGAGGATGGCTATTGATAAAGCAAAAAAATATGGCATGGGCATGGTAACAGTCCGTAATTCAAGCCATTATGGTTTTGCCGGATATTATCCTCTGATGGCTGTAAAAGAGAATATGATTGGTATTACCGGAACCAATGCACGTCCTTCGGTTGCTCCGACTTTCGGAGTGGAAAACATTCTTGGTACTAATCCTATGACGTTCGGCATTCCCAGCGATGAAGCATTTCCTTTTTTACTTGACTGCGCAACTTCAATTACTCAAAGAGGAAAAGTAGAGCTCTATGCCCGTGAGGGAAAAGAACTGCATAAAGGATGGGTAATAGATGAGAACGGTGAAAGCAAAACCAATTCGGCAGAAGTGCTTGAAGATATTATTGCAGGGAAGGCTGCCCTTACACCACTCGGTGGCTTAGGAGAAGAATCAGGCGGCTATAAGGGTTACGGTTATGCCACAGTTGTGGAGATCCTTTCGGCTGCATTACAGCAAGGCTCTTTCATGAAGATGCTGAATGGGTTCAAAGACGGGAAGAAAATACCATATTCTGTTGGTCACTTCTTCATTGTAATTGATATCAGTGCCTTTACTGAACCTGATGATTTTAAAAAGACCACCGGTGATATTTTACGTGAACTCAGGGCCTCAAAGAAAATACCGGGTCAGAGCAGAATTTATACCGCCGGCGAAAAAGAATATGATACCTGGATAGATAGAAAAGATAAAGGTGTACCATTTAATAAAGAACTAATGGAAGAATTCAGGGGATTATGTAATACATATGAAATGAAGGAATATCTTCATTATTTTGAGGGTTGATGTAAAAAATTAAAATCATGTCAAAACTTTTCTCAAATCTGATAATAAAGAACATCACCTTAAAAAACAGGATAGTAATGTCGCCTATGTGCCAGTATTCGTCAGAAGACGGATTCAGCAATGACTGGCATCTGGTTCATCTCGGAACCCGGGCTGTTGGTGGAACGGGACTTATTTTTACCGAGGCAACCGCTGTTTCACCTGAAGGAAGGATTAGTCCAGGTGATCTAGGACTGTGGAAGAATGAACACATCAATGGATTATGCAGGATTGTAGAATTTATACATATGCATCATGCGGTTGCCGGAATACAGCTTGCCCATGCTGGAAGAAAAGCATCCTGTGCAGTACCAAATGAAGGCGGGAAACAGCTCGATGAAAAACACGGAGGATGGGAAACAGTAGGCCCCGGTAATATCCCTTTTATTGTTGGTGAGAAAACGCCCCGGTCTTTAAATAAAGAAGGTATCAGTAAAGTTGTTTCCGATTTCAGAGCAGCAGCAGGGCGCGCCCGCCTTGCCGGTTTTGATATAATTGAAATTCACAGTGCACATGGCTATCTGTTACATGAATTTCTGTCTCCACTCAGCAATCAGCGAAAAGATGAATATGGTGGTTCCTTTGAGAATCGAATCCGGCTCCTGTCGGAGGTCATAGATGCTGTCAAATCCGAGTGGCCCGATGAATATCCGCTTTTTGTACGCATCTCTGCAACTGAGTGGATTCAAGGAGGCTGGACTATAGAAGATAGTGTAAAACTCGCTGATTTACTAAAAGTCAAGGGTGTCGATCTTATAGATTGCTCATCAGGCGGCAATGCCTATAATGTTAAAATTCCTCTTGTCCAGGGATATCAGGTTCCACTCTCAGAAGCAGTCAGAAAAACAGGAATATTGACAGGAGCTGTCGGGTTGATAACAACTGCAAGACAAGCAGAAGAAATCCTTCTGGAAGGAAAGGCTGATCTTGTGTTTTTTGCAAGGGAGTTATTGAGAAATCCTTATTTCCCGTTGCTTGCTGCACGCGAGACCAATGACGATATACAATGGCCTGTACAGTACCTGAGAGCAAAATAAAAACTAATATTCACAAAAAATTATATATATGAAAAGAGGTATTTTTTTATCAATGTTGTTATTCCTGGTATTTGCAGGAAGTTCTGTTCTCTCTGCTCAGAAAAATACTACAGAACCTACAAATGAACAAAAAGAGGCCTGGAGAAAAGCACAGGAAGAACAGCTGCATAACGACTGGGCGAACCTTGGACGATTTCGTGAGGAAAATAAACTAGTTACTATGCCGGCAGAAGGAGAAAAGAGGGTAGTTTTCATGGGAAACTCGATTACTCAGGAATGGATAAGAATTGATCCGAATTTCTTTTCAGAAAAACCTTACATAAACAGAGGCATAAGTGGTCAGACGACTCCCCAGATGCTAGTCAGGTTCAAACCTGATGTAATAAATCTTAAACCATTGGTAGTTGTCATCCTGGCCGGGATCAACGATATTGCAGGAAATACTGGTCCCAGCACCCTCGAGATGATTGAGGATAATCTCTCCTCGATGGCAGAGATTGCAAAGGCTAATGGCATAGCGGTGGTTCTGTCATCCGTTCTGCCGGCCTACGATTTTCCATGGCATCCCGGACTGGAACCTGCAGAAAAAGTAGTTAAGCTGAATGGCTGGATTAAAAACTATGCAATGTCTCACAATTGCATATACCTCGATTACTTCACTCCCATGTCTGACGAGAAGCACGCTTTGAAAGCAGCATATACTCTTGACGGAGTTCATCCTAACCTGGCTGGATATAAAATAATGGAACCACTGGTTGCTGAAGCTATTCAGAAGGCTCTGAGCCTGCATTAGTCATTTAAAATGTCAATAATAAAAAACAGAGCCGGAAGTATTCATTCATTGATGACCGGCTTTATTATTGCTCTTATGTTCAATTGCCTGGACTGCCAGGGAGATCGCTCATCCATGGATTCAACTGCCATTCAAGATAAAACCAAAGAAATTGGGAATTATGATGAATCTCAGTCAGTTGCAACTTTGCTGGTTCTGCCCAAAAATCCCTCTACTGGCAAACCATTCCGCATTCTGGCAACTGGAGAAAAGATGATACTGAAATCAAAGATCAATATTACCGGGGCTTCCGGTACAACAGAATCCGTGAAAAGTAAAACAGGGGAGGAATTTCCTTTTTGGCGGATAGATGATTTTAACGGTTTAGCTGCCGGTAAATATAAAGTGACTTTAATTGAGGATAAAAAGGAAATCAGTAATCTTGAGATTACAATTTCGACAACGGAAGAGATTAACCAACCCGGCGTTGTATGGAAGACTTTCCGTGGGTGGGACAGCAGCATGGAAGATGTGTATTCTGCCTGGATAAACGCGTTGTTCAGTGGCTGCAGTGAACAAGCTTCATGGCCAGCACTCCATGAGGTTACCCGTAATAAAGATCAGAATTTCCTTTTCAATTACCTCTCATTGGGTGAAGATGACGCAAACGGGAAAAACGTGCTGATCATGCAGCCAGATTGTGCCGATAATCCGTTTTATCTGAGAGCATATTTTGCGTGGAAACTTGGTCTCCCGTTTGGATATCATGTATGCGACAGGGGAACCCTCGAAAGAAGTCCAAGAACCGGTCAATGGATCACAAACGAAATAACAAGTTCAAAAACGAATCCGGTTCTGGCATTCAATTCATTCCTGAGAATGGTTATGAATGGTGTTCAATCAGGGACGGCACGTACGGCTTTGGAGGATGAAAATTCCGACTATTATCCCGTTCCGCTTAAACCGGGATCCTTGCGTCCGGGTATCGTCTTCGCGGACCCTTACGGACATACTTTAATCCTTGTTGGACACATGGCACAAACCAACAACAACCCTGGATTATTACTCGCAGTGGATGCCCAACCCGACGGAACCGTAGGCATCAAACGCTTTTGGAAAGGGAATTTCTTATTTAATACATCCGGAGTGATAGGGGAACCCGGATTTAAGGCTTTCCGTCCCATTTCTTTTAAAAAAGGTGTCATATCTGCGTTGAAAAATAAAGATCTGACCGAAGCAGCGGGATTTGTTCCCTTTTCGATTCAACAGAAAAAAATGGGAACCGATGTCTTCTATCACACTATGGAACGAATAATCAATCCGAAACCGCTTGATCCTGAAGCTGCACTTCTCGACCTGATGCAGGCTCTCCATGAACAACTGCTTGTAAGAATAACTTCAGTAGCGAATGGTGAAGCATATTTCAAATTACATCCCGGTTCAGTGATTCCAATGCCTTCGAGCGCTGCCGGGATTTTTCTTGCAGGAGGTCAGTGGGAAGACTTTTCAACTCCGAACCGCGATCTGAGGCTTTTAATTGCAATGGATGCAGTGCTCGATTTCCCCGATCTGGTAGCCCGCTCCCCTGAAGATTTTAGTATATCAGGACCTGCATCACCGGACCAGGTTAAGAAAAAACTTCATGCTATTCTCGATCAGAAAGGTTCAGAACTTTCTGTAAACTACACACGTACGGATGGTTCTTTACAAAAACTGACTGTAAACGAAATTCTTAAAAGACGGGATGCCTTTGAGATGGCTTATAATCCCAATGATGGGATCGAAATTCGCTGGGGAGCGCCGGAAAACAGTAATGAAAGGGCTTCATGCCGCCGTCATGCTCCATCTTCACAGCTTGAAAAGATGAGGTCAGTGCGTAACTGGTTTAATAAGAGGTTGCATCCTCCGACATGATCCTGCTGTTTAATCTCTTCAGCAAAAAATAAACAGGTATACCAGAAAAAATCAAAATTAATCCTATTGCAGCTTCACGCGGTCTGGCTATTATAGTATTGAAAAACAGACCAATACAAAACAGGATAAATATTGCTGGAACATAAGGATATCCCCATACTTTATAAGGTCTGTGGGCATCCGGCATCCTGCGTCGTAAAATAAATACTCCAAGAGTGGTAGCTCCATAAAAAATGAAAACCGCAAAAATTATCATGTCAGTAAGCTGATCGAATGTTCCTGATAGAACCAGTATAGAAGCCCATAGTCCCTGCCACATCAGCGAGTTTGAAGGAACATTTGCATTGTTGATCTTTGCAATTCCACTGAAGAAAAGTTTTTCACGGGCCATAGCATAATAAGGCCGGGCACCGGTTAATATGCTGGCATTTGTGCATCCAAGTGTTGTGACAAGTATTAACAAAGAGATAAACAGCACCCCTCCTCTTCCCCAGAATGTCCTGACCGCTTCAACAGCGGCAATCTGATTTCCCGATTCATGAATATGCACAAGTTGTGGAATGGATAAGAGAGTAAGGTAGGTCACATTAACGATCAGATAAATGAATATTACTATGAAAACGCCAGCTACAATTCCTCTGGGTATATTTAGCGTCGGGTCTTTAACCTCCCCTCCTATAAATCCGACTGAAACCCAACCCTGATAAGCCCAGAATGCAGCAAGCATTGCTGTATAAAAGGCAGATATTGTAACAGTTCCTGCTGTTAACTCTTTAAAATTTATAAAACCTGCAGGTCTGGTTTTGATACTACCCAATCCAAAGATGACAATCATAAGAAGACCTGAGAAAACAAGCAACATAATTACTCTACTTACTCCTGCACCACTTTTGAGCCCCGAGATATTTAGCCCTGTTAAAATTAAAATCAACAGGATTGCAGTCAGTTTTACACCAAAATCCTGGAAAGGAAAGAAAACACCACCTATTGTAAAATGTTGCAGAGAGCTAAAAATACCAGGAATATGGATAATACTATTCAGTGATTGGGCAAACACATAAGCCAGAGAGGAGATTGTGGCAGTTTGAATGACTGTGAAAAGTGACCACCCGTACATAAATGCAAAGAAACGGTTATAAATTTTTTTCAAATAAATAAATTCACCACCGGTATCAGCTAGCAATCCTGCTACTTCCGCATTACTCAATGCTCCGAAAAGAGTGATAATTCCCCCAACAATCCATGCAACAAGGATCCATATTGAGGAATGGAGTTCTGCTGCCATCGGAGCAATTTTTTTATATACTCCAGATCCGATGATATTAGCTACCACGAAAATAACCACATACCCCATTCCGAGAGCCCTGACCAGATTCCTTTGTTTACCCATTAAGAATTAATTTATAATCGTAAAAGGAAGATTTCTGTTTTTAATAAGTTTACACATATTTCGGTGGAATTCATTTATAAACTTTTTATGGAAATAGGGGTAAAATAATTTATCGCGGATATTGGAATCACTTTTAAAATAACTGCGATGAACAATTTTTGTCTTCCCTGATCCATTATCAAAGAACTGTATACTCTGTTTGCCAAGCGATTTATTATTATCAATATAACTAAACTCCATTATCCGTTGTTTTGAGTCAATATTGGTAATTTCAAAGGCAACTTCAACATTAAATAATCCTTTAAACAGTTTTAAATTCAGAAAATATACATCTCCGGTATCAATTTCATGAAATGAAGAATTATTAATACTTATTGCAGAGTTTGTACACTTTGATAAAAGCAAACCAAACCGTACGGATTTCCCATTCCACATTTTAAGAGTATTGGCATGTCTGTAGAATTCCCATGAATCGGAAAGGTTATAATTCAGAAAAAAAGTCTTTTCAATAATGTTAAAATCAGATTCATGGATATCCTTTTTCCAGCTGGCATGAATTGAAGAAAAATCATCCATTTTATCAATCGATCTGGATACAATGTAATTACGGATTTTTCTCTGTGGAATATCTTCGACATTTATCCTCGGACCCTGTGAAAAAGATGGGAGCAAGCAAAATCCGAAAATCATGAGAAGGATAATCAGCTTAAAATTAATCCTGCATTCCCGCGTAATTCTAAGGTTCATAGCTTTTTTATACCACCTGAAGTTACAATTTGCAGGGAGATTACCAGAGTTTTTTATTAAGTATTTTAAGAAGATGAAATTAGAAATTTATTTTAATGTCCTCCAAAGTGGATTTTCTTGTAATTATTTTTCATGAATTGTAGGGGAACACAACACTTTTGAAACTGATGGTGACTCATTGCATGTTGAAGGAGAGGATGCCGGGAGATATACCTATTTCAAAATTGGCGATAAATTCAGAAAGTATTTTTGATAATCATATATTAAGAGGTAATTTTGCGAATCATGAATTACTTACTTAAAAATATAATTATGAAAAAACAAACAATTTTTACTACCATTTTATTTCTGGTTTGTATTTCTGTTTTTAACACTTCAGCTCAGAAAGCCGATCTGACAGGCGAATGGAAAATAAACAGGGAGAAAAGTGTTATTGCAGATAATCAGTTATTGCTTTCTAAAATAACAATTCAACTTAAATCTGATAGTATAATTACAACACGTGTTTACGAGAGTGGTGATGGGCAGGAGTATCCTTTTGATGAGAAAATATCGTTGGATGGTAAAGAGAATAAAGTTGTTATTTATGACATGCCAAGAACATCTACTGCAACTCATTCTGATTCGGATGGTTCAATATTGATAGCATCCACCACCACATTCAATGGTAATAATGGGATGGAGGACATGACTGCCAAGGAATCATGGAAATTAGATAATGAAGGTAAATTTCTGACACTTGAATTCACTAACAAGATGTCAGGCAATGAAACTACCGGAACATATTTTTACGAGAAGGCAAAATAAGTAACAGCCGTTGATGTCGCAAAAACAAGGAGACTAGGTAAAGTAACGAACGAACTAATTAATTTTCAGATTTTGGAGGGTAACGTTCCAACCTGATATCCTGATACATGTTTCTTTGCCACTTAACATGGTATTAGGGCAGCTGACAGTAATTACAGCAGATTCTTCAGGGGCAAGTGAAATATAATTTGCTGTCCAGTAGCTTGGTAATACCTCATCATCACCTTTCATAAGTTGTGGCCGGATAAAAAATGCCAGCTTATCAGTTTTATTCTGGATTTGAATAGTCCAGCTGCTCTCATTTTTGCTCCTGACAGTTGAAAGTATTTTAGCATCCACCCTGGTTGCAGGCAAGTCATTTAAGGATTTGTAATCACCTTTGGATAACCAGTAGACATTATGTGAGATTATTTTACCTGTATTGTTTTTAAGATTTAAAACCACAAAATTTACACCACTGGCATCAGATAAAACAGTTGATAATGAACTGATTTCTTTAATATCAGTTTCAGCCAGATCTATATTTTTTTCTTCATGAAATACAGATTTGGAATCTATACCAAAAATATCAACAGTTGCTATCAATCCAATCGATTTCTTGTACGTTCTGTTAATGGCAGAAACTTTTAAATCTATCGGGTTAAATTGTATATGAACGGGTTCACAGGCATTTTGCATGGTATAATAACCCGCATTCGGCATCAGGAACCAATCATAAACCTGCCATACTACACTCGGAAATGCCGAATTTAACTTCCATAACATTACACCGCCGATATCATTAAGCTTAGACCCTGCTGCTTCAAAAATACCCTGATATCCTATTGCATTCATTAACTGCATCTTATTGCAGAAATCTTCCATGTCAGTTGGTTCACCATATCTTTTTACCATCTCTTTGTAATAAAGATCATATCCTCCATTCCCGGTTGCGGCGTCGTGATAACCCCAGGTATCATTGAGAGGGAAAGGTAACTTTTTGTCCCATACCAGATCAGGGATTATTTTTGACATGATATTATAAGGCGGCTGGGAAGGAATTCCTGTTTCGTCTTTAAAGACCCAATCCCTGCCTGCGATTGCTTTTGAAAAGTAAACTTTTGGATCCTGCCAGCCATAAGGACCACCGCTATAGACTCCAGATGGCATATTATCCGGCCATGCCCCATTCCATCCGGCAGGAAGTTTTGCAAAACCCGATGAGCTGGGAATAAATGGTCTTGTACCGTCCAGAGTTATAATACTTTCTCTCATAACGTCATACAATTCCTTTCGTGCATGTCCTTCGTTTCCGCCTGTCCATACCAGGAGACTGGGATGATTCCTGATCCTGAGGATTGTACTTTTTACATTTTTAGTAAAAACATTAGTCTCCAAAGGCCAGTCAGAGGAACCCTTAAATTCACCCTGGGTGTCACCGGTAATCCAGAAATCTGACCATACCAGTAATCCGTATCTGTCAGCGGCATCGAAAAACTCATCACAGGGTGTTACGCCACCTCCCCAGATTCTTACAAGATTAATATTTGAATTCCTGCAGAGATGTAATTCATAATCATATCTAACAGAATCACGATTAAGCATCATGTCAGGAACCCAGGCACCTCCTGTCAGCTGAACACGTTTTTCATTGACATAAAAATCACGCCGGTATGAACCCTTAACATCTGTTGCCTTTGTACTTACCGTACGGATACCAAAAATAAAAGTGGTATCATCAGAAATTCCTGAGCCGTTAGTATACTGAAATCTGATCCTGTAAAGATTGGGCTTGCCATATCCATTTGGCCACCATAGCATCGGATTAGTGATATTCAATTCTTTTGTATTGTCACCATTCAGGTCAATAACAGCAGGTCCATCTTTGGTAATTGATACATTTTTCGAGAATTGAATAAATTTTCCCTTAAAGTTTTCAGGTGAAATTGATACGGTTAATTTCCCGGCTTCTGCTGTTTTAAAATGGTTCTGCAATTTAAGATTCAGTGATATTGAGGCGATTGTAGTATCGGGAAGTTTTGGAAGAGTCGTTACAATTTTCGGATCAGTAATAGTTACACCTCCGGAAGTACGAAGATAAACCGGGAGCCAGATACCCATATTCCGGTCTCTGACTGGTGGGATCCAATCCCAACCGACAGAGCAAAGCATTGTGACATTCTTTCCTATATCACCAGTAGGTCCCCCGTTTTCAAAAAAATCACCAAGAGCTTTCAGTTGTTCTGTTGCAGGTAATCCCGGAAAATCAAGCGGATAAATTTTTACAGCAAGAACATTTTCTGCACCTGGTTTTATCTGACTGCTGACATCAAGACTGTACTGTGCGAACATTCCTGCCATATCTGTTGAATCGGTTATCTGCTTTCCGTTCAGCCACACTGCTGCACGATAATTAATACCCTTAAATATTAGCTGAAAGCATCTTCCTTTATCGTTTTCCGGAACACTAAAAGTAGACCGATACCAATATGGCTTCTTCCATGGATTGGGATCATTCGGCAGATAGCTGTATTGCTCAAGAGTATATTTTTTATTGAACTCATCTGAAGCATCGGGAATCAACATATTATTTAACCCGGCATAAGGATCAGGATAAATCTTATTGGAGACCAGACCAGTAAGAACTGTGGATGGTACGCTTACAGGAAACCAATAGACCTTCGATTTATACCCGGCGGTTGAAATTTCAGCTCCTGAAGAATTAATTAATACAGAGGATTGCAATTCAAATCTTGTTAGCTTTTCCTGCTTTACTATACCAGTCTGAGAATTTACGGGCAGGGAGAATATCAGTAAGCATATTAAAAAAGAGAAATGCGAATTATTATGTCTTTTCATGAGCGCAAGATTAAAATGAGATTACAAAAAAAATATAATAATGTTGAATAAAACTATATAAAATGAACGTTAAAGAATGGCTACTGATTCTTTAATGTTATTTTGTCCGGAGGCTTCGGCCATTCAACAAGACCTGGTAATCCGCTAGAGACAATGCTCGGATAAGGCTTCCCATTAAAGACTTCAACAGTCCATTCTTTCTTAATATCCCTGTTTTCAGCAAAAACTGTATATATTACCGGACTATTAAAGTTAATTACTGTTTTGTTACTTATCTGAAGCTTTCCTGAAACTTTAGCGTATGCACCAGAAGAGAGTTGAAATGATGTTTTCAGAGAACTTAAATCGGTTCCATCCGGCATCTCAACCGCAATACTATAGTTTATGCTATCAATATAACTGGTTCTTTGACCAACAATACTGAATTTTTCAAATTTTGCATTCTCAGATGCTTTGTGCCAGTGTGTAGGATGAAGAAGAATTATTACCCTATCCCCAGGTTTGAGAAGATTAAGGTCCAGCATTCCAATATTCCAGCGTACTCCTTCTTTAATTACGGCATCTGAATATGCCTTGTTATTATTAAGAAAATATGCTTCATATTCAAGATTAAAATCATTAAGATGGCCTTTTGTAAGTGTGATCATCTTCCCGTCCTTTGGCACCGTTAAATTATTTTCTCTTCCCACAAGTATAGGATAACTGCATTCCTGAAAAAAATAAAAATTCATATAATGGTACGTCTTGCAGAAACTCGACCCGTGAGCAGCTGTACCATATATCTGCAAACCATTTGAACGCAACCAGCTAAGTTCCTTATGCAGAAAAACCACAGGATCGATATTATAGATCACCTGTAATGTAACCAGATCATTATGCCATCCGATTTCAAAGTGCTTTTCATTCTGCATTTTTTTCAGAATGGGAAGAATCTTTTCGGAATGCACGGCCATATTGTTTTGATCTGCAAGATAATATGGAGCGGTATGCAAAATGAAATAAGTTGACCGGAAACCAAGATTCGACTCAATTTTAGAAAATTCATACGCTACATTAAGGTCAACATCAACATCATGCCGTAATCCGATCACTATCTTTTTACTATTGAGGGTTTGTCTGAATTCATTGAGAGGAAGTACAATATATTTGGTTGTATCTGAAATCTGCTTCAGGAAGGAAGCATATTTCTGCCAGGTAAAATTAGTATCAGGCGCTGCAGATAAAACTTGTTTTTCTTTCGCTGTATCCTGTTTAATGGAGAATATTTTGGGAAATAAGGTTAAACCTGCCGGATGATTTTCCTGGCCCGAAACAATTCCAACCGAAATAAAATAAATGACAAATAAATTAAGTATCAAGAATAAGTTTCTATTCAATCTAAGAATCATAGATATGTTTTATTATTAATAATAATTGTGAATTTATTATACGTAACCGTCACTCATTTAAGCACTTTCTTAATATTATACAGTTTGTTCAGCGCTTCAACCGGGGTGAGATTATCAATGTCAATTTCAAGAATTTCATCACGAATTTGTTTCAAAACCGGATCATCGAGCTGGAAGATGCTTAACTGCATTCCTTCTCTGTGATCAGCCAGATCAGCAATTGGTTTTGATAACTCTTTTTTATCGTGACTTCGTTCAAGTTCTTTGAGTATTTCATCTGCCCGGGTTACAACACTTTTCGGCATACCGGCCATCCGTGCAACATGTATTCCAAAACTATGCTCGCTCCCGCCTCGTTTCAGCTTTCTGAGAAATATTACTTTATTATTAAGTTCTTTTATTGATACATTATAGTTTTTTACTCTTGAAAATGAATTCTCCATTTCATTAAGTTCATGATAATGCGTTGCAAACAGTGTTTTTGCTTTAAACTTATTCTCATGCAGATATTCAACCATAGCCCATGCAATTGAAATGCCATCATAGGTGCTTGTCCCCCTTCCGATTTCATCGAGCAGTACAAGACTACGATCAGATAAATTATTCAGGATACTTGCGGTCTCATTCATTTCAACCATGAAGGTAGATTCGCCAAGACTTATATTATCCGATGCGCCGACTCTTGTAAATATCTTGTCAACCATACCAATTTTTGCCGACTTTGCCGGAACAAAACAACCGGTCTGTGCCATTAGCACAATGAGAGCAGTCTGCCGTAAGAGGGCAGATTTTCCTGACATGTTAGGTCCGGTAAGTATAATAATCTGCTGATCCTCATCATCGAGAATAATATCGTTGGGAACATATGATTCACCAGCTGGTAATTGCTTTTCGATAACCGGATGTCTGCCTTCAGTCACGTCGAGTATCATTGATTCATTAAGAATGGGCCTGACGTAATTGTTTTCAGTGGAGATGACAGCGAATGACTGAAGGCAATCAAGTTTCGCAATGAGTGTCGAGTTTAACTGTACTGGAGGTATATATTCAAGTATTGCCAGTACCAGGTCAGAAAAAAGTTTGGTCTCAAGTGAAATGATCTTTTCTTCTGCCCCGAGGATCTTACTTTCATATTCCTTAAGTTCCTCCGTTATGTAACGCTCTGCGTTCACCAGGGTTTGTTTTCTTATCCACTCAGCGGGAACTTTATCTTTATGGGTATTCCTGACTTCAATATAATATCCAAACACATTATTAAAGCTGACCTTTAGTGATGTTATACCGGTTCGTTCACTTTCGCGTGTCTGCAAGTCAGAAAGATAATCTTTGCCATAATATAGTATTTTTCGGAGTTCATCGAGTTCATCAGATATCCCTGACGCAATCGCATTTCCTTTGTTCAGTTGAACTGGAGGATCATTGTTTAGCTCATTCTCAATCTTGTCAGCAATCAATTTGCATGGGTTCAGCTGCTCTGCAATTTTTACCAGAGGTATGCAACCGCTTTGATTGCATATTTCCTTAAGTGGATCAATTGCTTTCAATGCTCGTTTGAGCTGAACAACTTCCCTTGGATTAATCCTGTTTACCGCAACCTTGGAAATTAGTCGTTCCAGGTCGCCGATCTGTCTGATTAATCCGGCTATTTCATCTCTTACTGCACTATTTTCAACAAAATACTGTACCACATCCAACCTCTCATTTACCGGCTGTATATCTTTAAGCGGAAGTGATATCCATCTCTTCAGCAATCTTCCTCCCATGGGAGAGATTGTTCGGTCCATCACATCAATAAGAGTCCTGGCTCCTTCATAAGGTGAATGAAACAGCTCGAGATTTTTTATTGTAAACTTATCGAGCCACACATACCTGTTCTCTTCAATTCTTGTAAGATTGGTAATATGCCCAAGCTGATCGTGCTGAGTTATATCGAGATAATACAAAATTGCCCCTGCTGCTATAATGCCAAAATTCAGATTCTGTACTCCGAAACCCTTTAAAGAGCTGGTTTCGAATTGCTTAAGTAACCGGTCATTTGCTGCTTCCTGAGTAAAAATCCAGTCATCCAATTTAAAAGTATAGAATTTGGGACCAAAATATTCAAGGAACAATTCCTTCTTCCCCTTTTCAAATAAGACCTCTTTTGGCTGGAAATTATTAAGCATCTGATCCACATATTCTAATGTGCCTTCCGAAGTAAGGAATTCTCCGGTGGATATATCTAAAAATGCCACTCCGGCTATTTTTTTATCGATATGTACTGATGCCAGAAAGTTGTTTTCTTTATGATTTAATACGTTTTCATTAAGTGAAACGCCTGGTGTCACAAGTTCAATAATTCCTCTTTTTACTATTTTTTTTGTAAGCTTCGGATCTTCAAGTTGTTCACAGATTGCTACTCGTTGGCCTGCTCTTACAAGTCGGGGCAAATATGTATCCAGAGCATGATAAGGAAATCCTGCAAGTTCGATAAAGGTTTTTGAACCGTTAGCCCTACGCGTTAAAGTGATACCCAGTATTTCAGAAGTTCTGATTGCATCTTCACCAAAGGTCTCGTAAAAATCACCTACCCTGAAAAGCAAGATTGCATCAGGATGTTTAGTCTTGATGTTATCATATTGCTTCATCAGCGGTGTTTCTGCATACTTCGGAAAATCAGGCATTCCAGGTAGCGATTAAGATGGTTTTTTAAGGGACCTTTTTATTACTCACAAAGATAATTTTTTCTCACTCAAAGATGCAAAGACACAAATCAAATAATAACCATTCGCTTGCCCGTAGCAGGTGAGGATTTGTCTTGCTCTGGATTGCAGTAAATTAACTTCAAGTCATGTGAGAATTCAATTATATAACGAATCTCATAGAATCATCCGGAGTGATTATATAACTTGCAGGGAAAAGAAGAAATTCAGAAAGTATGAAGAAAGTATTAATTCTTGGAGCAGGACTGGTAGTCAAACCGATGGTTGAATACCTGCTTAATAACAAAATCAGTCTGATGATAGCATCGCCGATGAAAGATCGTGCAGATGAGATGATAAAAGGTAATCCACTCGGACTTTCCATCGACTGGTCGATGGATGACCCGGCAATGCTTGAAAAACTAGTTGCCGATTATGATATCACAGTTAGCCTGCTGCCTTATAAATATCATTCTGAAGTTGCAAAGTTATGCCTCCTTCATGGTAAACCCATGGTTACAACTTCATATATACAGCCGGAAATGATGGAACTGAGAACAGCTGTTAAAAAAGCAGGTTTACTGTTTCTGAATGAAATTGGGCTGGATCCGGGCATAGATCATATGACTGCAATGAGAATTATAGATCATATTCACAGCAAAGGCGGAAAAGTAGAGGAGTTCTATTCTTTGTGCGGAGCGCTTCCTGCTCCTGAGGCAGCTGATAATCCTTTAAAATATAAGTTTACCTGGAGTCCCAAAGGTGTAATCCTTGCAAGCAGGAACAATGCTGTCTATCTTAAAAAAGGAAAGAAAGTGCATATTGATACCTCTGATCTTTTCAAAGACACTTTCATCTATAATTTCCCGGGAATTGGTGAATTGGAGGTTTATCCAAACCGGGATTCAGTGAGTTTCATCGATATTTATGGTATCTCTGAAACTAAGACTATGTACCGCGGTACTTTCAGGTACAAAGGCTGGTGCGAAACTCTGGATGTAATGAAGAGTTTTGGAATGCTGGACGACTCCGTAAAAAACTACCAGAACAAAAGTTATGCAGATTTCATGGGAGAAAGGGTCGGATTAGAAACTACTGATCTTAAAAATAATTTAGCAAAATTGCTGGGGACTTCTGAAAGTATAACTGCAATCAAATCACTTGAATTTCTTGGCTTTTTTAGTGATGAAAAGCTTAAGTACCGCAATGCATCGCCCTTTGATATAACCTCAGATAGAATGATAAAAAAGATGTTTCTTGCTGATAATGAATGCGATATGGTGATTTTACAACATATTGTTCTCGCATCTTACCCCGATGGAAAAAGGGAAGTCATAAAATCATCGATGCTTGATTATGGGTCTCCTTCAACGAATACTTCAATTTCACGAACAGTTGCCCTTCCGGCAGCAATAGCTGTCAGGATGATTCTGGATAACAAAATAAAAGCAAAAGGTGTATGCAGACCTGTAATTCCTGAGATTTACAATCCGGTGCTGGATGAATTAAAGTCCCTGGGAATAGAGATGAAGGAAGAATATGGACTACCTGAGAGTGAGATGATACTGTAGGGAACGGTCGTGACCGTTCCCTATAATTCTCAAAACTTCAGATAGAAATCCTTCGTCAGATTGATATAATCATCCGTAAAATGGTGCCTTCCATGCTCGATAGTGAGGAATTTTTCAACCGGAGTTTTACGGGTTTTGCTGAAGTTAAGTATTAACCGTCTTATTTCACTTTCTGACAAAGGCCTTATCTTCAGTATGTTATTACAATAAAACCCGTATTTACTTGCATCAGCAATAAATATGTTCCCCTCTACATACGGCATAATTAACTGAAAACGGCCATCTTCTTTTAATAACCTTTTAACTCCCTCTAGTATTTCCACGGAGGTCAATGAATCATTATGACGTGCTGCCGTTTTTCGGAGATCTGGACTTTTAAGGGAATCACAGAAATAAGGAGGATTTGTTACGATCAGATCGAATTTTTCATTGACCGGATCGAAATTCTGAAGATCAGCATTTACAATTTTTATCCTGTTACGCCAATCAACAAGGTTGACATTTTCACAACTCTGAATGAAGGAATCATAGTCGGGTTCAATAGCTGTTATTGTTGCATCACATCTCTGGGCGAGCATAATGGATAGAAGCCCGGTTCCTGAACCAATATCGAGAATGTTTGTGACTCCGGTAAGATCAGCATAAGCTCCAAGCAAAACCCCGTCAGTCCCAACTTTAAAAGCTGATTTATCCTGGTAAATTGTAAATTGTTTAAAACTGAAATAATTATTGGCCATTTTCAGAATCTTTCATTCACACCGAGACCAAAAAGTGCGAAATCATATTTCACCGGATCGGCCGGATCAAAATCACGCAGTATGCCGGTAAGTTCTTCAACGGCTTTCCAGTCATTCATCTTTCTTGTCAACAGGCCAAGTTTTCGCGCAGTATTACCCGAATGAAGATCAAGGGGAATATATAGTTTCGAAGGGTCAATTCTTTTCCAGATACCAAAATCTACTCCACAATTATCCTTGCGTACCATCCATCTGAGGAACATATTGAGTCTTTTACCCGCAGCACCTCCTGTGATGTTAGCAAAATGTTTTTCATTTCTTATAGCATGAGGGAGTGAGAAAAAGACTACACGTAAATGAGATATACCGTCTCTCAGAGACCCCGAATTTCCCATGCCCTGCAGAATGACATCTTCCATGCTATTAAAATTTGTATAGATAATCCTGAGTCCCTTTATGAAATAGGTGATATCTGATTCATTAAAAGTTCTGTGAACAAACCTGGAAAATCGCAACAGATCATTATCATTTGCCGACATGATAAACTCATAAGGAGAGTTGTCCATCAGTTCGAGCATAAGCCGGCTGCTTCTCAGGATAAGATCCCTTCTACCCCAGGCGATTGCGGCAGTAAGGAAACCCGATATTTCCATGTCGTGTATTTCATTGAAGGTATGAGGAATGGAAATGGGGTCGCATTCAATAAATGAGGGGTTATTATACTGAAGATATTTTTCTTCGAGGAATGCCTTAATTTCAGATGCAGTAATGCCGTTATATGACTGGTTAAGACTCATTTACAATAAGTCCATCTTTAATTTGGAGTATCCTGTCTGACATAGAAGCTAACTGGCGATCGTGTGTTACAATTATTATTGTTTGTCCGAATGTATCTCTGAGTTTAAAAAATAGTTTATGAAGCTCATTCTTATTTTCAGTATCAAGATTTCCTGATGGTTCATCTGCCAGGATAACTGAGGGATTATTTACTAGTGCCCGGGCAACTGCTACTCTTTGCTGTTCGCCACCACTCAATTCAGAAGGTTTGTGATCGAGCCTGTCTTCGAGATTAAGAAATCCGAGTAATTCGGTAGCCCGTTTCTCTGCTTCGCTTTTACTTTTCCCGGCTATATAGGCCGGAATACAGACATTTTCGAGAGCAGTGAACTCCGGCAGGAGCTGATGGAACTGAAAAACAAATCCAATATTACTATTTCTGAAGGCCGCAAGAGTTTTGCCCTTAAGACGGCTTATATCTGAATCATTATAGCAAACAGTACCGCCATCAGGACGATCAAGAGTTCCGATAATCTGTAAAAGAGTTGTCTTACCTGCTCCACTGGCACCTACTATAGAAACTACTTCCTTATCAGGTATCCGGATATCAATTCCTTTAAGAACCTTAAGGTTACCATAAGCTTTGGTGATTCCGCTGGTTGTGATCATAGTTACAGGAAGGAAGAGAAAACTTTTTTTGTAATTAATCTTTTACCTCTTTATAATATTCGTTAGACACATCAGGTGTTACTTCTTTAACTGTATCTTTTTGTTCAACTTTAGTTGTGTTCGTTTGTTCTCCGATATTCTGAATATTCTCTTTTATTTCAGTGGCATCATTATGAATTTGGGTATTCATATCATTCATGCTCTGACGAACATCTGACGTGACGTCATTCATATCATTTTTGATAGATGAGGAAACGTCATTCATATCACTTTTAAGTTTTTCTGAATAAGTAGTAACATCTTTTTTAATAGTTTCTGATACATCAGTAAGATCTTTTCGGAAATCACTTGTGCTTGTTTCTATCTCCTGCCTTATCTCATCAGTTGCCTTCTTGAAATCTCGCATACCCTTGCCAATAGTTTTTGCTATATCTGGCAATTTCTCGGCACCAAAGAGAAGAAGTGCAACAATGATGATAACAAATATTTCCGGTCCGCTCATAACAATTTATAATAAAATGTTTTCTCCCAAATGAATTGGCAAAGTTAGAAAAGTTTAATGATATTCATAAACATTAAAATCCCAATAATAGTTAAAATGGAATCTGAAAATGCAATTCAGTTTTAACATGGGAGATCCTTCGCTCCGCTCAGGAAGACATGGCATGTAATGTGGCAAGAAAGAGGTAGAGTTGGCGATTTGCTGAGCAAATCGCCAACTCTACCTCTACTCTAACCTAAACAACCTGTCATTCCGAATTGATCCGCCGAAAGGTGGAGAAATGAGGAATCTCCAATCGTCTTACGAATCTTGGAGTGCAAAAAGGTATGAATACGCGGAACTCTATAAACAAAAAAGGGCGTCATTTCTGACACCCCCTATTATGTTTAAATTTTTAAATCGAAGCTCTAATTTTAGCTTTAGGTTCTTCTATTACAGTTTCGTTTTTCCTGGGAGACGTGTCGTACATAAGAGCCGTTGCAACAAACACCGAGGAGTAAACACCGGTTCCGATACCAATAAGCAGTGCGAACATAAATCCACGGATCACAGCTCCACCAAAGATGAACATGGCTAAAATTGTAAGAATTACGGCAAAAGTGGTATTTATGGTTCTGCTAAGGGTTGAGTTCAAAGCCATATTAAGTACTTCTTTAAATGGACGTTTACGGTATAATGGAAGGAATTCCCTTGTTCTGTCAAAGACAATTACCGTATCACTTACAGAGAATCCGATTACGGTAAGTATCGCCGCTATAAATGACTGGTCGATCTCCATTGAGAATGGCATATGACCCCAGAGTAATGAGTAAACACCTAGCACAAGAAGAACATCGTGAGCCAATGATGCGACAGCCCCGAAACCATACTGCCAATAACGGTATCTCATAAAAATATAAAGGAAGATAAGAATCAGTGCAATACCCACAGCATAGTATGCATTTATCTTAATATCTGCTGCAACAACCGGACCAACAGTCTCAGAACTAACCCTGTATTTGTCAGACAGGAAAACTTCCTTTGTTACGTTTGCAGGAAGAAAACTCTTTAATCCTTCATATAGTTTTGTATCAACCTCATCTTCCACTCCGTTTTCATTGATTTTATACTTTGTGGTAATTTTTACCTGCTCCTGTTTCCCATAAGTAACTACCTGAGGCAAGTCTCCGAAAACCACGTTTAACTTGGCTGCAATATCTTCAGTAACAACCGGCTTATCAAATCTTATTACAAATGTCCGGCCACCTGCGAAATCGATTCCTGGATTCAATCCTCTGACAAATAATGAAATTATTCCTGAGGTAATAATAATCCCTGACATAATATAGAAATACTTTCTTATGCCTATAAAATCTATCTTGGTATGTTTGAAAACATTTGCAGTCAAAGGAATTGAAAAATGAAGATTAACATTTCTTTTCAGAAGGGCTTCATAAATTATTCTCGTAATGAATATAGAGGCAAAAACAGAAGTCATAATACCAATAATAAGAGTGGTTGCGAAACTTCTGATAGGACCTGAGCCGAAAACGTAGAGTACTATACCTGTAAGTAATGTTGTAACCTTTGAGTCGATAATGGCGGGATATGCCCGTTTATATCCGTCAGCAAGAGCAAGTTTTATCCCTTTGCCTCCTCTGAGTTCCTCTCGTGTTCGTTCAAATATAAGTATGTTCGCATCAACGTCCATCCCCATTGTGAGTACTATACCCGCTATCCCCGGAAGCGACAGAACGGCATTAAGTGACGCCAGCACTCCGAACAGAAGGAAGAGATTAGCAAATAAGGCAATATCTGCAATTGTGCCTGCGCTCTTACTATAATAAAATATCATAAATGCTAAAACCAGGGCGAACGCAACGAAAAATGAGATAAACCCTGAATTAATTGCTTCTTTTCCAAGCGTTGGTCCGACAATAGTATCTGATATTATATGTGTTGGTGCGGGTAGTTTACCAGATTTTAAAATATTAGCAAGATCATCAGCTTCTTCTATTGTGAAATTACCAGTAATTTCAGTATTACCGCCAGTAATTTCATTCTGTACCGTTGCGGATGAACGAACATAACCATCGAGGAGTACAATGACGGAACGTCCAATGTTTTGCCGAGTTATCCTTGCCCATGTCTTTGATCCTTCCGAATTCATAGACATATCAACCTTCACATCTCCTGAAACTCCTGTTGATGTCCTTGCTGAAGTAATAGCATCTCCTCCAAGCGGTGCACGTCCGTCGCGGGTTGTAATCTTTATTGCATGAAGTTCGTACATTGTTTTGGTAGGGTCATACTTATATGGATTTTGACTCCAGGCTAATTTCAAGTCTCTTGGAAACAGAGCTTTGATCCTTGGCATTTTCATATAAGTATTGACTTTTGCTGTATCCTTCGAACTAGCCAGTCCTATCAAACTTGTCTGATAAGGTTGCCCTTGTTCGTTTACACGAGGAGCAAGAATACCGAACAAAGGGTTTTGAAGTGTAAATCCTTCACGGGTGGTAGCGGCTGCTGTGGCAGCTTTGGTTGTATCTTTATTTATCAAATCAAGCAGCGACTGGTCTTTCCTGGACGTATCTGATACTGCTACTTTTGTGTTCTGTATATCAGTCTTTGTGCTGGTCTTCTCGATATTTGCCTGAATCTCCTTCAGAAGGTTGTTAGCTTGTACCAGGTACTGCATAATTTCTGTGTTATCGTAGCATTCCCAGATTTCAAGATTGGCGGTTCCCTGTAACAATTCACGGACCCTTTTGGGATTATTCTGCCCGGGTAACTCAATAAGTATGCGCCCTTTGGTTGCAAGCTGTGTAATATTAGGTTGAACAACGCCAAATCGGTCGATCCTGGTACGAAGAATATTAAATGCATTAGTTATAGCTCCTGTAACTTCACCGTCAAGAACTTTCAATACCTGATCGTTTGTTGAATTGAAATTGATCTTTTCCTTTAATTCAACTGTACCAAATACCGATGCAAGTTTAGCATTTGGATCAATTTCCTGAAATGCCTTGCCAAATAATGTAAGATAATCTGACTGACTTGACGTCTGAAGCTGTTTTGCGCGCGCAAGGGCTGCATTGAAAGTTTTATCAGGACTGTAGTTAGAAAGCGCTTTCAAAATATCCTGAACAGATACTTCGAGGATAACGTTCATCCCGCCTTTCAGGTCGAGACCAAGATTAAGTTCTTTCCTCTGAGACTCTCTGAATGTATTACCCAGGAAACTCCATTTATCTTTCGGTAAAGCGGACATTGAATCAAGATATACTGTTTCTTTTTCGAGGCTTCCTTTTGCATGTATCCTGGCTTCCTTTTTAACCTTATAAGTAGCGCCGGTAAATGAAAGCTGGTATATCGATACCAAACCTAATGCAATTGCCAGAACGATAATAGCTGCTTTATTCTGCATCTGTCTTGTCTTTTGGGATTATGTTTTTCTTTATTCTCCTACAATGAGGCGCAAAGATATTAAAATTTTATAAAAACATTCAAATTAATAAGATATGAATTAAAAGTCTTTGAACTATGAGTAATAAACCTCTCTATTGCTTCGCGACATCTCCCCTAAAGAATGCCCGACGGTAGGCAGGGGGCGAAAATTCTCATCTTTTTAGTAGAATTATCTTACACTGCAAGAATATTCATTCTGGAAATTCCGTTTAGTATAATGGGATCAGGCTTTTTTGACAATCTCAATAACAGTATTTGCCAGTTCTTCTGCCTCCTGATTTGTTCTTCCTTCAGCGTATATACGCATTATCGGTTCGGTGTTGGATTTTCTAATTTGAACCCAGCCGTTTTTATTATCAACCCATAATCCATCGCGTTCATCAGTCACATGATTATGAAAATGATCTTTCACTTTACGAGTTATCTGACTAAATTCTATTCCCGGATCAAGAGTCAGTTTCTTCTTGGCAATAACATATTGAGGATATGTTTTACGTAAAGCAGAACATTTCAAACCGGATTTTGCAATATGTGAAAGGAAAAGAGCTATACCCACCAGAGCGTCCCTCCCATAGTGCAGCTCGGGATAAATTACTCCGCCATTACCCTCGCCTCCTATTATAGCGTTGCATTTTTTCATTTCCTCCACAACATTTACTTCACCGACTGATGCTGAAAAATGCTGGCATCCATATTCTGAAGTTATATCTTTAAGAGCTTTTGTCGAAGAGAGATTGGATACAGTATTTCCGGGTGTGTTTTTCAAAACATAATCCGAGACAGAAACAAGAGTATATTCTTCTCCAAACATTGATCCGTCTTCGCAAATAATTGCCAGCCGGTCTACATCGGGATCAACTACAAAACCGATATCAGCTTTTGTTTTTACCACAAAAGCTGAAATATCCTTAAGATTTTCAGGAATTGGTTCAGGATTATGAGGAAAATTGCCATCGACAGTAGTGTTGAGTTCAAGTATTTTATTCACACCCAGCGCCTTCAGTAATTTGGGCAGTATAATTCCTCCAACCGAGTTCACGCAATCAATTGCAACCGTGAAGTCTGCTTTTTTTATTGCTTTTATATCAACAAGCTTCAGTCCGAGAATCTGGTCAACATGTTTTCCTCCCCATGATTCATCAAAAGTAGCAGAACCTGTGAGCTCATTCGACATAAATGTAAAATCCTCTTTGCCGGCTATTTCAAGTACTTTTAATCCATCAGGACCAGAGAGAAACTCACCCTTCTCGTTAAGAAGTTTCAGTGCGTTCCATTCTGCCGGATTATGACTTGCAGTTATAATGATTCCTCCGTGAGCTTTGTTCCCGGTAACAGCAATTTCAACAGTTGGAGTAGTAGCCAGTCCCAGATCGATGACATTTATTCCCAGACTTCGTAACGTAGTAATTACCAGGCTATTTACCATGCTTCCCGATTTGCGGGCATCCCGGCCTACAATTACTTTTAAACCGCTCTTCTTATGTCTTAGTTGCAACCATGTCCCAAAAGAGGCTGAAAATTTCACTATATCTATGGGTGACAAGCTTTCTCCGGGTTTTCCTCCTATAGTTCCGCGAATACCTGATATTGATTTTATTAAGGCCATTTTTATAAGGTTTTTATCCATGCAAAGGTGCAAATAAATCATCAGATTAATATCAGCAATTAGTTGTACCTTTGCACCCTGATAAATTATTGATATGGAGAACCAGAAAGCTGCAGGAAGATCAGGAAAATATGTGAAAACTGAAGCAAATGATTCAAGGAGCCGTAAGACTTTTGGAAAGCCGGGAAGAAAAGTAAACTCTGTTTCAAAACCAGCCGAGAGCCGTATCACTCTGATCCGTCTTAACAGGTTCATTGCCAACAGCGGCGTCTGTTCCCGTAGAGATGCTGATGAACATATAAAGAACGGACTGATATCAGTCAACGGACAAGTTGTGACTGATATGGGAACCAAAGTCACTTATGATGATGATGTCAGGTATAAAAATAAAAAGCTTTCAGCGGAAAAAAAGGTATACATATTAATGAATAAGCCCAAAGATTATGTTACCACAGTTGAGGATCCGCATGCCGAACATACGGTTCTTGAGCTTATAGGCGACAGTTGTCCTGAAAGAGTTTACCCTGTCGGACGTCTTGATAAAGCAACCACCGGAGTACTGCTGCTCACTAATGATGGAGATCTGGCAGGAAAACTTACGCATCCGAAATATAAAAGAAGAAAAATATATCATGTCTTTCTCGATAACCCTGTTACAAAGAATGATCTTTTTAAACTGACTGAAGGCATAGAACTTGATGGAATGACAATTATCGCGGACGCTGTCTCCTATGCTGATACGGATGACAAGAGCCAGATAGGTATAGAACTTCATTCCGGACAAAACAGGGTCGTCAGACGTATGTTTGAGACATTAGGTTATAAAGTTAAGAAACTCGATCGCGTATATTTTGCAGGACTTACAAAGAAGAATGTACAACGCGGAAAGTGGCGTTACCTCAATGACAAAGAAATAAGCATGCTCAAGCGCGGAATCTTTTAATCTTTTAAAATGAATCACAGATCTGGTTTTGTTAATATATTGGGAAATCCTAATGTCGGGAAATCGACTATTATGAATGCTCTGGTGGGGGAAAAGCTTTCCATTATTACAGCAAAAGCACAGACTACCCGGCACAGGATAATGGGTATAGTAAACGGAGAAGATTTTCAGATAGTTTATTCCGATACGCCCGGGATACTGAGACCCCAGTACAAGCTACAGGAGACAATGATGAATTCAGTGAATTCAGCTCTATCCGATGCAGATATGATTCTGTATGTCACTGATGTAGGTGAACGATCAGCTAATGAAGGAGAATATATTGACAGGATTAAAGAATCGGGTATTCCTGTTATTATTGCACTGAACAAAGTTGATCTCACAACCCAGGAAGATCTGGATAAAATTGTTGAACCGTGGCATGTTGCATTTCCTGATTCACCTATTATACCAGTGTCTGGTCTGAAAAAATTTAATCTCGATTCCCTTCTGAATGCAATTCTGGCAAAACTTCCTGAATGTCCTCCATATTTTCCAAAAGATCAGCTTACTGATAAATATGAACGGTTTTTTGCCTCGGAGATCATTCGTGAAAAAATTCTGGTGAATTATAAAAAAGAAATCCCTTATTCTGTTGAAGTTGAGATTGAAGAATTTAAAGACGAAAAGGCTATAATAAAAATAAGAGCTTTGATACATGTAGTCCGCGACAGTCAGAAAGGAATAATAATAGGTCACAAAGGATCCATGTTGAAAAGAGTTGGCACTGAAGCAAGACATGATATGGAGGATTTTTTCAGAAAAAAAGTTTTCCTTGAATTATATGTGAAGGTAACAAAGGACTGGAGAGATAAGCCATTGATTCTTAAACGTTTTGGCTATCAATAGAATAATATTATTTAATAATATGAGCAGAATAGTTGCAATAGTAGGAAGACCAAATGTTGGGAAATCGACACTTTTCAACAGGCTTACCGATTCGAGGGAAGCCATAGTTGATGAAGTAAGCGGAGTTACCCGCGATCGCAACTATGGAGTGTCTAACTGGAATGGTATGGATTTTTCAGTTATAGATACGGGCGGATACGTTCAGAATTCAGACGACATTTTTGAGGAAGAAATAAATAAACAGGTATTGCTTGCAATCGAAGAGTCAGATCTTATTCTGTTTATGGTTGATGTTACATGCGGTATTCATGAACTGGATACTTCAGTTGCTTCGCTGCTGCGCAGGGTGAATAAGAAGGTAATACTGGTTGTAAATAAGGTAGATAATGGCGAAAGGCTTTTAGATGCCAGTGAATTCTATAATCTTGGTCTGGGGGATTATTTTCCTTTAAGTTCCATGAATGGCAGTGGTACAGGTGAACTTCTTGATGAAGTGGTAAAAAATCTTCCGGAAGAAGAACCCGCACTTACCCCGGAATTACCAAGAATTGCGATAGTCGGAAGACCTAATGTAGGCAAATCATCTCTGGTAAATTCATTGCTTGGCGAAGAAAGAAATATCGTTACACCAGTTGCCGGAACGACCCGTGATTCAATATATACCCGATACAATAAATTTCAGCACGACTTTTTGCTTGTTGATACTGCAGGATTACGCAAGAAAGGAAAGGTAAGTGAAGATATCGAGTTTTATTCTGTAATGCGGGCGGTTAAGACAATTGAAAATTCAGATATATGTCTTTTGTTAATTGACGCTACAAGGGGAATCGAAGCACAGGATCTCAATATAATGTCACTCATTCAAAAAAATAACAAGGGCATGATTGTACTCGTCAATAAATGGGATCTTATCGAAAAAGAAAATAATACAACAATTATTTTCGAAAATGATATCAGGGAAAAAACTGCTCCCTTCACAGATTATCCAATCCTTTTTATATCCGCTATAAATAAGCAAAGGATTCACAAAGTACTTGAACTGGTTGAGAAGGTAAATGAGAACAGGAACAGAAAGATAAGTACTTCCGAATTAAACGAGGTAATGTTACAGGTCGTAAAAAACAATCCACCACCAGCATTAAAGGGAAAGTATGTTAAAATTAAATACGTGACCCAGCTTCCAATATATACTCCTGCATTTGCGTTCTTTTGTAACCTTCCTCAATATGTGAAAGATCCATATAAAAGGTATCTTGAGAACAGGATGAGAGAGAAATTTGAATTTACGGGTGTGCCAATAAGGATATTTTTCCGAAAAAAATGATCAAATTTGGAGTAGATTTTGTTTGTAATGTATATTTAATTTGAAAATCATGAGAAAAATTAAATATCTCCTCCTAATATTTATTATAATCCCTGTTTTTGATTCTTGTAAGAAAATCGAGCAATTATCAAATGTTCCTCATATTGAATTTACGAATTTTGCAATTTTTGACACTACCGATATCCTTGGAAACAAATCCAAGGGGGGAAGGTTACGGTTCTATTTTGAAGATGGTGATGGCGACGTCGGGTTGAATACCCCCATTGCCGGTCAAACTGATTCTACAAATCTGTTTCTGACACTTTACAGGAAAAAAGGAGGAGTTCTGGTTCCGGCACCTGCAAATGATCCAATCTACCCATCGTCATACAGAATTCCTTATATGGAAAGATTAGGAAGAAACAAAATACTTAAAGGGACAATCTCAGTGACTTTCCTTTACTTATTTTATTCGCCCGGGGATACAATAGCTTATGATTTTTATATTACTGACAGAGCTCTTAACCAAAGTAATGTTACATCCACTGCGGATATTATTCTATCTCAAAATAAGATTTATTATTAGATTTCTCAGACCCTTACTCCCATAAGCAGAACATCGTCTACCTGGTCATATTCGCCTTTCCAGTCGAAGTAGAATTTCGTCATTGCTTCCTTCTGTTCTTCCATTGGAAGTTTTGATATCTGCTCTATCAATCGTTTCAGTCTGGCAATCTTCAGTTTTTTACCATCCGTCCCACCAAACTGGTCAGGCAAGCCGTCAGAGAACAGGTAAATTGTATCTCCTTCTTTAAGATAATATTCCTGATCATCGAAGTACTTTTCCACTACTGATTCACCACCAACAGATGACCTGTTACCTTTTATATAGAACGGTTCACCATCGAGAACAAGAATAACTGGCCGCATTGCGGATGCGAATCTGATATGGCGTGTTGAGATACTGAATTCACATACAACCATATCCATACCATCATTTGAAACACCTAATTCAACATTCTGGTTAAGTGTGGAAAAAATTTGTTTATCGAGCAGGCTAAGGATTTCTGATGGCTTTGAAATATGTTTCCTTGTAACGATATCCTGTAAAAGGGTGGAGCCAATCATCGACATAAAGGCTCCGGGAACTCCATGTCCGGTTGAATCAGCGCACACCAGTATGAACTTATCTTCTTCAAGTTTATCAAACCAGTAAAAATCACCGCTGACAATATCACGCGGATGAAAAAGGATGAATGCATCCTTAAATGTATCCTTCAGCTTGCTAATATCAGGCAGGATGGATGATTGAATCCTCTTGGCATAGTTTATACTGTCAGTGATTTCAATGTTCTGAAGTTCGATTTCTCCTTTTTGCTTCATCACAACGCTCGTCCTTGCATCAAGTTCATTTTCAAGATATTCCTGAATTTTCTTCTGCGATTTATCCCTTTCCCTGATTATCAGTAGAATAATACCAGTTAAAGCTGCCATACAGCAAAGAATGAACCACCACGTTCTGTAAAAAGGTTTTTTAATTAAAATGGAGAATGAGACTGGAACTCCCTGTGATAAACCATCCTGATTTATAGAGATCAGACTAAAATTGTACTTACCATCGCTAAGACTGTATAATACCTCCCGCGAGGTAGTCATTTTGCTCCAGTCAAGATCAAAATTATCGAGAAAAGAACTGTAATAAACCTTATCCGGTGAACTGAAATTTATTCCAGAATAATAGATCTTTATTTTATACTTCATATATGGAAGTACAAATGATGGCTGGTATGGATATGGCACATCGTTTATCTCTATCGTATTAATATTATTGAATGGAGCTATTTCGTTCTTCCGTTCTTTTATTCTGTCATAAATTATTAAACCTTCGGTTGTCCCAATAAAGATTTTTTTGTCATCAGACTCAAACATACCACTGGCGTTACAGACACCGATTTTAGCAAAATCACTACCTAAAATCCTTACAGTACCTGTAGTGGAATTAAACTTGGAAAATCCCTTATTGTGACCTACCCATATATCGTTGTCAGCATCTGACAGAATACTGTAGCAATAATTTGACATCAAATCATTTGAGCGGGATATTACAGAAACTGAATCACCAAGAAATTTAAATATGCCATTGCCTTCAGTTGCTACCCATATTGCTCCATCACCTGATTTGGAGAATGAAAGTATCCTGTTCCGCGTGCTTCCTGTCATGACCGAATTGCCGGTCGAAATATGAAAATCGGAATCAATTTTATATAACTTATCGGTCTCGGTGCCAATATAGGCGCCTCCCTCATCTGTCAGCAAAATTTTATTAATGCTGTTGTGGGGCAATCCATTATCAATATCAAATTTTTTCCTGGTATTTCCCGCTTTATCCAGAATGATCACACCATTTGTCGTAGCGAGCCAGATATTTTTATTATCTATCTGTATGTCTTTAATGTCATCTGCTCCAGTATCCCCCGACCTATAAAATTTTCGAACTGATCCTTTACTATTCCTGACAAAAAGACCATTTCCGTTTGTCCCGATCCATAGATTATTATCATGATCGAGGAAATAAGATTTAATTTCTGCATGTCCTACCTGATTGCTGAGATCGGTGAATGAGAGTGACTTTCCGGTAAGAGAATTAAATAAATGGAAACCTGTTGGTGTTCCAAGAAGATAATTGTTCTCGAAATTCTTAACAAACAGTATATTATTCTCCTGTGAACTTTTACCCGGCGAATAATAGGTGATCGCGTACGAGGTCAGCATTGATATGCCCTCACCGTATAAACCGAACCAATAATTGCCCTCAAAATCCTGATAAACCGTCTTTACATTATTGCCATTCAATCCGGAGTTTACATCGTACAATTTTGCTGATTTCATTCTTTCAAAATTCTCTGTCAGCTCAAACTGTACAACTCCCGATCCGGTTGTTGAAACCCAGAAAGATTTTTCAGAGTCCTCAGTGATTGATTGAATATTAAGTGAATTAAATTTCTCTGAATCCGGGAGACGAATCAATTCCCCGCCTTTATCTGATATTTTCAATTGAAAAAATCCATTCCCGTCAGTTCCCACGATGAATCGTGATTTATCTGCTGTGGAGTGTATTGAGGTAATCCCGTACGAGTCAGATCCATTTATCACTTTAATTATTGCTACTGAATCTTTCTCAATCTTGCAAACAAGAAGATTCTCCTGAGTGCCTATAAGCAATTTACCTGAACTTGTGAAAGAACCAGAATACAAGGCTGGTTCAGATGAGATTGGATATTTATGAATATCTTCCGGTTTCTGCGGATTAATTGAATAGATAGCTCTGGCTTGAGGAATTACGTAGATCAGACCTTCAGGTCCTTCTAAAAGCTCACTTATACTTTTTGAATTTGACAGTGCTACCGCAATTAGTTTATTTCCTTTTTCATACCATACTGAACCATCGCTGCAACCAAACCACAGAACTCCGTTTTTATCTTTAAGACTTTTTGTAGGATATCTTCCGGATGCTGAATCGGGATATTGTACCGGGAAAAAACTATATCCGTCAAACCGGCTTAATCCATTAGCGGTCCCGACCCACAAAAATCCATCATTTGATTGAACAATGGTATAGACGAAACCACTAATGTTATTCTTTTCAGACCCATAATTTACGAAACTGAATGTCTGACCCATTGATAACGGACTATATACAAATATGAACCCGATGGTACAGATTAGTATTTTACAATTGATATAAAATCTCATGTCAGGTTTCAGTTATTTCTTGGGCTTCACTTTCTCTACTACCATTTTAGGCTGATACATAGGTACACCACCAATTGGAGAACTGAAGAATTTCACTGCATCACCTCTCTGGTTTTGAAGTGTCATAACAACGTTATTATTTTTAACCAGTACGCCTTGTCTCTTATGAAATTGAAAGTCAAGTGAAGATCCCACTTCAGGGGGTTCAATGGGAATATTCGATTCACTCCAGTTATCCTCATTTGAAACTGGCACTGAAATTCCCTGTTTATATCTTGAGACAACCAAAATACTACCATCATTATCCCAGTCAAAGTTCCTTTGTTTAATATACACAACACCAGTGTCGACATATGGATAAATGTGAGATACACTTTTGAAATCGTTCCACATTCTGAAATGGTAAGCATATGTAAAAGCGTTTGCGCCCTCAATAGGTATGTTATTGTCCGGATCACTGCTCAGAAAATATCTGTAAAGATTTCCATCATCACCACTTATTCCCTCACAAAGGATTTTGAACATATTACTATTCCATTTTACATTAAAATCTCCTTCTGCAGGATTGAAGGGTCCGAATGAATAGTACTTATTATCATACTTCGCTTCATTTCCAAATATTTTAGATGCCAACAGGTTGCCTGTTTTATAATTTTCTCCTTTAAGAAGGCCTCTTGATTCTTCATTTTTTTCCGGATCGACTCCTCTGCCACCATAAACTGAAAATTTGGTTTTGGTATTAAATTCACCTTGTATCTCGTCATTTTCTCCACCGCAATCGGGGTCAAACACTCTTATATAAAAAGGTTTGGTGTAATCTTTTGGTATGCTAAAGAAAAATATCTGAAAAAAATCAGCATCCCCCCATGAAGTCAAACCGTCTTTCCCGAAAGTTACAAGGAATGGAATATTTTCATCTTTCCCGGGCACAGGTTGTCCGGATAATCTCGTAAAAAAAGAAAAAACCAGGAAAGCTATGAGGAGAAGTATTTTATATTTTGATTTTCTCAATTTCATTAATGCTAAAATTAGTTATTTTCGGAATCAAGGTTAATGTAAAACAATTATATTTTTTGAAATACATGCCTCCCTTACACTTAATCCCGGTTCCGGTTCAGCAGTCACAATGAGTTGAATATTATATGTCCCAGGTTTTTCGTAACTCTTGGTTACATCTTTCCCGACAGCAATTGTTTCATCTCCAAAGTTCCAATAGTAACGTGATATCTTCCAGCCTGGAAGATTCGTACTGTCAGCACTCAATGATATATTTTTATTAGCTTCAACCCTGTCAGGAACGGAAATATATGGTTGTTCAATTTCTGTCACAACTACAGTTTCTGTCTTTTCATTATATGTGACCTCCTTTGTAATAAGGTTCACAACGTCGAGCGATACCGTATATGTTCCCGGGTCCTTAAAACAATGTTCGACAACCGCACCGGCAGCCATATCTCCGTCGCCGAATTTCCATTCATAACGGAAGGGCATTGTATCATATTTAACAGCATTCTCTTCAAAGAAACGGTAGCAGTAATTATTTTCTTCAAGTGTATCACAAACTACTTTTCTGATTATTGTTGAGGTGAATTTGTATATATCATCCTCATTGCCCCGGTTTGAAGAAAAGTAACCAGTCTGAAGATCACCCGACGCAACAAATGCAAAATCATCCGATTGGGAATTGATTGGTTCAGGCAAATGAACCGGAACACCCCACGACCCATTATTCAAAGAGGTGAAATAAAGATCCATTTTGCCAAATCCTCCGGGTCGGTCAGACGTAAAATATAATTTCCCCGACTGATGCATAAATGGATAATTCTCAGATCCTGAAGAGTTAACCTTCGGTCCAAGATTAACGGGTTGGGACCATTCCCCGTTTATGAACTCACAATAATATAAATCTGATCCGCCGTTTCCACCAGGTTTATCCGAGGCAAAAAACAGATACTTGCCGTCTTTGCTTATTGATGGCTGACCAACATCATAATCAGGATCATTGTATTTAAAAGGATGCAATGACGCCACCTCTGAACCCGAGAGTTCACCAATAAAAATACCACTATGATTTTTGAACTTTCTGTTGGAGGTTATTTTTCCTGTTTCGGTCTCGCTCGTAAAATAGATTGTTTTGCCATCGGGTGCAATGCAAAGAGGGCCATTATTAAATTTATTACTTCGCTCACTCTTTATTGCCAGGGGTTTCTCAAATGAAGTATCTTTTATTCCGGCAAAATAAATATTGTATAATCGCCTTCCATCGAATGCTGTACGGTCTTTAAATCCGCTGAACCGTTTGTCGGAGCAAAATAAGATACCGTCTTTTACAATAACGGGTGATATATTACTGAAACCAAAGGTATTGAATGGCATTTTTTTGACTTTATAAACGGAAGGCTGCTGTGCATTTACCTGCATGGCAACGAAACATGCAAGCAGTAAGATGATAATATATAAAATCCGTTTTAGCATTGTCAGAAGTATCTCGGATTAGCAGCACTTACCTTATATCCGAACTCGTAACGCAAAATAAATTCACTCGATCCTTTTGAATAGGAATTCATCTTTCCCACAGGATAGTCGTAAGAAAACCCGAACATTAGCTGGGGGTTGAGCTGAACCTGAAGAATTCCGACCGCTACTTGCTCAGATGTCCTCCATGACCCACCGACCCAAATTAGATCTTCAATTATAAAATTCCCATTTATGTCAAATTGTGTCAGCTTCTTTGTCTTTTCAAGTGAGTAATCAATTAGCACAGAAGGTTTAAATTTGAAACCTTCTGATAAAGTAATGAGACCTCCGCCCGAAAAAATCAGGTCATAATTACCAAAACTGTGATAGGCTTCAACAGAACCTGTTGAGGTATTTTTTCTATAGCTGAGAAAAGAAGGTACAGATACTCCTGCGAATAGTTTTTCACTGAAGTAATATATACCTGCTCCGACATTTGGGAGAAAATAAGGTTTGTCAGACGAAATAAATACCGGATCATTTTTATCAGTGGTAAGTATGCCCGAATAATCAGTATTGGATCTGTCAAATCCACCTTTTAAGCCGAATGAAATCCTTCCTCTCCCCAATCTTATATGATAGGCATAACTAGCATAAATACTTTGCGATTTAGTGAATCCGAATTTCATAAACTGTGCCATTAATCCTAATCCTACCTTGTCGTTTTTCATTGGGGCATTAAGTGAAATAGTCTGAAATACAGGAGCATCGGGTATCCCCATCCATTGAATCCTGTATGATAAAAAAGTACTCAAAGCACCACGCGAACCTGCATAGGCAGGATTTATTAAAAGACCATTCTGAAGATATTGACTGTAAACGGGGTAGCCCAGGCTTATACCTGTCGAATCAGGAACTGCCTGTCCCGGCACACTGGTGAATACCCATAAAAAACAAAAAAAGAATACTATTTTACTTTTATTCATGCGTTGAAGATCACTATAAAAATGTAATAACCGTGACATCAATATCTTTTAAGAACAACAAATCCACTTCTCTTTAAAACCTGTCCTGATTTGCCAGTTATTTTAAGCATATAATAATATGTTCCCTCAGGCAGATCATTACCGGCAGAATTCTTTCCGTCCCAACCTTTCCATTCTCTGAGTGTTTCACCTTCGCCGCTGAAAGAATATACTTCAGTGCCTGCTCCATTGACAATTCTAATATCAATATGCTGATCATCGGGACTCAAGCCCTCGATAACAAATGTATTATTCCAGGCATCGCCATTGGGAGAAAAACCCTGGGGTATGAAATCTTTCAGCAGTTCAATGTCAACAGAATCCTTCAGTTTGCATGGACCTCTGTGCAAAGTCCACAAAAATGAATTCTTCCCTTCCGAAAGATTCCTGACCACAGTGTTAAATTTTGTCGTGTCGTCAATTGTACTGGTCCCTCCGTTAAGCAGGGCCCAGGTTCCTGTTTCTCCATTGCCAGCCAGGGCAGGATCAATAGCTTTCATGTGATACAATTTTTCCACCGAGTAGATAATAGTATCGGGTCCGGCATTAATTGCGCTTACAGGTAAAGGGTCGATATCAATATCAAAGTTATTCGAGACACTCTCACAACAGTCGTTCACACCTGATGAAACAGTTCTCCGGTATTTAGTGGTAATTGTGAGTGCCGGAGGCTGATAATCAGATGAACTGTTTGTTAATGCTGCCGGTGACCAGTTAATCCCTCCGTCAGTACTCTGCTCCCATAAATACTTATATGCCCCTGATCCTCCTGATAAAATGCCCCCGGTTATGTTCCCAGGTATAAGACTATAGCAAACTTTTGGAGTACCTGATATCGAATTGTTTGTTATATCCGGAAGGACTGTGACAGTTAAAGGATCACTGATAACTGCGCACTTACCTGAGGTAACTTCCCGTTTATAGTATGTTGTTGATGCAAGTGAAGGAGGCGAATAATTGATCCCGGTACCTCCGGTTGGGACAGAAGTAAACACTGAATTGTCAGTTGAATATTTCCACATATAAGCATAATCTCCAGGTATATTTGTCCCGCCGGCTGGTTGTGTTCCCTGGAAAGAGACCGGTGCCTGGTTGTTGCATATAGTTTGCGTTACCCCGCCCGTAAGGAGGGTTATCTTGTTATTCAGAATTGGTTTATGTACAACTACCTGTATCGATTTACTGAAATCTGTACAAACTGCTGTGACAATTCGCCTGTAACTTGTTGTATCATACAAAATTGAAGTCGGAAAATCTGATAAAGAGGCACCAGTAATAAGAGTCCATGAGTGTAACTTTGTACTGTCTTCCCAGCTATATGTATAAATTAAATTCCCACCTGAAAGATTGGATGATACCGATCCGACTATGTCTACAGGTTTAGAACCGGAACAGATAGCGGGTACAGGTGCAATGGTATTGTTTGTAATGACAGGGAAATCTTTCAGAAGTACTGAATTACTTATAGATGCACATACATCTGCAGTTCCTGAATAAACTATACGTCTGTAAACATATTGATTTGATGGAATCCGTTGTGGCAATTCAACCGGATCATAACCAGGCCCGTTGCTCACCCCGGGTGCCAATGCCCACCCCAGTCCGTTTATATTGCTCTCCCATTTGAAACGGTATGTATTATCTCCTCCTGACAAAGCCGGTGCAGAAGCGGTTGTCGTGGCTGTCAGATTAGCAAAAGCTGTTCCGTAGCAGATGACCGGGGGCGAATTGAGTATTTTATTACTTTTTATTGTATCAAGAACTGTAATTTTAACAATTGCCGTAGAATCAATGCAACTACCTGATATTACAGTACGTCTGTACCATGATGTCATGGTTAGGGAAGGAGGAGGAGTATACCCTTCTGCATCATAAGCATTTGAAGGAAGACTAAAATGTAAGTTGTCATGACTTACTTTCCATACATAACTATACACTCCATTACCGTCCAGCAAAGTGGCTTTTGAAGTGAATGCAGGTGGATTTTGTGCAAAACAGATAATATCGGAATTACCGACAATATTATTCTTAATGAAAGGCTGTACAACAATTTTAACAACTTTACTGTAGTCCGTAAGGGGAGAAGGCGCAGAGGATATGACTGTTCTTTTATAATAAACTGTACTGGTTTCAACTGTATTTGGAAAATAATTTACAGAGTCATTTCCTATATAAAGAGGAGGTTCCCATGACAAATTATCATAACTCTTTTCCCACTTATAAGTGTAAGGCGGATTTCCTCCTAATGGTAACGTCCCGGTGAGCCTTGGTTGAAGCATATTTGAACAGACGAAGTCGATAGTATCCCCTGAACCTGAAGACCGGATCGAATTATATAAGAATCCATTGAGGACGGCTTTAAAACCTGTCTTTATCTCACCCGCAGTGGCAAGACTATAACCTCTTAAACCCGGATTCAGAACAGTCTCAACATTTGGAGTTGTGTTTGTGCTAAGCCAGATCAGACCGCCACCACCACCACCACCTTCACCACCTGTACCATTACTATTGCCGCCATTACCTCCTGTGACAGAAAGGCTCAAAGGATCCTGACCATAGCTGTTAAGAGAAAGAACTATCGAACCGCCGGCACCTCCGCCTCCTGCACCTGCAACTCCGATTGGAAGGCCACCATCGTTCCCACTTGAAATAATATTACCCCCCTTCCCGATTATGTTATCAGTTACAATTATTATGATTCCGCCTCCATTGCCTCCGGGGTTTATAGTACCAGTTGATGTGGTTGAGGCACCTCCTCCACCTCCAAGAAAAATCCTATCTAACAAGCTGGAAGGCTGTTCTGCTTTGACGCCACCTGCGCCTCCGGGATAAGGGTGTATTGGCAAAGAGGGACAGGGATCGGAATCCTCGTTACCCCCTATACCGCCCTCACCTCTATGTGCTCCACCTCCGCCTCCGGAAAATTTCCCGTTTCCTCCCCCTCCTCCGTTAAAGTTTGCTCCCTGACCTTTAACATAGCCGGGAGAAATCGGAACACCTGATTGAACGTAATTTGCTACGCCTTCTCCTTTATATCCTGAATTAAAATCCCCCTCGGGATAAACGTCCCCTTGATAAGACAGATCGGTTACCTGACAAATTCCCGAAGCGCCTGAAAAAACACTTCCCCCTTTAAAACCTTTCCCTGTTACATCAATATCGGCTGTAAGAGTAATTGTCCGACCAATTGTCAATGCAAGAACACCACCGGTTTTTGGAAATAAGGGATCCTCATCCCAAGCATTACAGGTTAAAACTCCATTCACTTCAGCACTATTATAATAGGGAACTCGAACTACCTGTACATTACCTTTTTCATCATAAGATTTAATAATACTATTCAAGAATGTTATCTTTTTTAAAGCTGGATCCACACCTGAGACTGTTAGAAATTCATATAAACCCGGTTCTCCGAATTTATCCACATAACCACCAAACGGGGAAGTGTAAACCTTCACCCCCTGCATTTGAATCAAAAGTACAGTATCCCCCACGTTAAATCCTAAAACATTGCCTTCTACGGTAACTGAACCGCTTGCAATGGAGACAACGTGTCTACTTGGCTGTTTCTCAAGAAGGTCATGTAGCATTTTTTGGGAAAATGACAAGCCACTGCTAAAAACAAGTAACAGCAAAATGATAATAAGTCTCTTGCAATGGTGCAAAAAATTGCCAGTCATCATTCGAATATCAGGTCTGCTAATATAACTATAATCTTGTATATTTTTGCAGAGATATGGTTAAAATGAATTAAACTGATGGAATCAGCTGAAAGTCAATGATAATCAGATTACTAAAGCAATCTGATTAATAAAGGTTCATAAGCTGAAATAATCTAAATCATACGGGCTTTTCAACAGTATATTTCACAGGCAGTTCAAAATAAAATACTGAACCCTTATCAACCTCCGATTCAAACCATATCCTTCCATTGGCATTCTCTATATATTTTCTGGCTATTGACAATCCCAATCCCGTTCCAGATGTCTTAGTTGTAAAATTAGGAGTAAACAGATTCTTCCTCAATGTGGCCGGTATTCCGGAACCGTTATCCGATATTGAAATTAACACCTTATCACTCTTTACTTCGAGGCTTAAGGAAATGACTCCTTTGCGTCCCGGAGGAATAGCCTGAATTCCGTTTTTGATAAGATTTGAAAATACACCATTAAGCTGCTCTTTATCAGCATAAATAACAATTTTAGATTCATGGGGCCAATGAACCAGGAAGGTTACATTATCAGTATTTTTAAACAGTTCAAGAGTTATCTTTATCTGGTCGAGAATATCTAAATCAACAGGATTTGTGACCGGCATCTTTGCAAATGATGAGAAAGCTGAAGCTATTGAGGACAGATTGTCAATATACTCGATCTGGTTCTTTGTGAAGCGTTCAATGGTTTTTTCAAACCCCGGAACCTTATCATTCCACGATTTAAGCAGTTGCTGCACATTTAGTTTCATAGGAGTAAGCGGATTCTTTATCTCATGCGCAATTTGTTTAGCCATTTCTCTCCATGCATATTCTCTCTCGGAGTCAGCTAATTTATGAGTGCTTTCCTCTATTTCATCCACCATCCTGTTATATTGCTTCACAAGCTGCCCGATCTCGTCATTCCCTTTATATGTTAAGTGTTCACTTTTCTTTCCCACTCCCACAGTGGCAAGACCTTTGCCAAGCATTGCCAGAGGGGAAGTAAGCCGTCCGCTGATAAAGACCGCCAGGCTCATCGTTATAAGAATCAAAAGAAGAGTAAAATTACTAACGGCAACTACCAGATTTGAAATCTCCTTTGCCAAAACACTTTGCATACGGAAATACGGCAGATCAAGATATGCAATTACTTTATTATCAGTATTGTAAAATGGGGAATATGCCGACAAATACTCAAGTGTGCCGATTTTTTCTTTCTGATAATATTCATTTCTTGCCAATTTCATATTAGTGAAAGCTGTATTGTTTATCCTGGGAGCCGTAAGATCACGGTCAAAAATTTCCTGTCGCGACGTTGCAATTAGAAATCCGTTAATATTATAAAGATTGATGTCTGTATTAAAAACATTCGAGAGTTTTATCAGCAAATCATTTAGTGAAGTATATCCTGCGCCTTTCCAGTCGTTAGAAAGATACTTTTCCATTGAGAGCTTACTGTCGAGTTCCATGTAAACCGAATTAAGTTTTTCTTTAATATTCTCATAATGTTTTGCCCTGTATTGCCAGATAGTAATATATGCTACTACAAAGCCAATAAGAATAAAGGAAAACAACAAAATTCCAATGTAGGAGAATTGCAGTTTTTGTCGAAAATTGAAAAGATTCATGCTTCTCACAACCGGTCTTCTTATTAATAAAATGACCATATTGGAAAATAAAAGAATGAAAGCAAAAATATACGCAAAAGAGATAACAATGTCTCCGGGAGTAAGATTCGGCCGGGTAATTATTACCGTTGTATTCCCGTTTTTTAAAAGAACATGCCTAAATCCATCCGTTCTGAAAATCCTGTAATCTGAAAATTTGCCTATATATTCAACATCTGTCTTGTCGAAAGGAAAATCACCGGTACTCAGAACCATTTCTCCATTTATATACTTGGCAAAGGAATAATTCTTTAATCCTGCGTAACCATGATACCTTTTATCAACCAGCAATTCTGAATAACCAGGCTGGAATATATTAACATCATTATATAATTCAATAAACAAACCATTTGTCAGATTTTTATCAGATTTATAGAATATCCTGCCTATATAATCAGACCTCCCTCCCTGATTATCAATATAATAAAAATTAGTTCCTGTCAGTTTTCGCCCGTCGCGTTTTATCCGTTCATCAAAAAAACTGAAACAGTTCTGATATCTTTCGGTTTCTATTATTAATGGCTGATCATTTTGGCACAAAACAAGACTAAAATGATAATCCTTCCAGAATCCGGTAAAATATGTTTCCTGCAAATAATTAGAAATTTTTTCGAAATTGTCCTTATCAAAATAATCTACTTTCATCATCACATCAAGTAATGTATCTTTCTCAATAACGGGCCACAGATCAAGAAGAAGATGTTCAGCTTCCGGGTCATGTTCAGTTGATAATGATACTGCCTGAATCTTAAGGTTTTCAGTAATTCTCTTTTCAGAAAGAATTGTGATGATATACAGAAAATAGACTCCCGAAACAAGGGAAAATATTACAGAAAGATTAAAATATCCGACGATTCTCTTCGATAATATCCACAATCCTGTGGTCAATAACAAATAAAAAATAACTATAGGAATGAGAGTTCCAGGCGACTTATAGAGAAGAAGTACCAATACAAATGAAGATGATATTATTGAGAGAAAGACTTTTTTGGTTTCTAATTGTCTGGCTGTCTTAAATATTTTAAAAAAATAAAACACAGGTATTAACAGAAGTAGAAAAACGGATGCCATCCCCATAAAAGTGAACATATTCATTTCCAATACTTTATATGTCTCGAAATTAATATTGGAAGATGACACAAGTTGTCCGAAAATCCACTGGTATGAGAATAATATAAGAGAGCCAACAATAAGCAATAACGAAAGTATCAGGTAGCTAATACCTGAAGACTTATCTTTGATCTCTTTAACCGGAAAATAGCGATAAAGGATAGTAAAGAAAGCTGCACCAAGGATACTTAGGACTAAGAGATGCCCGAGGGATGGAATTAGCCCGTTCAGGTTAAATCTGTAAGGGGAAAAAAGTTCAGTCCGAAAAAAAGCGAGAGGTTTCCCGGTCAGAAGTATAATCAGATAAATTGAACTGAATGTAATAAAGGAAATGCCGATACCAAGCAGACATTTTTTTCTGTTATCCAGCAACTTAACTATCCTGAATATAAGAACAATGACGAGAAAAAAGGTTCCTGTCCAAAGACACAATGGTACCAGAATAAAACATGTACTGCCTTTTACTTCCGGAAAGGTTAGTGAAAACAGGAAAGTGCCTTCTTTATTGTAAATGTGATATTCAGAAGCTTTTTTATCTGTACTCAGACCTACATTATCAGGTATAGCAAACTCCGTTTCAAAGCCGCTCTTAATAAAACTATTTTCAAAGCTGTAATCAGTACGTAATCTGAGCAGCGCAATTATTTTTTCATTTCTGGCCTGAATAGACTTAGTAAGAAACCATCCATTCTGTAAAAATTCCAGGGGCTTATTAAAAAGTGAATCAATATAATCTGAAGGAACATCAAATTCATTATCCGACCAATAGATTAGTTTTTTGTCTACATATTCCAGCAAACTTATTTTATTCTTTTCCGCTTTTGAAAAAAGGTCTGTCTCAGAGATTGATCCGGTGTGATTTACATTAGCCAGAACAGGTTTAATTTCATTAAGACATTCTTCCATAACTGTTTCTTTCAATGCAAGAGTCTTATTTAACATCTTTGTTCTGAACCGGTATTCAAAATCGCTGAAATAAACTGATTCTGCTGCAAGTGCCAGCAGTATAAGCACTAATGTCAGAATTGAGAGAAGTATAGGATAGCGGTGTGTTTTCATACACAAGTGATCAAAGCTTATTCATGATGATAGGGCTCTCCCTTAATAATTGTAAATACCCTGTAAAGCTGTTCAAGAAACAATAATCGTACCATCTGATGCGAAAAGGTCATTTTTGAGAGGGAAATTTTTTGATCTGCCTTTGCGTAAACTGAGTCAGAGAATCCCCATGGTCCTCCAATTACGAAAATGATACGTTTTTTCGGAAGAAGAAATGCTTTCTCTAAAAAAGATGAAAATTCGATTGTTCTGTATTCTTTTCCCCTCTCATCAAGTAAAACAATATAATCATCATCAGAAACCGACTGAATAATTTTGGTTGCCTCTTTCACCTGTTGCTCCTGAACGGGCATATTTTTGGTATTCTTTAGTTCCGGAAGAGTAATAATTTCAAAAGAAATATATTTTTTTATCCGTTTTGAATAAAGATCAACCAGCTCTGACATATTTCTATCTGTGGTCCTACCCGTCTGTAATAATGCGATCTTCATTGAAAGTAATTCAGTGTCATTCTGTATTTGTATTGTACTCTTAATACAAAAATAGTATTTAATAGTCTAAATCCATTAACCATAGCGGTCGCACCCTCACCTCTTTCATTCGGTTGCTCGGGTTGATAACTTTAATGATCTGTCCTGAGAGCTTTAGTAATCAAATTATTGTTAAATTTGTAATGCATTGATTTTTTGTCCGCAATAATTAAACCGAATTGATATGAAATCCGCAAATATTATTCTGTTAGTATTAATTGCTGTTAGTATTCTACCTGCTCACGCTCAGGATCAGGCAAAAATACCCGAAGGTATATCAATTGCAATAAAGGCCGGAAATGCAGCCGAATTATCAAAGTATATGAATTCTACAATTGAACTTCTTCTTCTTGATAAGGAGGATTTTTATAAGAAAAATGTGGCTGAAACTATACTTAAGGATTTTTTTGCTGAATACCAGACTAAAGATTTTACAATTCGCCATCAGGGAGCAAAAAATGATGCTCAATATGCCATCGGAAACCTAAAGACAGAAAAAGGAGATTTTCGTGTTTATTTTCTGTTAAAGAAAGTTGACCAGGAGTTATTAATACATCAGATAAGGATTGAATCTGACAATGGAAGATAGAATTCTGCGTGAATTCATATTAAAAAGCCTTGCCGAGGATTTAGGTGACGGTGATCACACATCTCTTGCATGTATACCACCTGATGCAAGAGGAAAAGCAAAACTTCTTATAAAAGAGAAAGGTGTCCTTGCTGGTATAAGGGTAGCAGCTGAACTTTTTTCAACTATTGACAAAACTTTACAGTTAGACCTGGTACTTGAGGATGGGACTCCGGTTATCCCCGGAGAAGTCGCTTTTTATCTTTCCGGAAAACAGCAATCTATTCTTAAATCGGAACGCCTTGTTCTGAATATCATGCAAAGAATGAGCGGTATTGCTACCAGCACAAACGAATATGTTACTCAGCTTAATGGATTAAGAACCAGGATTCTCGATACGCGAAAAACAACCCCCGGATTCAGGTTTCTCGAAAAAGAAGCAGTGAGAATTGGCGGCGGGATAAATCACAGAATGGGTTTGTTCGACATGATCCTCATAAAAGACAATCATATCGACTATGCCGGAGGAATTGAGAACTCAATCCGCAAAACCGGGGAGTACCTCAGGATAAATAAACTTAAACTTAAAGTGGAAATTGAAGCCCGATCACTTCAGGATGTAAGGACTATAATTTCTACAGGCGGAATTGATCGTATAATGCTTGACAATTTCAGTATCGAAGAAACAAAATTTGCCGTTAAAGAAATTTCAGGAAGATTCGAAACTGAATCTTCCGGCGGAATTGATCTGACAAACATCAGAGCATATGCTGAATGCGGAGTTGATTTCATCTCGGCAGGTGCTTTGACGCATCATGTTAAAAGTCTCGATATGAGTCTTAAAGCTGTCCAGCAATGAACCTCAATCCTTCTGTGGTTATATCTGAATTCAATAGCTATACTAATCGGGTTTGAACTCAATGTCAGCATTATTGAAGCAGGAGCTGAAAATCCGGAAGGACATCAAGCTATTAACCGCAATGAAGGAACTTCCTGAACCAGAATGAATTGGTCCGGTTCCTTAAGAAACCGGCAAAGGATTTTACGCACGATGACATAATAAAGTTCATAGAAGCAAAGGGCTTAACAATGCTGAATTTCAGGTCGCGCAGCGGAGGGGTTTCCGGCAAAAAAAGCTGCCTCAACTGAGACAGCCCTTTTAACAAACTAACTAATTAACTAACAAAACCAGATCATGGATTTAAGTTTAGGATTTCATGTTAGAAATTTATATCAACCTGTGCCGTAAAAGTATTGGCATTCTGATTGTTTGTGTTGTAATAAGCGTTTTTATTATTATAAATGTCATATCCAAAAATCACGGAGACATTTTTAGAAAAGGACCATGAAGCGCCAAAATTTAATGCTCCCAGGTAGTTTTTACCTCCCTGGTAATCAACTGCCAGCCAGAGTTTATCAGATATTTCGGTCATTGTTCTGTCCCATGATAATAAGATGCCATCATTTGCTTTCTTCAGATTCTCATCTACGAGTACTTTCCCATTACCTGTATAGTATCCAACTGAAATTCTGCCTATTACCGGAATAGTTTTAGCAATTTCGCCATAGATGATATTGTAATTTGTAAGATTCTTTTTTAATCCGAAGTTATAGGTGCCGATAGCAATAGCCGGAGCATTTTTAAACAATGCGCTTTCAGGAAACCCCAATTTAGCATTGAAATAGATCGGATAGTCGTCGTAATTACTGTCTCCCATCGACAAATAATCTATACCGATCTCTCCCTGAAACTTCTCGAATGGAAGCAATCCTGTTGTAAGTCCGAGATCAAACATACCAGCCCCACGGACTCCGTTGATCTTAGAAGTCCTTGTATAATTATCGAGGCCCAGGTGCATTGTTTTCCATTTCTGAAAATCGGTGGAAGGAATCCAGATTTGTGTTGAAGGAGTTGAGAATGCAAACTCACTGCTAAAAACACCCGCGATTAATGCTATTACTATTAGTTTTTTCACGTTCTAATCTTTTAAGGAATTAATACTTTATCTTGATTATTTGAATATTTTCTCAGGAACATCTATTACAGGATGCGTGACTCCATTGTGCTTCGACAGCGGTGTTTCGCTGTTTTTATCCATTTTTATTCCGGAATAACCATCTGCACCCATTTCAGGAAAATCAAGTCCTTCAAGTTCAGATCTTACTGACACCCTGTTACCTACTATCATATCTATCACCTTAAATACAAGCAGAGAAATTAATCCAACATAAATTAGATTAGCCAATACTCCAATACATTCAGATAACAGCTGTCCGGCATCACCATAAAACAATCCTTTGACTGTACCTGCAACGCCATTCCATCCTTCACCATATGTACCATCGGCGAATAATCCAAGCGCTATAACACCCCAGGCACCGTTCACTCCGTGTACAGAAATTGCGCCTACAGGGTCGTCGATTTTGGCTTTCTTCTCGAAAAAGAATGTTGATTCAACTACAAGGACTCCTGCGATTAAGCCGATAAGAGCTGCGCTTCCGACATTTACAAAAGCACAAGGGGCGGTAATCGCGACCAGACCCGCCAGTAACCCATTACAGATCATACTTACGTCAGGTTTTTTAGTTTTAAACCACCACATATATAGCATTGAAGCGAAGGCACCGGTGGCTGAAGCAATCATAGTATTTACAGCCACAACTGCAATTCTGAGATCACCGCCAGCTAGTGTCGAACCCGGGTTGAACCCAAACCATCCAAAAGCAAGAATAAAGGTTCCTATTACAGCCATTGGAATACTATGGGCAGGAATAGCATTGGGTGACCCGTTTTTATTGTATTTACCTATACGTGGGCCAAGAACCCATGCACCTACCAAAGCAATAACTCCTCCCGTTAAATGTACAACTGATGACCCTGCAAAATCAACATGTCCATGTCCAAGATGGAAATTTGATCCGAGTTGTGTTAACCAACCTCCTCCCCATACCCAATTTCCATAAACCGGATAGATTATTGTACCAACCGCAATTCCATATAAAACAAATGCAGAAAATTTCCATCTTTCAGCCATAGCTCCTGTCGGAATTGTAGCTGTTGTATCCATGAAGACCATCTGGAAAAGGAACAAAGCAAATACTGCAACATCGTAGGTCCCACTCAGAAAAAATCCCTTTGAACCTATGAGACCAAAGGAATGACCGAAAAGCTTAATTGTCAATTCATGATTTAGACCATCAAAGCCTCCCATAGTGGTAATTGCCCCCACTCCTCCAAACATTAATGCAAAACCGCAAAGCCAGAAACCAAGCATGCCAAGCGGGTAAATCATAAGATTCATTGCCATTGTATGTGCAACGTTTTTTGCGCGTGTTAAGCCTGTCTCTACCATAGCAAACCCCGCTTGCATGAACATTACAAGAAAGCCAGTTATCAGAGTCCACATTATATTTAATGCAACTTTATTATGGCCAACCTGATCAGCAACTTCCAAAATTGTCGGTGACCCGGGAGTGGCTGCTGAGATTTCCGAAGCTTTTCCAGTATCTGTGCCTGTTGGATCGGGTTTTTTTGGCCCATCAGCATAACAAAGAGATCCGATTGTCATTGTTACAAGAGCAACGAATATTAAAAGTTTTTTAGTCATTGTTATAAGTTATTAAGTGTTATGATTCAGTTAATATTTTATCCCCGGGTCCAGAAGTAGAGGCCTCTCCCCTGGCGCCGTTACTTATTCTTACAGACTCTTCGATGTCATAAGAAAAGATCATCCCATCACCGATCTCTCCTGTAAATGCTGACTTCTCGATACAGTTTAATGTTTTTGCTACATTTATATCGCGAAGCACGATTGAAATAAATATCCTGGGGATGTACTGGGTGTCATATTCAGTCCCACGGTAGCTGTGATGTCCGCGCATATGTTCATTTCCAACACCCGATGCATCCCAATAGGAAAAAAAGTCAATTCCTATCGCCTTAAGCTGTTCTTTTACATCTTCAAATTTTGATGTTCTGATAATTGCTTCAATTTTTTTCATACATTCTGATTGTTAGTTATTAATTATGTTCCTGACTAATTGGAAAAACTACATTGTTGTATAATTTTATATCAGTCATCCTATAAGGCCAATAGTATGCCATATTTTAAAAGGATATTAATAAGTCAGGAATTTCAAATATGTAAGCTATTGGTTTACAATATCTACATATAATGAAAAATATAATTTGACTTTTATGATGTGGTAGGGAAAGGCTACATTCCCGTAAGAATTAACAAAAAATCCTACATAATTGTAGGATTTATCTTAAACAAAGAATAATTGTCAGAAAGAAATTGATTTATAATGCGTTGATTAAAACTTAAGCTAATTTGAATTTCTTAAATATTGCAGGATCTATCTCATATTTTTTTATTCTCAGTCCCATCATCCGTTCGGTGAGTTTTAGTTGGTCAGCCGCTTTTGATATATTTCCTTTAGACATATTCAGGGCATCAATAAGCATTTGTTTTTCCACATTTTCGAGTATTGCTTCGAGGCCTCCGTCAACACGGGAATGTGTTGAAGCGGCACTCTGAAGTGTTGGAGGCAGGTTATGAGACCTTATAACCTTATCGGTGCTTAGAATAGCGGCTCGTTCAATGCAATTCTCAAGTTCCCTTATATTCCCAGGCCAATGATAAGTCATAAGCAGGTCAATGGCGGTTGAGCTTATGCGCTTTATTTCCAGGCCATGAATTTTGTTATACTTTTCGATAAAATGATTTACAAGAAGGGGGATATCAGCCCTTCGTTCCCTCAGAGGTGGAATGAATACCGGAAAGACATTCAGCCGGTAATATAAATCCTCACGAAACTCGTTCTTCAGCATTAGCTCTTCAAGATCCCTGTTTGTTGCAGTAATGATTCTTACATCTGCCTTAATTGTTTCATGTCCTCCCAATCTTTGAAATTCTTTTTCCTGCAACACTCTTAATAATTTTACCTGCATATTTGGCGAAAGATCCCCAATTTCATCAAGGAAAATTGTGCTTTTCTCAGCCATTTCAAACCGGCCTTTATGTAATTTGTCAGCTCCCGTAAAAGCTCCTTTTTCATATCCGAAGAGTTCGCTTTCTATAAGCATTTCAGGAATTGCAGCACAGTTGATGCTTATCATTTGCTGTTTACTGCGCGGACTTTGATCGTGAATTGCCCTGGCAACCAGCTCTTTACCAACGCCGCTTTCTCCTCTTATAAGTATTGTTGCATTTGTCATTGCAACCTTCGAAATCATGTCATATACCTCCTGCATCTTACCTGTTTCCCCTACCAGTGAAGAGATGCGGTCGTTATAGCTATATAAACCCTGTTCCTTCAGTTTGCGGTAATGAAGTTTTTCAAGTTCTTCAATCTTATCCTGCCTCGACCTTACAAGCCTGGCGAACATTGATGCCATAATAGTAAGAAATTGCAGCTCGTTCTGAAATGAACGGTTTGAATAATACTTTAGCTTTACACTCAGAGTTCCTATTATCTGATTTTTTGCTTTTATCGGCACACAGATAAATGAATCTTCATCATCGTTTTTGCTTGTCGATCTTGTTTTATTCAGATAGCGCGGTTCATCCGATATATGCGGTATTATCACAGGCTCACCTGTTCTGACAACTTCCCCGACTATTCCTTCACCTATTTTGTACTCACCTCTTTCTTTTTGTTCCTGGGTAAGACCATATGCAACTTCGATGTAAATTTTAGATGAATTACGGTTAAGAACGGTAAGAAAAGCCTGAAGTATCCCGAATTTATTAGCCATCTCATCCATAACCTGGAGAATTGCCTCCTCAAGATCAGAACTTTTTGCTACAACTTCACTTACCTGAAAAAGAAGAGATAAATTTTCTGAATGATCCATCATATCCAAATATTGGAATTTATTCTAAGGACTAAACATCAAATTATAAAAAAGCGTTCATTTTCGCCTCTAAAATTATAATTATTAATAATTAAGAGCGTTCTTCATTAAGAAGATCAGATATAATCGTAAATAACTATATAACTAATTCTTTCAAAGTTATTAATATATTTAAGACAGATCGCGAAATACCTGTTTGACTTTCTATAATATTTACAGTACTTTCGAAGCCTCAAATCACCTGTAATGAAGAAATGGATATTTATAGCTATTATTCTTACACTCTTTAGTTGTAAAGGGGAAAAAAGTGAAACTTTCTTCTCTCCTGAAAAAGCATCGGTATACTTCAAAGATATTGAGCAAATATGTAATCGCGACAGTGGTAAACTTTGGGGACAAAATCTCTATGGTCCTCTAATGTTTGTTGAAAGGGGCACACGCAGAATCATCGCCAATCAATCTGATAATGAGGGTCTTCTTAAATCGAAAGATGGTATATTTACCGGCCTTTATCCAAAAGAGCTTATTTTGAGTAATGCTCCGGTCATATTCGGAGGAAAGCAATTTGCAATGACAGCTATTCCTCCCGATTCGGATAAATACAGGATAGAGACAAGGGCAATTCATAGTCTTTTCCATAGGTTCCAGAAAAATGAAGGAGTGTCAGCTTCTATTTTCAATGTAAATAATATGGATGAAAAAGAAGCGCGCCTCTGGATCAAACTTGAATGGAAAGCTTTGCGTAAGGCAATTAATTCTGAAGGTGAGGAACGTCAGCTTGCAATCAGAGATGCACTTATCTTCAGAGGATCCAACAGGGAACAATACCATAAATATGCCAATGAGGAAAACCGGTTCGAGACATTCGAAGGACTTGCAACTTTTACATACACTATGCTTTGCACGAGTTCACCCGAGGAATTTAAGACACGACTTTTTGAAAATCTTGACCGCAATTACTCAATGGATTCCTATTCAAGATCATATGGATCAATTGAAGGTGCATTATATACTGCCCTGCTTTATGAAAAAGGCTTCGATATAAAGAAAATAAAAACAGATAACTTTGATTTTGGTAATGCAGTTAAAGAGCTATACAACATAGAATTACCAACAATCTGCAGGGATGTCGGAGGAAGTCTTGCCGTAAATTATAATATGGAAGCCATTCTTAAAGAAGAAACGGTCAGGGATACCCAGATTAAAGAAAGCATTCTCAACCAGGCAATCATTTTTACTCAAAAACCTGTTGTTTTTCTTGAACTTGAAAGTCCTTCTTTTGATTTCGAACCAGAAGACATTCATTCACTCGATTCTCTTGGAACTCTGTATAATTCAATAAGGATATCTGACAACTGGGGGAAACTTACTGTTGAAAAAGGCGGATGCCTGGTCTCAAATAATCTGAAATTTATCCGTATTACAGCAAAATCATTCAAAGCAGAAAAAAATCGTATTTCGGGTGATGGCTGGCATATGATTCTTAATAACGACTGGGAACTGGTTCCTGTTGATCAGAATTACTATGTAAGGAAACTGATACCGTAATATTTTGCCCCCTAAATCTCCCAAATGGGTGGTTGGGGGGTTATTTCTGTAGTGCCTTTAATGCCTCTTCAAGCGATTTTATCTTCGATTCCGCATCACTCTTCTTCTTTCTTTCCAAATTAAGGACACCGGCAGGTGCATTACTTACAAACTGTTCGTTATTAAGTTTTTTCATAACATTAATCAGGAAGCCTTTGTTATATTTCAGATCCTCCTGAATTTTAGCAATCTCACTTTCGATATCAATCTTACCGGTAAGGGGAATAAAATATTCTGTTGTCCCAACCATGAATGAAGTTGATCCGTCCTGTTTTTCAGATACGAATTTTACTTCTTCAATATTACACAGTTTGCTTATAACCGGAAGTAGTTCTGTATCATAATCCTTTATATCGGATAGAATAAGAAGCCCGATCTTCTCTTTCTGTGGTATCTCTTTATTTTTTCTTACTGTTCTGATGGCGCTTATCACCTCTTTTCCAGATTCAAACGCTGCTACAAGATCTTTATTGAATTTTTTAATTTCAGGCATCCGGCTTACCATAATACTCTCCCCATCCTTCCTTTCAGAGATAAGATGCCATATCTCCTCTGTAATGAAAGGCATAAAAGGATGTATTACCTTCAGAAGCTTATCAAATATAACGACTGTGGACTTAAAAGTTTTCCTGTCAATCGGTTTAAGGTATTCAGGTTTGATGATTTCGAGATACCAACCCGAAAATTCGTCCCAGAATAATTTGTAGGTTGACATCAAAGCCTCCGAGATCCTGAATTTTCTGAAGTTTATATCTATCTCATTTATTGATTTTTTCAGAATTTCATCCATCCATTTTACTGCTACTTCAGATGAAACAGGTTGATCTATCGATTCATCAATTGTCCAGGTTTTAACAAGTCTGAAGGCATTCCAGATCTTATTTGCAAAATTGCGTCCCTGTTCAGGAAGACTATCTTCGTACAACAGATCATTACCGGCAGGCGAGCACAATAGCATTCCTACCCTCACTCCGTCAGCCCCGTATTTCTCAATCAATTCGATCGGATCAGGTGAGTTTCCAAGCGATTTCGACATTTTTCTTCTTTGCTGGTCACGGACCAATCCGGTAAAGTAGACATTTTCAAATGGTTTCTTTCCCCTATACTCATAACCTGCAATTATCATTCTGGCAACCCAGAAAAATATTATTTCAGGTGCTGTGATAAGATCGTTTGTTGGATAATAATACTTAATATCTTCATTATTCGGATTATTAATCCCATCAAATGAGGTTATAGGCCAAAGCCATGAAGAGAACCAGGTATCGAGAACATTCTCATCCTCATGAAGGTCATTTTCACTCAGGTCAGGATTTCCACTTTTTCTTTTTGCGAGTTCAAGTGCCTGAGTAATATTTTCGGCGACAACGAAATCATCATTATTATAGTACCATGCAGGAATCCTATGCCCCCACCAGAGCTGCCGGCTGATACACCAGTCGTGAACATTCTCCATCCAGTAACGGTAAAGGTTTTTAAACTTTGCCGGATGAAGATGGACATCTCCGTTCATTACCGCTTCGAGAGCAGGTTTAGAAATCTCCTTCATTTTCAGGAACCATTGAAGCGAAAGTCTTGGTTCAATAACAGCATTTGTCCGTTCTGAACGGCCTATCTTATTGTTATAATTTTCAACTTTTACAAGGTTTCCGCTCTTCCTGAGTTCCGTTTCTGCAAGATCCTTTGCTTTAAACCTGTCAACCCCAACAAATAAGCCTGCCCGTGAGCTCATTGACCCATCCTGATTGAACACATCAATAGAGGGCAATTTATGTCTGAGACCAATCTCATAGTCATTAATATCGTGAGCTGGTGTTATCTTAAGGCAACCTGTACCAAATTCGGGATCGACGTAGCTGTCAAAAATAAATGGCACTTCCCGGTTAATCATGGGAACAATTACCATTTTCCCTTTCAGGTGTTTATATCTTTCATCGTCAGGATGGGCACAAACTGCCGTGTCTCCAAGGATTGTTTCCGGGCGCGTTGTAGCAACCATTACATATCCTTCCTCTCCAACTATTTTATAACGTACGTAATAGAGTTTTGACTTTTCTTCGGTGTAATTTACTTCTTCATCAGAAACGGCTGTCATAGCCTCCGGATCCCAGTTTACCATCCGTACTCCTCTATAGATAAGGTCTTTATTGTAAAGATCAACAAACACTTTTATTACGGAATCATACCGTTTTTCATCCATTGTGAAAAGTGTGCGATCCCAATCACATGAGGCACCGAGACGTTTCAGCTGCTCAAGGATAATACCACCATGCTTATGAGTCCATTCCCAGGCATAATCGAGAAATTTTTCCCTTGTAAGATCACGTTTTTCGATTCCCTCAGCTTTAAGTTTAGCAACCACTTTTGCTTCAGTGGCTATTGACGCATGGTCCGTTCCCGGAACCCAGCAGGCATTTTTTCCTAGCATTCTGGCCCTTCGGATAAGGACATCCTGTATTGTATTATTCAGCATATGACCCATATGTAATACACCTGTTACGTTTGGAGGAGGTATTACAATAGTGTATGGCTCTCTCTCGTCGGGAGTGCTTTTGAAGAAACCATTATCCATCCAGTATTTGTACCATTTGTTCTCCGCTTTCCCGGGTTCGTATTTTGAAGGAATTTCCATAAAGAAATTATAAAATGTTAAAAAATCGAAATGCAAAAATAGAATTTTTCCCGCTGAACCGCAAAGGTCGGCCCCCCAGCCCCCCTAAAGGGGGGTTAATTCTCAGCTATTCAATGAATTCATCAAGGACACCGAATTAGTTCCCCATTTAGTGGGACAGTCGCGTAGCGGCAGGGGATGTGCCTTCAAAGTCAGGTCAGCTTAATCCGGGTGAAGCAATATCTTTACCGAAACTGAACTAAATTAGTGATTTTTCTTACTTTTGCTTCACAAAACATTAGTATTTCCAATTCAATGTATCTATGCCGTCAATATCAGAAAGAGGCAAAGCAATCCCGGCCTCACCTATAAGAAAGCTGGTTCCATACGCCGAGGAAGCAAAACGAAAAGGGAGAAAAGTATATCATCTGAATATCGGACAACCTGATATCCCTACCCCTGATGTAGCACTTGATGCCCTGCGCAACTTAAATCTGAAGGTGATTGAGTATAGTCATTCCGCTGGTAATGAATCCTATCGCCGCAAGCTTACAGCATATTACCAGAAAATTGGGATAAATGTTAACCATACTGAAATACTGATCACAACAGGCGGATCCGAAGCAATACTTTTTGCCCTTTTGTCTTGTGTAAATCCTGATGAAGAAGTTATAATTCCCGAACCATTCTATGCAAATTATAATGGCTTCGCAACTATGGCAGGTATAAAAATTGTTCCTGTAACATCTTATATAAAAGAAGATTTCGCACTTCCCCCTATTGTGGATATTGAAAAGAAGATCACTTCCAAAACAAAAGGTATAATAATATGTAATCCTAATAACCCCACAGGATATCTCTATTCAAAGGAGGAACTTCTCCATCTGAAAGAAATAGTGATGAAACATGATCTGTTCCTCTTTTCAGATGAGGCTTATCGTGAGTTTTGTTATGATGGTGCAGAACACTTTTCAGCTATGAATCTTGAAGGTATTGAGAATAATGTTATACTGCTCGACTCCGTTTCAAAACGCTACAGTGAATGTGGAGTAAGAATAGGTGCATTGATCACAAGAAACAAGGAAATAATAAGCACTGCCCTGAAATTTGCACAGGCACGCCTTTCCCCTCCTGGACTTGGACAGATAGCAGGCGAAGCTTCAATAGATACTCCCAATGACTATTTTAAGGATGTCAATAAGGAATATACAGCCCGGAGAAACTTCATGGTTGAGGCTTTAAATAAAATACCTGGTGTTTATTGCCCAAAACCAAAAGGTGCATTTTACACTGTTGTAAAGTTACCGGTTGATGATGCTGACAAATTTGCACAATGGCTGCTCGAAAAGTTTGAATATAAGAATCAGACTGTCATGGTAGCTCCTGCATCGGGTTTTTACTCAACACCAGGTTATGGCAAAAATGAAGTCCGTATTGCTTATGTACTGAAGATAGATGATCTTAAGAATGCTATTATGATCCTTGCGGAAGCGTTGAAGGTTTATCCGGGAAAAGTTTAACCTCGGTGATCCCCCTGCCGCTACGCTCCCGATAGCTATCGGGATGTCCCCCTAAAGAATTTTGGCATGTAGAACCCCTCTGTCGCTGCGCGACATCTCCCCTAAAGGGGCGATTATTCTGTAAATTTATTGAATCTCTACTCTTCATAAGCCCTCCTTTAGGGGGGCAGGGGGGCCAAAAATTACTTATACAGCAGATACTTTTCCCTTATCTTCCCGAATTTAACAAGTCCCTCTTTCCAGGTTCCATGTATCTGCTTTGAAGTCATTCCCTTTTGAATTTGTTCCCTTAAAACCGGACCGCCGGCAAGGACATCAAAATAGGAAGTAAAAAACTTATCCTTTTGCGGGAAATCATTGTAGGCACTTATTACCCAATCGAGATTGATTTCTGATTTTGGTATAAGGTTTCTTTGAATTGCGTCACGCAGGTCTGTCCCAAAACATTTTACGCCAAGAAGGATGGGATTACCGGCACCCGGAACACTTTCCGGAGTAAAGCTAAATCCTCTGTCAGGTAAATCGGGGCTTCCGAATACCTGGAAAGGAAATTTGGTGCCACGCCCAAGTGACACAGCGGTTCCCTCAAAAAAACATATGGATGGGTATAAATAAATTGAAGTCTGGTTTGGAAGATTAGGCGATGGCTTTACCGGAAGATCATATAAGGTCTCATGAGTGTAATTTTTGCATGGGATAACTGTAAGATCGCACTTTACTCCTTTTTTAAGCCATCCTTCGCCATTTAGCATTTCTGCATATTCTCCAACAGTCATACCATGAACGACAGGTACCGGATCCAGACCCACAAAAGATTTATATACAGTATCCAATACGTTCCCATCAAAATAAAATCCATTCGGATTGGGCCGGTCGAGTATAAGGCATTTAACATTATTTTCAGCACATGATTCCAGGACGTAATGAAGTGTTGAAATATAGGTATAGAAACGGGTGCCTACATCCTGAATATCAAATATTATAACATCAATACCCGCAAGATCTGCACCGGTTGGTTTCAGATGCCTGCCATACAGACTTATTACCGGGATGCCTGTCTGAGTATCTTTTCCGTTTTCAATAGTCTCACCAGCATCAGCCAGATCTCTGAATCCGTGTTCAGGAGCAAATATTTCTTTTATATGTATTCCAATAGACAGGAGTGTATCAACAAGATGAGTTGATGCAACTATCGATGTCTGATTTGCAACAATGGCAATAGTTTTACCTTCAATAAGATTTTTGTATAATTCAATCCGATTAGCGCCTGGTATTGGAGATTGCTGTGCAATGCAACCCTCAGATGAAATAATTAATGCACCAAACGCTAAACTTAAAAGTGTTTTAACCATCGTATTTATGTTTTGCATATGTAAAGCTATTACTTTTTTCAACTCTGTGGTTCTCATTTAAAGACATTACCCCCTTCCCAACCTTCCCCCACGGGGGAAGGAGTAATCAAACCTTTCCCCCTTGGGGGAAAATGAAAGGGGGTAAATCAGGAATAGAAATTCTGAACATATTATCTTAATACTATTAGTATTCACAGAGGTTTCACAGAGTTACACAGAGGAGTTAATCTATATTTTCTTAAATTTGGGAACTTTTCAAAATAGATGAATTTACCATATTTCATAGCAAACAGGCTTATAAAAGGAAGACGGGAAGGAACATCATTTTCCCGTCCCATTAATATTATTGCTATTATCGGAATTGCAATGGGTCTTGGAGTTATGATTCTGGCAGTAGCAATACTAACAGGGTTCAAGCAGCAGATCAGGGAAAAAGTTGTTGGGTTTGGTTCACATATTCAGATTATGAACTTCGATTCAAACATTTCCTTTGAGACAACACCAATAAGTGATACACAGACATTCATTCCTAAAATAAAACAATTACCGGGGGTTGCACATGTTGAGGTGTTTGCAACCAAGGCCGGGATTATCAGAACAGAGGAGGATATCCAGGGAGTAGTACTGAAAGGTATAGGAAGTGACTTTGACTGGAGCTATTTCAAAAGCAACATGGTTGATGGTTCAGTATTTACTGTAACGGATACGGGGCGGACCGATAAAGTTATCATCTCAAAAAAGATCTCCGACATGCTGAGGCTTAAGACCGGTGATTCATTCTCTATGCTCTTTATACAGGACCCTCCGCGAATGAGAAAATTTACCATCAGCGGTATTTATGAGACGAGTCTTGAAGAATTTGACAAAATGTATGTTTTCTGTGATATCGGACATATAAAGAGGCTTAACGGGTGGAGAGATGATCAGGTAAGCGGTTTTGAAATATTTATCAGCGACTATAATAAGCTTGATGAAATGACCTCAGATGTAAGAGATGCCATTGGATATAAACTTACTGAAGAGGATACCAAATTCAAGGTGACAAATATTAGAATACGCTACCCCCAGATTTTTGACTGGCTTAATTTTCAGGATCTTAATGTTGTAATTATCATATTACTTATGCTTATTGTAGCAGGATTTAATATGATATCAGGTCTTCTTATCCTGATATTAGAAAAGACAAATATGATTGGAGTTTTGAAATCACTTGGTGCTGAAGATATTACGATACGAAGAGTTTTTCTTTACCAGGCAGCATACCTGATCGGGAAAGGATTATTCTGGGGCAATTTCATTGGTATTGGGTTAGCGTTTCTTCAATTAAAAACAGGGTTAATTACACTCGATCCTTCCTCCTATTATATAAAAACAGTCCCGGTAAATCTTCAATTATCTCACATTCTGTTATTGAATGCCGGAACTATGGCAGCTATAATATTAATGCTTCTCGTGCCATCACAATTAATAAGCCGGATTACTCCGGTAAAAGCAATTAAATACGATTAAAAACTCAGGCAGAATACGGTTTCTTTACCAGGCTGAGATTTTACTTTCAGGTTTCCTCCATGAACTCTCATTATCTGCCTGGAGATGCTTAACCCGATTCCTGAACCATTCTGTCTGGTTGTAAAAAACGGAACAAAAATTTCATCGATATTTTCTTCGGAAATGCCCGGACCGTTATCTATTACGCATATCTCCGGATGATTATTGGAACCTTGTGATACAGAGATCCTGATCTTCCCGTTATTATTGTTTTCGTTAGCTTCAAGGGCATTTTTCATAAGGTTTATCAAAACCTGCGAGATAAGATTCTGATCAGCAAAAATTTCAAGATCAGGGTTGCTCAGAGAAACAGACAAATTTATTTTGTCGCTCTTCTCAAGAGAATTATAGAGTATTTGTACACGACTCATCAGGTCAGCCACCTTAAATAATTTTTTTTCGGGCTCCGGTACTCTTGTCAGCTTCCTGTAAGATTCAACAAATGACATCAGACCTTTTCCCTGTTCTTTAATTACATTCAGCCCCTGTAAAGTGGTTGCGATAGTTTTCACATTTACCTGTCCGGGCGATACTGGTTTTCCTCCCTCACTGTATATGCCGGAAAGACTCTCGGAAAGAGAAGTTATAGGTGTAATAGAGTTCATTATTTCGTGCATCAAAACTCTTATGAGTTTCATCCACGACTCGACCTCTTTTTCATCCAGTTCATTTTTTATATCCTGAATTGAGAGAATAACAAGTTCATTTTCATTTGTTTTAATCGATGTAGCCTTCAATGAAAGTTGTATCTCCCCATCCTCTGATGAAATAGCAATAAGACGCCGTTCAAAAGGTTTTATGCTTTTAATTGCATTATAAAGCTTCCTGTCTTTGCGTTCTATCTGTGTCAAATGCGTAAGAACGTCAAGTGAAAGTAATTTCCTGGCAGATGAATTGGTATGCAGTATGAATCCTTTATCATTGTATGTAATTATTCCGGTAGCGAGATGCTCAAGTAATGTTCCGAAATATTGCTCCTGTTGTCTGTTCTCAATTTTTAATTGCTGTATCTGGTTGTTAACCTTGTTCATGCTCTGGTACAAATTACTCAAAGAAGTATTTGTGATTTCAAAAGGGAAAAACAGGTTTGAATCATCATTCCTGACCGAATCGAAGAAAAACCTGATTTTCTTATTAGTGCTGTTCAAATATGAAATAAGATTGATTGTCAGAAACATGATTATCACAATACAAATGATCGAAAAACGAAATGACTTATCAATGACTATAAAATAGCTGAGCAGACAGGCCATCAAAACAATCAAGAATACCCTGAGTACTATACTTATATATAAATTTTTACTGAACATCTTCCGATTTTTTAAATCTGTTATAAAGAGTTTGTCTGGTTATCCCAAGTTGCTCAGCCGCAGCAGTGAAGTTCCCATTATTTTTCTCAAGAGCCTGTTGAATCATCTGTTTTTCCATTTCCTCAAGTGTGGTGAAGGAGCTATTGTTATTTAATGACCCCGGATGACGCAATAAGAAATCATCAGGCTTTATTACAGATGATTCGCTTAATATCACTGCCTTTTCAATAGTGTGCTGAAGTTCACGGATATTGCCCGGCCATGAATATTTTAACAATTTTTCATGAGCCTGCTGGTTAATTTTCAGGTTGGGTTTATTGTACTTATTTGAGTACTTCTTCAGAAAGAATTCAGCCAGAATGAAAATATCATTACCACGTTCCCTTAATGGTGGTAATTCAACCTGGATTGTATTTATCCTGTATAGCAGGTCTTCGCGAAAAAGTCCATCGTGAACCATATTTTCGAGATTCCTGTTGGTAGCACAGATAAGGCGTATATTCGTAGGGATCAGCTGATTTGATCCGATCCGTGAAAATTGCCTGTTTTCAATTACTGCAAGCAGTTTTGCCTGGAGATGAAAAGAGAGGTTTCCTATTTCATCAAGGAATAGGGTTCCTTTATCGGCGATTTCAAATTTACCCTGACGTGTTTCAAGAGCATCAGTAAAAGAACCTTTCATGTGCCCGAACAACTCGCTTTCAAATAAAGTTTCACTTAATGCACCCATATCCACACTCACAAGCACCTCTTTTGATCTGCTTGACAAACGATGGATTTCCTGGGCAATTAGTTCCTTTCCTGTTCCGTTTTCTCCTGTTATCAATACATTGGCATCTGTTTTTGCCACTTTTTTTACAAGATTCAGAACGTTTGTAAGCTGAGGTGATGAACCAATGATATTTCTTTCATCACGATTTATTTCTTTTTTCAGCCCGCTCTCCCTTTCTTTGAGCTGAAGCACTTCAGTTTTTGAAATATTCAGCTGTATAGCAAGTTTTAAAGTTGCTATCATTTTTTCATTGTCCCATGGTTTCAGGATGAAATCAGACGCTCCTGATTTAAGTGCTTTTACGGCAGTATTTATATCTCCATAAGCAGTTATCATAACCACTGAAATTTCGGGTTTTGCTTCCTTTATTCTCTCAAGCCAGTAAATTCCCTCATTACCAGTATTGACGCCGGCTTTAAAATTCATATCTAGAATCACAAGGTTGTAATCCTTTTTAGATAATTCATTTAAAATCTGGTTTGGATTTGAAAACAGAGTAACTTCATTAAATTCAGGTATCAGAAGTATCTCAAGTGCACTGAGAATGCTTTTGTTGTCATCGATAACAAGAATGTTGCCTTTTGGGTTTTGCATATTACTGTAATTCAAAGTGGAAGTATAAATGTATTTAATTCTATTCTGAATATCAAACCATCTGTAAAATATTTTTACGTTTAATTGTAAAGTAATTTTACGAATTGATTTATTATTAAATACTAACTACCTATATATCTATTTGTTACAATTATGGCACTATTATAGTATTAACATCTGTAGAAATATCAAAAATTATGATTAGTACCGATCTCAAAATTGCCTTCAGGAACATAAGACGAAATAAAGTAACATCATCAATAAGTATTCTTGGACTGGGGATAGGACTTGCCTCAATAATCCTGCTTTGCGCATTAATAATTTCTGAAACATCATTTGATAAGTTTATCCCTGACTATCAAAATGTATATAGGGCAACATTAGATCAGCGTAGTTATACGCCATATCCTTTAGGTGAGAACATGAAGAAAGATTTTCCTGTTGTAAAAGATTTTTTCAGGATAAACCAATTAAGTGATTTTGAATTACGTAATACTAAAGATGAACTGGTAAAAGAGAGATTCTTAGCGTTCGCCGACCCATCTATCTTTAAAATTCTTGGGGTTAAAATGATTGCAGGAACTCCTGCCAACTCATTAAACGAAGTAGCTATTTCGGAAGGCATGGCAAGAAAATATTTTGGCAAAACTTCCCCTATTGGATCTATTTTGAAAATAAAATTTGTCAGTGAATTCACGCCTCTTACTGTTACAGGTGTTTACAAGGATTTCCCATCGAATTCAACCCTTTTTCCTGAATTTATTACAGATATCAAATTAACCCAAAAAATGTTTTCCGAAGTAATGCAAAACAGATGGGGTGAATATGGCAATTATATCACAGACTATTTGACCTGGAACAATTCTGCATATTATACTTATATCGTTCTGGATAAAAATGTAAACAAAAAAGTGCTGATATCAGAAATGCAAAAATACACTGAGCTTTTAAAACATGATGAAACTAAAAAGATTAAATTCAACCTTCAGCCTGTCAGTGACATCTATTTAAACTATGGGGGTGTTGTTTCAGGTTATGAGTTTGCAAGGATAGGTAATAACACTCAGCTCAAGTACTACTGGTCAATCGCCCTGCTGATCCTTTTAATATCCGTAACCAATTATATTTTCCTGACCCGTGCATCCACCATCGACAGACTTAGAGAGATTGGAGCAAGAAAGGTGCTTGGTGCCTCACATCACAATATAAGAAGACAAATTATTCTTGAATCAACTCTTATTACACTTCTGAGTCTTATTCCTGTATCATTTGTTGTTGATCCCGGAATATCTTTTATTAATAGTACACTTAACAGGAATCTTAATAAAGAAGTATTTTTCAATCCTGTTATGTGGTTGATCTTAGTTTTCATTATACTATTTATTGGAGTTGTATCGGGACTATCAATTGGTCATAAAGTTGCAAAGATCCCATCAACAACGTTGCTTAAAGGAAGAACTTCAGAGAAAACGAGGACAGGTATTTGGGACTACTCCTTTTTGGTTTTCCATTTCTCACTTTACATAATACTGGTTGTAACCGTTCTTATAATAACAAAGCAAATTAATTTTTCCCTGACAAATAACAAGGGGTTAAATCCAAAGAACATCCTAATAAGTCAGCTTAATTCAAATGGATTAAAATCAAGTTTCAAGTCAATTTGCTCTGAGATGGAGAAAGTTCCGGGAGTGGAAAAAGTTGCAGGTGCTTCAGATATTCCACCAATGGATTATTTCATCCCAATCAGTTTAGCTGCTATGCCGGGAGATGAAAAGCCGATGAAATTTGACGGTGTAATGATAGGTGAAGGAATTACCGATTTACTCAGTATAGAAGTGATTGAGGGTTCTTCTTTTAGTACCTGGAATTCCTCGCCGCAGTTACTCTTTAATGAATCCGCAGCTAAAAAAAATAATATCAAAGCAGGGGATCTTGTTCAGGGACTTCATGTACAAGGCATTGTAAGAGACTTTAATGCGCATTCTTTCCACAACCTGATTCAACCCATGGTTCTTGTTCAGCAAAATCCATCGAAGATGAGACAACTTGCGATTAAAACCAATGGAACGAACGATGAGGTAATAATTAAAAAACTGGGTGAATTATATAATCAGATTGATCCTAATGAGATATTTGAAGTAAGGAAGCTCACGGATTTGATAACCGATTTTTACTCTGATGATAAAAATGAAGCAAAAATAATTGAGGCTTTCTCTTTCCTGGCCGCCGTCCTTGCAGTAATGGGTTTATTCGGAATAGCTTTGATATCCATTTCAAGAAAGACTAAAGAGATAGGTTTACGAAAAGTGAATGGGGCCACGGTATTTGAAATTCTATATCTTGTAAATAAGGGATTCATCAAGTGGGTGCTTATTTCAATTTTGATAGGAATTCCAGCTTCATATTACATAGCTGTTTCCTGGCAAGCCAGGTTCGCTTACAAAACAGGGATAGTCAGTTGGGTTTTTATTCTTGCAGGTCTTTCGGCAATACTCATTGCACTTATAACCGTAAGCGGACAAAGCTGGAAAGCAGCTACAAGAAACCCGGTGGAAGCATTGAGGTATGAATAAATCAGATATGAGATATGAGATATGAGATTTGAGGAGCACAAACTGATAAATGAGAAGAATTATGTAATGATCAAATTTTAAGGCAATGAAATATCTCTTTAAAACAATTATCCGGAATTTCAGACTGAAACCTGCTACTAACCTGATAAATCTGCTTGGGTTAGCCGTTAGTCTGACACTGGTTATCATCTTATCTGTTTACAGTTACAGTGAGCTTACCACTGACGGCTATCAGGTTAATGGTAACCGCGTCTATTTATACGGCCTGTCTGAAGACCGTATCTACACACCCGGAATTCTTAAAGACAATATTGAAATTAATATCCCATCAGTAGAATCGGTTGTAAGAATGGGCGGATCATGGGAAGCACCGGTATTCCAGGTTGAAAATAAAGAACCTATAACCTCCGATCTTATTTTTGCCGACGATAACTTCTTCAAGCTTTTTACATACAGGGTTATTGAGGGTAACCTGGAACTTGCGCTTAAAGAACCTATGAAGATTGTCATAACAAAAACACTTTCGGATAAACTTTTCGCAGGTGAGACCGCTTTAGGTAAACCTTTAAAGCTTAACAATGCTCAGGTCCTGAATGTCAGTGCTGTTATTGAAGAACCAGAGGCCAACTCCTGTATCTCCTTCAGTGCAATTACTTCAATGGCGACCAGAAAAATTGTTCAGCCCGAAGAAGGAGAATATACACAATGGAATCAGTGTAATTTTCAGACATTTGTTCTTTTGAAAAAAGGTACCAATCCAGAAGAAACTTCAAAAACGATTTTATCACTTTTCCCTGATAAGGACCGGGACAGATTCAAAAGTCAGGACCTGGTGCCATTAAAAAAGATATACTTTTCCAAATTTTCACTTTATGGCAGTAATTACCTGGTTAGCGGGGATAAGAAAAAAGTAATGATCCTTGTACTGGTAGCTGCGCTGGTATTAATGATTGCCCTTATCAACTTTGTCAATATTTCATCTTCGCAATGGCAGGAAAGAATCAGACAAACAGGGGTCATGAAGGTTATCGGAGCATTGAGGTCAACTATAATCCGTGATATTCTTGCTGAGTCATTCCTCTTCTTTTTTTCCGCACTTCTCATTGCTTTCTATTTTGTTTACACACTCAATCCATTAATCCAAAACTATACCGGGATTCATTATAGTCAGCAAATATTTCGTTCTCCCGGATTCATAATTATCTCTCTGTCTATAACAATTGTTCTAAGTTTAGTATTCAGTATTGTCCCCGCTTTACGGATATCATATTCTAAAGCTATCGACAATCTTAAAAAAACTGTAAAACCAATCAGGAGCAACTTCTCCTTCAGGGGGTTTCTTGTAATAATGCAGTTTACAATAGCGATCGTGCTTATTGCATTTACTATGCTTGTTCAGAAACAGGTCAGATACGGTAGCAGTAATCTTGGTTTTAATCAAAGTAATATTATTGGAATAAAATTAACAGAACAGTTAAGCCAGAAAAAAGAGGTTCTTAAAGACTTGCTTCAGAAAGAGCCGGCAATCAGCCAAATTTCCTTTTCTCAATATTATCCGGGGAAAATGATTTCACAATGGGGATCTGAACTTGATATGAACGGGGAAAAGAAAGATCTGAGTTTTGATACGTTCTGTGCCGATGCGGATTTCTTCAAAATATTAGGATTAAAACTTGTTACAGGACGATTTTATTCAAATGATCTTACGACAGATAACAGGAAGGCAGTTGTGAATGAAACTTTCCTTCGCGAACATAACATTCAAAACCCGATTGGCGGCAAGATTGCAAGCGGAGATCGTGGTTATGAGATAATTGGCGTTGTTAAAGATTTTCATTACAAACCTGTAAACCAGCCAGTCGTATCACTTGTGATAAGAAGCGATACCCGGGCATCTTATTGTCTGATAAATATTAAAACAGATAATTTCAAGACGCTTAATTCAACAATTGAGAAATTGAAAAAAACTCTTTCGGAACTATCGCCTTCATTCCCTGTTGAAGTGAGTTTTTTTGATCAGGCAATACAGAACATGTATCAATCAGAAATGAATTTCCGGCGTGCATTCTCTTTATTGGCAGGATGTGCAATTGTTCTATGCTGTATGGGTGTCCTGGCTATGTCACTCTTTGCATGTCAGCGGCGTGTTAAAGAAATTGGAATACGGAAAGTAAATGGTGCGAAAATCTCTGAAATACTTGCAATGCTGAATAAAGAATTCGTGAAATGGGTTGTAATTGCCTTTGTCATATCTACACCAATAGCCTGGTACTTCATGCACAGATGGCTTAAATCATTTGCTTATAAAACAGATTTAAGCTGGTGGATATTTGCCTTGGGAGGATTAATAGCTTTAGGTATTGCATTAATAACAGTGAGTTGGCAGAGCTGGAGGTCAGCGACAAGAAATCCTGTGGAAGCTCTCCGCTACGAATAGAAGATATAAGTTGCTTAATAATAAAAATTATGAAGAATTATTTATTGATTTTCAGAAAATTAAAAAAGAACAAGACCGCTACTTCCCTGGGGATAGCCGGATTAGTGATTGGAATGATGTGTGTCGTGTATATATTCCTTCTTGTTACCCAGGAAATTAGTTTTGACCGGTTTCACGAAAAAATCGACAGGATTTTTGTTGTCCACGCATACCTTGAAGGAGGAACTGAAAAAGTTGATTTCCCTGGCTGTCCTCCGGCAGTCAGTACCGCCTTAAAAGCCGAATATCCTGAGGTTGAAACAACCTGCCGCTACATTCCTCCTTATTTTCAGTACCTCGTTTCATCTGGTGAAAATAAATTTACGGAACGGACCGCCATGGCTGACTTCACGATATTTGACATTTTTTCATTCCCATTTGTTTATGGCGGTAAAGGAGAATCTAATGTTCCGAACAGGGTCATCCTGACCAAATCAGCTTCCGAAAGGTATTTCGGTACTTCTAATCCGGTAGGAAAAATTGTGCGGATGGATAACCGGATTGATATGGTTGTTGCAGGTGTAATTAAGGATATTCCTGAGAACTCATCTATTAGCTTCGACGCCCTTATCCCTCTGGAAAACATTGGAGTCTATTATTCAAGGACCGACTATCTGACATCCTGGTATAACAATTCTTTTACAACTTATGGGCTTCTGACCAGGCCTGAGGGCTATGAAAAAGTAGCGTCAACAATTACACGGCGAATTCAGAAAGAAATACCAGAGTCAACTAATTATCTGAAAGCATACAAATTTAAAGACGGATATTTATATGAGCAGAAACATATTCAGACTGTTCGCATATTCAGCCTTATTGCTCTGCTCGTTCTCTTAGCAGCAACTCTGAATTTTATTAATCTCAATACCGCCCGTTCAGCAAAGCAGGCAAAAGAAACCGGGTTGAGAAAGACATTCGGGGCAACCAGGACAAACGTAGTAAGATTGATTTATTCTGAAGTTGCATTGATTTGCTTTCTCGCCTTTGCACTTGCAATTATACTGGACTATACAGGATTACCCCTGATTAACAAGATAATAGGCAAAGGAATAAATTTTAAAATACTATTTTCACCGGCTCCACTGATTATATTGATTGTTTTATATCTGTTTACAGTTTTTTTAGCAGGTAGTTATCCGGCCTTTTTTCTCTCATCATTTACGCCGGGACAGATACTGAGTTCTAATTTCCAGACAGTTAAAAGCCGTGGCATTTTCCGGAATACCCTGGTAATTGTAATGTTTGTAATTTCGATCATATTGCTTACATCAACCATACTTATATCGAAGCAAACTGATTTCATGCAAAAAATGGATCTGGGCTTCGAAAAAGATCAACTGATGTACGTCAGTCTCAAAGGAAAGCTGCAGACAGAGGTTCAGGCACTTAAGCAGGAATTGGGTCATTCAAGCGGAGTGGTTTCTTCTTCAGCAGTTTCAATGTTGCCAATGATGATTGGCAATAATGGAGAGCAATGGAACTGGGAAGGAAAATATCCGAATTTCAAACCACTGGTAACTGAATGGCAGACAGACGAGGATCTTGTAAAGACTTTCGGAGCAAAAATGATAGAAGGTGATTATCTCAATAAAAATCAGGATGGAATTGTAATCAATAAAACATTTGCTGATCTGATAGGATGGAATAGTTACACTGGAAAAACCTTAAAAAATGGAGATTCGCAATACAGGATTCTGGGTGTTATAAAAGATATACATTTTAATTCGTTATCTACATCTACAAAGCCAATGGCTATAGAGTTCCTGCCCAATCCTGCAACTAATTACCTGGTTATTAAAGTTAATACCGGTGACATGAGTAACACACTCAATTTTATAACAAAAACATGTCAGACCATCGAACCCGCTTATCCTGTGGATTATGCATTTTTTAATGAAAAATACAAACTGCTTCTGGCATCAGAAATAAATCTGAGAAAATTAGTAGGTATCTTTTCGATTTTTGCCATTGTCGTCCTGTGCCTTGGAATGCTTGGAATGGTAATGTTCCTTATCGAACAAAAAACGAAGGAAATCGGCGTAAGAAAATGCTTAGGAGAAAATGTAATGTCGATCATCCTCCAATTAATCAGACCATTCCTTGTTTCAGGAATAATTGCAGGTGCAATTGCCATACCGGTAACATGGTACATTATGAGCCATTGGCTTCAGAACTACTCATATCGTATTCACCTGAGTATCTGGATTTTTATATTCGCGGGATTAATCACTGTTGGAATTGCAATGGTGACTGTGTTTTGGGAAAGCCTGATGGCTGCTATGAGGAACCCTGTACAGGCACTAAGGTATGAGTAATTTACCCCCTAAATTCCCCATATGGGGGACTTTAAATCAGGTTTAGCCCCCCATTTGGGGGGTTGGGGGGTAAAAAACAATGGGTATGGGTGAAAATTTTAATAAGCAAAACATGAAGAACGAAACCCAAAACAAGTAACAAGTAACCAGTAACAAGTAACTCTTAATTAAAAAAATACCCTGAATTAAATGAACGGACAGTATTTTAAAATAGCGATAAGAAGGATTTCGAGAAACTACAGGTCAAATCTTATGATTTTTACAGGACTTGTGGTTGGATTGACAAGCTGCCTGGTTATCTATACTAAAATAAATTATGAATTAAGTTTTGACAACTATCATTCGCAAAGCAAAAATATCTACAGGGTTGTAAGGGTTACATCGGGCCTGGAGTATACTAATGGAGGATTGGAATACCGTACCGGCGTCCATTTTCCACTTCCGGCTGCTTTTAAAAAGTCAGTGCCGGAGTTAAAGGATGTTGTAGCTATGTTTTACCTGTATGGACAGAAAATAAACATTCCGAACAGGGACAGTACAGTTGAAAAGTCATTTGTTCTGGATGATGGTATAGTTTTGACTGAGCCTTCTTTTTTCAGTGTTTTTGATTTTGGTAAAAACGGAATAAAATGGTTAAGAGGTGAAGGTAAACAGATCCTGGATAAACCATTCGTTGCAGTTATAACAGAAAAGACAGCTCATAAACTCTTTGGAGATGAGTATCCTATTGGTCGCGACTTAATAATTATGAGGACAAAATTCACAATTGAGGGGGTTATTCAGGATCTTCCTGAAAATACTGATCTGCCTTTCAAAGTAATATTGTCTCTCAGAACATTTTCAGAAAAACTTTACCCGCGTTCTATTTCTGATTGGGGTAGTCTTTCCGACAACTTCCAATGTTATGTAGTACTGAATAACAGAAGCGATGTAAATTCAGTGGAGCAAAAATTCAAGCAGATCTATACATCAAGTGCCGGAAGTGAAAAATTGGAAGGCAGGCAATTCAAACTACAGCCTCTTTCAAGGGTTCATAAAGAAAGTCAATATGGCAATTACAATAATCGGACTGTAAGTTCCGGGCTGCTTTTAGCCCTGACTCTCATCGGCACATTTATTTTTCTGATAGCTTCTTTTAATTACAGCAACTTTTTCCTGGCTGAAACTATCAAACAGAAAAAACAGATCGCTCTGAAATTAATACTTGGCAGCAAGCCGGTTTCTATTCTCCTGCAGTTTCTTACGGAATCACTTCTGGTCATTTTTTTCGCATTACTCGTAAGTCTTCAGTTCACTTTACCAATTATCAAAAATTTCTATTCTTTTATTGATATTCCTCAGGGATATATACCTCATTTTGGATTATCAGCTTTACTTTTTGTATTGTTACTTCTGTTTGCAGGGAGCTTTCTTTCAGTAATTTTCTCGGTCTTCAATTTAAAACTTAAGTCATTATCAGCCTTATTAAAAAGAGCCGATGCGGCAAATAAGGGTAAAGGAAACAATTTTGGAAAAGTAAGCGTGATTCTTCAGTTTGTTGTAGCCCAGACAGTTATAATCGCCACCCTGATTATTGTAAAACAGATATTTTTTATCAATCACACTAATCTGGGATACAATACTGAAAACATTATATTCGCCAGGCTGCCAGAGAATGCTGGTCCAAAATTAAACTCTCTGACTGCTGAATTACTTTCGGTTCCTGCGGTAAAACAAGTCAGCTTCAGTTCAGTACTTCCTGCTGAATCACAATCATGGAGTAATTTCACATTATTCATAGATAACAAAAAGAAAAGTATCGATGCCGAGTTGAAATCGATCGACAGCTCTTATCTTAAATTATATTTATTTGATTTTTTAGCCGGACAAAATTTAACTGCTGGTGATACGGTTAATTCTATAATCGTAAATATGGAATTCCTTACTGAGCTGGGAATATCAGATCCAAATAAAGCACTCAGCTTAAATATCGGGGGAATTGGAAAAAACGGCGCTAATATAAAAGGAGTTGTCAGAGACTTTCACTCTGGTTCTCTACATGATAAAATCAGGCCGTGTCTTTTTTATAATGACCCCCGATCATATAATATTGTGAATATTAAAATGATGACACCGGGAAGTAAAATAAAAGCTAAATCAGGGAAAAAGTGGATGGATATTGAAAATCTGAGTGAAAAATGGAAGAAATTTTTTCCTGACCAGGTTTTTGAATACAGGTTTCTCAACGACACCATAGCCGACTTCTATAAATCAGAACACAAAGCACTTAATCTCTTTATATTGTTTGCAGCAATTACTATATTTTTATGTGTTCTTGGAATATTAGGCCTGTCATTAAGCATGAATGAGAGAAGAACCAAAGAGATTGGTCTTCGAAAAGTAAATGGAGCTAATATCTTAGAAGTGATCGTGCTCCTTAATAAAGATTTTGTAAAATGGGTTGCTATCGCATTCGTTATAGCTATACCGTTTGCCTGGTTTATAATGCACAAATGGCTTCAGAATTTTGCCTATAAAACCGGATTGAGTTGGTGGATATTTTTATTGTCAGGAGTTTTAGCCCTTGTAATTGCGTTGTTAACTGTGACGTGGAGGAGCTGGCGGGCGGCGTCGAGAAACCCAGTGGAAGCATTGCGCTATGAGTAAATACCTCCTATCCCCTTTTTGAACGTTTTTGATATGAGAGTGTATTATGAGGTGTTTGGATTAGTCCATTATGTTAACTTTACGTCAAACCAATATTAATGTCACGGTATTACCTGAAGCTGGCATTCCGCAATCTGTGGAGTCAAAAAAAATACACATTATTCAACAGTCTGGGATTAATAATTGCATGCTTAAGCATTTATGTAATAACCATCTGGATAAAAAATGAGCTTAGCTTCGACAGGTTTCACAGTAAAGCTGACCGGATTTATCGGTTAACTGCCAAAGAGGACTGGCCAAACGGATATAAAGCACACTATGCCTGGATGTTTGCCCACGATTGGAACAAACAAATTGAACCATTTTTTCCGGAAATTGAAAAAATCGCACATATTGCCCCCATGCGTAAAACAGCTGTCAGGTTTAATGAGAACAAGTTTTTTACGAAGAATGTCTTTGTCGCCGATTCTGCTTTTTTTGATGTATTCGATATTGTATTTACACAGGGTTCAGGTAATAATTTTATAAAAACAATTAATTCTGTAGTCATAAGTCAGACAATTGCTGAGAAACTTTTTTATGATAAATCAGCAATAGGAAGTATGATTAAATTATCCGGTGAATTTGAAGAGAAAATGCACGATTATCAGGTAGTAGGTGTAATGCAGCCATTACCATATAATTCTCATTTTCATGCAGATATTCTGGTTAACAGTTCAGATAAGGGCTTTCTTTTTACATCCTATTATTATGTTTTGTTAAAAAAAGGTTCAGATTATAACAGCATAGTCAATAAATTCAATAGTTTCAAAACAATCCATATTAAGAAAGAAGATGCTCCGCATTTCGCATTTAATCTTCAACCAATTACAAAGATCCATTTATTCTCAAATAAGGACCGGGAGCTTGAGATGAACGGAGATATTAAGACCGTCTGGCTCTTCATGCTGGTGGGTTTGGTAATATTGGTCATTGCCGTTATAAATTATTCTAATCTTAATATTGCTTCATACCTGAAACACTCTGATAATTTCATTGTCACACGATATTTCGGTGCACAGGGATCTGATATAATTCTTCAATTTCTAATCGAAAGTTCAATTGTCGGATTTTTTGTGGTTGTTATTTCACTCTTACTTCTCAGTCCTGTTATAGCTATGTTGAGTGGAATTGATGGCATTAATATTCAAAGAAATACAACTTTATCATTTACATTTCTGATAAGTCTTTTTTTGCTTGTGATTTTGATAATTGCAGGCACCTATCCGGCATTGTTTTTCAATTCCTCCTTTCAAAGAAAAAGGCATAATTTGAAGACAGACAAAGATGTATTTTCAAAAAAATTGTATTTCAGTAAGCTTATGTTAATCGTCCAATTCACTTTATCAATAACTTTAATCATTGCAGCCCTCACAATCAAAAAGCAAAACCAGCTAGCCCTTTCAAATCGTGTCACACAGGACCATAAAAACATCATAATTTTTAAAAATCTAAACTGGGAAATAAAGCCTTTATATCCCAGGTTCAAGGAAGAGCTTCTGCGGAATTCAGTCATTACAGATGTATCAGCAGCTATGACTGAACCAACATTTGATGATAAAGATGTTTTTACTATTAAAGACGGGGACTTAAAACCTGAGAAAAAGAAATTGGCGTTACATATGCTGATTGGCGACGATAACCTGGTTAACTTCTTAAATCTTAAAATAATTGCAGGTGAAGATTTTCCAAAATATATTCCAAAACAAACTTTTGAAAGCTATATTCTCAATGAAGAAGCAACAAAATATCTGGGTTTTGACAATCCAAATGACGCAATTGGAAAACGACTGAGTTTTAATTTTGATATTGACAGTATTCTGTTTGGAGGAAAAATTATAGGTGTTGTAAAGGACTTTCATTATGCTACATTACACAATGAGATAAGGCCACTTGTTATGTTCCAGCAACCAGTATGGTACTGGACATTTATGGTAAAATTTAATCCAAAAAATAAGGCTCAGGCATTGCAACTTATAAATGAGTCGTGGAAAAAAGTTTATCCCGATTACCCTTTCGACTATATTTATCTGGATGATTTATATAACCAGGCATATTCAAAGGAAATCACTCAAAGCAGGATTATTAACCTGTTTTCAATAATCGGTTTGCTGATTGCCTGCATTGGTTTAATTTGTCTTACATCCTACATTGCAGAAACCCGCACAAAAGAATTAGGTATTCGTCGTGTAAACGGTGCGAAAGTGGCAGATTTACTTATTATGCTCAACACAAACCTGGCAAAATGGGTTGTAATTGCTATTGTTATTGCTTTTCCTGTTGCCTGGTATGCAATGAACAAGTGGCTTCAGAACTTCGCTTATAAAACAGAACTCAGCTGGTGGATATTTGTTTTAGCAGGAGTTATTGTTCTTGGTATTGCTTTATTAACAGTAAGTTGGCAAAGCTGGAGAGCAGCAACGAAGAATCCGGTGGAAGCGCTGAGATACGAATAAAGTAAAAAATCCTATGCATCAATCCAACAAATATCCCGTCTTTATTTCATAGCTTAACCTTGAAGTTTAAAAGAAGAACTTCCATATATTTATATCATTAATCTTATCCAGTTTTTATGAAAACCAGATTTATACTCCTGTCCCTGTTGTTCTTTATCACGATTAAAGTCTCATCGCAAGATGGATATACAGTAAAGAATGATTCTCTTAAATCTGACATTTTAAATCAGACCCGTAAATTGAATATCTATTTGCCTGAAGGTTATGATACCAAAGACGCAAAATTTCCGGTATTGTATGTTTTGGATGCAGATGGACGCGATCAACATGTTGTCCCCACAGCAAGATTTTTGTTTGTCAATGGGAAAATGCCAAAAGCTATTGTTGTTGGAGTATTTAATATCGACAGAAATCATGATTTTCTTCCCGATTCAAGTCAGGCAGCACCTACAGGTGGTGGTGCAGACAAGTTTTTACAATTCTTCAAGACAGAGCTTATTCCTTATATTAATAAAAACTTCAAAACCGAATCATTCAATGTTTTGATCGGTCATTCATTCGGAGGTGTTTTTGTAATGCATGCACTTTTGAATGATCCTGATCTTTTTGAAGCTTACATAGCAATTGATCCAAGTTTCTTGTATAAGGATCAGGTACAGGTAAAAAAAGCACAGGCTGAGTTTATGAAATCTAAAAACTGGAATAAACCCGTTTTTATTACCGGACGTGAAGGTGAAGGAATGAAAAGCATGGGAATTACAGCCATGGTTAAAGTTCTAGAAAGTTCTGCTCCCGCAGGATTAAAATGGAAAGTGGTTGCCTATGCGGATGAAGATCATGGATCAGTGCCGTTTAAAAGTGTATACGATGGATTACGTTATATTTTTGATTCCGGAGGAAATTTTAGTGTCTTACCACATTCCGGAATATTGCCTAAAGGAACCTCTACCTTTGCTTTTATCCAGAACATAAATCCTAATCTGAGATATACCCTTGATGGAACTGAACCAACAATTAATTCACCGGTCTGTAAACAAAAGATTGAGATAAATAAGCCTTGTACGTTAAAGGTAAAAAGTGTCTCAACAAATTATAAAAATGTTCCTGCAGTTACACGGGTTTTTGCTTCAGGAGATTATATGAAAGGTGAAGAATCGAATGTTAGTTTAAAGCAGGGTCTGAAATATTCGTATTATGAAGGAGTTTGGGATTCAGTTCCCGATCTGTCTAAACTGACACCGAAAAAACAGGGTACTACAAACACTCTTGACCTGAACTTTGCACTAAAGAAAGATAGTTTCGCTGTAAGGTTTGAAGGTTACATTCATATTTCAACTAAAGGTCTTTATGATTTATGGGAAGTTTCTGATGATGGTTCCAAAGTATATATGAATAATGAATTATTGTTCGATAATGACGGACTACATTCTGCTGATAATCATATAGTCAAAGTCCTTCCTCTTAATCCCGGATATTACCCGATAAGGATAGATTATTTTGAGAGAACCGGCAGTGAATCAATCACCTTGGGATGGGTGACTGGTAAGAAAGATCTTCAGGCGTTACCACTTCCGAAGGAGATGCTGTTTTATAAGGAATGATCCCAAAACCTCCCCATATGGGGGGTTGGGGGGTCGAATGAAAAGAGGAATTTTGGACTGAAAAAATGTAAATGTATTTATGAAATCTTTTGCTTCCAGTTTAAAAGATGAAATTCTAAAAGGAATTACTGATACTGATCAGAAGGGGCGGACTTTTTCATTCGGTATGATTTTCTTATAATGTTCATACCTTTCAAGTATCTGACTTACAAATCTCACTGATTCAATTCCCCTGAAATATCCGCTTTTTACTACCGTGTCATTATAATATTGAGGCAGCGACTTTTTCAAAAGCCATAATGCAACGTTCCCGTTCCATTTCTCAGGATCCATTCCGTTTTTCTCGGCAAGTTTCATTGCGTCCAAAACATGTCCGGGGCCAGCATTATATGCTGCCAGAATAAAATAAATCCTTTCGTTTTCATCCGAAATCTTAGGACCGAATATCGATGAAAGCCATTTTATGTATCTGATCCCTGCTTTAAGGTTATTCTCAGGTGAGGAGGTAATATCAATACCAAAATTCTTTCCTGTTTCAGGCATAATCTGCATCAAACCAAAGGCTCCCGCATAAGATTCCACGTCAGGGTTGAAGTGTGACTCCTGGCATATAAGCGAAGCAAGTAATCTCCAGTCCCAGTTAATACTTGGACTGAATTTTTTTATCATATCGTCGTATGGTGATACTTTCCCAGTATTTAATGCGTATAAATCGCTGTTGACAATTGCAATGGAACGTGCATTCTTAAAGTATTTTGCATATAAAAGTTCATAGGAACCGGTTAACTTGTAGATAGTCATCCAGCGGTTTAACGCAGATAAAAGTTTATCCGAGTTATTTTTCCTGATACCCCAGGTAATTTTGTGAGGCAGACTGATTGGTGTACTGACATCAATAATCGGGAAATATGTCGAATTCACCACTGCAAGATTCTCGTCACAGATTGTATAATCTATTGCTCCACTGGCTACATTCTGTATGAGCTTCTCTGACTCAAAAGGAACTTCTATAATGTTTATCTGGTTACCGGTTTCTTTAGCCAAAGAAATAAGTTGCGCAGCGTAAGATGATCCGGCTGGCACATAAATGGTTTTCCCTGTTAGTCCTGTCTGGCTCCTGACGAGCTTTGTATCAATGATATCAGCAGATAATGATCTCCAGTTGCGGGGTTTGCGCTGGATCAAGACCTGTTTCGTTTCGCCAATTGGTATGGTATAGCGGATATCCTTATTCCCTGATGAATCCAGAGACAGATTAAATGCAAGCAGATCAGCTTCACCTGTTTTTAACATCCTTAAAGCCTTGTCAGGCATATTTTCAGGAATTATTTCCAAATCGATTCCGATATTATCCGAAAATGATTTCAGCAGTTCATAGTTAAATCCCATTGGGTCACCCTTGTAAATAAAATAGTCAGTTGAATTAAAATCAGTTACAGCAACTAATTTGCCCTTTTTCCTGATGGAATCGAGATCGCATGAAACTATACTGCTGACTTGAATTTTGGGGGTGCGATGAGGTGAGCAGGCAGTGAATACCGTCACACAGAAAATGAATAAAAATGTTGAGTTCTTTACCAAATCTTTTGTTCTAAAAACGGTCGCAAAGATACAACAATTTTTCTAATCGTAAAATGTCCATGCCAGACCATACCGTAACATCCTGATATTCATAGGATAATTAGGCACATAATAGTAATTATACTGTATGCTTTGACCCATAAGTTTTGCATTGAAATGATCGAACATAACAAAGATCCTTGTTCTTTTTACCTTGAAATTCAGGAAAAGGTTAATATAAGGATAATTACCTGCTGTTACCAAGGCCTGCCGGTAGAATACTCCTGTTGCCGGCATATAAGAATACGGATAATACAAAGAATTATAGGTTACATCTGCGCCAAGTTGTGCATTAAGCTTTCCGCCTGTCCTTGTAAATCTGAATAAATGTTCAAAATAACCCGCGGCCCTTAAGGTAACCAATGGCAGATCAATGATTTCCGAATTCGAACTTTTTTGTAAGATCACATCCGAGGCTAGATGAAATTTCCAGATTCTTAATTCGTTTTTAAGTGTAACGGCGGCAATGGATAGTCCTCCTGAGAATTGCGAAGGAAATGCAGTTGTATCAAAATCAGAATAATTCTTTATTATTGCGTAGTTGAATTTCAGTTCAGTATTTCTGCCCGGATATTTGAATGAGGTACCAACATCAACTCTGAATTCTTTCTTAAAACTATTATTCCATTGAAAATCATTACTGCCCCAGTGATTATACCAGACGGATGGCTGTAAATTATTCATTTCTCCTGTAATCAGCCATGTTGCTCTGCCCTTTTTCAAGTCAAATGTCTTTTCCAGATCACCGGTAAGGTTAAAATCGCCAGCTCTGTACCCAATTAAATATAATTCCCCAGTTGCTACCCAACGGAACTTGTCACCAATACTATTATATATTCTCCCTACCAGAACATTACTGTTTTCGTTTAACTGAGGCATATTTGACTTAAAAGTGTATGGAGTAGGATTGATATAACTATACCTTGAAAGTTCATTTCTTATCCCTACTCCCCCTCCGAGAGCCACCTTTCTGGTTTCATCAGTTGAAAAATCGAACCTTAGTGTATTTTTTATGGTTCTGGAATATATCGAATCATTCGTTAAATCAAGTGTTACAAAAATGAAATTGTAAAATCCGGATGTTGGCAAAGCATCGTAATATCTTCTCACATTCTTCTCAACAGTAAGAATATGAGAAAAAGTACCGCTTATTCCCAGGAAACCTGTTTTCTCCTTCGGAGTACTGTCATTTTTCGCCGTGGACACGCCGCCAAAGGTGTAACGCTGCACCAACAAAAAATTCCTGTTCTTTAAAAAACTGTTTGCTTTTTCCAGGGATCCCAGGTTTGTTTGTACATCCCTACTATTCTTACCCGGATCGGCAAGCTCAGCCAGGTTAACTATCCCTCCGTTCTCAAAAGTGTGCATATTATTTATCCCAATAGACAAGTAAAGCTTATATTTATCTCCTGTGTAGGAAGAGTAAAAAGTAAATGTCTTATCTGCTGATCTCTGGAAATTATATTGTCCCAGACTGAATATAATATCGTAAATGGCCCCGAAATTTAAAAACCTGTTCACATTTTGTGAATGTCTTACCCTGAAAGTCTGCTCAGATGTTTCGGTCGGACCAGCAAAAGCCCAGTCGAGTTCCGTATATGGTGTCTGGGTATTCATAAATACAGGGTTGTATTGCGTGTGCATCAACGGATAAAGGTATTTATAAAGGTATCTATCGGGGTCAGTAACCCTGTCAAAGAAACTGAGCTGATAAAACGGAAGTCCGTAATTCCCAAGACCTGCATTGACCGGTGAATAGCTGTCAGCTTTTTTAAACCTGTTTGATAATGAGAAAACTGTATCAATGGGTTTATTTACTTCCTCTGAATAGTCAGGTGATAGCGTCCATTCCCTTAAAATCCTTGGTTTCTTTATCGAATCCTGTTTATGAGAATGCCTTGTCAGTGGGAGTTTAATTGTATCGAGTCTTTGAGGAGCTGGCCTTGTAGAAATGATATCTTGTTTCTGTGAATTTGGTTTGAATGGAATGACAGCATCGTTCTGGGCATACAGACCTGAAGATATGATTAGAAGCAGTATAATGGAAATAAATCTCATCGTCAGGTGCAAATATAGACAATATGAATAAAAGTCAACCGCAAAGGTCGCAAAGAGTTGCTGTCATCAATAGAACAAACGATATATTAGATATATTCTTATGCCACCAAGACACAAAGACACCAAGGATCACCTGGGCAAACTCAGAATTAATATAACGCAATCTTTTTTACGCGCAACCCCCTTTCTTGTTTCCCCCAAGGGGGAAATGATGGTTTTGTTCCTTCCCCCTTGGGGGAAGGTTAGGAAGGGGGTAATTGATGATAAAGACACAACAAATTTCAGATAAGAATTGGTGAAACTTTATTGCCTTGGGTCATAATGCATACTATTTAAATCGTCTTTCGCCTATAATACACTAGTCTACGTTATCATTCAGATAGGCATTGTTCTCCCGCAAAACTGGTTCATCGTTTTCATCAGAACTCAGGGTGAACTTTGACAATTTACTTTCACTTGCACTCTCTGGCTCTCCTAATGTGAGATTTCTTCTTACATATGCAGGAACATCTTCAAAAGTGTCGATATTTTCCTTCATTGTTTTATTCGAGAGGCCTTCCCTTTTGAGAAGGTTTTGCATATGTTTCACTTTTCTCAGAGTAGCTTCCGGTTTTTCATTGTTTTCATCATTCTCCTTAGTTCTCCTGCTCCTTATTTCACTCATTTCCTGGTTATGTTCGAGACTGAAATCAATTATTCCCTGTGATTCTTCTTCAAAATCGGTAATAATGGGTTTTTTCCCTTTATCATGAACAGAGAAAACATCATCGCCGGCACCATGCGATATTGCAGGTGGAATTGCACTTTTGTTTGCCAGTAATTCAATCTTCTTTTTATTTGGTTTATATGGTTGGAAAATGCTGTTTGATTCAAATCCGGTGGCGATAATGGTTACACTTATTTCTTCAGTAAGATTTTCATCCTTTGATAATCCTCTGATGATCAAGGCATCTTCTGATGCAGCTTCGTACATATAATCAGTAATCTCTCCAAGTTCATCCATTGTAATCTCATGCTCACCATTTCCGGAAGAGATATTTATGAGGACGCTTTTTGCCCCGGTAATATCATTTGAATTTAATAACGGAGAAGCGAGCGCATTCTCAATAGCTTTTCTTGCCCTGTCTTCGCCTGATGCTTTACCCATGCCCATAATTGCAACTCCCGAGTTCCTCATCACAGTTTCAACATCGGCAAAATCAACATTGATATAACCGGTTACCGTAATAATCTCAGCAATGCCTTTTACAGCGGTAGTAAGTATATCATCAGCCTTAGCAAATGCTGTGGAAACCGGTTGATTTCCATAGATCTCCCTCAGCTTTTCATTATTTATTACAAGTAAAGAATCTGCATAGTCTTTGAGTTCGGTAACCCCGTCAATAGCCTGTCTTATCCTCACTTTCCCTTCTGACTTAAATGGAATTGTAACAACTGCGATCGTTAAGAGTCCTGCATCCTTGCAGGCTTTTGCAATGACCGGTGTTGCCCCGGTGCCGGTACCCCCACCCATTCCAGTGGTTATGAAAACCATCTTTGTATTCCCCGATAATGCATCCATTACATCCTTGAGATTCTCTATGGCAGCCTGTTTGCCAATTTCAGGTTTGCTGCCCGCCCCGCGTCCCTCAGTGAGAGATTCACCGATCTGGACTTTTATTGGCACCTGGCTTTTTAAGAGAGCCTGGTGATCAGTATTACATATAACAAAATTGACATCTGTAATACCCTTTTCATACATATGGTTGACGGCATTATTGCCGCCCCCGCCTATTCCGAGCACTTTTATAATCGACGACCTCTCAACGGGCAGATCGAAGTTCATTATATCGTCTGACATAGCTAGTTATTTAATTTATTATGAAAAGTAAATAATTACCATTATTCTTTATGAATTATTTAATTGGCTGATCTTCAACCTCAAACATCCTTGAAAGCATACTTTTTATTTTTTCTGTGAGAGGTATTTTTTCTTCTTCAGGAACAGGAGCTGTAAAAGGATCTTCCTCATCCTCTATTTCCTGATGCTTGTCAGCGACTGCCATTTTTGGTCTGACAAACTCGTCAATGCTGCCTGCATTGAATGTTTTTTTGTAAGTCTCAAGGTATTCAAAGCCTCGCATTATCAGACCAACACTTGTCGCATACATTGGCTGGTTGATTTCATTTTTTGCAGTTCCGGCCAGATGTTCATTTGGGAGACCAATTCTTACATCCATTGCAGTCTTGAACTTCATCAGCTGCGGAAGGTGTTTCAGCATTGCACCACCTCCTGTAATTACGACTCCTGCAGCCAGTTTATCGGCGTAACCTGAATTCTGTATTTCAAAGTTTACAGCATCGATAATTTCTTCCATTCTCGACTGTATTATATATGCCAGGCTCTTGAATGAAATCTCTTTAGGCTCACGTCCGCTGATTCCCGGTATAGAGACTACTTTATCATCCGGAGCTATGTCACCAAGTGCTGAACCATACTGTATTTTAAGCTGTTCGGCATGACGTTGAAGAATTGCGCAGCCTTCCTTAATATCTTTTGTCACCACATTACCCCCGAAAGGGATCACTGCAGTATGACGAATAATATTATCATAATAAACAGCCACATCGGTCGTTCCACCACCAATATCTACAAGGACAACTCCTGCTTCTTTTTCATCATCAGTAAGTACCGCATCAGAAGAGGCCAGTGGCTCGAGTATCATATCCTTCACTGTAAGGTTTGCCTTCCTGATACACTTTTCGATGTTCTTAGCGGCGGCAACCTGCCCGATTACGATATGAAAATTTGCTTCGAGTCTTCTGCCACACATGCCTATCGGACTCTTCACCCCTGTCTCATTATCTACAATGAAATTCTGGGGGATAACATGAATGATCTCCTCACCAATGTCGATGTGGATCTTATGCATGTCTTCGATCAGACGGAAGACTTCCTCCTTCTGGATTTCATCATCGTATGCCTCACGGATAATATAACCGCGGTTTTTCATGCTTTTAATATGCTGTCCGGCAATACCTACAAAGACCTCAGAAAAGAGTACTCCAGACCTTTTCTGTACGTCATCCACTGTTGTTTGTATAGCATTCACTGTCTCCTCGATATTAAGAACAACACCTCTTTTCACACCTTTTGACAAAGCTTTACTTAGTCCGAGAATCTCAATTTTACCGTTCTCGTTTTTCTTTCCGACAATTGCCACAATTTTTGTGGTTCCTATGTCGATGGCTGCTACATACTGTTCCTTTTTATTCATAATATGGTTATTTCTGATTATCTCTTTTTTTACAAACTATCTGATCTTTAAATTCAAGGTTTATCATTGAATATTTATTCCATCCAACTTCAGGTAAAACTTTGTCATAAAATGCTTCAAGGTTTCTGAGTTTTCCTTCGAAATTTTCAATTGTTCCAAGGTGAATCTGTTGATTGCCGACCCTGGGAATAAGATCAATTTCATCCTTTCCGTCCACGTAGATCTGATCAATCTGGGCAGACCAGAATTTATCATCATTTATATAATTCACCAGGTAGTAAATATCTTTCAGAATTGAATTCTTAATGCTCGTATCCAGAACGCTGACACCGTTTAACATGGCGTTGCTGATATTTATGTTCCCTTCAACGATGTGCAGACGGGGATTATAAAGATTCCTTCTTCTGACAACCACTCCTTCCTCATCTACAAAATAGTCACCTCCATTATCAGGCATTACTCTCATAATAGGATTCCGTTGTTCGACATAAACATGAACTACCCCATCAATTGTCATATACACTTCAGCCTTCTTCAATTCCAGGAGCACATTTATCCTGTTTTCAATTTCCGAAACGGGTATCTCCTTAAAAGGTTTGCCCGCTATTCTGGCTCCATTGCCATAAGCCAGATTCAATAATTGCTTTCTGGTAACAAAATGATAATCAGAAGAATCACTTATATCAATGTTTATTCCGCCGCATGGTCTCGAATTTGTTGACCTGGCAAAAAAGACCGGTGCTATTACAAGATATAATGCAGGAATGACAAATAGTATTTTCAGTACTTTCCTCATCTGGCTCTTTCTCTTTTAAGCTTTTCTTCGATTGGCTCAACCAGGCTATCAATATCGCCGGCACCTATTGTAAGAAGTACATCCAGGTTAGCTGTATTTAATTTGCCGGGAATGTCATTTTTAGCCATCATCCTTTTCCGGGTAGATTTCATTTTACTGAAGATCATTTCGGAGGAAACTCCTTCTATTGGTTTTTCACGAGCAGGATAGATGGGAAGCAGGATTACTTCATCAAGCTCATCAAGTATCTTCGCGAAACCTTCTGCATGATCGCGGGTACGAGAGAAAAGATGCGGCTGGAAGATCCCGGTAATTTTACGTCCTGTAAAATACTCTTTCATGCATTTAATGCAAGCCCTTATTTCCTCAGGGTGATGAGCGTAATCATCAACAAAAGCAAGACCCGGAATATTCAATCTAATATCAAACCTGCGCCTGACTCCCTGAAACAACAGAACAGCTTTCCTTATTTCATGTTCTGTTACCCCGCACATCAGTGCGACTGCAATTGCAGCAGTAAAATTTTCAATATTGATTATGCCCGGAAAAGCAAAATGCAGATCTTGAATTGTTATTGATGGAGAATGAAAATTGAAACTGTAATAATCTTTAGTATGTTTAATATCGGTAGACCGGAAATCACAGCCAGTCTCAAGTCCGTAGGTAAAGCAGTTTACATCTTTCGGAACAACTATTTCATTTCTGATCCTGCTGTTTACAATAAGATTTCCGCCTTTTTTGATTTTTGCGCAAAACTCATTATATGCATTGATCATTGTTTTCTGATCACCATAAATGTCAAGATGGTCAGCATCAAGAGACGTAACAACTGCCATCAGAGGTGAAAGCCTGTGAAAAGAGCGGTCAAATTCGTCCGCTTCCATAACTGTATACCTGCTTTCACCCAGAAGAAGATTTGAATCGTAGTTCTTCGATATACCACCAAGAAATGCTGAACAATCGATTTTTGACTGTTTCAGCAAATGAGCTATCATCGTCGACACGGTTGTTTTTCCATGGGTCCCGGCTACTGCCAGAGTATCGGTATTTGCGGATATTTCACCCAGAATCTCTGATCGTTTATAGATCAAATACGTATTGTTTCTGAAAAATGAAAGGATCTTGCTCTCAGAAGGAATTGCAGGTGTGTAAACTATTAATACTTTATTTTTTGTTGAGTTGTTTTTAAAAAGATCGGGCAGCTTTTCAACATCATCCTTATAGGTAATTGTACATCCATTTTCAGATAATGACCAGGTTATTTTGCTCTCCGATCTGTCGTATCCGGCAATCCTGTACCCTCCTTTTGCAAAATAAAGAGCAAGGGCACTCATTCCGATACCTCCGATCCCGACAAAATACAATCCTTCTATGTTTTCAAATTCTATCATTTACCCGAAAGCTTAAATACTTCTTCAGCTATTCTGATGTCTGCATCCCTGTCAGCCATTTTCAATATATTTTCGGAAAATTTATCCCGTCTGCTTTTATCTGAAATCAATTTAATAGCCTCATCAACTAGAATTTTGCCTGCTTTGCTGTCAGGAATTAACATAGCTGCATCTTTTTTTGATAATGCTTCGGCATTCCTTGTCTGGTGATCTTCGGCAACATTTGGAGAAGGTATCAGTATTGCCGGTTTACCAACAAGACACAGTTCCGAGATCGTTCCTGCACCTGCCCTTGAAACAATTATGTCAGCTGCAGCAAAGGCATAATCCATCCTGTTGATAAATCCGTGTACCGATATGTTCCCACTAAATGATAATGAGACAAGTGCTCTTACATTTTCAAAGTAATATTTGCCCGTTTGCCATAACCACTGACAGTCTGAGTCGCGGAGAATGTTAATGTTTTCGGAAAGGCAGTGGTTTATGCTACCTGCACCCAGAGATCCGCCCAGAACAAGTATAACAGGAAATTCTTTTTTAAGATTGAAAAAAGTCAGGGCTTCATTCTGTATGCTCTTCAGATTATCAAAATTCTGACGGACAGGGTTTCCTGTTTTTATTATTTTTTCATGTGGGAAGTATTTCTCCATTCCGTCATAAGCAACACAAATAGTGGAAGCTCTTTTAGCCAGAAGCTTATTTGTCACACCAGCGTAACTGTTTTGTTCCTGTATCAGGGTGGGAATTCCCATCTTTCCCGCCTGACGTAAAACTGGTCCACTGGCATAGCCCCCAACTCCGACTACCACATCGGGTGAAAAATCCTTAATAACCTTCCTCGCTTTTTTTAAGCTTTTTAAGAGTTTAATAAGCACTGAGAAATTTTTCAATGACAGACTCCTGTGTAACCCTGCAACAGGCAATCCGATTATCTTATACCCTGCAGCGGGGATTTTTTCCATCTCCATTCTGCCTTCAGCGCCTACAAAAAGGATTTCAGTCTCAGGATCTATTTTCCGGAGAGCATTGGCAATAGATATAGCAGGGAAAATATGTCCTCCTGTACCGCCGCCGCTTATTATTATCCTTTTACGTTTTTGCGGGCTCATAAATTTTTTCTCCTTCGTCAGTTACTTCTTCTTCAGGTAGTTCTTCTTTTCTGACCCTTGCGTTTACTACCCTGCTTACGCTCAGAATGGCTCCTATTGAAAAACTCATTACAAGAACAGATGTTCTTCCCCAGCTAACCATAGGCAGTGTCTGACCTGTAACCGGGAACAGACCTACTGCAACCAGCATATTAATCATAGCCTGGATCACTATCATTACAATCAGTCCCAGCACAAGAAAGGCCGGGAATGCTGTTTCACATTTTTTGGCAATTGTTATTCCCCTGAAAAGCAGGATCATATATGCCAGAATAAGCGGAATAGCGCCGAATAAAAGTCCGTATTCTTCTATAATTATTGCAAATATGAAATCTGAGTTGGATTGTGGAAGAATATTTCTCTGAGTACTTTTCCCTGGCGCTTTTCCAAAGAGTCCGCCTGTTGAAATCGCAATTTTTGCCTGGTTTGACTGATAATCCCGATCTTCATTCCCTTTACCTGAAATAAACTGTTCAATCCTGTTTTTCCAGACTTGCACCCTGTTGTCTTTTTTAATCACTGTGAGTAGCATGGCAAAAAGGAGAACCATAACGACCCCAATGCCTACATAAGCAAGAAGGAATTTAAGAGGCACCCTGCCAATGAACATTATTACCATGCACATTCCGAATATCATGAGTGCAGTTGACAGGTTTTCAGGCATTATCAGACCGCAGACAATCCCAACTGGAAGAATAAAATATTTTGATACCAGCATGAAATTATTAAGTTCCTTCTGGTATTTGGCGAGAGATCGTGCCAGATACAGTACCAGTGCCACCTTCGCAACATCTGATGTCTGAAGCCTGAAACCAGTTCCCGGAATAGTTATTGATCTCATGGCTTCATTAACCCTCGACCCTATGGCTAAAGTCAGGGCTAACAAACCAATGGAAATAAGAAGTATCAATCCGGCCATAGAAAAGTATATCCGGTAGGGCAGGTAACTGACAATGACAATTATAGCAAGCCCAAGTACAAGCATAAAAAACTGACTCTTAAGAAAATATGTAGTATTCCCGCCATATTTCATAAAAGCCACGCCTACGGAAGAACTGTAAACTGCCAGGAGCGAATAGAACATAAAAAGAGCCACAAGACCCCATATTGCCCTGTCGCCTTTAAATGTTTTAGTAAGCCAGCCCTGTTGCATTATCTTTATTATAAGTTTCTTACGGCCTGCTTGAACTGACGGCCCCTGTCTTCATAATTTTTGAAAAGATCAAAACTCGCACAAGCAGGCGATAAAAGCACTGTTTCGCCTTTCTTGGCAAGATAATATGATGATCTCACTGCCTCTTCCATTGAAGTTGTTTCAACAATTGTGGCTACCTTATCTTTGAAAGCTTCAATTATTTTTTTATTGTCTTTCCCAAGGCATACTATCGCTTTGACTTTCGTTTTGACTACCTGAAATAATTCTGAGTAATCATTTCCTTTATCAACTCCTCCTACAATCCAGATGATACTGTTCTCCATACACTCTAAGGCATACCATGTTGAATTGACATTTGTGGCTTTTGAGTCATTAATAAAATCAATGCCACAGACAGTTATGACCGGTTCCAGACGGTGTTCAACACCCTGGAAATCAGCAAGACTTTCTCTGATTACCTCCTTGCGGATATTTAGAATTTTACCTGCAACTGCTGCTGCCATTGAGTTGTAGGTGTTGTGTCGACCTTTAAGCGCAAATTCGTGGATGGTCATAATTTTAGTTTTATTTTGGTAATCAATTATTAATTCATCATTTTCTACATATGCAGTTATGCCTTCAGTAATCTCATCAGAAAAAGGCAATAATGTCACTTCTGGTTTCCTTTTGGATAATTCTTTTTTGATAATTGGATCTCCTGCCCAGAAAATCAAGAACTCATTTTTCCCCTGATTTTGAATTACCCTGAACTTGGAATCTATGTAATTCTGTAGGTTGTGATCATATCTGTCGAGATGATCTGGAGTAATATTCATCAATACAGCTATATCCGCTTTAAATTCATACATTCCGTCAAGCTGAAAACTGCTTAATTCAATAACATAATAATCATATGATCCTTCTGCAACGGCCATTGCAAAACTATTGCCCACATTACCTGTCATTGCAACCTTTTTCCCGGCTTTTTTAAGGATGTGGGTGATGAGATTGGTAACCGTTGTTTTGCCGTTACTTCCTGTAATACATATTTTAATTCCTTTAGCGTATCTTCCTGCAAATTCAATTTCAGAAATAATATGAATCCCTTTTTCCCTGATCTTCTTAATTATCGGAGCATCCTCAGGAATTCCCGGGCTTTTGATAATCTCATCTGCTGAAAGTATGTCCGGTTCAGTATGACTTCCCTCTTCCCATTTAATTTTATTTTTTTCAAGAATTTCCTTATAGATATCTTTTACCTGACCCTTATCAGAAACAAAAACATCAAATCCATTTTTCTGTGCCAGAATTGCTGATCCTGCACCACTCTCACCCGCTCCAAGAATTACGATCCTCTTCATGTTGTTATCTTATCTTTAGCGTTACAATGCTTAAAACTGCCAGAATTATTGCCACAATCCAGAACCTTATTACAATCTTCGGTTCGGGAAAACCTTTTTTCTGATAATGATGATGAAGGGGCGCCATAAGGAAAATCCTTCTTCCTTCACCATATTTTTTCCTGGTCCTTTTAAACCAGGCCACCTGAATCACAACAGAAAGATTTTCAACCAGAAAAATTCCGCAAAGAAGCGGGATCAAAAGCTCTTTCCTTATAATAAAAGCAAAGACGGCGATAATACCTCCCAGAGCCAGGCTACCAGTGTCGCCCATGAAAACCTGGGCTGGAAAAGAGTTGTACCATAGAAATCCTATTGTAGCTCCGATAAAAGCACTTGCATAAACCACAAGCTCTTCAGTACCGGGGATGTACATTATCTGAAGATACCTGGCATAGATAACGTTACTTGAAACATAAGCCAATATTGCCAGAGCTGTTCCTATTATCGCTGATGTTCCGGTTGCCAGACCGTCGAGGCCATCTGTCAGATTTGCCCCGTTTGATACCGAGGTAACAATGAAAATTACGATCACAACAAAGACAATCCAGGTGAATGGACGTCGATAGTCCTTACTGATAAATGAAACCAGCCATGCATAATCGAATTCATTGTTTTTAACAAATGGGATGGTTGTTTTTGTCGACTTTCTCTCCAATGTTACTTGTGTCGGAATCTCAATACCCGTATCGATTAATTCGCTCTTTTCTCTTAGGGTCAGATCTGATACATCCACTTTTTCAGCAATTTTTACTTCACTGCTGAAGAACAATGTCAGCCCAACAATAATTCCCAATCCGATCTGACCCGCAATCTTGAATTTAGCCGCAAGTCCTTCTTTATTCTTTTTAAATATTTTTATGTAATCATCGAGGAAACCTATGAGCCCAAGCCAGACTGTTGTTATAAGCATCAGAATGATATACACGTTCCCAAGCTTAGCGAACAACAACGTTGGAATTATTATTGAAGCAAGGATTATTACACCACCTATAGATGGTGTTCCCTGCTTCTTATACTGTCCTTCGAGTCCAAGATTCCGTACAACTTCACCAACTTGTCTTAGTTGCAGATATTGAATAATTCTCTTGCCTATAAGGAGTGATATTATGAGAGAAGTAATGATTGCAGCAGCTGAACGGAAGGAAATAAATGTAAATAACCGGGCTCCCGGGAAATTTAGAGTATCTAAATAATTAAATAAATAGTACAGCATCTTCTGTTTTATTTAAGTAAAAATGCACTCCTTAATTCTTCCCTGTCATCAAAATGATGTTTGACACCCATAACGTCCTGATAGGTTTCATGACCTTTTCCGGCAATGAGTATTACATCACCCTTATTAGCGAACATTACCGCTGCTTTTATAGCTTCACGTCTGTCGGATATCCTAAGTGTTTTCCTTTTCAGATCAGGAGTTATTCCGGCTTCCATTTCATCAATAATTTTTTCCGGATCTTCTGTCCTTGGATTATCTGAAGTAAGAATTACCTTATTACTTCCTTCTGCCGAAATTGCAGCCATTTCCGGACGTTTGGTACGGTCACGGTCACCACCTGCACCGACAACCGTAATTAACTGAACTCCTCCTTCACGGATCTTATTAATTGTACCTATCACGTTTAAAAGTGCATCAGGAGTATGAGCATAATCAACTATTCCTGAAATGCCCCCGGGGGATTTTATTATTTCAAGTCGTCCGGTAACTGGATGAAGATCGCTGAGAATTGTAAGTATTTCTTTTCTGGCAGCACCCAGAAGTTCCGAAGCAGCATAAACTGCGAGAAGATTGGAAGCATTAAAATCGCCTATTAATCTTGTCCAGATCTCTTCTCCCTGAATTTTTAGTCCCATACCCTCGAAACCCTGTTCAATAATATTACATCGGTAATCGGCCATCCCTCTTACTGAGAATGTATAATGCCGGGCCGGAGTATTCTGAAGCATTACTCTCCCGTTGCGGTCATCAACATTCGCAAGGGCGAATGATTCAGAAGGAAGTGTGTCGAAGAAGCTCTTTTTTGCAGCCAGGTAATTATCAAATGTCTTATGATAATCGAGATGATCGTGTGTAAGATTAGTAAAAATGCCTCCGGCAAATTTCAGTCCTGCTATTCGTTTCTGGTCGGCTGAATGAGAACTGACTTCCATGAAAGCAAAATCGCATCCCTCAGCTACCATCATGGATAAGAGGTAGTTGAGTTGGATCGGATCAGGTGTAGTATGGGTCGCTTCGTATTCCTTTTCATTAATATAATTGCACACTGTTGAAAATAATCCACATTTATATCCAAGCCTCAAAAACATCCTATATAAAAGTGTGGCAATTGTCGTTTTGCCGTTAGTACCGGTAACACCCACCAGTTTCAGAGAGGATGAAGGGTTGCCAAAATAATTTGAAGCAGCCATGCCCAGTGCTTTCGCAGAATCAGCAGTTTTTATCCAGTATATCTTCTTGTCCGGATTTTCTGGAAGTGTTTCACAGATAATTGCAGAAGCACCGGAAGCTATTGCAGAATTGATAAATTCATGTCCATCGGTCTTATATCCTTTAACTGCTACAAACAATGAATCTTTTTTCACTTTGCGTGAATCAAATTCAATACCGGAAACATCTCCGCTTTTTTTGCCGCTTACCGAGATAACCGGAATTCCATTAAGTATATCTTCAATTTTCATTTTTTCACATATTCATTTCCAGAGAAACAATTGTTGCATCACTATATCTTGCTCCATGCTCGGGAGATTGTCTCAACACTCTACCTTTACCACTATATCTTACACGTAACCCTGAATTCTCAAGAAGGTAGATTGCATCGCGCAGACTCATTCCTCTTACGTCAGGCACTAGACCCTGTTGTATCTTTACACCTGCAAGGCTGACTGTGTCTCCATTCTCACGGGTGGCAACCCAATCATCATCAGCAGTACGCCGGTACGTGACATCCAGATTTTTTAACACTTCATTAATATCAGATCTGTAACCGTTACCGGCATCGGGTGCAGATGGTTTCACATCATCTTTATTTTCAGGCTTGTACTCCCTGAAAAACCTTGTCGCATAAACCTTGTCGGAAATCTCCTTGAACACTGTTCCGGCTACAAGATTTCCGTAATAAACCCCGTTCGAAGGGGAATTAACTACAACAATGCAGGAGTAAAGTGGGTTCTCTGCTGGGAAATACCCGACAAAAGAGGCTGAATAAGATATATGTTCACCGGTTCTGTAACCGTATTTATCTTTAGCAATCTGTGCCGTTCCGGTTTTTCCGGCAATTTTATAATTAGGGGTTTTTAGATTGGTTGCAGTCCCGTTCTGAACGACACCTTCCATCATCTTTTTTGCTTTTCTGATTGTCGAACGCGATGCAATTGAATTGATTATAACTTCTGGTTCATAACTCTTAATAACGCTTCCGTTCCTCATGACTGCAGTCACAAAGAAGGGACGCATCATTCTCCCGTCATTGGCAACGGCATTATAGAATGAAAGGATCTGCAAAGGAGTAAGCTGTACTTCGTACCCATGTGACATCATCGGCAATGAAAGTCCCGACCATAATTTATCTCCGGGATATCGGATAAGAGGGTCACCCTCTCCTTTTATCTGCAGTTCAAGCGGCTTATTCAATCTCATTGCATAAAGCCGGTTCACGAAATCTTTCGGATTGTCTTTGTAATGCGCATAAATGAGCTTTGAAGTTCCCACGTTGGATGATTCCTCGAAAACCTGTTTAACAGTTAACCGTCCGTGTGCTTTTGTGTCATGTATGATCTTATTATAGAATTTCACAGTTCCATCGCCCGTATCCACCATATCACCTGTATCGATGACTCCATCTTCAAGTGCTGCCATGAGTGACGCCAGTTTGAAGGTAGAGCCAGGTTCTGTGCTCTCGCCGATTGCGTAGTTGTAAGATTCGTGATAATCGCCGTCACTCTGGAGACCCAGATTTGCGATAGCCTTAATTTTCCCTGTTGCAACTTCCATCAGCACAGCGCATCCATGATCAGCATTATTTTTCCGGAGCTGATTAAGAAGAGCTGTTGATGCAACATCCTGCAGGTCAAGATCCAGCGTAGTAACAACGTCATTCCCGTCACGCGATTCAACACTATTCGGACCTTCAACCGTTATCCAGTCGCCACCTGTGAGCCGTTGCCTGATTGCAACACCATTTTTACCCGCCAGATCTTTGTCAAAAGCGCCTTCGACTCCAACTTCATTGCCGTCACCAAGGTTCAGATAACCAATTGTCCGTGAAGCCAGATCACTGTTTGGAAGTATTCTCCTGTTTTCTGCCTGATCCACCATACCTCCTTTATATTGTCCTTCACGGAATATTGGTAATTCTTTCAGTTTCTTCAGAGTTTCGTAGTTAACTTTCCTTTGAATAAGAAAGTATCGGTCCCCTTTTTTGCGGGCCTCTGATATAGCAGATTTCCAGCCCGAGGCTGACCTGTCACCCAACAGCTGTGCAAGACCCGCCGATAAACCGTTAATTCCGTTTGACCATGTTGCCGATGACATTCCGCTGCTTCGGGTATCCATATAAATTGTATAGTATGGAATTGAACTTGCCAGAAGGCGGCCGTCATTGGTCAGAATATCACCTCTGTTAGCCTGTACCTCACCGGTCTTATATACAAACTTCTCGCTCATATCGGTCCACTTGCCACGCTGAACATATTGAAGAATAATAATGCGAATGAGCAGTGCTACTGCCAACAGTCCGATTGCAATATAAACCAGACCTCCGCGCCATACTATCTCTTCCCTTGCTGCCATTTTTTACTTTTTGTCAACTATAAGTTTATAGGGTGGGGTTTTTAGTTCTTCAAGATTCAGTCCTCTTTCTTTTACAAGGCTGAATACTTCTGACTGCTTGCTGATATACATAAGGTTTGCTGAAGTTGAAAGCGATTCGGATCTCAGGTCTTTAACCTCTCTCTGAAGTTTTGTTGACTCTCTCGTTATTTTTTCAGCATGAAACCTGTTCCCGATATAGACTGCAGCCAGAAAGACTATCAACGAAATATAACCAAGGTTTTTAAGAATGATCTTTTCAGAAACCATACTCCCGCTAAGCAGTTCCTTGATGATGCTACCAGGTTTTACTTGTTTCCCTGCTTCTTTACTTTCTTCCTTCGCCTCTTCCATTGTTCAGATCTTTTCAGCTATCCTTAGCCTTGCACTTCTTGCCCTGTTATTAATTGCAATCTCCTCATCTCCGGGGATTGTGCCTTTCTTGTTTATAATTCTGAAAGGAGTTTCCAGATTTCCATAAAAATCCTTTTTCTCTTCTCCATCTATGTTACCGGTTTTCATAAAGTTCTTTACAACCCTGTCTTCCAACGAATGGTAGCTGATTACAACAAGCCTTCCGCCTGATTTCAGCAGAGTAAGTGCCTGTTCAAGCATCTCACTGAGATACTCAATTTCATGATTAACTTCAATTCTTAAAGCCTGAAACAGCTTTGCATAGAATTTATGTTCCTGTCTGAAGGGAGCGAGTTTTCCTACTGTATTGAAAATATCGTTTACAGTTGTATAGGGTCTTGTTTCCCTCGATGCAACAATTTCCCTGGCTATTCTTCTGGAATTTGTAAGTTCACCGTATTTGTAAAAAACGTCGGCAAGAGAGGATTCATCAAGTGTGTTAAGCAGATATGCTGCCGTCACTGTGCCATTTTTGTTCATTCGCATATCGAGAGGAGCATCCTGCCGAAAGGTAAAGCCTCTGTCGGCTTCATCAAACTGGTGAAAAGAAACTCCCAGATCTGCAATAAGTCCGTCAATGGAACTGATATTAATAAATTTCAGGTTGTTTTTGAGAAATCTGAAATTCTGATTCAGAAAGATGAACAGTTCATCGGAAGGAATATTTAGTCCGGCATCTTCATCCTGATCAAATGCGATCAGCTTTCCTGTCTTCAGATGTTTAAGAATCTCCATTGAATGCCCTCCTCCTCCAAAAGTCACATCGACATATATCCCGTCAGGCTGTATTTTCAGTCCGTCAATACTCTCTTTGAGCAGTGCGGGTATATGGTAAGCCATAATTCTTAAAAGTCACTATTTCCACCCAATAACTTTTCACCCAGATTGGCCAGATCTTCTGCAGGCATAGCAAGTTTGCTATAAACATCAGCCGGCCAAATTTCTATTCTACCATCCTGTCCTGCAAGAACTACATCCCTTCCTGCTCCGATCAGATCCATTAATCTCTTTGGTATCAGAATGCGGTTATTATTATCTAGCGAGAGTTCAGCTGTTCCCATAAAAAAATTCCTGAGGAACATGTTTTGTTCACGGTTAAAAGGGTTTATTTTTTTTCTGATCTTGTCGAGCTGCCTGTTCCAGTCTTCAATTGCGTACAGCACAAGGCAACTTTCGAATATATCTTTACGGACCACAAAATGATCCTGGGCATCAGCAGGCATCTGCTTCTTAAATGCCATTGGAAGAATTATCCTTCCTTTGACATCCACTTTGCACGTATAATCACCAATAAATGTGGCCATCCTACTTTTTCCGATTAAACGGCTAAAATAAGAAATAATTCTCCACTTTACTCCACATTCCCCCACATTTTTTTATTGGTTGTTAATAACTTTCTAAAGAGGATAGACAGTAGTTCCATTATCCATCCTTCATTGGAGACGATTTTGTAAATTCATTAGGAGATTACCTTCGGTGAGCTCGTTCCGGTAAGGCGGAACTCGGTTCCTCATTTCGCTACGCTTCATTCGGAATTGTAGATGTCAGATATTCGGAGACAATTTTAATTCACGGATAAGTGCTAGCTATGTGTGTTGGGTGTTAACCCTTGGAGATCCCTCACTTCGTTCGGGATGACTGGTTATTTTTGTTGGGGGGGACAGGGGCGGAGAAGGCGATTTTCTGCGCAAATCGCCTTTTCCGCCCTGCCAAAATCACACAAAATGCAGTGTCATCCTGAGCAAAGCGAAGGATCTCCTAATGCTTATAATTAAAATAATTAAGTAAACGACTCATATATTAAGAGTTATAAAATGTTGTCATTTGTAGCGGAGAGAGAAATCTCCTGGGGTTAAAACAAGACTTATCAAAAGATCAACCTTTTTTTGGTAATTTTGATTCCTCTAATTCGTTATAAAATTGCCGGGGAAGATGGAGAGCACTACAGAAAAAATTGAAAATCAGAAAATTGACGTTAAAAATGTCATCCATTCCAAAAATCCGGCACTTTCAAAAGCGATTCCGGGTTTCGTTATTAATTATCTTAAAAAAATCGTTCATCAGGATGAATTGAACGATTTCCTGGGGAAATGGGGTCATTTAAAGGATACCGATTTAATTGCTGCAGGATTAAAGCATTTTGAAATAAAATACCGGGTTTTCGGAAGCGAAAATATTCCGGACTCTGGCAGATATACCTTTGTCTCTAATCATCCCCTTGGCGGTCTTGACGGACTGGTTTTTATAAATGAGTTATCTAAACATTTCAATGACATAAAGTTCCCTGTGAACGATATACTAACTAATATTCAGAATCTTTCAGGAATCTTTCTTGCTATAAATAAACATGGGCCTCTGGCTAAAGAGGTTGCCATAAAGATTGAAGAAGCCTATGCTTCGGACTGCCAGATATTGTATTTCCCTGCCGGACTTTGCTCACGAAAAAAACGCGGGATCATCAAAGATCTGCAATGGCAAAAAAGTTTTATTACCAAATCAGTTCAGCACAAAAGGGATATCATGCCGGCATTTTTTTCAGGAAGAAACTCTGATTTTTTTTATAATCTGGCAAACATAAGGAAGTTATTCGGTGTTAAAGCTAATATAGAGATGCTCTATCTTGCCGACGAAATGTTCCGGCAGAAAGACAAAGAGATCAATCTGGTTTTCGGGAAGAAAATCTCCTGGGAAACATTTGACAAAACAAGAACATACCCGGAATGGGCCGATTGGGTTAAATCAAAATCATATGCACTTGAATCATTTATTGCCGTATAATTGTTAAACAAAAAAAAAGGTTAAATTGCAAATGTTTTTATAACACTTATATTCACATATACCACCCCCACTTTTTATTATTCGATGAAACCAATTGTTGACCAATTACCAAAGGATCAGATAATTGCTGAACTAACCAGCGATAAGCTTCTGCGCAAAACAAACAATGGAAGCAATGAGGTTTATGTTTTCGATAATAATAATTCCCCTTCTCTTATGCAGGAAGTGGGAAGAGTGAGGGAAATTACATTCAGACATGCTGGAGGAGGAACCGGAAAAGAAATTGATATAGATGAGTTTGATACTGCAAAAACCGATCCGCAGAAACAACTTATCGTTTGGGATCCTGAAAATAAGGAGATCATCGGGGGTTATCGTTTCTATTTTCCTGAAAAAGGCTGCACTGACTGCGATATTACAAAACTGGCTTCATCATCATATTTCCATTTCTCGGAAAAATTTCTTACAAAGTATTATCCTCATATGATGGAATTGGGGCGGTCGTTTGTTCACCCCGATTATCAATCGCGTTCCATGGGGAGAAAAAGTCTTTTTGCCCTTGATAATCTTTGGGATGGACTTGGTGCAGTAATCATAGATAATCATCATCTCAAATACCTTTTCGGGAAGGTGACCATGTATCCTCATTTCAATCAGAAAGCCAGAAACATGATCCTGTATTTTCTTAAGAAGCATTTCAACGATCCCGACGGTCTTGTTATTCCAATAGACCCTGCAAAGATTGATCTGCATACCGAGGAGATGAAAAAGATCTTCAGAGCATGGGGTTGGAGAAGATATAAAGAAAACTATAAGATACTGTCAAGAGAGGTCAGAAGCCTCGGTGAGAATATACCTCCGCTTATCAATGCCTATATGAATTTGTCGCCCACGATGAAGACATTCGGGACTTTTATAAATCACAAGTTTGGTGATGTGGAAGAAACCGGAATAATGATAACATTAAGAGACATTTACGTAGAAAAGATAAACAGGCATCTCGCATCGTATAAAAAAGATTTCGAAATAACCTGGTTTTCGCACGAGAATCAATAAGCCCTTACATTTCTTCCTTCCATATAGTTAACATATGACTGGTTAACTACTTTGTTGCCTCCGGGTGTTGGATAATTTCCTGTAAAATACCAGTCACCAAGGTGTCCGGGACAAGCTTCATGCAGTCCTTCAATTGACTGAAAGACAATACTTACTTCGGCTTTTATTTCATCTGATTTAAGCATCAAAGAAATTTTTGAGGAAATTTCCTCAGTCGTGAAAGGTTTATATATTTCACGTACAATATTTTTCATTTCATCAACAGGTTTCCCGAGTTCAATCAAAGCCTCTTTATACACTTTCTTAATTATTGACTCTCTCCCTGTATCTTTTAAAAGCTCAATGGCAGCTTTAAATGCAATAAAATCACTGAGCTTAGCCATGTCAATACCGTAACAATCGGGGTATCTTAACTGTGGAGATGATGAAACGACGACTATCTTCTTTGGATCAAGTTTATCGAGAATTCTTATTATACTTTTTTTCAGAGTCGTTCCTCTTACGATTGAATCGTCGATGACAACAAGATTATCTACACCCCTCTTAATTACTCCGTAAGTGACATCATAGATATGCCCTACAAGGTCATCACGACTCGTGTCCTCGGTAATAAATGTTCTTAGTTTTGCATCCTTTACTGCTATCTTTTCAACTCTTGGCCTCTGGTTGATAATTTTTTCAAGTTCTTCCCTGGTAAGATAATTTCCCCTGCTAAGTATATGGTCAATTTTTACGTGGTTAAGATAATTCTCAACGCCTTTTATAAGGCCGTAGAATGCACTTTCAGCGGTATTGGGGATATAGGAAAACACAGTATGATCAAGGTCATAATCCACAACCTTCAGAACCCTGTCTGCCAGAAGTTCTCCAAGTTTTTTTCTCTCCCTGTATATCGCTTTATCAGTACCTCTGGAAAAATAGATCCTCTCAAATGAGCATTTTCTGAGCTCTGTTTCTTCCCTTATCTGTTCTATTGAAGTTTCTCCTGAAGCTTTTATGATGATTGCACTGGCAGGTGGAAGTTCAATGACATTGTCAGTTCTTACATTAAAAATTGTCTGGATCACCGGTCTTTCAGATGCTACCACAACAACCTCATCGTCAACATAATAATAAGCTGGTCTGATACCCGCCGGGTCGCGCATTACGAAAGCATCACCATGACCTACCATTCCGGCCATTGCATAACCTCCATCCCAGTTGCGGCTGGCTTTTTTCAGAATTGAGGTTACATCGAGGTTTTTCTCTATCATCGGAGAAATCTCTTTTTTTGAAAAACCCTCCTCCTTGAATTTACGGAACAGTCTCTCATTTTCCTCATCGAGTCTGTGACCAATATTTTCGAGTATTGTAACAGTATCAGAGAAATCGACAGGATTCTGGCCCAATTCAATGAGGCTGCTGAAAACTTCGCCAACGTTTGTGAGGTTGAAATTACCGGCCATAACAAGATTCTTCGATTTCCAGTTATTTTCCCGGCTCACAGGATGCACATAGTCTATATTATAATTTCCATAGGTACCATATCTGAGGTGACCAAGATAGATATCGCATGCAAAAGGTACATTTTCTTTTATAAAATCGGCATTTTTAAAAGAATCAGGATGTGAAACTGATAATGCATCAATATCTGCATAGATAAGACCGAAAATTTCTTTAATTGGATTTGCTTTATTTGATCTTTGCCTGAAAATATATCTGTTCCCGGGAGGGACATCAAGCTTAATTCCTGCAATGCCTGCTCCATCCTGGCCCCTGTTATGCTGCTTTTCCATCATCAGGTACATTTTCTGCAGACCATAATTCCATGTACCATATTTTTTAATATAGAATTCCATCGGCTTCCGCAATCTTAACATTGCAATGCCGCACTCGTGTTTGATATAATCGCTCATAATTATTTAGTATTCAGATCCGGGAAAATTATAATGTCGGGGACAATGTATGCATCGGGAAATGCTTTGCTGATCAATAAATATAACCGGGTTGCCTCGGTTTTTGTTCTGAAGTCGCCAACTCTGATTTTATAGTAACCTGGCAGAGCAAATTGCTGGTAACATTTTAATTCGGGGTATTTACTTTCGGGAAATTTGTTCAGAAAATCCTGCAATGCCTTTCCGGATTCTACTTTTGCATCGCGGTTGGAACTGTTATATATCTGGATTCTGAATCCTTCCATCCCTTCGTAGCCATTCGTTGCCTCCAGATTTTTGTAACTCAGAATATACCTGTTGATGAGAGTATCAATAGCCGGATCCTGTATAATATTCAGCTTTCCGGTTTGTGAGTTGTTGTCTATCCTTCTAAAAAGGTCGGAGGTTTTGATGACCGATTGTGACCTTACAAGGACAACGGTAAAACAGGAAATTAATACTATCAAATATAATTTTCTGAACATGCCGCAAAGGTAGCAAAAATTTCTATCCCAATTCAGCAGCAAGTTCGTCAGTCATTTCAAGATTATGATATACAAATTGGATATCATCGTCATCTTCCAGTACATCTATCAAACGAAGTACTTTTCTCGCTGACTCAAGATCAAGCTTTTTAGTATCGTGCGGGATTCTTTTCAATCCGGCTTCCTCAGGCTCGATGCCAAGCTTAATAAGTTTTCTGTTTACACTTCCAAAATCTTCCTTTGCACAGGTAACTGTTAGCATATCTCCGTCAACATCAAATTCTTCAGCTCCTGCATCAATCATTTCCAGTTCTACATCCTCAAGGTTAAGCCCTTCATTTTTTATTGTAAATATACCTTTCCGTTCAAACAGAAATGTCAGTGAACCATTGGTTCCAAGATTTCCACCGTGTTTATTAAATGCCGATCGTACCGATGCAACTGTTCTGTTATTATTATCTGTCAGACATTCAACAAATACAGCAACGCCGCATGGACCATAACCTTCAAATGATGTTTCAATAAAACTCTCAGCATCGGCTCCGGTAGCTTTTTTTATTGCCCTGTCGATATTGTCTTTCGGCATGTTGGCACCCTTGGCATTCTGAACCGCGAGTCGTAACCGGGCATTGGATTCGGCATCACCACCACCTTCTTTTGCTGCAATAATGATCTCTTTAATGATTTTAGTGAATTTTTTACCCCTTTTAGCATCTATTGCCCCTTTTTTCCGCTTTATGGTCGACCACTTGCTATGTCCTGACATACTTTGAAATTTATATTTAATAGATTGCAAAATTAAATAATTCTTTCAAACCTCGGTCATACTTTATAGATTTGTGCAATCAAATAAAGGCATCAGGCGTCAGGCTTCAGGCTTCAGGTGTTTTCATTAGTAATGCCTGTAGCCTGTCGCCTGAAGCCAGTCGCCTTTTAATAATCTTAGAAGAAATTTCAATGTTAAAAAAAGTATATATAGAGACATATGGTTGTCAGATGAATGTTGCTGACAGTGAGGTTGTTGTGTCAATTCTTTCAGATTCAGGATATGAACTAACAGAAAATATTAAGGAAGCAGGTCTGATATTGATAAACACATGTTCAATACGTGATAATGCAGAACAGAGAATCTGGGGCAGGTTGAAAGCGATAAGTCACCTGAAAAAGAAAAATAATGATTTGAAAGTGGGTATTATAGGATGTATGGCTGAAAGACTGAAAGAGAAGTTAATTGAGACTGATCAGCTTGTAGATATAGTTGTCGGACCTGACAGTTACAGAGAGTTGCCAAACCTCGTTACCGAAGCTGAGTCAGGCCACAAAGGTGTAAATGTGCTTTTATCGCGTGAAGAGACTTATGCTGACATTTCACCGGTAAGAATGGACAAAAACGGCATCACTTCATTTGTTTCCATTATGAGGGGTTGCAATAACATGTGTGCATATTGTGTCGTTCCATATGTACGGGGAGCGGAAAGAAGCAGGGATCGAGAGTCTGTTATAAAGGAAGCACGGGAACTGTTTCAGAAGGGGTACCGGGAAGTGACACTTCTTGGACAAAATGTAGATTCTTATGCGTGGAACAATAATGAAAAGATATTACGGTTTCCTGAGCTACTTGAACAAGTTGCGTTGATTGATCCTTTACTCCGGGTAAGATTTTCAACATCACATCCTAAAGATATATCAGATGAGCTTCTGTATACCATCGCCGGAAATAAAAATATATGCAGGCACATTCATTTGCCTGCGCAAAGCGGAAGCAGCAGGATCCTTAAACTGATGAACAGGGAATATGACCGGGAGTGGTATATGGACAGGATAAATGCAATACATAGAATAATACCTGATTGTTCATTATCGACAGACATGATAACCGGGTTCTGTACCGAAACAGAAGAAGATCATAAAGAATCCCTTTCACTTATGGATTGGACCGGTTTTGATTTTGCCTATATGTTTAAATACAGTGAAAGACCTGGTACCAAAGCTGCCAGAAAATTAAAAGATGATGTACCGGAATCAGTTAAATCTTCCAGGCTGAGTGAAATGATAGCTCTTCAGAACCGTCTTTCCATAAAATCAAAAAAGAACGATATCGGCATGATCTTTGAAGTTCTAATTGAAGGATTTTCAAAAAGATCGGTTGAATATTTCTCAGGACGTACCACACAAAATAAAGTCGTTGTTTTTCCTGTTGGTGATTACAAGAAGGGAGATAATGTACAGGTTTTGATAGAAAAGTGCACTGCTGCAACCCTGATTGGAAGATCTGTTAATGTTAAAGTCTGTTAATGTTCCGGTTTATTTTGATTCTCATATTATAACTTATTAACTTGCGCATTAATAATTAACATGCTAAAATGAAATGGAATAGAAGAATAACGATAGTCAAATATATACCTGAAAAAAATGAAAATAAGAATAATTTTCCTAGTCCTGTTATCTGCATTGTGTTTTAATAACCTGTCTGCTCAAAAAAATAATAAAAAGATCACCATAACAGGTAGTGTTATAGATGCGACCAACTTACCTATTGTGAATGCAATAATCCTGATAGATGATGTAAAAACCAATTCGGTGACCGATGCTCAGGGAACCTATAAAGTAAAGGTCAAACCCACTGCAGCAAAAATTAGCATTTTCACTTTTGGACATGGAACATTCGATGATTCTATTAAGGGAAGAACCCAGATTGATTTCAAATTCGGTGGTACTGCAATACAAAATCAAACTGATCAACCTGTTCCTGATGGACAAAAAGGAGTCAGCACAGGCTATGGAACAATCAAAAAGAGAAACGTGATTAACGAAACCGGCAGCATTGATGGTACTAATAAAAAGTACGCATCATACCAGAACATGGCTGACATGATTACACATGAAATTGCCGGTGTTAGAGTTAGTGGAGGGGAGGTAAATATACAGAACTCAAAAAATCTTTGGGGCCCTGTCATGGCTTTGATAGTTGTTGACGGCGTGTATATGGATGCATTACCAGATATTCCTCCTGTCAATGTTAAATCAATTGAAGTTCTAAAAGGCACTGCAGCTGCAATCTACGGATCACGTGGATCAGGAGGCGCTATTATTATTAAAACCAAATTACAGGCAGAATAAAACTATCAAAACGAGAGTCCAGTAAAGATAGTTATTTCTTCACATGAGCCAGGTGGAGTTCTTCTAATTGCTTTGAAGATATCTGTGCGGGTGTGTCAAGCATAACATCACGTCCGGAGTTGTTTTTCGGAAATGCTATAAAATCGCGGATAGAATCCTGACCGCCGAACATTGCCACCCATCTGTCAAAACCGAAAGCAATACCGCCATGGGGCGGTGCACCATATTTGAATGCATTCAGCAGAAATCCAAATTGTTCGTTCGCCTCCTCCTCACTGAAACCGAGTATTTTGAACATCAGTTTCTGAACTGACGCATCATGAATCCTTATTGATCCTCCTCCGATCTCAGTACCGTTTATTACAAGGTCATATGCATCTGCCCTTACTTTTCCGGGATCTGTCTCCATCAGAGCAAGGTCCTCATATACAGGAGAAGTAAATGGATGATGCATAGCGTAAAACCTGTTAGTCTCATCATCCCACTCCAGGAGTGGAAAATCTACAACCCATAAAGGAAAATATTTATCTTTCGTTCTTAACCCCAGCCGGTTCCCCATCTCAAGCCTTAATTCTGAGAGAGCAGTCAATGTCTTATTCTTAACGCCTGCCATTACCAGTATCAGATCGCCGGGTTTTGCATGCATAATATCAACCCATTTCCTGAGATCCTCCTCGGAATAAAACTTATCGACTGATGATTTTAAACTGCCATCGGTGTTATATCTTAAATAAATAAGGCCCTTTGCTCCTATCTGAGGTCTTTTAACAAACTCAGTAAGCTCATCAAGCTGTTTTCTTGTAAATTCTGAGCACTTTTCAGCACATATTCCTCCAATATATTCTGAGGTTTCAAATGCAGGGAAGTCTTTACCTTTAACCGTTTCTGTCAAATTTACTATCTGCATGCCAAAACGGAGGTCGGGTTTATCCGAACCATAATATTCTATTGCATCCTTATAAGGAAGTTGAATGAATGGTGCAGCGAAATCAATGCCTTTTATTTGTCTGAAAAGGAATTTTGCCAGACCTTCAAATGTATCGAGAATATCCTTTCTTTCAACAAATGACATCTCACAGTCAATCTGTGAAAACTCAGGTTGTCTGTCAGCACGCAAATCTTCATCCCTGAAACATTTGACAATCTGAAAATACTTGTCAAAACCTGCCACCATAAGCAACTGTTTTAAAGTCTGAGGTGACTGTGGGAGTGCATAGAAAGTACCGGGCTGCATCCTTGAGGGTACGACAAAGTCACGCGCTCCCTCGGGGGTTGATTTAATGAGTACTGGAGTTTCAACCTCAACGAAACCAATGGAATCCATATATTTGCGAACTTCCTGAGATACTCTGTGACGAAGTAAAATATTGTTTTTTACAGGCGATCGTCTCAGATCGAGATAACGATATTTCATTCTTAATTCTTCACCTCCATCAGTTTCATCTTCAATAGTAAATGGAGGCAACTCGCTTTTGTTTAAAATATTAAGCTCACCAACCTCTATTTCAATTTCACCGGTTGGCATCTTCAGGTTCTTGTTACTCCTTTCACGGACTTTTCCTTTAGCCTGAATTACAAATTCACGGCCCAGCTTTCGTGCTTTTTCACAAAGCTCTTTATTGTTTTCCATATTAAAAACCAGCTGAGTGATTCCATACCTGTCGCGAAGATCAACAAATGTCATTCCTCCAAGATCCCTTGATTTCTGAACCCAACCGCATATTGTAACCTCTTGTCCGGCATTTGTAATGCTCAGTTCGCCACATGTATTTGTTCTGTACATCATTTTAGTTTTAGTTCAGCAAAAGTAAGAAAATTATCATATTGAAGAGACTGACAAAAATCTCAATAATCTTTATACTTTTAGTGATCAAATAGATAAAAATGGATCAACAAGCAAAGGAACAACATATGAGAGCCGCTCTTGCAGAAGCAATAAAAGCTTATAACAAACAAGAAGTTCCTGTGGGAGCGGTAGTCGTATGCAATGATATTATAATAGCCAGGGCACATAACCTTACTGAAACGCTCAGAGATCCAACAGCTCATGCTGAGATGCAGGCAATAACTGCTGCTGCCGGCTGGCTGGGAGGAAAGTATCTGACAGATTGTACTATTTATGTAACTCTCGAGCCTTGTGTTATGTGTGCCGGCGCCCTGGGCTGGAGTCAGGCAGGTGCACTGGTTTATGGTGCCATTGATGAAAAAAAAGGCTATACAACAGTTTCCGGTTCATTACTTCATCCCAAAACGAAAGTTGAATCCGGGATACTTGAAAAGGAATGTAAAGAACTGTTGATGAGGTTTTTTAAAGGGAAGAGATAGCAACCCGGCCGCTATAAGGCTGCTAAAAAGGCGACCCCCTGCCGCTGCGCTCCCGATAGCTATCGGGATGTCCCCCTAAAGGTGGACTAAAACGGTTTCCTTATTAGAACTATCTCAAATACAGTGTTTTTCTCCCCCCTTGGGGGGAGTGCCCGAAGGGCGAGGAGGTTTAAAAGTTCAATAAAAAAACACTACTTTTATCTAAAATTATTTACCATGACATTTGATAACAGCAAGACAATTATCAGTCTCAGAATCAAACTCTTTGCAGCAACAATTCTGTTGCTCGCTTATCTTGCTCTTGCCTTTGTGATTAAAATGATAAAATTTCCTCTGTTGGGAATCAGTGACACCGGCTGGACAATCATTTTTGTTGGGATCTGGGTTGTTCTTGCTTTAATGCCAATGTTTCTCAATTATCAGTATATCAGCTACTCTGATGAGGAGGATCAGATTGTGTTCAGATATTTTACATCTGGTATTGTAGGCGGGAAGAAGAATTCGGTTCAAATTAATAAATCATCTTTTTCAGGTTATAAGATTGACTCCAGGTTTTTCGGTCTGATACAAAGCATTATACTTTTCCAACGGCTTCAGCAGGGCATAGCAAAATATCCTCCGGTTCATATAAGTGCCCTGACACGTGAAGAAAAGGCTAAACTCATCAGATCGCTGAATCAATACTCCCCCCCGGCGTGAAGGTTATCATCTGATAACATGAGATTTATCATTTTTAATCACTCTAAACAATCTCAATTTTGATCCTCCAGTTTATTGAATAAAATAACTAAAAATTAAAATAATGAATGTCGATAAAATTATGAACAACCTCGAGAAAAAGCATCCCGGGGAAGTTGAATATTTACAGGCAGTAAGAGAGGTGCTCGAATCAATCGAGGAAGTTTACAATGAAAACCCGCAGTTCGAATCCGCTAATATCATAGAGAGGATTATTGAGCCCGACCGGATAGTTACATTTAAAGTACCATGGGTGGATGACGAAGGCAATGTAAAGGTGAATCTTGGTTACAGAATTCAGTTTAATAATGCTATTGGCCCGTATAAAGGTGGATTGCGGTTTCACCCAAGCGTTAACCTTTCTATATTGAAATTCCTGGGATTTGAACAGATCTTTAAAAATGCGCTCACAACTCTTCCTATGGGAGGAGCTAAAGGTGGTTCTGATTTTGACCCGAAAGGGAAATCGAATGCAGAAGTAATGAGATTCTGTCAGTCATTTATGCTCGAACTTTGGAAATACATTGGAGCTGAAATTGATGTACCCGCAGGCGATATAGGTGTTGGTGGCCGTGAAATCGGTTTCTTGTATGGGATGTACAAAAGACTCTCAGGTGAACATACCGGAGTTCTTACCGGGAAAGGCAGTAACTGGGGAGGTTCTTTAGTTCGTCCCGAAGCCACTGGTTATGGCTGTGTTTATTTTGCCAAAGAAATGCTTGCTACAAAAGGTGAATCATTTCAGGGTAAAAGAGTTGCCATAAGCGGTTTCGGCAATGTTGCGTGGGGAGCAGCTCTTAAAGCTACTGAACTGGGTGGTAAAGTCGTTACAATCTCTGGTCCTGACGGATATATTTATGATCCTGATGGAATTTCAGGGAAAAAAATCGAATATATGCTTGAGCTTCGTGCATCAAATGAAGACATTGTAAAACCATATTCTTATGCTTTTGAAGGTGTTGAATTTCACGAAGGGAAACACCCCTGGGAAGTAAAAGTTGATATCGCGCTTCCATGTGCAACCCAGAATGAACTGACAGGTGAGGATGCACAGAAACTGATCAACAATGGTTGTATCTGTATCTGTGAAGGTGCTAATATGCCCAGCACACCTGAAGCAGTCGAGATTATTCAGAAAAATGGTCTGCTCTTCGCGCCGGGGAAAGCATCAAACGCCGGTGGTGTTGCCACATCAGGATTGGAAATGACACAAAACTCAATGAAACTCCGCTGGAACAGGCAGGAAGTTGACGACCGTCTTCATGAAATCATGTGTAACATTCACGGGCAATGTGTAAAACATGGCAAAAGAGAAAATGGGTATGTCGATTACGTAAAAGGCGCCAATATTGCCGGGTTCCTGAAGGTTGCAAATTCTATGCTTGATATGGGGGTGATTTAAGCCATGGCTTTGGCCCCCCTGCCCCCCTAAAGGGGGGTTAATTCAGTATAAAAAAGAATTGCAGAGACGCCCAAACCGGGCGTCTCTTGTTTTTATCCCTGGGCGTCTCTTTTCTTGTTGGTCTGACCCCGATCCTCCTAAGGGTTATTAATCCTATTATATAAGCGTCATTGCGAGAGAAGCGAAGCAATCTCCTGCATTAACAAATAATTCAACTTACTTTGTTTTGAATGTAAAACCCCTCTTTCGCTTCGCGACATCTCCCCTAAAGGGGCGATAATTCTGTAATAAATGTAAATTGATATCAGTATTTAATTATTAATCTGTAAACTATTTTTAGGACGAGTCACTTATTAAATCTCTACTTTTCCATAGCCCCCCTTTAGGAGGGTTGGGGGGTTCTGATAATGGAGTTCGATTTTTTTATTTCCTGCCATTTTTTTATCTTTGTCTTGTCTCAATTTCTTGTGCTATGTCAGAGGTATCCCTTAAGCATAAAATTGCCTTAGGTCAGATTCCGCGTATAGGAGATATTAATGCCCGGAAACTCGTGTCTCATTTCGGCAATGTTGAAGCGATATTTCACGAACCGTACGGAAATCTCATCAAAATACCAGGTATAGGGTCAGGACTTGCAAAATATATCAGTGACAGATCTTATCTCGAGACAGCCGAAAAGGAAGCTGAATATGTCACAAAGAACAATATCAGAACATATTTTTATCTCGATAATGATTATCCTTTCAGGCTCAGACAATGTGATGATTCTCCTGTGGTTTTTTTCTTTAAAGGAAATTGCGATCTTGATGCAGCAAAAATTCTTAGTGTTGTCGGCACACGTAATGCAACTCAAAGGGGCAGAGAATTGTGTGAGAAAATTATCGGAGGGTTGGCCGTGGGGCATCCTGATCTGATCATAGTGAGTGGGTTGGCATATGGAATTGATATCGCTTCACATAAAGCTGCCCTGTCAAATAACCTTCAAACAATTGGCGTTCTTGCCCACGGATTTAAAACCACTTACCCGGCTATTCATGCATCAACTGCTAAAATTATTGTGAATAAAGGTGGTCTGATTACCGACTTTCTTTCAGATGCACTCCCCGAACGGAATAATTTTCTTAAGAGAAACAGAATAATTGCCGGACTTGCTGATGCTACACTTGTGGTGGAATCAGGGATAACCGGTGGTGCTCTTGTTACTGCTGATATTGCCAATTCATATAACCGCGATGTCTTTGCGGTACCCGGACGACCTGATGATCAATGGTCCGCCGGGTGCAACAGCCTGATTAAATATAATAAAGCCTTTCTCTCCGAGTGCTCTGACGATATTGAATATTTCCTGAGCTGGAAACCCGAAAAAGCAAAGCCTGCCATACAAAGAACTCTCTTTTCTGAACTCAACGAATCTGAGAAAAGCATTTTTGAGTTGCTTTCGAAACAAGGTGAACTAACGATAGATACAATTTGCAGATCGCTGGACATTCCGGTTCATAAATTATCTTCCCTCCTTCTTCAGATGGAATTCAAAGGCCTGGTGAAGTGTGCGCCGGGGAATATTTATAGGACTGTATAAGCTTAAACGATCAGACTCACTGCTTTGCCGGTCCCCCCCCCCTAAAGGGCTAATTCGGTGCCATTAGAACACACCCCTGCAGCTGCGTGGCTGTCCCCCTAAAGAGGCGAAAAATACGTTTTTATATGGGTTAAGTTACTTTAGCAAGGGCAAAAAAAGATAAGGAGATCCCTCGCTGGCGCTTACTAATGACAACTTATTAGAAAATGCATACTATCAATTAGATGACCATTTTTCTATAAGTCTATCACCCCCTTCCCAACCTTCCCCCAAGGGGGAAGGAGCAGAACCACCATTTCCCCCGTGGGGGAAATAAGAAAGGGGGTAAAAAGCCACAGTATTATTGTCATAATACCCGATGTGCAAAAAAAATGTATAAAAACTCGGGATGACAATTCATTGAGGTCACAATAGGAGAAACGGTTGGCGATTTGCTGAGCAAATCGCCAACCGTTTCTCCTATATCCTCATTTTCAATAAAATACGTGTCATCCCGAGCAGAGCGAGGGATCCCCAGAAGTTTAAACAAACCTAATTCAAATGTTCGTTTTAATAATGTTTTCTGCCTTAGTTTTTATAATTTTATGCCTCCAATTAACTTTTTTTTAACTAATAATTAGTATTATGGATCCTAAAGTTCAACAATTTATGGCTATGATCAAAGCCAGAAATCCTGGTGAGAATGAGTTCCATCAGGCGGTTCAGGAGGTTGCAGAGTCCCTGATTCCTTTTATTGAAGAAAATCCAAAATATAAACATGCTAAGATCCTTGAAAGAATAGCGGAGCCCGAAAGGACGATAATATTCAGGGTTCCATGGTTAGATGACAAAGGAGAAGTTCAGATCAACCGTGGATTCAGAATAGAGATGAACAGCGCTATCGGACCATATAAAGGTGGGCTGAGACTCCATCCGACTGTTAACCTGGGTATTCTTAAATTTCTTGCCTTCGAGCAGGTTTTCAAAAATAGCCTCACCACATTGCCAATGGGTGGTGGAAAAGGCGGTTCTGATTTCGATCCAAAAGGCAAATCAGATAATGAAGTAATGCGATTCTGCCAGAGTTTCATGTCAGAACTATTTCGTCATATTGGTGCTGATACCGATGTACCCGCTGGTGACATCGGAGTTGGAGGACGTGAAATAGGATTTCTTTTCGGTCAGTATAAGAGGCTCAAAAATGAATTTACCGGTGTTCTTACAGGCAAAGGTATTGAATGGGGAGGTTCTCTCATTCGTCCTGAAGCCACAGGATATGGTGCTACATATTTCGCTGAGGAAATGCTCTCCACACGTGGAGAAACCATGAAGGGAAAAGTAGTATGCATTTCAGGATCCGGTAACGTTGCCCAGTATGCAACAGAGAAAGTAGTTGAGCTTGGGGGAAAAGTAGTTACGGCCTCTGATTCAAACGGTTTTATTTATGATCCTAAAGGAATTGATTGTGATAAGTTAAAATTCATTATGGATCTTAAAAATGTTAGAAGAGGAAGAATAAAAGAGTACGCTGATAAATTTGGAGTTGAATACTTTGAAGGAAAGCGTCCCTGGATAATTAAATGCGATATCGCTATGCCTTGTGCAACTCAGAATGAAATTAATGAAGAGGAAGCAAAATTACTTATAAAAAATGGCTGCAAATGCGTTTCCGAAGGATCCAACATGCCTTCAACACCAGAGGCTGTGGGAGTATTTCTAAACGCACAGATACTTTATGGTCCCGGGAAAGCTGCCAATGCAGGAGGTGTTGCCACTTCGGGGCTTGAGATGACTCAAAATTCAATGAGGTTGCCGTGGTCACGTGAAGAAGTAGATGAGAAACTACATACTATTATGAAGAATATTCATAAAACATGTGTTAAATACGGCACAAAGGAGAACGGCTTCATTAATTATGTTGATGGTGCCAATATCGGAGGATTTGTGAAGGTGGCAAATGCTATGATTGCCCAGGGGGTTGTTTAATGCAGCTTATTGATACTCATACACATTTGTATCTTTCTGAATTCGATGCCGACAGGGATGAAGTGGTGAACAGAGCTACCGCAAATGGTATCTCAAAAATGCTCCTGCCAAACATTGACATAAACTCTGTAAAGCAGATGCTCGATTTGGTAAGCAGGTACCCCGGTATCTGCTTTCCAATGACAGGTCTTCATCCCACATCGGTTAAGGAAGACTATTTATCCCAGCTTGATTCACTGGAAAAGCTTATTACAGAAAATAAAATTATTGCTATCGGTGAAATCGGTATTGATCTTTACTGGGACAAACTGTTTGTGAAAGAACAGATCATTTCATTCAGAAGACAGATCGGATTTGCCTTGCAGAATAAGCTACCGGTTGTTATTCATTCGCGTGATGCGTTCCCTGAAGTTTTTTCTGTACTGGATGAATTTAACGGGCAAAAACTAACAGGTGTTTTTCATGCTTTTACAGGAAACATAAATGATGCAGAAAAAGCCTTAAGCATGGGGTTTAAGTTAGGTATAGGCGGTATAGTGACTTTCAAGAACTCGGGTCTCGATAAAGTTGTAAGTGCGATTGGTCCCGATAATCTTGTCCTGGAAACTGATTCACCATATCTGGCACCGGTCCCGCATAGAGGAAAAAGGAACGAGAGTTCTTATATTTGCATAATAAATAAAAAGCTGGCTGAACTTTTTAATATCAGCGAGGAAAAGATGGCTGAAATTACTTATTCGAATTCAGTGAGACTTTTCAATTTGTAAAAAGAAAAATGGAAAATAAAGAGCATATATCTATACTGATCATCTACACTGGAGGAACTATTGGTATGGTACACGATTCCTCCACGGGATCTCTGGTTCCGATTGACTTCCGGCATCTTACAGATCACGTACCTGAACTCCGGAATTTCGGTTATGAACTACATTCAATTTCATTTGATCCTGTCAATGATTCTTCGAATATAGATCCGGGGGTATGGATTAAAATGGCTGAGATAATTGAAAGAGGGTATGACGATTTTGACGGATTTGTAATCCTGCACGGAACTGATACTATGGCGTATACAGCATCAGCCCTCAGTTTCATGCTTGAGAATCTTGGGAAACCCGTTATTCTTACAGGCTCTCAATTGCCTATAGGCATGTTGAGAACAGACGGAAGAGAAAACCTGATTACTGCTATTGAGTTCGCCGCAGCAAGAGAAAATGGATTGCCGGCTGTGCCTGAGGTTTGCATCTTTTTCGATAATAAGCTTACCCGTGGCAATCGCACAACAAAGATGAGCGCGGAACACTTCGATGCCTTCAATTCTCCTAATTATCACGCACTTGCGGAAGTAGGTTTACATCTGAGGTATTTTAACGATCTTATCCATTACCCGGCAAAAGAAAAAAGATTAATAGTTCATAAAAATTTTGATACTAATGTCGCTATTCTGAAACTCTTCCCGGGAATTAACAGAAAGCTGTTAAATGCTGTTACCAGGACCGAAGGACTAAGAGGGCTTATAATTGAGACATTCGGATCGGGAAATGCACCTACTTATCAATGGTTCATTGAAGATCTCAAACAATATATTGATAAAGGAGGTATCATACTGAATGTCACACAGTGTCATGGTGGAAGTGTTGAGATGGGCCTGTATGAGACAAGCCGTCAGATGCTTACCGTGGGTGTAGTGAGTGGCAAGGATATCACATCTGAGGCGTCTGTTACAAAGCTGATGCATCTGCTTGGAAGGTTTGCAAACAAAGAACAAGTAGTTGAATCGTTGAAATTATCACTGGCAGGAGAAATATCATGACAGGGTGTTTAATTAAGTGGGGGAATAATTTAAAAATTTCCCCTCCTTTTGAAGGAGGGGTGGCCCGACCAATATTTAACAGTAAATAAATCAGCCTTATACGGGCCGGGGTGGTATTAAGGAGGGTTTCATTTATTCCACCTCCCCACCTTCAGAAAGCAAGCTTTCTTCGGCGCTTCGGTTAAATAAATAATCCCGCCTCTGGCGGGATTCATTTAAGCGTTGCGGAGAGAGGGGGATTCGAACCCCCGGTACCCTTTTGAGGTACACACGCTTTCCAGGCGTGCCAATTAAACCGCTCTTGCATCTCTCCTTATATCTGTATATGGGTTAAAAAAGCGGGCGCAAAATACGAAAATATTTTTACATTCCGGTTATTTGCTTTCTGAAGAACTTTTTCAACCACGCGGTGATTGAAAATTAGAATCTATCATTACCATGGACGTTACCATGGCTATTGGAATTGAATGCCTCCGGCATTGCGTAGTTCCATAGCTTCTTACTATTGCCTATTGCCCATTTAATCCCGAGCTAGTCGAGGAATCAACTTTTGTGTAGTTTTTGTGTAATTTAGGAGTCACTTTTTCAATTTCTAATGAGCTGTATATGAGTTAAATTCAAAATGCCGGGTAAATGCCGTGTGAAATTCGAATCCATTCATTGTTTACCCGGATTTAAACATCTAAAATTGTTCAAAAAATATAAAAGGATGAACCAACCGGAATTGGGAATAAAAATTGCAGAATTAAGAAAAACAAAAGGGATCACTCAGGAAGAAGTTGCTCTTAAATGTAATATTAATGTAAGAACTATTCAAAGGATAGAAACAGGATCTGTAACTCCCAGAAGTTTCACATTAAATCTGATATATTCTTGTCTCGATTATAAAATTGAAGAAAACCCAAATACAAATAAATTCAGATTAAAAGTATTTGAAAATTTCAACCAAATAATAAGCGGTAATTTCGAGAATATACCATTACGGAAATTAGCCAATAGCTTTATTAAATATGCATGGATTGCCGGAATAGTCTATTTTTTACTAGGATTTGCTATTGCTGATCTGGATTTACTTCGAAGTAAAGACAACTTATTTATTACAGGGAAAGTTATTTATATCATACTTAAACTATTCATCATTATTACAGCCTATTATTATTTTGGTGGTTTCGTTGTTATAGGCAGTAAATTGAAAAATCATATTTTAGTTATTTCTTCCTTAATAACTATTTTTGCAATAGCCCTGTTTTCATTTTACGATATTATTTCTCTATTCTATAATTCAATTGAAAAACAAACAATTGACGGAGGTAAGTCCATTTCATTTGGAATAATTGGAATTGTTTTTGGCGTTGGATTAATCAGGTTAAATAAATATTATGGTTCATCGGCTTCATTGGCTGGTTTCTTTAATATTATTGAAGCATTCTTCTTTCTAACTCTTATTTTATGGTTCGTTGGTGCCATCCTGACTATTCCTACGGAAATATTTGAAATCATCATTTTATATAAAGCTTATAAGTATCCCAAATTGTTGGAAAACAAGATTGTGTAGTAAAGAGAGTGTTGAAATTTAATCATACACACCATGAATAAACAAAAGATTTTAATATTTATTTATGTCATCATTATGACAATTTTAATTCCTTGCGCCGTTTATCCTTGCACAACTTTTGTGCTTCATCAGGGAAACAGGTTGGTTTTCGGTCGCAACCTTGATTGGTATTCCGGAACGGGTCTGGTGATGGTTAACCCAAGGAATCTTGAGAAGGTTGCACTTGTAAATTCTTCAGAAAAACCTGTTAAATGGGTCTCAAAATTCGGAAGCATAACATTCAATCAGATAGGAAGAGAGTTGCCATTCGGCGGAATAAATGAAAGCGGACTTGTTGTTGAACATATGACGTTGGATGAAACAGTATATCCTTCCAGTGATAACAGGGATGTTATAGGAGCATTTCAGTGGATTCAATATCAATTGGATAATTATTCAACAATTGAAGAAGTGATAAATAGCGACACATTCCTGAGAATAGAGGATAATAGTAAAATCCACTTCTTAATCTGCGATCGTTCCGGAAATTCGGCAACAATAGAGTTCCTGAATGGAAAGATGGTGGTTCATACCGGGAAGTATCTTCCCGTTCTGGCTTTGGCAAATAGCACATATGAAGAGTCGGTGAGCAGTTACAATAATAATAGCGACACTCAATCGAATCCTTCACTCTATCATTTTTGTACTGCTGCAAAGCAAACAAATCATGCCGGTCCGTTAACCGATGATTCGACTATCGATTACGCGTTTCGTACTTTAAATATGGTTAGCCAGGTACTGTTTACCAAATGGAGTATTGTCTATGATATCACTAACATGCGTATATACTTTAAGGTTTTTGAAACACCTGTAATTGACGGTGATAAAAAGATATTCATGAAGCAACCACCGTATGATCCAATAACGAAGGTTATAGATTTTAACAAATTGGATTTCAATTGTTCCGATATGGTAAAAGTATTCGATATTAATAGTAATTATGACAAGATCGTGAATCAGTACTTTATTCCTTATTCAACTGCCATTAATAAAGAATTCATTGACAAGGCATTCACATTCTACAAAGGTTGGGGATTAAATATTGAACTGAAAGATGATGAATTGAACTCTCTGGCCAAATATCCGGAAACTTTTAAATGTGTTACAAATAATTAAGTGTAATGAATACAGGTACGCGGTACGCGGTGGACGGAACTCTACGGCCGACAAAGTCTGTGCCTTCTCTGTGTAACTCAGTGTACGTTCTTCATAACGATAAACGATAAACAACAAACGTATATTTAAAGAATGCGACAAAGAATATTCTTAATTACCACAATTGTTCTGCTATCTGCATTTAGTGCATCTGCCCAGGGAAACTGGAAACTCGTGAAGGACGAATCCGGAATAAAAGTGTATACGAAAACAGAACCAGGTTCTGCATATAAAGCGTTTAAAGCTGAAATGAAGGTAACCTGCAGAATTGAAAGTATTGTCGAAGTATTAAAAAACAGCGACAGCATTAACAATTGGATTATTAATTGTAAGGGAATAAAGAAACTTAAATCGGAAGAGAATGACCAGTACTATTATATCGAAACATTTTTACCCTTTCCTTTTAAAAACAGGGATATGGTATATCACTTTCAATATATAGTAATTAACAACGAACAAGTGAGAGTAGATGTAACGGGAATACCTGATTATATCCCGCCCGGTGAAGGATTTGTCAGATTAGCAAAAGCAAATGGCTATTGGCTTTTAACCTCAATTGATACATCCACGACTGCTATAGCTTATCAAATGCATGTAGAGCCCGGAGGATTGATACCGGCGTGGCTGGCAAACCCTTTTATTGTAAATGTGCCTTTTTCGACTTTTAAGGAACTAAGGAAAATAGTTCAGAAATGAAATGCGGTGCACAGCCCACAACAAAGATTCACCAAGTTCTTTTTTCCCAGGATTGGCCTGACGCCTGATGCCCGACGCCAGCAGGTAACAATTTCGTATCATTTCCTATTAAAGGCGTAACTTGTAAGATAATACCTGATCTTTTCAAAATAATATAAATGAATTAGGAACATTTAATTCATTGCATAACACTTAATTACTGCACATTGCAGAGTTATTAACCTGTTTTTATCCTGTGGCTGACGGGGCGAAAGCATAGAAAAGCTGTAGAGGCTGTAGATACTTTATGAACCAGATGACCGCAAGACCGCATGACCTTAATACCCATTGCGTCCTTGCGCCTTTACACCGAATTTTAATTTATAACAATATATGGCAGGTTTAGGACACATTGGATTAGGTTTTGCTGCAAAACCTGTTGCACCCAAAGTACATCTTCTTGTATTACTGATTGCAACGGAACTTATTGATATACTGTGGGCCATTTTTTATATTACAGGAATAGACTCTAACAGAGTTGGCATAGATACATCCCCATGGTCGCACAGTCTATTCATGTCATTGATCTGGTCTATACTGGCAGCGCTTATAGCCGCCCGCATTTATCGTGACATGCGCTCAGGCACAGTAATCGGACTTCTTGTTTTCAGTCACTGGGTGGTGGACTTAATCACCCATCCTATGGGTGCAATATTGGGAGGGAAACCCTTGCCACCTGATCTGCCGCTTTTCTTCAACGGTTCATGCAGGGTAGGGCTTGGCTTGTATAATCACTCTTTTACTATCGCTGTAGTAACCGATCTTGGGATGCTCATCATCGGCATTATCATTTATGTCTTCTACAGAACTAAAAAAAAATATACTTCTGCTTCGAGGAACAACATCACCCTTGAAAAGAAAGGTTAAGGTTAAGGCTAAGATGATCTCAATATCAATTCAGTTACTTGTCGATAGATAATTTTCCCCGCAGATCTTGCAGATTAACGCAGATCTTATTTTCACCAGTTCCCTAATTACTGATTATTGTTTATTCCGACCATGTCGAGGGATACTGTTCACTGTTCACTGTTTACTCCTTACTTCTTCTCTTCGACAGCATGACCGCAGGACGGCAAGACAGCAAGACAATTATTGCCTTTACGTATTTTCCCTTAACTTTGGTACCCATGAGCCGAGGATTTGTCAAAGAAGACGATCAGGAAGAAATTCCGAGAGTACCGCAGAGGGCATTTTTACCGGAAGGAGTAACGAACTTTGTTACCCAAACTGGTATGGACCAGCTATTGGCTGAAAAACAGATGCTGGGCAGTGAAAAAGACAACCTGGTTGGAGCCAGAGAGGATGAGAAACGAATAACGCTGAACTATATTAATGCAAAATTGCAGCTGTTGAACAACAGGATTTCTGAAGCCAAGATAGTTAATCTTAAAGAGCAGCCGCAAAATGAAATAAGGTTCGGAGCATTAGTAACACTCAAAACAGAAGCAACCGGTAACATCCAGACTTTCCAGATAACAGGTGTTGATGAAGCAGCAATTTCAAAAGGGAAGATCTCCTTTCTATCACCTATGTCCAAAGTATTAATAAATAAAAGAATCGGAGAAAAAGTTATGTTAAAGCGAGCCGAAGGAGATATTGTTTTTGAAATTATAAATATAGCCTACAGTTAATGGTACATGGTACGAGGTGCAAGGAATGATTGCAAGACCACATGACCGCGTGACTGCAAGACTACTAATAAGGCTCTAAAAGCTATAGAGGCTGTAGATGCTTTATGAACCAAATGACCGCAAGACCGCAAGTTGAGGAACGAAGTGACGAAATCCCGAGAGCGAAGCGACTCGGGAACCGCATGACATTTATCGCCTTTGCGCTTTTATGCCTTTAAGCCTTTATGCCCTTAATATTATGAGTAAAATAATAGTAATTACTGTACCAATTGATGGACATTTTAATCCTTTTGTCCCTATCATTACTAAACTTGTTCAAAACGGTCATGATGTTTTATGTTTTGGGGGTAGAAAGTTTCAGAAAAGGGTTGAAAATACCGGGGCCACTTTTCTGCCTGAATCTTCCCGGGAACGTACATACTGAACCCTTCATTCCGTTTGGGAACCTTTTACCTTACATTGATCTGTTAATTACAAATGGTGGATTTGGTGGTACTCAGAATGCTTTAGCTTACGGAATACCAATAATTATTGCAGGTGCTACCGAAGATAAAATGGAAGTGGCAGCCAGACTGGAATACTCAGGGGCCGGGATAAATTTAAGGAACCAAAAACCTACTTCAAAAAACATCCTGAAAGCTTACAGGAAGATCATGTCAGATCATTCTTATAAGCAAAAGGCAAAAGAATTGAAAGAACACTATGCAAAATTTGATGCACCAGATCTTGCAATCGGTATGATTGAAGAATTAATTAAAAACAAGCAGACGAGTGGACAAATCAATAGAAACGACCATCGACCTGAATTCAAATAAGTTCTATCACGGCACAAAGGCAAATCTGAAACAAGGAGACCTGATTGAACCCGGCTTTAATTCAAACTACGGACAGAGAAATAAGGCAAAGTACGTTTATTTAACTGCGACCTTAGACGCTGCAATTTGGGGAGCTGAACTTTCCTTAGGCGAAGGTGTTGGCAGAATTTACATAGTAGAGCCGACTGGACCCTTTGAAGATGACCCTAATCTGACGGACAAGAAATTCCCTGGAAATCCAACAAAGTCATATCGTACTAAAAGCCCCATTCGGATTATTGGTGAGGTCAAGGATTGGCAAGGACACTTCCCGGAACAGCTCAAAGCAATGAAAGATGGTATTGAGCGGGTTAAGCAACTTGGTATTGAGGCAATAGAGGACTAATTAAAGCTATGAAACTAAAGAGCAACGCAGTTCCGCGTAGTGTAAGACTGCAAGACTGCAGGACCGCAAGACAATTTTAGTAGCAAGTCAGCAGTCAATGTTCCCAGACTGATCATTTAGCTGATGAATTGACTCTCTGAGATTTGAAAACAGCTTTTTGTACCTCTTATTATTCTGATATTTTATAAACCATGGTACTGAAAGAAGCATTAAAATTAATATCCCCAATAAAGGTAACGGGGCAATTTCATTGCTCCACAATAAATTTTTAACTCCCCCGATATCTGTCAAAAAATTAAATATTATCAAAACAGCTGATAAATAGAAAAAGACCAGACAGATAATAAAATCGGTTGTTTTTATTCTTTTCAATTTCTTACTAAAAACCAGCAAAGAATCTTTTAGAGACAAATTATCTGCTGTTTTGGTGAGTACTGATAATCTGACACATTCAGAGGTAGATGTTAATAAAAGGAATATACCCGCTAAAGTAAGCGGGATCAAAGAACTGAAAGATAAATTCAGTCTGAGATATACAAAAGCATATATCATTAACCCGGCATAAATAAAAAAGATCAGTGCATAAATAATGACCTTTAATTTTACATCCAATAGAGATTTAGAAATTATTTTACTATGCTTCAGGTTCATGGATTTTTCAATACTTACTTTAGAGAAAGTATCTTCACTATTCATGTAATGAAAATCTTGCCACATCGATTTAAGATCATTTTTATTCATGGTTCAATATCTTAATTAGTTGAGTTTTTATTCTATTGATCTTGACTCCGGTATAATTCTCTGAAATGCCTGTTATTTCTGCAATCTCACTGTAATTATAATCTTCCAGGTACAGAATGATAATTGCTTTTTCAATATCAGATAACTGATTGATAGCCATATAAAGTTTATCCTTATTATCAGATTCTAAGAGGTTTTTGTTTTCAGGTATATTGTATTCTATTTTTGAAAGTCCGGTATGTTTAGGCAGGAGGCTTTGTTTACGAATTATGTCAATTGCAGTATTTAGAGCAACTCTATAGAGCCAGGTGGAAAACGCTGATTGATTTCTAAAACTGGGATACGATTTCCATAGCCTGATCAGAATTTCCTGATAATAATCCTCTTTGTAAGTATCTCTAAGAAAGTACACATTACAGATCTTATGTAATATTCCCTGATGACTCTTTATTAATTCTATAAACTCTTTTTCCAACTTTTGAATAGTTTGAATTTTTCAAGTTAGTCGTATAAAATGACAAGATTATTACAAAATGACAAAAAATATGCTGCTAATCCGTTAAGATTGCATGACTGCATGACCGCAAGACATTTATCGCCCTTTACACCCTTAAGCCGTTACGCCATTGCGCCCTTAATCAGGTAACAAAACCCCCTGTATTCCTATTAACATCATTATCAGATCATCAAAACATGATCTTCTCAAAATATTTCTGGATGGATTTAGTATAGTTCATTCATTGTACAATAGTGAATTACTGCATCTTGCAGCCATGTTGGTCTCTTTTCATCCTGTGACTGACGGGGCGAAAGCATGAGAAAACTGAAAGGTCCCCCAGACGGCAGGACCGCAAGACAAATAAGGCTCTAAAAGCTGTAGAGGCATTAAAGGCAAGAATGACCGCAAGACTGAGCACAGGGCACAGGGCTCAGGGCAAAACGATAAACGATAAACGATAAACGACAAACTTCATTACCACAAGACCGCAAGACAATTTTTGCCGTTGAGCCGTTACGCCGTTACATCTGATTACTTTTTTAAAATAATATAAAGGTTTTATAGCTAATGGCATCCCAGAATTTAGGGCAACATAATGGAAAACTTACAATGGGGTTATGGATAAAAAAGAAACGCTCTTTTCAGAGCGTCAGGTTAAAGATGCTATCTTTAACGATGTTTTAGTGCTACAAAGATACACAATTGAGTATGAATTCTGCAAACAATATAGGAGAAAAAGAAAGAGTAATTGTCTATATTGATGGTTTTAACATGTATTTCGGAATTCTTGAAGCAGGTTTCCTTAACTGTAAATGGTTAAATATTAGCATGTTAGTAAGTAACCTACTTCAGACAAACCAAGAACTTATTGAAATTAAATATTTTACTAGCAGAGTAAGCAATAATCCGGATAAACAGAAAAGACAGACTACATATATAGAAGCTCTTGAATCTGTTGGTATAAAAATATTTTACGGTCACTATCAAAGTGATAAAACAGAATGCAGACAATGCGGCAATATTTGGCCAACCTATCATGAAAAAATGACTGATGTTAATATTGCTACCCAGATAATTATCGATGCATATCAAAATAGATATGATATGGCTATGCTTATTTCTGGTGACAGTGACCTTGTTCCACCAATAAAAGCAATTCATGAACATTTCAAACATAAAAGAGTGTTTGTTGCATTTCCACCAAAAAGGCACAATGCCTCAGTAGCTCTTGTGGCTAAAGGATCAATGATGATTGGCAGGAAGAAGTTGGTTGATAGCCTATTCGAGGAAGAGGTTACAAAAAAAGACGGATATATTCTTAAGAAACCAAAGGAGTGGTTATAGCCTTTGAATTTGTAAATATTTCCACCAGGACTACACTATGACCGCAAGTTGAGGAACAGCCTGCCCCGCAAAGCGGGGAAGTGACGAACCGATCCCTCGTAGCGGGAGAGTTCGGCGAAGCCAAATCCCGAGAGCGAAGCGACTCGGGAACCGCAAGACCGCAGGACCGCAAGACCACCATACCGTAGAACCGTAATACCGTAGAACCGTAGAACCGTAGAACCGTAGAACCGTTAGCAAGGCTCTAAAAGCTGTAGAGGCTGCAGAGGCTATAACGACTGCAAGACTGCACGACTGCAAGACATTTTTCGCCTTTACGCCGTTACGCTGTTCTTAGTATTTTAGCAAAATTCATTTTCCATTCGTCATTATCCAGTGTGACGGATTTTATAGATTCTATTTTCCAGTCGTCGGCAAATAATCTTTTAAGTTCATTGTCCGATATACCGCCCCCGGGAGATGAAGGGTCATCTTTAAAATAAAATACATATAATCGTCCTCCGGAAAGTAAAACATGTTTTAGTCCATTTGCATATTTTTGCCTGTCATAAATTGCATGAAGCAAGCCACTATCAATGATAGTATTAAATTTGATGTCCCATTCATCTAAGGCTACAGCATCCTTAACCAAAAATTCAACCGGAAGATTGCGTCCTTCAATTTTTGATTTGGCTCTCAGTATAGCATTTTCAACAAAGTCTATTCCAATAACCTTAAGTCCGCGCGATGCAAAGAAAATTGAAGTGTCTCCTGTTCCGCACCCTGCATCAAGTACTGGTTCTACGACCTGATCGGCAATTTCAATGAATGGCTCTTTTGGTCTGCCAATATCCCACGACGGTGAAATTCCATCTTCGTAGTGTTCGGCAAACCCTTTGAGCGCTCCTGACGGATCAAATTTTTCTTTTTCATTTTCCATTTTGAAATCCTCCTGATATTAGTTTGTTATACTTACCCAGACGATTATGTCAAACGAATATTTTAAAATTCCGAAACAAACTCCCTAATGGCTCAGGGCACCGGGCTCAGCGCACAGGGTAAATCGATAAACAACCTTATACGATAAACAGGTTAAGGCTAAGGTTAGGATGTTCTCAACCTCAACCTTAACCTCAATCTAACCTTAGTAGGACCGCAAGACCATGATACCACCCTTGCGTCATCAAAAAAACTCGTATCTTAACTTTGGAATATCTGTAAATGCCATGAAAAAGCTTCTCTGCTTACTTTTTATGAACCTGTTTACCGGATGCACTTACTACAACATGCTTGTCCTCCAGTCCCCAAATGCAGATGATATGAAGATTTTCTTCAATCGATCAATATCACAAGGCAGCCACCCTTTCCATTTCAAATACTCAGATAAGTATTTGCCTTATCTGGATACTGTTAAGCTATATAATCCTTATACGAAACAGGAATCAACATTAGATACACTTCTATCTCAGGATAAGACTACTGCCTTCATTATTTACATTAACAACCAGATTGTGTGTGAGAAGTATTTCAGAGGCAGAACAGAATCGAATGTTTCATGTGTGTTTTCAGTTTCAAAATCAGTTTTATCAGCACTGGCAGGGGTAGCTATTTCAAATGGCTATATTCAGTCTATCGATCAAAGGATAACAGATTATATTCCTCAATTGGAAGGAAACCCAAACTTTAACCAGATAACAATAAAGCAATTATTGCAAATGTCCTCTGGTCTTGACTGGAAAAAAAATAAAGTATTTGACGACGATGGAAAGTTTTATTACACTCCCGGTATACGAAGGCTCATAGTCCGCCACAAACTGAGCAAGGTTCCAGGCTCCAGTTGGGAATATAAAAATATCGATTCTGAGTTATTGGGTTGGGTTATTGAAAATGCTACCGGGTCTACTCTTTCTGACTTGGTTCATAAGTATCTCTGGGAGCCAATGGGGGCAGAATTTGATGCATCCTGGAGCCTTGACACAAAGAACGGTGTTGAGAAAGCAAGCAGTTCCTTAAATGCCAGTGCCCGGGACCTGCTAAAGTTTGGTTGTATTTATTTGAATAACGGCAAATTTAACAACAGGCAGATAGTGCCACAAAGCTGGATAGCTAATATCTTTGATATTCCGTTATCACCAAATCAGCAATCCTCTTTAAAGCATAATTTCTTATGGTGGCTTCCGAATGATGGTGTTGACAGAGAAATTGTAGCTGATGGTTATTTAGGTCAAAGAATTACCATTAACCCCCGATATAACATTGTAATTGTAAAACTATCAGATGCAAATTCAAATACTAATCTGGATAAAGTTCTTTTGTATATCGCGAATAGCGAAGCCTTGAGCAATGCAAAATAAGAAGAGCTCGGGGCAAATCGATAGATGATAAACGATTAGCAGGTTGAGGCTAAGGCTAAGGTTAAGATGATCTCAACCTCAACCTTAGTACCATTGTATCATTAAACCGCCCTTGCGCCATTACGCCTTTAAGCCTCTAAGCCTCTATTTGCATATGTCGTGTAAATGTCGTGTTTTTGTAGTTGGAAAGTTACCTTAATCAGCCTGACATTTGACTTAAAAATTAAACATGGAAACTGGAAAACTAATAAAAGACTTAAGGATTAAAAAAGGCATTACTCAGGAAGAGTTAGCTGATCTCACTGAACTTAGTGCCAGGACTATTCAACGGATTGAAAATGGAGAAGTAGATCCACGTGCTTATACACTTCAGATGATAGCCAAAGCACTTGAAGTTGACTTTAGTATATTTAATGTTTCTAATGGGGATGAGGATTTTGAAGACGTTAATAAAAGAAACTGGCTTGCTCTGATTCATTTGAGCGGATTACTCCCGCTTTTCTTTCCCACTATTATCATCTGGGATCGGAAAAAGGCTGAAATTAAAGAAATAACAAGTCATTATTATTCCGTTATCAGGTTTCAATTAGCAAATTTGCTTTTAATCTTAGGCGGAATTTGGGTTTTATATGCAGCTAAGAATCCGGTACTAATCCTTATTATTTTTCTGTTTGGTGCATTTCAGGCGGTTAGAAATACTCTGAGAGTACTAAACGGGAAACCGTATAAGTATTATTTTATATTTAAGGATAAAAACAGCGTGACAAAACCTGCAAGCTAATAAGGCTCTAAAAGCTGTAGAGGCTATAAAGGCTTTAAAGGCAAGAATGACTGCAAGACTGAGCTCAGGGCTCAGGGCAAAACGATAAACGATAAACGACAAACTTTATTACCGCAAGACCGCAAGACAGGACTTTTTTTAGACTTTACACCTTTAAAATCCGACGAAGTTTTCGTTAGGCAGAAATAATTTCTTGTGCCGCACTTGGTAGAGAATGTAGTCTTTGATCCGGAAAGTAAATTCACAGGACCAAAGGAAAGAGTTATAACCGGTTAATAGTATATTTGTATTTTAAAATTATGTATTATCGCAGGAAAATATTATTGTCCTTATTGCAACTATTTGATGATGAGTTAAATAAAATCAGCCTTCAAAAACTCTTGTTCTTGCTTTCACGTCAGCAGGTTGAGAAATCATTTCATTTTGTACCCTATAAATTTGGTTGTTATTCTTTTCAGGCAAATGCCGATTTAGGCACTTTGATTAAGTATGGGTTAGTTTCGGAATCAGACAAGAATTGGAAAAAAACTGACACAAAAGACTATTTTTTAGAGTTAAAATCTAAAGACCAAATAGCAATCCGATATATAAAAAACCAATTTGGAATGCTTAGTAAGGATGAACTCATCCGATTAACATATAAGAACTATCCATTTTATGCCATAAACAGCACAATTTCTTCAAGTGTCTTGAATGCTGATGAGTTAAAAAGAGTTGAAAAGCAAAAACCGTCAAAATCAGAAATTGTTTTATTTACTATCGGATATGAAGGCGTTTCTCTTGAAGAATACTTAAACAAGCTAATTGTAAATGATATAAGAGTTCTGTGTGATGTCAGGAAAAACTCATTAAGTATGAAATATGGCTTTAGCAAAAGTCAACTACAAAATGCTTGCGAAGGTGTTGGAATCGAATATTATCATATGCCCGAAGTTGGTATTGATTCCAATAAAAGACAAGAGCTGCATACTCAGGCTGATTATGATAAGTTATTTATCTTTTACAAGTCAACTGTTTTGAAGAATGAGATCCAAAAGCAGAAAGATATTTTGACACTTCTTAAAACAAAAAGTCGGATTGCACTAACTTGCTTTGAACTCAATATTAATCAATGCCATCGTAAACATTTGGCAGATTCTATTGCGAAGTTGGATGGCTTCAATTATGGTGTAAAACATATTTAATGGCAAGAAAGAAAGTCCTGATTACTGTTACCACTTACCCTCTGCCATCACGAAGTTATGATGAACTTGTTTGCACTGCAGGAATTCTTGAAAATGGAGATTGGATTAGGATTTACCCTGTTCCTTTAAGTTTCTTGATTGACTTAAAGGGTTCAGGTAAAGTCAACAATGTAAAATATACCTGGATTGAATTGGACCTGAACAGGAGAACTGATGATTTCAGACCTGAAAGCCATTCTCCTGCTAATTATAATTTTAAGGATATTGTTATTGGATCGACCGTTGGGACTGAAGGAAACTGGTCTCGCAGAAAAGAATTGTGTTTTAAGAAAGTTTATACTAACAAGAACCAACTTTTGGAAGATTCAAAGGCTCCAAATAATATATCGTTGGCAACGTTTAAGCCTTCGAAGATTTCAGGATTAAGAATTGAGGAAGATAAAAGAGACTGGAAAGCTGAGTGGCTACAGTTAAGAAATCAAGGAGATTTATTTGAAACTGTTAAGTCGATTGAAACAATAATACCTAAACTTCCCTACAAATTTTATTATTCCTTTTTAGATGATTCAGGAATTGAAAGCAATCTGATGATTGAGGATTGGGAGATTGGGGCACTTTATTGGAATTGTCTTAGAACGGCCGGAGGGGATGAAATGCAAGCCTTGAAGAAAGTTAAAGAGCAATACGAAGAAAATTTCATTCGAAATAAGGATATCTATTTATTTCTGGGTACAACAAAAGAATGGCATAGGAGAAGAGCAGATAATCCATTTGTAATAATTGGGGTATTCTACCCAAAAATTGATTTACAAAAATGCCTTTTTTTAGTATTTCCATAAATCCGATGCACGAGTTGTCATGGTTTTTGCAAACGCTATCAACAAACGCTCTGAGAATCTCAAATAAAGAACTTCAACGGTGCGCGTTTTGAGGTCCCGACGATTCCTCGTTCTTCGGGATGTCTGGATCTTCGCTTCGATATGCGGAACGCGGCATACGGTTCATTTACTTTCCCGGTAAGGAATTAAAAATCCCCAAAATATCTATCTCTTTGTAGAGATTTTGGATACTTTTTTGTTGTGTTGTTTACTTTTCTTTTTTGCCACTCCCGGAAAGGGAGGTACCATAGTGTAAACTTCAAGCATACGTTTGGTATCCCCATCCCGACTCTCCTTTTTCTTGTTCATTTTTTCAATTTTTTTTCTATAAACAGTAATCAATACACGAAACAACTGCTAAAATCAATTGTTCCGCAAAACAGCCGGAAAGAGTGGAATTTAACAAAAACTTAATAAAAACGTGCGGCATGCGGCGTGCGGTATGAGGCATTTATTTCTATCTATTTCTATTTATTACTGCTTTCACGCGTGTTGTGGATCGTTCAACGTATGTCATTTTTTTTTGATAAATTTGATAGGCAATGCATTATAATAAGAAAAATACTATTTAAAACATTGAGGCCATGCCTTGTAATTGTGGTACACGATACCTTATCAGTCTGATCTTTCTTTTCGCGATTAGTCACAGCGAAATTTATTACCAGCAGTCTGCATATATCACCGGGAAAGTGATTGATTCCAAAACAGCCCAGCCTGTATCATACGCTACCGTACGTCTTGTAAAATCCGGGATTGGGATCCATACAAATGCTGAAGGCGATTTCAGAATATTAAACAATTATCAATTTCAATCCGACAGCCTGATCGTTACCTGTATCGGATATCGTAAGTTATCAATGGCTTTCAGTGTTCTGAAAACAACCGAAATAAACAACCTGAAGCTTGTACCCAATATCTATGGTCTGAATGAGGTCAGGGTAACTGCCAGAAAAAGAAGACTCAACCCGGAAATCATAATAGGCAGGGCGCTACAAAACATCAAAAAGAACAATCCGGTCACATCGTTCACTTATGTCTCCTATTACCGCGATTATCTGAAGGACAGCAGTAATTATCTTAACCTGAATGAAGCGATCATACAGACCCTCGATAAGGGTTTTGCCTTCATATCAGATTCAAGCAGGCACAGGTTGCTTGAATTTAAAAAGAATATGGATTTCAGACGGATAAAACTCACACCGTATTATGACATACCAGGATCAGTTCATTCTGATTTTTCTTTCAAACAAATGCCAAAGGCATTCGTTGGCGACCATAACGGGAATGAGTTTTTTGTTTTACTTACTCACGACGCAATTAGAAATTTCGACCAGAAAACTTTTTTCTTTATTGATAACCTTTCAGAGAAGTTCCTTAAAAATCATATGTTTTCAAGACCCGCAGGGATTTATGACGGAAATACATTATTATATAAGATAGAATTCGAGGCAAGACCTAAGATCACAGAGGGTACCTACCAGGCAAAAGGTGCAATATTCATTCAGACCGATGACTATTCGATTCACCGGCTTGAGTATTCTGCCTCATGCTTTAATTCGGAAAAGAAGAAACAGGAGATCTTCAATATTGAGATTGAATACGGGCATGAACCCGCATTGAATTCCAAAATGTGTCTTAAATACATTTCTTTTAATAATTCATTTATCATACCCGATTCATCTGACAATGATTTCTTTCATATCATGAGCGGACGATGGATTTCAGCAAAACCTTACAAGGATGTTTTCTCTGATCTGACGACTATTATTGTTTTCAATAATGAGATTGATTCAATATCGGCAAGAGACAGAAAAAACTATGATATTACTATCGGAAGTGCAAAAGCAAGAATAAGAAAAATCAAAGCAGATGGTCGCAACCTGTACCTGACACTATATAACGACAAATATAATGTCGCGCTTGATTCATGCAGAATAAATATTAAGGACTTGAAAGATATTAACGGTAATATTCTTAACAAGCGGAGAGATCTTGTGCTTCGCCAGTTCAGGGAAATGTTTGTGCAGGCATATGATAAGCCGGTCGGATTTCAGAATGGCTGTTTTATCGAGTCAATCCCACTCGGGCAGAATTGTATCTCCCGTTCAGAGAATAGCCTCAGATTCTGGATGAATACTCCCTTAAGGGCTAAAGACGAGATCCCTGATCCTCAGAATCGTTGAATGCTTAAGGCTGGTGCTCTGAGGCTCGAGCCCCATGCCTTTTGCCCAAACCCACACCAAGCCTCAAAGCCGTCAACTTAAAGAGTTGAATATTGTTAAATATGGAGAGAATGTAATACAAAATAGAATGTAAAGTACTGAAGTTAATCCTCATACATTTCCCCTCCTTTTGAAGGAGGGGAAACTTTTTTATGCAGTATCACATTTCTCCCAAAGCTTTGGCAGACGGCTATGCCCCAACCCCTCCAAGTCTCCCGTTTCTCCCCTTCTCCCACTCTCCCCTTCCAGCATTCTATTCCTCTCCGCTTCTCTCTCCATCCCCCGCTCCCCCATTTCTATTTATTTCCACTTATTTCCTCTTTCACGTGTATTATGCATCGTTAAGCCCCGGAGTATCATAAATACTAGATGCGAAACCAAAGAGCACAGGGCGCTGGGCGCAGGGGAGGTTAAGGTTAAGGTTGAGGTTGAGGTTAAGAGTTGAGAAGGACTTGCAGGACCGCAAGACATTTAACGCAAAGCAACATGTTTGACTTTGCGTTTTTTTTGGTAGATGGTTTTAAAGCTTTTATCATTTGGTTTATATCTTGCTTATTCTATCTTTATCAGGTCTGGAACCTGAGTCGTTGAACCAAATTTAACCTGATAATGAAATTCATTATAAAAATCTGCGTATTTGTTCTGGTAATCTTATCATTCAATTTATTTTACTCCTGTAAGAAAGATAAACCCTCACCTCCTGTTTTAACCACTTCAGCAGTTACTGAGATTTCTTATGCAACTGCGTTATCGGGAGGCAACATCACAGATGATGGTGGAGCTCCGTTAATCTCTAAAGGTATTTGTTGGAATACATCAGCTGATCCTACTATAGGAAATTCCAAAACAACTGAGAGTGCTGAATCAAGCTCTTTTACAAGTAGTTTAACACAACTTGCTCCGGACACTAAGTATTATGTCAGGGCATATGCAACAAACAGTGCCGGTACCGGTTATGGAGAGTCAGTATCATTCACCACATTAGGAGATAAACCTTCTGCTACTGCTGTCATTCCCTCAGGTATAACGCTCAACTCTGCTACATTGAACGGAACAGTTATTCCGAATTCATTATCAACAACAATAACATTTGAATGGGGAACAACAACCAGTTACGGGACTTCAGTTACCCCAACGCAAAGTCCGGTTAGCGGGAGCGCTTCTGTAACTGTCAGTGCAGATTTAACCGGATTAACCATGGGAACGGCTTATCATTTCAGGATTAAAGCTGAAAACTCACTGGGAATTACATACAGTAGCGACATGACATTTTCAACACTTGGACAGTCGCCCACAGTGACTACACTCGATGCAACAAATCTTAGTGTAAGTTCTGCAAAATTAAATGGTTCTGTGAATCCAAACTATTTGCCAGCTACGATTTCCTTTGAATGGGGTACTACCTATGGTTATGGAAGTACAATTACTCCGGCACAAAACTCAATTGATGGCAGTACATCGGTTAATGTAAGTGCTGATCTTTCGGGATTGGCGGAAGGGACAAAATATTGTTTCAGGATCGTTGCTACCAACGAATTAGGAACTACAAACGGTATTGGTTTTACATTTATAACACAGGCTAAACCACAAATTACTACAAAAGATGTTTCAGGCGTTACAACAACCTCAGCAATGAGTGGCGGTAATATCATTACTGATTTTGGATCTCATGTTTCTGAGAGTGGCATATGCTGGAGTACTTCACATAATCCTACGACATCTGATACAAAGGTTCTGAACAGTTCTGATGGTGCAAATTTCTCAGTTTCCATTGCCAGCCTGGCTCCAAATTCAACTTATTATTTACGGGCATATGCAATAAATGGTGTTGGAACAGGGTATGGTAATGAATTAATAATCAAGACATATACCGGGACAATATCAGATATTGACGGTAATCAGTACCATACGGTTACAATCGGTACTCAATTATGGATGGCAGAAAACCTGAAAACAACAAAATACCAAAATGGAGCTCTGGTTGGAACCACCTCCCCTGCTCAACTGAATATCACAGGCGAGAGTACTCCCAAATATCAATGGCCAGCCGGAGCGGATGAAAACAATGTACCAACTTATGGAAGATATTATACCTGGTATGCTATTACAGATGCTCGTAATATTTGTCCGCTAGGCTGGCATATTCCAACCACTGGTGAGTGGGACATCTTAACTAATTACCTGGGAGGAGGAAGTGTTGCGGGCTCAAAATTAAAGGAAGCCGGATTGTTGCATTTTTCCAGTGGAAATTCAGATGCAACCAATGAAAGTGGTTTTACAGCTTTACCTTCCGGGTATCGTAATCAAGAAGGTTATTATGGAGGAATTAATGAACAGACAGGTTTCTGGACTTTTACTCAATACTCATCAACAGAAGCATATTCTACAAACCTCGATTCGGGTAGTCCTTATATTGGTCGCTATTCCCATTTCACATTGAATTTTGGGTTTAGCGTTCGCTGTGTTAAGGATTAACAGGGCAGAGGGCGCAGGGAAGGCTAGGGTTAAGGTTGAGGTTAATCAAAGAGAACAATCCGAACCCCCTGTTATCTTGCATTTTTAATATCTTCTTGTTATTACTGTTTCTTAGGCTTAGTAAGTACATATCCAATCCCGGCTGAGACCAACCATGTATTTTTAGCTGCTGTGTAAGCAGGGTAATTCTAAAATAAACCGTTTGTCTTTTAAAAACCAAATTAAAGAAATCACATATTTAATTCGAGACGACAAGCTCAGTGGGTAAACGTAAAAAGAAAGTCTAAATTTGTAACCAAATTTTGAATTGTGACAGAATCGGCAGTCTGGGCCATCCAATAATTCTTAAATTATTTTATTTCCATGATCATAGATATTAAAACCATTCTTTTTGATTTTGATGGTGTAATTATCGATTCGGAACCTTTACATGCAAAAGCAAAAAAACTCGTACTGGAAAAATTCGGGATCCCCTATCCTTCCACAATTTTTGATGACTACAAAGGAAGGACAGATAAAGTTTTTTTCGATTATATTTCAAATAACCTGGCTACTCAGAAGCATCCTGCTGACTTCCTTATGGATGCTAAAAAAAAGATCTTTGAAGAAATATTATCCGAACTAAAACTGATTGATGGCTTTTTACCTTTTCTGAAAAGAGTGAAAACCAGGGGTATTCAAACAGCACTTGTTAGTTCAACATCATTATTCAGTCTTGGGCTTGTTAATGAACTTTATCATATTTCAGATCTATTTGATCTGGTTATAACAGAAGTAGATACAAAGCTGCATAAACCATTTCCTGACCCATATTTAAAAGCGTTAGACAGCTTAGAAGCGGATACTCAGACTTCTATTGTAATTGAAGATTCTCCAAACGGAATAATTTCTGCCAAAAAAGCAGGTTTATTTACCTACGGGCTGACCAGTTCATTTGAAGGCAATGTTTTGAGGGAAACAGGCGCAGATGAAATAGTTGAAAGTTATGAAGATCTGATAAAGAAATTGAATTTCTAACGTATACACTTGTTTTACTTTGTGTCCTTTGTTTTTTATTTGATAAATTGCCAATGAATATTACCTGATCTCATGAAAAAAAAATTATTCCTCGCTTTGATTACAATTTTACTGACAGGCTATGCCGCATTCGGTCAGGAAAGCCATCCCCAACCTAAAACTCTCGAACCAGGATCCCAGGCACCTGATTTCAAACTGAAAGGCGTCGATGATAAAACATATTCATTGTCCGATTTTGCAAAATCGAAAGTGCTTGTAATTGTTTTCAGCTGTAATCATTGTCCAACTGCCCAGGCCTACCAGGACAGGCTGAATAATATTTACAGCAAGTACACATCAAAAGGAGTGTCACTGGTTGTGATATCATCAAATAGCATGAAATCCCTCAACTTATGGGAACAGGGCTGGTCCGACCTGGATGACTCATTTGAAGCAATGAAAATCCGTGCAAAGGATAAAAATTTCAAATTTCCATACCTGTATGATGGCGATGATCAGAAAACTGCAATTGCATATGGACCTGAAGCCACTCCTCATGCTTATGTTTTCGACAAAAACCGCAAGCTGCAGTATGTAGGGTGCATCGATCCTTCAATGGAAAATGGAAAGGCAGAAACACTCAGTAATGCCATTGATGCAGTTCTTGAAGACAGGAAAATTGAAAAACCTGTGACAAAAGTATTTGGATGTTCTACCAAGTGGGCCTGGAAAACGGAGGGTACCATTAAACTTTATAAAGAATGGTCAGAACTCCCTGTAACACTCGAAAACATAGACACATCCGGAATTAGAAAAGTCATTCAGAATAAATCGGATAAGCTGAGATTAATTACTGTATGGGCTTCATGGTGCGGGCCTTGTGTACAGGAATTTCCTGATTTTGTAATTATCGATCGTATCTACCGCAGCCGCCAGTTTGAATTCGTTTCGATAAATGCTGATAAGTTATCAAGGAAAGACAATGTGCTGAAGTTCCTGCAAAAGAACGAAGCATCAAACAAAAATTATATTTTCAGCAGCGATAATAACGGGGATCTGGTAGAAGCAGTTGATCCGAAATGGTCAGGAGCATTGCCTTATACTTTACTCGTCGAACAGGGTGGCAATATTATTTATCGCATCCAGGGGCCGATCAATATGATAGAAATGAGAAAGCTGATAAACTGGAACAGGTATATCGACGGGGTAAAATAAACGAACCTATGACCCCCTGCCGCTACGCTCCCGATAGCTATCGGGATGTCCCCCTAAAGGAGGACCAATTTGGTGTCATAAATGAATTAAATAAAACATTGAGAATTAACCCCCCTTTAGGGGGGCAGGGGGGCCAATTCTTATTTAACCTCCCTCTCCTGTGCTGCCACGTTCCATCCTTCAACCTTTAATAGTGGCTTGTCACCATCAAGATTTTTCGAATCGAATTCAACACTAACTGTTCTCTTTTCTTTTGGAAGCAGTGAAAAATAGTTATCCTCCCAGAAAACGGGTAGTACAGGGTCTTTGGATTTCAGCTTTAATATCTTTGGATTAACAGCAAATGCAAGAGTTGTACCGGGGTTTTCAATAGTGACAGACATCTTGTACTTATTACCAACCTTTTGGAGAGCCGAAGCTGTGACATTTACGGTAGAAGCCGGAAGCTTACTAAGATCAGTAAAGTCAGCCTTTTCATCTCCATTGGAGCTTAACCAGTAAAAATTAGATGATACCAGTTTACCGGAAGCATCGTTTAATTCTAATTTAAGGAAGAAAACTTTTGTGATATCCTTTGGAATATCAAGCTTTGATATTTTCATGCTAGTGTCCGACGCAACATTTGCAGCTATCTTGTTTGAATAGACTTCTTTCATATTAAAATCAAAGATTTTCGTAGTAGCTTTTAACCCACTAAAATCCTTGTAAAAACAGTTCACGATTTTAATTGAGCTGTCGCCGTAGCAATATTGAATATGAAGAGGTTCGCAGGCTGTTTTTGCTCCATAGAATGCTCCGTTAGGCATGAAATAATAATCATAGAGCTGCCAATACATTTTCGGCCAGGCTGAATTATACATCCAGTAAATTATGCCGCTTGATTTATATTTATTCCCGGCAAATGCTTCGTACATCGCTTTTACTGCCTCTTGCTGGAAAACCTGCGCCTTCATACAATACTCTTCAACACCTGTGGGTTTGCCATAGCGCGATTCAAAAGCAGCCCTGGCAATGGGGTAAAATGCTTTATGCAGACGAAGATCCCATGATGGGCTCATTGGCCATAGATCTTTTTCAGGCATCATCCATCTCATGGTTTCTATCGGTGGTATTTGTTCGCCTGTCGGACCGGCTTCCGTGTTGAATTCAAGTTTTGTGTACCAGAAGTTTGGTGTCTCATAAGCATAAACATTCGGATAAGGACCCATATGAACTCCGGTTATTCCCTGGACAGTGCTGAGCGCCTGAGTGGCTGATGATTCGTAAGGCCTTGTATTATCATATTGATCCAGAACTTTCAGATACTGTTTTTCAACTTCAGCAGGAGGAAAATTATCACTTCCATATAACCAGGTAAAAACTGCCGGATGATTGCGCAGATGAAGGATCTGATCTTTCCAGCTCGCTTCAGCTATATCTCCGGTATGAGGTGTCCATTTTTTCCATCCTTCCCAGGCACTGCAGCAGCACCATCCTACCATCAACAGTATTCCTTCTTCATCGCATCTTTCAAAAAGGTAATCCGATCCACGAGGACCTTCCATTCTCAGTGCATTCAGATTCATATGTTTTGCATACAAAAGATCTGCATCAACTCTTTCATTCGAAGGACGCAGCATAAGATCCTGCACATATCCGCCTCCTCTAATAACGATATTCTTCCCGTTTACCTGGAAAACTTTTACATTCTGCTTACCAAAGCTGTTCATCCAGTATGAAATCTCCCTGATTCCAAAACGTACTTTCTTTGTATCTGTTGGTTTGCCTGATACATCAAAACTAAGATTCAGATCATACAGATTCTGGGGACCGACTGTATGAGGCCACCATAATTTTGGATTAGCAATAACAAGCTGTGGAAATGTTTCAGGTGAAAAACTTACAACCTTTGTTTCGCCGGGTTCCAGAGTGACATTCTGCGAGAACGTTATATTTTCAATTGTACCTTTCAGAACACCTGTAATCTTTTTAGAACCTGCATTACGGAGATCAGTTGATACCGTTAGTTTTGCCTGGTCGGTTGAAGGCAGATTCAGTTTTGTTATGACCTGAGGATTTTCAAATGCTACATCTCCTGTAGCATTAATTGTCACATCATACCATATCCCCATTCCCCTGTCAGGTGTGGTAGGATTCCAATCCACCCATGTTATAGTAAGATCCTGCCCTTTTGGAGGAAATATCTGCAAAGCCAGGCAGTTGTCAGCTCCGGGTAGAGCAGCATTGGAAATGTCGAGATTAAACAAACGGTATGCACCTTCAATGGTTGTTGTATCGGCAATGAGCTTCCCGTTCAGCCATACATTTGCTTTATAATTAATACTGTGAAACTTAAGCCATGTATGCATGTTTTTAAAGTCAGCCGGAATTTTGAATTCCGTGCGGTACCACCATGCTACTTTAAACGGACTGTCATCAGGCATCTCCCTTTTGGGATAAGGGATTACGCCGGGAAGATTGTTAAAGTTAGTACCGTAATAAGGATCGGGATATACTTTATTAGCAACCAATGCAGCAAGTACAGTTGTGGGAACAGAAGTCGGATACCAGCCCTCGTTCTTAAAACCGGTCGTTGAAATAGCCTTTGCTTCTGCTTTTATTTCTTTTGAAGATTGAATGGTCCAGTTGTCTTTTAAAAGTAGTTTCCCACCAATCGTATTCTGCGCCAGGCTGGCAAGGGGAAGCAATACTATTAAAACGGATGTCAGGAAAATAGAAGTTTTCATATTGTCTGCATTTAATTGTAAAAAGGTAAAACATTTTGAGGGTAATAAAGTTAATGAAATTAATCGTCGGGTAAGATCTAAGAAATTAATTCCTTCAAATCTTATTTAATTTTCAGGTGTGGTTATATTAATTAGGCTAATAATTATTAGGTTTATGGTCATTAAATTTATTTTAAGCAAGCGATATGAGTGACATTAAAACTTCATCCCCGTCGGGACCAGGCTTAAAACGTGTTCTCGGGTTATCATCACTGGTACTGTATGGGATAATTCTTATTCAGCCCACGGCGCCAATGCCATTATTCGGGGCTGCAGCAACACTGGCCAAGGGCCATGTTGTTACCACTATTATTATAGGTATGGTTGCCATGTTATTTACCGCTATCAGTTACGGGCGTATGGCAAATGCCTATCCGAGTGCCGGCTCAGCATATACATATGTAAGCAGGGAGATTCATCCGTCGCTTGGTTACTTTGTAGGTTGGGGAATGATTTTCGATTATGTAATGAATCCTATAATTTGCGTGATATGGATCAGTAAAGCTGCAATAAATATGATTCCTGAAATCCCTTATCCTGTTTATGCAATTGCTTTTACCTGTCTGTTTACAGCAATGAACCTTCGCGGAATTGAATCAAGCTCACGCACGAATTCTATAATCGCAACCGGATTAGGGGTAGTTATCATACTCTTCCTTGGCGCCGCTGTCAGGTATCTGTTTTTAAATCCTCCGGCAAATGCTGCAGAATGGACCCGACCCTTCTATGATCCTAAAACATTTTCATTTCATTCAGTATCAGCAGGCGCATCGCTGGCAGTACTTACCTATATCGGTTTTGATGGTATTTCAACCTTGTCGGAAGAGGTTCATAATCCTCGCCGTAATATATTACTTGCAACGGTACTCGTCTGTGTAATCACAGGCATACTTGCATCGGTTCAGGTTTATTTTGCCCAGCTTGTTTGGCCGGGAACCAACTTTCCCGATCAGGATACGGCATTTTGTTATGTTGCAGGTAAGGCAGGTGGACATTGGCTTTTCAATACAGTCAACATAGCCTTGCTGGTTGCAACTATTGGTTCAGGTGCAGGAGCTCACCTCGGGGCAGGACGTCTTTTATATGGCATGGGAAGAGATAATGCAATTCCGGGCAGGTTTTTTGCATATATAAATCCAAAAACACATATACCATCCAACAATATTATTCTGATTGGAGTATTGGTACTGGGAGGTGTCTTTCTCTTAAGTTACCCGCTGGGGGCCCAGTTGCTTAACTTCGGAGCCCTGGTGGCATTTATGGGAGTCAATGTATCCTCATTCATGCATTATTATTTACGCGGTGAACGCAAAAGATTCACATATTTTATTGTTCCCATTCTTGGATTTTCTATCTGTCTTTATCTATGGTTCAGTCTGGGAATTAAAGCCAAGATCGTTGGTATCAGCTGGCTTACACTTGGTCTGATCTATGGTGCTTATCGTACAAACTTCTTTAAGAAACCACTTCAGTTTGCAAAGCTGGAGAGTTTGGATGAAGCTGAAGAAGAGAAAGAAAAGTAACCACCAAAAGATCGACCCCCCAACCCCCCTAAAGGGGGGCTAAAGAAGAGTAGAAATCCAATATGGTTACAGAATTGTCGCCCCTTTAGGGGAGAAGTCCCGCTTCAGCGGGACAGAGGGGTGATTTTTCCAAAATCGATATTCATCCCAACAAAAAACCTTCTTCCGGGAGAAATGAAATCATAATTCTGAGGAATCACTATTCCGAATATATTGTCAAGGCCGGTTGATATCCGTAACCATTTATATTCCTGGGAAATAGTAAAGCGCCAGGAACTGTAAGGCCTGTCATATGCACTTGTTCCATCAGAATTAAGATATATCCTTTCACCCATCAACTGGCAGTAAAGTTGTGCAGTGAAGGAATAATTCTTTTTCCTGAAATTATAATCTGCCGATATATTACCGGAGTGTTTTGCCGTACCATACAATTGAAGTCCTGTCTCTTTATCAAGCGCATAAACATAACTATATCCTGCACTCAGCCATAACCCGTTAAATACTTTTTGTTTCGATATTAAATCAACACCGCTTACCGAAGCTCTGGCAACATTTTCATACTGATATGTAGTTTCAACTGCATCAGGTACAGTTATTATGTTCGTGGTAATCATATTTGACAATACGTTTTTATAAACCGTAACCGAGGAATTATTCCATGGCTTTGAAAACTCTATTGAACCTGAAACATATTTTGAAGATTCAGGCTTTAATTGCGGATTACCTTCTACAAAAAATTCGCCGAAATGATCAAAACTAAAGTATAATTCCTTTAATGCGGGGGAACGAAAACCCGTTCCTGCTGATGCTCTGAAATTCAGGAATCCCTGTTTAAACATTGCCGAGATTTTTGGAGCTGCATTAAATCCATAATTGCTGTGAGAGCCTGTGCGAATACCTGCAATCAGGTCCCATCTTTCACCTATTTGAAGATCTTCCTGTAAATAGAACACTGCTTCTGAAGCATTTTTCAAACCATCCTCCACCCGTGTGGAGAACAAGCGTTCAGTATTATATTCCAAACCTGCAGTTAAGTTATTCTTGTCTGAAAGATGAAAATTCCCCTGGGTCCTGAATGTCTGAATAATATCATACGAAGCTGTATCCCTTTTGTTATTTAATTGTTCGAGAATGGTATAAGTATTATAGCGATCGCGATAATATGAAAAATCGATGGAGCTCTTACCGAAAAAGTATTGCCCTTTCAACCCTGCATTCAGATCTATATAAAGATCGTGGACAGGTCGTGCGCTGACATTTCCACGTTCGAACTGATAATAAGTGAAATAAGGAGTAAAAGATAATTTCGAAGAAGGAGTGATCTCAAATTTCTGACTTATCTGATATGAAGTGTATGGATTCTGAGTCCAGTCATGCGGACTTTCAGGAGTTACGTCATACCCATCAGTACGACTGAAGTTAATGCTTGTCCTTGATCCGATTATTCCTTTTTTCAATCCGATACTGCCACCGGAATAAAGCTCATTATATTTTGAATACCGCGAATAGAATTTCGCATCAAACGGATCAATTATCTTTTTTGTAATAATATTAATAACACCCCCTATGGCATTGGATCCGTATAACGACGATGAAGCACCTTTGATTACCTCAATATGGTCGATATTTTGAAGATTTAGCATAGAATAATCTATATCACCATCTACTTCACCCGCAATTCTTTCTCCATCGATAAGAAACAGCACATACTTTGCATCCATTCCCTGAAGCGTGACTGTTACTAATGTTCCATTATGACTCACATTAAGGCCAGGCACCGCAGTCTGCAATGCATCAGCTACATTTGTAATACCAAGTTCAAGCATTTTACGGGCACTGATGACCTGCGTAAGAACCGGAACATTCTTAAGCGTTTTTTCCGATTTTGTACCTGTTACTACAACCTCGTTAAGATCGATATTTGCCTCCTTCAGCGAGAAATTAAGGCTATTGTCATCATTGTGTATGACAACCGTTTGTTCCTGTGTCTCGTACCCGACAAATGATGCACGAATTATATAGGTCCCTGGTTCAATCTTATTAATTTTATAGTATCCCTTTTTGTCTGTTACTGTACCATAAGTCGTACCGACTATTGAAATTGTTGCCCCGGTAACTACAGAAGTGTCAGAAGCGGTAACACGTCCCGACAGTTTCGCTCCTTGTGAAAAAATGACAGATGGGAGAAATAATAGAAGAGAAAGAATCAGCAGAATTCTCAGCATCTATTCCAGAGTTTTTGTTCCGTCAGATTGATATTTATACTGGAAAGTAACGTAACCCGACAGGTTTAAAGCGCTGTAGTAGCTTTTGAACCATACTTTGGCATATTTCCCTGTAGCAGTCTTAACAATAAATATATCATCGGTAGGAACTATCTGTGTTCCCTGGGTTGCAAATTCAAGTGAGAACCAGTTATAAAGAACCGGATTAACTATATAGATAGCATAACCCTGTTGTACTGCGATCGAAATTGAAGTATCCGTTTTGAAGGTTGTTGTATCAGGTACAACTTTCAGCGCATCGAATCCTGTTTGTCCTTTAAGATAAGAAATGGCAGCACTGCCTGAACCACTGCCGGATAACCCTCCGTTAGTTTTAATCCTGTAACGCTGGAATGCCAGATCCCATGTGGTGGAGTTCGCGGGATCGGCCACTGTAACTGTATCATTGGTTGCAAAGCTGAAGTACTTCCAGGTGGTTGAACCTGTTGAATTGATTTCAAATTCCTGAGATTGTATTGGCTGCTTGCTATCTGTTTTTTTACAAGCAAAAAATGATACCAGCACGACTGCTGACAAATAAATTATTTTCTTCATGGATCTTACAATTATTTTTTTTGTAAAAGTAGAATTGTAAGATTTTTGAAAATGGTAAGAATCAGGATTTTTGTGGTACTAATCTTTTATGAATATCGCGGAATCTCTTGGGAGTAAGACCCGTTTTGCTTTTAAAAACCTTACAGAAGTAGGAATTATCTTCAAAGTTCAGCTTAAAAGCAATTTCTGAAATTGAGAACTCAGATGATAAAAGTAATTTCCTGGCTTCCTGCATAAGTCTGTTCTGCAATATTTTTTTCAGTCCGCTGTTGAAATGCTTATTGCATATATCGTTTAACTGGCTCTCTGACATGTTGAAAGCGGAAGTATAAAATCCCAGCTGTTGCTCCTTAATGAAGTACGAATCCACCAGTTGTGATAACGTATGAATGATAATGCTGTCGTTATTGTTTGTTTTTCCGGATTTTGCCTCATACAGTTCGGTGAGCTTTAAAATCAGGATATTCAGTTGTGACCGGATTATGATAGCAGAATTATTTGAGCGTGTATAAGATTCATATTCGCTTTGTATCGAATTTAGCAGGGAAATGAAAGATGTGAACTCATTATCTGTCAAATCAATGCATGGAACGCCAACCTTAGTTGCTGTTAGTGAAGTATAAGCAAAAGCGTTCAAAAGCCTGATAAAACTAAATTCTTCAACATAAAAATCCTGACAAAAGAAAAAAACATATCCTTCAGCATCGATGAGACCTTCAAATGAATGCATCTGGTGAGGAGCAATAATACATAAGCTTTGCTGATGTATGGAATATGTGCCATTATTTACTACAATATTACCATTGCCTCTGGTAAACAAAATGACAGAGTAAAAATCGTTCGCATGTTCCTTCCTTGCTATACAGTAGAGATTAAAAAACTTCACAAGGGAATTAAAATAGATCCCATGCACTTTTATATCCTTTAGAAAACTAAAGTGATAAAGCGGTTTTTCTGTATCCTGCAGTGGTTTCAAAACTGATTTTATCTAAATAGCCAAAAATACCAAATAATAAACGGTACTTCCGGCTTTTATGGTATATATCATATTTGAAAGAGTTCAACTTACACCTACTAACAAAGAAAAACAATAAATTGTTTAAAGATTAAGGAGGGGAGTTAGACTAACTTGTACTGACCATACCGCCCTCCAGCTCCGCTGGCCGGGTTGATGTTCCCGGGATAATCTGATTATAAAAGGGTCATTGCGAGCAAAGCGAAGCAATCTCCCCAGGTAAGTACTAATTCAGGTTGCTTCGCTCTGCATGCAGGGAATATTTATTTACTGTCAAACATCATTGGAAGGCTTTTCCCATTGGTCATTAAGATAACTTTAGCGTTAGGTGATGTGGAAATTGCTTTTATCATCTCATACTGAAGCAATCTGTCGCTCAGTCCGGTACTCAGAATTTTCTGATAATCTGCTATTCCCTGTGCTTCAACTCTTTTTCTCTGAGCTTCCTGTGTTTCTTTCTGCAGAACGAAGGTCATCTTCTGGGCGTCTTGTTCTGCATTTATTTTTGATTCGATAGATGCTTTCACAGAAGCGGGCAGTGTAATATTCCTCACAAGAAGTTGCTCAAGCAATAATCCTCTTTCCTTGAAATTTGCTTCAATAGTATTAAATATCCTTGATTGGAATTCGTCTCTTTTGGTGGAATACAAAGCTACAGCATCATAATAAACTGCATTGTCTCTTATTTTTGTTCTGCAAATCGGACGAACAAGAACATTTCTGTAATCGGTGCCAACTTCTTTAAGGATCCGTGGAGCCTCAGCTGGTACTACTTTATATAATACGGTGAGATCAATAACAACCTCGAGACCATCTGCCGTTAGAACACGAATGGCATCATCTCCCTGTTTTGCACCTTCGTCCTGAACAGCTGACATTGTATAATTTTCAGTCTTTACATCAAACCTGACAACCTGAACAAGGGGATTTACAATGTTTAATCCGCTTTCAAGAATATTACTGTTCACCTTACCAAACAACTTTTGCACACCTACTTCACCCGGCTCAATCTGTACCACACATGCAATAGACATTCCGATCAGCAGCACAATTACGCCTGCTGTTGTTATCAATGATCTGTTTTTTCTTAATAACGGCTCATCAGCTTTAGCAGCTACAAATCCTATAATAATAATTACAATTCCTACTACAATTACTGTCATAATTTAATTTTTAAAAGTTCCTTAAATAGATAAATTGGTAGGTTATAAAGGTAACAGAATTAAGTTAGAATAAGATTAATGTATTTATCCCCTGCGCCATTATGATAGCCTGTTTTCATCCATTTGAGATTTTCATGCCTGGATTTCTATCTATTTCTTTATTTATACCGGTAAAGGGAAACCTTCTGAATACTGACCCTCTGGTCTGAAAACCTGATTCCTGTCCCGTCATAGGTGCTTGCATGAGTTTCATCGCCATTCAGCCTTCTTTCAGCTATCCATTTGCCGTCCTTAAATATCCCTTCATCAGTAGCTTCAATTCCATTGCGCATCGAATTATCTTTTGGACTAAAGAAAATATCCAGGCCCTTGCCGGCAACAAGGAATTCATTGCTACCGGTTTCAATGATAATCCCTCCGGCAACACATGGTTTCCCATTAACTGCCAGAACAGCTTTAATGCGGTAATCTCCCATTTCCAGTTCTGCTTCACGGGATATTGAATCAAGCAGGATTCCTCTCATTGTACCCTTACCCTGGTTTTCAAGAATAACGGGGGCCATATTTTGCAATATTGAATATGTATCATCCAGGGGATCATTTTTCCTGAAACGTTCCTCATCAATTCCAAACGGTGCAAAACATCCTGCATTAAACTCACCAAAAGTATACAGAGCCCTTGCCGCACCAACAGCACCTCCTCTGGTCTCAGGGATGAAAAGAGGATTGGAACTCCTTGTGAATTCCTTACAAACCCAACTGAATTCATCTATATAGATATCGGGTGATATAAAATCAATTGAAGGTGCCGCAGCCCGCCATATATCAATCACTTCCGGCAATGGCCCGCCGGAAGGGTATCTTCCCGGCCATGAAGTTTCCGGCTGTTTTAGCCATGCATTTACATACATTGGCAATGGATATTCATTCTTCCCTTTTGAAGCAACTTTTCCCACATAGCGTGCATAATTCCAGGCCATAAATAGTTCTTCTGTATAATATGAATAGAACTGCCAGTCTTTCTTACCAGGTTTAAATTCACTTTTACCAAATACCTCTTCCCATGTGCCATTTACTTTAAAACCGTTCCTGCTCCAGACTTTGTACAATTCAGGAAATAGGGTTTCCTTATGTGCGGTCATATAGTCAGTAAGTTCTTTTGGTACCTGTCCCATATAGGCGGTGTTTGCCGGATCACTGAAATCCCGTCTCGCGTTGCCGGGTGTTTCGCCCATATGATCCAACATACCTATTTCGTTTTCAACCTGGATCATTATAACTGTCTGCCGTGCAGAATCTATCTCTTTAATATGTCTCATCAGTTGAGCAAACGCCTCTGCGTCTGCTTCACATGAAGCTTCTCCGAAAGTTGATAAAATCTCAAGAGGTTTTCCGTTTTCATCCTTTACCCTTGGATACTTTTCATAATCTTTTTTTACCCATGAAGGAACATAAACTGATCCGCTATTCTTCCAGCTTCCGAACCAGATAAGAACAAGTTTCAGATTTTCTTTCCGTGCACCATAAATAATACTGTCAACAAGTGCAAAATCGAATTTCCCTTTAACAGGTTCAACAAGTTCCCACGAGACTGTAGCAATAACGGAATTCAGCCTCTTTTTAGCCATTTGTTTCCAAACAGATCTCATAAAGTCAAACCCACCACAGGTTGAATTATGTAATTCACCGGAAAATAGAAGTAATGGTTTACCTTCTACAACAAGTCTTGTTGCTGATCCGTGTTTTTCAAGATGAGGAAGCAGGACCGGTTTAGCACCCTGATCTAATATTGAATTATTACTTTTTTCCTGTGTGCAACCGTAAAACAATGACAATAAGGAGATCGCCAGAATAATCCTGAACATTTTAAAAATACTTTTAGCCATAGGATTCTTTATTTCATCTGAATAAAGATAAACATAAAGTAGTATCACGATGCATCGTTATTCTGTTTTAATATCCGAACAGGACTTAAGACATTTTGTTTTAGTTTGTTTAAACTTTTCTTATATCTCTTTGTTAATATTTTAACAATTGGAAAAACTGTTAATAAACGTTAAACTTTTATGTTTTTCATTCCTTCAGGAATAAATATGACTTTCAATATGTCTCTTACAAAGATTAAAATACTTTAAAACTCTATTAAAACTTTTCAAATCTACGGATCAAACTAAAATTCCGATCCAAAAACTGACAGATCAAAAAAATAAAAAATGAAAATTAAACTATCAGCCTTTCTCTTATTCCTACTCCTAAGCTTTTCGGCAGAAAATATATTAAATGCCCAAAATAAAATATGGAGTGTTGATGATTGCATACAATATGCACTAAACAAGAATATTCAGGTTCAGAAAGCTGTTGTGAGCAATAGCATTTATAATGAAGATGTGAATCTGGCAAAGTCAGCACGGTATCCTTCATTGAGTGGTTCAGTAAGACAGAATTTCAACTGGAACAATGTAACAGATAACACAACAGGAGCAACAGTTTTCAAAGGAACCAATGGAGTAAATATCTCTGCAAGTTCAGGGATGACAATCTATAACGGCTCGAGGATCCGAAATGGTGTAAGGCAAACAGAAACCAATTATGAAGCAGATAAATACAATACAGAAGTTATAAAAGAGACAGTAAGTCTTAACGTGCTGAATGCTTACCTTCAGGTTCTCTATGCTGAAGAACTGGTCAGGAACAGTCATGACCAGATAACTTCGCTTGACCAGCAAGTGACTCTTGCAAGTGAGAGACTGAAGCTCGGAGCGATTGCAAATTCCGATTATCTGCAGGTAAAGTCACAACTTGCAACAGAAAAACAAACTCTTGCCATTGCTCAAAGCCAACTGGCAATCAATAGGATAACTCTGATGCAGATAATGGAATACCCTATTGCCAATGACTTCCAGATTGAACATCCGAATCTGGATAGTCTGATTAATCAGAAACGGGCTCCCGATCCTGTAGAAATCTATCAGACTGCATTGGGAATAAAACCGGAGGTAAAAAATGCTGAGCTCCTCAAAAAAAGTTCTCAGATAGGTATTGATCTGGCAAAAGCCGGTCATTATCCTAACATTGCATTAAATACAGGTGTATCTTCTTCATATTCAGGTTATCAAACGAGTTATTCTACAAGTTATCAACCTGGATCTTTCGGTAGTCAGCTTTCAAGAAACATAAGTCCGTCGATAGGACTTTCGGCATCAATTCCAATATATCTTAACAGGCAGGTCAAGACAAATGTGGAAGTTGCAAAGTTGAATTCAAATACAGCAGAGCTGAATGAATTAAACACAAAAGATATACTCAGAAAAGCTATTGAACAGTCATGTCAGGATGTTATCTCATCTCAGATTGAGTTTGACGCAGCTACAGAAGCATATAATGCTGTAAAAGAATCGTATGACGTTGCTTCCGAGAAGTTTAATCAGGGAATAATGAACTCGGTGGATTTCCTGATACAAAAAACAACATTTATCACTACAGAAAGCTCATACCTCCAGTCAAAATATAAATTAATTTTCAGTTACAAGGTGCTTGATTTTTATGCAGGTCTACCTTTGTCATTCAAAAAATAATATTAAGTAATAATTATAAATAAAACAGAACAGTAATGAAAAGGAGAATAAAAATCAACAGAACAACTATTGTAATAATTGCTTCATTAGTGTTTTTAGTTGCGGGTTCATGTAAAAAAGGCAGCAAATCATATACTTACGAAACTGCGATTGTTAAAAAAGGTTCAATAGTAAATACAATTACCGCAACCGGTACTGTTGAAGCTGACACAACCGTTTTAATCGGAACACAGGTTTCAGGAGTCATAAAAAAAATATACGTTGATTTTAACTCGAACGTAAAGAAAGGACAATTGCTGGCTGAACTGGATAAAACGCCACTTCAAACACAGGTTCAACAGGCACAGGCTTCACTTGATGATTCAAAAAGTGAAGTTGAATTTCAGACTGCAACTTTTGAAAGGTACAAGGCTTTACTCGACAAGAAGCTGGTTGCCCAGGCTGATTATGACCAGGTTAAATACAGCTATGATAAAGCAAAGGCAAACCTGAAGACAGCACAGGCCGGATATGACAAAGCTATAGTTAACCTTAACTATGCATCGATCTATTCACCAATTGTCGGAGTTGTACTTAACAGGGCAGTGGACCAGGGTCAGACTGTAGCAGCAAGTTTCAGTACACCTAATCTGTTCACCATAGGGAATGATCTCACCCAGATGCAGGTGCAGGCTAACGTTGATGAAGCAGATATTGGCCAGGTAAGAACGGATGAACCTGTTACTTTTACTGTTGATGCCTATCCTAATGAGAGTTTCAAAGGGTCCGTCAGACAGATAAGGCTGCAACCTGTTGTAACTTCCAATGTAGTTACATATACAGTAATTGTTAATGCACCCAATCCGGAAAAGAAACTTATGCCGGGGATGACAGCAAACATAACTGTACTGGTTCAAAAAATTGACAGTGTACTTATAGTACCCGGCAAAGCCTTAAGATTTACTCCCGACGCTGCATTTTTAGCTGAGTATATGAAAAACAATCCCTTCCCACAGAGGCAGGGAGCCCAGGGGACTGGAGGAGGAGCTCCAAATGGAACAGGAGGAGCAGGAACAGGTGCAACAGGAGCAGGTGCAACAGGGACAGGTGCAACAGGGACACAAGGAACAACAGGTGCACAGGGAGCATCAGGTCAGCCTACCTCTAATCAAGGGCAGAGAAACATGGGTGCTGCAGGTCAGGGTAACCCCGGAGGATTTCAGGCTGGAGTACAGCAAGGTAAAAAACCAGTTGTCGTCTGGGTACAAGTGGAAGATAAAGTTCATCGTACACGTATTTCCACAGGAGCCATTGATGCTACAAATGCTGAAGTAAAATCGGGGCTTAAAGAAGGTGATGTAGTTATATTATCCATGACCGTTGCCGGCAAGGGGACAACTATTGCAACTACAACTACAACAAGCCCATTTATGCCAACACGGCCAGGCGGCGCCAGAGGACGATAATTTTGATATTACATTTATGAAAAAACTGATTGAAATAATATCACTGAAAAAGGATTATTATGTTGGGGAAGTAACTGTTCATGCGCTCAGAGGTGTTGATATGGTTGTAAACGAAGGGGAGTTTGTTGCAATCATGGGTGCCAGCGGGTCGGGGAAATCAACTATGCTCAACATTATCGGATGTCTGGATAAACCGACTGAAGGAGAATACATTCTTGATGGAATCGGTATTTCCTCACTTACTAAAAATGACCTTTCGAATCTCAGGAACCGGAAACTCGGTTTTGTTTTCCAGACCTACAATCTTCTGCCACGAACAACTGCTTTGGATAATGTTGAATTACCTCTTCTCTACAATAAAACAGTTAAAACAAAGGAAAGAGTAGAAAGAGCCAAAGCTGCGCTAGAGTCAGTAGGACTTGCTGACAGGATGCATCATAAACCGAACCAGCTTTCAGGAGGTCAGCAACAGAGAGTCGCAATAGCAAGGTCGCTGGTGAATGATCCTGTTGTAATTCTTGCCGATGAAGCTACAGGAAACCTTGACACACGGACATCCTATGAAATTATGGCTCTTTTTCAGGAGTTGAATAGCAAGGGGAAAACGATCGTCTTTGTGACTCATGAACCGGATATTGCAAAATGTGCAACCCGTAATATTATTTTTAAAGATGGTCTCATCCTGAGAGAAAGTCCTGTAAAGGACAGGTCAATGGCAACTGAAATACTTGCCACTATCCCAATTGAAGCAGATTAGTTAACACAGGCACTATGAATATCAAAAATCTTTTGAAAATTGCAATGAATGCATTGCTAAGGAATAAACTCAGAGCATTTCTTACAATGCTGGGTATCATAATAGGTGTTGCCTCTGTTATTGCCATGCTCGGAATAGGTCAGGGATCCAAACTAAGTATACAACAACAGATTGCCGGAATGGGCTTAAATCTTGTTACAGTTGTGCCAGGATCGCAGCAGAGAGGAGGAGTTCAGTTCGGAGCTTCAACCATGCAAAGTCTTAAAGAGGCTGATGTTGCTGCAATTCTTTCAGATTGTCCTTCCGTACAATTTGCAACACCTGAAGTTCGCGGTAACGGACAGGTTGTATTTGGACCATTAAACTGGCCAACATCTCTGTATGGCGAAAATGAAAGTTATCTTCAGATAAGAGAGCGCACGGTTGAAAGTGGACGTATGTTTACAGCAGGAGAACTGACATCGGCTGCAAAAGTTTGCCTCATAGGTAAAACTGTAATCGATAATTTATTTGGTCCTGGTTCGGATCCAGTCGGGCAGGTAATAAGATTTAAGAAAATCCCTTTTCTGGTTATTGGAGTGCTTGCACCAAAAGGATTGAATACATTTGGACAAGATCAGGATGACTTATTACTGGCACCTTATACAACAGTTCAAAAAAGAGTCCTTGCAATTACCTGGGTTCAGAGTATTTATACCTCAGCCGTCGATTCAAAATCAACTGATGATGCCGCAGCGCAGATAACAGAAACTGTACGCCGCCAGCATAAAATCAAAGCATCTGACCCTGATGACTTTAGTATCAGGAACCAGGCTGAGTTATTATCCACCTTCAGTTCGGTAAGTAATATTCTTACAATTTTACTGGGTGCAATAGCAGGAATTTCTCTGCTTGTAGGAGGAATTGGTATCATGAATATTATGTACGTCTCTGTAACTGAGAGAACCAGGGAAATAGGTCTTCGTATGGCAATCGGAGGTAAGGGATTCGACATATTATTGCAGTTCCTTACCGAATCAATTTTACTGAGTATTACAGGAGGCATAATTGGTATCCTGCTGGGTATAGGGGCATCGAAGATAATCGGATCAGCTATGTCGTGGCCTATAGTTGTATTACCAAGTTCGGAAATCTTATCATTTGCTGTCTGTACTGTAATCGGCGTATTCTTCGGTTGGTATCCGGCAAGAAAAGCTGCAAGTCTCGATCCGATTGATGCACTGAGATACGAATAATAAATGTTGCAGAATCACGATGCATAGTGATTCTACATTCATAACTAAATATATTTTCCTTTCATAAGTTAACTTCTCCTGCTCCGTCAGGATTATCTTCAAAAAATATTTTGCTTTCTTTTTTGTAATATACAGAATTCGGAATAACAAAAAGCTTTGTAATTTCATTTATAATAGCCTGTAAAAATATATGCTGATCATTGCTGATTTCATTCGTGGGCATAATGCAGGAGACAAGAATATTTAAATTTTTTGGATTGGAGGTAACATAGCTAAAAGGTAAAATAGATTGTTTCTCCATGATCAACTTATTACTGACATGAGGATAACCATTTGAAAATCCTTGTCTGGTGCCAAAGTGCTCACAGATAGTCCGCTGGGTATTACTCTCAATTATTCTGAATAAGACCCAATTGGAATTTATAATTCCAATTGCACGCTCACCAAAATATATAAATGCCTTTTTCAAACCATCTTTTGTTTCAGGATATTCATTAATGCTATTGAAAATTGATTTAATTTCCTGGATCTGAACATTCATTATACCAATATATTGTTCTGAATCATAAAGCCTGTCCTCGATCTTCTTCTTTTCATTTTTAATCACACCTATAATCTCTCTATTTTTATTAACTTCACGTTTATATAAATTGAATATTAAAATACTCATAATAAACAAAATACAAATGAGAAAACCCTCGAATGTCTCTTCTTCCAGAATCAATTTCGGTGTTAAATTTACCGGACCTTTAATCATTGTCGGAGTATAAATTATGAATGCAAACAGGATGATGAAGATTATCAAATATATGATTTGCAGGACTGAAGGTTTTAGCATTATTTTTTTCATGACTATCGAATTTTTATCTACGCGTTATGCATTATTATTCTTTTAGACATTTGAAGTACTCAAACCATTCTGTTCAAACAACATTTTAACAAGACCTTAACAGAAATATATCGAAGAATTGTCTTAGGATGGGAAGTTTAAGAGCTTTTTATGCAATAAGCAAAAAATTAATTTCCAGAAAGCTTCCTGATCTTATTTATATCAACTTCAACCTTTGGATTAAACAATTCACTATTCATATAATTTAGAATAGATGTCATTAACTGCTTTGAGGCCAGCCGGTCTCCTGAAATATTCTTCAAATCAATACTGCAAACCATTAATTTTCCACCGTTCGTTTTCGCCTCAAAAGCCAGTGCCAACCGACGATTTTCGAACCAGGTATCTATAGGTTGAATCAGCGGCTTCAGGTCGAATGGAAAATTATCAATTATCATCGCCTGAGAGTGAGAAACAGGATCCCACCATTGCCAGTCAGAATGATATTCCGTAGGGAAATCTCTGAAAACAGGGAGAGCAGGGTCACACAGGATTCCGAGTGTGTGAGGTGCCTGATTATTTGTCCAGGCAGTGTTCCAGAAAACTGTTGAAAATCCTATTGCAACTTTGCCGCCTTCTTCATTACCAATCTTTCCATAGTTTAGCAACAGGACAGAACCTCCTTCTTTTAATTTTTTCTCAGCTAAATTAAGTTTATCTGTTATAAAGACGTGTTCATTTTTCACTTTCGTATTTTCAGGATATACCCAAAAATCCCACTTGTTTTTGTAATGTGTATTCGTCAGGTAAACCATAAATGTGAGTTTCTGTGCCTGTGTCAGAGTAGAGAGATCCATCTGAAACAGCCCCACTTCTGTGCAATTTCCTATTTCGATCTTATCTTTGGTAAAAATCTCCCTATGTATTGTGTCGCCCTTTTCATTTATAACCTGACAGATAATTTCATTATTTTTTAGAGGTTCTTCGCCAAAATGTGCTATCTCGACTAATGCTTTAAAAGTTTCACTGTTATTATATACCATTTTTGGTATTCTGGCCAGTGGGACTGTTGTATTACAGAACATTCTGAATTCTTCCGGTGTAATATATCCTTTTGACTTGAAAAAAGGATTAAGTATACCTACGAGGGCGGTTCCCTGTCCGGGGAAATCATGTAACTGCAGAAGATGAAAACCAGCGAATCCCGGTGTTCTGAGAGCAGCTTCAATGTCAGCCTTATAGCAGAGTGCCTGAAGTTTCCCGGAGGCCATCAAAAATGCTTCCGCCTGATCTCCCATATGATTATTTGTAAGTGATTCCCTGAAAATTTCAAAATTTGTGGGTTTAAGCACTCCTTTATATTCTTTTATTTCTTTGAAATCAGGATAAACACACCATTGCCCGATTTCATGACTTACTGTCGGAACCTGGTATTTTGAAATTATTTCACGAAAATCGAACATTGTCTGAGGCGCTTCCCTGTTTATTATGCTTTTCAGGCCCTCTCCCCAATGCTGTATCCTGGGATCAGATGTAAGATTATACTCATTTTCAGGAATAACAGGCCAACCGGCTGCTGAAGTGTAAACATGGCGGTTGTCTTTAGCCTTCCAGTATTTTAAAAGTTTACCCAGATATTTATCCTGATGAGTACCGGCCGGTTCATTTCCATATGCAAGCATACAAAAAGAAGGATGGTTTCCATAAGAACTTAATATCCGGTCGCCTTCCTCATAAATAAATTTATCCACTATCCCTCCATCCCCTATTGAGGTGCCGGAATTTGCCCATGATGAACATTCTATCTGAAAATACATTCCCAGCTTGTCGGCTGCAGCAAATGCAGCTTCGGGCGGGCACCATGAATGAAACCTTACTGTATTTAAACCATAATCTTTAAATGTCTGAAGAACTCTTATCCACGACTTAATATCTGTCGGAGGGTAACCAGTGAGCGGGAATATGCAGCATTCGAGAGTCCCTCTTAAGAAAACCTGTTGACCGTTAACTTCGAAACGTGTCCCTTTGGTTTTAAATTCCCGCATGCCGAAATCTTCTGATTCAGAGTCGAGCAAATTACCTTTGGCGTCCTTAAGATTTACATAGAACCTGTACATTGAAGGTTTAAATTCACTCCACAACCGTACTTTATTCCCCATCGGGTAATCAAATACAAGTTGAAGATCATTTGAATCAGTACTTGCCGTTATTTTAATGATCTTCAGTTTTTTGGAATTTCCTGAATCAGCTCTTTCGGCATGAGCTATTATTTCTCCTTTAAAAGAAGCCTTAGATGTGTTTGTCAGAGCAACAATTACTTTTGCATTTTTATTAAGAAGGTCAGGGTAAATTCTGATCTCTTTAATAAAAACTTTTGAAGTTTCTCTCAGGCTTATATTACCTGCAATCCCATTCCAGTCCGACTGTGTATGATCACTTATACTGTGAGAGTTTATTCCAACAGGAATTACTACCCTGTTATCTATTCTGATGCTAATCCGGTTTTTTCCAGGGATAAGTAAACCGGTTATATCGAACTGATGAGCCACAGCAAGGCTATTTTTGGTGCCTGCTTTCTTCCCGTTAATAAAAACAGTTGTTTCCCAATGGGGCCTCTCCAGATACAGGATAATATTCTTTTCGTTCCACTCAACAGGCAGAATAACTTCTTTCTGGTACCATGCAACACCTTTATAGTATTTAACAGGCTTGAGCCAGAATGGAATTTTAATATTTCCGGGTTGACGATACTTTTCATATTTTTTATCGGTGAAATAAGATCTGTCAACAATTTCCCCTGTCCAGTTTGTTTTCAGAGTAACCTCATCGCCTTTCCCGTTTTCTGCCATAGATCCGGGAAGTCTCACTGAATCTATAGCCAGAGTATCATACCATTTATTTTCAATTCCTTTATCAAGTGAATCGATCCTGAATTTCCATTCACCGGCAAGAGACAGACTACTTCTTGTTTCAATATTCCTGCTGGTACATCCGGCTAATACTAGTAATAGAAATAAGAGTCTCTTCATCTGATTTGCTACTAATCTTTATTTGCAACTAAGTTACTAAGTTACATCAATAATCATGACCCCTTTCCGCTTCGCGGCCTTCCCCCTAAAGGGGGAAAAATTCGGTGATGTTAATGAATTAGTTAAAAACCAGAGAATTAACCCCCCTTTAGGGTGGAAGGGGGGCATTTTGTCAGCTCCAGTTCAATCTCTTCGAGTGATTTACCCTTTGTTTCAGGTAAGCGTTTAAGTATAAACAGGAACCCTGATAAACAAATGATACCATAAAGCCAGAAAGTACCTGATGCTTTCAGGAGCTGGTTAAGCAATGGGAATGTATATGTCAGGACAAAACATGCAGCCCAAAGTGAAAATGTAGCTATTGACATTGCCGTACCTCTCACATTATTAGGAAATATCTCTGAAAGGATTACCCAGGTTACCGGTGCAAGTGACATTGCATAGCATGCAATTACCGCAACTACCATAATTAAAAGAGGCAGTCCCTGAATATGAAAATAATACATTCCACCCAGCACAGCATAAATACCTGCAAGACCGCCAGCACCAAATAGCATCAAAGCTTTTCTTCCCAGTTTATCTACCGTAAACATCCCTATAAATGTAAATATGAGGTTCACACAACCGGTAATAACTATATTAAAAAGAATATCTGACACGCTGTAACCAGCGTTTGCAAATATTTCCTGGGCATAATTGAAAATCACATTTATACCGCACCATTGCTGAAATACAGCCAACACAATACCCAGAACAAGCAACTTTGTGATACCCGGCTGCTTAAGAAACTTAAGTTCAGTTCTTCCTTTTTTCTCAAAGGTCTTTTCAATTGAAACAAATTCGGATATGGCATACTCATTACCGCCGATCCTGGCAAGAACCTTCTTAGCTTTATCATAATTAGCTGATTTTTGTGCGAGCCACCTGGGACTTTCAGGAACAAACCACATCAGGATGAAGAAAAGGCCGGCAGGAACTGTGCATGCGTAAAACATCCATCTCCAACCCGTTTGCCCGTTCCATGATGACAGAATATCAGAAGTCGTTGCGCCAGGAAGAACCGGTTTTGCGATCCTCCAGTTAATAAGCTGTGCAGCAAGAATTCCTATAACAATCGTAAGCTGATTGATTGAAACAAAACGTCCACGCACATTTGCAGGTGTTACCTCAGCAATATACATAGGCGACAGGTTTGAAGCCAGGCCAATGCCTACGCCTCCCAGTATTCTGAAAATGACAAAGATATCAAACGAACCCGCTGATCCGGTGCCAATTGAAGCTACTACGAACAAAGCCGCTGCAACAATCAATAACCTTTTTCTGCCAAGTCTGTCACTGAACCATCCGGATATCACGGCACCTGCAAGACAACCTGCCAGGGCACAGCTCATCGCCCATCCCTGTAAAAATGCATGACCTGTAATTCCGAAAAAAGGTTCATAAAAAGGTTTCGCACCCCCTATCACAACATAGTCATATCCAAAAAGAAGTCCGCCCATTGCGGAAATGAGTGAGATACCGATCAGGTAGGTCCAGTTATATTTCTGCTCATTCATATTGAGTAACTATCACTATTCTAAGCTCAGTGTGCAGGGTTCGAGTTACCTGTTCCAGGTATGTTCAATCTCTTCAAGTGATTTCCCTTTTGTTTCAGGCACATAAAGATAGGTGAACAGCCATTGTAACAACGACATGAGCGCCAGAAAAAGGAAAGTTTTAGCACCTCCGACTGATGCCAGGAAATGAGGGAAAAGTAAAACGACAAGAAAATTAAAAATCCATTGGGTAAAAGAAGCAAATGCAACAGCCTTTCCACGGATCCGGGTGGGGAATATTTCAGATACCAGGGTCCAGAATACCGGTCCGATGCATGAAGCAAAGAAGGCTATAAACGACAGAATACATATGAGCGTGAATATCCCTTCCATTTTAAAATAAAATGATATTGCAAGCATCACCAATGTTATTACCATTCCCATAGAACCTATCAGGTAAAGAGTCCGTCTTCCTACTTTATCAATGAAAAGTATTGCGACAAAAGTGAAAATAAAGTTGATAAGGCCAACAAATGAAGTCTGCAATAAAGCGTTGCTGATTTCTACTCCTGCAGCAAGCAGAATTTTAGGTGCATAATCGACAATTGTATTTATACCGCTGACCTGAACAAGGACAGCAAGCAGGAATCCTATAATCATTACTTTGCGTGCTGATGGTTTAAATAATTCACCGATTGAAACTGAAGTATGGTTTCCCTTTAATGATTCAGCAATCTCGAGGATCTCAACCTTTGCCAGCGATTCGCCGCCAATTCTTGTTAGTACAGTCAGTGATTCCTCTTTACGGCCTGCTTTATATAACCACCTGGGACTTTCGGGAATGAAAAACAATCCGACAAAAAAGAGAACCGAAGGAATGACCCCTGTCGCAAACATCCACCTCCAGTTATTGTCAACATTATGCAATCCGTAATTTATTGTAAACGAGCATAATATCCCAAGAACAATTGCAAGCTGATAAACTGCAACCAGCATACCCCGGTTTTTTGGAGGAGCTACTTCTGCAACATACATGGGAGACAAGACTGAAGCTGCTCCTACTGCCAGACCTCCAAACAGACGGGCTGAGATAAAAATAACTGACGAAGTTGCAAGGGCTGTAAATGTACATGAGACTGCAAAAAAGAGAGCAACAAAAATCAGGATTTTCTTGCGCCCATAAATATCAGACAACACTCCGGAACCAAATGCACCTATGATGGCTCCTACCAAAAGTGAGCTTACACCCCACCCCAGCTGGAGTTCATTCCAGCCAAAGTACGGTTGTATAAATGGAACTGCTCCCGAAATAATTGCAACATCAAAACCAAACATTAATCCGCCCATTGTTGCTATGAGGCAAATAAAATATAGAAAAAGAGAGCTTTTTTTCATAAATAATAATTAAAGATCAGGTTCAGAATAAAAACTATCTGTCGTGAGCCTTTGTGTTCAAAAAAATATTCCACCACAAAGGCACTCAAAGTTACACTAAGGTTCACTAAGGATTTAAAAATTTAGATTCCCATGGTTTTTCTCATGAAATCCCTGCTCATTTTAAGACTTTCTTTTAATGGCCTGGTCCTGACAAAGCCATTCTCATGGGCTAATTCTATAACGGCAGTTCCATTAAAATTAATTTCACGCAGGACATCAGCTATTTCTTTAAAATTCACGTTCCCTTCGCCCATAGATTCAGGCCACTTGCCGTTACTGAGCTGATCACGCAAGTGCATGAAAACAATTTGTTTCCTGAACTCTCTGAGAAAATCAATAGGATTTATACCGGCCCTGAGAAGCCAGTTTAAATCGGGACCTAGTTTTACATCGGGTATTCTCTTGAGTGTCCCTCTCAGATCATACATATTGTCTGCGACTTCAGCCGTATGATTATGTAAATTTACCACGATGCCCTTTTTCAGCCCTAAAGGAATAATCTTATTGAGTAAAGCGGCCTGATTATCGAATTCCGCTTCTGTTTTCTTCCGTCCTGCCGGTTCTCCTACACTTACACCGAAGGTTTTGCCACCTACCAATGCCATATTTGTAAAGATCAGATCAACATCTTCAAAAATCTCGTTCTGTTTATCTTTATTCCACATGTCAGCACCATAAGAACTTCCTGTAAGCTTTATCTTATGCTGATCGATTAATTCCTTTATCTGCTTTGTATAAACAGAACTTCTCAAAGGATGCTCCATTGTTTCAACGCCATCGAAACCGGCATATGCCATATCCGAAAATATCTGGCTTAGTATTGGTGATACATCATAACCCGGCATGCTTGCTGCATATACCCATACATGAGCGCCAACCGGAATCTTTTTTCCTGAACTCTTCTTATCCTGCAGATTTGAAAATCCGGGTCTGGTCAAAGAAAGAGCGAGTAGTGATAAAGATGTATTCTGAATGAATCTTCTTCGGTTCATATTTTTAAATTTATTAATATTAAAGAATCGCAGGTATTTCCTGCAACAATAGCAGGGACGCTACATGCAACGTCCCTACTATTTCAATTGTTTCTTAAATTATATAAAATTAAAGCTTCATCAGTTTGATGTTCCTGAACCATACCTTGGTGCCATGGTTCTGAAGCGAAATAAATCCTTCATCAAATTTTCCCCAATCAGGATATGCGGCCCATTTACCACTGTTTCTTAATTTCTTCCATTCGTCCGAATTTTTCACATATTTTACAACAACCACGCCATTCAGAATCTGGGTAACATCATTCCCTTTAACATAAAGGAAAAGCTGGTTCCACTCTCCAACGGGTTTGTAAGGTTTTGCCATTGGTGGATACATTGCATAATTTGCACCGTTAATCTGCCAATCTTCAAGTTTACTCTCTGTCCAGTTATCTTGGTCAATAATCTGAAACTCCGGACCGGTTTCATATGGAAATTTATACATTGTGTCTTCTGCGACCTGGAAAATAACACCACTGTTACAAGCTTTAGTCATTTTATATTCGAGACTTATTGCAAAATCACGATACTTTTCATTTGTTATAATATCCTGGCTTTCTTTACTTCCGGTGGTACTCATTGTCAGAGATGCATCTTCGATTTTCCAGCAATCAGGAAACATTTTCATATTATAACCATGCCATCCTGTGGTAGTAGTTCCGTCAAAGAGCAACATCCATCCATTTCTCTTTTCTTTGTTTGTCAAAGTGTTAGGTGTCTGGTTTTTAGTAACATCATCGAACAATGCTTTAGGGTCACTTTTATTGACTTTTCCGCATGAAAGGATAATTGCCATCAATACTGAAAGTAATATCCCCAGTTTCAGCTTTTTCATAAAATTTGGTTTTAAAGTTAGGTTAGTAATTCAACTGAAAAAATTCCCGATGAAAAATACAAATTATATTGTTACAAAAATTAGTTGGAGATGAATATTCGGTTAAAGCCTTGATGTCTGACTTTTGAACTGTTTTTTCTATCGTATATTTTTGGCACAGAGCTCAGAGCAAAGGGCTCAGGGAATTTATCATCTTTTGAATATAATGATCAGGCAGTTAGTATATTTGCGTTTAATTTAAATTGATGATATGAAAACTGCTTCGATCATAGGATCAATGATTGTCACGCTGGCACTGGTATTTTACTCAACCGGGTTTGCAAAAGAAAGGAAGAAAAAGATAGTCAGCTCCGGAGTTTTATTCTTTTATACGCTTGGCGTTTCACTCGATATAACTGCAACAATATTCATGATCATCGGATCAAGCAAAGGTTTGGTGACGATTCATGGATTAATTGGATATTCTTCGCTACTTGGCATGCTCACTGACACAATTTTGCTCTGGAGATATAACATTAGACATGGGGCAGGCCAACTGGTAAGTAGAGGTCTCCACCTGTATTCACGGATTTCCTTTATTTGGTGGATTATAGCCTATATAACCGGGGGATTACTTGTGGCGATAAGTAAAATGCGTAGCTGATAACTCCGAAAGAATACAAAAGCTTTCAGTCTTTAATAATCCCTTTTATTTCAGGAGGATTAAATCGCGGCATATTGCTGTAATGAAATCCGACAAGTACCTTATTCTTATCAAATTTGCAGGTCATGGTTTCAGTATGCGGACTTTCTATATAACGCAATACAAATTCCAGCGTAGTTTCATCTTTCCATCCGAAGCTCCCAACCACTTTTGCTGGCGGTAGACCTACATAATGGGCTTTTGCCTGCAATAATAAATCAGGTCCCAGAAGGGTTGTTTCTCCTGGTATCCATTTACCCGAACCAAAAGAAAAGTTATAATTGTCCCGCCCGATTTCCATTGAGACCTTGCATATACTGTCTGTAAACTGCATGTTCAATGTTTTTATTTGCCTGACATTGTCTTCGAGACTCATTGGCTTACCCGAAATACGGGAAACCATATCAGAACTATTTCCTGCAACTGGTAAAGGAAGGGTCAGTGATGTCAGCTTTTGTTTTAATGCCGAGTAAAGAGAAGCATCATCAGGTAATTTATCACCCTTTATGGACGGCAGCAAATATTCCCATACAAGGTTTAATTCATCCTGCATGTCAGGGGTTTCTGATGTGATTGCGATTACCGCATCCTGATCGGGCATAACAATAATATATTGTCCATAAGCTCCGTCACCACGGAATGCATTATGACGGCAACGCCACATCTGATAACAGTATCCCTGCATCCAGTCGCTGGAATCTCTCTGCGATTGCCTGGCGTCTGGTGCCTGATCAATTTTTTTTGTGGAAGCTTCATCGATCCATGAAGCGGGTAGTATCTGTTTTCCGTTCCACTTACCTTTTTGTAAGAAAAGCTGTCCGAATTTAGCCATGTCTTCAGTCTTAAGCCTTAAGCCCCACCCTCCGCAATTTATGCCATGCGGATCAACTTCCCAATCCATCCCTTCAATAGCAAGTGGTGCAAACAATCTTGGCTTCAGGTAATCAATAACCTTTTCTCCTGTAACTTTCTGGACAATGGCAGATAACATATAGGTAGCCAGAGTATTATAGAGAAATTTTGTTCCCGGCTCATGCACAATAGGCACTTTAAGGAATGACTTCACCCAGTTACTGTCATTTGCCACAATTTTAAAAGTAGGATCGGGATCCATTCCTGCTGACATACTCAGCAAATCCTTAACAGTCATTCCAGCCAGATAATTGCTTACTGTGTCAGGTATTTCATCAGGGAAAAAAGTATCCACTTTGTCATTAACCGACATCTTTTTTTCGGTAACGGCAAAACCAACAGCTGTTGAGGTAAAGCTTTTACTTAAAGAATATAATGTATGATGTAGTTCAGGTTTGTATGGGTTCCACCATCCTTCAGCTATGACTTTCCCATGACGCAGAAATATTAAACTATGTAATTCATTCTTGCTTTTTGCTGCTGCATTCACGAAATCGATGATTCCCTGAGAAGATACCCCTTCCTTTTCCGGAACACTTCGTGGAAATGATGTTGTTATTACCTGTTCATTCTTGCATCCACTGTGTAAAAATAAAAACAGCAAAAATGCATAGCCGAATTTTCTCCCGGTCATTTTCATAAGAAATTGGGTTTAGAGGTTAATCTGATAAGAACTTATAATTGATAAATGTACAATATTTAAATATTAATCCCCCGCAGATTGCTGTCATTTACGCAGATTCACTTCCTTAAATGCTTTAAATTTAGAAATTTCAATCCTTCTATGGAAATGCTCATCCTGCCTTTAAAAGAATGATCTACGATGATAATTGACCCGTTAATTATATAACTAATAACTTTAATTGTGCAAGTTTTAACGGTAATTGACTATTTACTTAGTAGCTTGAAATTTTAGGTATTTCGGATTAATTATTCACTGTTAATTAGAAAAAGTGATAGTACCTCAAACGGCAAGCCTGTGTCAAAAAGAAGATAAGTTATCTGTTTCGAGTATGGAAAAAGCAAGGTTAGAAGCAGAGCTGGTAATTGCAAAAATGGAGAAACAAAAACTCGAAGATGAGTTTGCAATTGCTAATATAGAAAAGGCAAAAAGAGTGGCAGAGCTGGTCATCGCAAATGTTGAGAAACAAAGTCGTGAAGAGGAACTGGTTCTTGCTAATGTTGAAAAAGCTGATCGTATTGTGGATCTGGTTAATGCCAGAAAAGAACTTAATTTTCAGAACCAGGAGAAACAAAAACGTTTAAATGAGCTGACCACTGCAAACATAGAAAAAGTCAGACGCAAAGCTGAGGTTATTGTCGCAAACATAGAAAAAGCAGAACTTGCAGCAAAGTTACTTATTACTAATGCTGAAAAAGAAAAAGTTGCAGACGAACTGGTTATAGCTAATAATGACAAAACAAAACTTGTAGCAAGGGAATTTCTGTCTAAAATAGAAAAAGTAAAACGCGATGCCAATGTTGTCGTTGCTAAATTAGAAAAAGCAAAACGTGCAACAAAGTTGGCCGTTGCAGAAAAAGAACTCGTCCTCGAAAACAAGATAGAGAACCTGGTATCGGAGATAACCGTTGTTAACAAACAACTTTCGCTTCAAATTAAGGAACGTCTTAAAGCAGCAGAAAAATTAGAAGAAATGCTGAATGAAGTCAAATGGGTAAACAAGCTTTTAACAGAAAGAGAAATCAGGGTGATCGATCTCAAAAAGGAGATTAATGTACTTTTAAAAAAGCAGGGTTCAAAGAATAAATATGTAATACAGAAAAAAGTTACTAACTAAATGAGGGTATTTACCTGATTGTCTTTACTTTCTACTTTCTACTTTCTACTTTCTACTTTCTACTTTCTACTTTCTACTTTCTACTTTCTACTTAAAAAGGCGCCTTTCAGCGCCTTTTTGTGATCCCGGGGCGACTCGAACGCCCAACCAACAGAACCGGAATCTGCCATTCTATCCATTGAACTACGGGACCGGATTCAATACCGCAAAAGTATAACCAAAAGCCGGGTTTTACAACTTATTGGGAAAAGTTGATGAAGAAAGTTATTCTCCTGAGTAAAAAAGGAACTTACACAGAGAACCATAGAGTTCCGATCTCCCAACTTTCCTTTTTCTCCTGAGCCATGAGCTCTGTGCTTTAATGAATCAGAGTGATACATTAAATGAAATTTTTCCTATTTTTGCCAACTTATAATCCAGGATATAATTTATCAAGTAAACAACAAGATGGACTACAATTTCCACGATATCGAAAAGAAATGGCAGAAATACTGGGAGCAGAATAAAACATTTAAAACTTCCGAAGATCTTACAAATCCTAAAAAATGCTATGTCCTCGATATGTTCCCATATCCATCAGGTGCCGGGTTACATGTAGGTCATCCTGAGGGATATACCGCAACTGACATCTTCAGCAGATATAAAAGAATGAAAGGATTCAACGTCCTGCATCCAATGGGATGGGATGCCTTCGGTCTGCCAGCTGAACAATATGCAATCCAGACAGGTACTCATCCTTCAATTACTACAAAAAATAACTGTGATACTTTCAGAAGGCAAATTAAAGAACTTGGATTAAGTTATGATTGGGATAAAGAGATCAATACAACAGATCCTGGTTATTTTAAATGGACCCAATGGATCTTCATCCGTCTGTACAACACCTGGTTTGATGAAAAGCTGCAAAAAGGAAGGCCAATTTCTGAATTATCAGTTGCAGCACACCTGGGTACTGAGGAAAAGATTAAATATATAAATTCAAAAAGACTGGCCTATTATGATAATGCTCTTGTATGGTGGTGCCCTCACTGCTGCACCGTTTGCGCAAACGAGGAAGTGCTGAATGATGGTACTCATGAAAAATGCGGGAACAGGGTTGAAAGGAGAAATCTTAAACAGTGGATGCTCCGTATCCCTCTTTATGCAGAAAGGCTTTTGAAAGGTATCGATAAACTCGACTGGCCTGAAGGAATTAAGGATATGCAGCGCAACTGGATCGGACGTTCAACAGGTGCAGAAGTGGATTTTAAAGTCGAAGGTCTCAATATTAACCTTACTGTTTTTACTACAAGACCCGATACGCTTTTTGGTGCAACTTATATGGTAATTGCACCTGAACACCCTCTTACTGATTCAATTACAACAAAAGATCAAAAGAGTTCCGTTGAAAATTATATTAAAACATCTTCTTTAAAATCAGATCTCGACCGGACCGACCTTGCAAAAGAAAAAACAGGGGTTTTCACAGGCAGATATGCAATTAATCCGGTAAATAATAAAAAGATCCCGATCTGGGTAGCTGATTATGTGTTAACCGGTTACGGTACCGGAGCAATCATGGCTGTTCCTGCACATGATACAAGGGACTTTGAGTTTGCTGAGAAATTCAACCTTCCGATTCTTTGTATACAGGATCCCGATGTTAATGATTCTGAACAAAAACAGAGAATACTTGATGGGAAAGAGTGCTGGACCGAAGATGGAAAATATATAAACTCTTCGGACAAAGTTACCGGAGTAGATATAAACGGACTGAATAAAGAAGCTGGAATTGTCAGGATAACAAAGTGGCTTGAATCAAAAAAGCTGGGCACATCAAAGGTCAACTACAAAATACGCGACTGGCTTTTCAGCAGACAGAGATACTGGGGCGAACCTTTCCCGGTAATTCACTGGGAAGACGGTGAAGTTACAGTAATGAATGATGACGAACTTCCACTTGAGCTGCCACAGCTTGAAAAATATCTGCCTGGTGAATCCGGGGAGTCACCTCTCGCAAATTCGGAAGAATGGTTAAACGTCGTGGATAAAAATGGTCGTAAAGGCCGTAGGGAAACCAACACAATGCCTCAGTGGGCAGGATCATGCTGGTACTATCTCCGGTTTATTGATCCAAAAAATGACAAGCTCATTTTTGACAGCGAAAAAGAAAAATACTGGATGCCGGTTGACCTATATATCGGCGGAGCTGAGCATGCTGTCCTTCACCTGCTGTACAGCCGGTTCTGGCACAAAGTACTATTCGATCTGGGAATAGTATCGACTGATGAACCTTATCAAAGACTTTTTAACCAGGGAATGATCCTTGCTTTTGCTTATGAATCAGAAACAGGAGCAAAAGTTTCAGGTGACCTGGTTGAAGAACGTGAGGGCAAGTATTCCCATAAAGAATCCGGTGCCGAGCTTCATCAGATTGTTGCCAAGATGTCAAAGTCACTTAAAAATGTGGTAAATCCTGATGATGTCACATCAAAATACGGAGCAGATTCCTTAAGGCTTTATGAAATGTTTATGGGTCCCCTGGATGTTACAAAACCCTGGGATGAAAAAGGTGTAAAAGGAGTATTTGGTTTTCTTGGCAGAGCCTGCAGGTTTCTTACAAACAGTGAGAATATATTTACCGGTAATGAAGATCCTGAAGTTTTGAAAGGCCTCCATCAGACGATAAAAAAGGTTGAAGGTGATATAGAGAGTCTTCACTTCAATACCGCAATTTCGTCCATGATGATATTCCTTAATCTTGCAACAAAAAAAGGAAAGATCACCACTGACACAGCTGCCAGATTTACGAAAATCCTTTCACCGTTCGCGCCTCATCTGTCGGAAGAGGTTTGGCAGTCATTGGGTAACAATAAATCACTTGCTTACGAGCCTTGGCCTGATTTCAATGAGGAATACCTGAAAGAGGATAATTTTAACTATCCTGTTTCGTTTAATGGCAAAACAAGGTTCAATATTGAACTTCCTGTGAACCTTTCAAAAGAAGAGATAATAAAAATTGTTCTATCAGATGAAAGATCACGTAAATGGATTGGAAATTCAACGCCTTCAAATATCATTGTGGTTCCTAACAGGATTGTCAACATTGTAATAAAACCGTAGCTCTCTCACATAATGAACATTACAGATAAATCAGTCTCATTCAAATTTCATTACATATTATTCATTTTCCTGTTGATCATAACCCTTTCCTGCAACAATCCTAAACCTGTTAAAAATGAACCTGTTGCAACTTCAGCAGATTCTGCTGCAACCAAGCCTGGAAATAATGCGGTTTTCATGTATGGGATTTCAACAGATTCATTCAATCTTATTTCGGGTCATATAAAACGCAATGGTTTTCTTTCAGAAATTCTCCTTAAGCATGGCGTAAGTATGCAGGAAATTGATCAGGCAGTCAGAAATTCTAAAAAAGTTTTTGATGTGAGAAATATTCGTTCAGGAAACAACTATATTCTTTTCTGTGACAGGGACAGCAATGCCAGAGCCAGATACCTGGTGTATGAACACGATCCTACCACATGCTATGTATTCAGTTTTAATGATTCTCTGAATATTACCAGATTTAGCAAGAAAATAACAAGTAAAATCAGGTATGCTTCCATAACAATTGAAACTTCATTGTGGGATGCCATGAAGGCAGAAGGACTTCCCATGCCGCTGACTAATGATCTTTCTGAAGTATTTGCATGGACGGTTGATTTCTTCGGTTTACAGAAAGGAGACAAGTTTAAAGTTATCTATGAGGAACTTATAATTGATAATAAGTCTCTGGGAGCAGGTAAAATTTATGGTGCACAGTTTAGCACTCCGGCCTCGACAGTCACTGCAATCCCGTTTATCCAGGATGGGAAAGAGACTTTTTTTGATGTTAATGGGAAAAGTCTGAGGAAAGCATTTCTGAAAGCTCCTTTGCAATTTTCAAGGATCAGTTCGCACTTTTCATCGGCAAGAATGCATCCTATACTTAGAATAATCCGTCCTCATTACGGAGTTGATTACGCTGCTCCTATCGGCACTGCAGTTCATGCAATTGGTGATGGAAAGGTTGTTTCAGCCACTAATGAAGGCGGAGCCGGAAGGATGGTTAAGATCCAGCACAACAGCATTTATGCGACCGGTTATATGCACCTGAGCCGGTTTGGTGACGGCATTTCAGCAGGAAAATTTGTTAAGCAGGGTGACATAATAGGATATGTAGGCACCAGCGGCCTGTCAACAGGGCCTCACCTCGATTTCAGGTTCTATAAAAATGGCTCACCTGTTGATCCTCTGAAAGTTGAAGCACCCTCCGTAGAGCCTGTTTCTGAGGTAAACCGTGCAAGGTTTGAAATGATCAAAACTTCTGAATTAAGCCTCCTCGGGACTTTTAATTAACATATCCGGCAGTTTTACCACAAGATCTTCAATTACTTCAGGATAATGAATGTATTCAAGAGCATGAACCTTTTCGGCAAGTAAAACCAGAGTGTCGGATGGATCGATTTTCACACGCGATTGAAAAATAATATCTCCTTTGTCATAGAGTTTGTTAACGTAATGAATTGTTATTCCGGACTCTTTATCGTGACTTTCGATAACAGCTTTATGTACTGCTTCGCCATACATTCCTTTTCCTCCGTAAGAAGGTAACAGAGCCGGGTGAATGTTTATTATTCGTCCGGGATATTGTTCGATTATACTCTCCGGTACCAGCCATAAAAAACCTGCAAGAACAATAAAGTCGATTTTGTATAGTGAAAGGTACCGGAGTACCTTCCCAGTATTATAAAATTCCTTATATTCGAAAAATACTGTACGTATATCATGTGCTTCTGCCCTTTTAAGAACCTGTGCATGACGCTTATTCGATAAAACCAGACTTACTTTAGCGGTATTTCGGTTCGAAAAGTATTTAATTATGTTTTCAGCGTTGGTGCCGTTGCCGGAGGCCAAAATAGCTATGTTCCTCATATTTTGATNNTGATAATTAGCATATTTGTCAATAATTTTTTATAATCTCTGAAAGTAAGATTATTTTTCTAATTATCAACACATTAAACTGTAGCATGAATAAAAAAACATCAAATCTCTTGAAAAATATGGTACAAATATATTTCTTTGCATGTTCAAAAATTAATATTAATTAAAATTTATTATTATGTCGGACATTGCCACAAGAGTAAAGGAAATTATAGTTGATAAACTTGGAGTAGNNTAACTCCGGAAGCCAGTTTCACAAATGATTTAGGTGCAGACTCTCTTGATACTGTTGAGTTAATCATGGAGTTCGAAAAAGAATTCAATATTGGAATCCCCGACGATCAGGCAGAAACCATCGGCACAGTTGGTGATGCTATCAAGTACATTGAGGAGAATGCAAAATAATTTGCATTTTTAAAAACCCATTTATGAGAAGAGTTGTAGTGACGGGACTAGGAGCCTTAACTCCTTTAGGTAATAATTTGCATGAATATTGGGAAGGATTAAAAAACGGTGTTAGCGGGTCAGTAATGATAACCCGTTTTAATACTGAAAAGTTCAAAACCAAGTTTGCCTGCGAACTTAAAGGCTACGACTCTAAACAGTTTTTTGACAGGAAGGAAGCTAACAAACTCGATTTATTTTCGCAATATGCGCTTATTGCTACAGATGAGGCGATTGCAGATTCGGGCTTAAACCTTGATAAAATTAACAAGGAGAGGGTTGGTGTGATATGGGCTTCAGGAATCGGGGGAATTGAGACCTTCTATCTTGCTATTAAAGATTATGTTCTTGGGGATGGGACTCCCCGGTTCAGTCCTTTCTTTATTCCCAAGATGATTGGGGATATTGCAGCCGGATCAATCTCAATAAAGTACGGTTTCATGGGGCCAAATTTTGCAACAGTTTCTGCTTGTGCCTCATCAACCAATGCAATTATAGATGCAATTAACTATATCCGCTGGGGGAAAGCCGATATGTTTGTGACAGGCGGTTCAGAAGCAAGTATCAATGAGCCGGGCATTGGCGGTTTTAATGCATTACAGGCACTATCCACGAATAATGCTGAGTTTAAATCTGCATCAAGACCTTTTGATCAAACCCGTGATGGGTTTGTTCTTGGAGAAGGCGCCGGTGCTCTGATAGTTGAGGAGTATGAACATGCTAAAGCGAGAGGAGCAAAAATATATGCTGAATTAGTCGGTACCGGATTAACTGCTGATGCATATCATGTTACAGCTCCTCACCCTGATGGTCTCGGCGCACGTAATGTCATGAAAATTGCCGTCGCTGACGCCAACCTGAAGCCGGAAGATATAGATTATATCAACGTACACGGAACATCTACCCCCCTGGGAGATGTATCTGAAACAAAGGCTATTTTAAGTGTCTTTGGGGAACATTCATATAAACTTAATATAAGTTCAACAAAATCCATGACAGGGCATCTTCTTGGCGCTGCAGGTGCCATTGAAGCAATTGCTGCGATAATGTCTGTTGTTCATGATATAGTTCCTCCAACTATTAACTTCAAAATTCCTGATTCGGATATCGATCAAAAACTAAACCTCACGCTCAATAAAGCCCAGAAACGGAAAATTAATTATGCTATCAGCAATACATTTGGATTTGGTGGTCATAATGCTTCCGTAGTTGTAAAAAAAGCAGAACTTTAGTGTCTCTATTCCGGAAAAAATTAAATGGTACATATCTGCCCGATAAACGGGAATTTCGTTCCCGTTTAAACAAAATATTGGGCTTCCAACCAGGCAATCTCGAATTATATGAGATCGCCTTCATTCACCGTTCTGCAACCTTTACCCTGTCAAACGGTAAAAAGGTAAATAATGAACGACTGGAGTACCTGGGAGATGCTGTCCTCGATGCAATTCTTTCTGACTATCTCTTCGAAAAATTTCCTGACGCAAATGAAGGGTTCCTTACAAAAATACGATCGCGGATAGTCAACCGCGATGTTCTCAACCATCTTGCATTATCAATGGGGATAAACAAGATACTTGTCAGCAGGGTAAATTCATCCCACCCTACAAAAAATCTTTACGGAGATGCCTTTGAGGCATTGATAGGATCCGTTTTTCTCGACAGAGGATTCAGAAAGACAAAAAAACTTTTCATAAAGAATGTGCTGAATAAATACCTCGATCTGGATTTGATTGTTAAAACAGATACTGATTATAAAAGTCTGGTTTTTGAATGGGTTCAGAAAAATAAATCAAATCTGATTTTTACCTACAACGAAGAATACGATTTTATCTTGAAGAAATCAGTCTTCTCAACAATACTGTTTATCGATAAACAGAAATTCGGAGAAGGCCACGGTTCATCAAAGAAGGAGGCAGAACAGGAAGCCTCCAGTCAGGCATGGAAAAGACTTAAAGATAATTACAGCAGTTAAACATTTTCTCTTTATTTTTTTCTAACTTTATAAGTCTCAGGAAATAAAATGAAGAAGATTCAAAAAGTCACCCGTCTAAAGCTTCATAGTGATGAGAGTCATGATTATATCCTGCTTGGACTTGTATCTGCAGAGCCTGATTACAAACTGTCTCTCTCATTAAATAAAAAGTTAGGTATCTCTCTCAAAAACATATCTCCTCTCAAAATACCAGGGATAGAATTGTTATTCAGCAGGTTTTCTAATGCTAATGATACCAGGAATAATATATTTAACCTGATCTCAAATCGTGCTGATAAAGCATATCTTTTGAATAAACTCAAAAACATTGATTATCTTTTGCAAATAATGGTTTCTGAAAATGAATCTGATCTTAATAATATAACTTCAAGTCTCAGAGAAGTTGATGATGTTACAGCTGTTTTTAATATTGATATTAAAACATTAAAGGATAAGAATTTACATTACCTAAACCTTTAGCATATGGAAAACTTGTATTATAATCTCTCAGAAGAGGAGTTTTCAAAAGGAAGAAAAATCCTGTTATGGAGTTTTTCTGCATTATTTTTCCTGGCTGGAATTTATGTATTATTTGTTAGTCTTATTCTGGACCAAAAAAGCATTACCCCGGTATTATCGGTTGCTCCGTTCGGTATAAGCCTGGTCGTATGTATTATTGCATGTTTTGCCACTTTTAAAGGAACTGACTTGTTTTTTTCGATCGACCACGATAAAATTGAGTATAAGTTCGGAATGATCAAACCAATAACTCACCTGTTCAAATGGTGTGATGTAAAGGAACTTGTAATGCCACATAAACAAAAAAAAGTCCAACTTATCTTTAAAGACGGATCAACGTTTATTATAAATCTCACATGGATCCAGAGAAAGAAATCGAGTCATATTAGAAAGCATCTATTCCATGTGGCGAGAGAAAAGGATCTTAATGTGATAAAGGTCGCGACTCTCTCAAAGGGGTAATAAAAAGAAGTGGGCCGCGAACGCGGCCCACAGTTTTGATAACCCTAAAACTAACCTAACCTATGAAAAAACCTCTATATCGTATGATTCAAATATCGTGCCAAATCCTTTACAAATATATGACCCATTCCCGGGATAAAAAAACATTTTAACCTAATATCCTGAAAATTAACTATAATTTAATGAAAAGTTAAAATTAATAAAAGTGCCTAAAGTGACTGGAATGCATAGAGTGCCTAGAGTTAAGTTAACTCTGGCTTGCTCAGTACTTCTTAAAATTTTAGGCACTTCAGACTCCAGCTAACCCTACTTCTTATAACTTTAGGCACTAAAAACTTTAGCTCACTCCGAACTTCTTCTGTTAAAGAAAGTTAAAGTATGATATAATAGAGTTTATACAAGTACTTTTGTTTTGTAATGAAACGGATAACCATAGTTTTATTGGCAATCTTTTTTTTTCTGGCCATTTCAGGCCTAATCCTTATACAATTATACTGGATAAGGAAAGCTTTTATCATGACTGACCAGCAATTCCGTTACCTTGCCAATAAAGCACTCGAATCAGTGGTTCTTAACCTTGAAGAAAAAGAATTAATTAAAAATATTGTTGAAGATATCGATCCTGCCTCTACTGATTCGGTCACAGCAATAGTCCCTGCCAATTCCCCGCTTGCAAAGAAACTGCATGGGTACCAGCCAAACTCATCTCTTCTTGAAATGTATGGACTTAATAGCCCCGGAGAACCAATAGCAATAACCAGTTCAGGACATAAGATATTCATTTCATCGGAAGATGCCTCTTCATTATCAACAGAGGTGACTACCGAACCATCAGTACAGATATCGAATTCAGAAATAAAAGGGAGAGTGACTAATAAAATAGTATTCCTGGAGAAAATTATGGAGAAAATCCTGCGAAATACTCCGGATATCCGGGAGAGAATAAATCCGGAGAAAATTAAGGATGATCTGCGTTCTGCTCTTAATACTGTTGGAATATATCTCGATTTTGAATACTCAATCAGGTCAGGACGATACGGCAATATCTGGGAGACCCCCGGGTTTACGGATAAACCAGGGACAAATAAATTCATAATACAGCTGTTCCCTAATGATCCTGTACCAAGTCAAAACCAGATTGTATTATATTGTCTTCAGGAACAACAATATAAGTTCGAAAAAATCGGAATACTTGGATTTCTGTCATTGCTTTTTACACTTTTATTACTTGGCCTTTCAACAGGAACATTCGTTGTTATTTTCCGACAGAAAAAGGTTTCGGAAATAAGGAGAGATTTCATTAATAATATGACGCATGAGCTCAAAACACCAATATCAACCATATCCCTCGCTTCACAGATGATGGCCGATAAGACTATCGCTGAAAAAGATAAAAACATCGAAAGTCTGGCAAAAGTTATTTCGGATGAGAGCATGAGGTTAAAATTCCAGGTTGAAAAAGTCCTGCAAATGGCAATATTTGAAAGGATGAAAATGAAACTCAAACTGGTAGAAACTGATATAAATGTGATTATTGATAAAGTTGTTGAAAATTTCTCACTCCAGATAAAGAACAGGAACGGTGTCATTCATGTTGATCTTCAGGCAACAAAAACTGCAGCATTAATCGATGAAATTCATTTTCTTAATGCAATTTCGAACCTGATTGATAATGCGATTAAATATTCAAAAGAGAATCCTGAAATAACTATTTCCACACAAAATAATAAGAAAGGTATTCTGATTATTGTTGAAGACAAAGGAATTGGTATCAGTAAAGAAAACATGAAAAGGATCTTTGATAAGTTCTTCCGTGTTCATTCAGGTAATGTTCATAATGTAAAAGGATTCGGTCTGGGTTTAAGTTATGTAAAGAAAATTATTGACGAACATAACGGATCAATCAAGGTTGAAAGCCAGGTTAATCATGGGACAAAATTCATATTGTTTCTTCCTCAAAATAATTATAAGAATCCGCTGGGCTATTTTTTAAATAATAATAATAATACAAATGAATAAGATCAGAATCCTCCTTGCAGAAGATGATAATAACCTTGGCCTCCTGTTAAAGAACTATCTTAACGCTAAAAACTATGAGACTGAATTATTTATCAATGGCACTCTTGCTCTTGAAGCTTACCTGACCAGGACATTTGACTTTTGTATACTCGATATAATGATGCCTGAAATGGACGGACTCACCCTGGCAAAAGGAATCAGGTCTAAAAATCCTGAAATACCCATTATATTCCTTACAGCAAAAAATCAGAAAGAAGATATACTTGAAGGATTCAGATCGGGAGCTGATGATTATATTACAAAACCATTTTCAATTGAAGAACTTCTTTATCGTATTGAAGCAATCCTCAGAAGATCAACAACTTCCAATCCAATAAAAAAGGAAGGGCCGTATACAATCGGGGTGTATTCATTTGATCCCTTAAAACAACTGCTTGTTTTCGATGAGCAGGTAAGAAAACTTACTACGAAAGAATCTGAACTTCTTGAATTGTTATGCAGGTATGGGAATGAAATACTGGAAAGAAACTTCGCTCTGAAAACCATCTGGATTGATGATAACTATTTTAATGCCAGAAGTATGGATGTTTATATAACGAGGTTAAGAAAATACTTCAGGAAGGATCCTTCCATAAAAATACTGAACATACATGGCAGGGGATATAAACTGATAAGCTGATCTTTTGCCCCCCTGCCCCCCTAAAGGGCATAGCCGT